>JAYFQE010000022.1:0-35884 GCA_034927345.1 Clostridiaceae bacterium
GCTTTGAGCTTTACACCAACTCCCAGCTATAAGACCGTTTTGACCATCTTGAAATCAGATCAGAACCTGCCGGCAACCAGTAAGCAGAAGCAGACGCCAGAAGACCTTCATGCCTTTACGCGTGGCGCCAAACATTACGGAGGCAACTATTATGAGTAATTCAACCTGTGAAAAACTAATAAGCATGCATCTAAGTGCCATGGCGGCGGCCTATCATCAACAGCTGGCTGACCCGCAAATGGAAAGCTTATCTTTTGAGGAGCGTATGGGCATCCTGACCGATATCGAATACACCAGCCAGAGAAATCACCGGCTGGACCGGCTTATCAAAAACTCCAATTTCGACCAGCCACAGGCGCATATCGCTGAAATTGACTTCTCACCGCGCCGCGAACTGAACCGCGATCAAATCGTTCGCTTGGCATCCTGTAAGTTCATCAGCGATTCCCGCAACGTGATCAATATGGGTGCTGCAGGCTCCGGCAAATCCTACATCGCCTGTGCGCTAGGCATGGAAGCTTGCAAGCAGTTTTATACTGTCAAATTCATCCGCCTACCGTCATTGCTTGAAGAGATGCATCTGGCTGAAGCCTCAGGTGCTATGCGCCAACTCTACAAAGATTATGCCAAAATCAGCTTGCTCATTCTCGACGACTGGATGCTGGTTAAGCTGACGGCTGAAGAGTCCCGGTTCATCTATGAAATCGTTCATCGACGGCATAAAACAGCCTCAACCATCTTTTGTTCACAGTTCGCGCCAGCCGGCTGGCATCACCGGATTGCTGAAGAAACCCTGGCCGACGCTATTCTGGACCGGATCGTTTATGATTCTTACGTCATCGAAATTAAGAGTCAAGAAGACAAGCCGTCCATGCGCGAAAAATACGGTTTCATCAACAATCTGAACTGACGCGGCATTCCGTTATCTGGTGCTGCCATTCCGGTATCCTGGTGCTCATCCTGCCGGAATGGCGGCGCTGGCGCACCGCAATATGCATATTCAAACAAGACTATACATTGTTTTGATTTACTTCAATTTATTAGTTAAAATACAAAGAGCAAATAATTGTTTATTAAATTGAAAATAAATTATTGAAAGAGGGTAGGGCAAATTGTCAATTGAGATTAGCGGCGTTCAAGGCTATGAGTATCAATATCTCGTTACTATCTACCTCTCGCTTATGTATACAGATAAAGAAGATATTTGTATCTTTGTTGAAAATGATGAGGACGCTCAAATCAAATTTTGCAATGAAGGGCATCAATATATTTTAGACATTCAAGCAAAGAAAAAAGCCGACCAATCAGATCTTTCTGATTTTTGCAAATGGATCTCACACTTCGAAAAACGTAGTGATACTAATTATCTTTTATCAAAAATAATAACTGATCCCAACAGATATGTTGTTTTTGTAACTGACAGCAGGTGTAAGGATGATATTTGCTCGTTTATAAGAAATGAAGGATTTGTTCAGGAGTCAAATCAACCTTATAATAATTCGTTTTTAGATAACGTAAAAGGTGCAATTTTAAATTCCTATAGAAATTCAACAAGTCCAATTGATATTAAAAGGCATAATTACTTAGAGTCACATTTGCCAGGTATTTCTAAACCAATACTAAGAAAAGCATTTAAGAAGATCAGCATTATTGAGAGATCATCATATGATCAGATAAAGAGCTGCGTACTTTCAATCCTAAATATGAAGTATTTAATTCCTCAAATTGACTGCGAAAATGTTTACAAAGAGCTAATTGATATTGTTATAATGGGAAGAGACACAGGAGCTGATATTGCATTAGATATAAATAAATTACTTACACGGCGATCAAAAACTATAATGCAATATGACACTAATTATATTAAACGTGTTGAAGAACAAGAATGTTTTGATCACTTAGTTTGTAATCACACACTATTGTTAGCAGGTGCACCATTTTGTGGCAAGAGTTATCTTGCTAAAAGCATTGCCCAGAAGTTTGCAGAAAGAGGATATCACGTTTGTATTACAACCGAGCTTTCCGGAGAATCGGGTGCGTTAAATTTTCTGAATTATAGCGCTCAAGAACCAAGACTTTTATTATACGAAGACCCGTTTGGCGCTGTGGAAGTGAAAAGCAATGCTCATGAAATCTTAATTCAAATTTATAAGCTGATCGATGAAAAATCTTCACCAGGCAGAAAAATTATTATTACATCAAGAACAGACGTACTACTCACAATAATGTGTAAGGAAACTTTGGATGAATGTAAAATTAAAAGCAATGTCTGGTATGATTTAACATTAAAGCATATCTCCGTTGCTTATGAACTTTGGGACAAATGTTTTGGGGGTTCTTCTGAATCAAAAAATATATTTGGTGAAATCCAAAAGTGGCTAAAGATAAATGAAGGCGGTAAATTTTTGGAATTGGGGGAGATATCACATTTAAAGTGTGAATATCCAGTACTATCTGAGATCCAAAATAAAAATATTGTTCAACTAATTAACACGGCTAGAATAAGTACGGAAGCGATTATATCAAAAATTCAGTTAAGAGGAACCGAATATATCAAACTATTTATTGCTCTCGGACTTTGTTGTAATACAATTAGAACAATCAGTATAGAGGATATGGAATATATTCTAGGGGATTTTATAGAGTACCCAGCAATAAATACTGACCGGTATACGACACATTCAGTCAAGTTTGCCGGTAAATCAGAACACCTCGAAATTAGATTTCCATACTATGGTCATATATATAAAATAACTGATCAGCACCGTGAGATATTAGACTATTTCGAAAGTAGCGGATACATTGCTCGAAATCAGTTGAATAGCATATATTTCCGGCATCCTATCTTTTATGCCGCAAGTAAGTCACTTTTCCGGCATCAGGTACAGAACTATTGGCGTAAAGATGACGTTATTTTATTAGCCAAAAGAAGCCTTTCAGCATTATCAAAAAACGCTAATATATGCGCACTTATAACTTTGGATGAAACATATGAAGTGCAAAATTCAAACGATATACTTGATTTGATATCTCTAGCTGTTGATTCCATTTTCCCTTCAGTAAAAGACAAAGCAATATTCTTACTCGATAAAAATTATGCCAATTTAAACTTTAAATTGAAAGAGAGAGTGTTAAACCACGCTATAAATCGATATTTCGGAGATCATATTCTATGGCATAATAGCGAGCCTTGGTTTAATCCAAGTATGGAAGTTGATATTGATTTGCATGAAGTATTTGGATACAGATCTCCATTAACAATTGAAGCGATTGATAAATGCTTAAAGGATAATGAGCATTTCAGTACGGATATTGTTTACAAAATATTGAATTCCACTATTTCTGAAAATCTTACAGAAGAATTTTTATTAATGGCAGCTTCTTACGATGAAGTTTTCATCAAAGAAAAGGCAGTCTTTTTATTTTTCAAAAACTATGCATATAATCATGATGATGTTTGCGAATACTTAAATGATTATGAAGATTGTAATATTATCTTTAATCTTTTTAGAGGATCACTGATTTCTTGGTTAAAATATTCTCAAATAAACCAAAGCATGATACAAACATATTTTAAGAAATCAATAAGTAACCGCATGTCTGTAGCAGCACGTTCAAGGAGATTTTTGGAAGACTTTGCTTCTGACTATAATGAAGAAAGTATTAATTGGAGTTATTATAACAATGAAGAAAAGGAAAAATTATGGTATGTTTGGGGTGATATATTCTCCGAGCTTTTTATAAATTTCCCATTACAATTTACATCTATGCATGAGCCACACATGGTAAATACTATTGAGACGTCTTTAAAATATATCAAAGATAAGAAGCGTATTGTAAGATTGATGGAAACCTGGAATGAATGGCTTATTCGATGCTGTAACGCTGATGATTATGGCATGAGTGTTATGGAATACTTAATGATTGGAACAAAAGATGATAGTTCTGTAAGAGAAGAATTATTTAATAAAATGCTTAACGTACGTAACACTAGTATTATAACTTCTCATATCAATCATATTGTAAATAATTGGCATTATCTGTCTAAAAATGAAGCAAACAAAGTGATCGGTATTATTAAATCTGATAGAAATGATGTGATGTGGATTAAAGCAGTTGCTTTAACAAGAAGAAATGTACCAGAGATTATTCAAGTTGCACTTTTCGATTCTGTTTTGTTCAACAAAGAATTGACAGAAATTATAACTTTACTGCGAGAACAAAAGGTATTAGAAGAATGTCTAAATGTTTATTGTGGATATCCACAACCACTATGGTGGAATGGTTATCATCACCCGCGAAATAACATTTGGAATGATCTTATTCAAGAAATATTGCGAATGGATATCTTGGATAAATCATATGATGTTGCTTTGCGAGAATATTTTGAAAAATTAATAATGGAGAGAGAATGGTGCAACAGGGATTTATTGGATATCATATTTAGTAATGGCGATAAACGAAAACTTAGTTTTGAGAGGCTGTTTTATATAACTTTAACGCATACAGGAAGTACACCTTGGCTATGGGGGAAATTCTTGGAATTTTGTTCTGATTCAGAAAAAAAGCAGTATTTTGATAGAATAATAGAATATATTGAACTTATAGAATATACAGAACTAAATTATGATTTTTCTTTTAGCAGAGATATCATTATTAACGAATTATACGCAAGATTACCCAATGATACTCGGATATATAGAATATGTGAAACAATCAGGAGCCTTGACACAATTAGAGACAAGGAAAAAAGAGAGCTGATTGATAAATCAATTGAAACTTTGTACACATCTGTGGTAGAAATATATAAAAACAGTCCTCCGCGAATGAATCTAACTGATCGGATTGTTCTTGATACAGTTAATCGAATTCAATCTCCAATATTAAACTCCAAAGAAATGCTTGAGACTAATAAAGATGGTTTTTTTAAGCGCGCAAGGAAATTAAGGGACCAATTAGATGAGAATTATATATTGGTTGATTGGAATTATCAGTAACATTTAATATTACTTGATAACATAATTATGCATAATGCAAGAAGGGCCGTGTAATAATTTGTGTGCGGATTGTGTGCGAACTCAACTCAACTGTCTAAAACCAAATTCAAGCCAAAGAATAAATTTATCGCCTAAAACGCTTTGGTTTCAGCACTCACAAGGCTTTGTCCAGTTTCAGGCAAACTCAGCCCAAACACCGTTTTTCTGACTCTGGATCAGTTTGTCAGGGTTCAAATCCTTGTCCGGCAGCCAAGATAACCTCGAGATTTCAATGGTCTCGGGGTTTTTATTTGTTTCACATCATCCTGCTTCAGAGCAAATGAAACAGGCGGCCAAATATGATGTTAAAGATACGTTCCGGCCATCGTATATTATAAACCAACACGTTTTACATATAGGTTGAATCTCAATAGAAACGTGATATAATTATGATACTAATGAGGTGACCTAATATGTGCGGGAGGTTCCGTAATAAAAACATGATTCTAATGATACTGAAAACTTTGATGTATTGATATATAGCGAGGTGAAGGTGTGGACTTTTCAAATTATCCATTGAGTAACCGATATTATGGCGGCTCAGAAAAGAAGATCGGCATTATCATTAATGGATCTCCCTATATGTTGAAATTTCAAAAAAACACAGCCTTCGGTTTACGTAGCAACCATATCTCCGAATATATCGGTTCGCATGTATTTGCTTTACTTGGCTTTCCGACTCAAGAAACATATCTGGGAACTTATCGGGGAGAACAGGTTGTTGCGTGCAAGGATTTTATTGAACAAGGCGTCCAATTTGTGCCCTTTAATGATGTTGGAGAGCGTTCATTGGATCAAGATAAGGAACGCTATCAGTACTCATATGACGACATCATAAAGATGCTCCAAGATAATTCAAAGTTGACTCAGGTCGAAGAGACGATTCATTCTTTTTGGGTGATCTATATTGTGGATGCACTACTCGGTAATTTTGACCGGCATGGCAGTAACTGGGGCTTTATAAAGAAAAATAACGCTTACTCATTAGCTCCTGTTTTTGATAATGGATCCTGCCTGTTTCCAAATATGGACGATGAAATAGAAATGGAAACCGTTATGAACTCGGATGAAGAAACTAAAAAGAGAGTTTTTACTTTTCCGACTTCACAGATTTTGCTGAATGGCAAGATAAGCTCATATTATGAAGTTATACGCAGTTGTGCGTTCCCCGAGTGCAATTCAGCGTTAAAAGCTGTATGTAAAAAGCTCGATCTATATCGCGTTTATACTTTAATTGATAATACTCCATTGATCAGTGAAACACATAAGCGATTTTACAAGCATATGCTTTCGGCGCGTTATGAATTGATGATTAAGGCGTCGTATGACTTGCTGGAAAGGATAACAGATGAATCAAGCAACAACGACGGCAATAATCTGCCTTGATGATGATTTGGGATTTTCCTATAGAGTCTCAAAAATTGAATATGTGTTGTGTGAAGACGAAAGCTTCTCATATACTTTTACACCCAATTATAGTGTCATTGATTTACTGACGACTGCTTTGTTCCAAGGAATTCCCGGATTGAATCTTGATCTTAGGAAGTCTCAATATGTGCGTAAAAATACGACGCCTGTGTTTATCAGCGAGCGGACGCCTGGAGAAAACCGGGAGGATCTCTGGAAGCTGCTTGAAGACTGCGGCATGAATTACCTGAACAGGCTGGAATGGCTGATCCGGACAGACACCAGATACAGTGGAGACCGGTTCTACGCAGAACGTTGGACTGCTGCTGATGATAAGCATAGCGTGGATTATGCGGCAATAGAACAAGCCGAATCGAGATCAGCTGGGATAATTGCGCAGCTTCTTCGAATAATCTGCGCCGGTAATGATGTCAAGGCTGTCGATTTTTTCATTGACGACAGTAACAGAAAAGCATATTATTCCCTCCTGATGAGCCTCTATCAAAAAGAAAAGAGCTACATGAACAAGCAACGGGCAGAAGGCATCAGGAAGTCGGCTGCTCAGGGATTTTACCGTGGCAGGACACCTGTGCGGATCGACGACACGAAACTCACTGAAGTAATGACGGATTACAGAAACAGCAAGTTAACCGCACTGGAAGCCGCTGCCAGGCTGGGTGTGAGTCGAAGCTCTTTTTTCAGAAGACTCAAGAAGATTGAAATATAGCGCCATGAAATCACCGCTTGCGCAAATGATGAAATAGGGTATGATCAATATGACGTTTGGTTCAGTCCTGTCAAGGACTTATCTTGAGTTGAATGGATTAATTGCGTATGAGAAGCGGGAAGAAAATCTTCAAACTCCGGTATAAACTGGTTTTGTTTTATTTGCCGTTTATTCTGATTCCTATCCTGGTGCTCAGCCTTTATCTGACGATTGTCGTCGGCCGCAGCAGTATCGAACAGTCGATACAGATTTACAGGCAGTCAACCAATCAGCTGCGCCAGAATATATTGAATGAATTGGATGAGTATTATTCAATCGGCTATGATATTGCCAGGGATACCAATATCATCGAGTATCTCAGCGAAACAAATAAAAAGGACGTCTATCTCTACAATTTTTATGCCGAGCGTATTCAGACGGTGATTTCGAAAGCCCGGTATCGCAAGCCGGATATACAGCTCCATATCTATACGCCGAATCAGAACTTGAAATTTTCCGGATTGTTTATCCGTAACGAAGCGTTATTTAAAGCAAAACAAACAGCCGTCAAAGATTACATGAGCTCGGTTTTCTGGGAAGGTGTTGTTCAGGAAAATGTATTGGAAAACAACACTCAGGTCGCCAGGAAGTATTTAAGCTTACTGATACCGATTGCCGAATATAAACTGTCCTCGGAACCGATCGGGGTTCTGGAGATTCATGCCAATCTGGCGGATTTTGAGCACTATCTGGTCAATGGCGAAGAGGAAGAAAATGTTGTCTTGTTGACCGACGAACGAAGCCAGCCGATCATATCCAATGTAACTGTAACGGATGAGCTGATTAAAATCGCCCAGATGGATTTACCTGAAAATGAAAAATACGTTTTATACAACGGGAAACAATACTTGATTACCATTGATACGGTGGAGAGTAGTAAAATGGGGCTCTCCGGCTGGAAATTATGCAATCTGATTCCGCTGGATTATGTTTATCAGAATCAGCGGTATATTCAGCAGGCCAACTTGATTATCTGCATTGCGTGTATCATCCTGGCGCTGCCCTTATTGATCCTTTTTTCGCATACCATAACCAAAAGGCTGGAGTATCTGGCCGACCGGATGAACGACATCCGGCACGGCGAATATGCCGTTTCTGTAACGGTTCCCGGTAACGACGAGGTGGCCTGGCTTGGCCGCCGTTTTAACCATATGCTTGAAGAGCTCGACCTCCTGACCAAACAAACCGTGGAGGCCAAGCTTAAGGAAGAACAGCTGGACAATGCCCAGAAAGAGGCGCAGCTGCTGGCTTTGCAGCGGCAGATCAATCCCCATTATCTTTTCAATACCATGGAAAGCATCCGCATGAGCCTGATTTTGAAAGGTGATACCCAGACTGCCGAGTTGATTCAGATTTTTGCGGAGAGTTATCGCGAGATGATCGACGGTACGGAGAAAACGATTTCCCTGAATAAAGAAATCACCTTTATCCGCCGCTACTTCATCATTCAGCAATTCCGTTTTGAAGGGAAGATTCATTTGAAGATTGACATTTCAGATGAATTGCCTAATTATAGAATACCGAAGTTCCTTTTGCAGCCGTTAATTGAAAATGCTGTTTACCATGGGCTGGAGCTTAAAGAAGGCGAGGGCAGCATCTTGCTTTCGATTTACAGTGATGTCTCATATCTGCATATTGATGTGTCTGACGACGGGATTGGCATGGGAGAAGCGGAACTCAACGAGTTGAATGCATCATTGGGATCAAACGAGGAGACCGGGAAAAATACTGCGCTGCGCAATATAGCCAGACGGTTGCGGCTGATGTACGGCGCCGATGCGACGATGATGATTCAAAGTGAGCAGGACAAGGGAACCAGGTTGTTTCTTTCTCTCCCGGTCAGGCAGCTGGAGGTGGCGCCGGATGTACAAAGTATTGATTTCAGAGGATGAGTCGTTTATCCGAAACGGCCTGAAAGCGTTAATTTCCTGGGAGAAAGCCGGCTTTGTCGTGGCAGATTTGGTTGAAAACGGTTATCAGGCGCTGGAGAAAATGGAATCACAGCATTATGATGTCGTCATTACCGATGTCCGCATGCCGCGGATGGACGGCCTGGAGCTGATCAAGGCGATGAAGGATCGAAATATCTCGTCAGAAGTCATCATCATCAGCGGCTACCGCAATTTCGATTACGCACGGACCGCTATCGGTTATGGTGTGCGCAATTATCTGCTGAAGCCGATCAATATTGATGATTTGCTTCATACTCTGGCTTCCATCCGCCGGGAGCTTGATCAGAAAAACGGTTTAGTTGAGACGAATGATACCGAACTGACGGCAAGGATAAAGTCCTATGTCGCTTTGCATTATCAGGAGGATATCAGCCTGCGGATGATCGGCGAGGATCTGCATTATAATGCGGTATATCTGGGCCGCTTGTTTATGAAAGAAACAGGCGTTACGTTTCGCGACTATCTCAATACGGTCCGCACCGCTCAGGCTGCGGAACTTCTGGCCGAGGGCGGCCGCCGGGCGGCGGATGTCGCGGTGCAGGTCGGGTATAAAGATTTCAATTACTTCTGTAAAATATTTAAAACGCTTTACGGCACTTCGCCGGGCGAGTATAAAAAACAGGTTGTGCAGGATTGACATAAAGAAAACGCTCTAAAGACATCTTTTAGTATTGTTTGTCCTATATGACGTTTATTTTGTCACTTTTTCAAGGTTGATCGATAGCGTATCGTTTGAATATAGCACAGAATAACTTTTTCTGCCCTATATGTTATTAGCTTTACCAAGTGCCTTGATGAGTAAAGGATGGAATCAATGCAAAAGATGGAATCGATTCTGAAAGCGGAATCCAATCATGCGCCAAAGTCGTTCAGTGCCAGACTGAGACGGCAATATCAATTGTATTTGATGCTGGTGCCGGCGATTATTCTGGTTGTGATCTTTGCTTATGCCCCGTTGTCCGGCTGGATTATGGCATTTACGGACTACGAACTGGGGAAAAACATGTTTACAGCTCCCTGGGTGGGCCTGAAGGAGTTTATCAGTTTCTTTACCGGTGTAAATGACGCCTGGTACACCATCCGCAACACCCTGGTCATTAATCTGATGAGCCTTTTTGTAGAGCTTACGGCTGCCTGCCTTTTTGCCATTTTGCTTAATGAAGTTCAGTTCAAGCGGATCAAGAAAATTGTTCAGACGAGTTCCTTTTTCCCATATTTTGTTTCCTGGGTTATTACTTATATGATTTTCAATTCGTTTCTGGCCGTGAAAACCGGCGTCGTCAACCAGGTCCTCGTTGAGACGGGCATCACAAATCAGGGCATTAATTTTCTGGGCGATGCCAGGTATGCCTGGGGTTTGATCCTTTTTGTCAATGTCTGGAAGAGCATTGGCTATAACAGCGTTATTTTCCTGGCGGCTTTAGCCGGCATCGATCAGGAGCAGTATGAAGCCGCCAATATTGACGGCGCGACCCGATTCCAAAAAATCGCTTATATCACCATTCCGGCCTTGGCGCCGACGCTGGTTATTTTACTGATTATGAATTCCGGCTGGATATTGGGTTCGAATTTTGAAGAATACTATCTTTTTACAAATAGCTCAAACTGGGAAAGAATGGAAGTCCTCGATCTGTATATTTACAACTATGGCCTGAAGCATTTGAATTTCTCATATGCTACGGCGGTTGGCGTTGTAAAAACCTTTGCCAGCATTATTATCTTTACCCTGGTTAACTTTACGGCTAAGAGGATTAACGGCAAATCTTTGATGTAATGCACAGACAAGGAGCATGTGAAAATGGCAATTAAACATAAAGCAACGGTCGGGAGCATCGTCTTTGATAGCGTGGTTATGGCGATCATGGTTGTTGTTACGCTGGTCTCCCTCTATCCGTTTCTCTATATCGTCTTTTATTCGCTAAGCAATTCAGGCTTGATCGGGAAGGGATTGCTCCTGTATCCCAAAGGTTTTAATTTCGATGCCTACCGGCTCATGCTCCAGGTCGAGAAAATTCCGCACGCCTTATTGATATCGGTCTTGCGTTCAACGCTGGGCCCGGCCGGCTGCATCCTCGTCTCGTCGCTGGCCGCTTTTGCCTTGACGCACCGCGATTTAATGGGAAGAAGCTTTATTGTCAAATTTCTGACGATAACCATGTACTTCTCCAGCGGGATGATCCCAATGTATATCTTGATGAATACCCTGCGCTTGTCCGGTACGTTCTGGGTTTATATCATTCCGAGTTTGTTTGGCGTATATGACATGATTTTAATAAAAACCTACATGGAGAGCCTGCCGGCGGCTCTGGAAGAAAGCGCCATGATAGACGGGGCCAGCGATTTTACCGTTTTGTTCCGCATCATCTTGCCCTTAAGCAAGCCGGTGCTCTCGGCAATTCTGCTTTTCAACTGCGTCGGCCAATGGAACGCCTATGCCGATACCATGATTTACAACGACACGCAAACCGAACTGCATACCCTGTCCTATGTTCTGATGAATTTCATACAAACCAGCACCAGCAGCGTCGAATCGGCGCGTCAGAAAGCCCAGCTTCAAACCATCAATACCACGTCTTTGAAAATGGCCATGACGGTTATCACCGTTATTCCGATCATGTGTGTGTACCCGTTCTTGCAAAAACATTTTGCCCAAGGATTGCTGATCGGATCGATCAAAGGATAAACCAGGCAAAGCTGTGTATTAGTCGGCAGATAGCTGCCGGTTGATATAAAAAATTATGGAGGGATGAAATAATGACTAAGAAGATTCTCGCGATTATTCTGGCGACTGTCATGATGGCTGCAGTTGCGACCAGCTGCGCGCAGTCTCCCACCACGACCGGGAGTACCGGCGGAACCGGCAGCACGACGGCTGCGGGATCCACGACAACCGCTGCCCAGACCGAACCAAAAGAGGATTATGTCATCGAATATCTGATTCCGGGCGCAAAGGACACCAAGAGCCTGGAAAATGATGTCGGTAAAAAAATCTACGAAAAATTCGGGATTCAAATCAATGTTGTCGGTTATGCGGGCGATTGGGAAGAAAAATGCGCGCAAATGCTGGCCGGCGGCGATTATACCGACATGCTCCAGCTTCAGGGCAGCACGATGGTCAAGAAATACATCAATGCCGGCGCGCTTCTGGATATCGGCGCTCTGGCGGAGCAATATGCTCCGAATTTTCTTGAATTCTATAAAGACTCCATTCCTTATTGGAAATTGAATTCGGAAGACGGCAAACTGTACAATTGGACAGCCAATACGCCGGACGTCGAACATGCCACAACACCCCGCTTCGATATGATTATCCGCAGCGATGTCCTGGAACAACAGGGTTGGCCGGAAGTTCTCGATGAGGATTCTTTTGTCAATCTTCTGAAACAAGGCTTAAAGGACAATCCGACGACCGACGGCAACGACACGCTGGGTATGGTTGCCGGCGCTCAGGAAGACTGGGTTCTCGGCGACACGATGATGCAGTTTGCCAGCAAGGGCCGGTATCCTGAATATACGAGTCCGGCTGCCTGGGACACGGATACGAATAAATTTGTTGACGGCATTCAAGATGTGCCGGCCTGGAAGAGCGGCGTAAAATTCTGGAACACCCTGTATCGCGAAGGTATCCTGGATCCGGAATGCTTTACAGATACCGACGCGGTTGCTACAGAAAAACTCAATTCCGGCAGAGCCCTGGCAACCGTATATGTCACCTGGAATATGGACGCTGTCAATAATAATCTAAAATCCCTGGGCAAAGAAAACATGCAATATGTGACCATGCCGATTATGCTGAAAGAACAACAAGCGGCCGGCCAGAAACGGATTATCCCAATTATTGACAATTATGATTACCAGAGCATTGTTATTACGAAAAATGCCAAACATCCTGACAGGATCATGGAATTACTCAACTGGGTTGCTACCGAAGAAGGTCAGACCCTGCTTGGCTGGGGCGTTGAAGGCAAACACTATACCATGAAAGACGGTCTGCGCAGTGTAACGCAGAATTATCTGGATTGTGTCAATGGCGTATCGGACGACAAGACCTTTAACGACGGCGTCGGAACGTATTATTTCCTCGGACTTTCAGCCGGTTATGACAAAAATGAGCAGGTTTACAATCTTGCTTTCGACGAGTCTGTTAAGAACCTGGCGATGAGTGATCGCCTGAAAGCCGTATATTCACATTATGGTTGGAAAACGGTTACCGATCCTTGGAAGAACAACAAGAATTTCAAATATGAGATGGTACACAGCGGCATATATAGCTCCGTTTCCCTGGAGCCGGGCAGCGATGTAGAAACAACGGCGACCAAGCTGAAAGAATACAAAATGAAGCAGCTTGTCCCCTTGATCATGGCTGAAAACGAAGGCGAATTCGAATCCCTTTGGGCCCAGTTCATCGAAGGCTATAAAGCCCTGCATCCGGAAACGGTTGTCAGTGCCTACAATGAGTTATACGGTCAGCTGGAAACAAAACTCAACAGTCTTTCCAAATAACTTTGTAACCGAATTTGAATAGATCATGGAACACAGAAGCGGCGTTTTATTTGATAAAAATGAAATGCCGCTTCATTTTATCTCACGTCTGTCAAAATCCCGGCGTCCATTTCACAGACGGTGTCACAGAGTTCATCTACATCCTTTGCCTGATGACTGGCCAGAATAATCGTTTTACCCAGCGCGCGCAATTCTTTCATCAATTCGCGCATCTGCTGCACCCCGCTTTTATCCAACCCGTTAAGCGGCTCGTCGAGGATCAGGATCGATGGATTCTCCATGATCGCCTGGGCGATGCCGAGACGCTGGCGCATGCCAAGGGAATATTTGCCGACAGGCTTTTTCAAAGAGGGATCAAGGCCGACGCGCCGGATGGCTTCCCGGATGCCGGCGGCATGGACCTTTTGCTTGAGCGAAGCGAGAATCTCCAGATTCTTCATGCCGGATAAGTATGGCAGAAATCCTGGCGTTTCGATAATGATCCCGATGTCATCGGGGAAATCGACATCTTTGCCGACTTGCTGATGATTCACGATGATCTTGCCGTGATCAGGGATCAGAAAACCGCATATGCATTTCATGAGCACAGTCTTGCCGCTGCCATTATTGCCTGCAATCCCATGGATTTTACCGGGCATAAAATCATGGGTGACATTGACCAGAACCCTGTCGGCGCCGAATTTTTTACTCACATTTTGAACGCTGACGGCTGCATCCATCGTTAGCCCTCCATTCCTGCGAAATGAAAATTGAACTTCCGCATCGACCGCAGCGCCCAGATAAAACACAGACTGATCGACACGATAAAAAGGATATAAGTCTGCCATAAACGCGGCAATTGGTCGTAACCAAAATTATGCATAGAATAGGTGGCCTGGTTTAGCGGTGAAAGCCAGCCGACAGCCACATTGGCTTTATACATCAGCTTTTTGGGGAGCTGAAACAACGTTTCGAAAGACTGCGGCTTAAGAAGAAACCCAAACAGGCTGAAGGCGAAGACACTGGTCGATCCGGCCAGCTGTCCTTTGCGGATATTAACGGTCAGCATGATAAAGGCCATCAGCAAGGTATAAAGAAGCATCAACAGGAAGATGGCGCCCATACATTCATAGGGCGTGCTCATTTCCAGCGTCTTGACCAGGGCAGGCAGCGCCACTGCCGTTCCATCTCCCGAATAGGCAAGGATGGCCGCCGTTTTGCTCCACATATTGCCGGTAAACGAATGACTCAGGCATAACAGTATGGTCGAAAGAAGGATAAACATCATATAGACTCCTGTTGCCAGCGTGATGTAGACCGCCTGTCCTATGAGCCACAGCGTTCGATTCGTACGTATCAGGTAAAACGGCGTACCGGCACTGATCAGCGGCATATCGGCGAACAGCAGGACCAGGAGGAGAGAAGAAAGCAAAATGGAATTGCTGTCCCCGAATGTCCAGACGAAGGTTTCGACAAGCTGCAGGGTAGTCGAGTAATCTTGCGCAAAGCGTACGGCCTTGTCTGAGAGCAGGAAGCACAGAATGAACGCCAGGGCAAAGGTGATGTAAATACGTGGATTTCTAGGCCATTGCCGGAAATTATAGACGGCTACCGCGTTAATCTGCCTGAGTTCAGACATGAGCAAGCTTCTTTCCGGCGATCAGAACAAAGACAGAACAGAGTGAAATGATCATTCCGGCCAGTAATAAAAGTACGCCCAGATTGCCCAGCGCCCAGACATCGGAGGGGAATAGCCATTCTTTGGGATAAAATAAAGAAAAGCCGGAAAAATAACGTTCGTGCAGGATAATCAGTAAATAGTAAAAGATAAAAGGCGAGGCGTAAGCCACATATCTGTTCATACTCAGGGCAGCCATGACAAAACCGGTCAATGACCAGAGCGCGCCTGAGATGGCGTAAAAGGTTGCCGTCATCAAGGTTTGCGGCGATATAAGCCTGTTCGGCTATACGCGGCGCTGAAGGCTGTTCCAGCGGGATGAAAACCAGGGCTGACAGCCCGTATGCCAGGACGATGCCGACAAACAGGACTAATCCGCCCGAAAGTCCGCAGGCGATGAGTTTACCCTTAATATAGGACGCTGTACCTGCACGGTGCAGAAAGGGCTTGATAAAACCGCTTTTCATGTCATCCACAAAGGCCGCCGCGAAAGGCAGGGCGCAAAGAACCGGCAGCGCCATCATCAGCGCGTCGCCGGACAAGGCGTTCGTGATCAATTGAGCATGATATCCGTTTTGCCGAAGAAAAGGATTTCTTGCGCCGCCCACAAGGCTCTCCAGTGATGATACGGCAATGACGCCGATCGTTCCGGCTGCGCCGGCGACAAACCCTTTTCCGGTCAACGCGCGCTTGATATCTGTCATCATGACCGATTTGTCCATATTCTGCTAGTACCCTTGCGACATATCGATGATGCTGCCGTCCAGAGCATTAATCGCAATATAGGTCGGAATATCTCTCGATGCCTGAACGGGGCGGTCCTGGATAAAAAGCTGTTCATTGCCTGTAAAAGTCCAAACCGGTACCATGCGGTAAACGCCTGGATGATTCTTGATACAGATGCGCATGAGATCGAGCCGGATATCTGTGATGTTGATTTTGCCGGTCATGTTCTGCGTATTACCGGTAAGATCTTCTGAATCCGATGCTTGATAAGCCGACGCATGGCGCGACAGACTGGCCAACGTATAGCTCAGCTGGCTTTGTTTCGTAAAAGCAGCTAAGGCTTCCTCAAACGTCAGGGTCGCAACATTTTCGTTCTCCACCGTTACAGGCTCCAGAGGCGAGAACCAGAAGAAATAGGTGATCATCCCGTTGCGAACCTGGATATATAATTGCTCATATTGGTAAACAGGGCCGTATTGATCGGCGGCATTGTCAGGATTGAAGGACTCCATATCATGACTGGCTACATCCTGATAAGTGGTTGAAAATTTCATGTTGTAGCCGTAAACATCTTCGCCTTCCGCCGGCTGGGAAGATGGCGGCGCGCTGGCGGCGGCTGCGGCGAGCGCGTCTTCCTGATTGTCATAATCGATGGATTCGGAATCACTTTTAACGGATCCCTGAGCTGTGCAGCTAGTGAGCTGGATATGGGTGATACCCATTTGACTCAGCGCGTCCTTAACCATCAGGATGGTTTCGTCACGTGTCATTTCCATGGGCCGCGAATCCTCAGGATTCCAATAGGAAACAGCGCCGTTTATGTTGGAGCCCAGATAAAAGACCGCCAAGTGATCAACATATTCATCGGTCTCCGAATTGGTCACTTCCATAAAGGCATGGTAGTTACCGATCGTAGAAACAAACTGGATCGACTCTGAATCGCTATACTGCTGTTCAATTTCTGCCGCCTGGTTCGTGTTCTCCGCTAAATTGCCGTCAAATGCAATCCGGTCCATATAATAAAGCTGGCTGCGAAAAATCCAGTCGGTTTCTCTGAGTGCGATCGTATCCGGCGCGTCGGCGATCATTTGCTCATATTTGGCGATACATGCCTTATACTTGGCCTTGACTTTGTCCACAGTATCCTGGTTGCCGCCGTAGTTTTTCAACAGGGCCGGCTCATCCTTGATGATCGCTGTCAATTCTTTGATCTTTGTGTCCAGATTGGCCTTGGTCATGATTATTTGCGGTTCATAGACGGTTTGATTGCGAAATAAGACCTGGGCTATGGATTTAACTTGTTCTATCGACAGCACATGCGGTTTTACCGTGACAACCGGCATGCCTTTGTCTGGCTTAACGATATCGGCGTCGATCTGAACGGTTACGGTATCATCCGCTCCGGCAAAAGCGCCGGTATAATGCGTATTTGATGCCGTTTGGATTGGGGTGTCTGACATTGAAGGCGCCGCGTTGATGATCTCTTCGAGTTTTTCCCCGTCCTTGCCCACGACAACCGGGGATTCCGGTGTCGGCTGGCAGGCGGTGGTAAAACAGCTGATGAGGAGCATCATCGTCAGAACGGCGGATACGATCTTCGCGCCCGGCTTGCTCCTGTTTTCCATAAAAATACCGTGTATCCGCTGCTCCGCTGCTTTCCTGGTTTTGCCCGGCGCCATGCCCAGAACGAATTGTCCCTGCTGTTTTCGGGTGAACAGGGAGAGCACCATCATGGCGTAACTGCTTTTTTCCTCGCCGTTCATAAGCTTGACGACAGCATGATCACAGGCGGCTTCCATATCCAGGCGAATTTGCCGGAATGCCAGCCAAATAATGGGATTGAACCAATAAACAGCCTGCAGCAGGCAAAGCAGTATAATTACGAGATGATCCTTCCGCTTATAATGGACTAATTCATGCTGCAAGGCATACCGGATTTGTTGGGGATTCATGGAAACCAGCGATTCCATAGGCATCAGTATCGTGAAAGGAATAAAAAGCGCCGGCGTAGAAAGGCCGTATAACCCCAGGATGCGCAGCTTGCCGTTTACGCCGAGATCGGACCGGCATTGATTGAAAAGTGTTTGCAGCTGGGGGGCAGGATAAACAGCATCGCGCCGGATATGCCTTTTCAGGAGAATATAGGCGCTGATGATATAGATTAAATAAATACCGGCGCCGGTAAGCCAAAGAGCCAATAGCAATGTGTCCGCAGACCAGGCGGATGGCAGGACGGCTGCGGAACCATCCCCGGCCGGCGAAAGATTTTCAGACTTGACGATCTGCTCCGGAATGGAAGACCGATTGGGCGTGAAATCCGAGGCCGTCACATCGGCGATGCTTTGAGCGGCGGCCGGATCGGCGGCATTTCCGCTCACAAAAGCCGGAAGTGTTTCCATAGACTGCGTTTGCGCCTTTGGCGCTTGCGCGGGGATGACAATCAGATTAATGCCGCTATCGATTGTGAACGGCATCAGGAGGCGTAACAACAGGATAATCCAGATGCCATAATGCAGCGCGGGCGATAATTTTTTGTAGAGGCCTTTCTTCAGCAGTAAAGTGACGGCGTAAATGACTGCCGAGTAAACCGAGATTTCCAGCAACAGGCTTAGAATACGCATGTTATTCCGCCTCCGGTTTCTCTCGCTTAGGCTCGCTGCCCAGTTTTGTGATCAAATCCTGAAGCTCCAGCCGATCCTTATCGTTCAGCCCGGTTTCTTCAATCATGCACGCCAAAAGCATTTTTGCTCCTTTGTCCGTCAGCTTGGACATGACGTGCCTGCTTTCATTCCGAATGCATTCCTCTCGATCGGCCAGCGGTGTATAAGCCCGATTTCCGCTGATCGTCGTATAGCCAATATAACCGTTTTCGCACAACTTTCGCATATAGGTCGAAAAAGTGCTTTTTTGCCAGTCGACCGCCCGCTCCATGGCTTCCATGATCTGCGACAGAAACAGCGGATGCTGTTTCCATAATGTTTCCATAATGATCCACTCTTGTTTGGTTAGCGCTTCTTTCATGATTAAAGCCTCCCTGTGCGGACGTTGACCTGTTATAACAACAAGTTTCAGTTAAAAACTATATGTCTACGATAGTAAACTATATGTTTTTAAATGTCAACAATCCTTCGGGATTTGCTCTGTTATAAGAACATCCTTAATCCCATAACGATTTCATTAAGTCCGTTATCCGCTCTTTCCTGGCTTGAGTTTCCGCCGTGTCGATGCTGACCGTTTCCTGATCGATCAGCAGGACATCGCCTTCTTTAGCGGCTGCAGGACAGCTGCTTTTCAAGATTTGAATCATCCGGCGTTCGCCGGCTACTTCACAAACCGCAAACTCGCCTTCGAAACGATCCAGGATCACTTTCATCATATTGAATATCACCTCGTCAGGGATTGCACTTTTTGCAGGGAACATAACCGGCATTAATCGCTTCGTCACGGGAAGATAAGCTGATCCGGTTCTTTTCATCCGGCAAAGAACTGCAGCTGGGTTTATGAAATTTTTTCGTCTCCTTATTGCCGATATAAGAAGTATCCGGTTTAGCGGCCTGGGTGGCCTGGGCAGTCGGTTTTACGGTAGTCGGCTTTACGGTAGTCGGTTTAGGCGTAGGCGCCGCCGTAGTGGCGGCAGCGCCGGGCTTTCCGCTGTCGGGGGCGGCGTTGAAGGTGATTTGCTTGCCGTCCGATACGGCTATGATGGCGCCGGCAAGATCTGTTCTGTAGACGGCCGTCCCGGCGTCGGCTAATCGGGCCAGCGTTTCGGCAGCCGGATGGCCATAAGTATTATCCTGGCCGACGGAAATAACAGCATAGAGCGGCGAAACAGCCTGCAGCAAAGCGGCGCATGTTGAACTGCCGCTCCCATGATGGCCGACCTTTAAAACATCGGCATCCAGATCATAACCCTGGCTGATCATGGCCTCTTCGTCATCTTTTTCAGCATCGCCTGTAAAAAGAAAAGCTGTATTGCCGAAAGACACTTTACTGACAACAGAGACATGATTCAATTCATCATCGGATGCAAGAACGGGCCCCAATATATCCAGGCCGGCCTGGCCCAGTGAATAATGGGTTCCCGGAACGGCTTTTGATATTTTCAAGCCTTTATCCTTTATAGCCAGGAGAACATCCTCAAAGGTTTCCGTATTGGCGACGGCATCCGGCAAAATAACTTTGCCGACCGTAAAGGCTTTGATGACGGTATCCAGTCCGCCGATATGGTCTTCGTGAGGATGCGTCCCGACGACGTAGTCAAGATCCTGTATCCCTAAAGCCTTTATGTAAGCGACAACAGAATCGCCGTCTTCGTTATTGCCGGCGTCAATCAATAAAGTGTCGCCGCCTTGCTGAACCAGGATGCTGTCGGCCTGTCCGACATCTAAAAAATGAACGGTGACAGAACCGGCGGCTGTTGTTTGTTCGGGTATCGCCGTTGCCGACGGATCGCCGGCCGCGGCGCTTTCCGAAGGGCTTTGCAGCGTCGACACGGGCAGAGTGCCGGATGTGTCGGAAAGGGATGCCGTATCGAGAACTGAAGTTGCCGGCGCGGCGGCTGCAGCGATTGCGGGAGCACAGCCGGAACAGGCGCCGGCGGCAAGAGTCAGAATTAAAAACACCAACAAAAACAAACGGGATCTTTTCATATAATCCTCCAAAATTAAATAAAATAAATAAATGTCAAGGAGTTTATATAAGGTCCGGATCAATCATTAACCGGACCGCCCATCCATAAGCCTTATATGAACGGGCGGTCCGGTAAAATTTTAAACAACGCTTTATTCAGGCTTCTTTTTGTTTTGGTGATTCCATGTCGTTTTTATTCCAATACGCATTGACACAATCGGCACAGATTCGCTTGGCTTCTTCCCAGTTTTTCACATCGGCAACTACAGCCTGGCTGATGCGGCCCTCTACCGCATAGGTGATGTCCCGGCAGAGCGGATTGGCAATGTCCTTTTTTAAGAGGGGGCAATGAAATTCATTTTCTGTCATTTGATTCACCTCCAGCTAAATTAATTAAAGATAAAATAGGATTGTATCATCATTATAACATGTTGATTGGGTAAATTTACAATCGCCGTTTGCTGCGCTCAATGAATCAAGTCAAGAATAACCGGGCTGGACGCTGCCGGCTCATGACCAAATGAGAGGGCTTTTCCCAACTGTTCTTTTGCTCGTTCGATTTTGCCGGGATCCTGCGCGTGAATCTCCGCCAGAGGCTGGCCGGCGATGATATAATCGCCTATTCTATGATAAAAAATAAGTCCGGCCGCATAATCGATCGTATCGTTTTTCTTTTTCCGGCCGCCGCCCAGGTCAACAAAGATACGGCCGATCGCCGCTGTATCCATGGCGGTCAGATAACCGGAGCAAGGGGCTGGCCAGACGACCTGATAAGCTGATTGAGGCAGCAGCTGATAGTCGTCAATGACCGCCGGGTTGCCTTTTTGGCCGGCGATCATCCGCCGCAATCGCTCCAAAGCGGCGCCGTTCTGTATTTGTTTGAGCAGCATGATGCGGGCGGCCGCTTCATGCGCCGCCGCGCCGGCTGAAACCAGCATTTGAGAACCGATGGCCAGTGAAACCTCCAGCAGGTCGCCGGAAACACGGCCTTTCAAGACATCGATCGCCTCAATGACTTCCAAAGCGTTACCGATATTTTGGCCCAGAGGTTGATTCATGCTGCTGATAACCGCGGTCACCTGACGGCCAACCTGGCGGCCTATGGAAACCATCAATTCAGCCAGCGCGCGGGCCTGGGGCAGGTCGCGCATAAAGGCTCCGCTGCCGCACTTTACATCCAGGATGATCGCGTCGGCACCGGCCGCTATTTTCTTGCTCATGATGCTGGCGGCAATCAGGGGCAGGCTTTCTACGGTGCCGGTGACATCGCGCAGCGCGTAAAGCTTTTTGTCAGCCGGCGTCAAGTTGCCGGTCTGCGACATAATGACGACCTGATTTTGGCGAATCAAAGCGAGCGCTTCTGCCTCGGACAGGTCAACCTGGAAACCTGGTATGGATTCGAGCTTATCGATGGTGCCGCCGGTAAAACCTAAACCGCGGCCTGACATTTTGACAACGGAAACGCCGCACGAAGCGACCAGCGGCGCGACAATGAGCGTTGTTGTATCGGCAACCCCGCCGGTGCTGTGCTTATCGACTTTTATGCCGGGTATGGCGTCCAGGTTGAACTGATCTCCGGATTCAGCCATAGCCAGGGTCAGATCGGCTGTTTCCCGCGCCGACAAACCGCGGATAAACATGGCCATCAGCATGGCGGAAATTTGGTAGTCCGGCCAACGATCATCACAGACCCCGGCGATGAAAAAGCGCAGTTCCTCCGTGCTGAACTCGCCGCTGTCTCGCTTTTTTATAATTAAATCGACTGGATTCATAAGGGCACCTCCTGATTTGACGCCATATAAGGGCATTACGTCCCGGTTGACTGGTAATGGCGTACGCCAAAAGACCAGAAAATAAACATGATAAGAAGAAAAGCGACGCCGGCCAGCGGCGTAACAAACGCCAGCCAGGAAGGCCAGCCAAAGATCGATTTACCTAAAATATAAGCCGCCGGCATATGGGTCGTCAATCCGTACGGCGCCAGATAAAGGAAAAGCCAGCGAAAACCGCGCGGATAGATATCCAGCGGATACTGGCAAGTGCTTCGGCCGCCGTAAGTAAGAATATTAACCAGTTCAATTGACTGGACGGACCAGAAACACAACGTCGCTTCGATGATGAACAGTCCCAGAAAGAGGCAGGCGCCCCCCAGAATTGAAAAGACCAGGCAGACGAAACGGGCCGGAGTCCAGACAACCTGAGCCTGCAGACTGCCAAAGATCAGACTGGCCAGACCCACCAGCAAAGTGCCGAGCCGCCGGGGATCCAGCTGGCTGCAGAGGACGCCGCCGATCGTCGATTGCGGCCGCAGAAGAATGCGGTCAAACTGGCCTGTGCGCACCAGCGTGCTAAAGGCGGAAAAGCCGCGGCCAAATAATTCAACCAAAGCAAAAGAGAGCTGCATTAATCCGAAAAAGAAAATGATTTCCTGGCTGCTCCATTGCCCCAAACAATTAAAGCGGGTAAAAAGCAACAGCACGGCAGCCAGTTCCCCGCCGGTCATGATCAGCATGGAAAAGCTCTGCAGCCAAAACGAAGTCCGATACTGCATCTGAGCATTGACCAGGAGCCGGGCAGATTTGAGATATAATCCGATAGACTGTCTGATGGTCTGCATGATCAACCTCCTTGAATGACCAGACGCTTTAAATTATGATGCCAGAGCAAGGAACCGCCGCCGGCCAGCAAAACAATCCAGATAGCCTGACGCAGCAACATGGCCGGGAAATCCGATAATGCTGTCTGACCGGTAAACAGGCGGATCGGCGCATCGAGACTTTGGGCAAAAGGCAGCGCTTGCAGCCAGCCCTGCCAGGCATCCGGGAAAAGGGTCAGAGGCAGAAGATTCCCGGAAAAAAATAAAGAGAACATGGAAATGATGTTGGTTATGCCGCGCGGATCGAGCGTCCGCATCGTAATTCCGCTCATCAGGGCGTCTAAAAAGCTGATGGTCAGCATGCCCAATAAAAGCGATAAAATAAACGCCGCCAATTGCCGGATGTTATCCGGCCAGTGCAGACGCCAGGGTTCCGGCAGAAAACTGGCAAGGACCAGAAGCGGCCAGGCCCGCATAAGGCTGGAAGTTATTTTATAAGCCAGAATGCGAACGGTCCAGTAAGGATACAGACGAACCGGCCGGCATAGTTCATAAACCAGATCACCCGACAGGATAGCCTGATTCAGGCTGCCGTCGCTGCCAAAAAGCAATCGGAAAAACGCCTGCTGGATCCAGACATAAGCCACGGTATCGGCAAACTCGATCGTCGATTGGCCGGTCCGGATGCCGGCTGTATCCAAAGCCTGATAGAGGAAAATGAGGATCAGCCCGAAAAAGAGCTGGGTAAAAAAGCCGCCCGCGGCAGCCGCCCGGTATTGTAATTCCATTCGGGCTCTGAGCCGGAATGCGGTGCTCCAGGCTCTGCCGGCTGACATACTGGAGCGCGGCCGGGTGTTCGTTTTCATAAAGCCATCTCCGCGTACATCGCGGCGATCTGTTCATCGAGCAAGGGAGCCTTGTCCTGGCTGTCCGCCGACTGGTACCGGCTGAGCAGATCCGGCAAACGGCCGTCATAAAGCAAATGGCCATGACCGATCACGAGAACCCGATTGCAAAGCGCCTCAACATCGGTCATGTCATGAGTCGTTAAAAGAACCGTGGTTCCGTGATTTTGGTTTTCCTGTTGGAGAAAGGCCCGCACCGCCAGCTTGCTGACTGCATCCAGTCCGATGGTTGGTTCATCGAGGAAGAGCAGTCGGGGACTGTGCAGCAGCGACCCGGCCAGTTCGCAGCGCATTCGCTGGCCTAGGCTGAGCAGGCGGAGCGGCATACCCAGGAGATCGCCGAGCTGCAAGTGATCGGTAAGCTCGTCCAGACGATTCTGATAGGTTTGTTTATCCAGCCGGTAAATATCCCGCAGCAGCCGATAAGAGTCGATGACCGGAACATCCCACCACAGTTGGGTACGCTGACCGAAAACAACGCCGATTTCCGCGACATGAGTCCGCCGCTCGAGCCAGGGAACCCGGCCATTGACCAAGACGGTGCCTGAATCCGGCACGAGAATCCCGCTGAGAATTTTTACCGTCGTTGATTTCCCCGCGCCGTTAGGTCCGATGCAGCCGATCAATTCGCCGGCTTCAATGGAGAATGACAAATCATCCAACGCCTGAATGATCTGCCGGGAAGACCGGAGCCGCTGCCAGAAACCGACCGTTCCGGCCGGATTTAGGGCGCTTGCCGCAACGGCGGAAGATCCGGCCGGCCGAATCTTCTTCTTGCGCACGGTAAAATTCTTTTTGACATGACAAACGGTAATATAAGCCATATGACCACCACCATGATAAGCAGCCGGAGCTGCGGCCAAGGATACAGATCAGGCGACAGGGCGTGCGGCCGGTATATTCGGCGCAGGGTTTTCTATTTTAATCCGTCATCAAGTAAATGTCAAATCTAACTTCTGGTCTATGCTGTGATAAAATGACTATAAAATGATTTTGATATATCATGATTGTTTTTGCCAATCCTTTCGTCTTTCCGAAAAAATAATTGTTGGAGGAATTTTATATGAATTTTGAGCCGATGAAGGCATTTATGGACCGGTTAACCGCGTGGAGAATACCCGGCAATACGGTAAGCATATGCCTCAATAACAAGGAAGTTTTCAATTATCAATCGGGATACAGCGATTACGAAAAGAAAATCCCCATGGGCAGGGACTGTCTCTTTAATATCTACTCTTGTTCAAAGATAGTAACGGTTACCGCGGCGCTTCAACTGTATGAGAGAGGCCATTTTCTGCTTGACGACCCGCTTTATAATTATATTCCGGAATATCGGGAAATGGATATAAAAGGCGAAGACGGTAAAGAGATAAAAGCCAAAAATCCCATGACGCTCCGCCATCTGTTTACAATGACCTCGGGGCTTACTTATAATACGCATACGGCTGCATTTGACAAGGCACGCTCGCTTACGGACGGAAAAATGAACACCCTTACGGTTGCAAAATGCATCGCGTCGGACCCGCTGTCGTTTGAGCCCGGCACAAGGTGGCAGTACAGCCTGAGTCATGATGTGCTGGCTGCGGTTGTGGAAGTTATATCGGGCAAGAAATTTCGCGATTATGTCCAGGAACATATCTTTGATCCGCTTGCTATGCACGAATCGTATTATCATAACGAAAATGTCCGGGATAGAATGGCGCCGCAGTATATATATGAGAATACAAATGAAATAGATATGGTAAAATTACAATCGTCTGCAGATAACAAGCAGAGCGGGAGAATCGTTAGGCGAGACAAATCAGATTTTGATCTCGGCAGCGAATTTGACGGCGGCGGCGCAGGGATAACAACATCGGCGGCTGATTACTCTAAATTTGCTTCGGCGCTGGCCAACTACGGCATGGGAGCAAATAAGGAGAGGATCCTGGCCGGCAGCACGGTTGAGCTGATGCGGTGCAATCAGCTCAGTGAAAAAGTGAAAAAAGATTTTACGTGGAGTCAGCTTAAGGGCTACGGTTACGGTTTGGGCGTGAGAACGCTCATGGATAAAACTGCAAGCGGATCCACGGGAAATTTAAAAGAATTCGGATGGGGCGGCGCGGCAGGCGCAACCGTGCTTATTGATGCCGACATTGGGCTATCGTTGTTTTACGCTCACCATATGCTTAATCCTCAGGAGGATTATTATCAGCCTCGGTTAAGAAATGTGCTTTATACCTGCATAAACGGCTAAGACTGTTGACGGCGGCGCCTGCTTCCGAAAAACACGATTAAACAGGCGATTCCGGCGCGGTCAACTTGCGGAAGAGATCGGTAAAGATCGCATCGCGCTGAACAAAGGTCGCGCTGCGGATCGGATGCCGGTCCGAATCGAACCCCCAGGTGATCTGATCGGTCAGGATGGGGCTGGGGACAATTTGGGTCGGAACCCAATCCGGATTGATCAGCCAGCCGATCGTAACCGCATCCCAGATGACCCGCGACCAGGCGGCGGATGTATTGCTGCAGCTTCTGACAATATCGGTCAGATAAGTGCCGATATCGCTTCTATGTGCCAGAAAGGCATCCAGTTCGGCAACGGTTGTCGCAAGATGCGTGGTTACGCCCATGCAGGGGAACTGGATCAAGGGGACGCCGCAATCCAGGATGATCCGCGAAGCCGGCGGATCCTGTTCCAGATTGAACTCACGGGTGTCCGGCCAATTTAAAGCATGGCCGCCCAGCCAGACGACAACAATTTTGCCGATGATGGCGGGTTCAAGCAGAATTGCCGAAGCCACGTTGGTGATGGCGCCGATCGAAACGACATAAAGGGGATCGGGACCGCCGTTCATGGCGCGCTGAACCAGATCGCGGGCAGCCGGGCTGGGCTGGGGCGTTTGCGCATCGCGAAGATAACCGGTCGAGCCCTTGAAAACTTTCCCTGCGGTATCCATTTTCAGCAACGAGAAAATCTTCAGGATCTCCTGATAGCTTTTTTCCATGCCGTCTGCCGGACCGCTGGAATTGGCATTGAAAAACGGCGCGGCATAAACGGCTTCAACCTTTAGTTTCTCAGGCGATTTTAAAGCATAGGAAAGCGCAAATTGATCATCCACTTCATTATAAGTATCGGTATCCAGAACCATACGGACAAGACCTTTCGGCGGGTCCAGCTTTTTTAGCAATTCATCAGATATACTCTTTGAATACAACATCTTATACCTCCCGGATTTACCGTTCAATCATTCTATCATGAGAACAAACTGCGAACTTTAATTTATGCTAGCATATCAACCGATAATGTGCTATGTTCATTTGGCTGGCTATTTCTATGATTTGGCTGATATGTGAAAGGCGCGATATGAACTGCCGGTTTGATTTTATCTATAAAGCATTGCGTGAGGCCGGCACATCGGTGGGGTTTCACAAACACGACGGCTATGAATTGGTCTACTATTTGAATGGATCCGGCATGACAACGATCGGCGACCAGACCTATTCATTCGGGCCTAATCAATTTACGATCATTAAACCACACTGTGTTCACGATGAACATAGCGATAAAGATACGCAGGTCATCTTTACTTGTTTTCATACCGGCGATGATAATCCGCCGTTAAAAAACGGGTTATATCACGATAGCAGCTCTTTCCCGATCCTGCATTATTTACAGCAAATGCGTGCGGAATTAATGAGCCGGCAGAAAAAATACGAAACCAAGCTGGACTTAATACTAAGCCTGCTGCTGATCGACTTTGACCGGTTGGACTCAACGAATCCCAAAAGCAGAGGAGACTTATCCTATGCCATCAGTTTCTTGCAGGAAAACTACCATCAACCGGTGGATATGGCTATGCTGGCCGACTTGTCCGGTTATAGCTATCATCGGTTCAGACATCTTTTTAAACAAAAGACCGGATTCGCTCCCAATGATTATCTGATAAAACAACGTTTGAAGCAGGCACGTGCACTTCTGGCAGACACCCGTCTGTCAATCGCCGCGATTGCCCAGGAGTGCTTCTTTTATAATGAATCACAATTGTCCATGATGTTTAAGCGGCAGTATGGTCTGGCGCCTTCACTCTATCGTAAACAAAACAATACCGACACCTTTTAGCGGGCGGATTCTGTATGTTTTATCGTTTATTTTCGTAAAACAGAATAAAAAACGAAAATATAACGAAAAATAAAATTGACAAAAACACAGGCGAAATGCTATGATAAAAATAAGTAGAATTGGCGAAGGAGCTAGATATCATGGGCTTTTTGACAATCGATCTGGGAACGACCAATATAAAAGTTATCGCGTTTTCGGATAATTTTCGACAATTAGCTGTCGAATCAGCTAAGGTTTTATATAAACATCAAGATAATCGGTTTGAATTTAGTCCGGAAGAGTATTATGATCATTTATCGGCGGCAATATACCGGATAACGCTGTCGTTCAAAGAACATTTTCATCAAATAATCCTGACCGGGCAAGCGGAATCCCTGGTGGTTGTCGATGCGGACGGCCATTCGCTAAGACCGGGAATATCCTGGATGGACGCCCGTTCAGATTATGAATGTGAACAAATCAAGCAAGTATTTTCTGAAAAATCTGCGTATCAAATAACAGGCCAACCGGTCAATACGCCAACCTGGCCAATAACCAAAATATTATGGCTGAAAAAGCATGAACCAGAAGTATGGACTAAAGCTGCCAAATTTATGTTGCTGAAAGATTACATATTATACCGTTTAACCGGCAAAACAGTCGGCGAATTATCGATTTATAATTTTACTTACTATTTCGATATTCAAAAGAAAGATTACTGGGACGATATGCTGTCCTGGGCTGGAATCAACCGGCGCCAACTGCCTGAATTGGTCGAACCCTGCAGCAATATCGGCCGGCTGACGGAAATCGTTTCCCGTCAATTGGGGCTTGGCCGGGAAACGACTGTTAATGTTGGCACATTGGATCATTTCGCCGGCATGATCGGAACCGGCAATATTGAGGAAGGCATTATCAGCGAGTCTACAGGAACTGTTGTTTCATTAGCTACCCTGATCCGCCGGCCGCTCCTGTCGGAAGCCGGCCTGCCTTGCCACTATGGACCCTTCCCCGATACTTACGTTTTATTGCCGGTTTGCGAAAGCGGCGGCGTCAGCCTGGAATGGTTTAAAGAGAATATGGCTGCCGATCTGACTTATCAGGAGATTGACCGGATGGTCGGTAAGCGGCGCAATCCGGCCGATTTGATTTTCCTGCCCTATTTAACCGGAACAAATTCGCCGGATTATAACGCCGGGGCGAAAGGGGTTTTTTATGGCATCCGCTTGCAGCATGACCGGATTGACATGGCGCTGGCCGTTATGGAAGGCGTCGCCTATCTTCTGCAGCGCAATCTCGATGCTCTGGCAACAATCGGAGTCCAGGCGGCAAAAATTATCACTTCGGGCGGTGGATCCAAATCGGATGTCTGGTGCCAGATTAAAGCCGACCTGACCGGATTTTCTTTCGCCGTACCGGACCAATCTGAAGCGGCATCGCTGGGCTGCGCTTTGATTGGCGCTGTTTCTGAAGGCATTATTCAAGATTTCCAGCAAGGTGTCCGGCAGGCGGTGTCCATGAAAAAAGAATTCCTGCCGGTCAACCACACAAATTATACGGATAAACTCCGTCTGTATCAGGCGCTTTATGACAGCCTGCTGCCGGTGTTTGCTTTAGACGTCATGCTCAAACGCCGTTCTTGATCCAAAAGCTGCCTGTTAAGCCGCCTAATTCAACGCGAAATTCACCGGGTTCCGTTTCCGGGCGCATCGATTCGTTGATAAAAGAATAATCATGTTGGTCAAGCGTAAAACTGACGCGGCAGCTCTCACCCGGCTGCAGCAAAATTTTGGAATATCCGCGCAAACGCCTGACAAACGGTGTGATCCGGCTGAAACAATCGGTCAGATAGAGCTGGACGACCTCTTTGCCCGGACGGGATCCGGTGTTTTTTACCGTTGCGGAAATGGTAACCTGGTCCGGCGCTGCCAGCTCGGCCGGTGATATGGCCAGGTCCGAGTAAGAAAAGGTAGTATAGCTTAAACCGTAGCCAAAAGGATATAACGCGTCCGGTGATGAAAAGACATAATCGCGGCCTGGTTCTTCAGGCGAACCGGGCTTTTTATAATAGCCGCGTGCTGAAACTTTATGATTGTAAAAGCAGGGGATATGTCCCGCGCTCTTCGGAAAGCTGATCGGCAGACGGGCCGAGGGGCTGACCGAGCCGAAAATGATGTCGCAAAGCGCGGCTCCGCCTTGCTCGCCGGGATACCAGGCTTGCAGGATAGCGGGTATGTGATGATCGGCCCAGCAAAGATCATATGGTCGGCCGCTGACCATGATCAGGACAACCGGCGTTCCGGTTGCCGCTACCGCTTCCAACAGCTCCTGCTGCCGTCCGGGTAAAGACAGACTGCTCAGATCAAAACCCTCACCGCAAGTAACCACATGTCCGCCTTCTTCGTCACCCCAGCCAATTCCGCCATGAAAATTACTGTTGTCACCCAAAACAACCAAAGCGACATCAGATTGTTCCGCCGCCCGGACTGCCTCGGCCAGATCACTGTCCTGCCCAAAGGCAATGGTACAGCCAGGAGCAAAAATAACTTTTTCAGTTCCCAGCCGCTGCCGCACCCCTTCCAATAATGAAACAGCCCGCCGCGAAGCCACGCGATGCGTATAATCGCCAAGCTGAGCCAGCGCGGCGTTAGGTCCGATAACGGCTACCCGGCCGACTTGGTCGCTCAGCGGCAGCAGTTGAAATTCGTTCTTTAATAGCACAATTGATTCCTGAGCGACAGTACGCGCCAGACTGATAGCTTTTTGATCACGGATGCCGGCCAGGTTATCAATTTGCGCATAAGGATTCTCAAAAAGACCCAACCGGAATTTTACCCGCAAAATCCGGCCGACAGCCTGGTCGATCAAGTCGAGCGGCACCGATCCCTGCCGTACCGCATCCATCAATTCCTGGCCAAAACCAAATATATTCGGCGCTTCCATATCCAGACCCGCGGTCAAGGCCATTTTTCCGGCTTCGAGCGCATCAGAGGCAACTTTATGAAACTGGTGCAGCATGGTAATAGCGCCAAAATCGGATACGGCAAATCCTTCAAAACCCAATTCGTGCCGTAAAATATCTGTCATGAGGAAGGACGAAGCATGGATCGGAGTGCCATCCCATTCACTATAAGCGGGCATAACCGACAAGGCGCCGCCTTCTTGGAAGGCAGCCGCAAAAGGAATCAACATTGTATCCCGCAATTCCCGTTCGCCGCAGTGGACAGGCGACAGATTGACGCCGCCTTCCGGACTGCCGTGCGCCACATAATGCTTTGGCGATGAAGCAACACCTTGTTCCTGCAAAGCCTTGACATAAGCCGTTCCCAATGTGGCAGTCAAGTAAGGATCCTCGCCATAATTCTCTTCTGTTCTTCCCCAGCGGGGATCGCGGGACAAGTCGAGATTCGGCGCATAAGTCTGGGTGATGCCCAGCGTCCGGGCTTCACGGCCGATAATCCCGGTCATCTCGGCAATCAACGGCGCATTAAAGGTAGCTCCCAGCCCGATAGCCTGCGGAAAAACAGTGGCTTCCGGACTCATGACCCCATGCAGCGACTCACCCATCATAATTAAAGGAATGCCAAGCCTTGTATCATGGAGCAAATAACTTTGAAAAGCATTCAGAATATCGGGCGCGATATAATCGGGGCTGTAAGAAGCGCCAATGCCATATTTCAGCTGATCACATACCCGTTCGGCCGAAAAAGGCCGGCCTTCCAATAAATGATCAATCTGCGGAATCATCCGCATCTGCGCGAATTTTTCTTCCAGAGTCATCCGTGATAACAGGTCCTGGATACGATTTTGCTCAGGCTGGGTCGGATCCTTATAGGGGTATAAATATGCTGCCATCTGAATCACGCTCCGATCATTTGTGTTAATGAAAGCACCTTAGTTAAATAAATCAATGTCCATCACAATAGAAAATACTCGTTTTCGAAATTTGTGTCAAGTGCTCGAAATTTATTACATGATTTGCGAAAATAATTTGGGAAAATAGCGAAAAGGAACAGAAAGCTTGATATTGACAGATAAAATGGCTTAACTTATACTAGATAACAACGGTAACAGTTCAATACAGTCAGTTTTAAACGAAAATAATTTCGAAAATAGACTCATATTAGACAAGTGTGAAAGGAAGTTGTATCATGCGAGCAATTAAAGCCGGATTTGTTGGATTTGGAGAAGTCAACACACCGAGGGATGTCATAATCAAATTATGTTCCCAAGCAATAGATCAACTCCGTCATTTAAATTGGGAAATTATTGAAACAGATCCGGTCAGCGATGACGCGGCTTTTGCCGAAGCGGACAAAGCTATCAATGTCTTAAAAAACCAAGATCTTGATTTACTGGTTATCTGTTTAGCCGGCTGGATACCAACCCACGCGGTTATCCGTGTAACGGATAAATTCCGTCACTTACCGATGCTTTTATGGGGATTAACCGGCTGGATAGAAGACGGGCGGATGATTACGACAGCGCCTCAAGCCGGAACCAGCGGACTGCGGCAAGTTATGCAGGGGATGGGATATCGTTTCCGCTATGTCTACAATACCGTTGATCAGCCTGCGCCGCTGGAGAAAATAGATCATTTTGGATTGGCAGCCCGTACTGCCAATCTGTTACGGGATGCGCGCATTGGTTCAATGGGTTATCGCGATATGCTTTTATATGGAACGATGTTTGATGGTATGGCTTTACGACGGGAAATCGGCATTGAAGTTGAATGTTTTGAGATGCTGGAAATTATCAGGAATATTGATACATTAGATGATTGTGATATATCAGAAACAATGAAGTACTGTCGGGAACACTGGCATTTTGAAAAAGAATTCGATCAGGATATTTTGGTTAAGGGCGCTAAATATTACCTGGCGATAAAGAAAAAAATAGAAGAACGTAAGTATGATGCCCTGTCATTAATTGATGTTGACGGCATGAAAAAACTGGAAGGATTTCCGCCGGCTATTGTGTTTATGCTGATCGCCGACCGGCTGGGCCTTTGTACAACTCCGGAAAACGATATAATCGGTAATGCCACCCAATTAATGGTTCGTTTTTTAACCGGCCAAACGGCTCATTATATGGAATTTTACGAATATTTTTCCGATCGTGTACTGGTTGGCGTGCCGGATTATATTCCAAGTGCGGTTGTGAAAGGAGATGTCCGTTTACTGCCGGCGAAATTCGGTTTACTGTTGCCCAGTCTACTAAACATTTCCCAGGTTAAGGATGGCCGGGTAACTATGCTGCGGCTCATCGAAGATCACGGCCGCTATATGATGCATATGGCAACCGGATTGGCTAAACAGCCGCATCCCTGGGAAGAGTATGGCTGGACTCGTCCGGCGCCGCAGCTGCCCAGCCTGGAAATCGTTCTGGACGGTTCTGTTGAAGCCTTTGCCGACAAAATTGCTTCCCAGCACATGATCATCGCATATGGCGATATTACAGATGCTATGAGCCAGTTATGCCGATTACTGAATATTGATGTGATATAGAAGTTAAATTTAGAATTACTCGAAAATCGAGTAGTCATAATGTCTATAAGGATTAATAAGGAAGCAGGAGGGACTCATCATGACTAAATGTACACCGTATCCCTTTTACTGGGACAATGCTCCGGTTGATATTTCATTCGTTTTCAAGAGCGAGAAACCGGCCGGTAAACATGGCTTTCTCCAAGCCAAAGGCGACGCTTTTATTTTTGAAGATGGTACGCCTGGGAGATTTTGGGGGACAAATTTCAACAGCGGTATGGATTTCCCGGAATTCGATTATAGCGAAAAGACAGCTAAACGCCTGGCGAAAATCGGCATAAATGTCGTTCGCTTCCATCAGCTTGATTCCGAATGGGCGACGCCAAACATCTTTCAATACACAAAAGGTGAACGAAAAGGGACAACTCGCTCTCTGGATCCGGAGAGCATGGATCATTTAGATTATTTAATTTTTTGCTTAAAGAACGAAGGCATTTATTGCTATATCGACATGATGACTTATCGGAAATTCAAATCAGGCGATGGCATTGAGAATGCAATTGCCCTGGGAGATTCAGCTAAACCATACAGTATATTCTCCAGAAAACTGATCGATTTGCAAAAAGAATTTATTCATGATATTTGGCATCATATCAACCCTTATACCGGTCTGGCGTATAAAGATGATCCGGTTTTTATCCTGTCGGAAATCACCAATGAGTGCGACCTGTTTAATAAACATTTCAAATTCAATGTCGAACCTTATCATACGGAATTAATCGGTCTGTTGAAAAAGTGGCTCGCTGAACAGAATCTGTCCTATGATGTCGATTCAGTCGATTTTTCATCCGATGACGAGATCATGATCCAATTCAAAATGCATGTGCAAGAATCGTATTATCAGGAAATATATGACTATATGCGGGATCTCGGTGTCAAAATACCGATTACCGGCACAAACTGGTCGATCAATGCCGCAAATGCCAAGACGCAGCTGGTGACAGATTTTAATGACAGCCATGCTTATTGGTACGGTTGGCGCTGGCAGGAGTTTAAAAAAGAGTTTGACAACCGGCCGATGGTTGCCCAAAAAGATACGATGTTGAGCGGGTTAAGTTTCAACCGATCTCCTGACCGCCCCTTCTTCGTATCGGAGTGGGATGCTCCGTGGCCCAACGACTGGCGCGCCGAGAGTTCTTTGATCATGGCAGCGGCGGGATCTTTCCAAGGCTGGGCCGGCTTTACGATTCACACCTATATGTACTCAAGCCGGCGTGATCAACAAATCATCGGCAGAGAATTAACGGCGCAATCCATCAGTAATGTTCCTTATCGGCAAGGCGTTTTTGCTACCTGGAACGATCCGGCGAAGTTTGGTTTATTCTATCACGCAGCATTGATCATGCGGCGCGGCGATGTTCGCCAGGCCGAAAAATCCATTGCAGTCGCCGTTGATGAATTAACCCGTACACCGGGCAATACGCCGGCATTCAGTTTGGTAACCGAACAGAATAAAATCGGCATCGTCCTGGATGGAAAGCCTCATGGCGCCGATCAAGTTATAACGGATGATCTTTGTGTAGTCAACGATGCAGAAGGCGCTGTCCGATCGGACACCGGCGAACTATATCGAAGCTGGAAAAAGAGAATTGGCAGTATCGATACAGCGATGACCAAGTGTGTTTACGGATTCCTGGGCGAAGCCGGGACCATCGGCTTAACTGACCTGTCGGTTAAAGTGGATAATGAATTTGCTGTCGTAGCGCTTAGTTCGTTAACCGACACGTCGATCAATAATTCGGATAATCTGCTGCTGACGACTGTCGGCCATGCGGAAAACACCGATATGAAATTCAATGAACAACGTACGGAGGTTTTAGATCTGGGCAAACCGCCGATTCTGGTTGAAGTGATCGAAGCCGATATTGCCATAAAGACAAGCCGTTCGAATTTGCGCGTCTGGTCCATCAGCCCAGAAGGTTTCTTAACGGGAATAATTCCCTCTGAGTATCAAGACGGTACCTTGAAATTTCATCTTGGCAATACATGCCATAGTATTTACTATTTAATCCAGGCTGAATAATTTACAGGACTATATAAATTTGTATAAGATGGGGTTGTCTCAACAGGTTTCAACAGT
>JAYFQE010000021.1:0-126456 GCA_034927345.1 Clostridiaceae bacterium
TGACTGAGTTCATTTTTCGTTGTTCCGGCTTGTGTCAATTGACCCAGGCCTTTTCAGCATGCATTATTGTCAAGGTTCACTGCATCTAGCGCCTACGCTACTTTTTCCTCATTTGTCTCTTGACTTCATATAGTCAGTCTTGATTTTATAATTTCCGGCAGACTTGCGGCTGCCACAGATTGTCCGATACGGCGGAATTGTTCGTCCGGCAAAGCGGGGATCAGGCGGACGGCAGGAAATTCGGCGGCTAAAATCCGCCGGGCTTCATCCAGGATGATCTCCCCGCCCCGGCCGCTCATCACGCGTCCCAAAAGCAGAACATGATCAATTTCATAAAGGCTGTTGTAATAAGCCAGCGAATAACCCAGATAACAGCCGATACTGGCGTAAATATCGATAGCCCGCTGATCGTTCCGGCTCATCAGATCCTGAACGATTTTCAATTTCTCAGCCGGCGACGGAGCCTGCGAGAGATCAATGCCGACCTTCGCTGCCAGCTTGATGACGCCGTCCTGCGAAAAATACTTGACGCCACAGCCGATATCGCCCGACCATTCGTCGGCCATAGCCGCCGGGCTGGCGTCGATAGGCACAAAAGCCAGTTCATTCAGCCAGCCGGTTATGTTGCCGTCCCGGTCGACATAGCCGCCGGCTTCGCTGGTGCCCATGGCAATGCCGAGGACATTGCCGGAATCCAGGCTCATCGCGCCGGCAAGCGCCGAAACATCGCCGTCATTACAAATCTCGATCGGGATGTCGCCGAAAGTTTTTGCCGCGCGGAGGTAGATATTCTTGACCTGCTGATCGAACAGCTCGTCCGGCACTTTTAAAAACAAGGAGGCGATCATGGTCCGGTTGTCGATATAAATACCGGCGGATGACACGCCGATAGCATCGACCCGCGGCATATGAGCGGCTGCCGCCTTGAAGGAATCGACAATGCCGTTAAAATGATAAGCCGGATCCGCATTTTCTTTAGGATGCCAGATGACTTCCTCACTGAATACAGATACACCGTCGATAACAGCTGAGACTTTACGGTCGCTGCCGCCGGCATCGAAACCGATTCGGCAGCCGTCCAGATGCCGTCCGACCGGCCTGGATTTGCCGCTCGCCGCCGGCTTTTGGGTGAGATCCAGATACCGGACTTCAAAAGGATGCTCGTAAACCCGAGCCATAAAATGAAAATCAAAAGCTCTCGATCCCGTTGCCGAATAGGCGCCGGCAATGTATTCATATATCGGGAGGTCTCCGCATACATAAACCCGGAAGCCACCCTTTTGCCACAACAGGGTCTTGACCAGCCGGTCAACGTAATAACGGTCGGCGTCAGCCTTTTCGGGCGTTCCGTGAATCCAGGTATCCAGAACGGAGATTTGTTGATTACTGCTTTCTACGGCGACGGCGATCGGTTTCTTTGCCGTCTTTAAAAAAGCTTGATTGAACAAAAACAAGGGCATAAAATCTTGGTCGAGGATTGGTCTGCTTGCAGGGTTGAATTCGATACCGCAGCGGTTCATGTGAAGCCCTCCAATAGTGAATTCTCTCTGGTTCAAGATAATGCTCAATCAGGTTCATATCCTATTCCAGTATAATGATTGAACCCGGCTTTGTCTATTGAGGTGTCCGGCATACCTTTCTGATACTCAACTTCGCGGCCTATCGGCCTTAATTCGTATCAGAAAGGTATACCGAACACCGAAAAACTAAAGTTTTAGGTTATCGTTTGTCTTAAAGCTAATCCGAGGAGCTCCACAGGCCCGAAGGGCCGCGGACACGACGAAGATTAGTTTTAAGACAACCTTGCGGCCTGACGGCCTTAATAGATTGTCCGATGACCTTTCTGATACTCAACTTCGCGGCCTATCGGCCTTAAACTCGCAACAGAAAGGCTGCCGGACACCGAAAAACTAAAGTTTTAGGTTATCGTTTGTCTTAAAGCTAATCCGAGGAGCTCCACAGGCCGAAGGCCGCGGACACGACGAAGATTAGTTTTAAGACAACCCTGCGGCCTGACGGCCTTAATAGATTGTCCGATGATCTCTCTGATACTCAACTTCGCGGCCTATCGGCCTTAATTCGTATCAGAGAGGTCATCGGACAATAAAAACTTAACTTCTAGGTTATCGATAAAATCCAATTTAAACTCGCAACAGAAAGGCTGCCGGACACCGAATAACGGGAGTTTCTGGTCATTGACAAAACTCAATTTAAAAACAACAAACTGAAAAAACCACTCTCAACTACCCTCTACAGTATCACCTGATTGATGAACCAATCTGAGGAGCTCCACAGGCCGAAGGCCGCGGACACCGAATAGCGGGAGTTTCTGGTCATTGATAAAACTCAATTTAAAAAACAACAAACTGAAAAAAACCACTCTCAACTACCCTCTACAGTATCACCTGATTCACCGTCCAGATCCGCGGACATGACGAGGCTTGATCCGCTTCGAAAAATGCTTATTTTATGCTCTGCTTTCTCTTGATGTAATTTTTTATATATAAAATGGTTGCGAACAATGGGAATGCTATGGCTGATAGTAAACCAATTTTCATAGCCATTTGTTCAGTTGTCATGTTAAAAACTGTAGATAAATGATATATGTGTTCATTGGTCATGGCATTATCGGCAACAGTACCGACTAATTGAGGACCAATCGCCCCACCAAGGTCGCCGCCTGCCGCCATAAGTGCAAAAATGGCTAATCCTGCTGAAGGAAATTTATCTGATGCCACAATTATGCTTCCGGGCCATAACATTGCCGTACACAAACCTGTCATTGCACAGGAAAAAAGCCCGATCAAAGGAACTCTTGAAATCGTAGCAACAATATAGCAGACGGTTGCTCCCATTGCGCTGATGGCTAATATTTTATAGATGTTCTTTCCGTATTTCGAGTAAAGCGTTCTTCCGAGTCCAAGCATGACCGCAAACATAGCGACGCCGAAAATATCACCCCAAACTTTTGGGATATTTAATGCTTGTTCAATGTAGCTTGAACTCCATTGAGACATGGTGCATTCACTTGCTCCACCAAGGAAAATGCAAAAGAAGCAACTGATAAAATCTTTTTGCTTAATCAGCGAAACAACATTTGAAGATTTCTCGGGCGTTTTTAATTGTGGAACGGTAGATTTCAAAAACAAACAACAAGATAAAAGCGGTACAATCATCCAAAAGAGAGCAAGCCATTGCCAATTTTCTTTTCCTAATGCCAATAGAAGGAGTGTGCTGATAATAACGACGACCACGACGCCCCAAGCATAAATTGAGTGTAGTTTACTCATTTCTCTTTCTGGATTATCCGATGGCAATTCGGCAATTACGGGACTGATCAACACTTCTGCAAGTCCTCCGGATGCCGAAAATATTACTGTTCCGATAACAAGACCGATATAAACTTCATTGGGAAATATAAAAGGGAATGCTGCATAAATAAACAAGCCTAACGCAGTTAATACAGGAGTGATTTTTACCATCTTGGATATGTTAAATTTGTGCGAATAAAAGGACAATATTAAATCAACCGCAAGTTGAGTACAAAAATTTATGAGAACGAGTGCGCCAAGCAAGGAAAACGAAATGTTATAAAGGCTGCGAAAAGTAAGAAAAAGTAAGGGTGACAAAGTTGCTACCACCGACATAGAAACATTTACCATATAGCAAGCATATTTTATTTGCCCATAGCTTTTTTTAGTCATGCCAAGTAACTCCCATTTTCTATCTTTTTAACCAGAACATTTAACAAAACCACAAAATCCCAACTTTAGATTTGTTCTCACGAACCGATATTTTTACGATTATATCATATCGGATATTTGCTCTCAAATCGCGAAAATCCATTATTTACCGGGCTTTTCACGCATTTGCCCATTTACCCTTGACATTCATGCCAAGTCTTAATACGTGATGCTTGTAATTTATGTGTCTATATCACAATAAAACTAATTTCCCTTTGCCGTACCGCCTGGACGCTGTCTTATGAATAGACTAAAATCAAATAAGAGGAAGTTTCCTGTAAAGGAGCGTTTCATGCAGAAATATACATTGTCGGACGATATGGCTATTCATGACCTCTACACCTTTCTCTATCAGGAAAAAGGCTGTGATTTTTTGTTTCCCGGGGAGCGGCATGATTTTTGGGAATTGATTTATGTCGATCAGGGATATCTTTACTTGCTGATCGATGAAGCGGGTTATAAGGTCAATCAGGGTGAGATGTATTTTTTTAATAGAAATCAGAACCATATTGTCTGGTCCGATCATAAAACCGCTCCGTGTTTTCTGACTATTTCCTTCGATATGGAATTTGCCGATTGCGCTTTTTTTGAGCACAGAAAGTTTCTGATAGACCATGAACTGAAGAATATCATTGCGAAATTAATGAATGAAAGATTGGCTGCTTTTGAAGGCGCCTTGACATCGGAAATCGGCATAAAAAGAACACCTTGTTTGGCGGGAAGCGAACAACTGCTCAAGATTTATCTGATTGAGCTGTTGCTTAAGTTATACCGGCGAGGCCATGAAAAGAGTGTTAATTTAGCTCCTTCCCCGATCATACAGCAAAAATCGGAAAATATGATCTATAACCGCAGTATGTCTTTTATCACCGAGCATTTGCATGAAAAGCTGCTTCTGGAACAAATAAGCCGAAGCGTTCATGTCAGCCCGTCCTATTTAAACCGAATATACCGCAATACCTCGGGAATGTCGGTCATGGAGCATGTTGCTCATCTCAAACTTGAGAAAACAAAAGAATTAATTCGGGAATCAAAAATGACCTTAACGGAAATTGCCGACGCATTGGGTTTCTCATCCATCCATTATTTTTCCAGATTGTTTAAAAGGCATTATGGCATTTCACCATCAGCATATTCTAAATCAATCCGTTTATAACGTGTTCGTTCAGAATTGTGCAAAATTCAGGTTGTTTTGGGAAAATACAAGCGACTTTTGCCGTGTTAATCTGTCTTAGAAAGGCAGTGATGATTCATGAATAAACGTGAGAATTTATTGGCGGCGCTCAGACGCCAGAATCCCGAACGTGTACCTTTTTCATTTTCTCTTTGTCCGGCTCTTGAAGAGACGTTTATCAAAGAAACCGGATGCGTCGGCGGCGATTATATGGATTATTTTGATATGCCTTTCCGGTATGTCAATATTCTGAGATCCGAGCATCCTGCGGATTATGCAAAATATTATGTTAATTTGCCTTCCAACGCGGTGATAGACGAGTGGGGTGTGGCGGAGGTTCCGGGCGGCGCTTATAGTCATTTCAGTAAGATGCTGCACCCGATGGAGCGTTTTACCGAGGTTCGGCAAGTTGAGGAATTTCCTTTGCCGGATATTTTGGCGGATTATCGTTGGACCGGCTTTGCCGAAAATATCCGGACCGTGAAAGAAAATGGTCTTGCGGCGGTGTTTGGCACCATACAGATTTTTGAACCGGCCTGGTATCTGCGGGGCATGGACAATCTGCTGGTCGATATGATGACCGATGAGGATATGGCTCGGGCTTGCTTCGACAGATTGGTCCGCGTCAAGGTGGAAATGTGCCGCAGAATCGCGGCTGCGGGCGTCGACGTCATAATTTACGGCGATGATGTCGGCACGCAAAAAGCGATGATGATGAATCCGGCATTATGGAGAAAATGGATCAAACCCGTTACTCAAGCCGTGATTCAGGCGGCGAAAGACGTGAACCCCGACGTTTTATGCTATTACCATTCCGACGGCGTCATCAACGATATTATCCCGGATCTAATTGAAATCGGCGTGGATATCCTGAATCCGGTGCAGCCTGAATGCATGGATCCGGCCGAGGTAAAAAGGCTTTACGGCGATAAGCTTTCATTTTGGGGCACAATCGGAACTCAGACGACGATGCCCTTCGGCAGCCCCCGGGATGTGGAGGAAACGGTAGCCGAGAGAATTAAAACCGTAGGCTGCGGCGGCGGACTCGTGATTGCGCCGACGCACTTGCTGGAACCCGAAGTGCCTTGGGAAAATATTATGGCCCTCGTGCGCGCCGTAGAAAAATATGGGAAATATGGTAGATAAATCCCGGACGGTATGCCGATCATGTTCTGCCCGGCAGTGTCCTTGCCTGCGATCGTTTTGGATGCGTTGTATAGATTTATTTCTATGAGTGAGTATATCCTTGTATTTGTGACTTTTATTTACCGATGTTATTGAAAGGCGAATATATGTATAAAGTATCTATTCCGGTCATAATAAGCAACGAAAATTTTACAGAATACTTTCCTGATACGCTGGAGGAATTAAAAAGGGCAAAAGCCGACCGGGTATTTCTTTGCGCAAGCAGGTGTATAGCCTCAGAAGAGACCAAAAAGAACGAGTTAAAGCTGTTAAAGGAATACATACCAAAGTTTACAGCCGAGGGGATAGAGGCAGGCATCTGGATCGATTCACTTGGCCATGGCAGCGACTTGCTCTTTGATTCCGCAGAAGAAAGTGCCTGCGAATATACCAGGATGCGTGGTTTGAAAGGTTTTGTGCCGGACGATAGCTTCTGCCCGCTGGATCAGAACTTCGAGCGGTTGTTCTGCGACTGGATCCGGGAATTGGCGGCGACCGGCACAAAAATGATCATGCTGGACGACGATTACCGTATGGCTTTTCGCGGCGGCGACGTTTTCTGCTGCTGTGACCTGCATATGAAAGCGTTTGAAAAGCGTCTTAACGATAAAGTCACAAGAGAAGGCCTTTATGACAAAATATTCGGGAGCGCCGCCAATAAATATCGGTACGAATGGCTGCATCTGCAAAGGGATACTCTGGTTGATTTTGCTCAAAGTCTGAGACGAGCAGTAAACGAGTCTGATAAAACCGTAAGGCTCGGGCATTGCGCCTGCTTATCAACCTGGGATCTGGACGGGGTGGATTCGATTACGTTGGCAAAGGCTTTCGCGGGAGATACAAAGCCTTTCCTGAGACTGATAGGAGCATCCTATTGGGCTGCATCGCGAGCCTTCAACATCATCCGCATCGGTAGTGTCATCAATTACGAGCGGCTGCAGCAGCATTGGTGCGGCGACGAAGATATAGAAATTTTCTCGGAGTGCGATTCTTACCCGCGCCCAAGATATTATACGCCGGCTGCGTATGTGGAAGGCCTGGATATGGCGATGCGAGCAGCGGGCGGCATGGACGGCGCGCTGAAATATATGATCGACTATACCTCGGCTCCATGCTATGAAAAAGGCTATATCGACCGGCATGTTAAAAACCGGCCGCTATATAAAGCTATAGAGGCGCATTTCGGGGATAAAACACCTGACGGACTCAGAATATTCGAACCGATGAACACGCTGGCTGGTTCGAACTGTCCCGGTGAACTGTACGACCGATGTATTCCCGCTTCGTTAAGATTTGCGTCTGATCTGAGCATGCCGGTCACATACGGCCAAACCAATATGCCTGCGATAATTTTCGGCGACGGTGCTGCGTACGCAGATGAAGCTGTCATAAGAAACGGCGCGGTCATCGATATAACCGCAGCCATAATTCTTGCCGACAGAGGCATCGATACAGGCATATCCGTTTTGAGGCAAGCCATAAGCCCTTCCTTGGAGATTTACGATCGCGAAAACGAACGGGTTTATTTGAACAGTGTGCAGGCCTATGATGTTGTTGTTAAATCCGGTGCGAAGGTTCTGTCCCAGCTTTATGACGGAAAGAATCATACCGGCGCGTTTCTTTATGAGAACTGCAATGGGCAGAAATATCTCGTTTATCCGTTTGCGATGCAGAAGAATTATTCGGCGCACGGTCTTGTCAGAAACTATTGCCGCCAGCGTCAGCTTATAGATTGCATCAAATGGCTGTGCGGAAAAAATACTCTGGCGATCTGCCCCGGCAATCCGGATCTGTATATGCTCGTAAAATCGGCTGACGGCAGGCTTGCAGTAGGCCTTTGGAATTTTTTTGAGGACTCGGTTCTTGACCCGGTCGTGCACCTTTCAGAGCCTTATAGCCATGTGCAGGGAATCAACTGTACGTGCCGCGTTGATGGAGACAAGGTTTACCTTTCTGACATCCCATCGTTTTCATTCGTCGGATTTGAGTTATATTGATGATGAACCATTCTTCGTCGTGTCCGCGGGTCTGGGCAACAGATCAACCTCGTCATGTCCGCGGCCTTCGGCCTGTGGCCCTGGTTGATGAACCAATCTTCGTCGTGTCCGCGGCCTTCGGCCTGTGGAGCTCCTCAGATTGGTTCATCAACCAGATGATACTGTAGAGGGTAGTTGGGAGAATATCTTTTGATTTGTTGTTTTGCGACTTGAATTTCAGCGAAAACCTAAAAGTTATGTTTTTAGTGTCAGTAAATCTTTCTGATGCAAATAATGTGTTTTAAGCCACAGGATTGTCTGAAAATTGATGGTCGTCATGTCCACAGTTTTAAGCCTGTGGAGTTCCTCAGATTAGCTTTCAGACAAGCGAAAAGTATCCGGAATGGACGTCGGGCACCATTGGGGCAGTTTTATTGATAACTGCATGATCCGGCGAGATACTTACAGTTGAAAAGATATTATAAAAACATGTGACAAATATGCATTAACAAATCGCTTTAATATGCGGTAATTTCTGATGATTATATCATTATTAACTCATTTCTGATTTTCCGCTTTTATTACGAAAAACAGTTGGTGAAACGCCGGTAATAGATTTGAATAGGCGTAAGAAATAGTTATAATTTGGTAATCCAACCTGCACAGCAATGCTGCAGGTAGAATCTGTTGTCGTTAATAACAGTTCTTTAGCGTGATTAATCCTTTTTGTGTTTATATATTCTGTAAAGCCAACACCAATTTGATTTTTAAATAACCGGCTTAAAGTATAGGTTGAAATATGAAATAATTCAGCTACGCGAGGTTGGCTTAAGTCGGCATCACAATAAAACCGTTCAAGATAATTTAAAATATCATTTTGTTGTTGTTTTTTATGATTTTCTTTAATTTCTAGAGCAAGCAAATCATTTTTTGCCATATTTAAATCGGCTGAACCATTATTGTTTTTATAGCACGAAATAAAACTATCGCGAATGTCATCTAATTTATCTACAATTCTACCGATTTTGATGTTGTAATTAATAGTGAAATGTTCAGAGAGCCATTGTTGAATCCATAAGCCAACTTCATGATTATTATCCTTCCGGAGAAAGGCAATAGCAACCTTTTTACAATCGTCTTCAGTTTCTGTGATGAACAAACGCAACAGAAAATTCTTTTCTGCTGCTCGAGTTAGTTGATCGGTTTCTCCGTCCAGAAAAGTCTCCTGTTCTATAATAAACACGAAATAATAAAGCGTAGAAGAGATGTCTATACCTAAATCCTCAAGTTGTTTACGAGAGATATGACCACCGCGAATTAAGTGATCAACTAACAAGTTAACAATCTGAAAATACTGCTTTTGTATCTTATAGTCTTTAGCATGCAATATATGACGAATAGTTTCGAACTCGCCGTCGTCAACGCTGGTGCCAAGATCGCTGATAAGGAGATGAATAGGTCGATAAGCAAAAAACAACGCAGCTGCGGAAACGGCAAGAAGAACGATAAAAACAATTAACCAGAGAAACTGCATCGACTTATAAAATGTCATTGAACTAATATATAGAGAATCCGACATGACATGAATACTAAATGTTAATGGAAAAGTGCATTCGTTATTGTTGTAGATTTTCATAACATTTTGCTTTGATCCGGTATTGCTTGTTTCCTCGTTTAGGAAGAGATAGATTGTGCCGGTATCTCTCCCAAGAATATAAAACTCAATTCCTTGATTTAATGATGTTAACGAATGCAGCCGTTCATGATGTTCCTTACCTAAACGATAAAAAATCAGCACTTTATCTGCGTCGCGTCCCATTGTTGAGCAATATCCTACCAACATATCACCGTTTTGATTATCTTGTGTATTGGTGGTGCCGAAAATCAATGTTGATAGTTGGTATTCTTCCGACGAAAAAAAAGGCATTTCAGAATAATCCAGCGCTAATGTATTATGTATATACTGATCCAGCGTTTGACAAGATGATTTGGTGATGACTCGCCTTGATTTATAATAATAAATACCATATTCACCTGTTTCATAATCGTTATACTGCGAATGTAATTCATTAACAGCCTCATAATACCAATACGCATTATCATTAAAGCATTTTTCGCCTAAATAAAATATACTGCTTGATTTTTTGCTGTTAACACAAAGTGTTACAGCATGATTTTTTAAACAATTCAGTTCTTCGAACATTGTTACATTAAAATATTCAACCAATTTATTGTAATATATTTCGTTGTTGCGTTCAAATTCAAGATAGTAACGGCGCCCTACCAATACAGATATTAAAATAATGGGTATAAAAAGCAATCCCAAAATAATTACTGCCAGGCGGTTAAAGTATTTATGTTGTTTCATTTAATGACTCCTTAATCAAAATAACAATCGAAAACAGAAAAATATTCGATTTACCTAACAAGTCATCATATCTGGTTTAGCAACAACATCTAGATTATAGATTCAAGTATTAATGCCTGCAACTTTCTTTTTTTGCTGAAATGCATTTGTTTTACGATGCAAAATAATACACTGGAGACATCTGGCACACGAAAAAAGTTTATTTTAAGTCTTTTCTATTCAATTTTTTGATAAATCCGTTAAATAGGACTTAAAAGCAAAATTATACTCTTGTTGGACATAATGATTGCGTGCTTTAATTCCGCTATGAAAGAAATATTAGTTCATTAACAGCTCAATCATCTTTGCTATTGATATAAACGATGCAAAAACAGGTCATTATCACAAAGGAGAACACATGAATATGCAAAAACTGTTCATATGGAATTTATCTGCGATAAAAAAGCAAGTTAAGATCAATCAAGATGACGCAATACATAATAATAAGCTTAGTTTGCGTATTTATAAATATCATCAATATTACTATTTATTATTACCTGCATTTATTTATGTTCTGATTTTTTGTTATGGACCGATGTATGGTTTACAAATAGCGTTTAAAAACTACAAAATGTCATTGGGAGTAGTAAAAAGTCCATGGGTTGGCTTGAGAAACTTCTCGGATTTTTTTTCCAGTTATTATTTTTGGACGCTTATGAAAAATACATTTGTTTTATCTTTTAGCATGCTGTTATTTAGTTTCCCGGTTCCTATTCTTGTCGCTTTAATCATTAATGAACTAAATAAAAGATATAAAAGACTAGTACAGACTGTATTATACGCGCCTCATTTCATCTCAACAGTTGTTTTGGTAGGCATGATTAATATTATTTTTTCACCTTCTATGGGCATTATCAATACTTTTTTAAACAATCTTGGCATAGCAAGCTTTTATTTTCTTGGATCTCCCAACTGTTTTCGTCCATTGTATATTGGGTCTGGAATCTGGCAGAATATGGGTTGGAACGCTATTGTCTATATCGCCGCACTTGCCAGCGTTAATCCAAGTTTGCATGAAGCAGCTGAAATAGACGGCGCGACGCGGTTGCAACGTATGATTTATATCAATTTACACTGTATTATGCCAACAATCATTATTCTACTGATCATGGAAATGGGCAGAGTTGCTACCATCAGTTACGAAAAAGTATATCTTATGCAAAATGAGTTAAATTTGTCTGTTTCTGAAGTTATTCCTACTTATGTATACAAACGTGGTATTGTCAATAATAATTATAGCTTTGCGACTGCAGTTGGATTGTTTAATAATTTAATCAATGTCACTATGCTTCTAATGGCCAATCTGATTTCTAAAAAATTTAGTGAGACAAGCTTGTTTTAAGTGAATAAAATCATGAAAGGGTCACTAGACTATGTTAAAAACTAAACATAAATGTGAGCTGTTTGATATCGTTACAAACACAATATCACTATTTCTTTTCTGTATTGTTGTTTATCCATTAATTTTGGTGATTTCCAGTTCTATCAGTAATCCGCAGCTTGTTGCTACGGGACAAATAACACTATTGCCTCGTGAAATTACTTTTGCCGGGTATGCTAGCATCATAAAAAATAAGGATTTGATAATAGGTTTTGAGAATTCGGTTTTTTACATGGTTTTAGGTACACTGGTTGATCTGATCGTCACGGTACCCGCGGGATATGTACTGACAAAAAACAAACTCCCCGGACATAAAATATTTATGTTTTTCTTTATGTTTACCATGTATTTCTCCGGTGGCATAATTCCATCGTTTTTATTGGTCAAGAATCTCGGTCTTTATAATAACAGATTTACGCTTATTATATTAGGTGCATTTAGCATGTATAATTGTATTATCTGTCGTTCATTCTTCTCATCCTTACCGAAAGAACTAGAAGAATCGGCAGCTATTGATGGCTGTTCGATAATGAGAAATTTTATTAGCATCATTATCCCGTTATCTAAAGCGTTGCTCGGAGTAATGGTATTATATTTTGCGGTATATCATTGGAACTCATATTTTGACGCAATGATTTATATTAAAGATGATGCGATGCAGACGTTGCAGGTTTTTTTGCGGCGCATTTTAGTTTTAGCTCAGCAAATGGCCCAAGCTGAGGAATCAGCCGGATATGCGCAATCTATGGCCGACTACGAAGCGTTGCTTCGTTATGCCGTTATTGTTGTCTCCTCTTTACCGATGATGATAGCGTACCCCTTTGTACAAAAGTATTTTGATAAAGGAGTTATGATCGGTTCGGTAAAGGGATAAAAACAATATATTTTTGAGGAGGATACCAATGAAAAAGAAAAAACTACTTCTATCCCTGCTTCTACTGGCTTCTATGATGCTGTCCATAACCGGCTGTGGCGAGATGGCTACCAGCTCAATGACAACTGCTGTCACGACGATGTCGGAAACAACAGGTGAAAGTCCAACGACCAACCAGAGCTTGGCAGATACTTATCCAATTGTAGATAAACCAATCACCGTCAAAGGAGTCGTTGTAGGACGCAGCACAAAAACACGCAAAGATCGTGTTGTCTGGAATAAGGTGTCTGAAATTACCGGCATTAATATTGAGTGGGAGTGTATCGATGAAGATGCGCTGGCTACTTATCTGGCCGGCAGCGACTGGCCTGATTTCATCCATTATAATCTAAGTAGTTCGCTGATTAATGATTACGGCGTGGTTGGCAACCGTTTCGTTAATTATCTGGACTATACTGAGTACATGCCGAATTTTGTACAAGCACTGAGTGATTATCCAATAATGGTAAAAGCTGCCACTCAATCCAATGGAAAAATGTATAATCTGCCAGGTATGGAAATATCTGCCACCGTCGTTTCCGCACGCCCATATATGCGGACCGACGTTTTGGATGCTGCCGGAGTAAAAACACCTGCAACTGTAAATGAATTTCATGATGCGTTGGCTACACTGAAAGAAAAGGAAGGCGTCGCAAGCTTTATTCCTGATTTGGGCAATGATGAATCTTACTGGGGTCCGATGCTATTTGCCGCCTTTGGCACACTGACAAATATGAATTTTGATGATGACGGAACCGGAAAGGTTATTTTTAACCGTACATCTAATCAAATAAAACTTTATTTAACTTGGATGAATCAACTTTATTCTGAAGGTTTAATTCATCAAGAATATCTTACTATGGATGGAACAAGCCGACTCGACGCTGCCAAATCTGGGCAAGTAGCTTTTATAGGCGGTGGTGAAGGCAACAGTCTACAGGCTTCAGATTTTTCGGACGGTAAATTCCACTTGGACTGTTTAGCGCCGTTGACGTCTGAATATGACAATACTCAGACTATCCTTGGTAAAACCGGCTATTTTCCCGGCGGTGGCTTTTTTATGAGCAATACAAGTGAGTATATTAAAGAACTATGCCAGATGTTTGATATAATGTATGCAACAAAAGAAGTTGTTGCCGGCAGTGGTTTATGTGGTCAATCATTTTGCTACGGAATTCAAGGTACCGACTGGGATCTGGATGGATCGGGTACAGGGACTTATTCTTTGACTGCTCCGGACAGCTATAACGGTGCTTTTACCACTTATCAGTATGAAGAATTGATTTGGGAAAATTCTGGTCGTTCCGATGCATTAGCCGGTCTTGTTACATCGACTCCTAGCAACGGACAAGCACGCCAGTATGGTTTTACAAAAAATGTTATTCCATATCTATCTGATCTGTATTTCCCGGTTAATATATTGAAGTTCACAGAGGATGAACAATATGTTTTGGATAATAAACTAACTGACATACAAACCTACTATAAGGAAATGGAAGGAAAGTTTATCACAGGTGTTACGGATATCAAGACCGGCTGGGACGAATATTGCCAGACTCTGGATCAATTAGGCGTACAAGACATCATTGATGTATATCAATCCGCTTATGACAGATGGAATAATACTTAAGTTTATCAGAAATATACTCAGAAAAATTTATGACTTAATCATGTAAGTTTTACGGTAGAGCCCCGGTTAACGAATAACCGAGGCTCTGCTCAATCAATATAAATAATTTTATTCATATATAGCCGACAACTTAAACCTCCAGTTATCCAGTTTCTCGGCTTGATCCATCCGTCCAGGCGATACTGCAGAGGGCAGTTGAGAACAAATTTTCAGTTTATTGAATTGAATTTTGTCGATAACCTGAAATCCAAGTTATTCGGTGTCCGACAGCCCTTCCGGATACGAGTTAAGGCCGTTAGGCCGCAAGGTCGAGTATCCGGAAGGGTTGCCGGATACCCAGTATCCGGAAGGGTTGCCGGACACCCAGTATCCGGAAGGGTTGCCGGACACCTTTCAGTGTTTCCTTTCATTTAAACGGACGACGACCTGATGACGGCCGCCGTCGTCGATGAGTTCGAAGCTGTTGCCGTCGGCGGGGACGCCGTCGACGGTCATCGATTGGACGGTTGCTCCGTCGCCGTTTTTATTCTGGATGGTTATTTGATACAGGGTCCGGCCGATCTGGTAGTCTGCCTGATAGCCTTTCCAGGAGAAGGGTATGCAGGGATCGATGATCAGACGGCCGTCCTGCCGGTTGATGCCGAGGAAGGTTTTAAGGACGGCTTGATACATCCATCCGGCCGACCCGGTATACCAGCTCCAGCCGGCTCTTCCCTTGTAGGGCTCGGCCATACAGATATCGGCCGACATGACATAGGGTTCTTTTTCGTAAAGATTGGCAGAAGCCATGTCCTGTGTGGAGCGGATGGGATTTAAGAGGTTCAGGAACCGCCAGGCTTCGGCGGTTTTCTTGAGCTTAGCCGCCGCCATAGCCAGCCAGACTGCCGCATGGGTGTATTGGCCGCCGTTTTCACGGACGCCGGGATAATAACCCCGGATATAACCAGGATTATCGGTCGATTGATCAAAAGGCGGCGTCAGCAGCTGGATGGCGCGGCTGTCATCGTGAACCAGATAATAGGAGGCGGAATCCAAGGCTTTCTCGGCTTTTTTGCGATTGGCGGCATTAGTCAGGATAGCCCAGGATTGGCTGACCGAGTCGATCTGGCATTCGTCGTTGGCCTTTGATCCGAGCGGGTGGCCATTATCAAAGAAGCCCCGGAGGTACCACATGCCGTCCCAGGCCTTGTTTTCCAGGTTGCTCAGCAGATTGGCCGCAATGCTCGCCATATGCCGGGATTCGATGGGATCATCCATCTGGCGGCATATTTGGATGAAGCTATGCAGGACGGAATAAAGAAACCAGCCCAGCCAGACGCTCTCGCCGCTGCCGCCGATGCCGACGGCGTTCATGCCGTCATTCCAATCGCCGCCGCCCATCAGGGGCAAGCCGTTGCGGCCGAAACGGCAGGCGTGGTTGATGGCTGCCAGGCAATGACGGTAAACAGTGTCACGCCGGGTTGATTCCTGCGGCGTGAACATGATCTCGTGCTGGCCGTTTTGCAGGGATTCGCCGTCCAGATAGGGGACTTGTTCGGCAAGGATACTCAGATCGCCGGTTTGCGCGGTATATTCGGCTGTAACATAAGGCAGCCAGAGTAAATCGTCGGAGATGAGGGTCCGTACGCCGGCGCCGGTCGGGGGATGCCACCAGTGCTGGACATCACCGTCGATGAATTGCCGGGAACTGCAGAGCAGGATTTGCCGGCGGGCCAAATCGGGATTCCCGTCAAGAAAGGCCAGGACATCCTGCAGCTGGTCACGGAAGCCGTAAGCGCCGCCGCACTGGTAGAAAGCAGCGCGCGCTCTGATCCGGCAGGCAAGAACCTGGTAACGCAGCCAGCCGTTCATCAGGATATCCAGAGCCCGATCCGGTGTGCGGACGGAAATACCGCCCAATTCCCGCTCCCATTCTTGCTTAACGGTCAACAAAGCATTTTCCGCATACTCCGGGCTCTGGTATAGTTTAATCAACCGGGCGGATTTTTCGGGACTGTCGGTCTGGCCGAGGCCGAAAACCAGTGTTTTTGATTCCGACGGAGCGAAATCCAGGGCAATCTGGATGACGCCGCAAGGATCGCTGCAAACGCCGACAGTATTGGAAAAAACAGGCAGGGCAAGTCCGGAAGGGAATCGCAGCGAAGTGCCTGTACTGAGAAATTCACGGCGGTCCCCGGTATAGGAGACGATGGGTTCGCTGGCAAAAATGAAAGTATGTTGGCCGCGGTACAAATCCTGATAGACATTCTGGGCAGTCAGACAGCTGTTCTGATGGTCGAAAGCCGTAACGAGGTAAGGCACCGACTGGTCGCGCATGACGCCGAGCACCCATTTCACATAGAAAGTCAAGGTATATCGGCCTTTCGCGGCGGCCTGGTTGGTCAGATTCAAGAGCCAGATCTTGACCGGTTCTTTGGTGTCAACGAAGATGTTCAGGGATATGTCGAGATCCAGTTCCTGATGTTCAAATACCGAGTAGCCGAAACCGTGCCGAACCTGATAATTGCCGCCGTATCCCGGCTGTAATAAAAAGGGCGACGTCAGGGCGCCGGAGGCTTCGTCCCGGATGTAGATAACTTCAGAAATCTGATCGATTACGGGATCGTTCGACCAGGCGGTCAGCTTGTTTTCCCGGCTGTTTCCGGCCCAGGTGTAGCCGGCGCCTGATTCTGAAATATGAAAACCGAAGCCTTCATTGGCAATGACGTTGATCCAGGGACTTGGCGGTCTGATGCCATTCCGGATGCGGATCACATATTCGCGGCCGTCTTTGGCAAAACCGCCATAACCGTTATCGAATTCCAGCGGTTCTTCGGCTTCCCCGAATTGCGGCAGCGCCGCTGCCGTCGGCGCGATCGGGACGGCTGTACCGGCGGACAGTTGGATTACTTTCCGGCGGCCGGTTTCGGCTGGTTTGATTTCCGGCAGCATGCTTTCGGCTTTCCGGTTTCTGAAATAGATGCCGGTTTCTGAGGTGAAAACCAGACAGGCGGTCGTAAGCAGCAGATCTAGTTCATCCGGTGATAATTGAAAACGATTGAGGGTAAACAAGCACGGTTTGGCGTGCGTGTCGTTGAAGATGATCAGCCGGCTGGTCATATTCTGGATGAACAGGGTCATTTCCTGCACATAGCCTGATTCTTCGTCATTGAGGATCACCAGGTCGACCGGTATATGGTGAAGTCGCAAAACTTCAAAAGCCAATAGCACGTCATTGATCATTGGGGCTGATTTTAAGTCCATGACGCGGAGCAGCATAATCGGGAAATCACCGGAAATGCCGAACCGCCATAACCCGCTTTGTCCTTTTTGATTGCGCAGGACTGATTCTGCCGGCCCGCGGTATACCCGGTCCGGATAGTAAATGGCGGCGACCAGTTCCAGGATGGCATTCAGTTGGACCGACCGGATAGACAAGTATTTCATTTCCAGCTTGCTGCTGGTCAGCGCCAGCTTGAAAATATCACCGGCATCGTTAAATTTATCGTAATGTTCATTGAGTTGAACAATCTCACCCAGACTTGTCGCATAACCGATTAAATAAACAAAGGTCACCGTATGGCCGGGGGTGATCAGGGCGTGTCCGCGGAGGCAAAGAATCGGATCGGGTGTAAAACCGGTTCGGCAGGACAGGCGGCGGCCTTTATCCATAGCCTGAGGCATGAGCAAGGTGCCGTTGCGGCCGATAAATAACTGCCGGTCGATCTCATATTCAATATTCGCCTGTGAATCGTTTTCCGCGACAAGGCGATGCATGACGTACCGTTTCGGATCATTGGGCGAGCGGGTGCGGCGTTTGGCGATCAACAGGTTTTTATCGGCTTGGTATTCGATTTCCATGAATAATTTATTGAATGCCGGATGAGCCGCTTCCGCCTGGTAGGTGTCGGCCACGACTTCAAGATAGCTGGTGATATCGATGCCGACCGGCAGATCGCCGTGATTAGTCAGGCTGACCCGGCGTATTTCAAGGTTTTCCAGAGGCGACAGGGTTATTTCGGTGCGCGTGCTGATTGTGCCGTCCTGACGGTTGTATTCGGCTTTATCTGACGAAAAGACAGCCTGGTACCGGTCGGGTTGTTTTCGGGTCGGGCGGAAGGCGCTGCTCCACAGCTGACCGGTGTTTTGATTTTGAATATAAATGAAAAAACCGTATCCGCCGCTGAAAATATCCGGCCGCCAGCGGTTGATGCAGATTCCGTTGCAGGAACTGAAGCCGTCGCCATCCGAGGTCAGCATCAACATGTACTGCTGATTGGCGAGGACATGGGCAACCGGCTTGACCAGATCGGCAACCGGGTAGTAGCGGCTGACATCAGCTTCTTCTTCAGCTTCACTGGTGTTGACATTAATGGTGTACCAGCGGCGGGAAACCGCGAGCAGTCCGACCGTCCCTGTTTCTTCAAGCAAGGTTTCCGCCGCCTGGACCATAGGTTCCTGGTGGAAACGGGTTTGCATGATATTATGGTTGAGAAAATTATCCAGGGCGGTCAGGCTCATGCCCTGGTGGTGAACCATGACGGTTTGGACCAGAGAGAACGGCCTCAGATTGGTGCTGTCCGGCCGACTGTAGTCCAGCGCTTCATAGAATCCATATTCACCTTCGGCGCCGATCTGACGCAGCCGGTCGATATTTCTCAAAGCCGCGCGGGGATTGACGGTCAGTGCCAACAGTGTGGCATACGGCGCGACAACACGCGCCGGCCGTAACGTTGATTGCAGGCGCAGACGCATAACGCCGAAAGCGGTGTATTGGTAATTGGCGTTTTGGTCAAACAGATAGAATTGTGATTCGGAAACGCCCCAGGGCAGCTTCATCTGGAAGCCCTGGATGATCTGACGATTGACGGCCGCCCGGCTGCTGGAGCTGAAAATGCTGCCCGGCGGCGTTTTAAGGACCAGATTGGGCATCAGGTATTCGAACATGGAACCGCTCCAGGACAAGAGCGCCGGTGTTCCGAGGATTAGCGTAAACGGGCGGCCGAGCGCAAACCAGTGCTTCTGTGAAACGTCGCCTTTGGCGATAGCCAGAAAACTGGTGAGGCGGGCTTCGGAGGCCATCAGGTCATACCGTCCGGCGTCCGGCGTCTGGGATGAGACATGATAGCCGATCAAAAACAGGCGGTGTTTGCGGTCATAGAGCACTTTAAAATCGGCATCTCTGACCAGATGATTGATCAAAGCGGCGAGATCTTCGATCCGGGTAATCAGGGCAATGGCTTGTTCATGGCCGGCTTCGGCCATCTGGCGCAGGCTTTTTTGTTCATTCCAGGCCCCGGCTATACCAAATTTCCTCGCGTCATCCAATAAACCGCTATAAAGCCGGTTCAGCCTGCGTTTCCAGTTTTGGTCCGTCGGTGTCTTGTCCAGCGTATTTTGCAGAACATACAGCGTCTTGATCCATTCTTCCAGATTGTCGTAATGATCCTGAATGAGCAAGGTGTCCAGCCCGGCGGCTGCCAGGGTGTCTTTCAGGCCGTTAATGCTGGTTATTGAAAAAACCGGTTGATCGCGCAAGGCCAGAAGTCCGTTTTTTAAGGCGATCAAATGGGCGCAAAAATTGCCGCTGTCAACGGTTGAGACATATTGTGGTTCCAGGATGGCAATGGGTTTGATCTGATACCAGTTATAAAGGTGACCGTGCCATTTGGGGAGATTCTGTACCAGCCGGAGGACGGGTTCGCAATAATCGAGCAAGGCTTGCAGGCCCAGATAGCCCAGATCCCGCGCTGCCAGGGCGGAAAGCATTTGCAGCCCGATGTTGGTTGGCGAGGTTTTGTTGGATACTTTCGGCCCGGGATATTTTTGGTAATTGTCCGGACACAGCCCCTGTGTTTCATCTGAGGCGAAATCTTCGAAATAATTCCAGGTTCGGCGGGCAGATAAACGCAGGCGGCGGAGTGTTTCCGGAGGGACGCGGCTTGTCGGATGATAATGGGAAGGAATGCTTGACAACCAGGCGAAAAACGGCGAGAACAGCCAAAAAAGGGCGATAAACGACATAAATCCTAAAAGATTCGTTTGTGTCGCGGCTTGTAAACCCCATCCCAGCAAAGCAGCCGCCAGGCCGGGCGGCCCGATTTCTTTTATATAAGCCGACAGCGTATTCTTTTTTCCCTGTTCGGTATCTTCCGCGGTTTGCCATTCCAGAAGTTTGCGATGGCTGATGATCAGTCGGTAAAGTGTCCTGACAATAGCGTCTGCGGCCTGAAAGCTGCGGTATGGAATCAAGATGATGATGATCGATAACTGCAGCAGCAAGGCGGCCAGCTGATTCCAGAAGGCGCTCATGGCCAGACGTAAAGAAGGATTGCGGTTTTTTTGGATCAGCATTTTAAGGACCATGGATAAAATACTGAAAAACGGATCGAAACAAACGAAAGGAATCCAGATCCAGGCGGCTGACGGCGTCAGAAAAGCGCTCCCGAAGATCAACAGCAAATAAGCGGGCTGAACCAGGCTGCGCCGGAGGTTGTCCAGTATTTTCCAGCGGGACAGCCAATTGATCGGCGTTGCCTGCGCCAGCCAGGGTAACAGCTGCCAGTCGCCCCGGATCCAGCGGTGTTCTCGCCGGACATAGCTGATGATGCCGGACGGCTGCCTGTCCATCAGCTTGACTCCGCTGGCAAAAGCGCAGCGGGACAAACTTCCTTCCAGCAGATCATGGCTGAGAATACTGTTTTCCGGTATGGCGCCGCGCAGCAAAAGGTACATGACCTGGGCGTCATAGATGCCCTTGCCGGTAAAAATACCTTCCTGGAAAACATCCTGGTAAATATCGGAAACGACCGTGGCATAGGGATCAATGCCGGCCTGGCCGGAGATCAAACGTAAAAAGATACTGGCGGAAGGCCCCGGCAGCCGGTTGCGCACTTCAGGCTGAACAATGGCATAGCCGTCGATAATTTTCCTTTGGCTTTCGTCTATCCGCGGCCGATTGGCCGGATGGGCCATAATGCCGATCATGGTGGCCGCGCTTTCCCGCGTGAGTTCCGTATCGGCGTCCAGGGTAATTACATATTTAAAACTGGTCAGGAGCTTGACATCGCCGACCGGCACCAGATAGGATGTGTTTTTTTCACCGGCCAGCAAGGCGTTTAATTCCTCCAGCTTGCCGCGCTTCCTTTCCCATCCCATCCAGCAATTTTCAGACGAATTCCAGAACCGCGGCCGATAAAGCAGGAGAAAACGGGTATAATCGCCGGGATAGCGGCTGTTCAGGCGCGATATGGCTTGAACGGCCGTCTGCAGCAAATCGTCGTCCGTGGGCATGACCTGGTTCGGAGCATCTTTAAAGTCGCCCAATATGGCGAAATAGAGATTATTTTGTTGATTGGCCAGGTAATGTTTTTCCAGGCGGTCGACAAAACTGCCGACCTGGGCGGAAGAACCCCAGATAACCGGCATGACGACAATGGTCCGGCAGTCGTCAGGGATCGATTCGGAAAAATCCATGGCCAATTGCGGCTGCGGCCGCCAGATTTTCGCGCTGATATCCTGCATCAGCCGGCTGCTGATGTTGATAGCCGGGATCAGCATGGCCAGTGCAATCAAGATGAGCGATGCCGTTCCGCCTTTAATTGCCGGCTGCAAGAAGGGCAAAAACGCTGCAAGAATACCGCCTGTGAGCAGAAAGATGCCCAGGTAGTAAAAGACCGTAGAGTACAATTTAATATGGTTATATCGGGTAAAGCGCTCTTTTAGCTTGGTTCGGCCGGCCAGACTGGCGGTAAACCAGGCCAATCCCTGACCGACCAGATAAGAACCGATATGTTCCGGCGCCGGAATATCGATTCCGACAGGCGGCGAATGGGCTGCCTCCAGGGCTTTGGCCGCGACTTCCCCTTCGGAAAGATGCTGGCGGCGCGCCAGCTTTTCGACGGTGACCCGGTAAAGGCTGCGTGTTTGTCCGTTCATTTTCGGGTATATGCCCGCCGGATCTTCAGCCAGAAGTTTATCCAGCTGAGAGGCTTGCTGAAGCTCTTCATTCCAATCGATATCGCTGACGGCTTTCAAACTGTTGACCAGAGCCCGGATCGTCGCTTCAGCCGCCGCTTCGAATTGTTCTTCCTGACTGATTGTTTCTTTAAATAAATGTGAATAAACAGCCCGGTCGATATTCAGCGCCTCGGCTATCCAATCGGCGATAACCGATTCATGAACCGACATGCTTTTCATCCGATAATAAAAGTGCGAGATAAAAACTTTGTCATTTAAACAAGTCAGGCCGCTTTCTTTCTTTAATAAACCGGCCATGTCGTCATAATTTTGGCCGATCCTGGGGGACATCCGGTTGACGACCCGGTCGGCAAACCGTTTTACCCGGATAATTTCGATGACCTGTCTGGATTCATCGATCATTTTTTCCATCAGGCAGATCACCAGCATTTCCGGCAAGGACCATAATTCTCGGGCGAACAGAGGTTTGACAGCCTGATATTGCTCCAGCATGTCCAGAACGATCTTTTCATTGATATGGTAGCCGCTGCAGCCGACAATCTCCCGGGCAAGCATATAAACACGCGGGCAGCTGTACCCGGAATCCTGAGACAAAACAGGCATTTTGCGGAATTTCCGCAAATTGCCGTATTCTTGAAGTTTCATATGTTCTTTATAAAACAGGTTGTAATTGTCAAAAAACCATTGCGACGCCGGAACCAGGCCGATAATGCCTGCCGGCGTATGGCTGAGCCGCCGGCGCAAATGCTGCAGGCTCATATAAATCTGCCAGTGCAGCCGCTCGATAACCCTGCTGTGCCGGCCGTCCTGAATCTGATGCCGGCCGGCGGTTTCCCGGAGATGTTCTCCGATTTCTTCGGGTGACATATTACTGCGGCTCCAGGCCGGACGGTAGCGAACCCGGCGATACAACCCAAGTATTTTAATAAAATGAATAAGCTTGCGGATCACCAGTACGATGAAAGGCATTAAAAAGAGGCCAAGTAATAAAGCCAGCCAAATCCGGTTGGCAAAATAATCGAACAGGATACTCATACACGACCCTCCTGATCATAAGGCCGGCGTTGTTTTGTCGATCTGCGAGTGCGGCTTTATCATGATCAATGCAATCTGCGCGAACATTCTCTACGGAACATATATTAATGAATATCGATAAGTACATTTATTATAACACAAAACGCCGGCGTCATGAAACTGTATCGGTGCAGATTGACAAAACCGGGCGCCAAGCGTTAAATACTGAAAAGAGACAGCGGCTGCGATGGCAGTCCAATATGATGATGATGGGGTGTAAAAAATGACATTTCTACAAAAGATGATGGAAAAAAACCGTGATTATGCGTCAGCGGCCCCCATGGTTCTGGCCTTTCTTGGCGATAGCGTCACACATGGCGTTTTCGAAATCGATATGAATCGCGAGGGGCAGATCGGCAGCGTTTTTGATCATGAACACGTTTATCACGCCCGCCTGCGCCGCCAGCTCCACGCTATTGCGCCGGCTGTGGCTTTCAATGTGATCAACGCCGGCGTCAACGGCGGCGGTTCGGCGCAGGGCCTGGAACGGTTGAGTCGGGATGTCCTGGCGTATCAGCCGGATCTGGTGGTCGTCTGTTTCGGCTTGAATGACGTTCATGGCGGCCGCGAAGGCCTGCCGGCCTACCTGGACAATCTGCACCGGATCTTTCAGGAGGTCCGCCGGCAGGGCGCCGATTTGATTTTCCTCAGCCCCAATTGTATGAACGCTTATGTTCCCGCATATATTAAAAATCCTGATCTGCGCGAAGTAGCGGCCAGAACGGCGGAACTGCAGAACAGCGGCGTCATGGACCTTTATATGGACGGAGCCCGGCGTTTATGCGCGAACGAGCAGGTCGCTCTTTGCGATTGCTATAGCCAGTGGCGCCATCTGGCGGATATCGGCATCGATACGACGGCTCTGCTGGCTAATGGGATCAATCATCCCAACCGCGACATGCATGAGCTGTTTTCAACGGCGTTGTTTCAAAAAATTATATTCGGTTAACGGACGTCGCCGTCTTGCACCCGGATGTCGATACCGTCCGGCGCCTGATATTCGGTTTTGATCCGACCGTCGGACTGCCGTTCGCACCGGACATGAAGCGGACCGGCCGGCGTTGGGAAAGTGCCTTCGGCCCATTCGAGATCGCCCAGGTCAGGCCGGAGCAGAATGCTGCGGCAGCCCGGCGCCTGGATGCGGATACCGAGCACCGCTTCCATCAGCCAGGAGGTCGGGCCGGATGCCCAGCCGTGGCACAGGCTGTGGCGGTAGCCGCGATAGCAATAATCGCCGTAGGCTGCGTGAACGTCAATCTGACCCGCGCCGGGCAGCTCGTCGATCCGGGCTGCGTGATCGAGCCAGTCAAGATTAAAATCTTCCCAGAAAGTTGTTGCCCCCAGGGACAGCATACCGCCCCAGTAATCGCGGATTGCCTGCAGGCTGCCGGTTATGTCGCCGGCCATGGCGCGGGCTTTCAGAACGTAGAAACCGTAAAATGACGACAGCCCTTTGGCCTGGCCGACAGCTAAAAGCGCTTGATTGGTTTCGGCGGCGTCGGCGATGCCGGCAAGGACCATCAAAGCCGCAGCTTGTTTTCTGGCGGGCTGTTTGACAGGATAGGCACGCAGGAGGACGGCGCCTTCGCGGCACAGGCGGGCGGTCTCTTCATCCTCTAGAACCGTCATAAGGCTGGCGCCGGCTTCCAGGGTCAGAATGTGCAGAGCCTGCAGTCCGGCGTCAAGCGCCGCCTGATCTTTTGAAGACGGCCAGTCGAGGAAACGGGTATCCGGCGTGTCGCTGCGGCCGCTGCCGCGGACACAGCCGCGCAGCTGCAGGAGCAGCCGGGTAAGATAGGTTTTTTGGCTCTTCAAGTAACTTAAGTCGCCGGACCAGAGATACAGATCATGTTGGATGATGATCCACCACATCGAATAACTGGGGATCAGATTCATCCAGCCGGGCAGCGGCGTGGTATCGCGGACAAAATCAAGGCTCCGGTGAATCAGATCGGTTTTGCCGAAAACCGTTTGGATGGTCAGGGTTTCCGGATGCATGTCGCCGACCCAGACCAGACGGTCCCGTTTAATGCCGTCCCAGATATAATTCTGCATATTCAGATGGACGGTATAAGCGCCGGTCAGCCAGATCTGGTCCAGCAAAGGATCGCTGCAATGAAAACTTCCCTGATATTCCAGGTCGTAGTAAACCAGAAAAGCCCGGATCTCGTTGATTTCCAGTTCCATTTCCGTCATCAGGTCGATACGGGCAAAGCGGAAGCCGGTATTGCCGACCTCGGTCATGCCCAGGGTGCTGGCCTGGATAACCTGGTCACGGACGGCGTGATCGTTGGTGGCGGTGCTGCCGGCGACGTCGCTCATGGCCTCCATGGCCGACTCGCCAAACCGGACGCGCAGCGAGACTTCCCGGATTCCTTTACTGAAGCTGGTTAAAAAAATCTGGACGCCGCCCTGGATCTCCAGCCCGAAATCCAAAAGAATGGCCGCCGGTTTGCCGTGATTTTTCATAAGGCAGCAGGTGGCCGTGCCTAGGCCGACCTGACCCTGGCGGTTGCTCAGCAGACACCGGGCTTGTTCGACCTGGCCTTCCTGTGATTGCCACAGGATTCTTTGCGGCCAGAGATAACGTCTGACCCGCTCGTCTTGTTGGCTGAATTGCTTTTTCAACGGCTCTATGACCTGATGAAGCCGTCGGCCGGCGGCTTTATCCTCTTGTACAACTGTCATATCAATGACTCCTTCTCCTGATTGACGATCACGTCAGCGGCGGAAATTGGTTGATTGTCTTTCTTGAAGCGTCAGCGGATTCAGATAGAATCCCGTATTGCCCAAGGTGATGTTGGTGTAGAGCAATTCGAACGCCTTCTTGCCGAAGGCGATTTTATCGATCGACAAGGTTGTCAGCGACGGCCGTGAGAACTGTGAAAAAATAATGTCGTCGAAGCCAATGACGGCAACATCTTCAGGAATGCGCAAATGGGCTTCGTTGAGCGCGGCGTAAGCGCCCAGGGCAACCAGATCGTTGACGCAGATCAAGGCCGTAAATTGCCTGCCGGATTTAATGAGTTTCTGCGCCAGATCATAACCATCCTGCAAGGTTGTCCGGTAAGGCGGCTTCCCTTCGATCAGCAGATCGTCTCCGATGCCAAGCTTCAGCTGATCGACCATGGCCAGATATCCCGCAACGCGCTGATCGAAGGTCTGAGTGCGCGTCAGGCCGGTAATGAAGGCGATATCCCGGTGCCCGCGCCCATATAAATGCAGCATGGCGTCTCTCATGGCCGTGATATAATCATTTTCGATCGATGAAACTTTCTTCAGGCCGATATTGGAATAACCGCTGGTTACGATGTGGATGCCGTTGCCCAATAAGGTTTCCAGCCCCGCGTCGCTGTAATTCGAGGGCATGACGGCGATGAATATGCCGTCCAGCCGTCGGGATATCGCGTTTTCCAGATATTCGTCATATCTTTTCAGACTGGTACAGACACTGACAAAATAACCTTTATCGTACGCGCTGCTTTCAAAACCGTGAATAATGTCGCCGTAGAAGGGGTTGGCGATGTCTTCGACGAAGACGCCAAGGTGCATCGACATATGGGTCGATAAGGAGCGGGCGATGATATTAGGCCTGTAATTCAATGTTTTGACAGCTTGAAGCACCTTATCCGCCGTTTCCGGCGATATGGATTTCGAGTTGTTGAGCACATATGAAACGGTAGATGTAGATACACCTGCTAGTTTGGCAACATCGGCGCGTGTTGATCTCATCGTACTCCTCCGGTTATTCGAGTAAGCGATAGGCGGATCTTATTTCCTTGCGGTAAGCAGGAAATAATCATTATAATACATGATCGTGAACCATAATGACGCTATTAAAAATAACATAAGGCCAAAAACACGTCAAGCGTTATACAAAAATATAATTTACCCGGGTAAACTGGTTTTATCGTTTTTGCTGTCCGCTGATATAGAGCAGAGCCTGACGGACATATCCGTTCGTGTTTTGCAGGGCTTGTTCGGCGATTTTACGGGAAACGCTCATCAATTCCATGACAATAGCCGTTTTGATAACGCCGCCGGCCGCTTCCAGCATACGGGCGGCATGCTCCAGGTCCGGATTCCCGGTGGCTTCGGTAAAAATACGCAGAACCCGGCGGCTGAGCTTCTGGTTGATACCCCGGGTTCCAACCATCAGGTTTTGATAGACATGCCCCATCTTGACCATCGATAAAGATGAAATCATATTCAGAACCATCTTTTGTGCCGTTCCGGCTTTTAAACGGGTTGAACCCATAATGATTTCCGGGCCGCTTTCGACTTCGATGACGATTTCGGCATATCGGCTGAGCAGCGCGTGCTTGTTGCAGGACAACGCGATACGTCCGGCGCCGGTGATTGCCGCGTATTTCAACGCGCCGATGCAATAAGGCGTCCGGCCGCTTGAGGCAATGGCCAGAACGACGTCCTTTGCCGACAGCCGGCGCGCTTCCAGATCCGCGACGGCTTGTTCTTCGCGGTCTTCAACACCTTCCATGGCTTTAAAAACCGCATCTTGCCCGCCGGCGATAATTCCGCTGACCAGATCCGGCGATACGCCGAAGGTCGGCGGACATTCGGAGGCGTCCAGAATGCCCAGTCGTCCGCTGGTTCCGGCGCCGGCGTAAATCAATCGGCCGCCCGCTTTAAAATGATAGACAACCATATCGATAGCCTGGGCAATGGCCGCGGCTTCTTCGCCGACTTTCTGCGGAACTTCCCTGTCCAGCCGGTTCATCGTCTGAACCATCTCCAGCGTGGACATCGTGTCGAGATTGCGCGTCAGCGGATTGATCTGTTCTGTTTGCAATAAATTCATTTCTTCCGTAGAATCGGGAGAACGCTCAAAATCGGTATTGCTGAACTTTTCCATGCAATCATCTCCATTTGGGCAAATAGTGGCCGACAATGAAATTATAGCACAATTGACCCCTTTTCCGCTTCATGATCTACCGTCTGATCGGCGCCGGACGTGCTATACTGAATAGGATTCAAGTCCTTTTTTGTATGGGGGATCGTTTATGAAGAGCAGCGGTAAATCGGATCAGTCTAATCGGGAAAAACAAGTGATCAAAGCCATTAACGAACGCAAAGACGAATTGTTTGCCTTGCTTGGCGACTTGATTCGCATTGACTCGCAGAATTTTCGGACTTACGGCCATGAACAGGCCTGTGCCGAATATATTGCCGGCCGGCTGAACGAATTGGGTTTAGCGGCCGATGTTTATTCGCCGGATGCTGTCGCCGGACTGACCGCCCATCCCGATTATTTGAGCGGACGGTCGCTGGGAAACCGGCCTGATGTTACCGCTTGCCTGCCGGGCCTAAAGTCTGATCGCCGGCTGATGCTGGCCGCCCATTCCGACACCATGCCAATCGGCAGCATAGACAAATGGAGCTTCCCGCCTTTAAGCGGAGAACAGTTGGACGGCCGCATCCGGGGCCGCGGCGCCTGTGATGATAAATACGGTATTGCCGCGATTCTGTTTATATTGCGGCTGTTACGCGATCTGGACATCCGGCTGGATTATGATCTGCTTTTTACGGCTTATAGCGATGAAGAATACGGCGGCGGCAACGGGACGCTGGCATCCTGTTTGAAGTATCCCTGTGACGACGTGCTCAACCTGGACTGCAAGGATTTCGAGATCTGGAACTGCGCCATCGGCGGCGGGGAGATCAAAGCCACGGTCCGCTCGAAGAAGCCTGCCGATTCCTGTGCGGCGGCGGTAGACGGCCTGATGCGGGTCAAGGAAGCTTTCCTGCGCTTTAAAGACAATCGCCGGCGGGAGATTGCCGCCGACCCTCATTATCGCGGCACGAATATCCCGGATACTTCGGTTCGTTTTATGCATTTTACGGCGGGCGAGTATGGGAGCGATTTGGATACGGCTTCTCTCATTGTGACCTACTATACGACAAAAACCGCGGCGGAAATTGATGAGGAGCTGGCGTCGATGGCGGCAGATTTAAAACCTGAATTAGATAACCTGGGTTTGGAATTGGTTGGTTTTGAGCCGGCTACCCGCTTTTTCCACTTTGCGCCATCTGAAGAGAATAATCCGGTTATCGCCATGCTTGACCGGGCTGCGGCCAGAACCAGCGGCCGGTCTTTAGTTTCCTGCGGCGCTTGCCTCTCTGATTTATCGCTCTTTATCAAGTACGGCAGTCCGCGGGCCATCAGCTTTGGCATCGGCAGGGATTTCAATGTCTATGGCGGCGCCCATCAGACTGATGAATTTATCGAGTGTGACCGCCTGGTTGAGTTTACCGGGATTGTGGCGGCCTTCTTAATGGAATATCATTAATCGAGAAAAGGAGCTGGAATGATATGGATACCATCAAGACCTACCTGGATAACATTTTTGCAGGGCTGCCCCAAAGCGAAGCCGTTCTGAAGGCCAAACGCGAGCTGCAGAACAATATGGAAGAAAAATATCGCGCTTATAAAGCCGAAGGACTTTCGGAAAACGAAGCGATCGGTCATGTAATAACGGAATTTGGCAATATCGACGGACTGATCGCCGGACTCGGCATCAACCAGGCCGGCGATCAGCCTAAGCGGCCTTTGATCGATCGGGAGCAAGTCGGCGCTTTTTTGACTGACAACAGAAAGGCCGGCCGGCTGGTCGCCCTGGGCGTCTTCCTTTGCATAGCGGCGGCCGCCGTTCTGATCCTGATCAATCATCTGGCGGCCGACGGCTTGTTCGGCCCGATATCCGGCGATGCGGCCGGCGCGTTGGGCTTGATTCCCATGTTGATGATCATTGCGGCCGCCGTCGGCCTTTTTATTTACTCCGGCATGCTGACCGGCCGCCATGCCTGGCGGGAGAAAGAATTTGATCTGCCGGATGACGTAAGGGCCGATTTGCAGCGGCAGCTTGAACAGTTCATGCCGAATTTCACCATGGCCATTATTGTCGGCGTTGCCCTGTGCATTCTTTCGCCGCTGCCGCTTTTCCTCTCCGCTATCCTGACTAAATTCAACTCAGAATACAGCGTGGTTATCCTGCTTGGCCTTATTGCTGTCGCCGTGTACCTTTTCGTCCGCTTCGGAACGATCAAGGACGGCTATAATCGTCTGTTGCAATTAGAAGATTATACGCCGGAAAAGAAAAAGGAAGATAAAGTAACCGGAACCGTCGCCTCCATTGTCTTTCCTCTGGCGGCTGCCGCCTACCTTTATATGGGCTTTGTCTACCAACTCTGGCATCCGGGCTGGGTCATATTCCCGATTACCGGCATCCTGTTCGGTATTTTTTCTGCCGTCTATGAAGCGGTTGCCGGCAGCAAAGGCTGAGCAGCCGGTTTACCGGCCGCTTCAGGTGGCCTTCATGCGGACGACGGCCATGTGTTCGTTGGAAAATGGCTTGTTGGCGGCGACGCCGATAAAGTCTGCCCCGAAAATATCATAAAGGCTGCCGGAGACAGTCAGTTCCGGCAGGCGGCCGAGCATTCTTTCACCATCCGTCAGATAAGCCATCTGAACCGGCGACGCATAATGTCCGTCGCTGGTAAAGTCGCCGCCGGAGGCAATAACAACATAGATGCCGGGTTCGCCGTTTAACAATTCTTTCAAAGAGCGTCCGCTGTCGGTAATCGTCAATTGACGGCTGTCCAGAGTCGGGACGTCATCATAAGCTCCGCCTGCGCCGGCGGTCGGCAGCCAGCCAAAATCGGCGGCATTCTTCTTGTCGGCATAAGGATGGCAGATGACGCCATGATCGATCAAAGTCATTTTATCAGCGGGCAGGACCGTTCCTTCCAAATCGAAAAACGGTTCCCCGATCGCCTCAGGCGTGGCGTCGCGATACAGGCTGAACCGGTCGCTGAAAATCGGCAGGCCGATCTTGTCGGTAAACAGCGAGGCTTTGCGGCCGATTTTCTTGCCGGAGAGTTCTTCCTGCAATTTACGCAGTATTTCGCTTTGCTCAATAACGATCAACGGTTTTTCCAGAGCCGGCTTCTCCAGGCGAGTATCATACGCCGCCAGCATGTTGTCGGCAAAGGAAAGAAACTTCTCTTTTTCGAAACGGCGTATGACCGTCACGAGAAAGGAATCAAAAACATTGGCGGAATCGATATGTTTGACCAGAAGGACAATAACGGTAAACCGGTCCAACTGATGCAGGTCCGTCCCTGAATCGTTAGTCAGGCGCACTTCTGTTTCGATCAGGTTGATCTTGTTGCTCAAGACCAGCTTGGGGTAGCGGTCCCGGCAGATATGCAGGCATTCTTCAAATTCGCGGGTCAGGGTTTCCACATCCTTGGTTTCCTCGCGCCGGTCTTCGAACCGCTTCAGGCCGACGGCCGGCCGGTAGGGATAAGGCGCGCGTTCGGCCAGATTGGCTTCGGCTTCCTGCCAGGTGTTTTCCGTCGGCCGGCCGAGGGTGCCGGCTACGCCGATAAAGCCGTCCCGGTAATAACGGCAGCCGGATTTAGTTATATTCTTTTTGCGAATGGAATCAATTTCCCAGCGGGTGATATTCAAAGCCGTTTCGCGGACTGTTTCCTGATACAGCTCTTTCATAAGCGATGCCTCCTTCTGCCTATTGAACCTGAATGCCGTTGGCGCGGATATAGGCGCCGCCAAAACCGACACGCAGCGGGTACTGCTCCATTTTGCCGCAGCCGCCGGTCGGGAAAGACAAGTAGACCACCTCGTCGGATATAGCGTCGATTTCATGAAGGGTTTGCATGACGTTACCGGTGATAACCGAAATTTCAACAGGTTCGGCGACTTTGCCGTCCCGGATCATGTAAGCCCGGCTGGGCGCGATCGTAAAGGTTGTCATGCCTGAACCGTGTTTCAGGTTTTCAATTAAAATACCCTTCGGCGTATCGGCGATCAGCTGTTCCTGCGTCATATTTCCGCCGCCGATATAGGTCGTGGTCATCCGGACGATCGGTTCGTACTCGAAGTTGACGGCACGGGCGTTGCCGGTCGGCTGCTCATCCAGGGCGGCCGCCGTATAGCTGCTGTGCAGACGGCCGGTCAGGACGCCGTTTTTAATCAGGTAATTTTCCTTGGCCCGGCAGCCTTCATCATCAAAGGGAACATAACCGGCGCCTTCAATCAGCCCGGTATCGATGATGTTCAGAATATCGGATCCGACTTTGCTGCCCAGCGCCCATTCTCTTTTCATGGTTTCGTCGCCGATCATGAAGTCGGCTTCGCTTTTATGGCCGAAACTTTCATGGGCGAACACACCGGTCACGATCGGCGCCAGAATGCAGGTATATTGTCCCGGAACAACCGGAACGGCAGAGGCTGCGAAGTCGATATCCTTTTTTAAAGAAGCGGCAAATTTATCCTGTTGACCGGAAAGTCTGGAAAAATCCTGATCCATGACATATTCCATCCCCTGGGTCTGCTTATCGCGGACTTTTAAATCGTAACGGATTACCACGGCACAGCTTTGATAATCAAAAGTGACGTCGGTGCCCAAACTGGAAACAATATGCTTCAGCGTATGATTATCCAGATAGTGGGCTTGCGAATTGGCCACCTCCCGGAAAGGCTCAAGAACCGGCAAATAAGCATTCAGCAAAGCCAGTTTGTCCGCGCGCGGCACATGTCGGATGTCCTGGTCCGTATATCGGATCAGCCGGTCCCGATTGACTTCCAGCCGCCGGATAACCGGATGGCTGAAAATCTGCGGATCGGGCCGGGCCATTCCGGCGAGTCCGTCCAGTTCGGCCTGCACTTGTTCAAGATCTGTCGTGGCGCTGTAATACCAGCGCCGGCCGTCATAAATCCGGATAAACGCGCCGCGGTCACATTTTTGTTTATTTTGTTTCAGGATGCCGTTATCGTAACTGATCCGGGTAGAATAGACATCCTCCCATCGGATGTCGGCATATAGGTCGGGAGGGAATTTGATCGTATGCTCCACCGGGCTGCCTCCTTTAGGTTAACTTTCAAAATGTTAAGCCGTTGACTAGCGGGTCACAATTTCTATCATAACCTTTTCGGCGTTTATTGAACAGCCCTTTGCGGTTTGTCGTCAGGCAGGACTATAACAAAACCATGCGGCCGTCGTTAGCCCGATCCGGCTGATGCCGCGGGATATTTGGACAAAACAACCGATAATCTTTACAATGATCAGAGAACCAGAAAAAGGAGGACGATCAAATAAAATGAATGATACATTGAAAGCGATTCAGGACAGGCGGAGCATCCGTCGTTTCCAGGCAGAACCCTTGACCCGGGCCGAACTGGACGCCTTGGTCGACGTGGCTTTGGCATCGCCGACCGGTATGAACCGCCAGGCCTGGGAATTTCGCTTTATTACGGATCAGGCTCTGATCACGCGGCTTAACGCCGCCGCCATGGACACCTTTCGCGAAGAAGGCAACCAGGCTATTATCGACCGGATGGCCGCCCGGCATGAGAGTATTTTTTATGGAGCGCCGCTGGTTGTCCTGATATCGATGCCCAAAGATACAGACGGCGGCCTGGACGCGGGGATTGCCGCGGCCAATCTGGCCATTGCCGCTCAGTCGATGGGTCTGGGTTCCTGCATTATCGGGCTGGCCGCCGCGGCTTTCTCCGGATCAAAAGGCTTTCAGATGGCGCGGCAAGTCCAATGGCCGGACGATCATGAATTTGCGATATCGGTCGCCATCGGCCATCCGGCCATAACCAAAGAACCTCATGAACGCCATCCGGAAAAGATCCGCTTTATCAACGGCTAACCGGTCGGTTGTCTGACTGAAGGTCAGTTGTCTAGGAGCGGCCATTCGGTCAGCCGCAGGTTTGTGCAGCCATAGGGAATCAGTCTTAAGGCTTCCGGCGGTCCGGCCGGAGTGCGATCTGGCGGCTGCGGCGCGGCCGAACCGTCGATGACCGGCCAGTCGATCGGCCTGGCCTGGATGGTTGCTGTCAACGGGGCGCCATCCGGTGAAAAAGGACACTCGCCGACCGGCCTTTCTTCCCATTTTATTCGCTCAGATCCGGCAGTCAACTCACGGCTTACGCCGTATTGCCACCGCCCCGCCGGCAAAACCTCATAATCCCCGTGCGGCATTTCATGTCCCGGCAGATCTTGATTGATCGGCTGCCATTGTTCGCCGACCGGCCAGGCATAGACCAGGGGGCCGCGGGTGAGCGCCGCCATCTGATTCGGCCGTTCCAGCCAGACAGCCCGGGCCGGCAGGCGGAGGACAATCGTCGAATGGGCAGCCCAGCGGCGTTCCAGGCGATACATGCTTCCGGCTGCCGGCCGGAGCTTTTCTTCCGCAGGCATGCTGCCGCTGCTTTCGGTCCGGACAGTCAGCAATGGCGCTTCGGTCCAGCCCGGGATACGCAGATCAAGGGCGAACCGGCAGTCCGGGCTGGTTTCGATTTCCAGGATGATTTCCTCGCGGAACGGGTAATCGGTTTGCATCCGGATATGAACCGGTTTTCCGCCGGCTTCCGTTGTCAGCTCTGCCGGCGCATAAGCGACAACCGCCAGTACCGGACAATCGTCCGTCCGGTCGCGGCGCATGAACAGGGAGCGGGCGAACTTCGGCCAGCCTTGGCTGAGGTTGGCTGTGCAGCAGCCATAATTCGGTTCCAGGCCAAATAAATTGGCCTGAGGGCCGTTAGTTCCGAAAACTGGTCTGGCCTGGGTCGAGCAGTTGATCTGATTGACTTGTTGATCGTATTGGTGGGTCCACATGGACGGATCAAAAGCAGCCGGCAAGGCGTTGAACGCGGCATGTTCCAGCCGGTCTCCCCAATAGGGATCGCCGGTAGCCGCCAGAAGCTGTTCCATGGAATACATGAATTCGACGACAGCACATAACTCGGTGCCCCGGATGGGGCTGGTTCCGGCCAGACACTCATCGCCGCTGAATAACCCGTGAACCTGACCATGATATCGGTCCAGCAAGTCCAGCATCCGGCGGGCGGCCGTCCTGTCATCTTCCCGCGAGGAGATCAAACTGTATAAAGACCAGCCTTTGAGCATCATCGCCTGGTTGACGACATGGGTCAGGAAATTCCAGCGCCCGGCTTCTTCCGGCTGTTGATAAGGCCAGTTATCGAACAAAGCCGGGTAATCGGCGCCCTGGCTATGCAGCTTGACCGCCAGCTGAACCAGCCAGGCGGCAGGCCGGCGGCGATAAAGCCAGATAATGCTGATCAACGCTTCGTACCAGCGGGTCTGGCCCCAGCCAAACAAAGTGTGGCCGTCGATGTGGCGGTCAAGGTTGAGCAGGGCTTTTTCAACAGCCGGCTCGATCCGGGGATCATCAGTCGCGTCGGCATACACAGTCAAGGTTTTCAGAATGAGAAACAACGCCCAGACATCATAGGCAGCGCGTTCTTCCCGACTGCACGGGCAAATCCAGCCGTCATCCTCCTGACGAAGCAGAATTTGTTCGATATACCGGCCGGCGCGCGACTTTAAATCGGCATCGTCAAGGAGCCAGGCCAGGGGAATGAATCCGTCCAGCCAATATGGCACCCGTTCCCAGCCTTCATGACTGCCGCCGATCCAACGCGAATCGGCGATGTCCGGCCAGAACTGATCAAGATGACCGGAAAGGCCGTCGGCCTGGATACGCAGCTGCCGGCGCAGCCAGCCGGTTGGCCGGATAGCTTTAACCGGGAAAAAATCATAAGCTGCCGGTTGAATAACAAAAGAAGGCTTTATTTCGTTGATTTCCATATTCCGGACCTCCAAATCATTTTACCTTGAATATAACAAGTTGTCTGATAAAATAAAATTGTTAATATCGATGATATTGACTTTTACATCAAAGTTGGCGGAGAAAGAAATGACCCTAAACAGACTGGATTTGAATAGCCGGCCGCAATACGGCCAATGCGATTATCGACAATTTTTTGCCGGAGAGCATCATGTGAACCGCATATGCCGGGAGAGTGTTTTGATCTTGATGCTGAGCGGCTGCCTGCGTTTTGAAGAAAATCGCATACCGATCGAACTGGAAACCGGCGACTGGTATATCCAGCCGGCCGGCTTGCTGCAAAGCGGGCCGCGTTCGTCGGATTTGCCCTTTTATCTTTATATTCACTTTAGCGGAGTCTGGCTGCCCGAGAACAGCATCAACGCGGAAACGGCTGATCGGCAGGATTATCTGGTCAGCCGCGGACGTTTTGATCCGGCGGAATTCCGGCCGCATCTGGATGAATTATGGCGCTTGCAAGTGCGGCAGCCGGATTGCCGTTTTGGCTTGCAGGCTTTATTCGACGTTCTGTTGTACCGCCTCAGCCGGCAGCCTTTGCTGATCAAACCGGCCGATCGGCGCGGCGAGGCGATCGTCCGGGCTATGGAAGCCCAATATCGGGAAAAAATAACAATTGAAGAGCTGGCTGCCGAATTTCACTATACGCCGGATCACTTGATCCGCAAGGTGCATGAGCTGTGCGGTCAGACGCCTTATCAATATATCCGCAGTCTGCGGCTGCGTTTTGCTTGCCAGCAATTATTACTGACAAACCGGACGCTGGCGGTGATAGCCGACGAGGCCGGATTCGCCGATACAGCCGCTCTTTATCGGGCTTTTCAGGATGTTTACGGCTTGTCGCCTTCCGGCTGGCGCGAACGGGAACGGCGCCTGCCCTGAATCATACCGGCCGTCGTTTGGACAGGTGCTGGCGCTGAAGCCCATCCTGTGCGAAAATGTCTGAGTAATGTGTTTGCAAGGGGGCCTTTATTTGTTCTGGACATCTTTTTTACAAGAAATACCGCGCGGTTCATGGCTGCTTATCCTGGTTCTGGCTGCCAATGGATTCGCCGCCGGACTGCTCTTTTCCGCCATGCGGCGAATCCTCAAAAAGAAACAAGGCGCGATAGGCGTCCTGCTGGCTTATCTGGCTTTGGTTCCGGCCGGCACCCTGCTGCTCCTGAATCGTATCCTGTTGACGGACGGCCATTATCAGAATCCGGGCTTAAAAGGCGCGTTTGCGCTGGGCGGCTTGATCAGCGGTCCGCTTATTATTTGCCTGGTCTTCAATACATGGACAAAGATACGTCAATTGCTAAAAAGACAGTAAAAATACCGGCATTTACGCTCTTATTTATCTGCCGCCCGCCGTTTCCGAGGTTACTTTTTGCCACCCTCTGTGATAACATCATTTTATCAGGATAATCTGGCCGGATTCTGTGAACGATCTGGGCATGGTATCGGTCCGACCGATTAAAAGAGGGGGAAGATCCATGCAATACCGCAAATTCGGCAATACCGGAATCAATATTTCAGCCTTGGGATTCGGCGCCATGCGTTTACCGGAGCATTCGATAAACGGAACGTCGGTCTATGATGAAGATCAGAGCATTCAAATCATTCAGCGCGCTTTTGAACTGGGTGTCAATTACATTGACACGGCGCCTTATTATTGTGATGGACAAAGTGAGCAGATTGTCGGCAAAGCCTTGAAAGGCTGGCGCGACCGTGTCTATTTGTCGACCAAAAACCCGGTTGAAGATCATTTAGGTTCTCATTGGCGGGAGCGTCTGGAACGGTCCCTGCGTAAGCTCGATGTCGAATCGATCGATTTCTATCACATGTGGGGGATCGACTGGGAGACTTACGAGCATAATATCAATGTGCCGGATGGTCCTCTGGAAGAGGCGTTCCGGGCTAAAGAAGAAGGTTTGATCAAACACCTCTCCTTTTCATTTCATGACAAGCCGGAAAACATGATTCGTTTGATCGATACCGGCTATTTCGACTCGGTGCTTTGCCAATACAACTTGCTCGACCGGGCTAATGAACGCAGTATTGCTCACGCGGCGGCCCTTGGCCTGGGCGTTGCCGTCATGGGACCGGTCGGCGGCGGCCGCCTGGCGACACCTTCGGCGGCCATCCGCAGCCTGCTGGCGGCCAGGTTTTACAGCAGCGCCGAAATCGCCCTGCGTTTCGTCCTGGCCAATACCGGCGTTCACTGTGCCCTGTCGGGTATGAGTACGCTGGAAATGGTTGAAGAAAATGTGCGTATTGCGTCGGATACCGCGCCGCTGTCAAACCAGGAATTAGTCGGGATTGAACGTGCGCTCGACGATAATAAGAAACTGGCCGATCTTTATTGTACCGGTTGCCGGTATTGCATGCCTTGCCCGCAAGGGGTGAATATCCCGCTCAATTTCAAGCTGATGAACGATCATCGGATTTATGGCTTGACCGAGTATGCCCGGGCTCAATATGCCCAGATCGGCACGCAGGAATCGCTGCCCGGGAAAAAAGCGGATGCTTGTGTGGAATGCGGCCTTTGCGAGAGCAAGTGCCCGCAGTCGATTGAGATCCGCCGTCAGCTTAAGGAAACCGACGCGGTTTTAGGCGCGGCAGGATCTGAGCGAACCTGATCTGTAATCGGGCTGCTTGATTCGACCGGGTATTTCAACCCCGGATGCCGTTATCCGGTTCATCGCGCAGCCGCCGCCAGCGCCGCCAGAACAAAAACGCGCCAAACAGACGGATTCCGGTGGCGGCCGTCATGGTCAGGGTCATCGCCGTTAAGCTGGCTCCGGCCGCGCTATAAATCTGAACGCCTAAAATCGGCATGATCGTGTTGGCCAGGAGCAGAGTTGAAGTATAAATGGATAAATTCAGGGATTTATAACGCTGAGGGATAACTTCGAGCAGACATTGCAGGACGGAGAGCTGGAAGGCGCTGAACGTGAAGGCGTTGATCAGATTAAAAATGAGCAGCATCGGCAGCTGCAGCGGAACCGGCAGATAAGCGGCCAGTGCCGTCAGAAACGGGTTGATCGCCAGCCCGGCGGCTCCGATGATCACTGCCTTCCGGATACCGCAGCGTTCGATGTATTTACCCCAGTAACGAACGGTCAGCCATTGCAGAAGGCTGGATGAAACGGTTATATAGCTGAGCCAGGCCTCATTGGCGTTCATATATTTTACCTGGGCGATAAAAAAGATAGGCCAGGCAAAATACCAGCCGCTGTGGAAGAGGACAGATACGCCGAAAAACCCTAAAAATTTACGGTTATGGGCTATTTCCCTGAAGGCGGCCAGCAGGTCCTGCCAGCCGGCGCTCTTGTGTTCCGACAGGTCCCGCGGCCCCTGGCGCAGAACGATAAGCTGCAGCAGAGAGATAACGAAAGACAACCAATAGCACACCTGATACATCAGGATCCGCTGGCTGTCTGAACGGGCGTTGCCCAGGATGATGCCGGTAACCTGAATCACAACGATACCGGCGAAGAAAGTCATGGATGTCCGCAAAGTGTAGTGATTGTTTCGGCGTGAAACCGGAACGACGTCGGAAAAATAGTTTTGCCAGGTCGCATTATAGAGGGCCATCGGCGCGTTAGCCATCGAAACCATGCCGATCAGGAACCAGACCCGCTGATAGCCGAAAAAAGGCGCCAGACCGGCAAGCCCGTAAAACAAACCGGCCAGAACCAGAGACACCTCTACCGGGCGGCGGCGGTCATGAAGCCGGCCGGTCAGGATGGCGCCGGGAATCAGCGCGACCAGGGCAAATAGCTGCGGTAAGGACGAAATATAGCCGATCTGATTGTCGTTGGCGCCCATACGGCTGGCAAACATGGACGTATAGACAGTCGCCAGATTGAGGACGACTGCCGCCAAAAGCCCCTCAACGGCCAGCTGGGTGGCCAGGCGGCTGCCGGAATCCTGTTCTGACGGCGGATAGATTCGCAGCCTGAGTTGCCGCATAACTTGAATCAGCGAATGGGATGGGTTCTCATGCCGCATGCTGTCTAAACTCCCTTGTATAGGCTATCGACTCCCTTCTATGATATCGAAAATTCCAATAAAGGCAACCCAATGCCGCCGCCCGGGACGAAGCTTATTTTCCCAGCTTTCAGGCTGCGTTCAGACAATCATCACATCAGCCGGCTAATATAAAAATGCAGGCTGCCAGCGCAGCCGGTCATCCGGTTTGGGAGGTGTATTTTTATGGTCATGATGAAAAAAGGTCTCGGCCTGGTTCTGGCCGTTACAGTGTTATTATGTGGCGCGGCGGGGTTTGGCGGCGGTATGGCGGCTGCCGCGCTGAACCGGCTGAATCAAACCGGCGCCGCTTCGGCAGCCATAACCACGACGGATGCCGCAATTGCCGGGACAAGCGGCGGGACGTCACAGCAGACTGCGACGGCGGCCGCCTCAACCATTAAAACGGCCAGCGGCCAATCCGGCCTGTCCGCTGATCTTAGCGTGACGGAAATTGCCGCCATAGCATCGCCGTCCGTCGTGGAAATTACAACGGAAGTCATGGTTTCTGGTCAGCGCATGCAGCAATATATTGCCGAAGGCGCCGGCAGCGGCGTGATCATATCGGCGGACGGCCTGATCATAACCAATAACCATGTCATTGAAGACGCCAATTCAATTAAGGTCCGCCTGACCGATGGCACAACATACGACGCGACGCTGGTCGGCACAGACGCGCAGACGGATGTCGCGGTTTTGAAAATTGACGCGTCCGGTCTGACGGCGGTTACCTTTGGCGATTCCGACGCTTTGGCGGTCGGCGACCTGGCCGTTGCCATCGGCAATCCACTCGGCGAACTGGGCGGTACGGTTACCGACGGCATTATCAGCGCCCTGGACCGGGAAATTACGATTGATGATGAGACGATGAATCTGCTGCAGACGAACGCGGCGATCAATCCGGGGAATTCCGGCGGCGGCCTGTTCAACAGCCAGGGCTGTCTGGTCGGGCTGGTCGTGGCCAAGTCATCCGGAACGGATGTCGAAGGCTTGGGTTTCGCCATACCGGTCAACGATATTGTTCCGATCATCAACCAATTGATCGATTATGGCTATGTGCAGGGCCGGATCGATCTGGGCATGACATTGATCGACATCAGCTCTGAGCAAACAGCCATGATGTACCGGGTCTCTCAGCTGGGCGTCTATGTCCTGAAAGTGACGGACGGCAGCAATGCCGCGACAGCAGGTTTCGCCAGCGGCGACTGCATTCTCAGCATTGACGGCGCCGCCGTGTCGGCGTCGGCTGATTTGAACACGGCGCTGGACCAGCATTCGGTCGGCGATACGGTTACGATCGTTGTCCTGCGCAGCAACAGAGAGATATCTTTGCAACTCAAACTGGATGAATACAAACCGGGCTGATTTGCAGAACACACGCTGCATTTTTCGGTTAATTCCCTGTATAATGAGGCAAAGAGGGTGAAACACATGAACCGTATTCTCATTGTTGACGACGAACAGAAAATCCGCCTGATGATCCGCAAATATGCGGAATTCGAAGGTTATCATGTTACGGAAGCCGCCGACGGCATGGCTGCCGTTCACCTCTGCCGCGAGCAGGATTTCGACGCCGTTGTCATGGATGTGATGATGCCCGAACTGGATGGATTCTCGGCCTGCCGTGAAATATTCAAGACCAAGCACATGCCGGTTCTGATGTTGTCTGCCCGGGGTGAGGAATACGACAAAATCCATGGCTTCGAACTGGGTATCGACGACTATGTGGTTAAACCATTTTCGCCTAAAGAACTGATGTTCCGTCTCAATGTCCTGATTACCCGCAATCAGAAAACCGCGGCGCCGGCGGAGCGGGATGTCGTCCGTTTTGAAGGCTTGACCATCGATTTTACCGGCCGGATGGTCTATGTCGACGATGTAAAAATTGATCTCTCCCCGAAAGAATATGACTTGCTGTTTTTCATGGTACGCAACCGCAGCATCGCTCTGACCCGCGAACGTTTATTATCGGAAGTCTGGGGGTATGATTTTTTCGGCGACGACCGGACTCTGGATACGCATATTAAACTATTGCGCAACAGTATAGGCGATTACCGGAAATTTATCGTCACACTCAGAGGGGTAGGTTACCGTTTTGAAACTTAAGTCGGAGAAACTAAAAAAAATAAAAAATAAACTGCATAAACCGCATACATCGAAAAGGCGCTTAGGAGTAAAATGGAATTTATTTTTATCCTTTTTACTTTTTTCCTGCGTCATGCTGCTTCTGCTCTGGCTTTTTCAGATCGTCTTTCTGGATGATTTCTACCGCAGCATCAAAACCAGAATGATTGAAAGTACGGCGGAAACCCTGAGCGACAACATCGACAATGAAGAATTGGGTACATTGATCAACCGCATGGCTCAGGAGCATGAGCTGGGCATCCTGATTCTGGATGAAAACAACAAGACGATCGGATATGCCGATGTTCTGGCCGGCGGCGGAATTATCCGGCTTCTGCCGGCGAATGAACTGCAGCGCTTTTTCAGCAAAGCGCAGGAATCGGGCGGGTCCTATCTTGAATATTTTGATCGGGCTAATTTTAAAGATGATCATTATGATTCAGGCCGTTTTGTCGGCCGCGTGCCTAATCGGGACAGCGGTATGCTGGATACCATCATTTATGCCCGGACGGTGACTCTGGCTGACGGAACCAAAGCCGTGATCCTGCTGAACGCCATTTTAACGCCGGTTAACAGTACGGTGGAAACTTTGCGCGGTCAACTATTCATTATTACCATTATTCTGGTCGTCTTATCGCTTTTGCTGGCGCTGATTTTGTCGAAACGCGTCGCCCGGCCGATCATCCAGATCAACGAGCGGTCGCGCGAACTGGCCAAGGGCAATTATCAGGTGCAGTTCGAGTCGTCAGGCTATAAAGAAATAGCCGAACTGGCCGATACGCTGAATCATGCGGCGGTTGAGCTGAATCAGGTCGAATCGCTGCGGCGTGAGCTGATCGCCAATGTATCCCATGATCTGCGGACCCCTCTAACCATGATCAGCGGCTATGCGGAAGTCATGCGCGACCTGCCGGGCGAGAACAGTCCGGAGAATGTCCAGGTCATCATCGATGAGTCAAAAAGGCTGACGACCCTGGTCAACGATTTGCTGGATCTGTCCAGGCTGCAGTCGGGCGGTCAGGAACTGAAAATCCAACCGTATAATCTGACCGAATCGATCCGTAAAACATTGGAGCGTTTTAATAAACTGGTCGAACAGGATGGTTATGACATTGCCTTGCAGGCGGATCAGGAAGCCTATGTTCAGGCCGATGAAAACCGGATCGACCAGGTTCTGCATAATCTGATTAACAATGCCATCAATTATACCGGCGCCGATAAAAAAGTGACGATCCGCCAGATCATCGGCGACACCTGGGTGCGTATTGAAGTTCAGGACAGCGGCGAAGGTATTTTACCTGAACAGCTGCCTTATATCTGGGACCGCTATTATAAAGGATCCAAGGTTCATCGCCGCGCCGTTGTCGGAACCGGGCTGGGCTTGTCGATCGTCAAAAATATTCTGGACCGCCATCAGGCTCTTTTCGGGGTCAACAGTACGCCCGGTCAAGGCAGCACCTTTTGGTTTCAACTCCAGCTGCGTCCTTGATCCGGAGTTTGCCGGCCTAAAGATGGGAATTACTTCAGGTAAGTTCCCTGTTTTGTTCATGTAACCATCACCTTGAACGATTATTCTGATTATAGTTTTTCTGCCCGGAGGTGCTGATGATGAACAACTCAGTAAAATTGAAAATATTTCTCGATATCGGGATGGCCATTTTGTTTATCTTGCTGATGAATACACGATGGACCGGCGTCCTCTGGCATGAAATCCTCAGCCTGATCGTCATCGGTCTTTTCACGGTTCACTTGCTGCTCAACAAGACCTGGATCACAAAAATGTGCCGGGGAATCCGGAAGAAAATGACGGTCCGGGCTAAGGGGCTTTTTTATCTGAACGTTTTGTTAACAGCTGCCATGGCGGTAACCCTGCTCAGCGGCATTTTAATCTCGCAGTATTTATTTGCCCCCCTGGCCTCGCAAAGCGATATCTCCTGGCGGGATATCCACAGCGTGGCCAGCTGGATTTCCCTGACCCTGCTGGTCTTGCATGCGATCCTTCATGCCGGCTGGATAGCCGGGCTGCTCCGGCGGTACGCGCCGGCGGCGGGACTGAAGGTCATGGCTGCCCGGGTTCTGATCGGCGTTTTAGCTTTGGCTGCCTTATACTCGCTGGCCACAAACAGTACGCTTGATATCTTGTTCCCCGCCCTGTCGTCGGATCAAAACAGCCAAACGGCCGGCGTCCAGACAATCGTGAGCCAAACAGCCGGCAGCCAGACGATCCAGTCGGCCAGCGAAGAAGAAAAGATAACGGCCATCCTGCCGTCGCAAACAACCCAGACTTCGGAGACGGCCATGACCTTGACAGAGTATTTAAGCAAATTGAGGTGTACAGGCTGCCATAAGCATTGTCTCTTAAGCCGTCCTGCTTGCAGTAAAGGCGAACGCCAGGCTGAAGAGGCGACTGCCGATTACGACGCCGGTCAGGTTACAGAAGAGGCTGACGGCGTATAACAGCGGCCGACAGGCAGTCGACAGATCAGTAAACTATAAAGGAGCTTTATATGACACCCATGCGTTTTCGCCATGAATACAAGCATATGATCAGTCCCCTGGAGGCCGTCTCTTTACGGCAGCGCCTGTCCATTGTGATGTCCCGGGACAACCATGCGGCCGCCGACGGCACTTATCAGGTCCGCAGCCTCTACTTTGACAACTACAAAGACCAGGTTCTGCAGGAGAAACTGGATGGTGTCAGCTGCCGGGAGAAATTCCGGCTGCGCGTTTACGGAACGGATTTCAATGCGATCAAACTGGAGAAGAAGTCGAAAATTCATGGTTTATGCTGTAAAGAATCAGCCTGGATCACGGCGTCTGAGTGCGACCGGCTGTTGCTGGGAGACGTGCTTTGGATGGCCGATCATCCGGATCAAGTTATCCGCGATTTATATGTCAAAACCAAGAATCAGCTGCTGCGGCCGAAAACACTGGTTGAATATACGCGGGAAGCGTTCATTTTTCCGGCCGGCAACGTTCGGGTTACTCTGGACAGCCATATTCGGACCGGTCTGTCGTCTGTAGACTTATTAAAGCCGGATTTACCGACTTTCGCCGCAAATCTGGACGGGCAGCAAGTGCTGGAAGTCAAATACGACGCTTATCTGCCGGATCTGATTGCCGATCTGGTTCAGGTTGAAAACCGCCAGGCGACAGCCCTGTCTAAATACGCAGTCTGCCGGATTCACGGCTGATATAAACAACAGGAGGTTTCTTCATGACATTCAATGACATTTTCAAAACAAGTTTTCTGGAAAAGGTATCATCATTTTCAGCCTTGGACACGATCATTGCCCTGGCGCTCTCTTTTGCCCTTGGCTTGTTCATCTTCTTCGTTTATAAAAAGACCTACCGCGGCGTCATGTACTCAGCCAGTTTCGGCGTCAGCCTTATGGCTTTGACGATGATCACATCCCTGGTGATTCTGGCCGTAACATCCAATGTAATTCTCTCGCTGGGCATGGTCGGCGCTCTGTCGATTGTCCGTTTCCGGACGGCGATCAAAGAACCGCTGGATATTGCCTTCCTCTTTTGGTCGATCGCCGCCGGAATTGTCCTGGGAGCCGGCCTGATACCTCTGGCTGTTTTCGGATCTTTGTTTATTGGCTTGATTCTGGTACTTTTTGTCAATAAAAAGAGCCATGAATCGCCGTTTGTTCTGGTTTTATCCTGCGCTGATGACGACGCGGAAAAGCGGGCTCTTGATTTGGTTGAAAAGCGTGTTAAAAAAATGTCTGTCAAGTCAAAGACAGTAACGGCAGGAAGCGGCATTGAGCTGACGACAGAAGTCCGCCTCGGCGACGCCACCACCCAGTTTGTCAATGAAGTAGCCGCGCTGCCCGGAATCCGCAGCGCCGTTCTGGTCAGTTATAACGGGGAATATACAGCTTGAGCGCAAGGAGGCGGCGGACATGATTGAAAGCAAGCGGTTCAATACCATTTTATCGGTGGTCATGGTCGTGGCGGTCCTGATAACCGGCATCTTGATGGCATTGCCCTCCGACTCGGTTCTGGCTGCCGATCATTCCGGCGCTGCCGCCTATACGGCGGATCTGTTCGATCCGGATCAGATGATGACCGTCGAGCTCACTGTTGATGCGAATTCATGGCAATCCTTTCTGGATCAGGCGGCACAAGAGCAGTATATCGCTGTCGATGTAACGGTTAACGGTAAGCAATACGCTTCGGTCGGCATCAGAGCCAAAGGAAATTCCAGCTTGACCACCGTTGCCGATTCCAATTCGGACCGTTTTAGCTTCAAACTTGAATTTGACCACTATATCGATGGGCAGACCTGTGAAGGCCTGGATAAGTTTGTTCTGAACAACATGCAGGGCGACGCGACTTATATGAAAGAATACATGGCTTATAAAATGATGGCCGATATGGATGTGCCGACGCCGTTGTTTGCCTTTGCCGAAATAACCGTCAACGGCGAGCCGTGGGGTTGTTACCTGGCCGTCGAATCTCTGGAAGAAAGCTTTGCCGAACGGGTTTTCGGTTCGGATTACGGTCAGTTATATAATGTGAAAAGTATGGATGGCGCCGGCGAACTGACAGCCGGCAGCCAGACCCAGAGCCAGACCGGCGTATCCGCCGCCGCGGCAAAAACCGGGACGGCTTCCGGCGGCAGCTTTACGGGCGGACCGCAAATGGACGGCAAATCGGCCATGGGCGGCCAGGCCGGCGGCGGCGACCTGGTTTATACCGATGATGACCCGGAAAGCTATACGGCCATTTTCGGCAATGCGGCCTTTGATCCGTCTGCCGAGGACTATCAGGCCGTGATAAAAGCGTTAAAAAACTTGGCGGCCGGCACGGATTTGGAAGCGTCCTTTGATGTGGACGAGATTCTCCGCTACCTGGCGGTTCATACGGTGGTCGTCAATCTGGACAGTTATGTTTCCAACATGCAGCAAAACTACTATGTTTATGAACAGGACGGCCGGATCAGCATTTTACCGTGGGATTACAATCTGGCATTCGGCGGTTTCCAATCTTCGGACGCCTCCGCCGTCGTTAATTTCCCGATTGATACGCCGGTTTCGGGCGTCGAATTATCAGCCCGGCCGCTCATTGCCCAGTTATTGGCCGTTGATGCGTATAAAGCCCGGTATCATGAATATTTGCAGCAGATCGTCACGGAATTTTTCGACAGCGGCAAGTTTTCGGCCACGATTGACCAAATGGACGCTTTGATCGGCAATGCTGTAAAGAATGACGCCACAGCCTTTTATACTTATGATGAATATCAAGCGGCGCTGACACAATTCAAGCTGCTCGGTTCCTTGCGGGCTGAGAGCATCCAGGGCCAGCTTGAAGGCGTTCTGCCCTCTACTACCGCAGGCCAGACGGCAGATTCATCGGCGCTTATTGATACGTCGGCGTTGAATCTGACGGCTCTGGGCACCCAAAACGGCGGTAATTTCGGCGGCCAGGGCGGCGACCGGCAAGATAGCGCCGACCCTCAGAACCAGGACGGCCAAGGCATGACGCCGGATCAGAGCGGCCAAACCGGCGGCGCTTTCGGCAACGTCACTTTGCCGGATGGCGTTGATATGCGAACTGTTATGGAAATATTAAGCGCATCGGAAAACGGAACCCTGTCGGATGAGCAAAAGGAGCAATTAAAGGATCTGGGCCTGGACGAGGATGCGATAACGCAACTGGCGGAAATGGCCGCCGGCATGTCCGGCCTGGGGAAAGGCGCCGGCCGGCAGGATGGCCAGGCGGCCGCGCCCGGGGGCTTCCCCGGCGGCGGATACGGCTACGGCCAAATGGAACCCGGCCAGGCGGTTGCGCCCGGTCAGGCCGTCTCCGGGCAAGCCGTCCCCGGTCAGGCCGGCGCGGCTGACGCCGGTTCCGGCTGGCTGCAGAATACTTATGCCAATACGGCTCTGGAGTGGATTGTGTTGGGTACGGCCGTGCTGTTTCTTGCCGCCGGGATCATCTTCGCCGCCCGGCTGCGCCGGCGTAAATCTTATCGCTGAAAAGCGGAAGATGAGATAAAAAGAGCCGCCCCGAAAAGAGCATTCGTCAAAGGGATTACTCAAAACAAGTAATTTTTGACCGACACTCTTCAAGCGGAGCCACAACAGTAAAGACCACACCGAAGGATAAAACCTTTAATGTGGTCTTTGCTTATATTTTTGTATCGCAACGATAAGCGCCGCTATGGATATCAACGTGAGAATCAGCCACTTGATGACCTAGAATGTTGGGATGACAGATCATTTTTCCTCTAAATAATGCTTGGTCACCTTTTGAACGTATGCGACCAAATCCGGCATCATCGACGCCACGTTGATATATGTTTTGCGATAAACGTTTCTCTGACTCTTTGAGTCTCCCACGTGCCGCTGTCCTTTCGATATAGGAAATGCGCTCCTCAATGAGTTCTTGCTTGCGGGTCTGAAAAGCAAAGTAGCTTTGGGCAAAGGCAATTTCTTCTTTTTTGGGGTCACCATTCTGCGCTATCAGATAGCAGGCATACCGAGTTAACAGGTAATCTTTTACGGGGCGCTGTGCACCTTTGCCAGTGACGATCATTTTCGTGATCTCACGAAAATGATCGGAAATCTCAATTCCGCTTGTTTCACAGGAATCTATAGCACGAGAAATCGCGTTATCAAAATTCTCCCATCGTTCGTAGCCAAGTAAGAGCATCAACTCTCTCGCATACCAAAATTCTATATTTGCATCATCATTCAACTAGAGTAGTGAAGGACGAAAAAACCAGCCCTAAGAAAGAAGGTGAAACACAATGCATGACAAGCTGCCAAGCGAGCTCAGCACGGCTGGCATTGGTGCGCATATGTTCTCTCGGCAGGAGTATCGGCGGCATACGATAAACTTCAAGACCTGCCGCAAGTCCTGCAAGAACAAGAAGCAGCTAAAGAACGACCCGTCCGAACGGTAGTTTTCGAGAACACCCACGAGGAGATCATCAACTCTGACCCGCAGTATATCTTTGATCAGTGAACGGCAGATCCGGCCGGCTCGTAATGGATCTGTTTCAGATCTGAATCAAATTCAACGACTGAATCTGCCGGCATATTCACCGGAACAGCGGCACTCCCGCAGCGCAAGACAACGGATACCGGCTGCGACGCATAAAGCGTTGCCTGCCGGAGCTTGCCGTTTTGCCAGGAAGCATCCGCGCGCAGGCCGTTGCGGGCGCACAATCCCTGGAAGGATCCGTCCGGCCATTGCCGGGGCAGAGCCGGCAGAATATGAACATGGCCCGGTCGGCTTTGGATCAGCATTTCGGCTATGCCGGCCGAAACGCCGAAATTGCCGTCAATCTGAAACGGCGGATGCGCGTCCAGCAGATTGGGATAAGTCCCGCCGCTTTGATAATTGACGCTTGCGGAATCAACCAGACGCAGTTGACGGTTGATCAATTTCAAGGCATGATCGCCGTCCAGCAGCCGCGCCTGGAAATTCACCTTCCAGGCCAGACTCCAGCCTGTGCCGTCATCGCCGCGCAGTTCCAGGGTCTTGCGGCAGGCCGCCGCCAATTCGGGCGTTTCTTCCGGATTAATGATGTCGGCTGGATGCAGCGCGTATAAATGCGAGACATGACGGTGATGCGGCTCGACTTCGGCAAATTCTTCATGCCATTCAAGCAGCTGGCCTTGCGAACCGATCTTGAATCCGCCCAGCCGGGCAAGCCGCTCACGAATAAAATCCGCGTAAACTAAATCCTGCTTGAGCGCTTGCGAAGCCTGAATAAAGATCCTGAAGATGTCGCAAACGATTGACTGGGCCATCGTCGTAGCTGCAGTGACATGGCATTTCTGGCCGTCCGTATAAAAGGTGTTTTCCGGAGATGTTGCCGGACAAAACAGAAGCGTGCCGTCTTCGGCTTCTGAAAGCATGCTGTCACAAAACTCAACGGCATCCTTGATAATACCGTAAGCATTGTTTTTCAAAAACCCTATATCCAGCGTATAAGCATAATATTCCCATAAATGGCGGGTCAGCCAAACGCCGGCCAGCGGGAAATACGCGAACCCGGAAGCGCCTTTGCCCCAATTCCCGACAGGAGCGGCGAGACGCCAAAGATCAACGTTATGATGGACGCAAAATCCTTTGGCATCATAGTGGGCGCGGGCGGTTGTCCGGCCGGTTATCTGCAGTTCCCGCATCATGCGATGCAGCGGTTCGCAGCATTCGGCGAGATTGCAGGGCAAAGCCGGCCAATAATTCATCTCGGTGTTGATATTGGTCGTATAATTGCTGCTCCAGGGCGCGCAGAGCTCGCCGTTCCAAATTCCTTGCAGGTTGGCAGGCTGCGAACCGGGGCGCGAGGAGGAGATTAACAGATAACGGCCATATTGGAAGAGCAGCGCCGCCAGACCCTTATCGGCGTGGTCATCAGCAAATGACTGCAAGCGTTCGTCGGTCGGCAGATCATCCCGGCCGGCGCCGAGATCAAGCGTTACGCGCTTGAAAAAATGTTGATAATCCGCAATATGACGGGCTTTCAGTGTCTCGTGACTGAACTTGGCCGCGTCGGCCAGCTGCTTCCGGCAAAGGTCGACAGGATTCTTGCCCTGCAGGTACGGATGCTTGTCGAACCCGTTGAAACTGGTATTGATCGCCAACCGGATCTCCGCTTCATCCGCGCCGCTGACCGATAGCTCTTCATGACCGGTACGCAGACACCCCCCATTCTGCCTGACATCAGCCATCATGCAGTAGGTCATGCCCTTTTCACAGTCGATATCGCTATACCACAGATGCTCTTTGACCTTGATATAGGAGGGCACGCAATCGCCGGGCGCCTGGCCGCAAAGCTGAATCAGCTGCCCGGCCGCGGCGGCCTGTGCCTTCAGCTGCCCCTGCAGCGAAACCGAAAAGTTCAGGCTGCCGGCGCTGTTCGCTTTCAAGCGGATGCACAGAACCTGGTCAACAGCCGTGACGAAGGTTTCTCGTTCGAAGGTTACGTCGCCGGAAGTGAAGCGAACCGTATGGACGGCGGTATCCAGGTCCAGTGACCGGTTATAGGATTCACATTCATGAACATCGGACCTGATCACCAGATTGCCGGCAGGCAGATAGCTTTGTCCCCACTTGCCCAGCATATGTTCTTCGATCATGTCCTCGGCTTCACGATACTGACGCTTCAGGGCCAGAGCCGCCGCCGGCCGGAAATAAGCTGAAGCGCTATAATTATTTGTGTCGGCCGGATAGCCGGACCAAAGGGTGTCTTCATTCAATTGATAGACATCCTCGTCCACCTGGCCGAAGACCATGGCGCCAAGGCGGCCGTTACCGATCGGCAAGGCTTGGTTCCAGTTTTCCGCCGGTTTTTTATACCATAATTTATCCATGCTTCCCGCCCCCGTTATCGCTTGATTTCATCATAACATAGAAAAGGGATTGCCATATCCTGGTTGATATGACAATCCCCATTCAGGCTGTCTCAGTTTCCGGATTTCTGTCAATAGACTCGGTTTACTGATTCATGGTATTGTAAGCTTCGGTATAGATGGAGACATATTTATCAACACCATAATTCTGTAATTCTTTCAGATAAGCTTCCCAATCAGTATCGAGATTACGCTCGCCCAGAATGAATTGCACAGCTGTTTTCTCGATAAAATCATTCAGGTTGGTTTGGATGGTGCTGAATGACGAATTGTCCTTGGTCGGGATGAAGATGTTCTTGGGCAGGTAGGTGTCGCGACGGTAGTCTTTCAGCGAAACCGTGTCAAGCATGATGCGTTGTTCATAGTATTGAGGCTGATAAACATCATCTACGGCAGCCATCGCTGAATTATTAATTTCCAATGACTTGAAATAGCATACGCTGAGGGTGTGATAAGGCGCGGGTTTATCGGTGCCGCTTGATTCATAGCCGGTAAGTTTCTGATATTTGACCGAGCCGCCTAAAATATTCTTCAAATTGCTGCTCGCGTCGACTTCCTCCCAGTTGCGGCCTTTTTTACCCAGCCAGTTCAACATGGTTTGCTCTTCGCTCATAAAATAATCGAACAGACGAACCGCGGCTTCCACATTCTCGCATTTATCCGTTACAGCGATATTAAAGGACCCGACTTCGCCAAAGCCATTGTTACTGGGCTGTTCCTGGAATCCGTCCGGTCCTTTAAGCGGAACAGACAAGACCTGATAATTTTTATATTCATTGTAATTGTTGGAATCAACGCCCATAGCCGGATGGTCGCAGATAAAGGCGCCTACAGAATAAGGCTCGGTACGGATTGTTACTTGCATCTGCGAGTTCTTGTTGGTGAACGCCGCCGGATCGAGAAGACCTTCATCATACAGGCTCTTGACGTATTTTAAACCGTTACGATAGGATTCCTGCGCCGGAGCGAAAGTGATGGCTTTGCTCGTTTTGTCCTGATAGAGCCAGAGGCCTGGCCGGCAGGTGGTGAAGGCCTGTCCGATGAGGCACCATTGAATCGGCGTGCAGCTCTCCGTATTGCCGGTAAGGCCGATTTCGTCTTTCTTGCCATCGCCGTTCAAGTCGTTGCTGACAAAGGCTTGGAGCATGGCGCGGAAGCTCTCGGTATCTGTCGGCATGCTCAGGTTGAGCTTATCGAGCCAATCCTGACGGATGTACATCTTCGGGTAGGCTTGCGTGTGATAACCTTCATCGATGGATGGCAGGCCATAAATAGCGCCGTCCGGAGAGATCAATCCTTTGTAGTATACATCGTTGTAGTCAAAAACTTTCTTGAGTTCATCGCCATAAGTATCGATAGCCGATTTCAGGTCTACCAGGATATGGTCCTGAACACCAAACTGGATGATCTCCGCGCGAGAGAATGATGCGGCGATGATCTCGGGATAATTACCGCTGGCCAGCATGACGTTCCGCTTGCTGCTGGCGTCGGTCGACGGAATAGCGGTCGGTTCCAGAAGAATGCCGGTTTTGGCTTCAATTTCTTTGATCCATTCGTCATTGGCATAGTCATCAGCCGTATAATTCGACCAGTTAACTGTTAAATAACTGAGCTTGATCGGGGTGTTGACAATCGGAAACCCGGTCGGATTGAAATTTTCAACAGTTTTTTCCGTCGTCGTCGGCGTAGTGGTTGCCGCCGACGCGGCGGTTGTCGCTGCCGATGTTGGCGCGGCTGTCGTGGCCGACGTTTGGCAGCCGGCAAACACAGCTGCCAGCATGCAGATGCATAGGAACAAGGCTATGGTCTTTTTCATGGACTTTCCTCCTCAGAAATATTTGATCAAACAGTCCGCGTGAGCAGCTGTCATGATCTTCGCACTAAATAACAAGAGCGGCTGATGGGCTATCCCTTAATAGCGCCAATCATGACTCCCTTGACAAAGTATTTTTGAACCAGCGGGTAGAGCAGCATAACGGGCACCGAAGCGACAACGATCGTTGAATACTGCAGCAGCGCTTTGAGTTTTTCCCTTTCCAAAAGGGTGCCAATATCCAAATCAACACCCGTAATATTACTGGTTATCAGGATGTCCCGCAAGACAAGCTGCAAGGGATACAATTTGCTGTTCGTTAAATAGAGAAATCCGCCCATATAGGAATTCCAATGCCCGACGGCATAGAGCAGAATATTGACGGCGATAATCGGCACAGAAAGGGGCAACGCGATTTTCAACAGGAAGCGAAAATCATCGCAGCCGTCAAGAGCAGAGCTTTCCAGTAATTCCTGTGGAATACTGATCTGGAAGTATGTCCGCATGACGATAACATTCCAGATTGACATGGCGCTGGGAATCACCATCGCCCAAATCGTGTCCAGCAGTCCCAGATTGCGGACTAAAAGGTAAACCGGGATCATGCCGCCGCTGAACAGCATGGTGAACGAGAACATGAACATAATGGGATTGCGTAGTTTAAGATCTTTTCGTGAAAGCGGATAAGCAGCCAGAATCGTCATGATGATATTGATTGTTGTACCCAAGACAACATATAGAATGGAATTCCTGATACCGGTCAAAAGCATCTCATGGCTCAGAATCATCGCATAGCCCTTTAATGTAAAACCTACCGGCCATAAATAAACTTTACCGGCCATGACAGCATCAGCCGACGAGAAAGAAGAGGCAACCACGAAGATCAACGGGATGAGAACGACGCCGATAATCAGCAGTGTTATGATATAGACAAAAACCATATAAATCTTATCGCTTGTCGATGAATAAAGACGGATTTTACTTCTGTTATGCATGTTGAATAACTATCTCCTTACTTACCACAAGCTGGTATTGCCGGCTATACGGGCTATCCTGTTCGCAAAGACGATCAGAATGAAATTGACTACAGAATTAAACAATCCAACCGCAGTCGCATAGGAATATTGAAATTGGGAAATACCGCGCTTATAGACATAAGTGGAAATAACTTCCGAAACATCCAGATTAACAGGATTTTGCAGCAAGAAAACTTTTTCGAAACCGAGAGACATAATGCCGCCAATCGAAAGGATCAGCTGGATAACGATAGTCGGAGCAATCGTCGGCAGATCGATATGCCAGACGCGGCGGAGTCTGGAAGCGCCATCCATGATTGAAGCTTCGACAATGTTCTGGTCAACAGCCGCTAAGGTTGCTATATATAATACCGCGCCATAACCCATACCTTGCCAGACGCCGGAAGCCACATAAATTGTACGGAACATGGAAGCCGTACCCATAAAATTGATTTCGGTCCCGCCCAGCGCTTTAATCATATTGTTCAGCATGCCGGTGCGCAGCGATAAGAAATTGATCAGCAAGCCGCAAAGGACGACCGTTGAAATGAAGTAAGGCGCATACGTTATCATTTGGACTGTTTTCCGGTATTTTTGACTGCCGGATTCATTAATCATCAGCGCCAGAAGAATCGGGGCAGGAAATCCGACAACCAAAGACAACAGGCTAAGAAGGATCGTATTACGCAGAAGAATGAAAAAATTCGGGGTGGAAACAAAATCAATGAAATGCGTCATGCCAATAAATTCACTGCCCAAAACACCCCGTTTTATACTGTAATTCTTAAAGGCGATGATCACGCCGCCCATGGGGACATAGGAAAATATGACGACATAGGCAACCGGCAGCAGCAACATGGCGTAAAGCTGCCAATGGCGTGTCAGATCTAAAAACCATGATCTCCTCCGAGTTAAGTCGACATGCTTTACCGTAGTTGTCAAATCAGACATGCTTTGATTCCTCTTCCTATTTTCATTGTGCAACAAAGTAAGCCGGCATGTCTTTTGCTGTCCGGATACCCAAAGGCAGCGAACGAAGTGCCATGCTGTATCATAAATGACTGTCTGTCTGCATATGTTTATAATAACTGGACTCGCGGGGTCTGACAACTCAGTTTTTTGTTCATTTCGCCAGTTTATTTATTCGAATTCATTCACCGATAGTGTACTTTATTGCTATTTAGTTTGTATGGCTGTACCGATTCATACACCTTCGCCTCTGTTAACTGTCCGATCTCAGCGGCATGCGGATGATGACAATCGTACCGGCTGATGCGCCAGGTTCGATTGAGATTCCATAATGAATACCAAAAATCAGTTTAATACGCATATCAATATTGGAGATTCCGACCCCATGCGTGTTTTTATCATTCTCAACCTGCCTTGATTTATTTGATCGGAGCAGCAATGCCTCCCGCGCAGTTTCGTTAATTTTTTTCAGGTGCGCGTTAGCGTCAAACTGGGTGTTGAGTTCTGCGGCTTTTTCCGGATTTATCCCCAGGCCGTCATCTTCAACCGTCAGAATCAGATCCTGGTCGGACACACGGGTGCGTATCAAAATATGCCCGATAATGTCCAGAGGCTTCAATCCATGGTAAACCGCATTTTCGATCAGCGGCTGCAAGAGAAAACGGACAACCGTCGCATTCTCCAATTCCGGGTTTATGGCAAATTCAACGATAAAACGGCCTTGATAACGCAGATTGAGCAAGTCGACATAAGCCTTGGCGTGTTCAACTTCATCATGCAAAGAGCAGGTGAAGTTCTGCCCATAAATACTGTATTGCAGCAGATTGGACAAATTAATCAACGCGGCCGACACCCTGTTTTTACCGCCTAAATCCATAAAAGCCATCCAATTGATGGTATCCAGCGTATTATGCAGAAAGTGAGGATTCATTTGCGCCTGCAGACTGCTGGCCTGGACTTGCTGCAGCATAAAAATGCGGGATTCCAGTTCTGTTTTAAACACCTCGTCGGACGACTGTTCGATTAAATCGGCGATCGTCTGCAGATCTTTATCTCTCATCGAGCTGCCATGCGGATTTTTGATCGTTGCGATCACCTGGTCAATCAAAGAAACCGATTTATAACTGATGACGATCGTGACAACGATACTGAATAAGATGGCCAATACGAAAATAATAAGCAATAATCGCTGCGTGTCACGCGAAAAAGAATAGCGGTAATCCGTTGATGATACGGCTAAATAGTATAGGGGAAATTGTTCCGACTGCAGGAGCGATATCACTTTGCCATCATTAATAATTGAAGAACCTGGTTCGGCGGTGAGCATTCCGTTCGGCAGATTCAAAACCTCATAAATGTTCTTTTTGAAGTACAGGTTCAATTGATTCGATGAAATAATATTAAAATTTTCATCAAGAATAAAAAATTCACGGCTGGGCTGGCCGGCAGCGGCGCGCGCATAAGTTGACATATTGATGGTCTCGCTGATTTTCGAAAGATCCAGCAACGTGGCAACGGCGCCCTGCGCGGCTTCTTCTTCGATAATAACCGGCTTAATAATGCCAAAAACATAAGGGTATAGCTGGTTCCGGGCATAAACGACCGTTTTCATGTCTTCATTCGTATAATCAATATAATCACACCATTCGTTTTCTCTGGTATCCGCGTTGAAACGGGTTCCTTCCGGGGTAACAATCACCATATTGCGGTGGCTATATATTTCAATAGAATAGATATAGGCATTGATGAATTTCTGATTGCGCAGGTCGTCGCAGATCATATTAAAATCGACCAGGGAATAACTGGGCGTCATGAGTTGGCCAATGTCTGATTTGCTTGATATACTGGCGCAGAGCAGCCGGCTGTTGCTGAAAATCGTCTCGCTGATGTTTTTTGCCTGAGCCAGAGCCGCTTCATTCATTTTTTCAGTTTCATCATCGAGGGTACGGTTGGTAAAGATAATGAAGCCGACGCTGGTAATCAGAACCGGAATCAGGATCAGAACCAGAAAAAAAGCAACTCTCCGCAAAAAGACAGAGATCAGCTGTTTAGTCTGAAATCTGCCTAATCTTAAGTCAGGCAGCTTCATGGACAGATCACCCGGTCCGGCTTGAGCGGATTATCGTTTTTATAGCTTTTCCGGCGGTAAGCGTCGGGTGTCAGGCCGGTATACCGTTTAAACAAACGGATAAAATACTTATCGTTGTCATATCCGACAATCCGGCCGATCTCGAAAACTTTTTCCGCGCCGGACAGCAGAAGCTGTTTTGCTTTCTCCATGCGCAGCTGTGTCAGGTAATCCGTATAATTCACACTCATCGTTTGCTTGAACAGACGGCTGAAATACATCGCGTTTAAATGGACAGCCGCGGCTGTTTCCGATAGCGATACATCCCGGCTGTAGTTTTGCTGCAGGTATTGCAGGGCTTGTTTGATCGAGGCGTGCATACTGCCTTTCGGTTCGCTTTGCCTGGGTAATTTCGCATAATACTGCTCCACATTCTGTTTTTCCTCAATCAAGAATCGTTGCAGATCATGTATCGAAACAAACGACTTTATTCCTTCAAGCACCAGGCAAACATCAAAGACCTCCATAAAAGCCGATGCCGCTTTGTTAACCTGCTTTTCAACCGCCGCGGCCAACTGGAAAGACGACTGGGGCAGCAGGCTGAAAGCGAAGAAAGCCAAATGAGGACCCGGTTCAAACTTTTCAACAAAAATAAGCTGATCCTGCTGGTTCAGAAAATTCAAGACCGCCTGCTGACGCCCGGATTCGCCGGACTTGTCCGTCCGGTCAATCCCTTCTGCCTTTTCGGAAAGAACGGTGATCGAAACGATCGTGATCGGCTGATAGGTCGCCTGTTGGCCAAAACCAAGACCGCTCATTTCTCTTTCCCGGTCGGCGTCACTATGAAGATCGTCGTCAGCCAGGCCGTTGAAAAATTGTTTCTGCAATAAGGGTATGATCTGCTGCAGCTTTTTCTTCTCTGACGCCTGATTGATCCGGTTTAGCCGTTCCAGTCGGATCTGATCGATCAGACGCAGGAAACATACCTGCATCTGGTCAATTCGCACCGGTTTTAACAGGTAGGACACAACGCCGTACTCAATAGCCTTCTGCGCGTACTTGAATTCTTGGTAACCGGAAATAATGACGGTATGGGTCCCGGCACAATGCTGCGCGCTATAGGCTGCGACCTCGAGACCGCTTTTTACCGGCATATTGACATCAGTCAGCACTATATCGACGGGGTTCTGCGCCAGAAAGTCGATCGCTTGCTGACCGTTGGCGAATAACGCGACAACGTCGACGCCCAGATCCGATGTTGAAAAATAAAAGGCTAATCCACTGCGGATAATCTCTTCATCGTCAACAATAATCATTCTGATGGTATCGGTATTCATATCTTTTTCTTTCCTAACAAGACACCCAGCTCACGAATTCTTTCATAATATATCACCGGCAGGGATCCATCGGCAAGCGGGCCGACATCAATCAGCATATTGCCGCCCCATTGCCGGACTTTCTGATAACTGTCATAAACCCAGGAAGCCGGTTTATATCCGGTCGATCGGTTCATATGCGCCCAGCCTGAGTTTTCTTCCCAGATGTGGCAGTGTTCCCAGTATTGGTCCTGCGGACGTTGATCCGGCAAGCTGCACTCATACTGAGAGCAAAAATCCCCGGCGCCGTGCAAGCGGTCATTGACAACAATTCCTGGCTGCAAGCGCCGTATTTCGTCAAGCGTAATAACCCGCGAGACATCCGAAACAGTTCCGTCAAACCAAAGCAAATCGATTTGGCCATACCGGGTCAACAATTCCCGGATTTGGTTGCTGCAATAATCGATATAATCATGTTCCATAGTCTGCGGCACTGCCGGCAATTCGCCGATCGGCTCGTGATCCAGACCCCGGTTGTCACGCCCGGGCAGCTTACCGCTGCCAGACAGAAAGGACATGTAGTAACGATGGACAAACCAATCCGGCGGCGAATAGTAAAGGCCGACTTTCAAACCGGCTTGCCGGCAGCCTGTGATATATTCGCCCACCAAATCGCGCCCATGCATATAATTCTTTGTGTTCAAGCAGCCATAATCGGAGGGCCACATGGCAAAACCGTCATGATGACGCGTGGTGAAAACAGCATAACTAAGACCTGCGTCGGCAGCGGATTTCAGCCAATCCTCCGGATGGAAATTCATAGGATTGAAGCGGCGGGCCAGATTCCAATAAGCGCGCGGCGTAATCGTATAATTGCCGCCGCTGGCTTCATCCCAGGGCGTGCGGTCTATCATCCCCCAGGATAAATCGCCTTCGCCGCTGACTGTTGATAGACCATAATGGATAAAAAGGCCAAGATTGCCGCCCTGAAAATACCAGTCGGCATCGGGATGAGGATTGCGGGGCAGGCAGCGCTGCGGTTTATCATTTTTCAAGGATTTATCTGGCATGAGCGTCTTCCTTCTTTCTGAATGATTACTTTGATAAGAATATATTAATCTGTCGTTGCAGTTCTTTGGTAATCCGGCGAATCCCGGCGGCTTCAAAACAGGCGTTCATTTCCTGATAGACAGCTATTGGATCGGTGAAAGTTCCATAAAACAAGCCGGGAAAGTATTTTGTGGCAATCATGTCATATTGTGAGAGTTCCAATCTGATCGGTTGGGTATCCGCGCCAAAACCGGTTAAAGGGACAGTTCTGGCTGAAGCATCCAGAGCCATGCGATCCTGGATAAAAGTCGGGCTATAGCCCTGGTTTTTTAAGGTATAGCGGGCATTTGCCACAGTCCAGTCAGGCAGGCCGTAATGGCAGTCGATGGTGCCTCCGTCAACATTATCATATTCAAAGGTCCGAATATAGTTGCCCTCCACGCGTTCATAATGCTCGCCTTCAATCCCGTAAGCCAGCAAATCGGCAAGCTGACTGCCGGTTTCTGTCCAGAGCAGGTTAACCAGTTCCAGCGTGCGCTGCAGATTGCCGACCGTTGCCGGAATAGCAAGGGCTGTGCCATGGGTGTTGACCGGCGTCTTACGGTAAGTTTGCAGCATCAAAGCCGTGACCGGAAGACCCCAGCGGGCTTCCCAGTTTTTAATGGAAAGATAATCATCAAAGCCTGACGATTCCATAATCATTTTTTTCTGGTAGAAACCATTCGAGATACGATCCGGTACTTCATCCTGGACCGTTAAAGCGTCCTTGCGGATATAGCCTTCCTGATACCAGCGGGCCATCCGGACAAAAAAGCTGCTCAAATCAACGTCGAGAATACTGACAGCAGTCGATGATAAATCCTCCTGACGCGTAAAAGCCGGAGGAGCTAACGTCTGAGAACCGCTGGGAACGGCATACCAGGTCGCGACAAAATTTTTGATAACGGAAGTCGAGATGCCGATGCCCAGATCGCCTCCGGCTTTCGCCTGAGCAAAAAAACTCTCCAGAACATCAAGAAACGCGTCGGACGGAACTAGATCGCCGCTTTTTTCCCATGCCTGCTGCGCTTGATTATAAGCATTCAGGTCCAGATACCGGTCGACCAGCTCCGTTGGCACAAAGATGCATTTCGGGTCGATGGTCCAGCCCATCCCGATAGGAATCACATAGAGCTTGCCGCTGATTCGCCCGCAATCCCAGACCCAGTCGTCAAATTCATTCCATAAGGTTGGCGCGTAGGTTGTGATGGCATCGTCCAGTTGGATATAGGAACCGTCGTTTACCTCGGCCTGCAGAGATAACGTCCATCCCAGCCAGGCCATATCGATTTTTTCTGAAGCGGCAACCGCCAAATGCCACCGGTCGGCATATTCATTAAAAGGCACAACAATAAAGTCCAGATAGGTGTTGGGCAAGTATTCTTGAAGTTTCTGATTGAACAAAGCCAGAACTCTGTCTGAATCGGCTTGTTTGCCGGCGCCGCCGGTCATATACTTCACAACATAGAGATCGCGTTCTGCTGTAGGAACCTGCGATTCTAGATCATGAGTATATTCGGAAGATACAAATATACAGCCTGATAAGCTGAGCAACATCATGCTCAGCAGCAGGATTATCCTTATCATCCGGTTCCAACGCATATCGGCAACCCCGTGCTGCAAATTTCCTTGATATCTCTTTATATTGTATGCTTCAGAGGTGTTGCCAGCAAGGCAGAGAAGATGACTTTTATTGTCTGTTGAAGATAGTAATGGTGCACTATTTTGACATTTATGACTCAAGAACAACAGGATTTTAGAGGTGACTTTCACCGGATCCGGTGCTAAGATGACAGCAATATCAAGAACTCGTGTTTTCATCATCCATGCCTGAAAATTAACGGAACGGAAAGGAAGCTCCTATGATGGACAATACAGCCTCCGGGCCAATGATCTGCACCATATCCGCAGAAGAAGGTTTGCCGGGTTTGCTGGCAGCCCTTGATCGCTGCAGGAACGCCGAAAATGACTATCCAGCCACGATCAGGCTGGAACCGGGCCGCTACTTCGTCGATCAGCCGATCCGATTAGGTCCAGAACACCGCAACCTGACGCTCAGCGGTCCGGGAGCGCGGTTAATCGGCGGTAAAGCGCTGCGGAACTGGCAAAAGGTTACCGACCCGGCAATCTTGTGCCGCCTGGATCCGGAAGCCCGGGGACAGGTCCTGGTCTGCGATCTGAATAAAACCGGCATTTCCGCGTTAGGCGGATTGACCCGCCGCGGCTGGTTTGACAAGGTCTCCCCATCGCACGCGGAGCTCTTTCTCAACGGTGAGCCGCTGGACCTCGCCCAGTACCCCAAAAAGGGACAATACCTGACCATTTCCGGATATGAACGGGAGATCGTCAATGAGTGCGAGCAGAGGATCGGCGATCCGGAAGCCAGTTTATTTTATCAAGACGCGCGTCCCGGTAAATGGCAGGTTCAGCCGGATCTCTGGGCTCATGGCTACTGGTGTTGGGATTGGGCGAATTCTTATGAACATGTAACGGCCTTCGATTCCGAAAAAGGTTCGATCCGTCTGGGCGATATCCCCAAAGACCAAATCCGGGGCTTTAACCCTGGACAGCGGTTTTGTTTTCTCAATCTCCTGGAAGAAGTCAATCAACCCGGGTCTTACTATATCGACCGCCAGACGAACCAGGCTTACCTATATCCCCCGCTGCAAGATCCAATGAACGATCCGCAAACCGAGCTGATCATCTCTTTGCTAGATGAACCGCTGATCCAATTGCAGGGCTGTGAGCATATCACGATCCAGGACGTTGAATTTTCCTGTGTCCGCGGTCATGCGGTCAGTATCCAAGGCGGCCGTCAGGTCTGTCTCGACAACTGTGTTTTGAAGAACATTGGCAATACGGCAGTCGAATTGATCGAAGGATCGGAACATACCGTGCAAAATTGCACGATTTATCATTGCGGCGACGGCGGCATCCGGGCCTTCGGCGGTGACCGTTTGACCCTGGAGCCGGCTGGATTCCGTTTTTTGAACAATCACATCTACCAGATTGCCACCTGGAGCCGCTGTTATAAACCCGGCATCCTGGCCATGGGCGTCGGCATGACCATCAGCCATAATCTGATTCATGATTGCCCGCATTCCGCCGTTTTGTTTGGCGGCAACGATATACTGATCACGGACAACGAAATATACCGGGTTTGTCTGGAGAGCGGCGATGCCGGCGCGATTTACGCCGGGCGCGATGTAACCTTCCGCGGCAATCAGGTCAGCCACAACTTTATTCATCATCTGGGCGGCGTCGGCATGGGTACGATGGGCATCTATAATGATGATGTTCTCAGCGGCACGGTCATGGAGAATAATTTCTTCTACGAAGTTGGCCGCGCCGTCATGCTCGGCGGCGGCGTCGATTTTATCGTCCGGAACAATGTCTTCGTTAAGTGCTATCCGGCCATTGCCCTGGATTGCCGCGGCGCGCATACAGCCTTCTTTTGGGGCGTCGTTTATGAGCAGCAGCGGCAGATATTGTACAACGGGCGCCAATCTTTCCTAAAGCCTAATGACGATCGTATTCGGTTGGATTGCACCAAAAGCCCCTATATTGATCGTTATCCCGAGCTTGGCCGGCTGGCGGAGATGTATGAAAGCGGCCGGCAGCTCAAGGCTTCCGCGGTTATCAGCAACAATATCTTCTGCACCCGGCCGGCATTCCGCTATACTTATGCCCGGCGTGAAGGCGGTTATGAGCGCATGCTGGATTGCGGCGAGCCGGTCCAATTAACCGACGCCCAAATGAGCGAGTTGTTCGATATGCGGCACATCGTCCGGCCGACCTGGTCCGCCGGCAAAGGCGACTGGCGCTTTACCGATAATTTCACGGCTTTCCCGGAGGACTTCCGGGACGCCGAATGGGCGGATATCGAGGTCAAGCCGGACTCCCAGGCATTCGAATACGGCTACACGGCAGTTTCCTTCCAGAATATCGGCCTGCAGGAATCCGAAAGAGTCTGTAATCCGATCGATGTGCAGACCAGCCTGACTTATCCATATCGGGGAACCGACCGGCCGCTGACGCTGGGCATACGCAACCGCATGCCTGTCCCGGTCCATGGCGAGATCCGCCTGGTGTCGGATAATCCGAAAGTCAGCTTGTCGGCTGAACAGATCTCATTCGATCTGGCCGCTTATGAAGAGCGCGCTATTCTGGTCGGGGATCTCGGCCGGGAGGAAGTATTTACCGTCGAAGCCCAGGGCGTTACGCCGGGCGTCAGACCCGCCCGGGCCGTCAATCTGATGGGCCGGTGGAAAAGATTTTAGGAGTTGATCATCTTGAAGCAGCAAGTCTCAAAAGAACAGGTCAATACGCGCTATGAAGCCGTTTTGGAGCGGATCCGGACCCTGCACGTCAAAACATTTCAGGGTCATCCGACACCGTTGTTCCTGATTTCCAATGCTTATCCGGGAGTCTGGCTCGAACATGCCTACGACGCTGTTTGTTATGCGAATTTCGACTCATCCATGGCGTCGCTGGCACAATCTCAGGTCGAGTTGTTTCTCAACAACCAAAAACCGGACGGCCAGCTGCCCTGTTTTGTTCTGGACGAATCAAATCCGAATGTTAAAGCCTATGGCCGTCTGATCGGCTATGGCCAGCTGCAGGAGTGCGTTTCTTTTGCCCGCCTTTGCCTGGAAGCTTATGAGCTGACGCAGGACCGGCAGTTCCTGGAGCGCGCTTACGCCGGATGCCGGCTGTGGGACGACTGGCTGGTCCGTTACCGGACGACCCTGCAAACCGGCCTGATCGAGCTGTTCTGCGAATTTGACAGCGGTCATGACAACAGCCCGCGTTTTACCGGCATTTCCGGAAAAGGCTGCCCCGGCGGGGATGCCCGGGTCTGTAATCCGGAGCCTTTTATGCCGTTGCTGGCGCCGGATGTCAACGCCGTCGTATTCGGCTCGCGCATGGCGCTGGCCCGAATGGCTGAAATTCTCGGTCAACCGGGCGATGCCGCGGCATGGCGGCAAAAAGCCGACGCGATCTACCAGGCTCTGCTGACGCACTGTTATGACCCGGAAGATCAATTTTTCTACGATGTTGACCGTTACGGCCAGTTCCGGAAATACCGCTCGATCCATATTGTCAATCTGTTCCAGGAGCATGTTCTGCCCCAGCCTCTGGCTGACATTATCTATAACCGATATTTACGCAATCCGTCCGAATTCTGGACGGCCTATCCCTTCCCGTCCCTTTCCGCGGCCGATCCGGAATTCAAACAGGAGTCCGACGGCAATGATTGGGGGTTCTATTCGCAAGGGCTGACCGCTTTGCGGGCGCTTCGCTGGATGGATTATTATGGCAAGGGCGCCGATCTGGAGATCCTGATGCAAGCCTGGGTTCGCTCACTGACCCTTGCTGAAGACCGTCTATTCACTCAAGAACTTCATCCGCTGACCGGAGAACCAAGCCGCTCATCCAGTTGGTATTCCAGCGTCATGCTGTTTTACCTGCATGCCGTCCGGCGGTTGGGCCTGCTTGATCCACCCCGTTAATCTACGTGATAAACCATTCCGGGAGGATACTTGCGATGAATGTCTTTTGGCAAAACTCGAAACTGCTTGTAAAAAAATCCACGGTCTTTCCAGCGCCTTATCTGCACAAAAAGCAAACGGATTTCGTTATTTTTCGATACCTGTCCGACGGTTTGTTGACTGTGGTTTACGAGCAGGAACCGCAATCGGTCCTTGTTCGTCCCCTTTCTCTCGGCATCCGGCCAGAGCTGGACAAGAACAAGGTGACCGTCCGCCTGGACCGGCCGTGCAATTTTTCTGTAGAAATCAACGGCGGCACCGATGACGCCTTACTGGTCTTTGCCGGCGGCGCCGATCAGGTCGACCGGGCCGGTTATGAGCATATGATTTATTTCCCGGCAGGCGGACAAAATGCCGGAATCATTGAAATCGGACAGGACAACACCCTGATCTATCTGGAGGAAGGCGCGCACGTCCACGGCAAGATCCTGGCCGAAAATAAAAGGCATCTGGCCTTAGCCGGCCTTGGTGTTTTGTCGATGGAAAACTATGAGCATGATAGAAAACAATGGCAGCACGCGCTGGACTTTCGCTTTTGCTCGGATCTGACAATAGAAAATATAACCGTCACCGACAGCTGCAGTTGGAGCTGCCGGGTCTTTGGCTGCGAGAATGTCCATATCGCCAATCTGAAGATCATCGGACAGCGCGGGAACTCGGATGGCATCGATATCTGCGGATCCCGGGACATTTTAGTTGAAGGCTGTTTCACCAGAGTCTGGGATGACTCCCTGGTCGTCAAGGCTTTTGACACCGGCGACATGACTCGGGCGGTTTTCCGGAATTGCGTGCTGTGGAATGACTTTGCCCGGCCGATCGAAGTCGGCGTCGAATTGCGGGCTGATAAAGTCCACGACATTCGCTTCGAGAACATCGACATCCTCCATTCGCCAACCGGGTATCCGCTGATGGGGATCCACCATGGCGACCGGGCAGATGTTTCAGATATCCATTTCGAGAACATCCGGATTGAAGACACGCCGGGCGCCCAGCTGTTCGACATCCGGATCACGGATTCCGTCTGGAATACCGACCAGGCGAAAGGCGGAATTCATGATATTTATTTCAAGAATATTGCTGTCCTCGAACCGATGCCGGTCTCCTTTGCCAAATCGCGTATCCAAGGTTATAACGCAAAAACTATGGTCAAAAATGTCACGCTCGACAATATCCGCCTGAACGGCTGCGCAGCCCGCAATGCAGAAGAATGCGGCCTGGAGGTTATGGATGATGTGGACGGGGTTCGCTTTATTGCCGCGGAAGGACCCTTCATCGAACTGGTCCGGGCGAAGCTCGAGCCGTTCGGCGAGATTCTGGAGCGAGCCGACGGCATGACGGAGCGGCTTTTTCGGCTTCGGTTGACGAACACCGGCGCCGCGCCCCGGACTTTATCCTGTCAATTCAAACTGTCGCCATCCGGCCGCGCGTATTGTGAACCGTCCGACTTAACTTTGATTCTTGCCGGCCAGGAAACAATCAGTCAGGACTTGCGTGTGATCTGCCCCCCAGGTAAATTTTGTCTGCATGTTGAATCCTCCGACCCCGGACTGGCGACGGATTGGCAGTTTTTTGAATCAGATCTGAAACTCGGCCGGGAAATCGACCGGGCGCCGATTCTCAGCGCGGTCAATTGCCGGCGGGAGAAAGCCGGCGATTTACAGCTGGCCTGCCGGGACGGCAGTCTGATCATCCGGTCCGAATCGCTGAAAGGCAGCGGTATTGTGCTTTATACAGCTAAACCAGTGCCGACGGCGATGGGACAGGTCGTTTTTTCGGTCGAAGAGACTGACAACGGTCTCGCTCCGGCCATCATCAACGGCAGGCATGGACTGGAACCGGCGCCGCAGCTCCGCTGTCCGGCCGAGATATCGTATGTCTTCAAGAATGAACCCAAAGCAGAGAAAATCACCCGCCTGGCTATTGCCGACAAGATCAACGGCCTCAGTATCGTACCTCTCGCCTTATTGGGGCTGGAGCCGGATACCCGGGAATTCTGGCTTGAGATTGAATTGATAACGGACATCCCCAAACGGTATCCGTTTTGCTTGTTCGGATCCCAGGTGCCGGATACGATCTGCCATATGTTTGCGCGAGCCGTTGTCGCCGAAGCGTGAAACGCGGATATTGCAACAGGGCTGTAGAAACCGTTTAAGACTCCTTCGGTCTTCAAGAAAATGCCCGGCCGAAGCAAGAGCATAAACGCCTAAAAAATCATAGTTTGTGCTATCGATAGCACAAACTTGAAAACATTTCATTTTTGTGCTACGCTGGCTGCGGAGGTGATTTTCATGCAGAAAAACGCAGGAGCATTGCGTAGCCGTGATTTATATTTAAACCGTTTGATTGCGTTTCAAGATACGGAGCCGGTTAAAATTATTACCGGCATTCGGCGCTGCGGAAAATCAAGCTTGATGAAGTTGATGGCTCGCCATCTGCGTGAAACCGGCGTAACAGATGAGCAGATCATTGAGGTCAATTTTGAGTCGATGGACTTTCACCGGATGTCTGTCGATGAACTCTATCGGTATGTGAAGGAACATTTACCTGATGGCAAACGTGTTTACCTGTTTTTCGATGAAATCCAACGCATAGAGCAATGGCAGGATGCAGTCAATTCCTTCCGTGTGGACTTTGACTGCGACATCTATGTGACAGGTTCCAATGCCTATTTGCTTTCCTCTGAATACGCCACTTATCTGGCGGGGCGAAGCGTGGAAATCAAAATGCTGCCGCTGTCTTTCAAGGAGTTTTTGGATTTTCACGGGTATACGGTCAAGGAGAGCAAAAGTCCTGCCGGCGGATTGCGCAAGCGAATTCATCATGCGGATGGCGAAAGTTACGAACCGCAGGAACTGCTGGATGCCTATATGCGTTACGGCGGAATGCCCGGAATTGCCGATGTGGGTCTGGATATCGATAAGACGCTGACTCTTTTGGACGGTATCTATTCAACTGTCGTTGTCCGCGATATTCTTGAACGGGATCGCCGCCGCGGGCAAAGACAGATCACCGATCCGGATCTTCTGCGGAAAATCATTATGTTTCTTGCGGACAATATTGGCAACAGCACGTCTATCACTTCCATCAATGATACGCTGGTAAACGAAAAACTGCTCGACCAGAAACGGAAAGGCAGTCCTTCTGTCCACACGATTCAAGCGTATGTAGGCGCGTTGTTGGAGTCCTATGTGTTCTATGAAATCAAGCGTTTTGATATCAAGGGCAGGGAGTATCTCCGAACCCTCGGAAAGTATTATATCGTCGATATCGGACTGCGTAATTATCTGCTGGGATTCCGCGATATGGACATCGGTCATATCATTGAAAACATCGTGTACTTTGAGCTGCTTCGCCGTGGTTATGATGTGGCCATCGGAAAGGTTGACAGAAAAGAAGTAGACTTCATTGCCACCCATGCGGAGGGAAAAAAGTATATTCAGGTAACCGAGTCCATGAACGAACCCGCTACACGCGAGCGAGAGCTTGCTCCCTTGCGTATGATCCGTGACAACTACGAAAAAATTGTCATCGCAGGGAGCTGCGATAATCCTATAACACAGGACGGCATCAAAATTGAAAAGCTGACCGACTTTCTGCTGGCGTAAGACTCATCGTTGAAATATGGGGCTCGCATTTACATCAGCTGTTGTATAATAATAAAAGCATTGCGCTTGATGCGCAGAAGAAACAGATTAGGTAAGGAGAATGAACATGGTTAAAGCAGGTGATGAGGTCCTTAATCAGTTCGAGCAAGTTAAAGAAACAGCGGCTGCCGTGAACCCGGCCAAAAAACTCAAGGTTGGCATTATCGGCACAGGTTGGATCGCGGAATCCCATGTCATGTCATATAAGAACATGCCGGATGTGGATATCGTGGCCGGCGCCGATCTGATCCCTGGCAAGGCAGAGGCTTTTTTCGAGAAATATGGCGTGGCCGGCGTTCGCTGCTACCCGAACCATAAAGCGATGCTGGAAGCGGAAGAACTGGATGCGGTCAGCGTCTGCACCTATAACGCCGCCCATGCGGTCTGTACAATCGACGCCCTGAATAAAGGCGTTCCTGTTTTACTGGAAAAGCCGATGTGCGTCACGTTGGAAGAAGCCCTGGACATTATGCGTGCGGAAAAGAAGAGCGGCAAGATCCTGTCCATTGGATTCCAGCCCCGCTTCGACGCCAACATGCAGATGATCAAGAAGATCGTCGAATCCGGCGAACTCGGCGAAATATATTACATTCAAACCGGTGGCGGCCGTCGCCGCGGCATCCCCAACAGTACCTTTATTGAAAAATCAACAGCAGGCATCGGCGCTCTGGGCGATATCGGCTGCTATTCGCTCGATATGGTCCTGAACGCGATCGGCTATCCGAAACCGCTTACCGTATCCGCTTATACCTCCGACTTTTTCGGCAAGAGCTACACCTATTCATTGCCCGAAAACGCTTCGCGTTTCAGCGTCGACGATTTCGCGGCAGCCTTTATCCGTCTCGAAGGCGGTATAATCCTCGATTTCCGGATAGCCTGGGCCATGCATCTGGATACTCCGGGCGACACCATCATCCTGGGCAAAAAAGCCGGTTTGCGCATCCCTTCAACCGATTGCTGGAATGGCAGCGTCGGCGGCCCGATGAAAATTTATCATGATGTCGCCGGCAAACAGGTCGAAACCGTGATCCCGATCATCGAAAACAAGGGGCCCGGACTGTTTGACAAGAAAATCCGTTCGTTCCTGGACGCCATCATCAACAACGGCAAATCTCCGGTGCCGTCAAGCCAGATCCTTTACAATCAAGCCATCCTGGACGGTATTTCCCGTTCTGCGAAGGTCAACAGGGAGATCGAGATCGTCATTCCGGAGATCTGATTGATCGATCCGCGAATAACGATTCCAAACAACCATCGAGGACACCGGCATGATTCTGCAAAGAACAGCCGGTGTCCTTTTTGCTGCCGATACGTTAAAATAGAATCATCCTCATGAAAAGGAGGGCGAATAGGATGAAGAAAACAGGATGGGGCATTATCGGCCCGGGCGGCATCGCCCATCGTTTCCTCAATGACCTGCCTCGCTGCAGGCAAGCCGACCTCGCGGCGGTCGCCTCACGATCGTACGACAGGGCGCGTATCTTTGCCGATCAATATCATTTCCGGAAAAGCTATGGCAGCTATGATGAAATCCTCTTGGATCCGGCCGTCGATATCATTTATATCGCCACGCCCCATCCGCAGCATCATGATCTGGCGATCCGCTGCCTCAAAGCCGGCAAAGCCGTGCTTTGCGAGAAACCGGCGGCAGTCCATGCTGCGCAGATTCGTGAGATGATCGATTGCGCCCGCCAAAACAACGTATTTTTCATGGAAGCCATGTGGACCCGCTTCTTCCCGGTCAACCAACGCGTCAAAGCCCTGATCGACAGCGGCGCCTTAGGCGCGGTAACGTTGATCGAAGCTGATTTCGGCTTTGGCCGCTGGAATGCCGGGAAAGTCGACCATCCCGAGAATCGCCTGTATTCGCTTGATCTGGCCGGCGGCAGTTTGCTCGATGTCGGCGTTTATTGCGTTTCCTACGCGACCTGGCTGAAGGGAGAAAAACCGGCGGCTGTCAAGGCTTTGGCCACTAAGCTGGAAACCGGCGTCGACGGCATGACCGCCTGCCTTTTTCAGTATGCCGATGGAACGATGGCTGTTCTGCGTTCGAGTATCAGCCAGACAACCCGCCAGACCGCGATGATCTATTGTGAAAAGGCGACAATCGAAGTTCCGGATTTCTGGCATCCGGCCAAAGCCGTCATCCAATATGCGGACGGCAAGCGGCCGCCGGAAACGATCGAAGATGATTATACGCGGGACGGATCCACCGGCTACCATTACGAAGCGGAAGCCGTCATGTCCTGTCTGGCCGAAGGCGCCGTTCAATGCCCGGTCATGGATTGGCAACAATCGATTGAGATTATCGAACTGCTGGATCAGATTCGCGAGGAAACCGGTTTGCGTTATCCGTCGGATCATCCCTGAAAGCCGGGCTGCCTTCAGAAGGCCTTAAACGATTGGGAATCGGATGGTGGTTTTGAACAAATCCCCGTCGATTTCAATATTAAAGGTTCCGCCCTGCAGTTCGGTCAGACTCTTGGCGATCGACAAACCTAAACCGCTCCCCTCCGTGTGCCGTGACGAATCGCCGCGGACAAAGCGTTCCATAAGTTCTTCGGTGGAAATATTCAGTTGATGATCGGATATATTCTTCTGGGTCCAGACCGCCTGACCCTGATCAACGGACAGGTCTATATAGACCCGCGACTGCGGCAAAGCGTACTTACGGATGTTGGACAATAGATTCTCCAGAATGCGCCACAAATGGCGGCCGTCCGCTTCAATATAAACCGGCTCATCCGGCAAGTTGACGACCAGGTACAGTCCTTTGGTCGATATCTTTTCCGAATACTCGCCGACGCCCTGGCGGATCAATTCGCCGATATTCAGCCGTTCAATCTGCAGATGGACGCTGCCGGTGCTGAATTTGGAAAAATCGACAAGGTCGTTGGTTAAGTCCTTGAGCCGCTGGGCATTACGCTCCAGGACATCCAGATATTCCGCCGCTTTCTCGTGATGCAGCTCCTGTTTTTTCAGCAGATCGACATAATTGATCAAAGCGGTCAGCGGCGTCTTGATATCATGGGATACATTGGCGATAAGTTCCGTTTTGAATTTATCGCTTTTAACGCGTTCTGCGACTTCGAGGTTCAAACCGTCGCCGATTTTATTAATGACTTCGGCATGCTGACGTAAAGGGCCGCCCATATTCTGCACATCCGTTTTAGCATTGAGAACACCGGCGGCGATAGCGCCGGCGGTTTGTGCGATTTTGCCGAAATGAACGGCCATATTGCATAGATAAAGCAAAATAAGGAGATTAAAACCAAAGACCATTAAGGCAAAAGGCGGATTCTCCCAGGCGATGGCCACTAAGATAATATTGGTGATCAAATAACATAGAAAACGGATGATGACCGATACAGTCAGGTTGATGTTCTGGACAATCCGGCGCAGGAAGCCGGCGCCTCTTTGCAGAAGATGGAAGATCGGCGGCCAGGCCAGGGAAAGCAAGGTATTGCGCCATAACGTCCCCAATTGAAAACGGCGGCACATGGAAAGAAGCCAGATCAGGCTGATTAAGTAGATCGGCAGGCAGTAGATAGAAAAAAGCAGTAGGGAGTAAATCGGGTCAAACTGCGTTTCATAAACCCAGCTGAACGTGTACATCCAGGATGCCGAGGACAGAAGCACGACCGCGATCACCGAGGCGGCGGTAAAGACATCGCTGTACCAGCGGTCGATGAAGGAAGGTTTGATTTCAGTCTGCCCTTTGACATGACCGGTTGTCCGCACCAGGAAGGATAATAACAGCAAAAGCAGCAAAATGACCGGAATGATAAATTTCAAAGCTATTTTCATATAGGGCTTGATCAAGCCGTACTGACGCGCGGCAGTTTTATAGATGTCTGTGGAAAGCAAGTCTTTGTCGACCGTGGCATAATACTCAATACTGATGATATGAACCGTCAAAGCTTCAGAATAATAATCGGAGGAATGGACAATTTCCTTACTGGCGCTGATTGCCTCCAAATAGGCGACTGCGGAATCAACAGAGCTGTTGACCTCGGTATCGGTAATATTGCTATAGACGATCTGATTGTCCTTGACCAGAATGCACTTTAAATTCTCCGGCAAATTGACGTCCTGCCAGGCGTCCGTGCCTTTGCTGGCCGCCTGGATTAAAGAAGCCATATCCATTTCAACTTGCCGCCGGTATGATTGCGAATTGAAATACTGGTCCGATGTCAGGATGCCTTCGCGAAAACCAACCGCCAAGGCCGTGCCAGACGCAAAAACAATGACCGCCAGAATATAAGTGACAAAGGATGTCAGCAGCTTGAACGTGAAACTGTAAGCGTACTTTTTCATGACTTGATATCCTCAACCTTATAGCCGTGCCCCCAGACTACTTTCAGATAACGGGGCTCTTTAGGATTGATCTCGATCTTTTCCCTAATATGGCGGATATGGACGGCAATGGTGTTGTCTGCGCCCAAGGATTCCTCTCCCCAGACCTGGTCATAAAGCTGTTCGCTGGTAAAGACGCGGCCTTTATTTTCCAGGAGGAAGCGCAGCAGCTTATATTCGACCGGCGTCAGGCTTTTCAACTCGCCGTCGACTTGAACGGTCTTTTTCTGGTCGTCCATAATCAGTTCGCCGCTTTGGAGGACATCGTCTTTCGGCGGCGGCCCGGATAGCTGGGTATACCGGCGCAGCTGCGACTTGACCCGGGCAATCAATTCCAGGGGGTTGAACGGTTTGGTGACATAATCGTCGGCGCCGACATTAAGACCGAGGATCTTATCATGATCTTCGCTTTTGGCGCTCAAAATAATGATCGGGATGTTTTTCTCCTTGCGAATTTTGAGAGTCGCGTGAATCCCGTCCATATTGGGCATCATGATATCCATAATGATGATGCTGATATGCGGCTCGGCATGAAGCTGGCTTATGGCTTCCAGTCCGTCTTTTGCCGTAAAAACGCGGAATCCCTCTCCGGTCAGGTAAATCTCCAAAGACGATAAAATATCTTGATTGTCGTCACAAACCAGGACGGTAACATCATTCATGTCAACCTCAGTCAGCTGTCCTGGCAGATTCTACCCCCGGTCGATCTGACTCAGGCTGACCGAACGCTTATGCTCGATCGGATGCCAACTGATTTTTGGGGTAACCAGGGCCAGCACATAAAGCAAGCCGTTGGAAATAAGGAACAACGGGAAAGTCAGTACACCTTTTAAAATTCTATAGGAAAACTTCTTTTCGATCAAGAGCGTCAGCATAGCCTGGCCAAACATGCTGGCCAGACCGACGATGCCCGAGATGATGAAAGGCTCCAGCCTGCCGCTCCATTGGCTGGCCGGATTGAGAACGAAAATGCCCAGCAGCTGCAAAGCGGATATGACCATCTGGATAGCGCAAAGCGGCATAAACATCAGGAAAACCAAGCTGTCCAGAACAACCGGCCAAGCCCGTGTCTGCAGTCCGGCAATCAGGGAAGGAAAACCCTGGCGGATGTTCTGATAGCAGCCGACAGCCCAGCGGCGGCGCTGGCGCATGGAAAGGGCCATGGTGGTCGGCTGTTCGTCATAGAAGCGGGCGTATGGCGTATAACCGACGCGCTTGCCCCCGGTTATCAGTTGAAGAGAAAACTCCAAATCTTCACTGATGGTTTTCGTCCGCCAGCCTTCGGCGATCAAGCTGGTCAGAAAAACATAACCGGTGCCGCCGGCCAGAACGGAAAGCCCCATCCGAACTCGCGGCTGGTTGTAAAAACGCGAGACCAGCCAAAAACTGATCGAGGTACTGGCGGTAACCCAGCTGTCAAAAGGATTTTTCGAATCACGATAGCCCATGACGGCGACCTGGCCGGCGCACAACTGGGCGTTCATTTCGGATAAAAACTGTTTATCGGCCAGATTGTCGGCGTCAAAGATGCCGATCGCGTCATACCGGCGTTCATATTCGGGCAGGAATTGTTTGAAAAACCAGCCCAGGGCGTATCCTTTGCCGACTTCGATCCGGTTCTGCCGATAATAAACCCGCGCGCCATGAGCCGCCGCGACTTCGCCGGTATGGTCGGTGCAGTTGTCGGCGATGACGAAAACATCGAAGGCTTCCCGCGGATAATCCTGATTCGTCAGGCTATCGATTAAGTTACCGATAACCGTTTCTTCATTCCGCGCGGCAATAATCAAAGCGAAACGGTGGAAATGATCGCCGGCCGGTACCTTCTCGGCTTTTTTCAAAGCGAAAATACCGACGATGACCTGATAAATCAGTAAAATGGCGATGCTTCCGGAAATAACATCCACCAATAAATTAACCCAATGCATGACTAATCCTTCTTTCCATGGTGCCCCGCCGGCAATCGTCACGAACAAGATAACCGGCATCATATGTTGCCAAGATTATTCTTACATAGAATTCTTTAGTTTGGTGAACTCAATTTCTTAAGAATTGATTAAGACAAAGCGGAACAAGCACATTTGACCTTTTATTTGTGATCGAGTTGATTCATATCCATCGACCGCTTATGAACGATCGGGTGCCAGAATACGGTGCGCCTGAACATGGCCAGAAGATAGACGAAAGCGTTGCTGACCAGGAAAAAGGGAAAAACAAGAGCGCCGGGCAGAATGCGCCACGACCATTTATGTTCAAAAGACAAGATCAATACCGTTTGCAGATACATGCCGGCCAGTCCGATAACGCTGGGTACCAGCAGCGGGTAAAGCCAGGCGTACCATTGATGAAACGGATGAACGAGCAAAATGCAGACGATGTTGACGATTGTGACCAGGAGCTGCAGAGAACAAGCCGGCTGAAAAAGCAGATAGATGAGCATATCATAACGCATTCTGACAGAAGCAGCCGGCTTTTTATGCATCATCGGAACCACATAGCGGCGGACATTCTGATAACAGCCGACCGCCCAGCGAAAACGTTGAATCAAAGAAATTTTCAAATTAACCGGTTGTTCGTCATAGAATCGGGCAAAAGACGTATACCCGATGCGTTCGCCCTGCAGCGCCAATTGCAGGGTGAACTCCAGATCTTCGCAAATGGTGTTGGTATGCCAGCCCTGATCAATCAGCCGCGCCAAAAAAACATATCCGGTTCCGCTGGCCGGAGAGGTTAGCCCAAGCTGGTAACGCGGATAGAGATAGAATCGGGAAACAAACCAAAAACTCATGGACAAAGTTGCCGACACAATATTGTCATAAGGGTTTTTCGAATCTCGATAGCCCATGACCGCGACCTCGCCGGCGCACAGCTGCGCGTTCATTTCAGCCAGAAATCCGCGGTCCACAAGATTATCCGCGTCAAAAATAGCAATAGCTTCATATTGGCCGCGGTACTGGCTTAAAAAAAGTTGAAAAAACCAGCCCAAGGCAAAACCTTTGCCGACATGCTGCGTATCGTTCCGGACGAAAACCCGCGCACCTTTTGCTTCGGCGGCAGCGTCCGTATGATCGCTGCAATTGTCGGCAATAACAAAAATATCATAAGATTCACGAGGGTAATCCTGAGCAATCAGACTGTCGATCAGGTTGCCGATAACCAGTTCTTCATTTCTGGCCGAAATAACCAGGGCAAAACGGTGGATATAGCCGCCGGGTTTGATCTGCCGCGGTTTGCGCAAAGAAAACACGCCGATGACGATCTGATACAGCATCAAGACGGACATTGCGGCAGATACTGCGATGGTGACGAGGCTATACCAAGGCATGTCCCGGATCCTCCAACAGCATAAGAATGCTCTTTCGTCAGCTTGCCGCATTATTATACTCTACAAAGACAGATGAACGCCAGCCCCTGATGAATGCGGGAGCGGCCGGCGGACGATTATGATAAAATTCCACCGGATGTTCGAAACGTAACGGCAGCTCGTTTTTGGAAAGGCGCTGTGCAGCCGGCATCAAAGACTATCGTATTGGCGCCGTTTGCCAATACCGGCGCCTGGCCGATGATTCCCGGCGTATCAAGTAGATGGCCCAGCATATCGTAAACTTCACAGCATCCTGTTTCTGGGGCATATTCCAGATATGTATTGCTTTTTAAGTCCGTTTTAAAGACGATGCGCTGGCCGCCGATGACCAACGACGGATTGTTCAGAATGATTTCATGATGGGGCGTAGCGACGATCGGTTTCATGCGCAGCGCAAAAATCCCCTCGCGATTAACCTGAATGTCAATAAAAGCGATGTCCTTGAAATCAACATTTGAACGGTAAACGGCATAATAGGATTCAACGTCGGTGTAAACATTATAATCCATTTGCTTCGGCGTCCAGTCTTCAGGCGGCATTTCACAATTCTGGACCTCATAGAAGGTGAAACTACGCCAGCCGGAAAAGTCAACTTTGATGAAATAATCGGCATATCCCCGGGCGATGTGATCTGGCGAGCGTAAACGTATATTGATGGTTTCACCCTGGCCATCCCCATATAACCGGACGCAGATGCCGCGGTTCCGGTCTAAATTAAGATGGCCGACTTCATAAGTCCGGTTCAGGCCGACAAGTTCGTTCTCATTCAGCTCAAGCAACGGCAAAGCGTTAATACTGTTATAATCTTCAGCAGTATACAGCGATTCAACCCGAATCTTTGGTTTTTGGCTTTCAAATACATGATTGATGATAAAAGTGTTTCGCCCATCGTCAAAACTGTCGATGCGCAGCCGCTCCGTATGAGTATGGCGAAAATGCCAGGCGCCGTCCCGGGTTTGCGCCAGATCGAACTCCGCAGCTGGCTTGCGGACGATTTGTTTGATATTCTGGGCGAAATAATGCGATTCTTGCAATTCGGTATAACGCATGATCGCTTCACGATAACTGGCAAGCTTAGGAATATTTTTAAAGTTTATGAAATTACCATGCCAACATTGGCAAGCGTCGGTTGCCAGCGTTTTAGCGCAGATGTAGTCGATATCTTCATCGAACATAATTTTGTTCTGCCAGCCAAGATGGTCATCGACCGGAGGGAATAAGCTCCACCAGCCAAGTTCGCCGACCAAATACATCCTTTCGGCAAATTTCTCGTTGAAAGCAACGTGGGCGTCGGTAAAGGCCCGATAACCACGCGACGCGGAATCGAAAGCGCCCATTCTGGTGCGGGCATACCATTGCCCCGGGTATTGCGGCCCATAACAACAATTGAATATCGGCGGTTTTTTCAAGTGCTTAAAAAGTTCATTAATAAATGTCATGGCGTGATACCAGGAAAATTCATGGCCATCCAGAATAAATACGCCGTCGATCGCATCAAGATAAAAACCGTCAAAATCAAACTCATTGTAAAATTCAGCGGTATTCCGGGCGATTTCGTAAAACAATTCTGAATTTTTTGCCGGCGCCAGATATCCGAAATAAGAATTGAGCTGACGGACCGCGGCGCCTTTCTGATGCTCGGCGGCCTTCGTTCCAAGCGCGCCTCTTTCACATTGATCGAAACTGTAAGGATTATTTTTGGTGATCGTCTTAAACCGGATCAATTCATCATCAATCCATAAAATAGGCGATGCCGGTTCATGATAACCAAAAACTTCTTTGACGTACTTCGTCGGCTCCGTGACCGGGATGACATCCGACAGGCCGTCGAGATTCTGATCCAGGGAGAATCTGGCGCAAACATCCAGATCTTTGTGGGGAATCGGCGACAGGTATTGATTGCCGGTTTGTTTATCCCATTCGTCAATAAAAAATGTATAAGAATGCAGCATAACCTGGATACCCAGTTCATGATACCGGTTGATGATGGCTTTGAGATCTGAGTCTTGATTGGGGCTGTTGACTTTAAAATCACCTTGACGATATAAGCCGCCCTGGTGCAGATGGACTTGTGTTATACCAAACTGCTTCATGGCGTCAACATAATCAGCGACTTCATCCAAAGAGGAAACGCCTCCGATGGTATAAGTCCGCCTCGCGTCCGGACAATCCAGCGCATAAGGCCCGCTGTGTGCCGCTTTAGGCATTGCGCCGTCCGGAATCTCTGCGAGCACCTCTTTCATGATGAAATGCAAGTCCGGCTCGGGAGCGCCGATGACGGCGCATTTTGCGCCAGGCCAGCCGATATGCGTGAAAGCTTCACCTGAGAGAATCCTGTTGCGCCCTGGGTATTCCTGCATCCGCGTGTTCAAGGTCATTCCCATGCACGTCGCAATAAAGGAATGGTCAATGGCATAAGGGATATCAACGTTGATCTGCATGAAGACAATAGAGGTAAAATCTTCACGGTTCACACTGTCCAGGGTAAAAGTCAGATAATGACGATGTTCGGCAACGCGAATGACCGCTTGATAACCGCCATCGTATTGGACCGTCAGATAAGGCATATCCAGGGCAACCTTCACCGGATAAAACACACAGAGTTTCTGGTCCTGAGCGATGCGTGTTATTTTGCTGAACCAGGCATCGTTTGCGGCCAAAATGTTTTTACCAGTTGATTTTATGGTAAATTCCACACTCTTTCCATTAGACGCCAAAATAAAACGCAAATAATCCGTTTCAAAAACGATTCTCTTGCTCATGGTGCCTTACCTCGGCTTATATTCTATTTTTGACCGGCCTCATTGATTTGATCGATCGTGGTTTTGACTTTGGCAGCCTTTGCGGCTTCCAGATAACCGACCTCAATGCTTGTGGTCATGCTTTGGCCGCCGCCCAGCACTTTCAACATGCCGTTTTTGCGGGCGTTGTCCAATCCTAAATGCTCTGCGGTAGAAGGCAGAACCATGCCCAGGGCGTCTTCGTCGCCGGTGCGGGAAATCCAGCGCAAGCCCAGCGGCAATTCTTTTGTCCGGTGGGAGACATAATATGCGCCGCCATCCGGCAAGAGCGCCATACTATGGGCATAACCCTGCCGGTCTGCCAGATATTTGATTGTCATAACGATTTCCGGATCATAGATCTGGCTCTTCTGATCAACGAGATGATGAACCCGCGGATCGCGGTTGATCTGCTCCATATACTGCCGCAAAGCGGCGGCTTTGCCGGCCGGCATATTCTCCGGTATGGCGATATGGGCATAGACATGGGCGGGATCGGCCGGCGCGCTGTAAACGAGCTGCGATCCGTCGATCGGCCGGAAATTGATGTGGCACAGATACATGTATTCCATAGGCGCCGACCGCAGGTTGGTCAGTTTCATGGAAACCCGGGCCGTTGTCGCGCCGGCGTACAGCCGGATCTCCGGTTCGGCGGTGTAATTGGTCTCGAAAGAGACAGCATAACGGGTTTTGCCGCCGAAAGCCAGATATTTTCCGTCCTGATCTTCGCCAAGCGCCAGATAAGCCCGGTCGTAAGGCCGGTTTGGCAATTCGCCGTGCAGCGGATGACTGTCCTGTTTAGCCGGCACGCCCATGGCCGTCGCTCCGCAATGAATCAGAAATCCGCCATATGTCTTCAGGTAATCATTGGTGATCACCGGTTCGTCAAACGTTGTTTTCATCGTCAAGTCATGACCGTCAAAGCTGGCCCGCCAGATTTGCTGCCCTTGAAAAGGCAGAACAATCAACTCGCCCCGGTCGCTTTTCAGCCGCATCCCGCAGACTCCGCTCTTGAAAAGAAACGAAGACGCATCAAAACAGCCGGCATGCAGCAGGCTTCGTTCATCTTTATCAAAAAAAGCAGGATAAAGCTCCATCCGTGCAAATTCCATAATTTTTACTCCTCCTTGAGTGATTGAATCTGTTTCATTATTTTGGTGGATCATAAGATAAATAAGTGATGGGCCTGCAAAAACGTTACCACACAGATAACGATTTGACAAGCAAACAACAAGAATATCCTGGTTTCCATCATAAATAGCCGGTTTATAAATGTCAACACTTGCACATTATATATAGTTGGCGAAAAATATTTCCTTTGGCTATTGACAATGTGCCTAAGAGCATTTATGATGAGTTTGTAAGAACGTTACCACAACTTTTCCCGTATTATTTGTCATTATCCTTCCATCAATCAGAACGCCAGTAAAAAAGACAAGGGCATTCGGTTTCCCGAAAAGCACACATAAAGGAGAACTTCCATGAGTAGAATTTGCATCCCCGATTACGAGTATCAGGACAGGATCAAAAAGGCCGCAAACCTGGTCGCGCAAAACGGCCTGGATATTTTGCTGGTCAATTCCACAGAATCAGATTATGCCAACGCCCGGTATTTTTCCGGATATTGGCCGTTATTTGAGCGGGCCGGCGTGGCGATTACGCCAACCGGCAAGGCCGGACTGATGGTTGGTCCGGAAAGCGCCAAATACGGCGCTGATGTCAGCCATATCCACAATGTTTTCACCACGCTTTATTACCGCGAATCGGCTAATCCTTCTTATCCTGAATTTAAAACCAGCACCTACAAGGATGTTTTCAGCGCTTTAGGCGTTAAAGGCGACAAAATCCGCATCGGCGTCTGCAGTCTTCTGGATACGACGATGGTTATGTGGAACGGCCTGAAAGAGTGCTATCCCGATGCCGAATTGGTCGATGCTTTCGATATTATGGTTTCATTGCGCAGCATCAAGTCGGAAAACGAATTGAACTGCCTGCGCGAAGGGTTCCGGATCACCAATCTGGCTATGGACGAGGTTCGGAAAAACCTGCGCCCCGGCGTGACCGAGCTGCAGATGGTCGGCATAGCCCAGCGGGTCATTTATGAAGAAGGGGCCGAATATGAAGGCCTGCCGATGTATGTTTTCAGCGAAAAGTCCACCAGCCACGCCATTTCCCGTCCGTCATACCGGGAGATCCTTAAAGGCGACATCGTGCAGCTTAACCTGTCCGCCAAGGTCGACGGCTATTCGCCGAGTATCGGCTATCCGGTCTGCGTCGGCAAGCTGACGCCCGAAAAACGCCGGATCGTCGAATTTGGCCTGGAAGCGCACCGTTGGACGGAAAAACAGCTGAAAGCCGGCGTTCCCGCCGCCAGTGTCTCGAAAGAATTTTACAAGATGTTCTGCGATCGGGGTTATAAGGACAATTTTGTTTACGGGCCTTGCCACAGCATCGGCATGATTGAAGTTGAAGCCCCCTGGATGGAAAGCACATCTACTTTTAATCTGCAGCCCAACATGACTTTCCAGATTGACACCTTCGTTTCAGGCAGCACCTTCGGCATCCGCTGGGAAAAGGGCGTTGTCATAACCAAAGACGGATGCGAAAGCCTTTGCGCTCCGATCGGCGAAATTTACGAACTGGATTTCTAATTCGGACCGGTCAGGCCGGAAGGCCTGACCGGATCGGAATTTCTGGTCATTTGCAGGGATTATGTTGCAAGGAGAGATGTCAACATGAAATTGGAACTTGGTTTTCCCAAGGAACTGGAAGATGCGAAAAAACGTAAAGTGCCCCTGGTTATTCCAGTCGGTACGATTGAATACCACGGGCCGCATTGCGCTTTAGGCTGCGACACCCAGATTGCCACGGGTTTGATCGATCGGCTGGCTGAGGAGAAGGAACTGGTTATCGCGCCGCCGATTTGGTATGGCGTCGCCAGTTATGCCGTAGCCGGTCCGGAAAAAAACACCGTTACGGTTGACATTGATGTTTTTGAACAATATGTCTATTGTATTTTGAAATCCTTGCTCTATGGCGGATGGAAAAATATCTATCTGCTTATCCATCACCAGTATGAACAGGAAAATCTCTTGCCGATGACGCTGGCTTGCATGAAAGCCGGAAAAAAACTGGTATTTGAGTATTTGGAAGAAACACGCGGCCGGGGCTGGTGGGGCGATAACAACAACGCCGCCTTCTATGCTGAGCTGGAAGCGTCGGATAATCCCTGGAGCTGGATTACGGTTCTGCCCTGCATGAGTACGGCTGCGCAAAACGCCACCGGCTACGATCATGCCGGAAAATGGGAAAGTTCTATTCTCAGCGCCCTGTGCCCGGAAGCTGTGAAAAAAGAACGCGTTAAAGAAAGCGACGCATGGTTTATTCAAAGCGCCGCCGAATCATCACCGGCAATCGGCATGAAGATGGTTGATGTATCTCTTGAGTCACTCAAGGAGAGAATTGTCTGACGGAGCGGCAGATGCGACCGATTAAACGTGCGATTCATCTGGATTTTCATACAATGCCCGGTATCTATGACTTTAACCGGGAATGGGATGCTGCGGTTTTCGCCCAGACGCTGGCCGACGCCAAGGTTTGCTATATCAACGCCTTTGCTAAATGCAATCTGGGGTTTGCCTATTATCCGACATCAGTCGGCGTTCCGTATCCAGGCATGAAAGGCGATATGTTCGGCGATTTGCTGCGGGAATGTCATAAACGGAACATCGGCGTGTCGGCCTATATGAATGTCGGCCTTGACCATGAACGGGGATCCCGTTTTATGGACCAAACCAAACTGAGCCGCGACGGCGAGGTTATAACCGGTGACCGCACATCCTACGGTTTTCGCCAGATGTGTTATAAAAATCCCGATTACCGCGCCTATCTCCTGGGGATGGTTCAAGAGATCGCCCGCTATGACATTGACGGCTTTTTTGCGGACTGCATGTTCAATTCGCCGTGCTACTGCACGCATTGCCTGGCTGACCGCAAAGCGCGGGGAATGGATCTTTATGATCCGGACACCGCTGTGGAACACGCCAAGCTGGTCTGGCTCGAGTTTTCCGAAGCCTGCAAGGAGATCATCGGCCCCGACCGCTATCTGATCCTCAACAATTTGCCCTATTACCGCGGACGCAACCTGCATACGCATGCCGAAGTGGAATGTTTGCCGGGCGGCGGCTGGAGTTATGACTATTTCTGGCCTCATGCAGTTTATAACCGCACATTTTTGAAAAAGGTCGTTTATATGACCGGCCGTTTTCAGGCAAGCTGGGGCGATTTCGGCGGATTTAAATCGAAAGCGTCCCTGGAGAACGATTATTACGACGCTTTGTGCACCGGAACTGAGGTGATGGTCGGCGACCACATGCATCCGGCCCGCAATCTGGAACCGGCTGTCTATCGGACGATCGGCCAGATGAACGCCTGGATCGAACGCCTGGAGCCCTGGACCGAGCATTCGGTTCCGGTAGCGGAGATAGCTGCTTTAACGGATACCGAAGGCTGGCTTTCCACGACTTACTATGGATTAGCGCGCCTGTTATGCGAGTTGAAACAGTGTTTCGAAATCATCCATGTCGACGCTGACTTTTCACGCTATAAACTGTTGATTCTTCCCGATACTTTAACATCGACACCTGAACTGGCCGAAAAGCTCGACCATTATTTGAAAGAAGGCGGCCGCATCCTGTCAACAGGCACTGCCGGACTGGCGCCGGACAAAAGCGGATTCATCCTGCCGCAGTGGGCCTTTGATTTTGAAGCGACAGACAACAGCCATACAGGCTATTATCATCTGAATAAGCTGGACGACCCGAAAATCTATGATATGGATTACAGCATGTACGGCGAACAAGGCGTCCTGTTCCGGGCCCGTTCCGGCGAATCCATTCTGGCCGAATCGGTCAAAGCCTATTCTGAACGGTATTGGGACGGCTTTCATGGTTATTTTTATACTCCGCCGGAAAAAAAGACCGGTTATGCAGCTGCCGCCATATCCGGCCCGGTCGGCCATATTGCCTTTGATATTTTTAAAGCGTATTTCGTCAGTGCTTCTTATCCGCACAAAGCTTTGGTCCGGCAGTGTCTGGCACAATTGTTGCCTGATCCTTTCCTGAAAACCGAAGGTATTCCTTCAACAGCGCGGGTTACAGCCGCCCGCAATGATTCCGATCTGCTCATCCATGTCAAAGTAACGCATCCGGAAGTGCGCGGCAAAACAGATGCCATCGAGGAACATGGTTATATGAAAGCCGGCGCGGTTGTTTGTGTCCGCGGAGCTTATCGTCATGGTTATACGGCGCCAGACCGGCAACCCGTTGAAATTCGTCCGGAACCGGACGGCCGTTATACCCGGGTCATCCTGCCGGCTGTCGAAGGTTACCGCCTGATTGTCTTAAATTAATCATCTGACAAAACTTAAAAGCGAGGTGTCCATTCATGAGACCGATGAAACGTGCGGTGCACATTGATTTTCACACGATGCCTGGTATTTATGATTTTAACCGGGAATGGGATCCGGCCGTGTTTGCCCAAACCCTGAAAGACGCCCATGTTGATTACATCAACGCTTTTGCCCGCTGCAATATCGGCTTCGCCTATTATCCGACTAAAATCGGTATTCCGTATCCGGGCATGAAGGGCGATATGTTCGGCGATTTATTGCGGGAATGCCACAAACGGGACATCGGTGTCAGCGCCTATATCAATGCCGGCCTGGACCATGAGCAATCCGTCAGGCATATGGGCTGGCTCCGTCTGGATAAAGAAGGCCGGGTTATCCGGGGTGACCGGACCGCAAATTTCTTCCGGACGCTTTGCTACAACAATCCTGATTATCGCGACTATCATTTCGGCATGCTCAAGGAAATCTGCGCGTATGATGTTGACGGCTTGTTCTTTGACTGCATGTGTGTTGAGCCGTGCTATTGCTATCACTGCCAAAAGAAGATGATAGCCCGCGGCATCGATCCGAATGATGCGGCGGCCAACATCAAATTCCAGGAAGAAAGCATGATCGAATTTGCCCAGGAGTCCAGGCGCATCATCGGCGAAGGCAAGTATCTTTATCTGAACGGCATGCATTTCGTCAAAGTCCAGAACATGGATACCCATATTGAGATTGAATGCCTGCCCAGCGGCTGGGGTTATGATTTCTTCTGGCCGACAGTATCTTATGCCCGTAATGTCCAGGACAAGGTCTTATATATGACCGGACGTTTTCAAAAGAGCTGGGCCGATTTCGGCGGCTTTAAGACAAAAGAATCGCTGGAATATGATTACTTTGACGCTTTGAGCGCCGGCGTCGGCGTTTCGGTCGGCGACCATATGCATCCGGCTAAAAATCTTGAGCCGGCTGTATACCGGGTTGTCGGCGAATTGAATGAAATGATCATGGCTTATGAACCCTATACCGAAAAAGCTCGTTTTATCGCCGACATCGGCGTCTTGGTCAATGCGGAACTTGTGCTGAATCCGGACATCTTCAACGGCGGGGCTATGCTCCCGGAAAATTACAGCGGGTTGGCCCGGATGTTTGGCGAACTGCGTCAAAGCTATGACATTATCAATGAAAACATGCGGCTTGACCCATACAAAGTGCTGATTCTGCCGGATGAACTGCGGATGACCGATACTTTGAAAAGCAAGCTGGCCGATTACCTGAAAAATGGCGGCAAGATCCTGTCAACCGGAACCGCCGGCCTTAATCTGGAGCAAACCGGATTCGCCTTGCCGGAATGGGACTTTGAGTTCGACGGAGTCGACCGCAGCAACGCTTCTTATTTCCATCTGAATGAGCTGGATGATCCCCGTTTGTCGGATATGGATACCTGCATGTACAGCAAATCCGGCGTCCTGTTTAAGGCGGAACACGTGATAGCCAAATATGTTAAAGCCTATTTCGACCGCCATTGGGATGGCTTCCACGGATATTTCTATACACCGCCGGAGCGCGCAACCTGCCATGCCGCCGCGGCGATCAACACCGCCGGAACGGTTTGCCAGATTTCTTTCGATGTTTTCAAATCATATAATCAGGCGGCTCCCTATCCGCATAAAGCTCTGGTGGCGCAGTGCCTGAAAAAACTCTTGCCGACGCCGCTGCTCAAGACCGAAAACCTTCCTTCCACGGCAAGGGTCACCCTGACCGGCTGCAGCGAATATGTTTTGCTCCATACCAAGGTGACATTCCCGGAGGTTCGCGGCCAGATGGATATCATCGAAGAACATACGGTTCAGCCGGCCGGCGCCATCGTATATGTCCTTGGTTCCTATAAACAAGCCTGTACCCTGCCGGATCTGAAGGCTGTCGCAATTGAAGCGGCGGCAGACGGATATACCAAGGTCACCCTGCCGGAAATTACCGGTTATAAGATGATTAAACTGGATCGTTGATTCTGGGAGGAGCTTATTGCATGGAAAAAAATTATGAGTTCCGAAAAAGACTTTTAGAAGTCCATCAAAAAGGCCGGCGCGACACTTCGTTGCAGCCTGGCTGTGATGAACTGGCCATTACCTCTGAGTCGGATATCATAATACCGGCCGATGCCGGCCGGATCCTTCTTCGCGCGGCCCGTGATCTGCAGGATTACCTGTTTACGTCGATGGGGCTGTCGGTGCGGGTCGTCCGGGCGGATGACATCCGCGCTGCTGTTGCCGGCGCAGCCGGAAAAATTATCTACACGACGCGTGCCGACCAGGCCGACTTGCCTTTACTCGACGGCGACGGACCCCGGGGTTTTCGTATCGACTGCTCCGATCGGGTCGTCATCACCGGTTATGACGAAGCGGGGGCTATGCAAGGCGGCTTTTATCTTGAAGACTTGATGAATTTTCGTAAAGCTCCGTTTCTGAAAAAAGATGTTTTCGGACGCCGCCCGCTCTTTTCGCCGCGCATGGTCCATTCAGGCTACGGCCTGGACAATTTCCCGGACCAGCATATCGCGGCCATTGCGCATGCAGGAATGGATGCCATCCTGGTTTTCGTCAAAGACGTCGATACAACGCCTTACGGATATCTGGACTTTAACGAAATTTGCTGGCGTGCGGCAGAATACGGCGTAGATGTCTATGCCTACAGCTATCTGGTCAGTACGATGCATCCGGAAGATCCTGGCGCGGCCGCTTATTATGACAAGCTTTATGGTTCTGTTTTCAAAGCCTGCCCGGCCTTCAAGGGTATCGTCATGGTTGGCGAGTCGGTAGAATTTCCATCCCATGATCCACGGACAACCGGACAATCCTATCTGACTCCCAGTGAAGACGGTTTGGCCAAAACCAAGCCCAGCCCCGGCTGGTGGCCTTGTGAAGATTACCCGCAATGGCTGACGCTCGTCCGGGATACCGTACGGAAGTATAAAGCTGATGCCGATATTGTTTTCTGGACCTACAACTGGGGTTATGTTGAAGAAAAATACCGTCTGGAATTACTGGATCACTTGCCGACCGACATATCGCTGCTGGTTACCTTCGAGATGTTTGAAAAAATCAAAACCGGTCCGGTTACCAGCACTTGTGTTGACTATACGCTGATGTTTGAAGGGCCGGGCGCGTATTTCCTGAGTGAAGCCAAGCGGGCAAAAGAACGGGGCATCCGATTGTATTCGATGGTCAATACCGGCGGGCTGACCTGGGATATCGGCGTCGTTCCTTATGAACCCACGCCGGGCCAATGGATGCGCAAACATGAAAAAATCCTGGAATGCCATGAACGATATGGCTTGTGCGGATTGATGGAATCCCACCATTACGGTTTCTGGCCGTCGTTTATCAGCGACCTTGCCAAATGGACTTATACAGCCGGCACGCCGCAGCCCGCTCAGGTTCTGCGTCAATTGGCGGAACGTGACTTTGGCGCCGAACATGCGGATACGGTGCTTGAAGCCTGGGCGTTGTGGAGCGAAGGCATTCAACATTATATGTCGACCAATGAAGACCAATACGGCCCTTTCAGGATCGGCCCGTCTTTTCCTCTGGTTTTATCCCGGCCGGTTAGGGTGCCTGAATCGCCGTTTGCCATGTTCGGCAACCGGATCTTCAACACGCTTTACGGCAGTGCCGACGGCGGGCGTTGTTCCCTGCTTTCCTTCCGGCTGCCGGTGGAAATCGACTATTTGACGATCATGCGGGACTGCTTTGCCCGGGGCGCGGATCTGCTTGCCGGTATCCTGCCTTCTCTGCAGGGCGCGATGGGCGAACAGGCGGAACGGATGATTTGCCTGGGCCGCTTCATCAGCAACAGCGCGCAGACCACCCTTCATGTCAAACAATGGTATCAGGATAAAATCTACTTGCTGGCGGCAGCTGACAACGAGACGGTTGTCCGGCTGGTCGGCCATATGACGGCGATCGCGGAAGCTGAAATCAAGAACGCCGAAGCGACGATACCTCTGGTGCAGCTGGATTCCCGGCTGGGCTGGGAACCCAGCATGGAATATATGTGCGACGAAAATCACCTACGTTGGAAGATTAAACAGGTCAGGCAGGTTATCGATACCGAACTGGCTATGTATCTATCTTCACTTCAATATAATAAATAGGAGGTAGCTGCATGAAAAAAGCGTCCGGTGATACAATCTTTTACGCCATCAATTATGTCTTGCTGACCATTATCCTGGTTATTGTCCTTTACCCGATGATCTACATTGTCAGTTGTTCGTTCAGCAGTTCACAAGCCGTTATATCCGGTGAAGTATGGCTTTGGCCCGTTAAACCGACCCTGATGGGTTACGAAACCATCTTCAGAAACAAAGACATCATGACCGGCTACAGCAACTCGATCTTCTACACCGTATGCGGAACGCTGCTGTCGGTTGCCCTGACCATGCTGGCCGCTTATCCTCTGTCCCGGAGTGATTTTAAACTGGGTGGGCCGATCATGTTGATCTTCACCTTCACCATGTTCTTCGGCGGCGGCATTATCCCGACCTACCTGCTGATCAGTTCACTCGGCCTGATCAATACCCGGGCCTCGATGATTCTTCCCGGCGCGGTCGGCGTTTACAACATCATCTTGTCCAGGACTTTCCTGAGGTCGACGATTCCTTCGGAATTATTAGAAGCCGGGCAGATTGACGGCTGTTCTGATTTCAGATTTTTTAAGGCGGTTGTTCTCCCGCTGTCCAAAGCGATTATCGCGGTTGTGGCCTTGTTTTACGCAGTCGGCTACTGGAACTCCTACTTCAGCGCCTTGATTTACCTGCATGACCGGGCGAAATATCCTTTACAGCTGGTCTTGCGCGAAATCCTGATTCAAAATAAAATGACCGCGCTCGAAATGAGCACCGGCACGATGACGCCGGAGGAAATGGCTGCAAAACAAGCTTTATACGAGTTGTTGAAATATTCGCTGATCATCGTGGCCAGCTTACCGGTTCTCTGCATCTATCCGTTTGTACAGCGGTATTTCGTTAAAGGCGTCATGATCGGAGCGATTAAAGGATAAGACCATTTCTCTTCGTCTATAGCGGCGAAAGCCGTTATAAATAATAAAAGTGGAGGTACCTATGAAAAAGTGGCTTAGCATCATTCTTGTTACTGTTCTCTGTTTCACTTTGGCTCTGGCTGGTTGTCAGCCTCAGACATCCGGAACAACCGGCACGACAACCAAAAGTGGAGAAACGACTAAGGGAACAACCGGTTCAACGACAGCAAGTGCTGGCGGTTATCAATTGTCAGCAGCCGGTGAGCTGCCGATCGTTGTTGGCGACAAGGCAACCCTGAAGGTGTTCTATGTTCCCAGCGCTTATGTAACGGACATGACCACCAACTATGCGACAAAATGGTTTGAAGACAAGACCAATGTAAAAGTCGATTGGATGTTGACATCCTCTGCCGACAGCACCGAAAAACTCAGTCTGCTCTTGGCTGCTAACGCAAAGTCCGACATGCCGGACGTTTTCCTGTGCGGCATATCCCGGGCTGTTGCCGAAGCTTATGGCGTTCAAGGCGTTCTCATGGATTTGTCCAGCCTGATCAATGATTACGGCGTCAACATGAAGAAACTCTTCGAACGTAATGACAAACTGGAAAAACAGATGACCGCTTATGACGGGAAGAAGTATTTCCTGTTCCGTTATTATGAAACCGTTCATGTCACCAATACTCAAAAATTGTGGATGGACATGCAATGGCTGAAGAACCTCGGACTCCAGACCCCGAAAACGACCGACGAGTTCTACACGGTTCTTAAAGCGTTCAAAACCGAAGATGCCAACGGCAACGGCGATGCTAATGATGAAATTCCGTTTATTCATTACACCGACGGCTGGATGTCCGCGTTTGGCATGAGCATCATGAATTCCTTTGTGTACAGCCCGGCTGGAGACAACAAGCTGTATTATGAAGACGGAAAAGTCAAAGTGTCTTATGCTCAGGATGGCTGGAAAGAAGCTTTACGTTATTACAAGAAATTGTATGACGAAGGTTTGATGGACAACGAATGCTTCTCGATGACCCTGGATCAGGCCAAAGCTTTGGGCGCCGCCACAACCGGCAACCGCGTTGGCTGTCTGACCGGCGGTACCGAAGGCATCCATGATTTTGCCGATCCGGTTATCAACGAATTCGAAGTCATCGATCCGCTCAAAGGACCGACAGGCTTGCAGCAGGCCGCTTATGAACTTTTCAACCCGACTCCGTTCTTTGCCATCAGTTCTTATTGCACCATCCCGGAAATCGCTTACCGCTGGGCCGACGCGCAGCTTTATGATTCTTCGGCTGATATCGCCAAAGGCGATTACACCTGGTTGAATCTCTGGTATGGCGAAGAGGGCGTAGGCTGGGAGAAGGCCAAAACCGGCGCTGTCGGTTTTACCGGCGAACAGGCTGCTTACAAATGGCTCTTCAACTGGGGCGAAAACACCAATACCCATTGGTACGAAACATTCCTGATCAACATGCCTTCAACCTGGAAACCGTTGATCGCGGCAGATATGGGCGCCGGTTATCAACAGGAAAAGATCCTGTATGATGCCACCATCGAACATATGAAACCGTACTCGGTTGACAAGACCCTGCCGACCGTCTCCCTCGACGAAGCAACTTCTGTTGAATCGGCTGAGCTGGAAACAAATCTGATCACCTATTACAAAGAGATGGAAGCCAAGTTTGTACGCGGCGAAGCTGATCTCGATAAAGATTGGGATGCCTATCTGGCAGAACTGAAGAATATCGGTCTCGACCGGTATCTGGAAATCTATCAGACAGCTTACAAACCTTGATCGATTGGCTTAAGTCCAACGAGGCTATACGTTTCTCTGACTAGTTCCTGCATTCGCTAAAGACACCCTCCTCCCCCGGCATCATGGTTTTACAGAATTTGGGGGGGAGGGTGTCGGAGAATGCCGATGAATCAAGAAAAACAAACATTCAGGTTGACCAGGGAGGGTTCATCATGTCCAATTACAATGCCGCGGCCATGAGGAAGATGAATAAAAAGAAACCGTTCAATTTTGCCAGATGGTGGATAAAAAACTGGCAATTACTGGCTATGGTTCTTTTGCCATTGTGCTTTGTGTTAGTCTTTTATTACGGCCCGATGTACGGCTTGCAAATCGCCTTTAAAAACTTCAAAGCATCAGACGGCATGTGGGGGAGCAGATGGGTCGGACTGGAACATTTCATCAAATTTTTTAATTCTTATCAATTCGAGCGTGTTCTTCGCAATACGTTGATTATCAGCTTTTACGGCTTGATTGCCGGCTTCCCGATCCCGATTATCTTGGCTTTGGGCTTGAACTGCACACAAAATCTGAAATTCAAAAAGACTGTGCAGCTGGTCACTTATGCTCCGTATTTTATATCCAATGTCGTTCTGGTCAGTATGATCATCCAGATCCTGTCGCCTAAATATGGCCTGGTCAATATGGCGATCAAAGCACTGGGCGGCAGCGAAGTCCTGTTTATGGCAACAGGGCAGTATTTCAGTTCCATTTATGTCTGGTCCGGCATTTGGCAGACGATGGGCTGGAGCGCGATTATTTACATCAGCGCCTTGTCCAGCATCGATCCGACTTTGCATGAAGCAGCAATTGTTGACGGCGCTTCGCGGTTTAAAAGAATTATTCATATCGATATTCCCGGCATCTTGCCGACGATTGTCATATTACTGATCCTCAATGCCGGATCGATCATGAATGTTGGCTTTGAAAAAGTGTTTATCATGCAAAATGCGACGAATACAGAATATAGCGAGGTTATTTCAACCTTAATCTACAAAACCGGCATTCAGGCATCTATTCCTAATTACTCATACAGCACGGCAATCGGTTTGTTTAATAATCTGGTTAATTTCCTTTTATTGGTCGGTGTCAACACCTTCGCTAAAAAATTTGGCGAAACCAGTCTTTGGTAATGCTTAAAATCCGAAATATATGTTATAATGAATATCCATATCGTAAAACATAGAATTATGGATCATTATAAAGATCTTTATTTGGGGTGAGGGATTTGGCCAAACTGAAAGACATTGCCGAATATTTACATGTGTCTGTGTCTACGGTCTCCCGCGTGGTCAATAATCAGGACCGCGTTGATCCCGCTACCCGGCAGCGAACGCTGGAAGCGTTGAAAAAATTTAATTATCAGCCGGACGATAATGCCCGCCGGTTAAAAACAAATATTTCCAATGTCCTGGGCGTTATTGTACCCGATATTTCGAACCCTTTCTACGCGATGGTGATTAAGGGGATCGAAAGGGTTGCCGCTGAAAAGGGGTATTCGGTTATCCTATGCAACACGGATGAAAACCGTGAGCGTGAAAAAGATGCCATTCATCTTCTGATGCGGCAAAAAGTCGCCGGCATGATTGTCGCGACAATATTCAAGAAAGACAGCGTCGACAAATATTACTCCAATTTGAGTTGTCCGGTTGTCTTTTTCGATAACGTGCCCGAAGCGAATACCCAAATCAATATGGTCACGATCAACAATGTCCGCGCTACCCGTGACTTGGTCCGTTTTATGTTGGAAAATGGTCATCGGCGGATCTATATGATAACCGGGCCGGCCGGCGAGTCGTCGGCCGACGAGCGGCTTATGGGCTGGCGCCGGTCCTTGCAGAACGCCGGCATCGAACCGGAGGAAGACTGGGTTATGCACGGCGATTTCCGAGAAGAATCGGGCGCCCAGATTATGACCGAGTTCCTCAATCGTCCCAAGAGGCCGACGGCAGTCTGCATCGCCAACAACTTTATGGCTTACGGCGCCGTAAAATCTATTTACGCCGCCGGTCTTTCCATACCGGAAGACATATCGTTGGGCGCCTTTGACATCATCGACGCGACCGGTTTGATGAAACTGAATATAACAACGATTCTTGAACCGGCAGAGGATATCGGCAAGATTGCGGCCGATATCTGCTTAAGTGCCAATACGCATGAAGGCATCAAAATGTGCTCGAAAATCATTCTGGAACACGCTTTTCAAAAGAGCGGATCCGTACAGAAAATAAAGGCATAAACAAATGTTGTTGATTGAAGGCTTATAGGTATAATCACGCAGACTGTATTTATAGACTCCATCAGAACCGCATCACGCCGATACAGGCTGTCGGCGAAGGCATTTCCTGACGGTCCAGGCTGAAGACCTGGCCGCCGTGGTCCAGAGTCAGCAGCGCGGCTTGATTCAACAAGTCCGGCGCGCCATAAAGCTCCGGTTCAGGATCAATCCGTTTGACATGACCGTCAAGCGGATTATATTGTCCCCAAATCCGCTGCCATTGCTGCAGAAATAAAATATCCAGCCGTCCGGCCTGCGCCGCCGGCAAAATTTTGCGGATATCCTCTTCAACTCTGTCGCTTCCCTGCAATTTGCGGTATGTTTTCAAGGCGTTTGTTTTCGCCTCATGATAAACGCCCTGGATAATCTGCCAGCCCTGACGAAGCAGCGCGTCCCGTTTATAACTGTCGGGAGCGCCGGATATATGTTCGTTCATCAGACGCGGATCTTTAAAAATACTTCTGAATATCGGGAACAAATAGTCAACGCAAGTAACGACCAGCGGCGAATCATCATGAGGCAGAACTTTTTTTAAGCTGCTTTCAATCTGACGGAAATACTCGCCTATGCGGTCTTTTTCGCTATCTTTAGCTGATTCCGCACTATGGAAAACCGCGCTCCCGCCGCCGCTGACCCCGCTGTTGTGCTGAAGCTGTTTTTCCGTGCTATAGGTTTCGATGACCGACTTCAGGGACGCGGGCATATTCGGGACTGTCACTTCAGTCAATGTATGGCGTGTGCAGCGATAAAGATGGGTGTCCGCTAAGCCCAGCGAAAGCATGGAATAAGAACGATCCATACCGATAGTCGCCAAAAGCGGCAGAATCATATAACGATCGGATAGCGTGACCGATTCCAGGCAGGGAAAAGGCAAATGCCAGATGTTTAAACCGTCGTCATTGAAAAGCAGACCTAATCCGAGATCCTGATATTCCCAAAACAGCGCATCATCATAGAGTGCTTCCACCGGTTTGATCAAGTGTTCGATGACCGGCGTGCGCACGCTCATGCCATGCAGCTTTTCATCAATCGTTTTAATGGTTTTGCGGAGGAGAATCGAACCTTGCCGGGTATCGGCGCCTTCCTTCTGGACAGGCATATAGAGACTGACGCAGGGAAATTTTTGGACTTGAAGTAAATGATCCAGCTGATCTTTAGTCAGACAATTCATATCCGGTTCCTCCAATTCATTGAAACGGGTGATCCGATCATGATTTGCGGCCAAATATAACTGATTCAGGCGCGGACGTGCGATACGGATATTGACGATTGAAGGGGGTATTTTCATTATAGAGCAGATTCCGGAGAGCCGCAATGCCCGCGCCCGTAAACGAATAAATCAGCGGATCTTAAACGCGATATTTGTCAAAAGCCCTATAGAAAGCAAGAATCCGATCCATCTTGCCGTCCTGCCAGGCAAACCTGCCGAATTGAGTGCGAATCCTGGTGACACCTGCCGCCACGGCTTTATCGACCCAGGCTTGGATTTCCTCATCGCTCATGGCGACAATATGGAAAGCATATAAAAGCCAGTCAAAAGGTATAGACGTGTGGGCTTTGATATTTTCCAAGGTCAGCTGGCCGGCGACGGAAGGCTGATATTCATCGATTCCGGCCAGTTCTAAAAAGTCGAGCTGATCCGGACTGGTATTTTCGCAATGCAGCCAGCGCCGTCCGCCGGCGGATGTCAAACCGGCATAGTATTGGTTCCAGAATGGAATAACCAGCGTTTCCCATAAATAAGGCGGAATCATGCTGGCAAAATCATCGGCCAGTCCCACGCCTTCGGTGCTAATCGGCGGCAGGCCGTTGATCTCGCGGCTGAAGCGGCTGAAGCGGATAATACTGTCCGTCATCAATTGAAGAAATAAAAGGACTTTTTCCGGTTCATCGACAGCATCCATGAAAAAATCCTGACCGCGGAATAATTCCGCCGACGTAATAGGGCCCTCAAGGCCGAGTCCGGAAAAAGGGATATCCTGTTCCGGGAAAGCTGCTTTCAAATCCTGCCAAAGATCGTAATACTGCCTGAATATCGGCCGGCTGCGGAAATCGACCGCCGCTTGCTCCTGCAGAATAGTAATGGCTTCATCCAAACAATGAGCCGGCGGCGCGATATTCGGTTCGCCGTCGACCGGTATTTTCAGCTGAGCGCCCAGGCAGACGAGATGCCCATAGGACAATGGCGGCAGCGCAGGCTTGCGGCCGGGTAAGTACTCGCCCAGCAGCGCGTCGATTTTTTCATTGGCCATGCCCCAGGCCCGGGCGCAGAGTTTTCCATCGGTAAAAAATTCGCGCATCGTAATCCCGCCAAGATAAGGGACTACATCGTGATAGACTTCAACAATCGGGAATATTTCCTGACCTTGATAAAAATAAGCCATATCGGTACCTCATTCAAACCTGATCGAAGATAAAAAAGGGTTGCCCGCAAGGAGCAACCCTTTTCCTGATCAATACGGGATTTATTTGGCGATTGTTTTGTATTTGGCATAAGAGCTGTTCAGGATCTGCAGTAATTCGGGCAAGCCGGCCTTATTGATGTTCTCAACGAATTCGTCGAATTTGTCAATCGGCTCGATGCCCATGATGAATTTGTCGATCATAGCGTCTTTATAGGTGTTGATTTCCGTTACGATCTGGGTCTTCTTGGCCAATTCGGATTCAGTATACTGCAGGGTCGGGAACGGAGCTTCGACCATGCCGGATTCTTTGTAGAGATCCCAGGCTTTAACGGTCCACGGAGCAACATCCTTCTTTTGCTGGACCTGAGGATCCCAGCCAATCTGATAAGGCAGCGCCGTCCAGTTGATACCGTCGGAAATGGCGGCGGTTTCAGGGTCTTTTCCGTCAGGATTATGGAGAATGCGGTCGGTGTAGACGGGTTTGCCGTCAACGAGCGTATAATCCAATCCTTCGACGCCATAGGAAACCAGAGTGTTGCCCTCTTCGCTGAAGCAGTAGTCCAGATACTTCATCGTTTCATCGGGGTACTTGTTGGAAATCGTGATGGCGTTTCTGCCAACCATGTAGTTGCCGGCGGTGTAGGTATCCTTGTATTGAGCGCCGCTGGTGCTCTTCAAAGGAGCCATCGGTTCAAATTTATAGCTGGTATTGACTTTCTGGAGGCCGCTGTTGGCGCCGCCGATGCCGCTGGCCGGCCAGACAAACATGAAACCGGTTTGGCTGTTGGCGGTGCGGGCGAGCCACTGGTCGCGGGTGGCAGTCAGATAGTCTTCTTCAAGCAGGCCTTCTGTATAAAGTTTATTCAGGAATGCCAGGCCTTCTTTATAACTTGCTTCGACAGGACCATATTTTACAGTATCGTCTTTAGCGTCGATGTACAGATCCATATGGGCGTCAAAGGCGTTGATGATCGGCAGGATGGTTGCGGTTTTACCGCCGGCGCCGGCGCCAAACGGAATTTCATCGGCCGGGCCGTTTCCGTTCGGATCTTTTTCTTTAAAGGCTTTAAGGACATTGTAGAATTCATCGGAAGTTGTCGGAACGCTCAGGTTCAATTTCTGCAGCCAGTCGGTTCTGATCGCATAAACGGCGCCGATGGCATTGCTGCAGGAGAAAAGCGGAATGGAGTAGATATTGCCGTCGGAAGCGGTCAGCTGAGCTGTGGTATTCAATTTATAAGGCAGCTGTTCGCCGGCGAGCGGATCAGAAAAAGCTTTTTTAATATTAGGCGCGTCTTTATCGATCAAATCCTGCAGAGGGATTAAAGCGCCCTGCATGCCGTATTTAACCAAAGCTTCCTGGTTGCCATAGCCGATCAGGTCGGGCAGTTCGCCGGAACCCATGATCAGGTTGAACTTATCAAGCGGGCTGGAGGCAGGCAGCAAGGTGAATTCAAGATGGATGTTGGTTCTTTTTTCGAGTTCCTGATAAACAGGCATGTCGTTGCCGACCGTGATGCCGGTCCATTCGGTTGTGACAACTTTCAAGGTTATTTTTTTATCAGAGATCAGAGAAGAACCGGAACTTGTGGCTGTGGTCGAACCGGAACCGGATGTCGCAGCGGTGCCGGTCTGGCCGGCGGTGGTTGCGGTGGTGCCGGAGCCGCCCTGGCAGCCGGCGGTCAGCAGAATCATGATGGCAGCCATGATGAAGCTGACGATGGTTAGTAGCCTTCTTTTGCTCATAATAGTCACTCCTCACTTTTTATTCCTACTCCTTTACAGGAGGGAGAATCGATGTTTTAACCTTTAATGGCGCCGATCATAACGCCTTTCATAAAGTACTTCTGGAGGAACGGATAAACCATGAGAATCGGCAGCGTGGATACGATGATGGTCGCATAGCGGACCGATTGGCCGATGACGTCGCGGCCCTGGTTGACGTCATGCAGAATGTCGTTCTGGTCATACATAATCAGCATTTCACGCAGCCAGAGCTGCAGCGGGAATTTGTCGGCATCGTTCAGGTAGATCATGGCGCTGAAATAGCTGTTCCAGTGGCCGACGGCATAAAACAGAACCATGACGGCCATAGTCGGGATCGACAAAGGCAGATAAATTTTAAATAGAATCTTCAATTCCGGGCAGCCGTCGATAATCGCCGATTCATGAAGGCTCTCCGGGATGCTTTCAAAGGATGTGCGCAAAATGATGAGATTCCAGGTGCTGATGGCGGCGGGAATGACGATGGCCCAGCGGGTGTTGATCATTTTGAGCGTTTTCAGCAGCAGATAGGAAGGGACCAGGCCGCCGCTGAAGAACATGGTAAAGGCGATGATCATCATCAGCGTGTTTCTGGCCGAAAAGGTTTTCCGGGAGAGCGGATAGGCGGTCAGCAGGGTCATGGTGATGTTGATCGTCGTACCGACGGCCACATACCAGATCGTATTGTAATAACCGCTCCAGACGTTGGAATCAGCCAGAACCATTTGATAAGTCGAAAAATTGATGCCAACCGGGAAAAGCCAGACTTCGCCCCTTTGCAAAGCCCCTGTGTCGCTGATGGACGAACTGATAATAAAGAGAAAAGGATAAAGAGTGATACAAACCATTAAAGCGATAAAGACATAATCGATAATATAGAAGACTTTATCGCCGGTCGTTAATTTCTGCTGCATAAATCTTCTCCTACCATAAACTGACTTCGCTGATTTTACGGCTGAATCGGTTGGCTGCGACAATAAAAACGAAATTGATGACGGACTGGAATAATCCGACTGCCGTACCGAAGCTGTACTCGCCGTTGATAATGCCGCGCCTATAAACGTAAGTATTGATGACGTCGGCCGTTTCATAGGTTGATGTGTTGTACATCAAAATAATCTTTTCATATCCGATCGATAAAATGCTGCCCAGATTTAAAATCAGCATGATGATGATGGTTGGCAGAATGCAGGGAATCGAAATATGCAGGATCTGCTGGATTTTACTGGCGCCGTCGACACTGGCCGCTTCATTTAGGGAAGGATCGACGCCGCTTAAGGCGGCCAGGTAGATGATGGAACCCCAGCCGGCCGATTGCCAGATACCGGATACGACATATAAAGTCCGGAACCATTCTGGTTTGATCATGAAATTGATGGTGTTGCCGGTAAAGAAATTGATAACCGAATTGACGATGCCGGCCGGCGTCACGAAATTGACCAGGATGCCGACGATGACAACAGTCGAGATAAAATGGGGCAGATAGACGATGGTCTGCGCGGCTTTCTTATACCAGGGCCAGCGTATTTCATTAAGAAAGAGCGCCAGAATAATCGGAACCGGAAAACTGAAAATGATATTATATAGATTTAGAAGCAAGGTGTTTCTGATAAGCCGCCAGAAAAACTGCGAGTCAAAAAATTGTTCAAACCATAAGAACCCGACCCAATTGCTCTTGGCAATGCCTTTAAACGGCTGGAAATCCATAAAGGATATGATCAAACCGTACATCGGGCCATAACAAAAGAGAATATACCAGAGTATGCCGGGCAGAACAATCAGCCATAACGCTTTATCGCGCAGAAATGAGCGCTGCATTCGGCGTAATCTGCCCTGAGGTCTCAACCTTGTACGTATTGGAGGATTGCTGGAAAAAGACACGAATGAACACACCCCTTTTAATCATCTCATGACGTGGTTTGATCATCGACGCGACTTATCTTTATGATGGTTCAATGACTGACGATGTTGTGCAGTTTCAACAAATATATAGTAAATCATGATGCGTATTTGTGTAAACAAACATCTGATTACCTTTTTTAACAATCGAAAGATTGGGTTTTGCGAGAAATGTTTTTTTTTAACCGTACATGTTATTGCTTAGAAAATGAGAGATCCTTATATTGGCTCGGCGTAATGCCTTCTGTCTTTTTGAAGACGCGCGTAAAGCTGTAGATGCTGTTGAATCCGGTCTTGTCCGCCACTTCGCTGATCGAGCTGCCGCCTTCGGCCAGTAAGGTTTTTGCGACGCCCAGCCTGGCTTTGCTTAAGAGCTCGCCAAAACCGATGCCGAATTCCTGATTGATCGACCGGCTGAGATAGGAAGGCGAGAAACCCAGCTTGTCGGCAGCTTCAATCAGCGAAATATTTTTATTGCTGTAGTTCGCGTTGATATAAGCGATAATCTGCTCTTTCATATGCGCGTTGTGGCATGTCCGATTCTTTTGGATGTATTCGCACAACGTGCCGTAAATCTGGTATACATATTCGATCAACTGTTTGGCGTTGCGATATCGCTCGATATCGAGCATCTGTTCGGAACTTTGATTGAAAACTTGATTGAAATCAGCGTTGATTTCCGTGCAGGCTTTGATAATGATACTGATGAAATTATAAAACAGGCAATAAGTATATTGTATCGAGAAATCGCCGGCATTGATGATGTTGTTAAAATACTCGTCGAGCAGCCGCCGGCAGCTCTTCAGATCGCCGGCCTTGACCGAATTCAGCAGGGGATTGTCCGAATTGACAGGCAGATTGATGGAACTGAGAATATAATGCTGGATGTCCGGATAAAAAACCAGGGAGTCTTTGCCTTTCAGGAAACAATACTCCAAAGCCCGGATCGCCTCGGTATGCGATACGCTGACTTTCTCCATATCCTGGTACAGGCGTCCGATACCGATAAAAAGCAGAATATTCCATTGCCGCTCCAGCGCTTCTTTCCGCTTATTGATTTCACCGACCACGGCTTTTTCATCGGCGCTGTTCATATTCAAGATCAGGTTCAGACGGCCTTTTTCATCCTGATAGGTGTATACCTGACCTTGACGGCGATAATAGATGCCGGCCAATTTCTGGACAAATAAAGCAGCCCGCGATAAAAGCTGGCGCTTTTCGGCCATGTCGATGATGATGACGCAATAATTGGCAAAGGGAAACATAGGATGGATATCTACCGCAGGCAGTATGCCTTCGCATATGTTCTGCATCACGAAGCGGTCGATATAGCTTTGCCTTTTATTGATATCGCTGTGCAGCTGATCCCGCTCCACCTTGATTTTATCGATGGTATCCATAGCTAAGAGAAATTCATTTTTACATTCCCGGTTATTGCCGGATGTATTGAAGATTGTCTTCATTTTTTCATTCAGATGAATCCACGGCTTATAGGTAAAGCCTGCCATGAGCAGGGAAAGGATAAAAATGATGACGAAGCTGAACAGAGCGATGATCATGCCCTGTTTTCGGATATCGTTGACCTGGGAGATCAGATCGTCCATGTTTGAAAAAACGACGTAGACCCAATCGCTTTTTTCCGACGCGGATAAGGACACCACCGTATTTTTACTGCTCATATTCTCGGTAATAAAATAGGACGAACCGCTATTGATGTTGGTAATAAACTGTTGTTTCAAACTGCTGATATCGCTTCTGGAGAAAACGGTTTCGCCGGTCTTGCTGATAATGACCGCTTGCTTGTCATCGTTTTTCGTTTCTTCACCCATGGATGAAACGAGATTGTTTTCGCTGATAAACATGACGACATTGGCAAAGGTATCGTCTCCACCGATCGGAATAGTCTGGATGTAAGTAACATAACGGCCGTTCAACGACCCTGTCCCCTTGATTTCCTTGACCGGAAGAAATGTGTTGTACTGCGGCCGGTTCATCATGGCCGCGACTTCATCGATTCCCATGTCCTGATAATTCAGGACATATTGAAAGAAATAGCCGGCGTCATATTTGCCGGATTTGGTGATGACCGACGAACTTCGGTTGAAATAAATGGCCATCATGCTGATAAAGCTGTTGCCCGCTTCATAACTTTCGATCAGGCTGCTGATATCTTTACTGACGTAAATCCCTTTATTATCCAGAGGGTATTCTCTATATAAAAATTCTTTAATCCGCATGTCTGAATTAACCTGTACGGCTAAGTTGCTAATTTCTGCCATCCGGATATCCATCGTGTCCCGGATTACCTGCGAATTTGCGGCGTCTTTACTGATTTCTTCAGCTCTCAGTAAATTCAGTATGGGAAAATACATAAATGAAATAATAATGATGACCGGTATCGAAAAGACAAACATGAACGACAAGATATATTGTTTCCGCATTTCTGATTTAAACAAACCGGCAAGAAAAGACATCTACATCACCCTCTGCTTGTTTTTCCCCCAAAGATTAGCATATTATTACCCCTTCGTATAGATATTTGTAAAACAGACCGTTACAATAAGTTTAAACCGGCAAGAAAACGCCGACGATCAGCAGCGTCAGATGACGGAAGAGGACTATTATGAAATTGGGATTTTGCGGTGGCATAGAACAGGCATCTCTCATAAAATCCTGGGGCTTTGATTATCTGGAACCGGCGCTGGCTCCTATAGCCGGGTTGTCGGAGCCTGATTTTGCGGTTGTTCTGAACGAATACGAAAAATGCGGTATACCCTGTCTGGTTTGCAACGGATTTCTGCCCCGCTCCGTGCAAATCGTCGGCTTAAATGTCGACAACGCGGCCAACGAACGATATGTTCGCGGCGCCTTGGCCCGGGCTTCCCGCCTGGGTGCGGCAACCGTCGTTTTCGGCAGCTCGGGCTCCCGCAGCATACCGGCCGGCTTTCCGGCCGGCCTGGCCTGGACGCAGCTGACAGCTTTTGCCGCCATGGCTGCCCCGATCGCGGCGGCATACGGCATAACCCTGGCTTTTGAACCGCTCAACGCGATCGAATGCAATTTCATCAATCGGGCCGGCGAAGCCTGGCTTTTAGTCCAGGCTGTTCAGCAGGATCACTTCAAGGTTCTGGCCGACTACTATCATATGATGGTTGAGCGGGAGGATCTGGCCGTTCTGGGATTCATCGGCCAGGATTTATGCCATGTCCATACCGCGACCCTGCAAGGCCGTAAAATTCCCGGCTTCCGGGACCGGTTGAATCAGGAGAATTTGATCGGCGCTCTGCAAAATGCCGGCTACACAGGCAATTTGAGCATTGAAGCCGGCTCCTGGCTTGATCTGAACGCTGAAGCTTGCGAATCGCTTGCGATGTTTCGGCAGCTGATAGCCAAGGCCGCTTCAGCCGGCTGTTGATCAGCGGTTTGCCAAACCGTCGCATACCGGTAAAAATACAGAACAATCTGAGATAAAGCTATCGCTTAGTCCCTTGAAATGTGGCATAATTGTGACAGATCAATCAAGCACGAACGACATCTTTGGAGGGTACACTCATGACAATGAGCAATCGATTTTTACGATCGTTTCGCTGGTTTATTTTGTTTTTAGCTTGTGGTCTGATCCTGACCGGATGTGTCGGTCAGAATATCATGGCCGCCGCGTTTGAACCCCAGGTTATTGCCGCCGCCTCAAACAAAGCGCCTGTACTTGATTATCTCAACGCGTCTTTGGATGATCTGAAGGTGATTGACAATCTGTTGGCCGACGCGGATCTGGATTTAATGAATCAAAATACGGCTGATGACCAGGAAGTGGTGACTGCCGATACAATCACCCGGTATCTGGGCATTCTGGCCGGTTATCAAAGTTCGGTCAAAGAAGTTCTGACAGCCATTGACAGTCGTTCGACGCCAAACCTCGAGGATTTGACCCGGTTCAGGGATTCGGAACGGGCTATGTTTGTCCTGACCGGCGACCTTTTGGCAGAATACGAGCAGATCATGAATTATTCATCGGCGCTGATAACGATGGGAACCAATCTGGAGTCCCTCAATTATTATGACGCAAACGATCTGGAGGGGACCTACCAAACGATCAACAACGCGCTTGTCGCCACGGTAGATCTGCTCAAAAGCCAGAGTGTGCCGTCCTTCCTGCAAAACATGAATGAAAATCTGATCGATGCTCTGGAACAGATGAATGAAGCCGTTCTTTACACCCTGCAGGCGGTGGCTCTGAATGATCCTCTGCGCATTGACGCCGCCCAATACCGCATGGATATTCTGACCCGTCATTTTGATAAAATCATCGGCAGTGTCGACCAGGACATGAGCGATCGCGAAAGCAAACTTTCACAGGAGATCGCCAAGATACAAACGACCAGCAATGGCTTGAAGGACTGGGTCGGCCAGAATGTCAAGCAGCTGGAAAACGGTTGACGGGAGGCAGGGTGTATGAGTCATTTTTGTTCGAATTGCGGCACAAAACTAGAAGATAACCAATCTTTCTGCCATATTTGCGGGAAAGCCACGCCGGCTCGGCCGATTGCCCCCGCGCAGCCGGTCCAGCCGGTCGTTCCCGCGCAGCCGGTCCAGCCGATTGCCCCCGCGCAGCCGGCGCAGCCGATTGCCCCCGCGCCGCCGGTCCAGCCGGTCGCTCCCGCGGAGCCGGTCCAGCCGGTCGTTCCCGCGGAGCCGGTCCAGCCGGTCGCTCCCGCGCCGCCGGTCCAGCCGGTCGTCCCGACACCGCCGGCGCAGCCGATTGCCCCCGCGCAACCGGTCCAGCCGGTCGCTCCCGCGCAGCCGGCGCAGCCGATTGCCCCCGCGCAGCCGGTTCAGCCGGTCGTCCCGACACCGCCGGCGCAGCCGATTGCCCCCGCGCAGCCGGCAGCTTATCAATCCTACGCTTATCAACCGGCCGGCCAGACAATGCCGCCGGCTGAAAAGAAGAAGAAAACAGGCTTGATCATCGGAATCAGCGCCGGCGCGGTCGTTATCGTTATCCTGATTATCATAGCCATATCCGCTCTGCTCAAAGATCCGGATAATAAACCTTCCGATACATCCCGCTCCGGCGAGACGACACAAGAAACAGCTTCGCCGGTCACCGACGTCAAACTGATTCCTTTCCCCAGCGCCCTGATCGCGAATACCGATGTCAACATCTCTTGTAATTATAAAGCGCCTGATGTTATTATTCCCGCCAATTACCGGTCCATGGATTACATTGTTTATCTGCAGTGCTGGGCGGATCAAGGCAGCACCGAAGCCCTGGTCAGCGTAGAGATACCTGGCTTTACCCAGAAATATGAGCAGAAAATAACGGTGACCCGTTCGGAAACGGAGATCAGTATCCATCCGCCGATGCTGACCGATGCCGCCCAGAGCCTTAATTCCTCGAAAGACGCTCAGATTAATGTCACCGTGACAGATTTGAATAAAAACAAGATCATTGTCCAGGACGCCCGGCCGGTGAAGCTATATTCACGATATGACATGCAATGGCAGGACGCGGAAGGCACGCCTTATTATGAAAATATCCTGGCCTGGGTTACGCCGGAGGCTGAAGAGATCCGGCAATTACTGCGTCTGTCGGCCGACTCCTGCAACGAGCTGACCAGCGGGCAACTCGACGCGATTGTCGGTTATCAGCAGGTATCGGATTGGAGCCAGGAGCAAATAACCTACACCCAGGTTGTCAGCATGATGCATGCTCTGGCTTCTAAAATGGGTGTCAAATATATCATGTCGCCTTTCAGCGCCACCAGCACAGAACTGCAGCGGATCGCCACCCCGGCCGAGGTTATTAATTCAGCCGGCGGCCTGTGCGCCGAAACGGCCGTGACGATGGCTTCCGCCATCCAGGCGACTAATATGCACGCCGTTCTGATTCTGCTGCCCGGCCATATGCAGGTAGCCGTTGAAACCTGGCAGGACTCGGGACAATATTTCCTGATCGAAACAACGGCTTTGGACGCGGCTGCCAATCAGGAATTTGATACGGTCGTCAACTATAACATGACGCAGGACGACTGGAGCGCTTATCTGGAACAAGACGGCGTGGTGGCGATTGATTGCAATCTGGCTTCCCAATTGCACATCCAGGCTATCGATTAGCCCGGCGCCTGATTAATGCCGGAATGCCGGCGAAATAACGAAAATTTACCAAACTTCCGCCGCTGACACGTCACGGCGGAAGTTTTTGCGGACCGGATCGGCTAAATGCTTGAGAGCCATGGACCCGGATATGTTATAATCTAGAATAAAAAAACGGGAGGTCGAGAAGGTATGACCACGAACGTGTCAGAAAACAGCCGTCAGGAAATTGCCGCCAGGATCCGCGAATTGCGGGACAGCGTCGGCGAAAGCGCCGCTGTTGTGGCTGCCAGGCTGGGCATCGACCTGGAATTGCTGGAAGCTTATGAAACGGGCGAGAAAGATGTTCCCATCAGCACCCTGTATGAAATCGCCGGATTTTTAGGTGTCGATCTGACCGATTTACTGACGGGCAAGTCGCCGAACCTGCAGCAATACTGCGTTGTCCGCGATGGCAAGGGGCCCGAGGTGGAGCGTTATCCGGGATACCGCTTCCAGAGTCTGGCTTTCGGTTTTGCCAACCGCCGATTCGAACCCCTGCTGGTTACATTGGATCCGGAAAAAAACCAACAGGTTGGCCTGGTTGTACATTCCGGACAAGAGTTTAACCTGGTTCTGGCCGGTCGCATCCGAGTTATCATGGCGGGTCATACCGTTGACCTGGGTTGTGGGGACAGCATTTATTTTGATCCAACCCTGCCGCACGCCCAATTGGCGCTGGACAATCAACCGGCCCGATTCTTAACGGTCATTCTGCATGAACCCGCCTCATCCGAGAACTGCCGGTAAATCATACGGCGGCCAAACCGGCCGGCGAAAAAAATCAGGTTAAGGAGTCAATATGCTTGATCGTTTTTTGCCTCGCGAGGCGTTTACCTCCTACGAGGATTTCATGAATAATTTTACCATTACCGTACCGGAACATTTTAATTTTGCCCGGGATGTCGTCGATGCCTGGGCCGAAACGGAACCTGGCAAACCTGCTTTAGTCTGGTGCAATGATGCCGGCGACGAGCGGCGGTTCAGTTTTCAGGACATTTCGGCAATCAGCCGAAAAATGGCCGCGCTGCTTGCCCGGCAGGGGATTGGCCGAGGCGACGCCGTCCTTTTGCTTTTAAAGCGGCGCTGGCAATTCTGGACTCTGGCGCCGGCCTTGATGCGGCTGGGGGCGATCTTTATCCCCGCCACCATTCAGCTGATGAAAAAGGATCTGGTCTACCGCTGCAATGCGGCTTCGGTCAAGGCCATTATCACGATTACCGAACCGGATATTACCCGGGCGATCGCCGATGCTCTGCCTGAATGTCCGACGGTGTCCTTTGTCGATTATATCCGGTCTGACGCGAAAGCCGAAGCCTCCGAACCGCCTTTTACGCCGCCGCAAGGCTGGAATGATTTCAATCAGCTGCTGACGGCGGTCGATGAAACGGCCGCGGCCGCCTGCGCCGCCAACCGCGAACCCGCTGCCGGCGGAACGGAGCCGATGCTGATCTATTTTACGTCCGGCACGACCGGCATGCCCAAAATGGTGCTGCATGATTACAACCACCCGCTGGGACACATCATCACGGCTCACTACTGGCAGCAACTGCAGCCCGACGATCTGCACATCAGCGTCGCCGATACCGGCTGGGCCAAATGCGGCTGGGGCAAGATCTACGGGCAGTGGATCTGCGGCGCCGCCAATTTTGTTTATGATATGGACCGTTTCGATCCGGCCGGTCTGCTGGAAAAGATCTCGGCCTACCGGGTCACGACTTTTTGCGCGCCGCCGACGATCTACCGTTTTCTGATCCATGAGGATCTCGGCCGCTATGACCTGTCTTCGATCCGTCTGGCCCTGACGGCCGGCGAACCGCTCAATCCTGAAGTTTTCAACCGCTTCAAACAGGCGACCGGCCTGGAAATCCACGAAGGCTTCGGTCAGAGCGAAGGCGTGGTCCTTTGCGCGAATTTTCCTTATTTTCCGCCGCGTCCGGGATCGATCGGCAAACCCTCGCCGCTTTATCAGCTGGACATTATCGACGATCAGGGCGAATCCTGTCCGCCGGGCACCGAAGGCCGCGTGATTATACGCGGTCTCGATAAGCAGGCGCCGCCCGGATTATTCCGCGGGTATTATCGAGATGACGCAGCTACGGCGAAAGTCTGGCATGACGGTTATTACGAAACCGGCGATGTTGCCTGGCAGGATGAAGACGGATTTTTCTGGTTTGTCGGCCGTTCAGATGATGTCATCAAATGCTCCGGCTACCGGATCGGTCCTTTTGAAGTAGAAAGCGCGCTGCAGGCCCATCGCGCGGTTCTCGAGTGCGCGGTGACCGCGGTGCCCGATCCGATGCGCGGTCAGGTGGTTAAAGCCACCATTGTTCTGGCTCGCGGCTATCAGCCTTCGCCGGAACTGATCCGCGAATTGCAAAATCATGTCAAGCATACGACGGCGCCGTACAAGTATCCCCGGGTTATCGAATTTGTCGATGCCCTGCCGAAAACGATCAGCGGTAAAATCCGGCGGATCGAGATCCGCAGCCGCGATGAGGAAAAGCAATAGGTTTCCGGCTGCTTTGTTTCATATTAAAGCTGATTCCCGCCGGTTCGCTGTCAGACAAACCGGCGGGAATCATTGTTTCGGGAAAGAGCAAGACAGGAATTGTTTCCGTTAATTCAAGATATTTGAATACAGTATATTTTTTGAGCATAAGTTGCGACAACGATTTTGTCGTTATAGGCCGACGGTGACGCCTCGCAGTTCTGGCCGATGGACAGGGTATCGATATCCTTGCCGGTCTGCGGATCAAAAAGATGCATGATGCCGACAGAATCGCAAAAAATGCCATATGACCGGCCGCTTTTGCTTTGGATCGAAATGGGTGAACTCCAGCTGTAAGCGCTGAGCGCCCTTTCCCAAATCAGATCGCCGCTTTCCTTATCCAGTGCCAGCAGCTTGCCCGCGCTGGCGCTGGTCGTCTTGCAGACATTGAAGATGATCCGGTCGGCAAAATCGCCCCGGCCCAGGAGCGGCGTCGCCAACAGACCGCCGTTCAGGTTGGAGTCATAAACGCAGGGGACGTCGTATTGCCAGACCAGTTCTCCGGTAAGCGCGTTCAGTTTGCGCAGCTGGCAGATATCGTTAGCCGTACCGGCCAATTTTCCGCGGTGGTCGATCGTGTTGCCCTGGTAGAGAAAGACGCCGTGATCGGTTTCTTCCAAGACCATGGTAGCGTCGGAATCGTCGCCGGCATTGAAGACCCAGACCGGCTCCAGCGTATTAATGTCCAGGCAAACGACGGCTCCGTCGTTATCAGAAAAATAGATTAAATTGCGATAAGCCACAGACGAACTCTCAATGCCGTATTTATGATTAATCGGCGTTTCATAGCGCAGTTTGGTGACGACCGGATCGATCGACACCGAACCGGCTTTGGCGTCGTACTGCGTATTGAGCTTCACTTTGTAGAACAAACCGTTTTCACCCGGTTCCAGCAGCGTATCGCTCTTTCCGTCGATTAAAGCCGACGAATCGAATGCGCCCCAGTTCTTATGCGTGGCGACGGCGTCCTTGCCGACGATGCCGTATATCTCCTTGTTCTGGATCAAGTCGAAAATGCGGTATTTGAAAACGCCGATATGTCCATTAGTATCGTTGAGTCCCTGGCCGGCATAAAACAGGGGATAACCGCGCGGATCGACGCAGCCGGTCCCTTTAAAAGAAAATCCGACCTTAATCGGGTCGCGGGTAGGCCGTCCGGTTTCCAGATCCAGGCAATAGATATTGCCGTCAAAAACCGGATAGAAAACTTCGACCAGATCCTTATCTTTCATTTCCTGAGATATGCCCATGACCTGCCGGGTTTCTTCCGGCCAATGCACCAGAAGCGGCTGACCGGTCCAGCCGGCGCCCGGCCAATAACTGCCTGTGCCGCTGATGGCGCCGATATCCTTAGTCCAGATGATTTTCAGCTTCTCGTCCTGAATGTCGGCGCTGCCCCAGGCCGGCGCGTTGCGATATTGGTTGCCGCGAAAAGTCAGAACTCCGTCAATGCCGGTAAAAGTATCCGGCGAGCCAAAGGCTGTTATAGAATCAGATGGATCGGCAGAGAGCAGTTGATTGGATCCGTTGTAAATCCGCCAATTGATCTTGCCGATATCCGGCAGCGTTTTGGTTTTAGAGCCGTCGGATTGGCTGGTTCCGGCCGTATACCCCGGCAAATCAGTCAGGGCGATAGCCAGCTTGGCCGGATCCGTTGTTTCCGGCGTCGGTGTTGGCGCCGAAGTCGGCGCCGGTGTTGACGTCGGCAAGGGCGATGACTCTGAAGTACCGGCCGTCTGAGATGTCGTTATGGCCGTACCGCTGCCGGAGGTTGGACTCTCCGATGATGACGGCTGAGTGGTTTCCGTTTCGCCGGCCGTGCAGGCCGGGAGCAGCGCCATCAAGCAAATTAACCCTATGCATAGCCAGCGGCAGATCCCTGTTCGTTGCGGGCGGTTATTTTTTGAAGTCCTTTTCATGCTCAGACCGGACAAGTTTTGCCAAGTTCCCATATGCGCCTCCCTGGATTGTCTTTCATATTTTTAATAAACGGGCGATATTATCTCCCATGATTTGACGCTTTTCTGACGCGCCAAGTCCAAGACTATCGATAAAAGCGGTTTCATAAGCCATATTGCCCCACGGCGAATCCGAGCCGAACAAAATCCGGTCGGCGCCATGCCGCTCGATGATTTTCTGGGCTTCCGGCAGAGGAATATGGCTATGGCAGAACGCCGTATCCAGATAGACCGGCTTATGAACCAGCCATTTCTGCACGGCTTGCCAGCAGAAACAGCCGCCCAGATGAGCGGCAATGACCGGCGCTCCGTCGAAGACCGGCAGGATTTTCGCCAATGCTTCCGGCGCGGCCTGCTCGGTATCGGCATAACCGATATCGTAACCGGCGTGGAAGACGGTGATCAGGCCCAAGGCGGCGGCGCGCCGGTACAGGGGGAACATCCGCGGTTCATCGACGGCAAAATGTTGAAAAAAGGGATGAAATTTAACCCCTTTCAAGCCGCCGGCGGCAATCCGGTCCAACTCATCCAGGGCATCCGGCGCGTCAGGATGAACGGAGCCGAAACTGAATACGGTCGGGCTGTTGATTTTGGCAGCAAACTGATTGACTGATTTTTGCTGCGACGGCGATGTGGCAATATGAAGCACACAAGCCGCGTCAATGCCGCAGCGGTCCAATTCCTTTTTTATTCCTTCAATCGTGCCGTCGGTCCAGGCGACCAGCGCTCCCGAACTCCGGCTCAATTTGCTCAAAGCAGTCGAAGCGATTTTTGTGGGGAAACAATGCGTGTGGCAGTCGATGATCATTGAACGAGTTTCCTTTCTGGTGTTTCTTAGTCTTCGGCGGTCACCCGGCCAGGGCTGACACGGCGGTTTTCAGCAGGGCGGCGGCGATCGGGGCCGCCGTTTTGCCGCCGGAACCGCCTTCCTCGACAATAACGGCGATCGCCAGCGGCATTTGGTCGTCCGTTATATAACCGACGAAAAGCGCGTTGTTGTCCTGTCCATCAACTTGAACTGTACCTGTTTTACCGGCGACCGTATACCCTTTAATCGCCGCGGCCGAGCCGGTGCCGTTTTTTACGGCGTTGACCATCAGTTCTTCAAGTTCGCCGGCGATCCGCGTACTGAGAATGCTCTTTATGGTCTGCTCATTTAGCTGGGCATAATTCATGCCCAGAGGATTGGTCAGATGGTCGATAATATGCGCTTGCTGCAGCACACCCTGATGTCCGATCGCCCCTGCTATCATAGCCATTTGCAGCGGCGAGACCGACAGGCGGCTGTCGGCTGTCGGCTGGCCGATCGCCAGCCAGGACAGGACGGAAGCGCTGCCGGAACTGCTGATCTCGCTAAGCCCGACATCCAGTTTATCGACTTTCAGCGTTGTTCCGATGCTCATCGTTTCAGCCGTTTTTATCAGCTGCTGCCGTCCCAGCGCAGCTCCGGCCTGACCAAAATAGACATTGCAGGATTTGGCAAACGCCTGGCTCAAGTCGACGGAGCCGTGGCCGTCGCCGGTTTCGTCCGCGCCGCTCGAATCGACGGTTGAACGGGCCTGGCAATGAACAACCAGATCAGCCGTATCGGTTGATTGCAGATATGCCGCTGTTGTAATAATCTTGAAAGTTGATCCCGGCGCATAGGCGCCGAGAAAAGCACGGTTGAACAAGGCCGTATCCGGAATGTCCTTAAAAGCGATAACCGATGCCGGCGAGGTGCTGGGCGAACTGACCGATGCCAGAATAGCGCCGGTCTGATAATTCAGTAAAACGACGGCGCCCTTGCGGCCGTCCAATAATTGATAAGCCTTTTTACATAAGGCGCTGTCAATCGTCAGGGTGATATCATCGCCGGCCAGCCCCTGGCCCTGGATATCCAGAAAGAACTGGTGCAGGATATTGCGGTCGGTTCCCAGCAAGTCGGACTGATAACGTGCTTCGATCGTATTGTCGATATTATGGGTATAATCGCCGACTAGCTGCAGAACGGCCATGGCTGTGGTTTTGTCTTCATGGTAGATCCGTTCGCCGTTTTTGCTCTGAGCCAGAACGACGCCGTTGCGGTCGTAAATAGTGCCGGCCTGGGCATATCGGGATTTCAGGGCCGCTTTATTTTCGCCGGCGGCCACATACAACTGCGTACGGCTGCGATGCTGCTGGATAATGAGCCCGGCCAGCAAGGCTGCCGATATGACCAGGAAGACCAGAAGAACAATTTTTATATTGCGCAGAAGCTGCTTCATAAGCTATTTCACCTCTACTTGTCTGGCCGAAAGACCGATCAGGATAGCGAAAAGGGCCATGATTGTCAGAATGGAACTGCCGCCCCGGGCAATCAGCGGCAAGGTCGCGCCGGTCAGGGGAAGCAGGCCGGTCACTCCGGCAATGACGACGGCGGCTTCGACAAAAAAGAGCGTGCCGATTCCCAGAGCCAGGCTGGAAGTGAAGCCGTCGCGGGCAATCAAGGTAACCCGGGCAGCTCGCAGCCAGAGAATGATGAAGAACAAGACAATAACCAAAGCGGCCAGCAGGCCGAACTCCTCGCCGGCTATGGCAAAAACCATATCCGATGAAGCCAGGGGAATGCCGCCGGGGCTGCCGTTGCCCAGCCCGCGCCCGAAAAGCCCGCCGCGGCCTATGGCCTGCAGCCCGTAGACAATCTGGCGGTTGCTGTCGTTAACCTCCGTCCATAAGGTTGTCCAGCCGCTGATCCGCCGCTGAACATGAGGGAAAAAGGAAAAAGCAAGTACGCCGATCAGCGAGCCGCTGCCCAGAATGAGCAGCGTCGTCCAATATTCGGAAGTCATCACGACATAAACCAATAAAGTGGTGGGCAGGAGGATCATGGCCGAACCAAAATCCGGCAGCATCAAGATCAGGAAGAAAACGCCGGCTGCCCAAACTGCGAAGAATAATTGAATGCGCAGTGAAGGCCGGTTTTTAAAGAAGCTGGCCAGCACGATCAGATAGGTGGCTTTCGCAAGTTCCGTCAATTGAAGCGACAAGCCGCCGACGGTTATCCAGAGCCCGGCGCCATGCGTATCGGCTCCGCTGCCCAGCACCAGCGTCAGACCGAGCAGCAGCGGGGTAGCCAGGGCGCACAGCAAGCCCAGGGGCTCGAGTATGCGGGTCTTGGCGACAAGAATGGCGATGATCGGCAGGACAAGAAACCCCAGCAGCAAAGCGCCGCCCTGAGGCGCGAGATCCAGGATCACGGCGCGGGCCGCCGCCGTCGTGTCCAGAGGATTAACGGACAGGTCCAATTTGGTCAGGGACAGCCGGATTTGAATCATCAGGCCGAAAAAAGCCAGGAACGCCAGACAGAGGAGCAGAACGCGGTCGATCTGGCGCATAACCAACGGCAGGAGCAAGTAGTAGAGATTGATCATGATGAGAAGGCCCATGCAGAAAATGCCGATGGCCAAGCGCAATTCCGGCAAAATTTCGGGCGTCAGGTAAAAAAGCAGCAAGCTGCCGGCCAGAGCAAAAAGATCAAAAGCCAGCCAGGCCAAGGCCAGGCTGCCGCCCGAGCGTGCCGCCGGACAAAGGGCTTTTGCCGGTTCCGGATCGTAAAGTTGGCCCCCGGCCTGGCGTTCGTCGATAAAGGTCAGTTCCTGATCGCCAAGCGTCAGCGTATCCATATGCTCAAGCGGCGTGGCCGGCACGATAGACACGCCATTGATCATGACCCGGCGTCTGCTGCCGGCCGGACGCAGAAACCAGACGCCGTCATATAAATAGATGATGGCGTGCCGCATGGCGATGGACGCGTTTTTCAGCCGGACATCGCAAGATGCCGCGCGGCCGATGCAAGTCGTATGATACAGCGGCAGAATCATAAACTGCGGCATGCTGTCCGTTCTGCTCTGCAGCCCGGCCCGGGCTAAAGGCTTGAAGCGGGCCGCGCGGCCGCCGGCCTGCGGATCTTGCCGCAGACGCAGAAAGAAGCCGTGCACCGGCACGACACAATGCTTCATGTGCCAGCGCAATTCCGCTAAAGATAACCGCAGCATCAGCCAGACGATCAAAACCATCAAGGCGACGAATAAATAGCGGAATAAATAAGCTATTTCCTGAACATGCATGGTATCACCGCCTTGGCGATCTGATCAATAATCATAGACATCATCATGCTACCTGGGCTGCAGCCGGTCAAATCAAAAATCCGCCGTTCGGACTAATGACCTGGCCGGTAATGAATGCAGACTGTTCCGAAGCGAGAAACAAGACCGTATGGGCAATATCGGATGTGCTGCCGATCACGCCCAACGGCGTTTGATCTTTGAGGTTTTGTCGGGTTTCATCATCCAGCTCCGCGTTCATGTCGGTGTCGATAACGCCCGGCGCGACACAATTAACCTGGATGCCCGACTGGCCCAGTTCTTTGGCCAAAGCCTTGGTGAAGCCGATAACAGCCGCTTTGGCGGCAGAATAAGCGACCTCGCAGGAAGCGCCGGTCAAACCCCAGACGGATGATATATTGATGATCTTGCCGGCCTTCTTATGGATCATATCCGGCAGGACACTCTGGCAGCAATGGAAGACTCCTTTGACATTGATGGTAAACATGCGGTCCCATTCTGCTTCGCTGATATCGGCGAAGAGTTTCTGCTGGGCGATGCCGGCATTATTGATCAGGATGCCGATCGGCCCGAAAGACCGGCGGATCGTTGCCGTCATCGCGTCAACCTGGCTTCGGTCGCCGACATCGGCTTTTATAGCCAGCACATCACATCCGGCCGCTTTAAGTTCCTGAACCAGACTTTCAGCAGCCGCGGCATGTTCATGATAATTGACGGCGACACGATAGCCATCCAGCGCGAATTGACGCGCAATTTCTCTGCCGATACCCCGCGAGGCGCCGGTTACCAATACGACAGCCTTCATGCGGCGGGTTTTCCTTTCAGCTTCTGGATTTTATAAGCGACGGCCAACAAAACCCTATCGCCGGCGAAACGGGTAAAAAAGCGTAAAGCTCTTATCGTCCAGCCGGGAATGATGATCATTTTCCCCTGAGCCATTTTCTTCAAAGCATAAGCGGCCACATCGGCGCTTTTCAGGCCGTTAAATTTATAAGAAGCGCCGGCCCGTTTATTAAAACCGGTTTTCACAGGCCCCGGACATAAAGCGCAGATCTTAACCTGGCTGTTCTGGTGGCGAAGCTCTTCATGGATCGCTTCGGTCAGCCGGAGGACATAGGCCTTGGATGCATAATAACTCGAAAGCAGCGGCCCCGGCATAAAGCCGCCGATTGAGGCAACATTCAGAATCGCGCCATGATCGGCTTTGATGAAATCACGTAAAAAAAGTTTGGTCAGGATATGGACAGCCCGGATGTTCAAATCGATCATATTGAGCTCGGTTTCCAGATCTGCCGCTGCAAATTCACCATAATAGCCAATGCCGGCATTATTAATCAGAATATCAATTCCCGAAAGCTTGACTTGCTCATAAAGAAAATAGCATGATTCGGCCTTTGACAGATCAAGGGCATATATTTCCACGGCGGTCGGCAGCTCCTGCTGCACAATCGCCAGCTGGTCGCGGTTTCGCGCCACGAGTATCAGATCATAATTCATGCTGCTTAATATTTTGGCCATGTCGCGTCCGATACCTGAACTGGCGCCTGTTATCAAGGCCCGCATGTCTGTTCACCGCCCCATTTCCTGTACTTTTCTCCTATCATACCACTTATGCCGGAAATGAGCGACTAAATGTGGCTTTTACCCCCTTGTATCACCACCGCGAAGCAAACCGGTCAGAAAAACGTTTATAAACCCGCTAAGGATAAGATCTTTACAGAATCCCTTTCGATCATCTGCAGTTTGGCGCAGACAAGCTGTTCTTCAGGCTTGCTTTCTTCGATCCAGCCGACCAGCGCTTCTACCGCCATAGCCGCCATATTCTTGCGATCGACGCGGATGGTCGACAAAGCCGGTTCAACATAACGGGACAAAATAATGTCGTCGATCCCGATCAACGAGATATCGTCCGGAATACGAAGACCATGCCGCTTAATGCTGCGCATGGCGCCGATCGCGTAAATATCGCCGCTGCATAAAACAGCCGTTGGGAAAACATCGCTCTGTAAAATTTTGTCCATGGAATCGCCGGCTGTCTTTTCGTCCTGGGCGCTCATTTGCATCCAGGATGCCGGTATGGCCAAATGATATTGTTCCAATACCTGCCGGTAGCCTTTAAAGGTTTGCTGACTGAAAAACTGGATTTTGCCGCCGCTGATATCGCTGCCGATATAGCCGATCTGGCGGTGGCCTTTGCTGATCAGATATTCCATGGCCATAACCGATGCCGCCTGATAATCGAAAACGACATGGCCGACACCCGATGACGGGATATAATTGTCCAGAATAATGATCGGGCAATCACAGCTGCTGATCTTGCTGATGATCTGCTGATCCAGATAACCCAGGACGATAATGCCGTCGACATCGCGGGAGCGGATGACTTTGGGGATGGTGACAGTATGATCTGCTTCCATGCGCGAAACACAATATATCAGATTATAGTGCCGATCCTCACATTCGCGGATAAGCTGCGTATTTAATTCGGAATAAAAGGACTGGTCCAGCAGCGAGGAATCCTGATCCATTAAAACGGCAATATTGCCGGTCCTGTTGAAAAGCAGCCGGCGCGAGCTTTCATTAGGCGTGAAGTCCATTTGTTTGACGATTTCGATGATGCGGGCCCGGGTTTGCTCGCTGATTCCCGGCTTACCGTTGATGGCAAGCGACACGGCTGTAGGGGATACTCCCGCCATTTGCGCAACTTGCTTGATGGTTGTTCTGGCCATGTATATGTTCCTCCCCTAAAATTTGCATTCTGCTAATGATTACTTTATGGTTTTATATATAGTATCACATCATTGGTTGGTCGCGTCAATATCTACAGGACAGTAAAATTTAACGCAAGAATATATTATAATCTAATTTTCAAACAAGTCACCATGTTATGTCTATACTAGGGAAAAAATAATTTGCACATCCCATATAAGCCGCAATAATCCACTTATTACACAAATCATAACCGGCATCTTATCGGATGTTTATTAAAAATACAAAGAGCATTTTAAAGGCTTGATTTTTAGCCTGTTTATTCTCGCTTATTTTAACAATTGAAAAAAGAATTACAATTTAGAAAAATCTCATTGACAAATCAAAATGGCTTTTCTATAATGCAGGTAAAAGGATTTAGTTAAACGCTTTTATACGTCTTAAAATCCAAATCGTTTTACATGATTGCTCCGTTCATTCAATCATCTGCCCGGCTCGATTGCATAGAAATGATATGGAGGCTTACTCTATAAAAAGACAGCACAAAGGACAAATAAATTAGTATAAAATATAGCGCCTTGGCACGTCTGAGGTTATTTACTTATGGATAAATTGCCTGGGTCTGGGGGAACCGGCTTTTATTCAGGCTACTTTTTTTCATGTAAACGATACAGTTTTACGGATTTTCATTTATTCGCAAGAATTAGAAAGGTTGGAAATCGAATGAAGAATGGGTCGAATTACTGGAAATTACTATGGAGGGATGTAAAGGCGCAAAAATATCTGATGATTCTGGTCTGGCCGGCTATTATATGGCTTTTTGTTTTTTGTTATGCGCCCCTGTTTGGTGTCGTTATCGGATTTAAAGACTATAATGTCGGACTTGGCATTTTAAAAAGCCCCTGGGCCGGATTAAAATATTTTCGGGAATTGTTTGCAGATAAGCTGTTTTATAATGCTTTGAGAAACACCCTGATGTACAGCTTTTTGAATTTGATCATCGGGTTTCCCGTCCCGATCATTTTTGCTATATTATTAAATGAACTCGTAAACATGAATAAATACAAACGTGTTGTGCAGACGATCAGCTATATGCCGCATTTCCTCTCATGGGCGTTTGTGGCCAGCTTTCTCAGTTCCTTTCTGGCCGATACAGGATTATTTAACCAAATGTTGATGTCCTTAGGTTTACGGAGTACGGGTTACGCCTTTATGGCTAATCCAGGTTCATTTATAACGATCATTATTTTATCCGGAATCTGGAAAAGTTTTGGTTATAGCTCAATTATATATCTGGCAGCGATGGCATCAATCAGCGCCGAAATGTATGAAGCGGCATTAATTGACGGCGCTAATCGATGGCAGAAGGTATGGTATGTCACTTTACCCAGTATCAAGACAACGATTACTGTTTTGCTTATTCTCAGCATCAGCGGCATGATCAATTCGAATTTTGAACAGTTTTTTCTGCTCAGCAACAATCTTGTATCTGAGGTTGCGCGGGTTATTGATGTTTATACCTATCATATCGGTCTTGAAAAAGCCCGCTTTTCATACGGCACCGCCGTCGGCTTGTTTAAATCGGTTGTTTCGCTGCTGCTGTTGGTTACAGCCAATATGATATCGCGTAAAGTGGCCAAAGAAAGTATTTTCTGATTGAAACATCAAGGAGTACCTGAGCTATGATAAAAAGAAAAATCAAAGGTATATATCGCAAAACCTGGTTTGATTATATTGATTTCATTCTCTTGTTGTTTATAACGGTTATCACTTTTTATCCTTTTTGGAGTGTTCTGGTTCTTTCCCTGAATGACCCAACGGACGCTTTAGCGGGTAGATTGTGGTTTTGGCCGCGGGTATGGACATTTAATAATTATATTCACTTTTTTGAACGGAACGACTTTATTTCTGCGACGATACGTTCTATAGCCAGAACGGTAATCGGAGCGCTAAGCAGTGTTTTATTTACAGCGGCTGTATCTTATGGCATATCGAAAAACTACCTGCGCGGACAAAAAATCTATCTGGCGATTATTATGTTTACGATGTATGTCAGCGGCGGCCTGATTCCGACTTTTCTGGTTATTAAAAGCTTAGGATTATATCAGAACTTTCTTGTCTATATTATTCCGGCTTTGTTCAGTTCGTATAACGGCATCATCATGTTTACTTACTTTAAGACCATACCGGTGGAACTGGAAGAATCCGTCAAAGTCGACGGCGGCAATGATTTAGTTATTTTCTTTAAGATTGTTATTCCGGTATCTATGCCGATGATGGCGACGATAACCCTTTTCAACGCCGTCGGGCAATGGAACTCCTGGTTCGACACGCTGCTGTACGGCGGCGGAAAATTGATGACGCTGCAGGGCTTGCTGGTTACGATCCTGCGCGATGTAACCCAGGCGAAAAAGCTGACGGAATCCGGCAAATTCTTTTCCGGTTACAGCTTGTTCAAACCGACTGTTGAATCGGTCAAGGCAACATCCATGATGATTACCGCCATTCCGATTATCATGGTTTATCCTTTTCTGCAGAAATATTTCGTTAAAGGCATTATGATTGGCTCCCTGAAGGGCTGATACCGAGTTGATGCCGACAAGAAAACAGATCCCAAACTTTTCGGCCGAATTGCCGGTATACAGACAATTCAACGGCTGGGATACAGGATGTGTGTTTAAGTGGCATGAATAATAAACAATAACAGGAGGGAAAAAATGAAACGAACAACGAAAATTTTGGCACTCGTGCTGGCTAGTCTGATGATCGTCACCCTGTTTGCAGGTTGTTCCGGAAGCGCGGAAACAACCGCGACGACAGCCTCTTCGGGCGGTTCGACCACGACGGCCGGCACATCGTCCTCAGGATCGGACACAACCGGTACCAACGCAAATTCGGATATGAGCTATCTGAAAGACACCTCGCCGATCGAAATCACCGACTGGTACCGTGGACGTTGGTGGGACGGCGTTATCGATGAAGGTGACGGCTGGACCGATTCGGCTATATACAGCCATATCAAAGATATGACCGGCGTATCCTTTAATTATGAAGTTCCGGCAGCCAGCGAAGATGAAGCCATCGGCCCGATGATCGCTTCCGGCACTTATCCGGATATGATTACTTTCGGCAGTTACAACAGCCCTTATATTGCTCAGATGAAAGATGCCGGTTTGATTTACAGCTTAACAGACCTGTCTAAGCAATACGCGCCGGAGCTTTATGATCAGGATTTAATTACCAAATCCATGAGGGCGTTTTTTCAGGATGAAAATGATCAGCTTTGGTTTTATGTCGGTTTTGAAGGCAATGATGCATCCATCGACGCCTATCTGAGTATTGATTTTGTCCCGACCTCTGGCGCCAATGTCCTGTATGTCCGTAAAGACCTCCTCAAAGCCTGGGGCAAAAACGATTTGACCAGCTGGGCGGACCTGAATGATCTGCTCTCTTTTATTGCAAAAAATTATGATGATGTCGATCCGATCCGCCTGGATACCGGCAATCAGATCGACGGCGTTTTCGGCCGCCATTTCCTTTCGGCTTTTGGCTGCCATTTATCCCGGACGGCTGTTGATACCAACAGTAAACAATTGAAGTACATCATGAAAGATGAGCATGCCGTCAATTATTTCAAATGGCTGAATGAACTATACAATAAAGGCGTTATTACCGATACCATGATCGCCGACTCAACCGATATTCGCGATGAGAAACTTCATGCCGGTAAGTATGGCATCCTGATTTCTTCGTCATTTGAAGCAGCTAACACGATTAACACGATTATCAAAGAAAATGACGGCAATTCCGACAGAGCTTATGTCGCGCTCAGCCAGGTCTCTTATGACGACCAGAAGTACTTCCAGGCTGAAACGATCAAATCTAAAGGCGGATCAGCAACCGTTATAACCAAGAATTGCGCAAAACCGGATCGGGCAATCCGCTTGTTGGAGTATTTCCTGACCGAGGACGGGCAAGTTACCGGAACGCTCGGCGTGGAAGGCACGACCTGGGAATGGAAAGACGGCAAACGTGTATTAATGGAAGAACCAGCCAAACTAATCTCTTCCAACCTGACCGAATACTGTGCCAAGTATAAATGTCTGGGCGCTTTTACCCAATTCGCGTCACAAGTCTACTGGGCTTATTATTGTGATGACTTCTTAACGCCGACCGGCTATCTGCGAGAAGAAAATAATGCCTTGTTAGGCCCATACTTAACGGAATTATGGAATTATGGTTTTATTGACATTCGAAACTCTCTGAAGACCGGCAGCGATGTTGAGGTTATCAGCACACAGCTGGGCGAGTTGCAGGGCAATTATACTTCAAAGATGATTGCCGCCAAGAGCAACACGGAATTTGACGGCTACTTGACTGCTCTGTTGAGTGATGCGGAAGGCATAGGCCTTGAAAAACTTGAAAAACAGTATACGGACGAATATTTGAAAAATTGCGAAGCATTAGGCGTTACACCTTGGGAAACACTTTACAAATCTATCCCGATTGAAAAAGACGTTGTTTTGCAACGCTAAAACAAAGACTGATTTGATTCAGGCAGGACGGACACTTGCTGTCCGTCCTGTTTCAAAAGAAAGTAATTCGTGGAGGTATCACGATGATTAATATTGCTATAATCTGGAAAAGTGAAGCTCACCGGGGAACCATCGCGGCCAATGATGCGACGATTGTGTATCCGACAGATTCGTTCAATACCTCGAAATTGGCCGTTCAATTTGCAGACGCGGCGCTCGATGCCGGCGGAATCCCAACCATTGTCAATGTCAGGACAGATAAAGATCCCTTCAGTTTTTTTCTGCGCGATGTCCATGCTGAGAATCCTATTTACATACCCGCGTATGAAGTCGTTGTGACGACTGCCGCCGATCAAAGAAGTTATGGGCAAATCGTAGCGGATATCCAGGCAAAAGGCGGCAAAACCAAGCTGGCGCAGATTCAGGATGAAGAAGAATACAACTTTGCCGAAGCGGCCCGGCAGACCCGTGATTTACCTGGCCCCGCATGGCTGGGCGTTTCGAAAGACATGCGCTTTTTCGAAGTCGGCTTGCGCAGCAAATCCTGCGGCAATGACAACGAGCAGTTCGACTATGTGGTTCCCAGGTTCTTCATGACATCTGCCAAACCCCCGGAACTAAATGACCGCGAACCCCGTTACAGCATGATGGCCGGTCGCGGGCTTGGCTGCAAGCATGAAGTGACCAAACGGCTTGAAGAAGGTTACATGCCGATTCTTAACGCTAAAAATGTCGATGACGGCATTGTTTATCACATGCAGTTTTTCGCCACCCTGGAACAAAGCCGGCTGGATTGCGATCATCTGCGCGGCACCGACATGTATGCGGCAGATGCCTATGGCGCCGGCCATATGTTTACGCCGGAACAACAAAAACACGTTGATGAAATCATCGACAAAGAACTTCACCGTGAAGAAGAAACAGTCATGTTCATCCGGATTGTAGCCGAGAATACGCTCCGGGCACCGGCGTACAGCTATGTTAAACTGCCGGACCCGATACCCTGGCGTGAATATGACAAAACGGCTCCGAAAATGCTTTATGATGGCAAAACCGGCTATACTTATTTCCCTGAAACCAGCCGAATCTGTGCCATAACAACGGTTGACGGAAAACCGGCGCCGCAGGATGAAATGGTCGTTTTGCTGGCTCCCGGCCAGAAAATCACCTATATTATCAAAATACCGCACCAACCGTTGGCTCCGGAGCGGGCTGAGCAATTGGCTGAAACGGATTATGAAACAAAACTGGCCGAAGCGAAAAATTTCTGGCGTCACGAATTAGCCGGCGCCGCGCAGATTACCTTGCCGGAAAAAAGAATCGAAGAGATGATCAAAGCCGGTTTGCTTCATATGGATGTCGGCTATTTTGGCAAAAATCCAGATGGTCCGGTTGTGCCGATTGTCGGCGTCTATACAGCTATCGGATCGGAGAGTTCGCCGGGCATTCAATTTTTGGACACCATGGGCATGCACAATTTAGCCGCCCGTGCTTTGCAGTTTTTCGTTGAAAAACAGCATGAAGACGGGTTCATTCAGAACTTTGGCGGTTATATGCTGGAAACCGGCAGCACCTTATGGACAATGGGCGAGCATTATCGTTTGACCAGAGATGATGCCTGGGTTAGGTCTGTTCAAAATTGCATTGTTAAAGCCAGTGAATATCTGATCAGCTGGCGTGAGAAGAATTTAAGCGAAGAACTAAAAGGCGGTAAAGGATATGGTATGATTTCCGGTAAAATTGCCGATCCGGAAGATCATTTTCATTCGTTTATGCTCAATGCCGGAACTTATATCGGATTATCCAGAGCTGCAGAAATGCTTGCCGTCTGCGATCCGGAGCGTTCTCGGCGTTATGCCGCCATATCTTCCGAGCTGCGTGAGAATATTCGGGAATCATTCAAACAAAGCATGGCGGTTTCAGAAGTGCTGCCTATGGGAGACGGCACGTGGATTCCTTCGTTCTCACCCTGGACTGAATATGTCGGACCGGTCAGTATTTACGCTAAGGGCGGCAAATGGTATTCGCACGGCATATTCAATGCGAGAGATATGACGGGAGCCGCTTATCTTGTCCTGCAGGAAGTAATCGCTCCGGAAGAACCGATGGCAGATAATATTATCAAGTATTACACAGAGTACCTAACCTTAAACAACACCGCATTTTCTCAATCTTATTACAGTCCGCATCCTTATCTCCATGCCAGGCGCGGCGAGGTTAAGCCGTTCTTAAAGGAATTTTACAGCGGATTCGCCGCTTTAGCCGATCGGGAAACCTATAGTTTTTGGGAACACTATTTTCATGCCAGCCAGCATAAGCTTCATGAAGAAACCTGGTTCCTTATGCGCTGCCGCTGGTTGTTGTGTCTTGAAGATTATGGCCGAAGTGAGTTAAGTTTAATGTCCATGGCACCGCGCCAATGGTTTGAGGATGGTAAAACAACTGAAGTGTCCGGCATGAAAACCTATTTCGGTACAGTAAGCTTTAAAATCGAATCAAAAACCGGCGTCGGAAGAATACTGGCTGACATTAATGTAGATCCGGGCCAATGTCCGTCTGCCCGATGCGTAACCATCCGGCTGCCGCACCCGGACGGAAAAAAAGCCCGGTATGTTTCAGAAGGCCGGTATTGTGCCGATACTGAATCGGTTATTCTTGATCCGTTCAAAGGACACACATCACTGGAAGTTGTTTTTTAAAAGTCGCTTTAAAGAAAAGATCAAGTTGAAAAGAGACTAACTATATGAAGTCAAGAAACGAACCAGAAAGAACAGACTAAAATCGACATACAATGAACCTTGAAAATTAGCGCATGCGAAAACAGACAGTATAAACTGCCTTGAACAAGATCAGAAAGATTTAGAGGGTCAGGTCTGGGGCACGAAAACCCGATTAGTTTGCAGCATGTGGAATATAACGCGTACAAGTTTTTTACCAACATGGCTGAGAGCGACATTGAAATGCTTGCCTTCCCGACGTTTTTTCAGTAGGTAATCGTGGAAAGTCCTGTCGCGCATGGCTACTAGCCTGGCGGCTTGCAGTATAGCCCAGCGCAGATAGGTCGATCCGCGTTTGACCATAGGAGTCTGACTGGCGTTGAACTTGCCGGACTGGAAAGTAGACGGTTCCATGCCGGCGAAGGCGAGCAACTGAGCAGGCGTGCGAAAACGCTCAATCGAGCCGATCTCAGCCAGGATAATGCCAGCCAGGATGTAACCAATACCGGGAATCGTCAGCAGTGTGGATTGGCAGGCCTCAACCGCCAGAGCAATCTGGCCGTCGAGCAAATCGATTTCAGACTGGATGTTCTGAATCAGGCGGATAGTCTGCTGCAGTTCAAAAGCCAGCGAGGGACTATTGGAACCAATGGATTCAGTCGCGGCCTGTCGAATAGCCAGGGCTTTCTCACGACCATATTTGCCGTGAGATCCCTCCCTGAGAATGTTGGTCAGGCGATCAATGCGGCAATGGGCAATGGCTTGAGAATTGGGCAATTCCAGCAAAAGGCAGTGGATCGATTTCTGGTTTCTCGACCAGATCAGCTCGGGCAGCTCGGGGAAAATGGTGTCCAGCAGACGATTTAGGGAAATCTTGAGTCTGGAGCGATATTCAACAAGCCGCGAACGGTTTCGAGTGAGGACTTTAAGCTCCTCCATATGGTAAGATACAGATGCGTGGGGGCTTGCGTCCGATGTCAGGAGCATGGCTGCGATGAATCGAGCATCTGCCTTATCCGTCTTGGTCTTGCGTAAGGTCTGGGATTTGCGAAACAGGTTAACGCTCAAGGGATTCAGTACAACAGGCTCGTATCCGTTGCCACGGAGAAAAGCCACGAGATTGGTGCTATAATGCCCGGTCGACTCAAGCCCTGCACGCACCTCATCTTGTGATTTTTCCTGCAACGCCTTCAGGATGGCGGCGAGCAGTTCATTAAATCCCTTGCGATTGTTGGCGAAAGTGAAAGAATCTCTCAGCATTTCACCGTCTGGCCCCAGGATACAGCAGTCATGCTTGGCCTTGGCCACATCGATCCCTACATAGATCATGAAAATATCCCCTTTCCGATTAAACTTGACGCTGTTTGTGTTCCACAGACTGTTTTGCCGATGTAGCCTTGCTCGAAATAAAACGTCATGCGTTATCTAACTCATCAACAATTGGGCAAAATGCTGTGGTTGTAAACTCCAAAAAATCGTCTAGCGATAGGCAAATAAACCAATCCACAGCGTCTGCTCGCATTATACAAACAACTAATAAAGAAAGGGAAATATAATGCATTTGCATTATACAAGG
>JAYFQE010000025.1:0-2280 GCA_034927345.1 Clostridiaceae bacterium
TATGCCAAATTGAACCCGATCATACAATGCCACCCCGGCCGAATGCTGCCATTCTTTCAGATCATTGGCCGCCATCAGGCTTATCTGAAGGCTTCCGGGAATTCGCCGGCTTTGCAGAGCGGGTATGACGCGTTATAATATCCTGACTTTTGCAGTAAAACAAAGAAAAAGAGCCGGATAACGCTGTGCGCCAGCGGATTCCGGCTCTTTGAAATTGTGGGAGATTGTACTGTAGTAGGGCCTACTTTTTCATACTGGCAATAAAATTTCGGATGTCGCCGCGCTTGCGGAAACGCTTATCCAAATCAATACCGAAGACCTTTTCAATGTTATGAATGACCTCATCGGTATAGTGGAAGCTATAGACGTTCTCACTGACATGGCTACAAGTGTATTTTCGCAAGGAATTGAGCAGCTCGAAAGCTGAAAACAGACGGGGCTTGCCATCCTGCGCCGGGATTTCAGCCTTGTTCATGCGCAGCTCGAGAATTCTCGTCAGCAGCAGCGCGACAAAGCAGGTCAGGAAATGCGCTTCGATGTGCGCTTCCAGAGAAACATAGACCGGCCGGGTCTTGAAGTCGGACTTGCTGATCTTGAACGTTTCTTCAATATGCCACAGGCCATGGTAAGTCTCGATAATGTCGGCATCACTCATCTTCAGCTCGCTGGTGACAATCGCATAGTAGCCGTCATACTGTTCTTCTTCGCGGATCCTGGCTTCGTCCAGATACAGCTTGGCCTTGGTCTCAATAATTTCACCGTCCTTGTCGTACTGCAAACCCTGGATGTAACTAGCCGCGCTGTAGGCCAGCGCCCGCTTCAGGCTGGCTGGCGATTGCAGATATTTTCTGGCCTTGGCGACAGTTCGGCTGCGCTCATATCTGGCTTGGTCAGCATAATCCTGACTGTAGAACACCACCTGCTTCTGGTCGACGCGGCTTTTCTTCTTTTTGCCCTGAGCATCGGTAAAAGAGATCTCTTTGGGGTAAATGCGGGATTTACACCGGCTGTTATCGCCATTTTTCCTGTATCCGCTCTGCTCCAAGATATATTGTTTGAATTCCTGATCTGCCCCGCGAATGGACTGACTGTAAATGTAGCCATTGCCTTGTGCCAGCTGGTAAGCGATATTGTCGCCGCAGTTGAGACCCTTGTCGGCCACCACGACCAGGCGGCCTAGCCCGTAATCTTCTTTCAGACGATTTAAAAGCGGATTGAGCGAAAGCTTTTCCGATTCGTTGCCTGGGAACAGATGGTAGGCAAGAGGCAAGCCCTGGTTATCGAGCAGCAGGCCCATCTGGACAATGGGATCAGGACGGTGCTCTTTGCTCGGTCCGCGGCGACGCAGTTCGTCTTCCTCGTCGATTTCAAAGTAATAGTTCGTGACATCGTAATAGGCGTAGTCCCGATTCCGGCCGTATTGTTTTTTCACCGCCTCGTTAAGCCAGGCTTGCAGGTCCAGATTGAAGCGGTCGAAATAATCCAGACTGCGGTACACCGAATCCAGGGATGGCGCCATCGTTTCAAAGAACTGATCCTGCTGGTCGTAAGCCTGTTTCTTGGAGCCCGGGTCGAGGATCCGGGAATAAACGAGCAGACGAAAGATGGCGTTGAGATTGAAATCGATGTTGAGGCGATTTTCGTGCCGGGCAAAGAAGGTGTGGATGCCCAGTTCGTGGTAGAGCTTTTCAAAAACGGTGTAGCCGAGATTTTTCAGGCCCACTTCGTATTTCCCGATGGGCGTGTTGAGGTCCAGTGTCAGCTGGACCGGCTCGTTTTCCAAGGTTTCTTCTTGAGTTCGCTGCTTGGCAATTTCACGGAAATGGGCGATAGGGTCGTCGTAGAGCTTCTCCAATTCGTCCAAATAACCGAGCGTTTCAACATGTTTCTGTTTGTTCTTGCCATTCACACGAAAACAACGGGTGAAAGTCAGCAGGACACGACCATTCTTGCAGCTGTTTTTCTTAACGAACATGAGTGGTACCTCCGAAGGATACATCCAAGTATCCATTATACCACAAAATACATTGCACTACATTGCAATTATATTACATCTAAACAGACAAAAAAATAACCGCTGACTGCGGCTGCTGCTTTGTTTCAAGATTCGGATATTCTCATTCTACTGCAAAAGAAGCGAGGCACACTCCCTTGTAATCAATTTCCGGATCGCTCCGGCTCATTCTTATTGTAACGTAAAGCGTTAGCTAAAAGAAGTCATTTCCTTTTTTTTATGCATTGAAGCCTATCTAAAAAATGTGGATCTGATTTGTTTAATTG
>JAYFQE010000004.1:0-253118 GCA_034927345.1 Clostridiaceae bacterium
CGTGATTAACGACTGGTATTACTTAAACGGCGAACCGAAGCTGCATGTCCGTAATCTCCAGTCAAACGATTATGCAAGATGGGGCAGAAAATCTATGGCAAGATATAAGACCTTCGCCTATCAGGAATACTACTGCTCCTATGGCAACTATTACTTCTACAAGGATCTGTATCTGTATACGCCATATCTTGCGACCATCAACAACCTGGCGACTCCGGTCATCAAAACGGCGGACAAGACGATGAAAATCACCTATACGCTGACGGAGACGCAGTCGTAAACAACAATCTGTATGCACTGGGCGACTTCCTGCGGGAGGCCGCCTTTTTCATGTAAAAAATCAAAGGAGGAATTACTCATGAAAGAATTCTGGAACACGTTACAACTCGTTTTTGCCGCTGTCGGCGGCTGGCTTGGCTACTTTCTTGGCGGCTGCGACGGCCTGCTCTATGCGCTGCTGATTTTCGTCATCTGCGACTACATCACCGGGGTCATGGGTGCGATCAGCGACAAGAAGCTCTCCTCGGCGGTCGGCTTTCGCGGCATCTGCCGCAAGGTGCTGATCTTCATTCTGGTCGGCATCGCAAACGTCATCGACATCAATGTGCTCGGACAAGTCGGTGTCCTGCGGACGGCAGTCATTTTCTTTTACATCTCGAATGAAGGTCTGTCCCTGATTGAAAATGCTGCCCACCTCAGTCTTCCGATTCCGGGAAAGCTGAAAGAAGTACTGGAGCAGCTGCATAACCGTGATGAAAAAGACACGGATAAGGAGGAAAAATAACATGGCTACAAAAGGAATTGATGTATCGGTATGGCAGGGCGCGATTGATTTCAACGCTGTCAGGAACAGCGGAGTGGATTTCGTGATCATCCGCGCAGGCTCCGGTACAAGCTCAAAAGACAAGTACTTTGAAGAAAATTACAGAAAAGCAAAAGCTGCCGGGCTTCACGTCGGCGCTTACTGGTACAGCTATGCAGACAGCTTTTCCGAGGCCGCGCAGGAAGCAGAAATGTTCCTGGCTGTTCTTGCCGGGAAGCAGTTTGACTATCCTGTTTTCTTCGACATGGAGGAAAAGAAGCAGATCGAAGCCGGGACGGATTTCTGCTCCGGTCTGATCAAAACTTTCTGCGACAGGCTGGAGGCTGCCGGATACTTTGCCGGTTTTTATACTTCAGCATCCTTCGCGGGATCTGTTGTGACGGATGCTGTCCGCAAACGCTACTGTTACTGGTGCGCCCAGTGGGCCGATGGCTGCAGCTATGAAGACTCCTGTGGGATCTGGCAGCACAGCTCGAATGGCTCCGTTCCCGGCATCAATGGCCGCGTGGATATGGACTGGTCGTATCAGGACTTTCCATCAGTCATCATTGGCAAAGGATTTAATGGGTATCCTCGGACAGGAAACGAAACTCCTGTGCCAGCAGTAACTATCCCTGTATCTTCCCAGCGCGACCGTGTCCTTGCGCAGGCCAGAGCCTGGATTGGAAGGAATGAATCTGACGGCAGCCATAGAGAAATCATTGATGTCTACAATAACCATAAGCATCTCGCCAGAGGCTATGCAGTCCAATACACGGATGCCTGGTGTGCCACCTTTGTTTCTGCTGTTTCTATTCAATGCGGAACAACTTCTATCATCCCGACTGAATGCGGATGCGGGCAAATGCTTATCCTGTTTATGGTGCTCGGAGAATGGGTCGAGGATGACAACTACGTCCCAGCTCCCGGAGATGTAATCTTTTATGACTGGCAGGACTCCGGGTGTGGCGATAATGAAGGATGGCCGGATCATGTCGGTATCGTGGAAAGTGTATCCAGCAGTGATATCACCGTTATCGAAGGCAATAAAAACGATGCGGTCGGCAGGCGTACTCTGCAGGTCGGTGGCAAGTACATCCGAGGCTACGGCGTTCCAAAGTATGCCATAGATTCAAGCGAGACGCCTGTATCTTCAAAAACCGTTGATGAGCTGGCGCAGGAAGTGCTCGCCGGGAACTGGGGCAACGGCGAAGAACGTAAGAATCGTCTTTCTGCTGCCGGTTATGATTATGATTCCGTGCAGACCAAGGTGAACGAGCTGTGCGGCGTCCATAATGAACCTCATCCTGTTTATTACACCGTAAAGTCAGGCGATACGCTCTCTGCCATCGCCCACCAGTACGGTACAACGGTTTCTGCTATCCAGTCCATGAACAGCTCACTGATTCAAAATGTGAATCTGATTCTGGTCGGCTGGAAGATCAGAGTGAAATAACCATATATCCAGTTTTTCACCTGCGAGTGTTCCTTTTTGGAATGCCCGCAGGCTTTTTTTTATTTTCTTCCGCTCAAATCGCTCGTTCATCTCCAGTGGGAAATTGGAGGTGGATAAGTTATGACAGACAATAATACAAGTGCTCCAACTGGATATTTCACACAGGAGCGCATTCAGGGAGACCTTGACTACAAAAGAGCTCAGGCCATCGCGAAAACAATGCTTGATTCCGGGCTCATATCCGTTGCTGAATTCAACAAATTATCGGACATCAACCTTAAAACTTTCTCTCCCTTGTTCGCGGAAATATATCCGAATAATGCTTGATAGTATAGGCATTCAGAGTGATGTATAGACATGCGGAAAGGAGGATGAACCCTTGAAAAAAATAACAAAAATCGAAGAAAACAAAAATGCAACTGATGCTAAGCGAAAGCTCCGCGTAGCTGCTTATTGCCGTGTCAGCACAGACTCTGACGCGCAAGCAGAAAGTCTTGAAGCACAGGTCACACACTATGAAAACTATATTGCTGCCCGGAATGATTGGAAGTGCGCTGGCGTTTATTATGATGAAGGCATCACAGGTACAAAGAAGGAGAAACGTCCTGAGCTGAACCGCATGCTTGCCGACTGCAAAGCCGGGAAGATAGATTTTATCATCTCGAAATCAATCAGTCGCTTCAGCCGCAACACTGCTGACTGCCTTGAGCTTGTCAGAAAGCTTCTCAACCTGAATATTCCTGTTTACTTTGAAAAGGAAAACATCAATACCGGCTCTATGGAAAGCGAATTATTCCTATCAATCCTTTCCAGTATGGCTGCAGACGAATCCCTATCCATTTCAGAGAATAGCAAGTGGTCTGTGCAGCGCCGATTTGAAAACGCGACGTTCAAGATCGGATGCCCGCCCTACGGCTACGATTGGAATAAGCAGAACATAGTCGTCAACCCGGAGCAGGCGGCAATTGTAAAAAGGATTTTCGCTTCTGCTCTTTCCGGCATTGGCACCGCAAAAATTGCCAACATGCTGAATGAAGAAAAGATTCCTACCAGGAAAGGCCATCACTGGAGCGCATCCACAGTCAAAGGGATTCTGACAAATGAGAAGTATACCGGCGATGTTCTTTTCCAGAAGACCTACACGGATGCGCAGTTCAACCGCCACCACAATCGCGGTGAGAAAAATCAGTACTTTGTATCAGATCATCACGAGGCAATCATCAGCCACAGCGATTTTGAAGCAGCCGGAAAGATATTAATGCAGCATGCCAAAGAGAAAAATGTCATTTCGGACAATGAGAAGTACCAGAAGCGCTATGCCTTCTCAGGGAAAATAATCTGCGGCAAATGCGGCAGTACCTTCAAGCGCCGGACGCATTACACATCTGGCGACAGTTACATAGCATGGTGCTGTAATACGCATCTGAACGACAAGAACGCCTGCAGCATGAAATCCATAAAGGACGATGACCTGAAGCTGGCTTTTGTCACGATGATGAACAAGCTTGTTTTCGCTCATCGCTACGTGCTGAAGCCTTATACAGAGGCCCTCAAGACAGAATCCACAGACGATTCCCTGCGCCGGATTCAGGAGCTGACGACTGAACTCGCTCAGAACACCGAGCAGCGTGAAAGGCTCCAGCAACTGGCCGCACAAGGATTTCTCGATAAGGTACTCTTTACAAAGGAAACAAATGAGCTTCTGACAAAGGCTGACCGCATCCGAAAAGAAATGGATGCGCAAAGCAATAACGTTTCGTCGGATGTTTCTAAGGTCAATGCAGCAACCGCCCTTCTTCACTTTGCCGAAAAAGAGGAAATGTTGGAAACCTTCAATGAAGAATTATTTGAAAAACATGTGAGCCGGATAACTGTAATCAGCAGAACCGAGTACCGCTTCGAACTAAAATGTGGCCTCTCGCTCACGGAAAGGATATGAAAATGGGACACACACCCTATGGGTACAAGATTGAAAATGGAAAGGCAGTTATTGACAATGAAGCTGTCGTAAAAATTCAAACCCTGTATGAAGCCTATCTTGCAGGTGCTTCATTACAGAAGGCTGCCAATGATGCCGGTATTGACGTAAAGCATTGTGGTGCCAAACGAATCATGGGAAATCGTCATTATCTCGGCGACAGCTTCTATCCGGCCCTCATTGACAAGGAAACCTTCGAACAGGCCGAAGCCGAAAAGCAGCGTCGAGCAAAAGCTCTCGGACGGTTGAACAGAAAACAAAATAAGGTGGAACGGTCAGCTCCTACGCAGTTTTACATTGGAAAAATGATTGAACATTACGATAACCCGGCAGCGCAGGCCGAGTACATTTACAGCCTGATAGAAAGGTCGGTGATTTGATGGCAAGCGTTACATTTATTCCGGCAAAAAGGCAGGTCGGAAACAACATCAGTAAAGAGGAAGCTCCTAAGCTCCGCGTCGCCGCATACTGCCGTGTCAGCACCGATTCTGACGAACAGGAAACCAGCTACGACGCACAGGTCTCCCACTACACAGAATACATTCAGAAGAATCCGGAATGGGAGCTTGCAGGTATTTTTGCTGATGACGGTATTTCCGGCACCAACACAAAAAAGCGTGATGAGTTCAACCGCATGATTGATGAGTGTATGGCCGGAAACATCGACATGATCATCACAAAATCCATCAGCCGATTCGCCCGCAACACTCTTGATTGCCTGCAGTATATCCGGCAGCTCAAGGATAAAAATATCCCGGTCTACTTTGAAAAGGAATCCATCAACACAATGGATGCCAAGGGCGAGGTTCTTATAACGATTATGGCTTCCCTTGCCCAGCAGGAAAGCCAGAGTCTTTCGCAGAATGTAAAGCTCGGTCTGCAGTATCGTTACCAGCAGGGAAAGGTAAGCGTTAATCACAACCGCTTCCTCGGTTACTCGAAAGACAATGACGGAAAGCTCATAATTGACGCTGAGCAGTCCGAAGTTGTGAAGCGCATCTATCGCGAATATCTCGAAGGCCTCAGCATGGACAAAATAGCCTCCGGACTTGAGGCGGATCACATCCTTACCGGTGCCGGAAAAGAAAAATGGCACACGAGCACGATCAACAAGATTCTCCGGAACGAAAAATACATGGGCGATGCCCTTTTGCAGAAAACCTATACCACCGACTTCCTTACAAAGAAACGAATCAAGAACACTGGCATCGTGCCGCAATACTATGTTGAGGACGATCATCCTCCCATCATTCCGAAAGAAATCTTCATGCAGGTACAGGAGGAACTTGTCCGCAGGCGCGTCGTGCACAAGAGCCCGACAGGCAAGAAACGCACCTACTCCTGCAATCATTGCTTTGCGCAGATGATTTTCTGCGGAGAGTGCGGCGAGCTTTACAGGCGCGTCCATTGGAACAATCACGGCTGCAAATCCATTGTCTGGCGCTGCATCAGCCGCTTGGAGCCATCGGAAGCTGAGAGCAACTGTACGAATCGGACGGTAAATGAAGCTGCCCTTGAGGACGTCACGGTCAAATCCTTAAACCGGATTCTACGAGGCAGGAAAGAGTTCTTGGCCCAGCTGCAGGAAAACGTAGCCAGGGCCGTCGTCACAACCGACACTCTCTCACCGGAAGGCATCCAACTGAGGCTTGAAGATCTGCAGAAAGAATTGCTTCGAAAGGTCGAGGGCGGCAAAGACTACAATGCCATCACTGACGAGATGGTTCGCCTGCAGGAAATGAAGAAACAGTCCACGGTCGACAATCACCGTAGAGAAGAAGCCATGAACCGGATCAAGGAACTGCAGGATTTCGTCGCCATGCAGAATACAGAAATTCATGTGTTCGATGAATCTCTCGTCAGGAAGCTTATAAAAAGCATCACAATATACACGGATAAGTTCACCGTCGAATTCAAATCCGGCGTCAGTGTGGATATTGCAGAATAAAAGAGCAGGCTGCTCCGATAGGAATCTTACCTATGAAGTGGCTTGCTCTCTTGTTTGTACAAATCGGAATTTAATCAAGAAAAAGATCATGCTCATATCACAAAACTATAACTTCACTTTTTTCGTCGCAATTTTCTCACAAAAGGTACTGTCATGTTCAACGAACAAAATGGTTGGTTTGAACTGCAAAATTAAATTCTCAATTTGCATACGAGATATTACATCAATATAATTTAACGGTTCGTCCCAAATATATAGGTGAGCGTTTTCGCAAAGACTTCTTGCAATCAATACTTTTTTCTTTTGACCGCCACTAAAATCACGCATATTCTTATCAAATTGTATTCTCGAAAAATCAAGCTTGCGAAGAATTGCTTTGAAAAGGCTCTCATCAATTTTGTTTTGTAAAGCGTAATCTGACAAATTTCCGCTTAAAAATGAAGTATCCTGCGAAACATACGAAATGGTCAATTGGCTGCCTTTTTCAAAAATACCAGTATGAGTTATATTCTCACCGCAAATAAGCTTTAGTATGCTTGATTTTCCACTTCCGTTTTTGCCTACAAGAGCAATACGGTCACCACATTCTATGGTAAAGCTGATATCCTGACAAACTGTTTTTCCATCATAGAAAATGGAAACATCGGATAGCTCTGCAAGCCGGCTTGCATGATAAGAAAGCTGTGTTAATTTTAAATTGTCAGCATTTTCAATATTTTTGACCAGTTTAGACTTTTCTTCAATGGCAGATTCTTGACGTTCCTCAATAGCTTTGACTCTTTTCATAAGCTTTTTTGATTTTGCACCTTGGAGAGGACGTTTGCCTGCGCTACTACTATCGGTCGCAGTTGAATCAAATCCAACTTTTCGACGCTCTGCAGTATCCGCCCAATTCCTTTTTTCTCTTGCGGTTTTTTGAAGACGTTTAACCTCTTTTTTTAGCTTTTCGTTTTCAGCAAGCTCAAAGTTATCTTGTCGTTCCTTGTTCACAAGCCACGAGGAAAAGTTACCGCTCTGTATTTCAATATTTGTTTTATTAATGGAAAGCACATGGTCTATGCAGCCGTCTAAAAAAGCTCTGTCATGTGATACTAAGAGAAATCCGCTTTTGGATTTCAGATATCTGCTTACGATTGAGCGCGCTGCGATATCAAGATGATTTGTAGGTTCATCAATGAGTAAAAAGCTGTTTTCTTTGAGAAATAGAACAGCAAGCAAAACCTTAGTCTTTTCACCATTTGACAACGTTTGAAACGGACGATACAACACATCCTCCGACACATCAAGCAATGACAGCTCCCGCAGCAGTTCCCATTGCAGAAAATCCTTACAAATGCTATTGATAACATCCATCGTGTTTTGTGTTTCGTCAGCCACCGTATAAGGAAAATACTCAAAGTCGACCGAAGATGAAATATTTCCGCTGTATTCAAACTTGCCAAGCAGTAAATTTAAAAAAGTTGTTTTCCCTCTGCCGTTTCTTCCGATGAAACCCAGTTTCCAATTCGTGTCAATTTGGAAGCTGACATTTTCAAAAATATTGTCGTAACTTCCCGGATATGAAAAAGTCAAATTATTTACGTTAATAAGCGACATGCTTTTGTCCTCCTTAAAAATTATGGGCTGCAAGAAAGTACATTCTTGCAGCCCATAAACGGACAAAGTCCAGCCAGAAAGGCAAGACAAAGCTATGCGTTTAGAGTTAAAGAAGATGGTAACTTTCTTGCATAGGCATAACAAAAGCAGGCACTTTAAGCGCCCAGGACATCCTATTATGCCTTAATATTTAGCAAGAAATAATACGCATCTTTCCACCCCTATCATTATTTTAAATTATTGTACCATACTTTTCATTCTGGTGCAAGCCAATCTATATATACAATGCCTAATATATAATCTTCGGTTCAAATTCCAGTTTGTCTTCCTTGACATCTATTCCGCTCACTCAGCGGCAAAACATCTAATCCGCAGCCTAAACCCTACGGAAAACATCTAATTCGCCAACTGAATGTCAATTCATTCTTCAAGCGCATTGCTTGACAGCCTTGGATAAGTTTCCACAGAGGATTCTGCGCCCCTCAGCTGCTTTTCCTCCAAACCCGCAAATGCCCTGAAATCAAGGGCTTTCAAGCTTATTTTCCTTCTACTCTTGACATCAATACCACCGTCTCGACGTGCTTCGTACCTGTGAACTGATCGACCAGTATCAGCCGCACTTGCTCTGGTTTGACTGGTGGATCATGAATCTGGCTTTCAAACCTTATCTGAAAAAAATGGCTGCGTATTATTATAACCGCGCTCAGGCCTGGGGAACTCAAGTCGCCATAAACTACAAATTTGACGCATTCCCGGTTCAAGCTGCTGTCTTTGATGTTGAGCGCGGTCAGCTTGCCGGCATCCGCAGCCTTTTCTGGCAAACCGACACCGCGGTTCAAAAGAACTCCTGGGGGTATACCGAAAACCAGGAATATAAGACGGCAGTCGATCTGATCGGCGATCTGGCGGATATTGTCAGCAAAAACGGCGCTCTGCTTTTGAATATCGGTCCCCGGCCGGACGGGACGATCCCCGAACCGGAACAGGCTATCCTGCGCGAAATCGGCCATTGGCTGCAAATCAACGGCGAAGCGATTTACGGCACGCGTCCGTGGCGCGTTTTTGGCGAGGGGCCGACCCAGGTGACGGAGGGTTCCTTTACGGATACCCGCCGCGCCGCCTATCAGGCCGGCGATATCCGCTTTACGGAAAAGGACCGGAACTTGTACGCCATCCTGCTGGCCTGCCCGGCAGACGGCCTGGCGGTTATCCATCATCTCGGCCGCGAAAGCCTGCCGGCTTCTTTACGCCAGAATGGTGAAATCACGTCGGTTGTCTTGCTGGACGGCGGCCGTCCTCTATCCTTTAATCAGCAAACGGATTGCCTGACCGTCCGGCTGCCGTCCGATTATCGCAGCCCATACCCGGCTGCCTTGAAAGTAGTTTTTGGATCGCTAGTCTGATTCTTTCCGCAGGCTTAAAAGAAAAATAAACAATTTTGTCAATAGAAGGGGGAAATGAATATGGTCAACAAAATGACGGCAGCTTACCTGCCGGGCAACAGCACCGTTCTGCTCAAGGAAGTCGATGTCCCGGAGCCGGGACACGGGCAGGTCCTGATCCGGACCAAATCGTCGACCATTTGCGGCAGCGACATCCGCGCTATTTACCGGGAGCATCTAGGTAAGGGGCCGGAGGGTTATCAGGACAAGATCGCCGGCCATGAGCCGGCCGGGCAAATTGTCCGCTGCGGTCCGGGAATGCGCCGTTTCAAGGAAGGCGACCGGGTCATCGTCTATCACATTTCCGGCTGCGGCCTGTGCATGGATTGCCGCATGGGTTATATGATCAGCTGTACCAGCCCGCTCCGGGCTGCTTATGGCTGGCAGCGCGACGGGGGCATGGCGCCGTATATTCTGGCTGACGAAAAGGATCTGGTCCCGCTGCCCGAATCGCTTACCTATACCGACGGCGCTCAGGTGGCCTGCGGTTTCGGCACGGTTTATGAAGGCTTGGAAAAGATCGGCATCTCCGGCAACGACGCCGTTCTGGTGGTCGGACTCGGCCCGGTCGGTCTGGCGACTCTGATGCTGGCAAAAGCCATGGGCGCGCAAAAACTGATCGGCGTCGACGTGACGGCAGAACGCTGCCGCCTGGCCAGCGAAAAGGGTCTGGCTGATCATGTGCTGGTTTCAGGCCCGGAAACCCTGCAGACTATTTTACAATTGACCGGCGGCCAGGGCGCGGAACGGGCGATCGACTGCTCCGGCCATACCTCGGGCCGGCAGATGGCGATCCGGGGAACCCGAAAATGGGGCAAGGTGGCTTTCGTCGGCGAAGGCGGCACCGTTGAATTCAATCCGAGTCCTGACATCATTCATGAGCAGAAAACGATTTACGGCTCCTGGGTCACGAGCATTTGGAAAATGGAAGAGCTCGTCGGCAAGCTGGTCCGCTGGGGCATCCATCCGGAAGACCTGGTCACGCACCGCTTCCCGCTGGAACAGGCCGGCGAAGCTTATCGTCTGATGGCCGGCGGCAAATGCGGCAAGGTGGCGGTCGTTTTTGACGAGGAACTGCGTTGAGTTAAGGCTTTTCGGGAGGTGTTCTTGTGAAATATCCGCCGATTATTACCCAATATCCTCATTTTTTGCATGGCGGGGACTATAATCCCGATCAATGGCGTTCGATGAAGGAAATCTGGCAGGAAGATATGCGTCTGGCCCGTTTAGCCCATTGCAACGCCATGACAGTCGGCATCTTTGCCTGGACGGCGCTGGAACCGGAAGAAGGACGCTATGATTTTGCCTGGCTGGATGAAGTGATGGACCTGTTGGCGGCCAACAACATGATCGCCATATTGGCGACGCCATCCGGCGCCCGGCCGGCCTGGATGAGCCGGCGTTATCCGGAAGTGCTGCGGGTGAATGAGGACCGTCAGCGTATCCTGCATGGCGCCCGGCATAATCATTGCTACACATCGTCGGTTTATCGCCAGAAAGTCAGGCAGATCAACACGCTGCTGGCTGAGCGCTATAAGAATCACCCGGCGCTTGCCCTCTGGCACCTCTCCAACGAATATAACGGCGAATGCCATTGCGACTTGTGTCAGGCGGCATTCCGCAAATGGTTGAAAATCCGCTACAAGGACAGTCTGGATACCTTGAATCAAGCTTGGTGGACTGCGTTCTGGAGCCATACCTATACCGATTGGCAGCAGATCGAATCGCCAAGCTCGCGAGGCGAAAGCAGTGTCCACGGCCTGGTGCTTGACTGGAAAAGGTTTGTTACGGAGCAGACCGTCGATTTTATGAAAGCGGAGATGGAGCCGCTCAGGCGCATAACGCCCGCCGTGCCCTGCACGACCAATATGATGGGCTTATACGACGGTTTGAACTATTACCGGCTGGCGGAGGAACTGGACGTGGCCTCCTGGGACAATTATCCGATCTGGCGAAATGACTCGGGCGACACCGCTCTGGCCGCGCAAACCGGGATGGTCCACGACTTGAACCGCTGCCTGAAAGACGGCCGGCCCTTTATGATGATGGAGAGCAGCCCCTCGGCCACCAACTGGCAGCCGGTCGCCAAACTGCGCCGCCCGGGCGGTCATCTGCTTTACAGTCTGCAGGCCGTAGCCCATGGCAGCGATACAGTCCAGTACTTTCAATTCCGGAAATCACGCGGCGGGTCGGAGAAATTCCACGGCGCCGTGGTCGACCATGCAGGCAGCGACCAGACCCGGGTTTTCCGGGAAGTCGCGCAAACCGGCGCCGCCCTGGCCGAACTGGATGAAATCGTCGGCACGGGCCGGCCGGCGGAAGTGGCCTTGATCTACGATGTTGAAAGCCGCTGGGCTTTGCAGGAATGTCAGGGGTTTAAAAGAGACAAGCGGTATGTCGAAACTTTAATGGAGCATTACAAGCCTTTTTGGTCACGCGGCATGACCGTCGATGTGATCGATTCAACGAAAGATCTTGCCCGGTATAAGCTGGTCGTGGCGCCGATGCTCTATATGCTCCGCCCGGGTATGGCTGAAAAAATCAGCCGCTTTGTCGAAAACGGCGGCACCTTGGTTACGACTTATGCCACCGCTTATGTCAACGAGTCCGATTTATGCTTCTTAGGCGGATTCCCCGGCCCCTTAAAAACTGTTCTGGGCATCTGGAATGAAGAAATCGACGCGTTGTATGATGAAGAACGACGCTCCGTCACATGGAATGAACATCTTTATCAAGCCCGGGATTTTTGCGAAATCATTCATCTGCAGGGAGCCGAACCGATTGCCCGCTATGAAGACGATTTTTATGCCGGCAAACCGGCGGCTACAGTAAACACATACGGCCGGGGCCGGGCTTACTACATTGCCGCCCGCCTGGACGATTCATTCCAGAATGATTTTTTCGGCCGGCTGGCCGATGAGCTTCAGCTTAAAAAAGCCCTTGATAAAGATTTGCCTGCCGGCTGTACCGCCCAGGTCCGTACGGATGGCCGGAAGGAATATGTCTTTGTCATGAATTTCCGGCCGACGCCGGTCGAAATCGATCTGGGCCGCGGTGGCGACGGCTTGCTGAGCGGAGAGTCCCTTCAGGGCGTTGTCCGGTTCAGGGAACGGTCGCTGGAAATTATCCGGCGGCCTTGAGCGGGGACGGCGGATCATGAAGCAGTATCAGGCCAGGCAGATGATCGGCAAGGATGAAAACATCAACATCTATGCTTATCATGCCCAGAATAATGAATCAGACCACACGCACGATTTCCTGGAAATCGTCTATATCCTTTCCGGCAGCGGCCAGCATGCGGTCGGCGGAAAAGTATACCGCGTGCGCCGGGGCAACCTGTTATTTATCAATATCGGCCAGACTCATGCTTTTTCTTCGACGGGCGATATGGAGCTGGTCAACTGTCTGATCGATCCGGCTTTTATCGGCCAGGAATTGATCCATGCCGAAAATGCCCTGGAAATCCTGGCTTTGTCGGCTTTTGAAGATTTTAGTCTGCCGGCTGACAAATTGATCCCGATGGTTCGCTTTGGCGGCGGGGAGATGCTGGCCGTCGAAAAAATCCTGATCAGCATGATCGATGAGTTCAGCCAAAAGCAAGTCAACTATAAAACGGCGCTGAAAGGCTATTTGCTCGTCCTTCTGACCAAAATTTTCCGGGCGATGCAGCAAAACGATTCAGCCGGTATTCTCAATCAGGTCAATCGCATCATGCCGGACATCTTACATGATATCGAAATCAATTATGCCCAGAAAATTTCTTTGCCGGAATTGGCGCAAAAGTGCTTTTACAATCCATCCTATTTCAGTAAAGTCTTTAAAGACTACTGCGGGCAGAGCCTGACTGAATTTGTTACGGCGAAACGAATCGGCGAAGCGGCGCGGCTTTTACGGGAAACGAATCTGAGTGTGGAAGATATCGGCGCCCGGGTCGGATATCACGACCGAAAACAATTTTCCGAAGTATACCGAAAGTGCATGGGGATCCCGCCGAGCGCCGAACGAAAGCCGGCCGGTCCCAAATCCTGAGCCGGCGCGGCCATTCATCGTAAAAAAGCCGACAATTATCTGAAAACACCCCCTCCGACTGTTGAGGGGCCTTGCGCTATAATCCTCTTATCAAATCCGATTCTTCCAACAGAAAACGGATTTAACAAGGAGGTATATCGATGGCTCATTTTAACAAGGCCGATTTTTTCAATCGCGTTTATGGCTGCTGGATCGGGAAAAGCATCGGCGGCACTTTAGGAACTCCCTTTGAAGGACGCCGCGAATTGCTCGACGTGCAGGATTTCCATTCGCCGTCCGGCAAACCGCTGCCCAACGATGATCTGGATTTGCAGCTGATATGGCTCAAAGCGCTGGAAGATCAAGGCCCGCTCGGTGTTAATGAGAAGGTGCTCGGCGAATATTGGCTTAATTTCATTCCGCCGCATTGGAATGAGTACGGCATCGGCAAAAGCAATATGAAAGCCGGCTTGCTGCCGCCTTTGTCCGGCAATCATGAAAACGACTGGAAGCATTCCAACGGCGCCTGGATCCGTTCGGAAATCTGGGCTTGCTGCACGCCTGGCTGCCCGGATATCGCCACAAAATACGCCTGGTTTGACGCCTGCGTAGATCATGGAACCGGCGAGGGGACTTATGCCGAATTGTTTACAGTCGCTGTCGAGAGCGCCGCTTTTGTTGAAACCGACCGCAATAAGCTGATTCAGATCGGTTTATCCTATATTCCGGCCGATTGCCGGATCGCCCGGAGCATCAACCTGGTTCTCGACAGCTATAACCGCGGCCTGGACTGGAAAGAAACCCGCCGCCTGGTTATGGAAGATTCCGCCGATCTGGGCTGGTTCCAGGCTCCGGCTAATGTAGCTTATTTTGTCATCGGTTGGCTGTACGGCGAAGGGGACTTTAAAAAGTCGTTGTTGACCGCCATCAGCTGCGGCGACGATACCGACTGCACCGGCGCCACCCTGGGCTCGATTCTGGGCATCATCCTGGGCGCTGAAGCCATCCCGGCAGACTGGAAAAAACAAGTCGGCGACGATATCATTTCCGTAGCCATTGACCGGGGTTCCTGGGTTGGGGTTCCTGCGACCTGCACGGCTCTGACCGAACGGGTCATCCGTCTGACGCCGCAGGTTCTGGCTGCGCATTTCGCGGCGGTAGAGCTGAGCGACGCCCCTGCTGATTTCGGTGACATCAGCGGCGACGCCTTACTCGCGCCGCCGGCTTATTTACATTGGCTGGCCGCCATGAACGGCGACCTGACCTTCGATTTCATCCATACCAAAGCGGCTGTCCGTTATGAAAAGGGCGTTAATATCGGCGCCGGCCAGGAAACGGTTGTCACCATAACCTTGATCAATCAGATGCCGGATCCGCGTCACATCGCCATCACGTATTATCTCCCGGAAGGATTCGAAAGAATCGAGGGCAAGCAGCATGTCAACCTGCTGCACAATACCGGCGTAACCAGCAATGAAACCGTTTTCTCGGTCACACTGCGCGCCGGCCAGTCCGTTCAGGCTGAAAACCGCGGCATCATTCAGATGGTCGCCGAAGGCCGGCCGACGGTTATGCTCATCCCGCTGTTATTTTTCGGCGTATAACCATTTCGCACAAACCGGCGCCGGCAGATTCATTTTTCGGGCATAAAAACAGGGCCGTCTTAAAACTTGACGTTTTGAGACAGCCCCGTTTCGGTCCTCAGGATCGGATGTTCAGCCTTTGATGCCGCTGAGTGCGATACCTTCAATAAAATGTTTCTGCAGGAAAATATACAGCAGGAAGGGAATCATGAAAGTCAAAGTAGCGCCGGCCATAACCAGACCGTAATTGGTTTTATACAAACCGGAAAGAGTAGACAGGCCAAGGGTCAGCGTGGTTCGGCTGTCGCTGCTGATAACAACCAGCGGCCAGATGAAATCATTCCAGACCGAGATAAAGGTGAATATGGTCAGGGAGATGATAACCGGCTTGATCAGCGGAATGATGATGCTGCCGAAGGTCCGGATCTCGCCGCTGCCGTCGATCTTGGCCGCCTCAATCAGTTCGTCCGGCAGGCTTTCCATGAATTGTTTCATCAGGAAAACGCCGAAGGCGCCGACAGTCGGCAGAATGAGAGCCGCGTAAGAATCCAGCAGATGAACCATATTGAACATGACGAAAACCGGGATGATGGTTACCTGTCCGGGGATCATCATGGTCGCCAGGAAGAAGAAGAAGATGGCATTGCGCCCTTTGAATTTCTTTTTGGCAAATCCGTATCCGGCCAGGGATGAAACAATCAGATTCAAGGCGCAAGCCAGGACAACCACCAAGACGCTGTTGAAAAAGTACAGCGTAAACGGGAAGCTGGTAAAGACCGCTTTATAATTATCCAGGTTGAAGTCGGCCAGCGTGAAATTGAAATCAACCAGGGAATACACCTGACGCAGCGAAGTGAAGACCATGTACAGAAAGGGCATCAAGGCCAGGATAACCATGAAGAGGAAAAATAGATTGATGATAACGGAAAAGACAACCTTTTTTATTTTCACCGCGATAGCCTCCTAATGCTCTTTTTTATTCAGCAGCTGCTGCTGCAAAATCGAGATGACAATGATGATGGCGAACAGCATCATGGCCACGGCACAGGCATAGCCCATCTTATATTCGCGGAAAGCAGCATTGTAGATGGTTGAAACCAGGGTAACCGTCGATGTTCCAGGTCCGCCGCCGGTCATGGTGTAAACCAGATCGAAAACCTGGAAAGACCAGATCGTGCCGAGAATGACGACCAGGAAGTTGATCGGTTTGAGCATGGGCAGCGTGATGTGCCAGAATTGTTGTATGCTGCTGGCGCCGTCAACCCGGCCGGCTTCATAGAGCTCGCGCGGAATATCCAAAATGGCGGCGATGTAGATAACCATGAAATAACCGACGTTCTTCCAGACGCCGACGACGCAGATGCTCAGCAGCGCCAGTTTTTTACTGCCCAGCCAGTTGATGGCGTCGATATGAAAAATATTCAAAAACTGATTGATCAGGCCGACCTGCGGATTGTACATGATCCGCCACAGCGTACCGACCAGGATCATCGATGAGATGACCGGAATGAAAAGCGTGCTTTTAACAAAGCCGTTCCAGATATTCCGTGACCGCGAGGTAATCAGAGCGGCGATCATCATCGATAGGATGGTTGTTGTCGGCACCACAATCAGGGCATAGACGATGGTGTTTTTCAAAGAAGCGATAACATAAGGATCTTTGAACATATTTTTATAATTATCCAGACCGATCCACTCCATGGGTTGGATGATGTTAAATTTATTGAAGCTATAGAAAAGGGACATGCCGATCGGGATGATGGAAAAAAGAAAAATGAAAATCGTTGCGGGCAAAATGTAAAAATAGCCGGAATAGTCTTTTTTCATGCCTTTTTCCTCCTTATCTGCCGAAAACTGCTGTTGTATAAAATGAAAAACGGCTGGCTGAAGCGATCTTGGCAAAGCAGTTCACTTCGGACAGGTTAGGCTCGCCGTGGACATACCGGCGTTCTTCGAGGAGTTCCCCGATGGCGTCCAGCCGGCCGCCGCAATATTGGCTCAGCCGGAAGATCGCCGTATCGATCCGGCTGAGCAGCAAGCCGTACCGGAGATCGAAGGTTTCCCAGCCCAGCGGTTTATTGATCCGCATCCAGATATCGCGGTGCGTATTCTTAAGCAGCCGGACCCGTTCGGCCAGTTCGGGCAGCACCGCCTGGGCAAACCGCTCCAGTTCGGCTTTATCGCCGCGGTCATAAGCTGCTTTCAGTTGAAGGCCCAGTTCTGCCTTGATGGCCAGAACGCGGGCCAGCTTGGCATAAAAATCAAAGGCTTCGGCCATATCGGAGGCGTTTTTCGCGTAGCCGGCGTATGTCGTTGCCAGGCGGGCATAATGCCGGTTCAGAGGCTGTCCCTCAATATCTTTATCGAAAAGACCGCAAAGCGGATCCTGCCACATGAGAATCTTGCTGGCGTTGAAATTCAAAGGGTTGCCGGACGCTGTGCCGGGCACTTCGTCAAACTGGTTGAGTTCCAGAACCTGATCGATATCGGCTCCGGTCGTAAAGCGGAAGCGGTCGGCCAGTTTTTGCTGATCGAAGGTTTCAGCATAGCCATGCTCGGCAAAAAGCTGCAATCCCAGCAGATTGGCGTCGATCGCGCATTCGGTGGAATCGTCGCCCCAGATAGTGGCGAAGACTTCGCGGATGTTTTCCTTCTTGCAAGCCGATAAGGCGGCCTGGGTGGTGGCAAAAGTCTTGGCCCAGTTGGGGCTGAACGAAGTCCAGGTCCAGATCCCGCCGGCAAAAACCGGCGTCGTTCCAAACTGTTTGTGACGCCGGATCCAGTCCAGATAAAACGCTTCGTCGAAATGGTAATAATCCCAATAAACCAACTGGCTGGATTTGGGATAGGCTTTGGCGATTTCCGGGGTGATGACCAGTTCGGGATCGTAATAATCGCCCGTTTTTGAGCCGGCGCGGAAAAACATGTCGCTCCAGATCATCGGCTTCAGGCCCAGCCGCTCGGTTATTTCAAGAACGCGGTTCAGATGGTTGAGCATGATCGTGCTCTTGTCCTGGTAGCCGTTTTTCAGGAGATATTGCCCCTGGCCGAGACGCCAGGCCTCATCCATGCCGATGTGAATGCGTTTGCTGCGCAGAGGCGCCGACGCGGCGGCGATCATCTGTTCAATGAAGGGATAGATTTTCTCTTCGCCAACCAGCAGGGTATCTTCATCATCTCGCATGCCGTCGAAACAAGGCCATTTCAAAGCATCCATCAGATGCGCGAGGGTCTGGATGCAGGGGATCAGCTCGATGCCGAGGGCGTAAGCATAATCATCCAGCTCTTTCAGGTCTGTCTGGGCATAACGGCCGCGCATATAACCGAAGTAAGGCTGCTCGGCGACATCATAACTGTCTTCCGTATAGAGCATCAGCATATTGAGGCCCATGACGGCCATCTTGCGCAGGAAAAATTTAACATGTTCGACATTCATGACAGAATTGCCTTGCGACACGTCGAACATAGCGCCGTTGGTATCGAACATAATCGGTTCGGACAGAACAAAATCACCCCCCGCGGGTAATCGCTCCATCAACAGACCCAGAGCGCGGAAGAGGTGAATCTTGTCGCGATAGACCAGGGTAACCTGGCCGTCCTTTTTTGTCAGGGAGAGGATATTCTGGTTTTTTTGGATCAGATTGACGGGCAAGCCATCGTCGGATATATAAAAATTCATTTCCTTAGCCATGATGTTCAGGCCTGAAGCCGCATCCTTGAAGTCACCAGAGAAGTTTAATTTGAATCGTTGGCGCATACGAACCTCCATTGACATATAAAATAGATTCGCCGGCAAAAAAACACCGGTAACCCTTGAATTGAGTTTAGCGAGCCGGGTCCGGCCTGTAAACAAACCATTTTTTACCCATTATCCACACTGTGGATAATCATGATTTCAGACATATTGTCTAGAGATTGCCTCGCGAATGGGGTCTGATCAAGTCTTCTCCAACAAAAAAGCGGATTGTAGCGCCTTGTTTCTTGAGCGATTTAACGATATAATATACAAAAGTTTGTTCAAGATTTATTTTTATCTCCAATCAGATCGTTGATGAGGACGGAGGATTTCATGAAGCTGAAGGGGCAGCTTTGGTTGCAGTTTATATATTCGTATTTAATTATATTAATTGTTGCTGTTGCATTGATGAGTACCGTGAGCATTATCAGTTTTGATTTATTCGAAAAAGATATCATGCAAAAAAACGCCGTTCTGCTTAACCATATCAAAGAAACTTTCGATACACGGCTGTCGGAAATCAGCAAACTGGGATATGAAATCAGCTTTAATGATCGTCTGTTAAACCTGTCAAAAAGCGGCAGCGTGGCGGAAAACAGCGACGCCGCCCTGTTGAGCGCCCAATTGCGCATGTTGAAATCGACCAGTGAAGTCATTGGCTCGATTGCGATTTATTTCCCGGAAAGCAACCTGGTCATCAGCGACAGCGGCCGATTTTCCGTCCGCTGCTTTTACCGCCTGTATCATGCTGATAATGATCTGAGTTATCAAAACTATCTGGCAAGCCTGGCCGGTAAACACACGTTGGAATATATCATCAGCGACGACGTTCCCAATAGTGGGAAACCGGAAATTAACCTGTATTTTTATCATACGATTCCGCTGGCCGGAAAAGGCAGCGCTTCGCCGCTCCTGCTCATCCGCCTGGATACAACTAAAATCCAGAGCATGATTAAAACGGTCATCAGCAGCAACAGCGAATATTTTTCAATCCTCGACGACCAAAACCGGCCGATCGTCTATTCCGGCAATCAGCAATTGCTGCAGCGTGTCGGCGATGACATTCTGTCCGGCCGGACCAGCGAGGTCCGCAACATAGCCAGCGGTTCTCTGATGATCTCGCAAGTATCGTCATGGTTCAGCGGCCTGCATTATGTCTCCATCTCCGAAAAGAGCACGTTGCTCAGCACGCTCAACGATGGCAAAAATGTCCTGATCGCCGGCATATCGATCATTTTTATCTTTGGCTTTTTAATCTCTTTCTATTTTTCAAAAAAGACGGAGCGGCCGATCATGGCCATTACCAAGGCTGTCGGCGATAAAGAGGGCCCGTCGAAAAAGAATACGGATGTGTACGCCTATCTGGAAGACCGGGTTAACCGGATCATGGAAGAACACACTTCCCTGGCCAAACGGCTGGAAAATCAAAACCTGCTTTTACGGAATGTTTTTTTAATCCGGCTCCTGAAAGGGGATCTGGATAATGCGGATGAATACCAGCGGCTTTGCCGGCAATATGACATCGACATATCGCGTGAACACCATTGCGTCTTCATCTTATATGTTCAAAATGTCGCGGCGGCGGTTGAAAAAACGACAACTAACTTTACCGGTATGGGCGACACCGTGTCCACACTGGTGGCGGCGGCGGTCCATCAGCTCTGCGGAGAGGATTATGGCGCCGAACTGGTCAGCGTGGACGGCTTGTACACCGTCTGGCTGACTTTATCGGACAACGAAGCGCCGGAAACCCTAAAAGAACGTTATTGCCGGCGCTTGATCGAGAAAATACACGATGAATACCAGATGGAAACCAGTGTGGCCAGCGGCAACGTATATGACAGCTTTATTCAAATCCCCTTATCCTACGCCGAATCGGTCCAGGCTTTGGAGAATTTGATCGCCGACAAGGAAGTCCGTTACATCACTTATGGGGCTGTCCGGCTGATTGAAACCAAGAGTAAAAATCTGGCCATCGAACAGCTGGCTAAATTTGTCAACTGCTTGAAACTGCAGGATTATGGCAATGCGTATAATCTGATCGACGACTTGTTTGAAGTTTATCTGCCGCCCCATCTGACGCGGGAACTGTATCTGCTGCACAGAAACACACTGGTATCGGTGCTGATGCATACGGTTGAACAAGCCGGCCAGGCCTATGGCCGGCCGGACTACTGCCAGTGTTATCAGCGCCTGCAGGCGGCTGCCCAGCGGCGCGAATCCCTTAAAGATCAAGCCGGCCTTGTCCTGCAGGATATTATCGCCGCCAAACACCAGACGGAAACCAAGGATTTCAGCAAACATATCGCCAGCCTGCGGGATTATATCAATCAGAATTATAATAATTCCGACCTCGGCCTTTATATGCTGGCTTCACACTTTAATATGAATAACAGTTATTTATCGAAGATTTTCAAGAATGAATTCGATATCGGCGTTCTGGATTATATTAATAAAGTCAGAATTGACAAAGCTAAAATTATGCTGGCGGAAACCGATCAAAGTATCATTCAGATCGCCCAGGCCGTCGGCTATATCAGTGATATTACCTTTATTCGGGTATTCAAGCGTTATGAAGGGACGACGCCGGGGCGTTACCGGGACAGTCTGGGAAACCAGGCCTGACGCCGTCTGGAAAGACAAAAAGCGGCTGTCGGTAAAAAACGGCTAATTCACGGCTGCTTCGGCCGGGCTATTTGCCGCGCGTCAGCAAGGCCGTCCGCTCAAGCCTGAAAAGCGGCCTTCTCCTCCGGTTAACCAGTAAAAAATCGTTTGTTTACAGGCTCGGAACGATTTGTCTATAATACACACAAAGTCCTGATCCAAACCCAGTTTTATTATCTAATTTATTTAAAAAAGGGGTGTTCTATTTGAAACGAAACATGACTCAAGTTATGGCAGTTTTTCTGACACTCGTCCTGCTGCTGTTCACCGCAGGCTGTCAGACTGCGCCCGCTTCTACGACCGCTGCGCCGACCGGGTCGACGACAACGACCGGAACCGGCAACAGTACGGCGGCGACTACGGCAGCCGCCAACACCGGCAGTAAAGACATCCGCGTCTGGGTACCGCCGTTCGGAACGGAAGATACGCTCGACAAAGAAGTCTGGACTGAAATGATGGCCGGATTTGTCGAGAAGACCGGCGCGAATATTGAGTTGCAGGTTATCGGCTGGGACGCTTATCCCGACAAATACCTGTCCGGCATCAATTCCGGCAATGGTCCCGACATGGGCTATATGTATGCCGACATGTTCCCTGATTTCATCGAGATGGGCGCGGTCGAGGATCTGAGCTCCTATCTGACCGACGCGCAAAAAGAAACGTTCCTTTATGAAAAGGAAGGTTTCATCATGGGTAAACAATATGCCCTGCCGATGATTTTGGGCAATCCCCGCATCATGTATTTTAATAAAGACATTTTGACAGCCAGCGGCGTGGCATTGCCGACAGAGCCGATCAGCTGGACCGATTTCTTTGCGGCTGCTCAGAAATGCACCAAAGATACCGACGGCGACGGCAAAACGGATCAATGGGGCACCATGCAGGGCTGGGGCGCCAAAACCTACGGCGTCATCCAGGAAACCTTCACGCCTTACCTGATCCAGGCCGGCGGCCAAATGTATGCCGACGACGGCAAAACAGCAACCTTCGGCAGCGAAGCCGGCATCAAGGCTGCTCAGTTCATCTATGATCTGATCTATACCTATAAAGTCATGCCGGCCGATGTCAGCGGCATGGCCGACACCGATACCCTGGAACAATTCAAGAACGGCAAAGTCGCTTTCTACTGCACCTCGACCAGCGCGGCTTCACAGCTGCCGGAAACGCTGAACTGGGGCTATATTCCCAGCCTGAAAGAATCCCAGGCCGGCACGATGATGGTTGCCGATCAGCTGGTTCTGATGTCGGCCGCCCGCAATAAGCAGCTGACCTATGACCTGATGATTCATGTTTTGAGCGGCCCGAGCCAAACACTGTTCCATCAGAAACTCAGCGCTTTCCCGCCGGTTGCCACCGACGAGGAATATCATGACAATCCTGCTTTCAAAACCATGTATGAAACCCAGAGCGATCTGCTTCATACCGAAAAGCCGGTTAAAGGCGCTTTCAAAATGAACGATTATCTCTTCAAGAATCTGCAGCTGGTTGTCATGGGTGAAATGGATCCTGCCGAAGCGGTGAAGACAGCCCAGGATTATGCCAATGAACAATTGAAAGATTAATCTGAGCACGATTGCGAAAATGTCATTTGAATCCTGAAAACCCGCCTCCGTATCAAAACCGGAGGCGGGTTTTTCGATAGAAGCAGGCTGCGCGGCGTATGGTTTGACTTCAGCTAAATCGGAGGCTCAGCCAAATCGGAGGTTATGAAACGACAATTTTGTTCCGGCCGGCGCGTTTGCCTTCATACAAAGCCTGATCGGCCCGGTTGATCAGGCTGTCCAAGGTATCGTTGGCCCGATGGACTGCGATGCCGAAGGTCATGGTCAGATGGAAATTGGCATGATGTGTTGAAAAAACCTGCCGGGCTACTTCACTTCTGATCTGTTCGGTCAAATCGGCGGCTTTCGCCGTGCTTTCATCGGTGAAAAGAATAAGAAACTCCTCGCCGCCCCAGCGGCAAACCAGATCATCGCTTTGGACGGTCGACTGCATGATTTCAGCGATGGTTACCAGAACCTGATCGCCGGCCAGATGGCCATAGGTGTCATTGACGGATTTGAAGAAATCAATGTCGCCCATCACCAGGGTAAGCGGTTTGTCGGGGTCTGTTTTTTTCTTTTCTTCCTGCATAAGGCGATCCATCATACACCGGCGGTTGCTAAGGCCGGTCAGCGAATCGGTTCGGGATTGTTTATCCAGGGAGGCCATCATCGCGTTCAGTTTGGCGTTTTGCTGTTCGATCATGTCTTTGGCCGTCCGCAATTCCTCAATCGAACGCAATAGCTCATCACGGGTTTTTTTCAGATCAAGGTGCGTTTTGACACGGCTTTTCAATTCAGCCGTATTGAAGGGCTTGGTGATATAATCCTGGCCGCCGGCTTCGAAGCCCTTAACGATATCGCTGATATCGATCCTGGCCGTCAGGAAAATGACCGGAATACTGGCGTAATCGGGATTTGCCTTTAACCGGACACAGGTTTCATAGCCATCCATTTCCGGCATCATGACATCCAGAAGGATCAGATCTGGTTTTTCCAGTTCTACATAGTGGATCGCCTGCATGCCGCTCATGGCGTAACCGGTATCATAACCGCAACCTTCGAGAATCCCGGCCAAAACCTGAAGGTTCTGATTATTGTCGTCGACGATCAAGATACTCATTCTCCGTTCAATCATGTCAAGATCCTTTCACAAGATTATCCAGCGTTGACGCGACGCCGGACAAGGTCTGCCGGATGCGTTCGATATCAAAACTCTGTAAAGCGTCGGTCAGCAGGAAGGCCTGGCGGAGCAGGGATTCCACCTGATATTGCCGGCCGGCTTCTTCCAGGACCGCAATCAGGTTTTTAACCTGATTGACTTTAAGGACGACATTCAGCCGGTTGACGATCGGCAGTATCTCTGCTGAAATATGATTCTTTAAATCATCGGATACCGGGATCGGTTTTTCCGTCGGCTCCTCTGCCGGACAACCGTCAACAGCAGCCGGTCCGCTTTCGCCGCTTTCATCGTCCTTGTCGGTTCCGTCCGGCGCCGCAAGAGGCAGAAACCGCAGCAATGCCGCATAAAGGGCCTGGCTGGTGACCGGTTTGGCAAGATAATCGTCAAATTCGAGATTTCGTTTGTCTTTTTCCAGTGATGATGAAGCGGTCAGCGCGATTATTTTTATATGGCTGGTTGCTTCATTCGTTCGCAATTGAGTAAAAGCTTCATAACCGTCCATGATCGGCATGCGGATATCCATCAGAATCAAGTCGGGCAGGATCTCGCCGGCGGTCATTACCGCCTCATAGCCGTTTTCGGCTGTTGTGACATCCAGCCCTTTTCGGGTTAATAATTCCTTGATCAGCAGCCGGTTGGACTCGACATCGTCGACAACCAGGATAGTCGCTTTATCGAACCGGCGGCTGCCCAGATCAGCTGCGGCCTGTTCCGGCGGCAGAGCGCCGGCCACGGCGATGTCAACGTGGTTGATGTTAACCGTAAAGGTGCTGCCCTGACCGACAATGCTGGCAACGGATATCTCGCCGTGCATCATCTCCACCAGACGCTTGGTGATCGACAGACCCAAGCCGGTGCCGCCGTACTTGCGGTTGCTTTGGCCGGTCTGCTGGCGGAAAGATTCGAAAATAGCCTGGTTCTGAGATTCGGGAATGCCGATGCCGGTATCTGAAACCCGGATGACCAGATTGATCCGGCTGTCATCACCGGCTGAATCATCAGCCCGGTCAACTTGAATGGCGACATGCCCGTGATCGGTAAATTTAATCGCGTTGCCAACCAGGTTCAGCAAAATCTGCCGCAGCCGGGTTTCATCAAGCAACAAAGCCGCCGGCAAATTCGGGTCGACCTGCAGGATGAATTTTAGATTTTTGCTGCGGATTTTCTGGCGGAAAATCTGTTCCATTTCCCGGAACAGACTGCGCGGATTAACCGGAGATAACTGCAGTTCCATCATGCCGGCTTCGATTTTCGACAAGTCGAGGATGTCGTTGATTAAAAGCAGCAAACCATGGCCTGCCGAGCTGATGGCGTCGGTATACGAACGCTGGCGCGGATCCAGCGCCGTAACCGCCAGCAGCTCGCTGAAACCGATAACGGCGTTCAGCGGCGTGCGGATCTCATGGCTCATATTGGCCAGAAATTCACTTTTGGCCGCGTTGGCCTGATCGGCGGCATTCCTGGCGGCAATCAGTTCGTTTTCCAGCTTTATCCGCGCGCTGATGTCGCGGGTCGACGACTGGATCGAGATGAGCTCGCCGGTTTGTTCATGGTATTTAGGCCGCAGATTGCTCTCGACCCAGATATAGCCGCCGTCTTTGCAGAGGCAGCGAAAGGAAAGCGTAAACAGCGGTTTCGGCTGTTCAACAATCTCCTGATAGATTTGCTCAAATTGTCCGCGGTCATCCGGATGATAGAAATCAGCCATCGGGCGGCCGATGATTTCCGACGGTTCAAAGCCGCAGATCAGTTTGCTGGCCGACGAAACGTACTGGAAGATCCGGTTGGGATTCATCATGGTGATCATATCGGACGCGTTTTCCGTCAAGATCTGGAATTGCTGCTGATGGCTCAGCTCGCTTTTTACTTCGCGCATTTCTTTTTCGATCATCAGTTCGCGCAATTTATCAAGACCCAGTTCGGCCAGAATGCCGACAAAGACCTGAACGAAAGCCAGACTCTGCGCAACCTGCCGCTGGGTCAGCACCGGTATCAGGCGAACCGCGGCCAGGTACTCGTCCACGTCGTAACCCAGCTGGACGGCTTGATTTGCGAAATAGTCCCGGTCCGGATTTTCCAGAAAGAAAAAGCCCATATAGATCCGCGCCAGCGTCCGTCCTTCGATGATGACCGGTGCGACGCTCGCCGTCAGGCCGTTCCGGGTTGTGAAGACCGATACGGACGGCGCGTCGGCGATGATTGTTTCAGGCAGCCGATCGCAATGAACACAGGCGGCATCAACCATGGATTCAACCCGGGGGAAACGGCTGACAGCCTGAGTTTTGGAAACGGCCAGCCGGGTTCCTTCCTGATCGGCCAGAATAAGCGGTATCCCGGTTAAGGTGCAGAGTTTTTCCAAAAGAACCGAAATCCGCGAAGGATTGACAAGGTCAAGAAAACGATACGCCACGAAGATCCTCCTGTACAGCCAAAAGATTATGGCCTCTATTTTACGACATGTCAGTCGAAAAAGCAGCTTGACAGACGAGATTATCTTGCTTATATTAACGTTAATGATACGAAAAAGCAGCAGTGAGGAACAATATTCATGAATAATGACGCCCCCGGGACTCATTCCGGCAAAACAACCCTGCGCGATGTCGCCCAGGCAACCGGGTTCTCGATCAACACGGTTTCTCATGCCCTGAAGGATAAACCGGATATTTCGGCAGCCACAAAAGAGCGCATCCGGCTGGCTGCCCGCGATCTGGGCTACATTGCCGATTCAGTGGCCGGTTCTTTACGTTCCGGCGTCTCACGGACGATCGCAGTCATCCTGGGCGATATGTCCAATCCCCATTTTGGCTTGTGGGTTCGCGAAATCGAGACTTCGGCCTTTCGGCAAGGTTATAGCACGTTGATCATCAATACGGACGAAGACGAACAGGTCGAACGGGAAGCCATCAAAGCCGCCGTTGGCAAAAGGGTTGACGGCATCATTTTGTGTCCGACCCAGAAATCCGACTGTAATCTGATCTTGCTGAAGAGCATCAGCATTCCCTTTGTTCTGATTGGCCGGCGATATCAGGATGCCGATTTAAATTATGTTGTGCCGGATGATGTCGAAGGCGGCTGTCTGGCGGCGGGTCATCTGCTGGACAGGGGCTGCCGGCATATCCTGATGCTGAACGGCCCGGCTCATATTTCCAGTGCCCGCGAACGTTACGAGGGCTATTGCAAAGCGCATGCCGAACGCGGCCTGGCTGTCGATCCCCGCTACCTGCTGTCGGTCGGCGTTCAGTCCGGCCAATGCCGCCGGACTGTTGAGCGTGTTCTGGCCGAAGGCCTTGATTTCGACGCCGTTGTAGCGTTCAGTGATCTTTTGGCTCTGGAAACACTGGCGACGCTGCGGTCCCGGCCGGTTCCGGTTGTCGGCTTCGATGATATCCTGGGCGGCATGCTCTTGCCGGTATCCTTGACCTCGGTAGCGCCGGATTTGAACGCTGTTGCCTCCTGCGCCGTCAGCCGGCTGATGGAGATGATGGCGGCCAGACAACAAAAAACATCGGCCGGCCAACCGGTTCAGACCGTGCTGCCGGTTCGCCTGTACAGCCGGTAAACAGGAGGAGTGCGGTTTATGAACAATCAGGTTTGGGACAATAACGAAAAGAATGTGATCAAGGATCGTGTATTCTCGCCCTTATATGGCGTGAAGCTGAAAGACGGTTTGTTTCAGAAGACATTCCATAACAATATCGGTTATCTGAAGAGCCTGGATTATGATGCCATGCTTTATTGGTTCCGCTGCCGCGCCGGCGAAAAAGCACCCGGAAAACCCTACAGCGGCCATTTTGAAGACAATATAAAAGGACAGACGGCCGGATTGTTCCTGATGGGCGCCGGACATACGCTGCGCTGGAGCGAAGACATGCAGCTGCGGCGCGAATTGACCGACATGGTCCGTGAAATCGGCCGCTGCGCCGATGCGGACGGCTATCTGATGGCGGTGCCGAAAACGGAATTCGGCACCAAAGAGTATCCGCATTATGTGCGTATCTGGCTGACTTATGGCCTGACAGCGGCCGCTTTGGCCGGAGACACGGAAGCGTTCGGCCTTCTGCGGCGCTGGCAGGACTGGTTTAACCATTGCGACGACCTGCCGGTTATCCGCTACCTGATGCTCGCTTTCCAGGGGGTGGTCGCCAGCACTTATCTTTACAATACCCCGGTCGGCCGCCGCGAGGATATCGACATAACCGTACAGTATTATGAAGAAGATTGGCGGCTGGCCCAATTTATCAATAATGAACGGGATGCCATTCATAAACGCAATCAGCCGGGCATCGAACCCCATCCGCACGGGACGGAGATCGAAGCGATGGAAGGTTATCTCGACTTGTACCGGGCGACCGGCAAGCATTACTATTTACGCGCAGTGCAGAACTTTTACCGGCTCTATCAGAACGATTGGGAATACCCGGGCGGCGGCATCGCCATGTGCGAAGCCGAAAGCTCCTATCCGCAATGTTATTGGCTGTCCAACAACCGCCATTATAACGAGTTGTGCTGTTCGTCTTTCTGGCTGCTGCTCAATCAGCGCTTCCACCGCCTGGAGCCGGAGACCGAGTCTTATGTTGCCGAGATTGAAAGCTCGATTTACAATATTGGCATCGCCAATCAAAATCATGAAAAGAACATTTTCTACTTTGCCCATCTGGACCAGGAAAAGAAAAATTACGACAGTCTGGTTCACTGCTGCTGTGGTGTCGGCACGAAATTATTCGGCGCTCTGCCCGAATATATCTATTCGCTTGGCGAACAAGAGCTCTATGTTGATTTGTTTGCCGCCTCCGAGCTGACCTGGGAACGCGATCAGGGTCCGGTTGTGGTCAGCATGGAGACCGCGATGCCTTATCAGAGCCAGGTCACGTTGAGACTGACTTGCGATCCGCAGGCCTTTGCCATGAAGATCCGGATGCCGCGCTGGCTGGCCGGCCCGATTGTCCTTGACTTGAATGGCAGACCGGCTGCCGAAGGGCGGCCGGGTACTTACGTGGTGATCGAACGGTCTTGGCAGACCGGCGACACCATATCTTTCACGTTGCCCTTTGCCTGGCGTCCGACGAAATATATCGGCGCCGAGCAAGTTGAAGGCTATGAGCGCTGGGCCTATGAAGCCGGGCCTTTGCTGATGGCTTTCAAGGGGCAGCTTGATGGACAGGGCTGTCTGCCGCTGCCGTTCCGGCCGGATGAGATACCGGGACGCCTGCAGCCGGCGGGTGAATCCATGCACTTTACAGTAAATGGACTGGAAGGCGTTGAGGTCGTGCCTTACCTGGAAATCGAACCCCTGACGCCCTTTACCTGTTTCCCGATCTTTGCGGCACAATAATAGGATTAAAGAATGACGCCGGTCATGCCCAGACGGGAAAATTCGTCCAGGGGAACAGCGGCCAGGTTTTGTTCCTGTCGGATATCCAGAGTGAAATCCCGGCCGGCCATCGGGTATTTGGCGCCGGCCAGCGGATTGTAAGGCATCAGTTCCACCTGCTGCGGCAGCGTGCGGGCATCGGACAGCCATACGGCGATCCGCTTCAGATGGGCCGGTTCGTCATTGATGCCCGGAATCAGGGGAATACGGATGACATAAGGCCGGTCCTGTTGTTTCAGCCAGGTCAGGTTGCGCAGGATCGGCTCGTTATCGACGCCGGTCCATTGGCGGTGCCGTTCTGGCTCGAGCAGCTTGATATCCACATACATCCGGGTGCAAGCCCTTGTTACCTGACGGAAGACTGTTTCACGGGCATACCCTGATGTTTCTACGACGGTGTCAATCCTGGCAAGACGGTTTAGAAGCGCCAGCAAAAATTCCGGCTGCGCCAGCGGTTCGCCGCCGGAAAAAGTAATGCCGCCGCCGCTGAAAGCCAAATCCTCGGCCTGGCTCAGCAGTTGTTCGGCCAGGGCCGCGTCATCGTAGATTTGTCCGGCTATTTTAATCAGGTTTTGCGGACAAATATGGACGCAGCGATCGAAAGGCCGGCATTCGGGATGCCCGCACGGCCGGCGGCAGCGGCCGCAGCCGGCGCAGCCGTTCCGGGAAACCAGCAGCTGCGGCTGCGGACTGATCCCTTCCGGATTGTGACACCACGCGCAGCGCAGCGGACAGCCCTTAAAAAAAACCGTTGTACGCAGGCCGGGTCCATCCTGCAGGGTCAATTCTTTAATATCAAAAATCATGCCTTTGCTCATAAGCGGCCGTCCTTCGCGCCTTTTTCCTGTTTGGCAGACTTTAGACAACAAATTCCTGCCGGGCGATAACATGATCCTGATAGGCTTTGTCCAGCTCAACGAAATAAGCGCTCCAGCCCCAGACACGGACGATCAGGCTGCGATACTGCTCCGGATGCCGCTGCGCCGCCAGCAGCGCTTCCTTATCGATAGAATTAAGCTGCAGCTGGTGTCCGCCGGACTGGACAAACAACTGAATCATCTGGGCAACCTTGCGCAGATTCTCCTGATTGCGGAAAACGCTGGCGTGGATCTCCAGAGTCAAGGGACCGCCGTTGATGACTTGTTTCAGATCCGGTTTGGTAAAGGAGCGGATAACCGACAGAGGACCCTTGCTTTTCACAAAAAGCTCCGGAGCGTAATTGGCGGCGAAAGCCTCACCCTTCAGGCGGCCGCCGGCCGTGGCGCCGGTCTGTTCGGCAAACCACAGGTAGTACATGGCGGAACCGGTGCCGGCTCTGAAGCATCCGTTCCGTTCGTTAACCAGATGTTCGGTCGCGCGGCTGAAAGAAGCAAGCAGATGGACGGCCAGATCGTCGGCCTCGGCCTCGCCGTTGCCCCATTTAGGCATCTGGTAGCGCAAGGCGGCCAATAAGGCATCGTCACCGGCAAAATCCCGATCCATGGCGGCTTTCAACTGAGCGGCCGTCACCAGGTGTTCGTCGAACACCGCCGTTTTGACAGCGGCCAGGGCATCGACAGCCGTCGACAAACCGACGCCATGCAAGCCATAATTATTATATCGGGCACCGCGCGATATATCTTGTCCCCGTTCCTGGCACCGGTCCATCAGGATGGACATGAACGGCGCCGGAATCAGGTAAAGATTGCGGACTTTGCCGGCCTCCTGGCGGCAGGCCTCGGCCAGCGCCTGATCCACCTGACCGAGAAATGCCGCGAAGGTGGTTTCTGCCGTCAGGTGTTCCTGAACACAATCATTAACGATTTTCGGCATGTTAACAGCGCCGATATTCGGTATGTCCATGCCGTATTTCGGGATGATGAATTCCCAGCAGGCTGCCACGGTATAATTGCGGGCATCCGTCAGTGAATATCCCTTGGATATCAGCCCTGGTATGACGACATCATCATTTGAATACTGGGGGAACCCCAATCCCTCCCGCGTCAAACGGGTTCCGGCTTCAAAGATCGCCAAAGGCGTCCGGCTGTTCACCCGCAAATTTATTTTCGGATCGATCAGCTTCAATTCACAAGACGCCTGCAGGCACAGGCGGGATAAATCGTTGTAAGCGTCCCGGCCGTCCTGATCCACGCCGCCCAGCATCAGGCTTTGGCCGTTGTCGCCTTGTTGAATGCCGGGATATAGGTCGCTGTCCAGATTCAAGGCGATAAAAAAGTCTTCGATCAAAGCGAGCGCGCCTGCTTCATCGAGGCGTCCCGCTGTCCGGTCAGCTAAATAATAAGGATAAAGATACTGGTCAAAACGCCCCAGCGTGTTGTGGTATTCGCCCTCGCACCACAAAGTGAAATGTAAGATGCGAAGCGCTTGTAGCGCTTCGTGCAAGGTGCGGGCGCCGTGCGCCGGCACTTGCGCCAGAATGGCCGCGATTTCCGGACGTTCCTGCCGCAGGGCTTCCTGTCTGTACCGGTCGGTCAGATCGAGTATGGCGCCGATGGATTCGCCGACGGCCTGATAAAATTCGATCTGATCCGGCGTCGCTGCCGGCGCGGCAGATCTTTGCCGGCAGTCTTCCAGAATCGTCACCAGGCCGGAACCGATGGCCGAAGCATAGTCCGGGCAGATATTGCAGACCCGGCCGGCTTCATGAATATAATGGCTGTCCTTGATCGACTGCCATTCTGTTTCGGTATATAGCGGCGCCGTCCGGCTGACGGTTCTCAGAAAGACAATCTGTTCCGCCGGCCGGACAACCGGCGTTTCGGCCGCCAGAAATTCGCTCAGACGGCGGGCTGCCCGGCAGGTTGGCGAAAGACCGGCGGCAGCCATCTGTTCAACCGGCTCAAAATCCGCCGTGCGGCGGTAAACAACATGTTTTTTAGCGCGAAGATCAATCAGGAGGTCTTGAATTCGTGTATTCATCAGTCAGTCACCTCGAAAACAGGATAACATTAACGATATCATTATCGTTAATGTTATTATAGAAAAACGGGCAGGCTCTGTCAAGCCGCAGCTGCTCACAACGAAGCAGCTGCCTCGTTCTATCCGGACACCTTGTGAAAAATCCTGATTTGTCAAGAATACGATGCTATAATAAATCAAAGAATGATCCCGTAAACCGGATCCATCTGAGTTTTGCGTGAATAAAGGAGTGAATCGTTTATGTTGTCATTACCGGTTGCTTTGCAAGTTTATTCTGTCCGGGACGCTGCGCAAAGTGATTTCCAGGGCACGATGCAGAAAATCAAAGACATGGGTTATCAAGGCGTTGAATTAGCCGGATTATATGGCTTGCCGGCCGATGAAATTCATCGGATCCTGGATATTGTCGGCTTAGCCGCGATATCGGCGCATGTGCCGATAACCGAACTGATCGACGATCCGGAAGGCACCATTGCCCAATATATGACCATTGGCTGCAAATATATCGCCATCCCCTACCTGAGTGACGAAATGCGCCCCGGCGCGCCGGGCTTTGGGCAGGTCATCGAGAAAATTCACCTGATTGCCCATCAATGTGCCAAGCATGGCATCGGCCTTTTATATCACAACCATGATTTTGAATTTGTCCGCATGCCGGACGGCTCTTACGGCTTGGATTACTTATATCAGGCTGTTCCGGCCGATCTGCTCCAAACGGAGTTGGATACTTGCTGGATCAATGTCGCCGGTGAATCGCCGGTCGCTTATATCGAGAAATATGCCGGCCGTTGCCCCCTGGTCCATTTTAAAGATTTCTACCGGACAAGCAAGAAACGCAGCGGCCAGCTCTATGAATTGATCGGCCAGGCTAAAAAGGCCGATCGCGGGCAGGACTTTGAATTCCGTCCGGTCGGTCATGGCTTGCAGGATGTTCCGGCCTTGTTGAAAGCAACGATCGCGAGCGGCGCCGCATGGATTGTTGTTGAGCAAGACCAGTCTGTGGGACGAACGCCGCTTGAGGCTGCGGAGATGAGCATCCGCTATCTGCGTTCGTTATAACCAAATTATTCCGGCTTTTATCAAGCGGCATACGGTATTCGTACGCCGCTTTTTGTGGGGGGCTGGCGCAACATCATAGAGATACAGCAATAAAATGAATGACCAGAGTCTATGATGTTGCAAAAAAATACATTAAGATGGACATGAAGGGATCGGACTCCAAGGATCGGCAGAAAGGCAGGAATGCCGGAATAGATTCCTTGCGGTCCAAGTTTCGATAAAGCCCTCGGTAAGGATGAAAAGATGCCGAATCAATGCGGGAAACCGGATCAGCGCCCAAAACGACGAAGTCATTTGCTGCCGTTTTTATTACACCTTTGGCAGCCGCATGAAAATCTGGGCCTTCGCCATGTGCAAAAGAAACACGCCGTTTATTTTCTTGCCTTGATCCTGGCGCTGGTTCTTGCCGATATGCAGCTGAGTTTTTTTCTGAGCGAAGAGCGCCTTGGGACGCTGGATTCTTCTGCTTTAATGAATTTAAGCTACAGCCTTGCAGCCGGCATCGTTCTTTTCCTGCGGCTTAAGGACATCCGAAGGTATAGCCGGATCAGCGCGGCTATGGCTTTGCTGGGTTATTTTTGCTGGTTGTTGATGCCCACGGCGCAGCTAAAATTGATTTCGGTCTTATTTTGCTGGGCCGGCCTGGGCGGCTGCGCGGCCGGCGCCGTTTATGCCTATGCGTTTGTGCTGGTCAATGCGGAACGGCTGATGACGATTTTATTGATTATCGCCAATTCGTCGCTGGTTCTTTTGCTTTATGAATGGAAAGAATCTCTGCACTGGCTGGGACAACCTCTGTCGCTGGTCTTGATCCTGGCTTTGGCGATCTGTATTTTCCGGTTCCGGAAGGATGATCTGCAGCTTGTTCCGGCTGCCGTGCGGCCGGCTTCCAAGAGTTCATTTGTGATTCTGTTTTGTGTCATCGCTTTTTTCACCATTAATCTGTTTGGCGAAACGATGCTGCGCCAAGGCCATTTCAACCGGCTGCTCTATGCCATGGGCGTATATCCGGCTGTCTGTCTGGCGATCATTCTGCAAATTGTCATGAAACGAAATGTCTGGAATCTCTGGAATGTTTTTCAAGTCTGCTCTGTGGTGGGCATTCTTTTTATGACCTTGGCCCAATCTGAACAGGTTTTTGCCGCGGGCACTTTCATTTTCGGAATCGCGGTCGGCGCCGGATATATCGTTGTCTTTTATCTGGCCGGCGGTATGATTCAAAGAAGCGGCAGCTTTATCTTCTTTAAAAAAGCTTTGTTTACCGCTGTGATTATTCCCTTGCTTCCGAGCCTGGCATCCAGCATGCTCGCCCGTTATAATCCGCAAGCCATGCCCCTGGTAACGCTGGCTTTGTCGGTATTTTCGCTATTGCTTTTTACGTTGTACAGCCCGGCGCTTTACCGTTACATTCTCCGCAGCGAATGGCTGGATGCCGGCGATCCGGCAGCAGACACAAAGAAGGAGCGGTCCTTTGACGGACTGGGCCTGACGCCCCGGGAAAAGGATGTCTGCGCCTTGCTTCTGGAAGGATGTACATTGCGCCAGATATCCGGTACGCTCAAGATCAGCTATTCTACCGTCAATACTTATTGCACCAGCCTTTACCGCAAGCTGGCGATTAACAGCCGGACCGAATTGTTCGTCAATTATGGCGCTTCTGCCCGTACAAGCGGGCCGCCGGAGCCGGCCCGGCGGGAACGTTATGCCGCCGCGGCCCCGATGCCCGGACAAAGAGATCCGGCGCCGGAGCATATGCCTGATTCCGGAGATGAAGGATAACCTCATTAGAACTAATGATACCTTTTAAGTAAACCGGCGAGCTTCATTTGGCTTTCTCATGTGAATTAATGACTGCCGAAAATGCAATCATCTGTTTATGATGGGAATCGTAACTGACAATCAGGCTTTGTTTGGCACAACAAACTGAGAAAGGAGGATTGAGGCAGACAATGGGATTGATAAAGCAACTGAAGCGGGCAATCTTGCCCGTCAGGTCAGCAGAAGCCGCACCGGCTGACATTCATGCCGGCCCGGCCGGTTCGCTGGAGCAGGAACCCGCTCAGACTATAAAAACCGGTAAGCAAAGGAAGGATCTGACAGATAAAAAAACCCGGGTTCAATCCTTGACGCAACGCGAGCAAGAGACCTTTGCGCTGCTGTTGGACGGATACACTTTGAAAGAAGCCGCGCAGCAGATGGGCGTCAAATATTCGACCGCCAACACCCATATGACGGAGCTTTACCGGAAACTGGGCATTAACAGCCGGGCAGAACTGATTATCTATTACCGTGAATTTAATAATGCATCGGAATGACCGGAACATTTCCTTGATTAATGTATGAGCAATGGAAAATCGGCTCTGCGGAAGCAAAACCGAGCAATTATGGAGGAAACATGAACATGAAGAAAAACAAATGGATTCATCTGCTGACGTTTATCCTGATAGGGATCATGTTGCTGGCGGTCACCGGCTGTTCGTCGATATCCAAAAAAATCGGCGAACAGATCGGCGCGAAGATCAGTGACGAGGTGGGCAAGCAGGTCAGCAACGCGACCGATGACGACCAGGAAGAAACAGATGATAATCAGGGCGGCATAACGGAAAACAACAATGAGGAAACCGAGAATAATGATGAACCCGAAGAGACTGTTGAACATATGAAATACAAGATGGACGACGTCGAGTACGAAACAGGAGAGAACCTGAGCTGGCCGGCGGCCATGATGGCTAATCTGCCGGAATTCAAAGCCAATGTGATTATGACCGCCTATAATACGAAAACCAAAGCTGTTGTCATCAGCTACAAGGCGGGAAAAACCGAAGACGCTAAAGCTTTTGGAAAGAAATTAGCGGATCTCGGCTACAGCTCGGATCTTGAGGGAGAGACGGAGGAAGGCGGCTATACCTTCAGCGGCGCCAATGACGAAGGCTGCCTGGCGCTGATCTTGCATAACGGCGACGGGACCGGCGCGATCACCTATGATCCGTCCAACGCGGACAATTAATCGGCAGCTTACGAGTTATGATGATCGGAGCTGGATCAAGGCAGATTTTATTTATGTAACAACCCCGCAAGACCATTTTTATGTCAGGTACGGCGTAACCCGAAAGGGCTGCGCCGTACCTGCTTTTTAGCCGGTTGGATGAGACAAAAATCGCCGCCGGATTTATTTCGGTATGACGGATCGAACGAGAAAATAAACAGCAATAATTACGCAAGAAATGATATTTAACCGAAAATATTAGCAATCTTCTGACCATTATCTTTACTATTTCCGGCGCCGTGCTAAGATATTCTCAGAATAGACGACAATCAAAGTAAGCCGCTGGAGGATCTATGGATCAAGTTGATATCAAAATCCTCGATTGTTTACGGGCGAATGCCCGGATGTCTGCATCAGTTATTGGTGAACATGTAAATCTATCAGTTTCTGCCGTCATCGAGCGGATTAAGAAACTGGAAAATCAAGGGATTATTAAACAATACACCGTTGTCCTGGATTCCAAGCTGATCGGCAAGGACATTGCCGCATTCATCTCGATTAGCCTGGAACACCCGAAATACAATGCCGGTTTTATCGAGAGCGTGAAAAACAACGGCCAGATAACCGAATGCCATTATATAACCGGCGATTCGGATTTTATTCTCAAAGTGATCACCGATTCGACCCAATCCCTGGAGGGTATTCTGAACTTGATCAAGAGCATCAAGGGCGTTTCGCAGACGAAAACCCTGGTGGTTTTGTCGACGCTAAAGCGTGATGTATCCGTTTTGCCGAATGAAATAAAATAAGTAACAGGACAGGTGACGCGAGATGTTGATTGGCATTCCCAAAGAAATCATGCATGGGGAACAGCGTGTGGCTGCCATCCCGGAAACTGTAGCCAAAATGGTGCAGGACGGCCATCAGGTTATGGTAGAAAAGAATGCCGGCGAGGGCGCTTTCTATCATGACCGGCAGTATGCGGAGGCCGGAGCGCAGATCATGGACGATGCGGCGGCGCTTTACAGGCAGGCGGACTTGATTCTGAAAGTCAAAGAACCCTTATACAATGAAAGCCTGAAGTGTTCGGAAATCGATCTGATGCATGCCGGACAATATTTAATCACTTTTATTCATCCGGCCTCGCCGGTCAATCACGCTATGGTCAGAGCAATGGCGGCTAAAGGCATCATCGGGCTGACCCTGGATGGCGTGCCGCGCATCTCGCGGGCTCAGAACATGGATGCTTTGACGTCAATGAGTACTTGCGCCGGCTATAAAGGCATGTTGATCGCCGCTTCGGAACTGGCTAAATTCATGCCGCAGATTTTCTGCGCCGTCGGTATGATCCGTCCAACGAACGTTCTGGTTATCGGCACCGGCGTCGCCGGTCTGCAGGCGATCGCCACCGCCAAGCGCCTGGGCGCGGTCGTTTATGCCGCCGACATCCGGCCGGATGCCGCCGAACAGGCGAAAAGCCTGGGCGCGAAGCTGATCGAGACCGGTGTTCCGGCGGATATCGCGGTCGGCAAAGGCGGCTATGCCATGAGCCTGCCGGAAGAGTGGCTGGCCCGGGAACGGCAGGCTTTACGGGAGACGGTGGCTAAAATGGACATCATCTTCTGCTCGGCTCTGGTGCCCAGCCGGCTGGCACCGGTCATCCTGACAGACGACATGGTCGCGGCCATGGCGCCGGGGTCGGTTATTGTCGATATCTCCATCGACCAAGGCGGCAACTGCGCGATTACCGATCCGGGTGAAATATCGGTCAAGCATGGCGTCACCATCAACGGCATCAAGAACATTCCGGGCATGCTGCCGGTCAGCTCAACCTGGATGTTTGCCAATAATCTCTATAATCTGGTCCAGTATCTGACCCGCGGCGGAAATCTGGTTCTCGACCGGCAGGATGAGATTGTAGCGTCGATTCTGACGACAATCGACGGCCGGATCGTTCACGCGGCCGCTCTCGAGGCCATGAACGCCTGAAGAGGTGATGACGATGCATCCACTGATCCTGGTTCTGATCTTTCTCGTGGCGACGCTGATCGGTTATAAACTGATCAGCCAGGTGCCCAGCCTTTTACATACCCCCTTGATGTCCGGAATGAATGCCCTGTCCGGCATCACGGTTCTCGGCGCTTTAACTGCGGCAGGCGCTGCTGTTCATACCGGGAACCGCTTATTGGGCTATATCGCTATTATCATGGCGATGGTCAATGTAGCCGGCGGATTTGGCGTAACTGAGCGGATGCTCCGTTTCTTCAGACCGAAGAACAATCCGCTGGAACAGAATAAAGGGGATAACCATGAGTGATCTGATCTATTATCTGATATGCGGCGCGCTGACCATCGGCGTACTGGCCGGCATTGCGTTGATGAGCCGGGTCCGCACGGCAGTTCCGGGAAATCGGCTCAGCGCGGTTTGCACGGTTCTGGCGATTCTGGTTACCTTATACCGGAATGGTTTGTTATCTGATCTGGGGCTTTGGCTATGTCTGGCCGCCGGTTTGGGTATCGGCATCGTGGTGACCTTACGGGTAAAAATGATCGAAATGCCCCAGATGGTGGCCTTGTTGAACGGCCTGGGCGGAGCGGCTTCTGCGCTGGTAGCCATGATTGCTCTGACAGACGGCGTGCCGCTTGACGCTTTTTCGTCGGCGACTGCGGCTTTGGCCTTAATTGTCGGATTGATTACGTTGACCGGCAGTCTGATTGCTGCCGGAAAACTGCATAAACTGATTGCCCAAAAGCCGGTAGTCTGGCCATATCACTTGTTCATCACTTCAGGTTCGCTGGCCGTTTCGCTGCTGGCCTTGCTGGCGCTGACCGCCGGCTGGCTGCCGGCGGCGGGTATGATCATCATTATGGCCGCCGCCTCGTCATTTTTTGGCGTTGCCTTCGCGATCCGTGTCGGCGGCGCCGATATGCCGATTACCATCTCTCTGCTCAATTCACTGTCCGGCGTTGCCGGGTCAATTGCCGGCATGGCCATCGGCGACCCCCTGCTGGTGGCTATCGGCGGTATTGTCGGCGCTTCCGGCCTGCTTTTGACGCAAATCATGTGCCGGGCGATGAACCGTTCCCTTCTGGACATTATTCTGGGGAAAACCGCCGGCGGCCCGGTCCGGGAAAAAGCCGCGGAAGCCTTGCCGGCCGCCTCCGACGCGCCGGCAGCGGCAGCGGCAGAACCGGCCGGTTCCGACAGTCCGGCTGATCCGGCCGAGCTTTTACGCCAGGCCAGGCGCGTTATAATTGTGCCGGGGTACGGTATGGCTCTGGCTCAGGCTCAGGACCTGGTTAAGCGGCTGGCCGATAAATTGGAGAAGATGGGCGCCGTGGTGCAATTCGCGATTCATCCTGTCGCCGGCCGTATGCCGGGCCATATGAATGTCCTGCTTTGCGAAGTGGACGTGCCTTATGAGAGCTTACACGAGATGGAGGAAATCAATCCGCAGTTTGCCGACTGCGACGTGGCGATTGTTATCGGAGCGAACGATGTCATCAATCCGGCCGCCAACACAGCGACCGGGACCCCGATTTACGGCATGCCTGTTTTGGCGGTTGAAAAAGCCCGTCAGGTCATCATCTGCAATTATGACCTGAAGCCGGGCTATGCCGGAGTGGATAATCCGCTCTATACCAGAAACAAAGGCGTTACGCTGCTTCTGGGCGACGCGAAACAGACCTTGGCCCGTCTTTTGGCGGATCTGGAGTAAATCGGCCGGCACGGTCGCTTGAACGATAAACGGTTCAGTTCCAGCCGCGACGCGGGATGATTTCTAAAAAGGCGTAATGATCCGGCCATATCCGGAGAAAGGATTATCGATGGTAATCCGGCCGACCTGAGTATCGCCGATGCCGCTGTACAAGTCCACGCGGCCATCGGTGCGCGGCACCAATCCGGCCGTAAAAGCACAATCGGCGAGTTCGGGCATCTTGGCCGGACCGGCCGGGTAGCAGGAACGCGTGCCGATTAATTTGACTGTTTCCAACTGGTGATGATCAGGATCGAAAATAAAAGCGATATTGGTATAAAGCATGTTTGTTTTGCCGGTTTGCTCATCGACAACCCGGCAGGCTTTATGGCCGGCGACGCCGATCAGATGACTGTCGAGCAGATAGCACTGATTGCAGCTGCCCCATTCCTCCGGCTGGAGGAGACCGTCGATCGGTTTAGCTTTTTCAATAATATGGGCGTCTAGTTGATCCAGATCCTCAATGACGGTAAAACCGATGTCGGCAGCCCGGGCGCCCGGGCCGGACGACTCATGGCGCGGCCGGGAAAAGACGCCGATATGTCCGCTGGCCATTTTGACCAGGCGGATATCTTTCATATGGTCAGGACCGGTTGTGAAATAAGTCATATCATCCAGCTTTTCTCCACGATAAAAATAACCGTAATACGTGTCGATCTTGCCCCGGCTGTAGCGGACATGTGTGCCGCCCATCACCAGCTGGTCATCAATCTTGCTGATATACGGATCCTCAAGCTGATAAATCATGGAATCAGGAACCACAGTCCAGTCATCCGGTCCGGTCTGACGGAAGAGCCTTACCCAAGAGCGGGCCCATTCGGAGCGCTTTTCAATCCTGGCGTATAGATAAGTTCCGCCGGTCCAAATGAAGGGGATGGACGGATTGTAAACATCAAAACCGGGAACGCCATGAAAAGTCAAAACAGCTTGGTCGTAGATTTTCTTCCCGGCTTCAAACCGGGCTTTTTCTGCCTGCAGAGACATAAAGAAAACCTCTTTTCAAGTGTCAGCCAACAAACAGCTTGTTGGCTGTGCGATGTTTAACGCGGACAAAATCAGACAGCGCCGGCGCCCACGACAATCAAGTGAGTATATCGAAGCAAGGTGTACCCTCATTTTCGTTCATTTTCCGGCCGTTGTAAAGATTAACCGGTCATTGTTTCATCAAAGAACAGCCTGGCATTGAGTTTCTGAAAATAGCTCCTTGTTCCGGCGGGCATTGATCAGTCAGTGTAAAATCGAGCGTAAACAAAATCAAAAACTGTGAAAACAAATTGCCTGTGTTTTCATGAAAACTTGCAGAAATAATCATTTAATCTATTGACAATGACAATAGATGGCATTAGAATCGAATTGTTCTTGTTGCTAATCTCTGTATATGGCTTTTGAATAATGATATTAATAAAACAGAAAGTGAAAAATTGCTGCAAAACAAGTAAATAATGAAGCAACAGACAACCCGGTGTCAGCTGGCTTGGTTGTTTGGGCTTGACAGGCAAGATGCTGGGGCTTATCTGTCGGCATAGTGAAACTCATTGCCCAGACCAATAAACCAAGGAGGAACAAGTATGCACTTAAAACTTACGGCGATTCTTTTATGCGTTGTCATGATTTTAGGACTCGCAGGCTGTGCCGCGGCACCGGCCGCCACAACGGCAGCCGGCACGGGAACATCTGCGTCCTCGACAACAAAAGCGTCGGATATGACAACAACAGCCAGCGCCGCCGACCCTTTCGGCAAATATGATCCGCCTGTTACGGTTACCTCGATCAGGGCAACGCCCAATCCGGCTACCGTCAATTACCTGAACGGCGATTCGGCGACCAGCAACGAGTGGACCCGCCTTTATGCAGATCGTCTGGGTATTAATCTGGAATATAAATGGATGGTCGATTCTTCGCAATGGGAATCGAAATTGAACCTTGAAATCGCATCAGGCGATATCCCTGACGTTTTCCAGGTCAGCATGGTTCAGATGTATCAGTTGAAGGAAGCCGGCCTGATCATGGATCTGACAGATGCCTACGATCAATATGCTTCCGACTACACGAAAGAAATAATCCTTGAAAGCGGTTCGGCACAGCTTGATTCAACCAAAATTGACGGCAAGATGATGGCGCTGCCTTATTGTGGCTTGCCCAAGGAAAGCGGCCCGGCTTTAATGCTGCGCGATGATTGGCTGGAAAAGCTGAATCTCAAGGCTCCGGAAACCTTCGATGATCTGGTTGCTATCATCAAAGCTTTTGTGACGCAGGATCCCGACGGTAACGGTCAGGACGACACCATCGGACTGGTTATGGACAAAACGTTGTTCAGCGCCGGACTCAATGCGGATATTTCCCTGTGCTTCCACTCTTATCCTTATAAATGGGTGAAGGATTCGAGCGGCGCCATTGCTTACGGCGGTATTCAGCCTGAAACAAAAGCGCTGCTGGAACGCATGGCCAAAATGTATGCCGACGGCTTGATCGACAAGGAATTCGGTTCCAAAGACTTCACTAAAGGCATTGAACCGATCGTCCAGGGCAAAGCCGGCGTCTATATCGGCGCTTTCTGGTCGCCGCTTTACCCGCTGCAGGCTCTGTATAATAACGATCCGACTGTAAAGATCGGCTATTATCAATTGCCGACCGTCGACAGCCAGCCGGCGAAAATTTATTCCCCTCTGGGAACAATCGGTTATTGGGTCGTTAATAAAAACATGAAGAACCCCGAAGCGGTTGTCAAAATGATGAACCTTTGGAATGAAACCTTCTACGGCAATAAAGATGATGAAATATATAATGCGCTGGTCAATCGCGCCGACGGCACGGAAGTCTGGCAGAATGCATTGATCCAGACCTATCGCGGCTTTAAGAATCTTGATGCCTACTACAATGTAAGCGCTGCTTATAACGGCAAAAAAGATACAAAAGAACTGACGCCGGAAGAACGGGGCGTTCTGGTCAAGGCGCAGGCTTTTGACAAAGGTGATAAAACGATGTGGGCCTGGAAAGAAATATATGGCCCGGACGGTATATTCAAAGTCACCGATAAATATGTTAAGGACAATCTGTATGTGGAACAGCCTTATCTGGGACCGCCGACGGCAACGGAACTGGAAAGCGGCACAACCCTTTCCGATTTGACTTCCCAGGTTTTCATCAAGATCGTTACCGGCGCTTCTCCGATTGAGGAATTTGATAATTATGTCAGCCAATGGAAAGCTAATGGCGGCGATGCCTGGACCAAAGAGCTCAATGATTTTATGTCTGCACGATAAGTCCTGATCTGTGGAAGGGTGGGGGATCCACCCTTCCACGGCTATAATATGAGGTGATAGGAATGCCACAGTCTGCAAAACAAATGGCCGGACCGGATTTGAACCGCCGGTTGGACCATAAGCACAAGTCCATGCGAATCAGCCAGTTCCCGCTCTATCTGATGGTGTTGCCGGGTATGATTCTGGTTCTGATCTACAGTTATGTTCCAATGGGCGGCATTATTATAGCTTTCCAGAATTTTATTCCGGCAAAGGGACTTTTTGGCGATCAGGAATGGGTTGGCTGGAAAAATTTCCTTTACATGTTTAAATTGCCCAATTTCACCTCATTATTGTTCAATACCCTTTATATCGCCATTCTGAAAATTATCGTCAACATGGTTTTTCCGATCTTCGTTTCCTTATTGTTGAATGAACTGATGAGTAACCGGCTGAAAAAAGTTTTTCAGACGATGGTTTACTTTCCCTACTTTCTGTCCTGGGTCATTATTGCCGGCGTGATGATCGATATGCTTTCGCCGAGCATGGGACTGGTCAATAAGCTGATCGGAGCGCTGGGCGGCACGCCTGTATACTTCCTGGGAGATCCGAAAGTCTTTCCTTACACGATGGTTGTGACAGATCTCTGGAAGAGTTTTGGTTTTGGCACGGTTGTTTACCTGGCGGCGCTGACCAATATCGACCCTACTTTATATGAAGCGGCCTCCATTGACGGCGCCGGCCGTTGGAAACAAACCCTGCATGTCACTTTACCGGGTATTTTACCCATTGTTGTCTTGATGCTGACACTCAGTCTGGGCAATATCCTTAACGCCGGTTTTGAACAAATCTTTAATTTTTACAGCCCGCAAGTTTATGAAACCGGCGATATCATCGATACCTTTGTTTATCGCCTGGGCATCATCCAGGCCCGCTACAGTCTGGCCACGGCGGTCGGATTATGCAAGTCGCTGGTTTCTTTCATCATGATCTCGGTATCGTACTATCTGGCGTCCCGTTATGCGGATTACCGGATCTTCTAACGAAGTGGATTGGAAGTGCACATCATGGCGATGATAAAATATCGATCTTTAAGCCGTAGAACGTTTAATATCGCAAACATCATATTTTTATGTCTTTTGTCGGTCACTTGTCTTTTGCCGATGGTTCATGTCCTGGCCTTGTCGCTGAGCGATAAAAACATCGCCGACGCCGGCTTGATTTCATTATGGCCGCAAGGGACAAATCTTGATTCCTATCGGTATATTCTGCGAACCTCTGAATTTTTCAATGGTTTTCGCATTTCTGTTATCAGGGTTTTTCTGGGTCTGGCTATCAACTTGCTCTTGGTGGTCATGACGGCCTATCCGTTGTCTAAAGATAATAAATCGTTTCGCGGACGGACTTATATTGTCTGGTATTTCGTTTTTACCATGCTTTTCGGCGGCGGGCTGATTCCGCTTTATATGACGGTGCAGTCGACCAAGATCATGGATACGATCTGGGCTTTGATACTCCCCGGAGCGCTGCCGGTCTATAATCTGGTTCTGATGATCAATTTCTTCCGAACCTTGCCCAAAGAGCTGGAAGAATCGGCTCTCATCGACGGCGCGGGCCACTGGACTATTCTTTGGCGCATTTATATCCCCTTGTCGATGGCCGGTATAGCGACGATCGCGTTGTTTATAACAGTCGGCCACTGGAATTCCTGGTTCGATGGCTTGATCTTTATGAACTCCACGGAAAATTATCCGCTGCAGAGTTATCTGCAAACCGTTATCGTTGGTCTGACCAATGCCCTGACAACCAAAGTTTTTAGTGAAAACTGGCGCATGCTGGCTAAAATATCGGACCGCACCGTCAAAGCGGCGCAGATTTTCATCGCGGCGATTCCGATTCTGGCGGTATATCCGTTTTTACAGAAGTACTTTGTCAAAGGTCTTGTCCTGGGCAGTGTCAAGCAATAAGAAGCAGGAGTAGGTACAATATGGACGCAAAATCACGCATTCAGGCTGCTTTTCAGTTTGCACCGACCGACCGTATACCGCGGTACGAAATTTTTCTGGACGGATATAAGGAAAATTTCCGGAAGCATAATAACCGGCCGCCTGAGTATGATCCTTATGACTACTATGACCGGATTGATATCGGCGCTGTTCTGGCCGATCAACGCGGCCCCCTTTACCGCAGCGAAGCGGTATTGTCCGACGACGGCGATACCCAGATCACGCGGGACAGCTGGGGACGCCGGCTCCTTCAACGGCGCAGCGCTTATTTTGAGCAAGCGCTGGAAGTCGTTCTGAGTGACAAAGATAAACTGGCGGCTCTGACCTTTGATGATCCGGAAGCGGATGATAAATATGATGCTTTTTCCGGCATGGCTTTAACCTGCAGCCGGCGGTTTGCCCCGGTCAGCGGCGTGCTTGGCCTTTTTATGGGATCCTACCGCATGCGCGGCGAATTCGATTATCTGATGGATCTGGCTGAAGACAGGCCGTTCTGCCAGGAACTGGCCGGCCGGCTGGCGGACTTTACGACAAAAGCCGGATTGGCTTTGGCCAGAAAAACGAAGACGCTGGATACGGCTATCTGGATTTATGACGAATTTTCCAGCACCAAAGGCCCGCTTTTTTCACCAGCTATTTTTGAAGCGGTGTTCTATCCGCTTTATAAAAAAATGATCGGTTCCTGGAAAGCGGCCGGGCTGCGGCATGTCGTTCTCCATTGCGACGGCAACTGCCGGCCTTTACTGGACATGCTGCTTGACGCCGGGTTTGACGGCCTGCAGGGCATTGCTCCGTCCACCGGAATGTGGCTGCCCGATATCAAGAAGGAATATGGCCGCAAGCTGGTTCTGATCGGGGGCATGGATAATATCGATACCCTGGTTCATGGCAGCCGAGAGGAGATTGTTTATCAGACGGCGGCTTTAGTTGAAGCGGCTCAGGACGGCGGCGTCATTCTGGGCACACATTCTGTCGACGGCGATATCAGTGTTGAACGTTACAACACTTATTCATCCTATCTGGATGAACATGACCGGATGAATGATCGTTCCGGCGAGAGCGGGATGTGAAGGATGTTTCAGGCAGAGTGGATTGAAGGGTCCCGGATTAAGGGGCTTGTCGTTAATTTTTTGCCTTCCTGGTGGCATAAGCATTATGGAATCACCTGGGGGGAGCGTATGTTTTACGATCCGGAATACCGCATGGATATTGATCAGCAGATGCGCCGGCTTTTAGCGGAACGTTTTACCGGACTGCCCTTGGGCGAACGCGATCCCCGGCGCCGGGCGGTGCAGCCGACGACGAATAATGCGCTGACGCCGGCTGCTTTCGGCTGCGACATCTTCTTTCCGGACGACAAGTATGCCCAGTGGCATCCGATGGACTCCTATGACCGGCTGATTCATCACCGGCCCGGGGATTTGCGGTCGGTCTTTCCCTTCAACGAAATAATCAGGCAGACCCGCCTGATGAATGAGCAATTGGGAATCGATGAACAGCCGTTCTTCCCGCCGATGGGCGTTTTAAACAATGCCGTCCAATTATTCGGCGACCGCATATTAGGAGACTTGTTGGACGAGCCGGAAATAGCCCGGATGCTGCTCGGTATTCTTGCGGAGCATGAAATTGAGAAATTGACGATCAATGCCGCCCAGGGCTGGCGTGGGAACTGGTATTTATTCAATTGTTCTGTCGATATGATCGGTCCGGCTATCTATCGGGATACAGTTCTGGAACATGATCAAGCCGTTGCCAGGCAGGCCCGGTCGCTTGATTGTGGCGTGCATTTGCATCATTGCGGCTGTTTTGACCGCTTTGCCCCGGTTTACCAGGACTTGGGCCCGCTCAAATCCATGGAGATCGGCTTTACCTCCGATCCGGCTTTAGCTGCCGATTTTCCCATGAACAGCGGCCCTTTATATATCATTTTAAATCATCAGATTTTGCGGACCGGGACAGTTCGGCAGGTTGAGGACCATGTGGCGGCTATGCTGGACAAAACCGCCGCGATCAGCCGGCGTGTCGTGCTGCTGGCTCTGGACCTGGACTATGGCACGCCGGACGCCAATATCCGGGCGCTTCTCGAACAGTGTGAAATCGATCGGACTGGGAGGCGTTTATGAAAGACATGACTCTGGGCGAAATAGCGGCAAAGCTGAACCTTTCGCTTTCGACGGTTTCGCGTGTTATCAACAACAAAAGCAATGTCGGCGCCCAAACGCGGGAACGGGTGATCCGTTTTCTGCGTGAGCAGGATTGCCTTCAGCTCATTTTGTCCCAAGGTTTGCTGGATCATAATGAAGTCGTGGCGGTTGTCATCCCGGACATCAGCGAAGACTATTTTGACTATGTGGTGCGGGGCATAGAAAAGCACTTATGGAAAGAGCATATCGGCATGCTTTTGTGCGACACGATGGAAGACGTGGAAAAAGAAGCGCAGTTTATGAATATGCTGATCGGCAAAAATTTTACAGGGATTATTCTGGCAACGGTTGATAAAAACGAGAAACAGTTGGCCGGGTATCTGCAAAGCGGGATCAATCTGGTCTTTTTCGATAATCTCCCCAATATCAATCTGACTTTCAATTCTGTTTTAACCGATAACGTCAAGGCCGGCATGCTGGCGGTCAACCATCTGCTGAATCTGGGGCATCGCTGCATCGGATTCATCTCCGGCAAACAGGAAGAGACCACGGGCTTCGAACGGCTGGTTGGCTATCGCCGGGCTCTCGAGCTCAGGAAAATAGAGGCGGCGGAATCCTTGATCGCGTATGGAGATTTTAAAGAAGCATCCGGGTATCAAGGCATGATGAAGCTGCTGGATGCCAATCCGGCTTTAAGCGCGGTTTTTGTATCCAGCGCCAAAATGACTTATGGCGCCTTGAAAGCTTTGAATGACCGCGGATTACGTGTTCCGGAGGATATAGCCCTGGTCGGTTTTGATATACACGACAAAACCGGCTTGATCCGGCCGGGCATTACTTCGATTATGCAGAGCGAAGAACATATCGGGCAATTATGTGTGGAATTGCTGCGCAGAAGCAAGCAGGAAAGAGGATTAGGCATAAAAAGCCAAAATCAGCGGATCCAGTTGGAACCGCAGCTGGTTATCCGCGGTTCATGCGGCGCGCCCTTAAATCATTGAAGGAACGGAAAATGGATAGGAGGAATTCAATGCTCATTGTCGTTGGCTCAATCCAACAGGAAACGAACTCATTCAACCCGGAGCTGTCCGGCACTGCCGATTTTTCCATATCGGAAAGGGAAGACATGCTGCCGCGGATTGCCGTTACGGAATATTTGGAATCCGAAGGCTGTGAAATTGCTCCAACCTTGTACGCCCATGCGGTACCGGCCGGCCGTCTTTCGGCAGCTGCCTTTCAGGCTTTGCTGCAGAGAATGCTCGATCTGTTTCCGACAGACAAGCCTATTGACGGCGTATGGCTTTACTGCCACGGCGCGTTGAATGTCGAGCAGATCGGCAGCGGCGACGCGGTGATTCTGGAAGCTGTCCGCCGTAAAGTCGGATCTGATGTGCCTATTGCGGTTGCCGTCGATTTTCATGCCAATTTGAACGAAAGAATCGCCGCCGCCGCCAACATCATCTGCGGTTATCGCACGGCGCCGCATACCGATATGCCGGAAACGCAGCTTCGCGCCGCCAAAGCCCTGGTTGCGGCAATCCGCGGTCATGACCGGCCTGCTTGCGCGTTGGTCAGAGTGCCGCTGGTCTTAACCGGCGATAAAGTCATCACCGCCGTGGAGCCGATGCGCAGGATAACCGAGACCGCCGCCGGATACAGCCGGGAGCAAGGCATACTGGATGCGTCGGTCTTCAACGGCCAGCCTTGGGTCGACGGACCGGATACCGGAGCCAGCGCCTTAGTGGTTGCCGTAAATAAATCGTATTTGGCAAAAGCAGCCGGCCTGGCCGGACAATTGGCGCAGATGCTCTGGCAGGCAAGAGACCGCTATCAGTTTCAGGCCTTGGTTATGGACGCGGATTCCGCGGTTAAAGAAGCGCTGGCACAGACTGCCGCTCCGGTCTTCATCAGCGATTCGGGCGATAATACGACGGCCGGCGCGCCGGGCAACCGGACAGATTTATTGTCGCAGCTGCTGAAACATCCTCTGCGGCAAGTCCTGCTGGCCGGATTGACCGATCCGGAAACGCTGGCGGCTTGCTCGGATCTGGAACCGGGTGGTTTTATACCGGAACAAGCACGAAGCCCGTTGTTAAGTCTGCTTCGGCAGTCAGGCCGCAGGCCTTTGCTGAAGTGCCGCGGCCGCATATTGGGTTGGGATGGCGAAGACGCCGGCAGAGGAATGGTTCTCGCAGCGGATGGGCTGGACATAATCCTTACGGAGCGGCGCTGCGCGTTTATTTCTCCGGAAATAATCGAATCAGCCGGCGTTCGGTTTCAGGATTACCGCATTATTGCGGTCAAGCTGGGATACCTTTATCCTGATCTGGCCGCCGCGGCGCAAAAAGCCTACTTGGCTCTAACCCCGGGAGCGAGCTGTGAAACAATCGAGACCATACCATACCGGCACATCTCCCGTCCCGTTTATCCTCTGGATCTTGATTTTATCTGGAAGAATACGATGAAAACCGCTACAAAGCTTATATAAATAACAGGAGGTTCAAAACGATGGCTTATTACGATGAAAAGGAACATGGCGCGAGAATCGAGCAGGTCAGAAGGATCCTGCAGGAAAAGGATCTTGATTTTGCTTTCGTCTATTATGATGAATTCAACGTGGGTAACGGCTGGTACTTAACCGGCTGGTGCCCGCAGTTCGAAAGCGGGGCGGTCCTGGTTCCGAGAACCGGGAAACCCATGATCCTGGGCGGCCCGGAGAGCGAGCCGTTTGCCAAACAGGACAGCGCTGTCAAGGAGACCCGAAATCTGCCGGTTTTCATGGTTCCCGATGAAGAATATCCGAATGCCGACATTATCGATTTTACGCGTCTTTTTCAGGAGATCAGCGCTCAGCGGGCGATCCGCCGGGTCGGTATGGTTGGTCTGGGGCAAATGCCGGTTTCCGTTTACCGTCAGATCGACGAGAACTTCCGGAATGTCGAACTGGTCGATATAACTGAAGATTTTCTCCGGCTGCGATATGTAAAATCCGATTGGGAACGGCAGCAGATGCAAGCCGGCTTCGATATGGCCTGGCAGGCTTATCAAAGCATGTCGGCCTGTGTAGCCCCAGGTGTTTATGAATACCAGGTTGCCGCCGCCGGCGAAGCGATTGCCCGGCAGAACGGCGCATCCAGTTTTGCGTTCAAGACCATCGTGGGCAGCGGCCTGCGTTCGAATGCCGTTGTTCCTACGGCCATGGATAAAGTCATGCAGGACGGCGAGCTGGTGATGCTGGGCATCGCGCCGCGCTGCAAAGGCTACAGCGGTTGTTTCGGCCATACTTTGCCGGTTAACGGCGTTTATACGCCGCTCCAGAAAGAATATCTCAACCATGTTAAAGAAGTGCTCGTCCTGACCCGCGACGCCCTGAAACCCGGCGCCGTAGGCAAAGAAATCGATGCTCCGGGGCGCGCATATTTTCAGAAGCATCAACTGATGAAGTACCTGGTATGTCCATTTGCGCATACGATCGGCATCATGGAAGCCGAAGCGCCGTTCTTTGGCCCCAACAGCCTGGATGTTCTTAAACCGGGCATGACCATTTGTGTTGACGTCAGCTTTTTCGGACACCCGCAGCTGAACGGCGTTCGGATAGAAACGGGTTATGAAATTACCGAAACCGGCTTCAGGCCTTTCAGTCCGGCTATGGAACAGGTTCTGCTGAATCTATAATGTTTGCAATGAATGAAGGATGAGGATGAACAGTATGTCGGAGATATGCGGAAAGAAAAATTGGATTTTTTGCGACGGGGATCTGCCGCCGGCGGGAAATCAAGAACCTTTAGGGCACGAAGCTTTGATGATCACCAATATAAGCGGGGAGCAGGCTCTGCTGACTTTTGATCTTTATTTTGAGGATCAAGCGCCGGTAAAGGGCATCACCGCGGCGGTCGGCGCGGAGCGCGTCCGCTGCTTCCGGCTGGACCGGCCGCTGGGCGACCGGCAGTACAAAATACCTTTTGGCCAGTATTCGCTGGTCGTGCACAGTACGGTGCCGGTTGCGGCCGTCTTTGGCCGGCTGGATGTCCGGCAGCCCAATATGGCCTATTACAGCGTTCCGGGGTATTCGTACTGAAATAAGCGCGCCGTTTGGTTATCGGACAGACAAAGCCCGATTCCGGGGAGGATTTATCATTATGGCTAAGCAATGGTATGAACACAGCTATCGACGCAATCTGGTCGATATGCACATCAATGATTCCGATCCTGTTTATATGAGCCGGTACGATCCCGTCCGCTATGTCGACAACCTGGTTGCGGCCGGCGTCGATACGGCGATCCTGTACGCCGGGTCCTGCCTGGGCATCTGTTACTGGCCGACCCGCGCCGGCCATATGCACAGCGGCCTCAAAGGCCGCGATATTCTGCGCGAGGTGATCGCCGAATGCCGCCGCCGCGGGCTTCATGTTAATGTTTATTTTAATATCTGGTCGCGCTGGGCTTATGACACCCATCCGGAATGGCGTTACCGCGACAGCGCCGGCAAAGGCATGTTTGTCGAAAGCAGCGGGCAGCGGTATGGTTTGTGCTGCAGCAACACGCCTTATTTTGATTATGTGATGCGGCAGGTGGCCGATCTGGGCGAGCATTATGATATGGATGGCTTTTGGGTCGACATGATCGGCTGGTTCGGCGGCATTTGCTTCTGCGATTCTTGCCGGGAACGTTACAGAAAAGAAACCGGCAGGGAATTTCCGCAGCGGATCGATTGGCGCGATCCGGAATGGCGCGAATTCCAGAAACACCGCGAGGCCTGGTATGCGGAATTCGCCGCGAAGATCAGAGAAACCATCAAAACCTATAAGCCGGACTGTTCGGTTGTTTTCCAGTCGGCATCCTGGGCTTTGGGCTGGAACATCGCCTTGTCGGAAAAGCTGTACCGGCAGTCCGACTATCTGGCCGGCGATTTTTACGGCGATCCGGTGGAGCAGTCTTTTGTCTGTAAATATCTGGACAGCCTGACGGAAAACAAGCCGATCGAATTTATGACGTCACGCTGCCCGACTCTTTTGGAGCATACGGTCATGAAACAGAAAGAATTGCTGGAGGCCCAGGCCTATGCTTCGATCGCCAATAATGCCAGTTTCGTTTTTATCGACGCGATCAACCCGGACGGAACGGTCAACCCGACTCCCTATCCGGTGATGGGAAAAATTCTGGCCGAGACGTCCCGATACGAAAAATATCTGGGGCCGCAGCTGCAGCGGCAAGCCGATTTTGCCATTTATGTCGATATTTATTCCCTGGCTTCAATGAAAGACAACGGCAAACCCCTGAGTGAAAACTCAACCGCAAATATTCAGATCCGCAGTTTATTCCGGCTGGCACAGATCCTGATCCAGCATAATCTGGCTTATGATGTAGCAACCAGAAAGGATCTGGACCGGCTGGATCGTTATCAGGTTGTGATCCTGCCGAATGCCTTTATGCTGGATGCCGCGGAAGCTAAAGCCATTCGCGCTTATGTGGCCGGCGGCGGCCGGATTTACGCCAGCCGGGACACATCGCTTGTCCAGGGCGGCGATAATTTCCTGCTGCGGGATGTTTTTGGCGTGTCGCGGTCCGGGGAAACGGCCGAACATGAAACCTACCTGAGTCCGGCGGACGGTTATGATGGCCTGCAGCCGTTTTCCGCCCAGGCGCCGATGAATGTAAACGACGCCATGACCCAGGTTACGCCTGATGATCCGGCCGGCGTAAAGATTCTGGCGACCGTAACCCTGCCCTATACGCCGCCTGACGATGCTTATGATTATGCTTCGGCCATCAGCAATCCGCCCGGCGTGCCTACAGACTGGCCGGCCTTGGTCCGCCATGCTTATGGGCGGGGCCTGTCGCTTTACTCAGCCGGCTGTTTTGAATCGATGCCGCATGACGCGCACGGCCAGGTTTTCAGTACGTTAATGCGGGATCTCTTAACCCGGCCGGCCTTGATCGAAACCGACGCACCGCGGCCGGTGGAGATCACCCTTTATGATGATCCGGCAGCGAAACGCTTTCTGGTCTGTCTTTTGAATTTCCAAAAGGAATTGCCCAACATACCAGTCTATAAAACGGAGCTCAGCGTATTTTTAAAGGGCAGAACCGTGAAATCGCTGACCAGTCTGCCCGATGAAACCAACCGGCCTTGCGAAATCAAGGACGGCCGGGCAGTCTTTACGGTTGACAGGCTGGATACTTTTGCCCTGTATGCGATTTATTATCTATAGACATGCCGGTAAATAAGCCGATAGATAAGCCGCGCCCCCTTTTCATTCCGGCGCGATTGAGTCATGATGAATAAAGGACCGGAATCAGGAGGCGGGGGCATATGGAACAAGAGAACGATCTCACACAGCATGATTTAGAAACAGCCTTCCGGGAATTGGGCTTGCGAGAAGGCCTTCCGGTTGAAGTCCATAGCTCGCTCAGCAGCTTCGGCCGCGTCGCCGGCGGAGCGGAAACGGTCATCGCGGCGCTTATGGCGGTTGTCGGGCAATCGGGAACGATCGTCATGTCCGCCTATCCGGTGTCGAAGGTCCTTCCGCTGACGGCCGAGGATAAAGCCAACGGCCTGACCTGCAAAGTAAGCATTTTCCCGGAACATGCTCGTGTGGCAAGCGGCATGGGCGTTATTGCCGATACCTTCAGGCAGCGGCCGGATGTTGTCGTCGGCCGGGGCATTCATCGGGTTGCCGCCTGGGGCAAAGACGCTCAGGTTTATGCAGAGCAGGGGTATGAGCATCTGCTGGCCGTCCAGGGTTATGGCTTATTGCTGGGCGTCGACATAAACCGGCTGTCAAGCATGCATAGCGTGGAGCATTGCGTGCCCGCCGCCTTTTGGGAGCGATTTCAGCTGCCGGCCGATATCGTCGAAAAATATCCGCCCGACCGCTGGTATGTCGAGGCCGGCAACCAGACTGAGGCATCGGGGTGGAATAAAATTCAGGCCGAAGCTTTCCGGCAAAACATGATCCACGAACGGATGATCGGGAAAGGCCGATGCCTGTTTTTTAAAGCCGGCGATGTTGTCGGGCTGTACCGGGAGGCGCTGCTGCGCGACCCGGATGGCTTATTCGGCTTGCTATGATCGCGGCGACTGAATGAGTTTATAACAAAACTCAAAAATACCGGCCTGGATACGATGATCGCTGAAAGGCAGTCATGTTCGGAACATTTAGACCACAAAATGGAAATAGCGCATTGATATTATTCCGATAAAATGTTATCGTGAAATAAAAAAGTCGAGGTAATAAGGCGCTTGACGTATTTAGGGGTCAAAGAGATTGCGGAACAATGGGGCATTTCCGACCGGCGTGTCCGCATATTATGTGAGCAGGGCAGGATAGACGGTGTGATCCGGCAGGGACGCTCCTATCGCATTCCGTCTGATGCGGTAAAGCCTGTAGATGTAAGAACGCTGCGTGGAATGGATATTGCTCCCGAATATGTTCCGCTGTTTTCGCATATCGACGCCATGAAAGCGGAATTTGAGAAGCGACGCCCATTAACGCAGGGCGAGCTTATGCGGCTGCGCGACGAATTTCTTGTGGACTATACTTACAATTCCAATGCCATCGAAGGGAACACGCTGACCCTTAAAGAAACAGCGATGGTCTTGGAAGGCATCACAATTGACCGGAAACCGCTGAAAGATCATTTAGAGGCGGTCGGTCATCGGGATGCTTTCTTATATATCGAGCAATTGATTCGTGATAAAATACCGTTTTCCGAAAGATTGATCAAAGAAATCCATTCGCTTGTTCTGATGGACAGGCCGGAGGATAAGGGCGTTTACCGTCGCATTCCCGTGCGCATCGTGAGTGCCTATCATGAACCACCGCAGCCCTATCTCGTCGCGATACAAATGGAACAGCTTGTTGCGGAGTTTGCCGCAACAAGGCTGCATCCCATTGAAAGGACGGCATTGTTTCATTTGAAGTTTGAGGGTATCCACCCGTTTATCGACGGCAACGGACGCACAGGCCGGCTGATCTTGAATTTTATGCTGATGCAAAAAGGGTATCCGCCGATCAATGTAAAATTTACGGATCGGAAACGGTATTATGAGTGTTTTGACAGCTATTTTCGGGACGGAGATGCCGGGCCGATGGTGAAGATGGTCGCAGAGTATATAACTGAAAAAATGAATCAGGAAGCGTCATTATTTACAGTCAAGCCGGACCAGAAGCTACAGTAATAAGCGTATGGACGCAAAAATCCTTGCCCGTATGCGTCCAGGTCAAGCGCTCCAGCCAGGAAGACAAAAGCTCCAGGGTGCGTACCCAGTTATCGGTCATGAAAAAGAACGCGCCGCCATCCAGCACATAGAACGGAAATATCGGCTCATTCAGGAGTGTTTCGCGGGGATAAACGAAAAAGCGTTTCTGTAACGGGCTGGGATATAGCTCAGCCACGTATGGCTTATAGAATTCGTTATCCAGGCGAAACAACTCCAGTCTAAACAGCTCCGGTTCCGCGCATCGCGGAAATCCGCCGAGGGGCAATCGTCACAAGATTATTGAAAATAAACCGGTTTGATCATTTTACCTTGATCGGCGGATTCAACAATGGCCAGGCAGGCAGCAATGGTATTCGCGCCTTCATAAACCGTGGTGCTCACCGGCTTGTCGTTGACGATGATGTCGTAAAACTCTTTGAACTCGCCGGCGGCGTTATGATTTTTGATCTGCACCGGCACGGCGATCGGCATATCGTGGCGATCCATGCCCGGGAAAACATCCTGCCTGAAAACGGTCATCGTCGGGCTGGTATTGTCGACGATGATCGTGCCCTTGGTGCCGTAAAATACCGAGCGCATCGTGTAATCGCGCTTACAGCTGATGGAAACGAAAACCTTGCCGATCACGCCGTTCGGGAATTTAAGAATCGCAATATGCGTGTCGTCGTAAGGGGTGACCGAAGCAAAGGTTTTATGGGTGCTGTAAGCGACCACTTCATCCGGGTTGCCGGCAATCCAGCGGAGCAGATCGACCGCGTGGCAGCCGCCGCCGACAACGCCGTTGCGCGCCGGATCGCTGCGCCATGAGCCTCTGGCATAAATAGAGCTGTAATCATGGGCGTATTCCGACTCGATAAACGTCAGCTCGCCGATCGCGCCGGAGTCGATAATTTCTTTGGCCTGTTTGAAACCGGGCGTGTAACGGCATATTTGACCGACCATGAACTTCCGGTCGCTCTTCTGTGCGGCTTCCACAATAGCCTCGCAGTCCTCGCGGGTCAAAGCCAGCGGTTTTTCGCAGAGAATATGCTTGCCGGCGTTCAGGGTGTTAACGACCATCTCGCGGTGATCCTGATCAGGGCTGGCGATAATCACGGCGTCGATCGCGGAATCGGCGATCAAGTCGCGATAATCGGTAAAAACATGAGGCACAGATAGCTCTTTGGCCACTTCATTGGCACGATCCGGGTTGGTATCGCAAACAGCATAAAGGCAAGCGCCTTCCGTTTCCTTGACGCCTTCGGCATGAACCTTGCCCATGCCCAGACCGATAACGCCGACGTTTAAAATTTTCATTTCAGTAATCCCCCTTTTAGTAAACGACATTTTTCAACTTTTATCCTTTGACAGCACCGATCATAACGCCCTTGACAAAATACTTCTGCAGGAAAGGATAGACGCAAAGGATCGGGAGCGTGCCAACAACAATAATAGCGTATTTTATCACTTCAGCATAGCTGTTGTATTGATCTTGTTCCATGACGTTGCTGGTTATCAGTTTGTCATTCGCGATTAAAATAGCGCGCAGTACAGCTTGAATCGGCAGCAAATCATTGTCTTGAATATAAATCGTGGCCGGGAACCATGAATTCCAATGGCTGACGCCGCACCACAGTAAAATGACCGCCAGTGTCGGCATGATCAACTTGGGGACGATCCGGAATAAAACATAAATATCGTTCGCGCCGTCAATCTCCGCCGCTTCAAATAAGCTTCTGGGTATGCCATCAATGGCGGAGCGGACAATGATGGAATTATAAATGCTGACTCCGGTCGGGATGATCAGCGCCCATAAATTATTGTACAACCCCAATTGACGCTGATTCAGATAACTGGGAATCAACCCGCCGCCGAAGAACATGGTGAACACCAAAAGGCCGATGATAACCTTCTTGAACATCATGCCTTGACAAGACATGAAATAACCGCAAAAAAGCGTTAAAAGTAAATTGTAAGGCAGCGCGATTGCCAAAATGATGATAATATTCCGGTAACCGCTCAGAATAAGCGGATGTTGAAAGGTCAGCTTATAACCGCCAAGCGTAAATCCTTTCGGCCAAAACAACATGCCTTGATTCGCGGCGATCAGCGAGTTTTCGCTGAAGGAAGCGCAGATTATATAATAGAACGGATATAACGTAATAAAGACAAGAATCAGCATGACGAATGCGTTGACGACATCAAAAGTATCGATTTTCGTACGCCAGTCTCTACTCATATGATCTTTTCCTTTCTATGTATTAAAAGCAAGCATACCGGCCGATGCATTAAAACAAGCCGATATTTGCCGTCCGTTTGCTAATATAATTGGTCGTACCCAGAAAAACGATATTAACCAGCGAATTAAACAGACCGATGGCGGTGCCATAGCTGAAGCTTCCGTTTATAATGCCCATGCGATAAGTATAGGTGGAAATAACATCCGCGGTTTCATAGGTGACCGGATTGTACAGATTCAAGACTTTTTCGAAATTGGCGCCTAAAATTCCGCCCATAGCCAGAATCAGGAGAATAATGATGGTTGGTTTGAGCCCGGGCAGCTTGATATGCCACATTTTTGCCCAGCGCCCGCCGCCGTCGATCTCAACCGCTTCATACAATTCCGGATCGATCATCGTCAAGGCCGCCAGATAAATAATGGAGTCCCAACCAAAATTCTGCCAGATTCCCGATATGATGTAAATCGGGCGAAAAAGGCCGGGTTCCTGCAGCAATGGAGTACGTGCGCCGCCGAAAAAGACGAACAGATTCGTAATGATGCCATCATTTTGGCAAAAGGTTTTTATCATGGCGCAAAGCACGACAATGGAAATGAAATGCGGCAGATATGTTGTCGTTTGAATGACCTTTTTAAAATGAATGTTCCGGACTTCATTCAGCAGCAGGGCGAAAATAATCGGTACCGGAAAACCAAACACGAGCGACCCGATCCCAAGCAAAAAGGTATTGCCTAAAATGCGGGTAAAATAAACATCCTTGAAAAACATCGTAAAGTATTTGAAACCGACCCACTTGCTTTCCATAATGCCCAGCTGTGGGCGATAATCTTTAAAAGCAATGATAATGCCGTACATCGGCTTATAGGCAAAAATCGCCATAAACACAAGAACAGGAAGAATAATCAGGTATTTATATTTATTCTTTTGGAAATCTTTTGAAAGCCTCTTCCAGAATGTTAGTTTCTTTTCCTGAATGCTCATTGAACGAACGACCGTCTCTTTGATCATGTTTTCGGTCACACCTTTCTGGAAAATATTCGGAGCGTTTCTCGCGAATTCAAGAAAAGCCTGAAATCCGCACCGAAAAACGCGGGAGAAGCGGAAAGGCCGCTTCTCCCGTGCTTAAATCAGAACATTAAACAAAATGAATGTCTATTTTCTTTAGCGGCTAAGATACCGGTCATAAACATCCTGATACACCTTTTGAACTTTTTCCAGTCCCATACCCTTTAATTGTGCAAGATAAGCGTCGAATCCATCAAGAGATTCCTGACCAAGCACAAACTTGGCGAACATTTCGGTTGCATAGGTATCAATGGCGGTTTTCTCATTGGCAATGCTCTGGCTTTCGTCAGTCGTCATAGTCAGCGAACCGGGCAGCAGATGCTTGCTGGTTCCCTCAACATACCAGGAGTCAACGGCCTTCTTACGAAGTTCGGGATAAGTATTTGTTGTTGCAAGCATATGGACGGTGGCGCAGTTTCCGGACATGCCGGTATAGGTCTTCATCATGAAGTCATTGCCGCGGGGATCATTAATGAACGAGTCCAAATACTTCGGTACACCGTTGCTGTCATATTCGAAAGTAACGCCTTCTTCGCCAAAGCTGCAGAGAGCCATGCCTTCTTCGGTATAACCATAGTCCAGAAAACGGCAAGCCAGTGGAATGTCTTTGCAGCTGCTGGTAATAACGGCGCAAAGACCGATATTATTCGTTTCGCCTTGAGTAAACTGAACCTTATCGCCGCTGTTCAAGACAGGATAAGATACGCCGGCCCAAGTGTCTGTCGTATTGTTGTTTGCTTTCAGCTTCGTATCAAAGCCGATGACTGTTCCGCCAGTCGACTGGCAGGCGCCGACTTCGCTGTTAAGCACTTTGGTTTCCAGCGCGGCGGCATCGTTGGTCAGCATATCCGGGTCAATGATACCGTCTTTATACCACTGGTTCATCTGCTTCAAAAATTCCTTATAACCGTCGGTAGCATAACCAAATTGGATCTTTTGGTTGTCGTCGACATAGAAATTTGCGGTTGAGCCGTAAGCACCCTGGAAAACCAGGCTAAGGCTGCTTGTGCCACCGGAAACACTAAATGGATATTTAGCCAAATTTTGATCTTTAAAAGCACGCAGCATTTTGTCCCAATCACTGATGGTAACCGGAGCGGTCATGCCGACCTTATCCAACAGATCCTGACGGACGACCGGACCGGCATATGTTCCAAGATATAAATTTTCACGCAGGAATGCAAAGCCGTAATACTTTCCGTCGTCGGTTTTCACCGACTTGTCAATACTCTCGTCGGACTTTAATTTTGCATAATAAGCCGGCGCGTATTTTGGCAGATAATCGGAGAGATCAGCAATTGTCCCGGATTCCAGCAAATCGGCAGCGGTGTTTGGTACGCCGGCATTATAATAGATATCCGGCAGTTCGGAGCTTGCCAGCATCAAATTAAACGCCTGACCGGCGTCGGTGCCGGCCGGAACCGCTTGCCAGTCGATTTTCACGCCGACTTTTTCAGCCAGCTTTTGATTGAAATAATTGTCGTTACGGTCAACGCCGTCCGGAACGGCGTAGGCATAATTGATAAGAATATAAAAGGAAAGCGTCTTGTCAGTCTTAGTCATCGGGTAACCGGTGAATCCGTCATCGTTTCCATTTGTGGTTGCGGCGCTGCCGCTTGTCGCGGCCGCCGTAGTAGCCGAAGCAGCCGAGGTAGTCGATAATGTGGTGCTGCCGCTGGTGCATCCCGCGAATATCGCGGCGCACATCAACACAGCCAAGGCAAGGGAAAGGAATCGTTTGCTCATGAACCATCAACCTCTTTCAGATTTATTTAACCGATCCGATCGTCTATTCTGCTTCCTCAGGTGTCTGTTTCCATTGGGTCGAGGAAATTTTTCGAAATGACGTCCGGTCTGTCGGCTTTCATTATAAAGTGCCTCTGTTCACTGTAAATTGACGATAAAAAGAATCAATAGGCAAAAAGACGATGGGTTCATTCGGGAAAGTTTGCAAAATGTAGATTGAGTTGATTAAAACAAGAATTGAGCTCATTTTGATCAAATCTTTGTTGAAATGATCGATAACCTTCCCTATGATGATGAAGAACATATGAAAACGAGCTGGTTGACACATGCTGTATAATGAGTCCATAAAATCAATCACTTTCTCAAAGGGCTAAACTGATACAGGAGCAAGATACATCGCGACAAGCTGTTCGCTTTGTGGTAACTCCTTGTTACCTGATTAAAATATAAATATATAAGGAGCGGTTGATAAGTGAAAATAGTGAGACAAAATAAAACCGGGAAATATTTTTCTCATATTTTATTTTCCTATTTTTGTTTCATTCTGATATCCTTGATATCCGCCGTCGTTATCTATCAGATCTCATATCGGCAGATGATTCAGCAGACGAGCAAATCCGATTATGCTGTTTTTGAGCAGTTTTATAAGCTTGTCGACCAGGAGCTGAATAACGCCGCCAATAAGGTCGACGGACTGCAACGCGACCGCGATTTGCTGAATTTATTGGATGAGGAATATACCTACGGCGGAATATCTCCTTACTCTTCTTTTCTAGTCAAGAGGAAAATGGAGATGATCAGCAACAGTAATTTAACCGATTTATTTATCTATCTCCCGAAAAGCGACCGGATTATTTCAGGTTATTACGCGACACTGTCCACAAAATACTACTTTGATACCTATTACAGTCAAATGTCGTATTCCGCCAGCTTTTTCACGGTTGACAAACCCCGCGAGCTGCTCCCGATGATCACTTCCACGGGGCAGAAAACCATTGCCATCAGAGTGCCGATATTTGAATCAATGTATGTCGGCGGCCAAAACGTGGTTTATTCCGTCTTTTCTGTTCTGAATCCGACGCGCATCAAGGAAAATATGGATTATCTGGAACAATCCACGAGCGGAAACATCATGATTCTGAATAGCGATAACCAGGCTCTAATACGCTCGTCATTGCTGAGCGAAATCGACCCATCTACGGTTCCTCTGGAAGAAGGTATTCAGCAAACAACCCTTGACGGACGGCGCTATGCGGTTTTTGTCAAATCGTCTACGGTCACGGCGTACCGGTATGTTTCCTTTGTCCCGCTGGACGCGATGAATCATGCGCTGTCCTTTTTCCGGCTCTATAGTATCATCAACGTGGTTGCTGTGTTTCTTTTCGGTATACTGCTGGCTTTTCTACTGACAAAAGTCAATTACAAACCCGTGGCGCGCTTGCTGGAGAGCGTGGTGTCGCTGAATGATAAAAAGCGCTTTTCCGGAGCCGAGGAATTTAAATATCTTGAAGACAGCATCAAAACGGCCATCAGCGAAAAAACGCGCTATACATCCGATTTATCTGAATTCCGGAAGGCGCGGAAATATAATTTGGTTTTGAATCTGATTAACGGAATTGTTCCTGCCGGCTCCACTGCCGATCATTTATTTGCTGAGCTGGGTGAATCGCTGCTGTCCGAACAATTTGCCGTCATGCTCTTCGATATTGAAGACTGGAACGATAATATTTTCCCAAGAGACTACATTGAAGAACGTCCGATGCTTTCTAAAATCATACTGCCGAATGTCATCGAAGAACTTTGCAACGAAAAAAACAAAGGCTTTGTTGTCAACATCAATACGGATCGATTTGTCTGTATCGTCAATCTGTCCGCGGAAGCGGCCGGGTCCGATTTGGCTGCTATCGCAGAGCATTCCCTGAGATTTCTCAATAATAAAATGGGCATCCTCTGTACCGCTGGGATAGGCAGTTGTTATGGGACGCTGAAAGAAATACGCTCGTCTTATAACGAGGCGTTGCGCGCGGAAGAATACAAGATTGTTTTAGGAACCGGGCAGGTTTTATGCTACCAGGATCTTTTTGCCCTGGCAACAACGGATCGTTTTTTACAGGACAGTTCCATCAGGATGATGCTGATGCAAGGCATAAAAGACGATAATGCGAATTGCAGCCAAGTGTATCATAATATATTTACACATTGTTTTTCATCGAAACTACCCGGGACACCTGAATCCGCCCGCGGTTTTATCTTTGATTTGTGCGTGCAGGCCAATGATATTCTAAATGAATTGGATACCCAAAACAATGCGGCGCTCTCTGACTATCATTTTGACCTCAATATTGAAACCTATAAAACGATTGATAACTTTCGCGATTACTTTATTCAAAGAATGCAGGAGATCCGGCAGGTTTATCGCGAACGCCATTCGGTGAAAATCCTGGGTCAGAGCATTCAGGAATTCATCGAAAGTCATTATGCCGATATGAATCTCGGCGTGAATGAAATCGGCAGACAATTTAATTTTACGCCGGCTTATTGTTCAAAAATATTCCGCCAGGAGACCAATCAGGGCATTACCGAAAGCATCAATGCCGTGCGGATAAAAAAGGCCTGTGAGAAATTGACCGAAACCGAAGATAATCTCGATACGATCGCGCAACGCTGCGGATTTACTTCCAGCGCGGTGTTTATTCGCAGCTTTAAGAAGATTTGCGGGATCACTCCGGGCAGCTATCGCAAAATTATGAGAAAATAATCCGCGGCGTATTAGTTGATTTTGCGCTTGCGATAATCTCCGGGCGTCATCCCGGTGATTTTATGAAAAGACTGGTAGAAAAATTTAATATCGCTGAAGCCACAGTCTGCTGTGATGTCGGTAATGGTCCGATCGGTTGTCACCAACAGCTTGCAGGCTTCTTCGATACGGATTTGCTGAAGCAGCGTGTTGACGGGTTTACCGGTCACATCCCGGAAAAGACGGCTAAAATAATCTTTGCTTAAGAATATCCGGGCGGCCAGGTCATCGAGCGTGATATGGGTATTAAAATTCTCCCGCAGATAACCAAGCGCGGTCTCGACGATTTGCGCTTGCCGGCGCCGGACAGAGTCTGAGTTGTTATTGTCCATACGCCGGAAAATATTGATGATCAATTCGACAACATAAGCTCTGATGATATCGGTATACCCTTTTTGCTGCCCGATGTATTCCAAATAGATTTTATTAAAAAGATCGCCGAAAATACTGTAGCTGCTGCCGGTTAAATGCAGATCGGGGCCGATTTCCTGCTGTTCCGGGAAAAGAGAATAGAAGAGAAAGGAAGAACCCAGCTCATTGAAGTTTTTGCTTCGGATTAGTGACGCGTCCAGAAAATCCGGCGTGAACATCAGGTCATAGGATACAAATTCATCTTTGCATTCTTTATCGGCGTAAAAAGCATGGGTCGCGTCATAATTGATAATAACCAGATTGCCCTTGGCAACTTTATAATCGATATGGTCGATGACATGAGTCGCCTGGCCGGAAATGACATAGACCAGCTCGATAAACTCATGTTTGTGGAGCGCGCCGACAAAATCAGGGCAGTCTGTCGATATGTGAATATAAACATTCTCGTCTGGGCGAAAAAAACTGGTGCTGTCAAAAACCGGGATATCCGACTCATAATAGGCGGGCTTCATGTTCATAATTTCTTGCGCCTCCTCCGTCGAAAAACAAATGTATAAGCAAGAAATGACGTATTCTACTAATAAATGAACGAAAAACACCAATGCTTTTTTTGAAAATCCAATCCATAATACATATAACAGAGAAAATCCAATGATGCAATATGCTTTTTCTTAAGGGGGACATCATATGCCGATGGTTCGCGATCGTTTTTGGCTTTGGGGGCAGACGCCGGATGGACATTATGGTCCTGACAATCCCTACCGGCTGCCCGGGCATTCCCGAATGACCGCCATGGAAGGTAATGCTTATTTCGGTATACCGAATTGCTGCCGCGTGAAGATTCAAGGGCAGCCGGCCGCTCCTTATGATCAGGAATCCATGGTTATGGATACCTTGGATCAGGTTGTCTGGTCGCTGCTGGGCGCCGGCGGCGAGCAAGCTACCGAGTGGGGCGACTTGGACGAAGTTATCCGCCAGGCCAGGCTATTTCCGAATATCACCGGCGGCATTTTCGACGACTTCTTCTCGCCGCATCGAATGGACGTTTACACGCCGGAAAAATTGAGCTTGATGAAAAAGCGCCTCTGCGAAGGCGCCGGCCGTGATATGAGCTTATGGGTCGTTTACTATGAACGTGAATTGGGCCTGGACGTAACGCCTTATTTTGCGCCTTTTGATGTCATAACCTTCTGGACCTGGTATGCCGATCATCTGGCCGACCTGGAGAAAAATCTGGACGCAGTCATCGCCATGGCTCCCGGAAAACGCGTTCTGGCCGGCTGCTATATGTGGGATTATGGCGGCAGGAAGCCGATGACCTGCGCTCAGATGGAACGCTAGTGCCAGGTGTATCTGGACTATATGAAAAGCGGCAAAATCGAAGGCGTCATCTTTTGCGCCAACTGCATTGCGGACCTCGGACTGGATGCCGTCGCCTGGACCCGCCGCTGGATAAAGGAAGTCGGCGGCTTGACGCTGCCCGAACGGTAGGAGGACGTATGGAAGGTAAAAACAGCTGGTATCTTGTGGATGGCTACCGGCCGGCGCCCGAACCGGATCCGGGCTGCCATTATGAAGGCCACGAGAGCATCATGATCCTGAATCCCAATGCAATCGACGCCCATGTCCTGATCACAATCTATTTTGAAGATAGAGAACCGGCAGAAAATATCCCCTTGTTAGTGCCGGCAAAGCGGATCCGGTCTTTCCGCAGCTCGGACAGCTCCTTGTTGGGCGGCTGCGTCCTTTCTGTCAATGAACAGTATTCGATGTCTTTTAAGAGCGATGCCGGTATTATTGTCCAGTATGGACGGCTGGATATACAACAAGCCAATATGGCCTATATGGCGCTGATCGGATATAGCGAATAATTCATTCATCAACATTGATACAGATCACTGATTAAAAAATCGAGGTAGACGGCACATGGCTGTACAAACAGTACTAGGCAGGATTGAACGCCGGGATCTGGGCATCATCACGCCTCATGAACATATCATGATCGACCTAAGCAGTTTTTTTCAGGCACATCCGCTCCGCGACGGCACTAATCCGTCAACCGCGCCCGTTATCATGGAGCATTTAGGGATACTCAGCCGCGATCCCTATGCTTTGCGAAGTAATCTGATCCTTGATGACCCTGAGGTACAGACAGAAGAACTGCGCCGTTTTTATGAAGCCGGCGGAAGAACCGTCATCGACGCCACCATGCCGGGTATTGGGCGTAATCCTTTATTGATGCGGCAAATCTCCCGGGAAACCGGCCTCAATGTCATCATCGGCACCGGATATTATGTCGGCGCAACCCATCCGGAATGTCTGGCCGGCATGACCATTGAGGAGATTACCGCCGCCATGGTCCGGGAGCTTACAATCGGCATTGACGATACCGGGATACGAGCCGGCTATATCGGGGAAATCGGCATCAGCGAAATTTTCGACGATAAAGAGCGGCGTGTTCTGAAAGCAGCCGCGCAGGCTCAGCTGGCAACCGGCGTGGCGGTCCATGTTCATATCAATCCCTGGACGACCAACGGCCTGGAAGCCTCCGGGATCCTTCTGGAAGCCGGCGTCCGGCCTGATCGCATCAATATCTGCCATGTCGACGTTGAAAACAGGGAAACCTATATTATGGAACTCCTGAACCGAGGGCTCTATATCGAGTTTGACAATTTCGGCAAAGAATTCTACGTCAACCGGGAAGTGAGAAATCCCGGGTACGGCTTATTTGCCAGTGATCTGGAACGGGTCAGGCTGGTCAAGAAATTAATTGATCTCGGCTACATTGATCAGCTTCTTCTCAGCTGCGACGTATGCCTGAAAAACCTGCTGCATACTTATGGCGGCTGGGGTTATGACCACATCCTGACAAATATCGTGCCGATGATGGAGGATGAAGGCATAACAGACCGACAGATCGAACAGATGCTTCAAGACAATCCGGCCCGGTTTATCGATGTTCCGGCCTGGTAAATCCATTAACGGGAGGTCAGTATGATTTACGAGATCCCAATCGAAGAATTTCATCAGAGAATCAGCGCTTTGCAGGAGAACATGAAGTCGGCGGGCTACGATCTGCTGCTGGCTTATGGCAACGAAGCGGAACCGCAATTTGTCCGCTATCTCAGCGATTATTGGCCGTCTTTTGAAACGGCCGGCGTTCTGGTGCCGGCTCAGGGCGAACCGTTGCTGCTGATCGGCCCCGAGAGCTTCACCTATGCGGCGGACCGGTCGAAAATATCGCAGATCCGCTTGCTGAAAGCTTTCCGCGAATCATCGGACCCCGAATATCCGGGCAAAAAGCTGGATGATTTTCAATCGGTCATCGATGAGCTGATCGGCGGCGGCCGCTTGAAACGATTCGGCGTGGCGGGCTTAAGCCTGATGACCCATGGCGTTTATGAAGCGCTGACCGCGGCTTTGAACCATTATGGCGCGATCAAGATTGAGAAAGCCGACGATCTGGTTTCTCGTCTCCGCATGATTAAAAGCGAAAATGAATTGAATTGCATGCGGGCGGCCGCCGATATTACCAGGCAGACGTTCAACTACCTGCTTGCCCATATCAAAACCGGCATGACGGAGACGCAAGTCGTCGGCCTGGCGCTGGGGAAAATGCATGAACTGGGCGCCGAACGTGAATCATACCCGTTATGGGTTTTGACCGGAAAGGGTTCGAACCAGGCGATCAGCCGTCCGCGTCATAAAGTGATCCAGCCGGGCGACATGACTTTTATACAAATCGGCGCCCGCGTAGCCGGATATGCGTCCAGTATCGGCCGACCGGTGGTTTTCGGCAAAGCGGCCGACTGGCAAAAACAGCTGATCGAGGCCGGATATAAGGGGCAGCAGGCCGTGATCCGCAATCTGAAAGCCGGCGTTCCGGCGTCTTTTGTAGCCCAAAAGCATATTGAGACCATGACCGGGCTGGGATACGGGGATTGGCTGCTTTATGGCCCCTGCCACGGCAACGGCCTGATGGAAGGCGAAGCCCCCTGGATTGAAACCGACGCCGACTGGATTCTGAAGCAGAACATGACTTTTTGCGTCGATATCTTTTTAGGCGACAATAAAACCGAAACCGGTTTGCGCATTGAAGACACCGTTCGCATTACCGGCGAGGGCATTGAACCTTTGACGAATTTCCCCTGCGACCTTTTTGAATTGTAAAACGAAAACCGGGAGGTTATCAACATGACTGAATTGCGGGATCGATTATGGATCTGGGGCCAAACCCCCAATACCCACCATGGCCCGTCCGGGCACAATTACAATTTGCCGCACGCCAATCGCATGACTGCTCTGGAAGGCGCTTATTACTTTGGTATTCCCAATTGCTGCCGGGTTGTTTCAGAAGGCTTGCCGGTTCCTCCTTTTGATCAGGAAGCCATGGTGCTGGATTCGCTGCGGCGGGTTGTCTGGTCCATCATCGGCTGCGGCGGCTCAACGCGCAACGACGGCGGCGGCGATGATACCGACGAAGTGATCCGGATCGCCCGTCTGCATCCCAATGTTGTCGGGGCGATTATGGATGATTTTATGCGCGAGCCGCGGCTGAGCATGAATCCGCCTGAGAAATTGATGGAATTCAAGCGCCGTATGAACCAGCAGGTTGGCCGCCAGATGGATTTGTGGACCGTTATTTACACCCATGAACTGGATTCGCCCGTCAAAGCGCATCTCGCTGCCTGCGATGTGGTCAGCCTGTGGACCTGGTGGGCAAAAGACCTGACTTGCCTGGATCGCAACCTGACAAAATTGAAGGGCTTGCTGGATCAGGATAAACCGGTTTTATGCGGTTGTTATATGTGGGATTATGGCGGCGGGCGGCCGATGCCGATGGATCTCATCGCTTATCAGCTGGACCAGTATCATGAACTGCTGATGACAAAACAAATCCAGGGAATCATTTTCTGTTCCAATTGTATCGCGGATCTGGAACTCAAAGCGGTCGACTATGCGCGGGACTGGATAAAAAAACATAGCGCGGACCAGATCCCGGATTAGGAGAAGCGACAGACATCAGGTTTTTAAAGGAGGTCAGCATCATGCAAACTTTACGGGATACTTTTTGGCTGTGGGGGCAAGACGCCGGCACGCATCATCTGCCGGATAATCCTTTTAAGCTGCCGGGTACCAACCGGATGACGCCGCTGGAAGGCGCTGTCTATTTTGATATTCCCAATATCTGCCGTGTGGTCTATCAAGGTAAACCGACGATTCCCTACGATCAGGACGCGATTGTCCTGGACTGCCTGGACCGGGTGGTCTGGTCGATCGCCGATTACGGCTCGATGGGCCGGCCGGACGACGGCGACGCCGATGTACGCGAGGTTATACGGCAGGCCAAGTTGCATAAAAATGTTGTCGGAACAATCATGGACGATTTCTTTGTCAGCAAGGAACACTGGGCTAAATATCCGGTAGCCAAGCTCCAGACCTATAAAAAGGAACTGGATAAGAAGACCGGCCGGCACCTGGATCTCTGGGTGGTCATCTATACCCACAATTTCGAGGAAGCCGTTATTCCCTATCTGGCCAAATGTGATGTCGTTTCCATGTGGACCTGGTGGGCGAAAGACATCGTCCATCTGGATGAAAACCTGGCCCGATTGAAGACGCTTTGTCCGGGCAAGAAAATTGTTGCCGGCTGTTACATGTGGGATTACGGCGATTGCCGGCCCATTTCGCCGGAACTGATGCAGATGCAGCTGGATCGGTATTATGCCTGGCTTAAGCAGGGCGAAATCGAAGGCGTTATCTTCTGTACGAGCGCGATAGCCGACATCGGCCTCGACGCCGTATATCAGACCCGCGACTGGATTAAAAAGGTCGGAGGGGAAAAACGATAATCCAGACGAAGCCGAGTACATCCTCAAAGGGAAGGAGGGGATTATGATATGAGGCACTTTGTGAAAAGCTTAAAATCCCATTGGACCTTATATCTTCTATTAGCGGTTCCGGTCATCTATGTGTTTATCTTTTCTTATATCCCGATGGGCGGCCTGCAAATAGCTTTTAAAGAGCTGGATTTCAGCAAAGGCTTTTACGGCGGCGACTGGGTCGGCCTGAAGCATTTCAAATTGTTTTTCAGTTCCTATGTTTTCTGGCGCATTATCAAGAATACGATCTGGATCAGCTTTTGTTACTTAATCCTGGGTTTTCCGGCGCCCGTTTTATTAGCGCTTTCCCTTAATGAAGTAAGAAATGCAGCCTTTAAAAAAAGTGTTCAGCTGATCACGTACGCCCCCTATTTCATCTCAACAGTGGTTATGGTTTCCATAATCATGCAGGTTTTGTCACCTTACAGCGGCCTGGTCAATAAGTTCATCCAGCTGTTTGGCGGCGATGCTGTCAATTTCATGGGCAAACCGCAGTATTTTGTCGGCATTTACGTTTTATCCGGCATTTGGCAGGGCATGGGTTATGTCTCCATCGTTTTCATCGCGGCCTTATCGACGATTGATCCGACGCTTTATGAAGCGGTGAATATCGATGGCGCCAGCAAATTGCAGAAAATCATCTATATTGACATTCCCAGTCTTTTGCCGACCATGATCATCATGATGATCCTCAATATGGGGTCCGTGATGAACGTCGGTTTTGAAAAAGTGTTTTTAATGCAGAATGAAATGAACATCAGCGCATCGGATGTCATCTCGACCTATGTTTACCAATCCGGCCTGGTCCGCGGCGAATACGGTTATGCAACAGCGGTCGGTTTATTTAACTCGGTCATCAACCTGCTGCTGGTTATCATCTTCAACACATCTGCTCGCAAATTCAGCGAGACGAGTATCTGGTAAGGGAGTGAAATCATGCATTACAAAATAAAAAAGACAGCCGGAGACCGGGTGTTTGATTTCATTAACCTGACTTTTTTGTCTTTGATTCTGATTATTGTCTTGTATCCGCTCATCTATATCGTCAGCTGTTCAGTCAGCGATTCTTTAATGGTTATTTCCGGACGGGTGTGGCTGTTTCCCATCCAGCCGACCTTACTGGCTTATAAAGCGGTTTTAGAAAACCCGATGATCGTAACCGGCTATGCCAACTCGCTTTTCTATACCTGTGCCGGAACCCTGATCAATCTCATTGTCACGTTTATGGCCGCCTATCCCTTATCAAGAAAGAACGCCATCTGCGGTAAGCGGTTCATTATGTTTTTCTTTACGTTCACCATGTTGTTTTCCGGCGGTATGGTGCCGGGTTATCTTCTCGTGCAGAAACTAGGCATGATCAATACACGCTGGGCTTTGCTTATTCCGGGCGCCATGTCCGTCTGGAACCTGATTATCACCAAGACATTTTTACAAAGCAATATACCGGACGAGCTTTATGAAGTGGCGGCCCTGGATGGCAGCGGCGATTTGCGGACGTTTTTCCGTATCGTTCTGCCGTTATCCGGTACAATTATTGCCGTCAATGCCTTGTATTATGCCGTCGGACACTGGAATTCCTATTTCGGAGCTTTGCTTTATATCCGTAAAGCCGCTTTATATCCGCTTCAGATCGTACTCAGGAATATCTTGATTCAAAACCAGATGGATGCCAGCATGCTGAGCGTTGTCGATGTTCGCGACGTAGCCCGGCGCGAAGCTTTAAGTACTTTGCTCAAATATGCGCTCATTGTTGTCGCCAGTTTACCGGTGATGTGCATTTATCCGTTTGTACAGAAATATTTCGTAAAAGGCGTCTTAATCGGTTCCATAAAAGGTTAAGACGGATACTTGCCGCCATACCGCATCACTTAAGGCGGACGCCTCATAAACAGACCTGCAGGACAGAATTTTCATGAAGCGGCCTCAGGCTTGCTTGGTGGTGCCACTAACCACATCAGAATGGAAAAGGAGGATTGTATTAACCGTCGGATTCACAAGATCAATCATGATGACAAGATTGTCAAACCGCATTTTGTCCAAGGAGGATGAATATGAAAAGTCGGCACTTATTTGTATTATTGCTTATTTTTGCACTGATTATGGGCTTATTAGGCACAGCCTGTTCCAATCAGAACACGGCAACGGTTCCGACAACCGGCACGACAACGGCGCCGGCAGCGTCAACAGGAACGGAAAAATCTATTGTCACGGCGCCAGGTGAGTTCCCGGTTGTCAATGAACCTTATACGCTGCGGATTTTCGCGGCTCAGCCGGCAAACGTGGAAGACCTGGAAACAAATGACTTCACAAAAATGTATGAAGAAAAGAGCGGCGTTCACGTTGAGTGGGAGCTTGTGCCGACGTCGGACGCCAACGATATGAAGCTGCTTTCTCTTGCCGGCGGGGATTATCCCGACGTCTATACGGTAGCCATGTCCAAGGCCGATGAGATGAAATATGCCGGATCGGTCCTTGTTCCGCTGAAAGAAATCATCGACGAGCAATCGGTCTGGTTCAAGGAAGAGATGGCTAATGTCAATTATGTCAAGGAAATGGTGACATCTTTTGACGGCGATATCTATTGTTACCCGGTAACAACCTTTGACAAATCGCATCTCCAGACGATGAATCGTTTCTGGATCAATACTTCCTGGCTGACGGCCCTGAACTTGAAAGCGCCGACAACGACAGACGAATTTTATGAAGTATTAAAAGCGTTTAAAACTCAGGACCCGAATAAAAACGGCAAAGCTGATGAAATTCCGGTAATTTTATCGACACCTTATAGCTGCGGCTATTTTATGGGGGCTTTCATCTATGACGACGGACAGAACCGGCTGCGTATCCTGGACGGAAATAAAGTGGATCCGGTTTTTAACAAAGATGAATTTCGCGAAGGACTTCGTTTCTTAAACAAATTGTATAAAGAAGGATTGACGGACAGCACGGCTTTTACACTCGACGACAATGCCACCAAAGAGCTGTTCGAAAAAGCCGACGCGGAAACGGTTGGCGGCGTAAGCGGCCTTTATCAGGGCAATTTCGCCAATATCGACGGCGAGCGCCAGGCCCACATGGATGCTCTGCCACCGTTAAAAGGACCTGAAGGCGTGCAAGTATGCGGCTATTATCCCTACGTCCACGCTACCGGCGTCACCTCTTGTACTGTAGCTTTGAAGGATCCGGAAGTGTTTGTCCGCTGGATGGACTGGTTCTATAGCTTTGAAGGCGGCCTGACCCTCCGCACCGGTCCTGAAGGAACCTATTGGCAGCGTCCGCCCGAAGGTTCTGTCAGTTATGCGGGATTGCCGGCGACCTGGGAACGTCTGACCTCCTTCGGCGTAACTCAGAATGTATGCTGGAGCGGCATGGTCGGCCATAGTCATTCCATGCACGGCGGCCTGCTTGGGAAAGCGGACAAATTCTATCAGGCCGACGGGCTTGAGGACCGTTTGATCGCCTATACGAAAGCTTATTTGCCTTATGCCGCAAAAACGGTTCTGCCGCCCCTTTATGTTCCAGAAGACGTTTCCGCGGAATATTTTAAGATCCAGGCTGACATCAACAAATATGTCAACGAGAGTTTCGTGCAGTTTGTAACCGGCGGTATGGATCTGGATAAAGACTGGGACGCGTATGTTCAGCAAATCAACACGATCGGACTGGAACGTTATGTATCCATTACTCAGCAAGCTTATGACAGTTTCCTGAAGAACCAGTAACCAGCGGATCTCCTGGCTTTTCACAAACCGTAAAAGATTCATATCCTTATATCGATCCGGCATTGCTTTTCCCATTCCGATTCGTTACAATACAACGTGTAACAACTAAATAGGCATGGGTGATGGGTGCGGGAGAGACTTAGCGATAGGCGCCGAAGAAGCAAATGCTGTTCTGTCGGGGGCAGCATGAACCTTTCAGGCAAAAGGACCGTTTCCGGACATGACTCTGAAAAGCTTCGAGAAGCACCGAAGGAGCAAATCCCGGATAAAAACGGGGAGAATCTCTCAGGTCAAAAAACAGAGGAAGATGACAGGTTATTTTGTCATCTTCCTTTTTAGTTTACCCGGCAAAACAGGGCGGCGCGGGGCCTGCGAGGGCTGCCGGCCGGACCGGATTGCGAGGAGACTAGAACATGAAACAGACTCCCTTGTATGAGCGGCACGTGGCTTTAGGCGGCAAAATCGTTGATTTCGGCGGATGGGCTTTGCCCATTCAATACCAGGGCATTATCGAGGAGCACGAAGCAGTCCGCGGCGCGGCCGGTTTGTTTGACGTTTCCCATATGGGCGAATTGTTGCTGCAAGGCCCCGACGCGCTGGACAATTTGCAGCATCTCCTGACCAATGACGTCGGCAGGACGGTGATCGATCAAGCCGTTTATTCACCGATGTGCGCCGAAGACGGCGGCGTCATCGACGATCTGCTGGTTTACCGCCTGTCCGGCCAGACCTGGCTGCTGGTCGTCAACGCCGCCAATACAGAACAAGACGCGGCCTGGATTGCGGCGCATTTGACCGGCGACGCGCAATTTGCCGATGTTTCGGCCGAGTATGCACAGCTTGCCGTTCAGGGGCCGCGGGCGGAAAGAATCCTGCAGCGTTTGACGGATGAGGATCTGAGCGGGATCCGGTTCTATCATTTTCGACAGCATGTCTGCTGCGCCGGCCAGGATATGCTGATATCCCGCACCGGCTACACCGGTGAGGATGGTTTCGAATTATACCTGCCGGCGGCTGAGGCGCCGCGGATCTGGGAACGCCTTCTGGAAGCCGGGCGTGCCGACGGGTTGCTGCCGGCCGGACTTGGCGCCCGCGATACGCTGCGCTTTGAAGCGGCGCTGCCGCTCTATGGTCATGAGCTGGCCCGGGATATTTCGCCGCTGGAAGCCGGACTGGGCCGGTTTGTCAAGCTGGATAAACCGGATTTTATCGGCCGTGAAGCTTTGCTTCGCCAACGGGAGTCGGGACCGACACGTAAACTGGTCGGGCTGGAAATGATTGGGCGGGGCGTCGCCCGCGGCCATTATGAGGTCCGGCAGGGCGAACGCGCCGTCGGTTTTGTGACATCGGGCAGCTTTGCCCCGACGATCAGAAAAAACCTGGCCATGGCCTTGCTGGCCGCCGATCAGGCAGCAGACGGAACCGAACTGGACGTGGTCATCCGCGATAAATCTGTAAAAGCGCGTGTGATCGGCTTGCCGTTTTATAACAAAAAGTACGCTATAAAGCATTAACTCAATACCGGAGGATGAAAACATGGATACTCGTAAAGATTTACTCTATTCTAAGGATCATGAATGGCTGAAAATCGACGGCAATCAGGTGACAGTCGGCATAACCGATTATGCGCAGCATGCCCTTGGCGATGTCGTTTTTGTTGAATTGCCGGAGCTTAACGCGGCTTTATCGGCCGGCGCGGTTCTCAGCGTGGTGGAATCGGTCAAGGCGGCCTCGGAAGTCTATACCCCCGTATCCGGCCAGGTTGTCGCTGTCAATGAAGCGCTGGCGGATGCTCCGGAAGCGATCAACAATCAGCCATATGAGAGCTGGATTGCTGTTCTGGAGCTGGCAGATCCCAAAGAACTGGCCGGATTGATGGGTGAAACGGCGTACCAGGCCTTCTGCGCCAAGGAGGAAGCCTGATGGCCGGCTATATTCCCAACACGCCTGTTCAGCAGCGGGAGATGCTGACAGCACTGGGATTTTCCGATATGGAGGACCTGTTTGCCGATATACCGGAAGCTGTCCGTCTGAAACGAGCGCTTGAGCTGCCGCCGGCTTTATCGGAGCTGGAGCTGGACTCGCAGATGAAATCGCTGGCCGCGGCTAACGCCAATCTCGACGATTATTACTGCTTTCTGGGCGCCGGCGCTTATGATCATTATATTCCGGCAGCTGTAAAAAACCTGGTGTCGCGGCAGGAGTTCTATACGGCCTATACGCCGTATCAGCCGGAAATCAGCCAAGGTACGCTGCAGGCTATCTTTGAATACCAGACGATGATTTGCCTGCTGACCGGCATGGACGTGGCCAACGCCTCCCTGTATGACGGCGCGTCGGCTCTGGCCGAAGCCGTGCTGATGGCCGGACAGGTATCCCGGAAGAACCGGATCCTGACGGCCGGCAACCTGCATCCCGAACATCGGGCTGTCTTGGCGACTTATGCGCGCTTCCATGGTCAGACGCTGGAGCCGGTTGCCTATGATCCGGCGTCCGGTTCGCTTGATTTACATGATCTGGCCGGTAAACTGACCGGCGACACGGCGGCGGTCGTCCTGCAGAATCCGAACTTTTTCGGCGGCGTGGAGGATGTCCAAGCCGCGGCCGATCTGGCGCATGCCAATCACAGCCTTCTGATTGTCAGCTGCGACCCGATATCGCTGGGCTTGCTGAAGCCGCCGGGCAGCCTGGGCGCGGATATCGTGGTCGGAGAGGGGCAGGCTTTGGGCAACAGTCTGAATTTCGGCGGCCCTTATCTGGGATTCATGGCTGCCGGACAGGCGCTCCTGCGCAAGATGCCCGGCCGGATTGTCGGTGAAACAACCGATACCAACGGCCGCCGGGGATTTGTTCTGACGATCCAGACGCGTGAGCAGCATATCAGGCGGGAAAAGGCAACCTCCAATATCTGTACGAACCAGGCCCTGAACGCGCTTACCGCAACCATCTATCTGGCTATGACCGGTCCCGAAGGCCTGCGGAAGGCTGCTGACCTGAGCATTCAGAAATCCCATTACCTTTACCGGCGCCTTTTACAGCTGCCCTGGTTCCAGCCTGCTTTCAGCCAGCCCTTTTTCAAGGAATTCGCCGTTCGTTTTCAAGGCGATCTGGCCGGACTCAACCGGGATTTGCTGCAAAGCCGCATCATCGGCGGATTCGAGGTCGGAACCTGCTTCCCGGAACTGCCGGATGTCTGGCTGTTGGCCGTAACTGAGAAACGGACCCGTGCGGAATTGGATCATTTTGTTGCGGTTATTGAGCAAACGATGCGTGAAAAGGGGTGCGAAAAATGAAACAGAATGAACCCCTGATCTTTGAAATGAGCCGGACAGAACGGCAATCGTCTTTGTTTCCGGCCTGCGACGTGCCGGTGCAACCCCTGGAGCAATTGATACCGGCGCCATTTTTACGGGAAACGCCGCCGGCTTTGCCGGAGGTTGCCGAAGTCGATGTCGTGCGGCACTACACCCGGCTGTCCCAAATGAATTATGGCGTTGACGCCGGGTTTTATCCTTTAGGCTCCTGTACCATGAAATACAATCCCAAAATTAACGAACAGGCGGCGCAGCTGGCCGGTTTTGAGAAGATTCATCCTTATCAGCCTGCCGAAACCGTACAGGGCTGTCTCCGGTTGATGGCGGAAACCGGGCAGATGCTGTGCGCCATAACCGGTATGGATCGGTTTACCCTGCAGCCGGCCGCCGGCGCTCAGGGCGAACTGACCGGCATGATGATCATCCGGGCCTACCATGAGCATCGCGGCGATAACAGCCGTCGGAAAATGATTGTTCCCGATTCGGCGCACGGTACCAATCCGGCTTCTGCGGCGATGGCCGGTTTTGAAGTCGTGGAAGTCCGATCCGATGCGCAGGGCGGCGTGGACATCGAAGCGCTGCGCGGGCTCCTCGGTCCTGACACCGCAGGCCTGATGCTGACCAATCCCAATACCCTGGGCCTCTTTGACGCCCAGATCGCGGAAATTGCCGGCCTGGTCCATGCAGCCGGCGGCCTGCTCTACTATGACGGCGCCAACGCCAATGCCATTCTGGGGATAGCCCGCCCCGGCGATATGGGCTTTGATCTGGTTCACCTGAATCTGCACAAAACATTCAGCACGCCTCATGGCGGCGGCGGTCCCGGATCCGGACCCGTTGGCGTCAAAGCAGGCCTCGCGCCCTTTTTGCCGGCTCCGCTGGTGGCCAAAAACGAGGCAGGTTACTATCTCGATTATGACAGACCGCTGTCGATCGGGCGTGTTAAAGCATTTTACGGTAATTTTGCCGTTATTGTCCGGGCTTACGCCTATATCCGATCCAATGGCGCCGGCGGGCTGCGCCAGGTAGCCGAAGCGGCTGTGCTAAATGCCAATTACCTGCGTGCCCGGCTGTCGCAGGCGTATGACATGCCGTTTCAACGGACTTGCATGCATGAAGTTGTTTTTTCCGCGCTCCGGCAAAAGGCCGGTGGAGTATCGATGCTGGACATTGCCAAAAGGCTCTTGGATTATGGCTACCATCCGCCGACAATCTATTTTCCGTTGATTGTCAAGGAAGCGATGATGATCGAGCCGACAGAAACCGAGACACGCGAAACGCTGGATCAGTTTGCCGATGCTTTGTTGAAAATTGCCGAAGAGGTCGAAACAGACCCGGATTTAGTCCGGCAGGCGCCGCATTTGACAGCCATAACCCGCCTGGACGAAGCAAAAGCCGCCAGACAGGCCCGCTTGCGTTATGAATGAGAGGTATCCATGAATGCTTTTGACATAATCGGACCGATTATGGTCGGCCCGTCAAGTTCGCATACAGCCGGCGCGGTCAGAATCGGCCGGGTGGCGGGCGAATTGCTCGGTGAAAAGCCGCGGCGCGCAGCCATCCGTTTCCATGGCTCGTTCGCCCGGACCTACCGGGGCCACGGAACGGACAAAGCGATCGTGGCGGGGCTGCTGGGTTTTCTCCCCGATGACGGGCGAATCCGGGATAGCCTGCGCCTGGCCAAGGAAACCGGTCTGGATTGCATCTTTGAACGTATCGATCTGGCAGATGCTCATCCAAATACCGCCATCATCGACCTGGAGGGCGTAAGCGGCCGCCATATGGTTGTTCGCGGCGCCTCGGTCGGCGGCGGGGCGATCGTCATTGAAGCGATCAATGATCTGAAGGTTTCCTTTGGCGGCGATTATCATACGCTGGTCATCGCGCATCGGGATACGCCGGGCGTTGTCGCGGCCGTAGCCGATTTGCTGGCCGGATGCCGCGTGAACATAGCCAGCATGAAAGTTTTCCGTTCCTGCCGGGGCGGCGAGGCCGTTATGATCATCGAAACCGACCAGGCGGTCAACCCGGAGCTGAACCGGCAGATCAGCCAGGTGCCCGGCGTTCGCAACTCAGCCATGATCAAGCCTGTCTGATAAAAGAATCTGATACGAGGTGTTTATGTTAACCTATCAATCAATTCAGGAACTGGTTCAACAGGCGGAGAATTCCGGACAAAGCGTCGGCCGGATTGTTTTGCTGGACCAGGCCGAACAAATGGAGCAGACGCCGGCCGCGCTGGAGGCCGAGATGGGGCGGCGGCTGGCTGTCATGCGGCAGGCCGCGGCCGACGGGCTGGCCACCGGCGAACGTTCCGCCAGCGGATTGAGCGGCGGCGCCGCCGTGCGCCTGCTCCGGGCTGTCGAAGCCGGAACCGCCATATCCGGCCCGTTGCTCAGCCGGATGCTGGCCCGCGCTCTGGCTGTCGCTGAGATCAATGCCCGGATGGGGCGTATAGTCGCCGCGCCGACTGCGGGATCCTGCGGGATCTTGCCGGCGGTTCTTCTGACCCTGACCGATGATCATGGCTGTTCGGAAGAGCAGGCAATCGTCAGTTTATTTACGGCAGCCGGTTTTGGTATGGTGATTGCCAATCAAGCCAGCGTTTCCGGCGCCGAGGGCGGCTGCCAGGCAGAATGCGGCAGCGCCGCGGCCATGGCTGCGGCCGCGGCCGTTGAGCTTTTAGGCGGTACTCCCGCCCAGGCGGCCCACGCTTGCGCCATCGCCCTGAAAAACAATCTTGGCCTGGTCTGCGATCCGGTTGCCGGCCTGGTGGAAGTCCCCTGCATCAAACGCAATGCCGCCGGCGCCGCGCAGGCTCTGGTGGCCGCGGAACTGGCTTTGGCCGGCATCGAGAGCGCCATTCCTGTCGATGAAGTGATTATGGCCATGAAGCAAGTCGGCGCCGCTCTGCCGGTCAGCCTGAAGGAAACCGCTGCCGGCGGCTTGGCCGCGACGCCGACCGCTCTGCGGGCGGCTGCCGAAATGAACGGGCGGGAATAGCAAATATAATTCAGGGCGTAGCTAAATTTTCCACATTTTTCACGATTCTACGTGCGAAAAGGATTACACATTTGCTTACTTGTTTTTAATATACTTTGTCGTTCGTGCGGCTCCGACTCGTTTAATTTGTCCGGCTTTTACCATTGTGCCAAGCACCGCCTCTACCGTGGTTGGGCTTACATCGGGAAGTATCTCGCATATTTCGGCTTTTGATATCGGCGTAAGGCTGTTCAGAATGGTTGCCTCAATACGGGCTTTCTTTGTGATGGGCTTTCCGTTGATCACAGCGAACCGCTTGTCTAATTCCTTATAACACAGATACAATGTTGAAAGGAAATTCTTCATAAATGGGAAATAGGTGTTTTCATTGGCATCCCAACCCGTCGAAGATTCCTTCAATGATTCATAGTAATAAGCTTTATAATGATTAATTTGTTCTTCAAAAGATATATACTTCCCGGCGTCAAAACCGTTTTTATACAAAAGCAGCAGGGACAGAAGTCTGGACATCCTGCCGTTGCCGTCCCGGAAAGGGTGAATGCATAAAAAATCAAGAATCACACAAGGGATTAAAAGCAATTGGTTTATGTTCGCATCGGCGCGCGCATCCATATAAGCAAGTGTGAGCTGTTCCATTGCCGCCGGCGTTTCAGATGCGGGTGTGGGGCGGAATCTTACTTTTCGCCTACCGTCCGCGTCTAGTTCAAGAATCACGTTGTCATCCGTTTTGTAGCTTCCTCCAAACTCGTAGCCAATCAGCGACAGCATCATTTCATGAAGATGAAGAATGTCCGGCTCACGAAAATCCAGATGTTCATAACCCGTGTGAATTGCGTTCAGGGCATCTCTGTAACCGGCAATTTCAGCTTCATCGTGATTAAGCGGCGCATTATTGTGGTTCACAATCGCGCGAATACGTTCATCGCTGGTTACAATACCTTCAATTGCATTGGAGCTCTTGACCGACTGCACCCTTACCGTTTATCTGCAGATTCGGATGCGGATGCTGCATGAACAGCGGCAGTTCCAGCCCGGCGCCGTCCATCAGGGCGGCGTCGGACAGAATGCGTTCTGTCGGACCGTCGGCAATGATGCGGCCGCGGTCCAGGACCAGCGTCCGGTTGCACGTTTCCCAAATCATATCCAGATCGTGGCTGGTGATGATGCGGGTCCGGCCGATTTGCCGCAGCAAATTGATGATGCGCCGGCGGGTTCTGGGATCCAGCGAGGCTGTCGGTTCATCCAGGATCAGGATATCCGGCTGCATCGACAAAACACAGGCGATGGCGGCCGCCCGTTTTTCGCCGCCGGACAGGCGAAAAGCCGGCCGATCCTGTAAATGGGCCATGCCGACTTGATTTAAGGCGCCGATAACGCTCGTTCTGACCTTGTCCTCAGCCAGACCCATATTGCGGGGCCCAAAAGCCACATCATCATAAACGGTCGGCATAAACAACTGATCGTCCGGATCCTGGAAAACCAGTCCCAGCCGCTGGCGGACCGACACCAGAGTATGGCGGCCCAACGGAATATCCTCGACGGTTATGCTGCCGGAATCAGCGGTCAGCACACCGGTCAGCAAGAGCAGCAAGGTTGATTTGCCGGCTCCGTTGGCTCCGATAATGCCGATGGATTCACCCTGAGCAATCGACAGCGATAGATGGTCAATGACCTTCTTTTGTTCCGCATATGAAAAGGTCAGATCCTTCAGTTGAAGCGCTTCGTGACTCACAGCAATCCTCCTGCAGCCCAGGAACCAAGTATGGCCGGCAAATCCAGCCGGCGGGCGATGATAAAAAAAGACAGCCAGAAACCGATAAACAGGAAATCGCTTTTCCGCCAGCGCGGCCGGCCGGCGTCAGGAAAATCGCCCTGAAATCCCCGGAGGCGCATCGCCTGATCGATCCGGCCGGCCCGGTCATAGGTGCGCAGAATAATCTGCCCCAATAACGATCCCCAGGCCGCCGGCCGGATGCCATGATGTTTGGGCGCCCGCAGCTGGTAAGCCCGTTGCGTTTTGGCCACTTCCATACCCAAAACATCCAGATAACGCCAGATCATGACCAGCTGTATAACCAGAAGCCGGGGGACCCGCAGAGACCGCAGCGCCGGCGCCAGATCATCCAGCCTGGTGGTGGCGGCCAGCAGCAGCGCGGCATAAATTGTCAGCGTCCCTTTAAGGGTCAAACTGGCAAAAACCAGCCAGCCCCGGGAGATCGTCCACAGGCCTATAAGGACAGCCTGCCGGTCAAAAAGCGGATTCAGGAGGCCGATGCCCAGAATCAAAGGTTCGACCAGCAACAATCGCCTGATCAGCATGGCGGCCGGTAAATCCGCCATAACGGTGACCAAAACCGGATAGAGAAGAAAGGGAAAAAGACTGACAACCTCGTACCGGCCGGTTGAGGTCAGAATCAACAGATAGGCCACGGTGACAGCCAGCTTTGCCGCCGGATGCAGGCGGTGAATCCAGGTGGACTGCCGTGCCAGATCATCCATGCGGCGCATATTATGCAGCGAAGATAAAAGATCGCTCATGCGGTTTTCCGGCGGCGTCTGCGGATCCAATAAACAGCCAGGCCGATAATGACAGTCAGCCCCAGCGTCATCAGGCCGCCGACAAGACCGGAAACACTGGTTCCGGCATCGACAGCCGGCCAGGCCGCCGGGCTGTCCTCCGACCTATCCGCTTCGGCGTTGCCGGCAGCCGGTTTGAAGCTGTAATCCGGCAAGAAAGCCGTCTTTGTCTGGATATCGGCCAAAACCTGATGCAGAGGATCGGCCGATGACAATTCGGTCTTGCCGGCTACCTTGAACATCGACCATTCCAATCCGTCCGGATTGGCCGAGGCAAACCAGGACAGCCCGCCGCCGATCAGCAGCACGGCCAGGCCAAGCACAACCAGAACTTTTTTCATGGAAGACGACGGCTTTTCCGGCCGGCTGGCGGCGCCGGCCAACAATTCGGGGCGGACTTTCCAGATATAAGTCACCACCGCGGCGGTGACCAGTCCCTCAACGACTCCGATAGCCAGATGAATCGGCTGCATCAGCAAAACAAAAGTTTGAAACGGCAATTCTGTTTTGCCAGAGAACACAGTCTCCAGGACAACGCTGAAAGCGCCCAGCTGAAGGCCGATCACGGCTGCCGCCAGCGAAGCCGTCCAGATCCTGCCGGCAGACCATTTTTTACGGAGAATCGGCCGGAAGATCAACGGGAAGGCGATAAAGCAAGTATAAAAACCGAGATTAAAAACATTGCAGCCATAAGCCAATAAACCGCCGTCGGCAAAAAACAGGGCTTGTATCAGAAGAATGGCCGCCATAGTCAGGAATCCTTCGCCGGGGCCGAGCAAAACGGCCAGCAGCAGACCGCCGCCGATATGCCCGCTTGAACCGGTTCCGGGAATGGAAAAATTAATCATCTGAGCAGCAAAGATAAAAGCGCCCATCACGCCCATCAGCGGAATGCTCCGATGATCGAGATCCTGCCGGGCCTTTTTTGCCGAATAAACGGCAGCCACGGCTGTTGCGGCCAGCATAACGCCGCCGACTGCCGGTGAGAGTAAAGCGTCCGCCATATGCATATCGTTCATCTCCCTCGTAAAGAATAAAAAACAGCCCATTCCGGGACAAAAATATCAGTCCCTTCCTGGGTCTGTTTAACGAGTTGTCTGAAAAATATCGGCGAAATCTTCATGATTTCAATTACAAGCGTTATTTTAGTGAGAATGAGCAGGCTTGTCAAATCGGCCGGCGATGATGATCGACACGCAGCGATAAAGGCTGTTCGGCCCAGATCGGATATTTCCGCAGGTGGGGGATGATCTGCCGCTGATTTTCATTGATTCCGGCGACGGCCAGGACGATGGCCAGCAATAGGCCGGTTTGTACGCTGAACATCGCGATGTCGGTGATTCCGTGGATAAACACAGCGGTTAACACGGCGGCCACCAGATTATAGCGTGGCCGGTCCTGCTTATAGAGCTGCATGCAGCGGATTGCCCGCAAATTGCTCCGTACATATAAACCCAGAAGAACGGTTCCGGCAATGCCGTAATTCAAAAGCGGATCCAGAAACAGATTGTGGGCATGAGTGGCCTCGGGACCGCCATAACGCGAGAAAATCTGGATATAAGCATCGCCGCCCCAACCAAATAAAGGCTGGCGCACTATGCCAAGCAGCGCCGTTTGCCAGATGCCTATCCGCAGATCCAGATCGGAAGCCGTATCGCTGAGCCTAGGAAAGAGATCCGGCAAAAAGGTGACGGCGATCAGAACCAGAGCCTCCAGGCTCAGGGTAAAAACCAGAGTTTTTTTCTGGCCGTTCATGATCAGCATGACCGGAATGGCAATGCCGAGCGCGATGAAAGCCGTGCGGCAATCACTTAAATAGAGGCCCAGAACATTCCACAGCAAAGCCGCCAGATAAAATTTGCGCGCTTGATGATCCGCCGAAGGCAAGATGAAACATTTATAAAAACAAAATAGAATCAGCACTTCCGTGGCGGCGGCATAATAATTGGCATTCATGAAACTGGAGCTGGCGCGGTACAAAGGATTGTCGTTACAGAAAAGCCGCTGGAAAACGATCACGAGGAAGCTGAAGGCGCTGGCTGCGCAGCTTGTGGCGATCAAACCTTCAAACAAGGCGCGGGTCATAACAGAACGGATAAACAAGGCAATCAGAAAAAAGGCTGAAAAGGCATAAGCCAGTAATACGCCATCCGGATTGTCACGAACCATGGAAACAATCAAAGTCAACGGGCAAAAAAGGATCAGATATTGCGATCCGGGCGTTGAGGCAAGAATATTACTTAAACGATTTTGCCGTAAAAGATACAAAATGACAAAAATCATCATGGCAACAACCGCATAAACTGTGAAAAATATCGATGCCGCCAAGGCAAGAACGATAATCTCGTCGGTTTTATATCGACTAATTGTTATCTTAGCTTTTTTGATCAAACTGTAAATAATTATGCCCTCCTTTCAATCGGCTATAGTTTAATGAGTTATGCCAGTTCTGTCAACCGACCCTGTAAATCGGCTCTTTGTTTTGGTACACTAATATTAGACGTGGCGCAAACGAAAAAGTTTGCTTTTGACACAAATAAGGAGGCTGAGAACAAATGACAGCATCAGGTATCACACAAGAGGATTTACAGGCTTTTGCCGAACAATACCATGGCGATCCCATCAAACAGGCGACAGCGCATGCGATCGCCCGCAGCGGCCTTTCCGCATCCGCTTACCGGAATCAGGCCAAGCGGGAGATCCGCCATATCTTTTCCCTGGAAATTAAAACCATGCCGGTGACCAATCAAAAAGCCAGCGGCCGCTGCTGGCTTTTTGCCGGTTTGAATCTGCTGCGCGAGGACGTGGCGCGGCAGTATAAACTGGAGGAATTCGAATTATCCCAGGTTTATATGGCTTTTTGGGATAAATTCGAGAAAATCAACTATTTTTTAAACACGGTTCTGGAAACGCTCGACGAACCGGCGTCCGGCCGGATGGTTACCTGGCTGATGGATTCGTATGCCGACGGCGGCCAGTGGGACATGTTCATCAATCTGGTCCGCAAATACGGCGTCGTACCCAAACAGGCCATGCCGGAAACTTTCCACAGTGAGGCGACCGGCGTTTTCAACGCCGTCATCAACACGAAACTGCGCAAGAATGCGGCCGACCTGCGCCGCATGCATCGTTCCGGCGCCGCGATGGCCTCGCTGACGGAGCAGAAACAGGCGATGGTTGCCGAACTGTATGGGACGCTCTGCCAATGCTTCGGCGAACCGCCGCGGGTTTTTGACTGGGAATTTACCGATAAGGATGAGCAATATACTTGCTACAAAGACCTGACGCCTTTGGATTTTGCCGCCCGCTTCATTTCTTTGCCGCTGGACGATATGGTGAGCGTCATTCATGCTCCGACTCAGGACAAACCTTTCGGCCGCACCTTTACGGTACGTTATATCAATAACGTCATAGGCGGCCGCCCGATCCTCTACCTCAATCTGGACATGCCGGACCTGAAAGATCTGGTGCTGCGCCAGATGCAAGCCGGCGAAGTTGTCTGGTTCGGCAGCGATGTCAGCCATTATGGCGACCGCGAAGCCGGCGCCTGGTTCAGCGATCTCTATGATTATGAAGGCATTTTGGATCTGGATCTGAAAATGAGCAAAGAAGATATGCTGGATTATCGGCAAAGCGCCATGAATCATGCCATGGTTCTTACCGGCGTCAATTTGCAGGACGGTAAACCCAATCGCTGGAAAATCGAGAACTCGTGGGGCGATGAACGCGGCAAAAAAGGCTATTATATTGCGGACGACGGCTGGTTTGACCGCTATGTCTATCAGGCCGTCATCAATAAAAAATATCTCAGCGACGAACAGCGGGCCGCTTTGGCGCAGAAGCCGATTGTCCTGGAACCCTGGGATCCGATGGGCACCCTGGCTGACTGATGTTTCAGATCGAACGGCAAGAAAAGCTGCTGCAGCATATAAACCGGCACAAAAAAGCGGAGATTCAGGAACTCAGCCGCCTGTACGGCGTATCTAAAGTAACCATCCGCCGGGATATTGATGAATTGGCAGCCAAAGGATTGATTTTAAAAACACACGGCGGCGCGTTGTCTTTAAAAACCAACTTGTCGTTCGAAATTCCCTTCGACGCCAAGTCGGAAACCAATGTCGACGCCAAGCGGAGAATCGGTCAATGGGCAGCCGGTCTGGTGGAATCAGGCGATATCATCATTCTCGATTCCGGATCGACAACCCTGGAGATTGCCCGCCATTTGCCGCCGTCCGCGATAACCGTTTTAACCAATGATTTGAAAATCGCCATGGAACTGGCCCGCAAAAAACCGATTCAGCTGATTGTCGCCGGCGGCTCGCTCAAGGAGTCGGTATACACCTTGACGGGCAGCCGGACGGTTGAATTTTTCCGTTCTGTTCATGCCAATAAAACATTTCTCGGTTGTGACGCGGTCGATCTTTCTTTCGGCGTATCCAACCGAACTCTGGAAGAAGTCGCGGTCAAGCAAGCGATGCTGGCCGCGGCCGACGAAATCATCATGGTGACGGATGCCAGTAAGCTGCACAGCAAGGTTTTTTGCCGCCTGTGCGATATCAAGGCTATCGGGAAACTGGTTATTGACCGTATCGACGAACCGGCGCGGGCTTCATTTGAACAAGCCGGCGTGGATGTCATTGTTGTTCCATAAAAGAAATGATACGATCATAAAAGCAAACATATTATCATAAATGATCTTGACGATGCACTGAAGACCCGCTAAAATGGAACCGAATGGTGGGGTGGTTGTCATGTTGATCACGGATATCCTGGAAGAACTCATGTTGTTGCCGGCGCCGTCCGGTTACGAGAAACCGGTCGCCTATTATCTGCGCGAGAAGCTGAGCCAATATGCCGAAAAGGTTGACATCGACGTGGCCGGCAATGTTCTGGCCCGCATGCCGGGAACACAGCCCGGAGCGCCGACGGTCATGATTTACGCACATATGGATCAGCTGGGCTTTATCATAAGGCGCATTGATCCGCAGGGCTTTCTCCGGGTCGAACGCCTGGGGGGCATACCGGAAAAAGTGCTGCCCGGCTTGCAGGTGCTGGTTCTTACTGCCGGCGGCCGGCGAATACCGGGCGTGATCGGCAGCAAATCCCACCATGTAACGCCGCCGGAAGAAAAATACCGGGTCGATCCGATAGCCGATCTCTATATCGACATTGGCGCCGGTTCGGCTGCCGCTGTCCGTGAAATGGGTATTGAAGTCGGTTGTCCGGCTGTCTACCGGCCGGCGTTCCAGACCCTGGCCGGCGGCCGGATCTCGGGAACGTCCGTGGACAATCGGGGCGGTTTGGCGGTTCTGCTCCGATTAGCCGAGCTGCTGAAGAAACAGCCGGCAGCGCCTGCCGTTTGGCTGGTCGGTTCGGTCTGGGAAGAATTCAATTTGCGCGGAGCGGCGTTGGCCGCCCGGACCTGCGCCCCGGACGCGGCGATAGCGCTTGATGTTGTGCTGGCCGGAGATACGCCGGATTTACAGGATAAATTTGATGTGCAGGTCGGCGGCGGTCCGGCTGTGATGCTTTATAATTTCCATGGCCGGGGGACCCTTAACGGGACAATTCCCCATCCCGGACTGGTATCCCTGGCTGAACAGACGGCAGCCGGCTTAAATATGAACCTGCAGCGGTTTGCCGGCGTGGGGATTCTGACCGATTCGGCATATGTCCAGTTGGAAGGAAAGGGTATTGCCGCTCTGGAACTTGGCTTCCCGGCCCGATACACGCATACGCCTGTCGAAATTTGCGCTCCCGATGATTTGGTTCAGCTGGCCGATCTGATTCATGCCATGCTGAACAAGCTGGATAGCTCGTTCAACTGCTGCCGTTATTGACAGACATTGGGACGGGAAATCTTGAGCGATGATCAGGAGGAACGGATGATGGCCGATCGTTATTATTTGGGCATTGATATCGGCACGTATGAGAGCAAGGGCGCTTTAATTGATCAGACCGGCCGTTGTGTCGCCGCCGGCGCCTGCCCGCACGGCATGTCTACCCCGGCGCCCGGCTTTGCCGAACATGATGCCGAACAGATCTGGTGGGGCGATTTCTGCCGCTTGTCGAGGGACATCATCCAGCGCTCCGGTATTCGTCCGGATCAGATCAAAGGGGTCGGCTGCAGCACGATCGCGCCTTGCTGCCTGCCGGTCGGCCAAGATGGGAAACCCTTGCGTCCGGCTATTTTATATGGCGTCGATGTACGCGCTGCCCGGGAAATTGACGAAATAAACCGAACGCTGGGAGAAGCAGCCATTTTACAGCGCTGCGGAAATCCGGTCACTTCGCAGTCGGTCGGTCCGAAGATTCTCTGGCTGCGCCGCCACGAGCCGGCTGTCTACAAGCAGACCAGGCGTTTTGTCACCGGTACAACGTATCTGGTGGCTAAATTAACCGGCCAATGGGTCATTGATCATTATACGGCGGCCTATTTTACGCCGTTATATCATTTGGCGGCCAATGACTGGGATACGGCGGCGCTGGATCCTTATTGCCGGCCCGACCAGCTGGCGGACTGCCGCTGGACCGATGAACCGGCCGGCGCGGTCACGCCGCAGGCGGCGGAAGAAACCGGCCTTCTTGCCGGAACGCCGGTTATAACCGGAACGGCGGACGCCGCGGCCGAAGCTGTCGGCGCCGGCGTTTTCGATCCCGGCGATGTGATGCTGATGTTCGGCTCATCAATTTATATGATCCATGTTGTACCGAAGCTAAGCGTAGATCAACGCTTCTGGGCCGGCCCCTATCTTTTTCAAGATACCTGGATGGTGGCCGGCGGCATGTCGACAGCCGGCACCTTGACGCGCTGGTTTCGTGACCAGCTGGCGCGCGACACCGTCGAACAGGCCAGTCGGGAAGGCGTTAACGCCTATGATTTGCTGATGCGTGATATCGATGCGATACCGCCGGGCTCGGACGGCCTGATTGTTCTGCCCTATCTCAGCGGGGAACGGACGCCGATCAATGATCCGGCCGCCAGCGGCCTCATATTCGGCCTTTCGCTTGGCCACCGGCGGGAGCATCTCTACAAAGCCTGTCTCGAAGGCGTCGGCTATGGCATCGCCCAGCATTTTAGCGGCTTTCAGGAAATGGGCCTGAAAACCGGGCGGATTATCGCGGTCGGCGGCGGCACCAGGAATCCCTCCTGGTTGCAAATTGTCGCCGATATCAGCGGCCGGCCGCTCCGGATCGGCCAGGCCAACGGCGCCGCTTATGGCGATGCGCTGCTTGCCGCGCTTGGTACGGGCGAATTGCGCAGCCCGGATGATATCCAAAGCCGGATTCATCTCGGAGACCCGGTCCTGCCGGATCCCGGGCGGCACAAACTTTATCAGCCTTATTGCCGGCTCTATCGGCAATTATATCAACAGAATCAAAAGAGTATGCATGAATTGTACCAGATGAAACAGGAGGATTGAAACATGAATTGGATTGAAGGAACATTCGGCGTCCGTAAACCGATTATCGCCATGTGCCATTTGCAGGCCATGCCGGGGGACCCCTATTATGATGCTGCCGGCGGTATGAAAAAAGTGGTTGAACTGGCCCGGCACGACCTTTTGGCTTTACAGAATGGCGGCGTCGACGCCGTGATGTTTTCCAATGAATTCAGCCTGCCCTATCTGACGAAGGTCAGACCGGAAACAACGGCGGCCATGGCCAGGGTTATCGGCGAGCTGATGTCGGAAATCCGTATCCCTTATGGTGTCAATGTCCTGTGGGATCCGTCGGCTTCGCTCGATCTTGCGGCGGCGACCGGCGCCGGTTTCATCCGCGAAATCATAACCGGCGTTTATGCCAGCGATTTCGGACTCTGGAATACCCAGGTCGGCGAAACGGTCCGCCATCGTCAGGAACTGGGCGCTGCCAATGTAAAAATGCTTTATAATATTGTGCCGGAAGCGGCAAGTTATCTGGGAAAACGGGATATTTGCGATATCGCCCGTTCGACTGTTTTCAATAATCACCCGGACGCTCTGTGTGTATCCGGCCTGACGGCCGGTACAGAAACCGATACGCAGATTCTGGTTCGCGTCAAACAAGCTGTCCCGGATACGGTCATTTTATGCAACACAGGCTGCCGTCTGGACAATATCGACCGGCAGCTGGCTGTTTCCGACGGCGCGGTTGTCGGCACGACCTTTAAGGCAGACGGCCGTTTTGCCAATCTGGTTGATCAGGACCGGGTCAAAGCCTTTATGGACAAGGTCAAAGCCTTTCGCTCATGATTGTGCGCCCTTAAGACGCGGCTCGGCTTTCCCGCTCTGCGGGGCGGAGATAGGCGCCCCGCAGAGCGGCGGGAAAGCTGAAGACGTAAATTAGGATTAAGACATAAATTATGATACAATATTGTTGATCATGTTATGCTTCGCTTACTTTTCCCGGAAAGTGGAGGTATTTGGCATGGACCAGCAATGTGACTGTTTACCCGATTTAAAAGATGAGCAAAATTCTTATGATCTATTACGCCAGGTCATCCTCGATTATCAAAAAAAACCGGAAAATCTGATCCAGATTTTACATATGGCACAGGCCATTTTTGGGTGTCTGACCGATAAAGTCCAGCGCTTTATCGGGGAGGAAATGGATCTGCCGCTGTCTGGAATCAGCGGCGTTGTTTCTTTCTACTCCTATTTTACAACCCAGCCCAAAGGCCGGCACACGGTCCGGGTTTGTCTGGGCACGGCTTGCTATGTCCGCGGCGGAAAAAAAGTTTTGGAAGGCTTAAAGGATGCTTTGCAGATTGATGTCGGCCAGACAACAGCCGATCGCCGTTTTTCTCTCGAGGTAAAGCGGTGCATCGGCTCGTGCGGCCTGGCGCCGGCGGTTGCTGTCGATCAAACGGTCCACAAACGGGTAAATCCCAATAAGCTGCAGGAGATCCTCAGCCGTTACGAGTAGGGGGACGTGGTATGAACGTAATGCCAACGCTTATTCGATCGGCTGCCGATCTGGATTCCATCCGGGCAGCCTTTTCCGAGCAGCAAAGTCATGCGCTTTGGACGCTTTCGGTCTGCGCGGGCGCCGGCTGCATTTCCTGTGATTGCCTGCGCGTCCGGGACGCCTTGTTGGATGGTTTGCGCCAGAGCTCGCTGTCCGGCTCGGTTGTGGTAAAAATGACCGGTTGTATGGGCAATTGCGATATCGGGCCGGTTATGCTGGTGCAGCCCGGCGATGTTCTCTATTGCCGCCTGAAACCGGAACATATGGCGATCATTATCCGGCAACATCTGATGCAGGAACAAATTGTCGAATCACTTTGCCCGGTTGACCCCCGCAGCGGACAACCGGTTCTCAAATTGCAGGATATGACCTTTTTCAACAAACAACAGAAAATTGTCCTGAAAAACTGCGGGATAATCGATTATGGCAGTCTGGAAGACTGGATCACGCATGACGGCATGCGGGCGCTGCACCGGGCGCTGACGACGATGACCCCGGAACAGGTCATTGACGAAATCAGGAAATCCGGCTTGCGCGGCCGGGGCGGCGGCGGCTTTCCGACCGGATTGAAGTGGTCTTTGGCACGCCGCGCGCCGGAAGGTCAAAAATATGTGATCTGCAACGCCGACGAAGGCGATCCTGGCGCGTTCATGGATCGCAGTCTGCTCGAAGGCGATCCTTTTACGGTTATTGAAGGTATGACCATCGGCGGCTATGCCATCGGCGCTTCGCAAGGTTTTGTGTATGTCCGGGCCGAATATCCTCTGGCCGTGGAACGATTGTCTAAAGCGATAGAAGAAGCGCGCCGGCGCGGCCTTTTGGGCCAGAACATCTTTAACTCGGGATTCTCCTTTGATCTCCAGATCCGGATCGGCGCCGGGGCTTTTGTCTGCGGTGAAGAAACCGCCTTGATGAATTCTGTGGAAGGCCGGCGCGGCGAACCGCGCCAGAAACCGCCTTTCCCTTCGGACAGCGGCCTTTTTGGCCGGCCGACCGTGATCAATAACGTCGAAACGTTCGGCAATGTTCCGTCGATTCTGCGCCAGGGCAGCGCCTGGTTTGCCTCGATCGGCACGGAGAAAAGCAAGGGCACCAAAGTATTTGCCCTGGCCGGCGACATCAGGAACACCGGTATTGTTGAAGTACCGATGGGGATGACCCTCGGCGAGATCCTCTATGATATCGGCGGCGGCGTGCCGCGGGGTAAAAAATTCAAGGTGGCGCAAACCGGAGGGCCCTCTGGCGGCTGCCTGACCCGGGCTCATCTTGGCGCTCCGGTCGATTACGAGTCGCTGGTCGAACTGGGTGCGATCATGGGTTCGGGAGGCTTGATCTGCATGGATGAAGATACTTGCATGGTCGATGTCGCCCGCTTTTTCATGGATTTTGTCCAGGATGAGTCCTGCGGCAAATGCGTAGCCTGCCGGATCGGCACCCGGCGCATGCTGGAAATCCTGGAGCGGATTACCCGCGGCGAGGGCGTCGAAGGCGATGTCGAGAGACTGGTCGAAATAGGCGAAACCGTAAAGGATACGGCTTTGTGCGGATTAGGCCAGACCGCGCCGAACCCGGTCTTAAGCACCATCAAATATTTCCGCGATGAATATGATGAACATATCCGCCATCATTATTGCCGGGCCGGCGTCTGCTCCGACCTCTTCCTTTCTCCCTGTGAAAATGCCTGCCCGGCCGGCGTCAATGTGCCGGGCTACATTGCCCTGATCGCTGCCGGACGGCCTTTGGACGCCTATAATCTGATCCGCCAGGAAAATCCGTTCCCGGCGGTTTGCGGCCGCGTTTGCACACATCCCTGCGAAAGCCGCTGCCGGCGGGCACAATTGGATGAACCGCTGGCAATAGCTGATTTGAAGCGTTATGCCGCCGATGAAGCGATGAAAAGCGGCAAGCCGGTGACGGATGTCCTGTTCCCGCCCAAGAATAAGTCGGTGGCGATCATCGGCGCCGGGCCTTCGGGGTTGACTTGCGCCTATTATCTGGGCCGCCTGGGTTATACGGTGGATGTCTATGAAGCGCAGGCGGTAGCCGGAGGCATGCTGGCCTGCGGTATTCCTGAATACCGGCTGCCCGGCGCTGTTCTGGAGCATGAGATCGAGGCCATTTGCCAGGTCGGCATCCGGATTCACACGCAGACTGAAATCGGGCGGGATCTGTCTTTTGCCGATCTGCGGGCGACCCATGACGCGGTTTATATTGCGACCGGGACGCAGCATTCGCGGAAAATCAACATTGACGGTGAAGATTTGCCCGGCGTTTATCATGGCCTGGATTTCCTGCGGGACATCAACCTGGACCGCGATATCCAGGTGCATGGCAGCGTTGCGGTCATCGGCGGCGGCAGCACCGCTATGGATGCCGCGCGGGTTGCTCTGCGCAAGGGCGCGGACGAGGTGCATATTCTCTATAGGCGCGGCCTTGAAGATATGCCGGCGGACCGGCGGGAAATTCAGGAAGCTCTGGAAGAAGGCATTCAGATTCATGAGCTGCTTGAACCGGTCCGCATGACCGGACAGAATTCCGTTGAACAAATCGTTTGCCAGAAAATGAAACTGCAGGGCTTTGATCGCGACGGCCGCCGCAAACCGGTAAAAATCCCCGGCGAACTGGTTACCTTTGCCGTCGATTTGGTGATTCCGGCTGTCAGCCAATATTCGGATCTGCCGTTTGTACGCCCCGATGAGGTCGAGATGACGGCCTGGGGAACGTTTGTCGTCGACGCGGAAACGCAGAAAACAACGCTGGAAGGCGTTTTCGCCGGAGGAGATGTGGTGCGGGGCGCCGACGTTGTGATAACGGCCATTGCCGACGGGAAAAAGGCAGCCCGGTCGATCGACCGGTACCTTGGTGGCGACGGCGTTTTAAACAAAGGCAAGCCGATCGCCATCCCGGAACCGGTTGACGATCCGGAACTGGCCGAGCATGAACGTTTTGCCATGAAATGTCTGTCTCCGCAGGCCCGCAGCCGTTCTTTCGATGAAGTATTCACAGGATTTCACCGCTTGAACGCCATAGCCGAAGCGATGCGTTGTTTGCGCTGCGACCGGCGGTAAGGGGGAAGCGCCATGTTTCAGGTTAATATAGACAATCAGCCGTTCGACGCCCATGAAGGCGAGACCATTCTTGATGTCGCCGCCAGAAATCACATCATGATCCCCACTCTTTGCTATCTTCAAGGCGTGCATCGGATCGGCGCCTGCCGGATCTGCGTGGTGGAAGTCGAAGGCGCTAAAAGTCTGATGGCCGCCTGCATGACGCCGGCATCCCCCGGCATGGTCATCCGGACCCATACGCCGAGAGTGCGCAAAGCCCGGAAAGTGCTTTATGAACTCATGTTGTCCGACCATCCGGCCGACTGCCTGCATTGCGACCGCAGCAGCAATTGTGAATTCCGAAGACTAGGGGAAATTCTGCAGGTCGATGTTGCGCGATTTACCGGCAGCCGGTCGAAAAATCTGGTGGATATAACCAGTCCGGCGATTGTCCGGGACAATAATAAGTGCATCTTGTGCCGCCGCTGCGTTACCGTATGCAACGAGATCCAGGGCGTCGGAGCCCTGAATGCCCAAAACCGGGGGTTTACCACGGAGATCGGTCCCGGCGGCGACCTGCGGCTCGGCACAGCTGTCTGCGCGGGCTGCGGCCAATGTACGCTCGTGTGCCCGGTCAATGCCTTGCATGAAGCAGATTCGACGGCGGCTGTCTGGCAGGCTTTGGCTGATCCGGACCGGATTGTCGCCGTACAGGCGGCGCCGGCGGTTCGCGCCGCTCTGGGCGAGGAATTCGGCTTGCCGCCGGGAACGCTGGTGACCGGGAAACTGGCTGCTGCTCTAAGACGCCTGGGCTTTAAACCGGTGTTTGACACCAATTTCACGGCTGATTTAACCATTATGGAAGAAAGCTATGAACTGTTAGGCCGCTTAGCAGCCGGAGCTTTGGCCCAGGGAAGGATCAGCCAGGAACAGCTGGCGGCGCTTCCCTTACCGGAACACCTGCCCGGACCGGTTCTGCCGATGATCACCAGCTGCAGTCCAGGCTGGATCAAATATGTGGAACACCGTTACAGTTCGCTGCTGCCGCATCTTTCCAGCTGCAAATCACCGCATATGATGCTGGGCGCGCTGGCTAAAAGCTGGTACGCGGCGCAGACAGGTCTCGATCCGGCCCATCTGTATGTTGTATCGGTGATGCCTTGCACGGCAAAAAAATACGAAGTGGTCCGGCCGGAACTGGAAAATGGCGGAAACCGCAATGTTGACGCCGTTTTAACGACCCGGGAACTGGCCGGGATGATCCGGCAGGCCGGCATCGATTTTTTGAACTTGCCGGATGAATCCTTTGATTCGCCGATGGGCTTGTCAACCGGCGCCGCTGATATTTTCGGCGTAACCGGCGGGGTGATGGAAGCGGCTTTGCGGACAGCTTATGAAGTTGTGACCGGCCGGCCTCTTCCGTTCGACCAGCTGCATGTCCGGCCGATTGTGGGCCTGAACCAGATCAAGACAGCGTCGGTTGTCCTGCAGTCTGTGCGTCCCGAGTGGTCTTTTCTGGAAGGCGTCAATCTGAAAATTGCCGTGACCAGCGGACTGGCCGGCGCTTCTGTCTTGATGGATGAACTGGCTGCCGGCCACAGCGAATATGCGTTCATTGAAGTAATGGGCTGTCCCGGCGGCTGCATCAGCGGCGGCGGACAGCCGAGACCCGTTAATGATGAAATCAGGCGGCTTCGTTTGGCCGCGGTTTACCGGGAAGATGAAGGCAAACCAATCAGAAAATCACATGAAAATCCGGATGTTCTGCGGCTGTATCAGGATTTTCTGGGGAAACCCGGCAGCCGGCTGGCTCATGAATTGCTTCATACCCGATATACCGGCCGCAACCGGATCTGATTTTGCGTCGGCTGCCATAACCGGCGGACAGGAGGCAAATACGATGAAACAATTGTGGAAAATCAACGAACTGCCTATTCTGGCGAGCGCGGATGTCGTTGTAGCCGGCGGCGGAACCGCCGGCGCCGTCGCCGCGATCAGCGCGGCTCGTGAAGGAGCGGAAACCCTGGTTGTCGAGCGGTATGGCTGTCTGGGCGGCAGCGCCGTCATGGCGCAGGTCGTACCGATGATGTCTCTCAAGATCCCGAGCCATCCGGAACCGTCGTCCATAAGCCTGCTCATTAAGCAGCAGATGACGCAAGGCGGCTGGGCGGCGACAGATTCGAGCGGCGCCGACGGCTGGTTTAATCCGGTTATGCTGCCCTTTGTCCTGGATCGCCTGCTTTCGGCCTACGGCGGCAAAGCCTTGTTCGATGCCACCATTGTAGATGTCCTCCAGGATCAGCAGGTGGTTGCGGGTCTGGTTGTCCAGACCCGGTCCGGCCTGGGGCTGATCAAGGCCGGCTGTGTGATCGATGCGACCGGCGACGCCCTGGTTGCTGAAATGGCCGGCGTTCCCTGCCAGATTGGCCGGGAAGATAATGGCCGCAATCAGAATGTATCATTGCGATTTACCTTGGGCGGCATCGATTTACTACGCCTGCAAAGTTTTCTGCACGGCTTGGGACAAACGTCGGGCTTGGAATATCCGCTGGTTGAAATGGCGTCTATCTGGGACCGGCCCGATCTATATCCGCTTGAATCCGTTTTCCGGCGCGGTCTGGCCGATGGTTTGATTACCTATGATGACGGCCGCTACTTTCAGGCTTTCACGATTCCCGGCATGCCGGGCGTTATGGCATTCAACTGTCCGGAGATTCCCGGCATGCAGGAAGCCCTGTCGGCGACGGCGGTCAGCCAGGCCTATATAACCGGCCGGCAGATGACCGGGCGTCTGGCCGGGTTTTTGCGTCAGATGGTCCCCGGATTTGAGAACAGCTGGATTCTGTCCAGCGCGCCGATGATCGGTATTCGCGAGTCCCGGCGCATCGAAGGCGTTTACTTGCTGTCGGCTGATGATTACCTGGTGCGCAGGAAATTTTCCGACGGCATAGCGCAGACCGCTTATCCGATCGACATCCACGGCGACAGCGGTCTCCATTATGAAGATCAGGCTATTCCGCCCGGCGACTATTTCGAAATCCCCTTTCGCTGTCTGGTTCCTTACAAAGCCGATCGCCTGCTGGTTGCCGGCCGCTGCATATCGGCTACTTTTTCCGCCCAGTCGGCGATAAGGATCCAGCCGATTTGCCGGGCTACCGGCGAAGCCGCCGGAATAGCCGCCGCCTGGCTGACCTGCGGACAGACGGCGGCCGAGGACCTGCGGCTGCTGGACGGCTCGGCTGTGCGTCGGCGCATGATCGAGTGGGGCGGCGTTTTTGCCGGATCTTGAGTGAATATACCGGAGGTTAATCGTAAAGGAGCGTGAAAATGATGATGGATGAATCTGTATCTTTGGCCACCCTGACCGAAGCCGATCTGGCAGACTGTGTCCGCCTCTGGGCTCAATGCTGCGGCAGCCCGGGGCATTTGCCTTATCAGCGGCTTGATACGGCCGGTTTCGCCGCCCGCTTTATTCTCAATCCTCCGGGCGTCTCTCTGGTCAGTCTGATTGCGCGGTCCGGCCGGGAGTTGATCGGCTTTGCCAGCGGCTGTTTCAGGAGCGACGGCCAGCAGGCATACATCACGATTGTTTTGGTTCGCGAAGATTGGCGCCGCCGCGGCGTGGGATCCCTTTTGCTCGACCGGCTCGAACAGCAGCTGCAGGCTGCAGGCGGCGGGCGGATCAGGCAATATGAGATCATGTTTTTTAATCCGGTCAATTTGACCTGGATTGTCCCCGGCACCGACCATCATGATCACCCCAATGCGCCGGGCGTCGACGTATCTTGCGACGGTTATCTCTTTTTGAAAAATCGGGGTTACCGGGATCTGGCTTATCAGAATGCGTATTACCTGTCTTTGGATCAATATGCCGTACCGCCCGATATGGCGGCCCGGCGGGAGCTGCTGGCTGAACAGAGCATCCATATAACCCGTTATGATGCTACAAAGCATATCGGCCTGAATGCGTTGTTTGACGATCTGGGCAATGAACAATGGCGGGAAATTGTCACCGGCAATTGCGCTCCCAACGGCATTCATGATCCGGTTATCATTGTTGAACATGAAAACCGGGTTTGCGGTTTTACCGGTCCCATATCCGTCCAGCCCAGCGGCCGGGGCTATTTTGCCGGCATCGGCATCCATTCGGCATACCGGAACCGGGGCGCCGGCAAAGTGCTTTTTTCCGTGCTTTGTATGGAATTGAAGGGCATCGGAACCCGCTTCATGACCCTTTTTACCGGTGAAACAAACCCGGCCCGCAACATTTACGAAGCAGCGGGTTTTAAAATTGTCAAAACCTGGGCCGATATGCGTAAAGTTGTGAAAGGATCTGAAAATCATGACTGAGCATAAAACCTGGATGGCCGTCGGCGGCCATGTCGGCGATATGGAGCTGACCTGCGGCGGCGTTCTGGCTACGCGGGCTTTAATGGGCGACCGGATTATAACCGTTGCCCTGACCGGCGGTGAAAAGGGCAATCCGCCTCATCTCAGCGTTGCCGATTATCGCCGGCAGAAAGAAGATGAAGCCAGAGCTTTTGCCGAAAAGCTGCATGGCGAAGCCGTTGTATTCCCGTATGCCGACGGCGAATTGCCGGATAACGACGAAGTGCGGTTTCGCCTGGCCGATCTGATTCGCCTGTACCGACCGTCTGTATTGCTGACGCACTGGAAAAACAGTATCCACAAGGATCACAGCGCGGCGCATCGCATTGTCAACGACGCGCAGTTTTATGCCGCGCTGCCCGGCTTTACCCGCGATTTGCCGCCGCATTATGCCGCCGGCCCTTATTATGCGGAAAATTGGGAAGATCCCTTTGAATTCATCCCGTCCGTTTATGTTGAAGTCAGCCCGGAGGGTTTTGCCTTATGGCGCGAAGCGATCGCGCTTCACTGGTTTACCGTTCACAGCACATCCTTTCAATATCGCGAGTATTATACCCATTTGATGTCTGTACGCGGTATTGAAGCCCGCCGTCAGTATGCCCAGGCTTTTGACCAGCCGGCGATGAGCAAACGGTCCGTTGTAACCGGATTGTAACAGCTGTTTTACTTGCATAACAGGTCGGGGAGGGTCAGGCCATGATCATATATCCGGAAGGCCATAGAAAAGTACGCAGCGGCCTGGACAATCTCGGTACGGTTCATGAATGGCTGGAAGGCAGGAGATTAGGCCTTTTAACCAGTCCGGCCGGGGTCGACCGCATGATCCGGCCGGCGGCTGATATCCTTTTCAGCCAGTATCATCTGTCAATCTTGTTTGCGCCGGAACATGGCATCCGGGGCGATCAGCAGGCCGGCGCGGCCGTGGCGGCAACGTGCGACGCCCGTACGGGGCTTCCGGTTTACAGCTTGTATGGCGACCGCAAAGCGCCGGATCCTGAGCAGCTGGCCGGCATCGACACCCTGGTTGTCGATCTGCAGGATGTCGGTTCCCGCTATTATACCTATCTCTCCACGTTGGCGATCGTCTTGAAAAGCTGCGCCAAGGCCGGCTTGCCTGTCGTTGTTCTCGACCGTCCCAATCCTCTGGGCGGCGACCGTGTCGAAGGGCCGGCGCTGGATCCGGCATTTCGCTCTTTTGTCGGCTGCAGTACTCTGCCGGCGCGTTACGGCCTGACGATCGGCGAATTCGCCGGCTGGATCAACAGTGAAGAACAAATCAACTGCCAGCTGGCGGTATCCCGTCTGACCGGCTGGCGCAGAACCATGTATTTCGAAGAAACCGGTTTACCCTGGGTATCGCCGTCGCCTAATATTCCCACGGTTGACAGCGCGGTCGCCTATGCCGGCACCTGCCTTTTTGAGGGAACGAATCTTTCTGAAGGCCGGGGAACCACCAAACCTTTCGAGTTGATCGGCGCACCCTGGCTGAACACAGAATTTGTATTGAGCAATATCGATCAGGCGGCTTTGGAAGGCGTCGTTTTACGGCCTTGCTGGTTTCGTCCCGCCTTTTCCAAGTTCGCCGGCGAACTCTGCGCCGGTTTGCAGATTCATTGCCTGGACCGCCGGCTCTTTTGCCCCTATGCGGCAAGCGTGGCTTTGCTGGAAGTCATTCAGGCCGGACATCCGGAATTTAGTTTTCTGGAACCCCCGACGGCGGATGAACGCTTCTTTATCGACCTGTTGAGCGGTTCCGACGATTTGCGGCTGCACCGCGGCGGATCACGGGAAGACCGGGAAGGCGAAGCAGATATTGATCGGGCCGCAGGGGCTTTCGCCCGGCAAAACCATAAATATTATCTTTATTCGGACTGTTGACAAACGCGGTTCCATTTCATATAATGACCATGCGTTGCGCGGGATTAACTCAGTGGTAGAGTGTCACCTTGCCAAGGTGAAAGTCGCGAGTCCGAATCTCGTATCCCGCTCCAGAAAGCCGGTAGCCATCCGGCTTTTTTTATTGTTCGGAATGGCGGTGCCGGCGGCTTGACGCTGCTTTGGCGTTATCATTTCGTTTTGCGGCTATTTGGACTATAATGAATCATACTAAATATGATGAACTGATTCATTGCGGCTGATGAAAGGAAGACACATATGGCTCCAGTAACCCTGCAGACCCTGATTCGGGAATTCGGTCTGGAAGTAATCGCCAATTACGGCAAATTTGACGACATCCACATTTCGGTGGCCGATGTTACCCGGCCGGGTTTACAATTGGCCGGATATTTCGATCATTTCGGTCCCGACCGCATTCAGGTTCTCGGCAACATGGAAACAGCCTTTCTGGAACGGTTGTCACCGGAAGAACGACTCAGCCGGCTGGATGCGCTTTTCGCTAAAGGAATTCCCTGCCTGATCCTGACCAGAAACCATACGGCTCTGCCTGAGCTTATCGAATGCGCTAAAAAATATTCCATACCTGTGCTTAGAACCGCTGACATTACAGCATCATTTACGAGCTCAGTGGTTAAATTCCTTAATGTCGAGTTGGCGCCGCGCACATCTCTGCACGGTGTTCTGGTTGAAGTCTATGGCGAGGGCATCTTGATCCTGGGTGAAAGCGGCGTCGGAAAATCCGAAACCGCCCTGGAGATTGTCAAACGGGGACATCGTCTGATTGCCGATGACCTGGTCGAAGTTCGCCGGGTTTCCGATACGACTCTGCTTGGCCGGGCGCCGGAGATTATCCGTCATTTGATCGAAATCCGCGGCATCGGCATTCTGGATGTCAAGGAGTTATACGGCGTATCGTCAGTCAAGATGCAGGAGAATGTCGATTTTGTGATCAATCTCGAATTATGGGATGAAAAGAAAAATTACGAACGCCTGGGCATTAATGAAGAATCAACGGAAATCCTCGGCATTAATGTTCCGTCAATAACCATACCGGTAAGACCCGGACGAAACCTGGCCATTATTGTCGAAGTGGCAGCCATAAATTTCCGCCAGAAAAAAATGGGCTATAACGCGGCGAAAGCTCTGACCGATCGGGTTTTTGGCCCGGGCATGCTATAAGGTTATACGATGTTGCCGTTATCGATTTTCCAATCTGATCTGGAACGCCTTATTGCGGCCGCGGGTGTCCGTTTGCGTTTTAATGAACCGATGGCCTTGCATACCAGTTTTCATGTCGGCGGCAGCGCGGATGTTTTTTTCGAACCGGAAAATGAAACAGAGATCAGACAAGCTGTCGGCTTTTGCCGTCAGAACGGCTGGCCATGGACTATATTGGGCAATGGCTCCAACATTCTGGTTTCCGACCGGGGTATTCGCGGCCTGGTTCTGGTTATCGGCGAGGCCTTCTCCGGGATTGAAATCAACGGTTCTGTTCTGACGGCCCGGGCGGGTACCCGTCTGGCCAGTCTGGCTTCTTTTGCCGCCAAAAATGGATTGGCCGGACTGGAATTCGCCTCCGGCATTCCGGGGACGCTGGGCGGCGCCATTCTGATGAATGCCGGCGCTTACGGCTGCTGTATGAGCGATATTATCCAAAAAACCGATTTTCTGGACACTGATCTGGAAAAAAGACAAATCGAGGGCGCCGCGCATCAGTTTGCTTACCGGCAGAGTATATTTTCCGAACAAGAAGGTATTATTCTCGGCGCGCAATTGGCTTTGCGTCCGGACGACAGCGGGACGATCATGGCCAGAATGGCCGACCTGGCCTGCCGGCGCCGCCAATCTCAGCCGCTCGATCTGCCCAGCGCCGGCAGTGCGTTCAAGCGGCCGCCGAATCATTTTGCCGGCAAGCTGATCAGCGACTGCCATCTGAAAGGCCTGCAGGTCGGCGCTGCCCAGGTATCGGAGAAGCATGCCGGATTTATTGTCAATCTCGGTCAGGCGACGGCCGTTGATATCCGGACCCTGATCGATAAGGTCCGGTCGGTCGTAGCTGCTGAAACCGGTGTATGCCTGGAACCGGAGATCCGGTTTATCGGAGACTGGCAGAACTGGCCGGCCGAGCCGCCCCGCTGCGACTCCGGCAGCCCGGCAAAGGAGGGAAAAGCGTGGATGTCATCATCCTGACCGGTATGTCCGGCGCTGGAAAAAGCCTGGCCGCCAACTATCTCGAGGATATGGGCTATTTCTGCATCGATAACCTGCCGCCCAACCTGCTGCCCGATCTGGTTAATTCCTACACAAAACGGAACAGCAGCTTGTGTTCCGATGAATTTGACATGAATCGCATGGCTTTTGTTATCGATGTCCGCAGCTCCGAGTTGTTCGAAGGAATCCTGCCCGCTTTGGAACGCCTGAGCCAGATGGAAATTTCCTATCGCATCATTTTTCTTGATGCGACGGACCAGACCTTGATCAGCCGTTATAAGCAAAGCCGGCGCAATCATCCGCTGGCCCAGGGGCGCGGCATTGTGCAGGCGATCGAGATGGAACGCCAGCGTCTGGCTCCTATCAAGGAACTGGCCGCCGATGTGATCGAAACGTCGAATTTGTCGCCGACCGAATTGCGGGAGATGCTGTACGCCATGCTTTCATCGGCAGGCCGCGACGAGCGGATGACCATTTTAATTCAGTCCTTCGGCTTTAAATACGGTATACCGGTTGATTGCGATTGCGTCATCGACGTGCGTTTCATCCCGAACCCCTATTATGTGGCGGCGCTGAAACCGCTTTCGGGACTGGACCAGCCGGTATGCGATTATGTTATGTCTTTTCAGGAAACGGGACAATTTATGGATATGCAGGAGAAACTGTTCGAGTTTGCCATCCCCTATTATATCCGTGAAGGCAAGGTCCGGCTGACCATCGGTATTGGCTGCACCGGCGGCCGCCACCGGTCGGTCGTTCTGGCGGAAGATTTAGCCAACCGTTTGCGGGACAATCATCTACGCGTGGTCATCGACCACCGCGATTTGGATAAAGACCCCAGAAAGCCGCGAAGCGAAGCTGCTCGTTAGTCTGGATGGCGGGCAATCCAAAGAATAAAAAGGAGCAGCATGTTTACCGAAATAGAGGAACAGATCATTCATTATGCCAAAAACCCGGCCAACGGGATGAAAATCGCCGTGATTGGCGGCGGCACAGGCCTGTCGACCTTGCTGCGCGGCTTAAAACTGTTTTCCAATAATTTGACGGCGATTGTTACTGTCGCCGATAACGGCGGCTCATCGGGCATGCTGCGGGAAGACCTGGGCATCCTGCCGCCGGGCGACATCCGGAACTGCATCCTGGCCTTGGCCGATACGGAGCCGCTGATGAACGACCTGCTCAATTTCCGCTTTACCGACGGCCGCCTGAAAGGTCAGAATTTCGGGAATTTGTTTATTGCGGCTATGGATGCGATTTCCGGCAATTTTTATGATGCCGTACGGAATGTATCGAAAGTTTTAGCCGTCAAAGGGCGGGTGCTGCCGGTATCTTTGCAAAATATCCAAATCGGGGCTAAGTTGCAGGATCAGACGATTATCTTCGGCGAGTCCGAAATCGGCCACCGCCACGCCACGCCGGAAAATGGGATTGTTGAGCTTTTCATGGAACCGGATTCTGCCCGGGCCCTGCCGGAAGCCGCGGAGGCTCTTCTGGAGGCGGACGTCATCATCATGGGGCCGGGCAGCCTGTTTACCAGCATCATACCGAATCTGCTGTTTCCGGAAATCTGCCGGGCCATTCTTGACAGCCGGGCGACAAAAATGTATGTCTGCAATATCATGACTCAGCCGGCAGAAACCATGGGTTTCAGCTCAGCCAGGCATCTGGAGGCTATTCTGGCTCATGCCGGACAGAAAAGCGGCCATGGTTTTATCGATTATTGTATTGTCAACAATGCCTGGATCGACCGCCAGTTGATAGCCCGTTATCGCCTGGAAAGCGCGACGCCGGTTCTGGCTGACCGCGAATCGGTCGAACAGCTCGGCGTGACCATGATCGACGCGCCTTTGGCTTGTATCAATAACGGTGTTATTCGCCATGACCATATGGTTCTGGCCCGCGTCATCTTGCGGCTGGCGCTGGAGCGCCGCCGCCGGAAAACCCGGGATGCCGTTCATGCCGCGCCTGCGGAACAGACTGCAGCGGCGGCCGCATTGCCGGCAGATGATTTTGCGCCGGATCTGAAAGGCCTGGAACCATGAACGAACAGGCGACAACTTTTTCACGGCGTGTTAAAGATGAATTGAGCGCTGTTCCCTGCGGACAGACCTGCTGCCGGCAGACTGAGCTGGCTACCGCTTTCTGGGCGGCAGGCAGAATACAACAGGACCGGGTGGTCCTGTCTACCGGACATACCGGATGCGCCCGCCGTCTGGCCGACCTCCTGCAGACGCATTGTGGGACACAACCGGATTGGCAGTCCGGCCGCGAACTGGTTACAATCAGCTGCAGCCGGGATATTTTAGCTTATTTCTATCCGTCAGGCGGAAAACGGACGCTGCACCAGATGCCGGATCCGTTTAACCGGGCTTCGCTCCAGGAACAGCCGATCTGCTGCCGCCAGGCTTTCGTCCGCTCGCTTTTCTTGCTTTGCGGATCGATCAGCGAGCCGTCGTCCGCTTATCATATGGAGCTTTCTGTCCGCAACGCCGAGGTATCCGCCGCGATCAGGCGGATGCTGGAGGAACTGTCCATTCACACCTCGGCAAATCGCCGCGGCAGCTATACGGTCATATACATTCAGGAAGGCCAATATCTGGCAGATTATCTGCTTCTGGCCGGCGCCCATCAATCCCTGCTGGCCTTTGAGTCGCTGCGGGTTGAGAAAGAGATGCGCAACAGTGTGAATCGCGTTGTTAATTGTGACAGCGCCAATACACAGCGGATTGCCAATACGGCAGCCCGGCAGCTGGACTTGATCCATACCCTTTATGAAAACCAGCGGGAGGGCATGCTGCCGCCGGACCTGAAAGCGGCTGCCGAAGCCAGGCTGGAGCATCCGGATTTGTCGTTGAAGGAACTGGGTTCCGTTATGGAACCGCCTTTAGGAAAATCCGGCATGAATCATCGGCTGATGCGGCTGGAAAAAGTGATTTTAGATCTGCTGTTACGAAAGGAGTCCTGACAAATGCCCTTGGAAATTGTCCTGGTTGAACCGGAAATCCCCCAGAACACCGGGAATATAGCCCGAACCTGCGTGGCTGTCGGCGCGAAGCTTCATTTGGTCGAACCCCTGGGATTTTCACTGGAAGACCGGCAAGTCAAACGGGCCGGCCTGGATTATTGGTTTGATCTCGATCTGCAGGTCTGGCCCAATCTCGATCTGCTGTTGAAATCGGTTGCCGCCAGACCGGAAAACGGGCAGGGCATCTATTACGCGACAACCAAGGGCGCCCAAGTCTATTCAGATATCGCCTATCCGGAACAGACTATCTTGATTTTCGGGAAAGAAACGCGCGGCTTGCCGGAATCCCTGCTGATGGCCCACCCGGAACGCTGCCTGCGTATACCCATGCTGCCGGAGCGCCGGTCCCTGAATCTGGCTAATTCGGTCGCCGTTATGACCTATGAAGTCCTGCGTCAATGGGATTTCCCAAATTTAAAAAAAGAAAATAAAATAGAATCCGGGAGGAATCATCATGATCCAAAAAGAACGGCTTATCCAGCAATTTATTGAATTGACCGGCTACGATGCCCCGCCGAAAAGCGAGCGGGCCATCGCCGACCGGGTAATCGCACTTTTACGCCAGATGGGATTTACGGTATCGGAAGATGACGCCGGAGCCGCCATCGGCGGTGACTGCGGCAATGTCTACGCCCGGCTGCCCGGCAGTCTGGATCTGCCGCCGCTGCTGCTGTGCGCCCATTTCGACTCGGTCGAGCCTTGCCGGGGCAAAGTGGCGAAAATCGGCAGCGACAATGTAATCAGAAGCGACGGCCGGACCGTTCTGGGCGCCGATGATCTGTCGGGGATGGCGGCCATCCTGGAAGCCGTCCGTTCGATACAGGATGACGGCCGCGCCCACCGGCCGATTGAATTGTTTTTCTCTGTGGCCGAAGAGCTTCACCTTTTGGGATCCAGCCATATGGAACCCGGCCGGCTGACGGCGAAAGAAGCGTATATTCTCGATACCGACGGCGCGCCTGGACTGGGCATCATGCGGGCGCCCGGGCATATCGGCCTTGTTTTCGATATCCACGGTAAAGCGTCACATGCCGGGATGGCGCCGGAAAAGGGCGTCAGCGCCATAACGGCGGCGGCAAAAGGCATCGCGGCCATGCGTCTGGGCAGAATAGATGATGAAACTACCGCCAACATCGGCCGGATCGAGGGCGGCGGCGAAACCAATGTCGTTGCCGAAACCTGCCGGGTTACCGCGGAGTGCCGTTCGCTGAACCAGAACGCTCTGAACGCGCAGGCCGACGACATGTGCAGCTGTATGGAACAAGCGGCTGCCGCCATGGGCGCCACCGTCGAAATTCAAAGGCAAACGCGCTACTATCCTTATACATTGGATGTCAACAGCCCGGTTGTCGCGCGTTTCATCAAGGCTTGCGAGACGATGGACCTGCCTTGCCGCCTGCAGTCCGGCGGCGGCGGCAGCGACAACAATGTTCTGGTTCGTCATGGCATTATGGGCATGGTTCTGTCCTGCGGCATGATGCAGATTCATTCTTGCCGTGAAGAAATCAGTATCTGTGACCTGGCTAATATGGCCAAGTTGGTGGAAACTCTGCTGGATCTGCCATAATGCATGGAAAGGTGCTATAATACTACGAATACATCTGCAATGCTCAGGAAGGTTGAGTGAGAGTATGAGTTCAAAAAACAACCTGTACGTCAGCGATCGGCGATATGGCCGGTCAGGCCGGCCTGGCAGGAAGGGGCGCCCATCCCGCGGCCCCTTGCTGAGCGTTGCTTTATTATTGGTTGCGGTAACCTTGGTTATCGCCCTGTTCCGTTACGGCCCGGAACTTTTCAGCGCCAGTCCTGCCGAATCGTCCGGACCGGCGGCGTCGGATGGAACCAAACCCGCGGGCCAGACCGATGAGACCGGACAGACAACGCCGGCCGCTTCAGATACGGCGGCGGCCACGCCGATGCCGACGGCTGCGCCGGCCGCTTATAATCCTCAGCTGCTGCCCGCCGAGGATTATCAGGCCCTGACGCCGGGAACACCCGATACGGCCTGTTCTCCTCAGGAACGCAATATTGTCGCGACGATATTTGACGCCCAATACAAGATCCTCAGTTCATTCAACCGGCCTAATCCGATTTCTCTGATTAATCCGCTGACTTACAATCAGATTCCCGGCGTTCTGACTTTCCGCGGCAATAATTTTCGCAACGCGCCGGCTTTCGGTCAGGTTTCCCTGCAGGAAAAGAAAATGACCCAGGTCTGGCAGAAAGCCATCGGCAGTATGAAATCGTCTTCCTGGAGTTTCAGCTGGACGGGAACCGGCTGGACGGGGCAGCCCCTTCTGGTGCAGTGGAGCGCCGAAGTCCGCAATCTGATGAATATCAAACCGGAAAAAAAGAGCAAGGATAACCTGATTGAAGTCATTTACGCAACCATGGACGGCAACGTCTATTTTCTGGATCTCGACGATGGCCAGCCGACGCGTGATCCGATCAAGATCGGCGCTACCATCAAGGGGACGCCCTGCATCGACCCGCGCGGCTATCCGGTGCTCTATGTCGGACAGGGCGATGAAAACGGCACGGCTCAGGGCATCGGCTTCCGGGTTTTTAATCTGATCGATCAGTCCTTGCTGCTCTTCAGGGAATGCTCGGACAGCAACTCATACCGCGCCAACTGGGGCGCCTGCGATTCGTCCCCCATATTTGACGCCGCTGCGGATACCTTGATCTATCCCAATGAAAACGGCCTGATTTACACCGCGAAAATGAATACGCAGTTTGACGCTGCCCAAGGGACGCTGAGCATCAATCCGGAATTTACCACTTATCGCTATAAAATGGCCGGCATGGAGAAATTCGGCATCGAAAGCTCGCTGGCCGTTTACGATCATTACGGGTATTCCAGCGACAATTCCGGCATCTTGAATTGCGTCGACCTTAACTCATTGCAGCCGGTATGGTCGCGCCAGCTGGAAGACGATTCCGATGTCACGCCGGTCTTGTGCCAAAACGGATCCGAGCTGGCTTTGTATACCGGAACGGAAGTCGACTGGCAAAAAGATATCATCGGCAATTACAAGGGTTCGGCTTTTGTCTATAAAATCGACGCGCTGACCGGCAAGATCCTCTGGGAAACTTCTTATGAGTGCTGGACGAAAAACGCAGCCAACAACGGCGACGATGTCAACGGCGGCACAATGGGAACTCCGGTCGTCGGCAAGAAGGATCTTAAGGGACTGGTCATTTTCAGCTTCTGCATGACCAACGGCACTTACAGCGGCAACAGCGTGGTCGCTTTCAATCAAAAAGACGGCAGCATTGCCTGGGAATACAAGATGGATCAATATTCCTGGAGCTCTCCCGTCGATATTTATGACGAGAACGGCCACGGGTATATTCTCGTGCCGGATTCGATCGGCCAGATCCATCTCATCGACGGCCTGACCGGCAAAGCCGTCACGGTTTTACAACTGACCCGGGGTGATGCCGCCGAGGCTGCCGGCAATATAGAATCATCTTGCGCCGTGTTCAATAACCGTCTGGTTATTGGAACGCGAGGCGGAGTAATTATTGGTGTGGAGTTGAAATAAAATGACAGTTGCTTTAGTTGTCAGTATTATCCTGGTTCTGGGCGTTATTTTTGTCAACGGGTGGACGGATGCGCCCAATGCTATTGCCACCGTTGTCTCCACCCGCTGCATGTCGCCGAGAGCGGCTGTTATCATGGCTGTTATTTTCAACACGATAGGCGCAACGGTGATGACGATCTTAAATGCTAAAGTGGCGGCGACCATATCAAACATGGTCAGTTTCAGCGGCAGCGGATCCTCTCAGGAACCTTTGATCGTTCTGGCCGCTTCACTGTTTGCCATTGTCATCTGGGCTTCGGCCGCCTGGTATTTCGGTATCCCGACCAGTGAGAGCCACGCTCTGATCGCCGGCATCACCGGCGGCGCCATTGCTCTGGGCAACGGATTTTCCGCCATTAACTTCAATGAATGGGCCAAGGTGTTGATCGGACTCGGTGTCTCGTCGATCCTTGGCTTTTTTAGCGGCTATGTCTTTGCCAAGCTGATTATGTTTGCCTGCCGGAATATGAAGCGGGCCGCTACGGAACGATTTTTTACCGGCGGCCAGATCTTCGGCGCCGGCTGCATGGCTTTCATGCATGGCGCTCAGGACGGCCAGAAATTCATGGGCGTCTTCATGCTGGCTTTGTTTATGAATAACGCGGCCGCCAGAAATCCCGACGGCAGTTTTGCCATACATTGGTGGCTGATTCTGCTTTGCTCCCTGACTATGGGGCTGGGCACTTCAGCCGGCGGTTACCGGATCATCAAAGCGGTTGGCATGGACATGGTTAAATTGGAAAAATATCAGGGCTTTGCAGCAGATCTCGCTGCAGCCGGCTGCCTCTTGCTATCATCCTTAACCGGCGTGCCCGTCAGCACAACGCATACCAAAACAACAGCCATCATGGGCGTGGGTTCTGCCCGGCGCATCTCGTCGGTAAACTGGGGCGTTGTTAAGGAAATGGTCCTGGCCTGGGTGTTGACCTTCCCCGGCTGCGGCCTGATTGGTTATTTGATGGCCAAATTATGCCTGGTCATTTTTTAAGAAAAAAACGGGAGGGAAATAAATGGCAAAGAACAAAGAAATCAACTATTTTGATGTCCTGATCTCAGCAATTCAATATTCGAAGAAAGCAGCCGAGTGTTTGAGCGACTTGATGACCGATTATACGGATGTGACACGCAAGGCCAATGCAATCCACGATCTGGAGCATGCGGGTGATCATGAAAGCCACCGTCTGCTTGATTCGTTGAATATTGCCTTCATAACGCCGATTGATCGGGAAGATCTTTATGATCTGATCAAGGTTATTGACGATATAACGGATCTGATCGAAGATGTTGCCAATCGTTTCGACATGTTCTGCATTAGCGCTGTTCGCCCCGAAGCTTTGAAAATGGGCGAAAAGATCAATAAAGCAACCAGCGTACTCGTCGAATTGCTCAATTCATTCAAGAACTATAAAAAGAATAAACATCAGATCCACGAACTGGTTAAGTCGGTCAATACCATCGAAGAAGAAGGCGACCGGCATTATCGGGAAGCCGTCAAGAATCTTTTCCTGAATGAAAAGAATGTTGTTGAAATCATTAAATGGAAAGATATTCTGGATGATATGGAGAATGTTCTGGATGCCTGCGAAGATGTTGCGGACATTATCCAGGGCGTTGCAATGAAAAATGGCTAAGACGATGATGCACATAGCGTTGTCGGCCGCAGCGATTGTCAGCCTGGACCTGGAGATGATTGTCTATCGTAAAGGCTGCCTGCATGCGCATCTTAATCTGGAACAGGGTTATATCACCTGGCGCGACAGCGGACAATGGTGCAATAGCTTTACCAGAACCATTTCTGATGAGCAAATCCGGACAATCCGGACCTTCCTGCAGAAAAGCGATTTGCTGGAACAATTGCAGGAAGGTGACATGACGGCCGGCGAGGATGAAGATGAACAAGAAGGCCTCGCCCAAAATACACATACCTGGTTGATCACGGTTCAATGGCCGGACCAGCAATTATATCATGCCAACGGTATCGGCATTCTGCCGGAATGCTGGCATCAATTAAAACAGCTCATTGAAAAGTTGAGTCGCGTTTCTTTTTATCTCTGAAGATAAACACATCTTGTATGTCAGCCGTAAAACGCCTCCGGAAGGGAGGCGTCGCAGTGCAGTCGGCTGAAAGGTTTACCGAATCGTCTTTTTCTGATAAAATGTCATGAGATTGATCTGATGCGGGGTGTATTCATGGATTTCCTGGAAGGTTTCCTCTTGGGTCCCGTTTGGAGTGACACCGAGTATGAAACCCATCGTCATACAGGCTTTTATTGGCTGATTGGCTGGATTATATTCGGCGGTTATGTCTGGCTGCAGCTATTAAAACCGGCTGCTGCCGAACCTTGGCTTAATTTGCCGCGTTATGCGCCGATCATTTATTTTTTCCTTTTAACCTTGGCGTCACCTTTCGCCTGCCGTTATTATTACCGGGTCAATCCTCTTTTAAAAGGACTGATCCTGCTTCTGGAAGTCAGTAAATTTTTGGCGGCTTTTTTATCTCTGTATCAATATTCTATGCCTCTGTATACGCTGAATCTCGATACATTGCCGCAGGTTGTCCTTGAATATGTAAACAAGACCGTAGCCGGTACGACGGAGTCGTTCCAATCTCTCGGCCAGGGTGTCGGCATGCTGGTCGGTTTAGCCGGCGGCGGCCTTTTGGTGGTGCTGACTTTTCTCGGTATTTTACTGGCCGCTACGCTGATTCCGGCTTTTTTTCTGGCTGCGGTCAGATTGATCCAACGCGGCGTCGATATGCTGGCGCATCATTTCCTGCTCCATGATATTGATGCCTGATGCCGTCAAGTTCGTTATAACCAATCTTGATGAGCGTTTATATCTTTCTTATTCGTATTTTGTTAACCATTAAAATAGTGAGAAGGATCATCAGCACCATGCAGATGATAATATTGACTTGATTGAAACGGTAACGTAAAAACATAAAAGTATCAAATAAATTCAATAAGGTCAGGACAGATCCCGCCAAGGTAATCGGAATTCCATAAAAACTGCCGGCATCTTCCTGAAGATTGAACCGAGCCAGACGGATCGCTCCGGCAACCGGGAAAGCCAGCGCTACGACAAAACCAATGAATTTACCATATGGAATAAGCGTTGAGGCGAATGCGAAATGCAGCTTCCAGGCAATGACCGCCGGAGCTACGCCAAAGGAAATCAAATCGCACAGAGAATCCAGCTGTTTACCCAATTCGCTGGCAACGCCCAATTTACGGGCCAGTTTGCCGTCGAAACGATCAGATAATGCCGCTGCGATAACTAACAAGCAGCTGAAATAGATCAGGCTGATATCGTCGCCCCGATGATAAAGCGAGATTTTGTCGGTTGAAGCGGCGACGAGAATGGCCAGGACGCCGAAAGATAAATTGGTCAGAGTCATAATGTTCGGCAAATTCTTACGAAACATGGGCTACCTCTGATCCGGCAGAAAATTGGGCTATCACAGATAATCCTCCTTTAACCCGATCGCCTGGCTGAACAAGGACAAGGGTGTCGGACGGGCATATAACTTCTGTGCAGGAACCAAATCGAATCATGCCGAAACGCTGCCTTTGCAGCAGCATATCGCCGGTGTCGACATCGCAGACAACCCGGCGCGCGACAAAACCGGTAATTTGGTGAACGAGAATCTTCCGGTCATTGCAAACCAGACCGATGGTATTGCGTTCATTAATATCAGACGCATGGCTTTTAAAAGCCGGCAGATATTGGCCGGGTCGGTAATGATGGCAATAAACCCGGCCGGATACGGGCGCCCGGTTGATGTGGACATTGAAAAGTGAGAGAAAAATCGTGATTTTAACAGCCGGCCCGTCATAATAGTCCGTCCGGTCAACCGGTGTAACCGACATAATGCGTCCGTCGGCCGGGCTGATTATCGAATCGGCCAATTCGGGTCCTGTGCGGCGGGGATTGCGGAAGAAAAAAATAATAAACAAAGTCGGCAGCAAACCGGCTAAAGATACCCACGGATTGATCAAAAATAAAACGACAGACAAGACTAATCCGATAATGATATAAAGAAAGCCGTCCTGTGCTATAGGAAATTGATTCAACCAGGATCCTCCTCGCTTCCACACGGCCGTTGCCGTTTATCAATCTGTGAAATGTAATTCTATCACAAAAGGATAAGCATAGCAAAAATAACCGCTGTCTTTTGACTTATCCTTCACAAATTGGCCACAAATTCCCCAAAATAATTTCCATTTCCTCCGTTTTGCGAACATGAATCTATTATATAAATAGGATTGTAACTAAGATTCACCTCCGGCTGATATAATGTGTACGACTGAAGCCGGATTTAGTAAAAAGCGAGGGATGATTATGGAAAACTATCAGGATGATCAGGAAAGGAAACCAACCGAAGGTTCACAGATTCCGACGGACGCTCCATCCTATGTTTATCCCGATCCGGGATATCCTGTTTACTCGACGCCGCCGGCCGCTCCCCAGCAGCCGCCGGACAAAAACCGTAAAGGCCACACAACCAAGGTTATCGGTCTGGTTGCCTTGATGCTGGCCGTTGCCATTATCTTATCGGCCGTGACGGGCAGTCTGGTCTATACAGTTATGAAGAACCGTCCCAATGCAAACCAGACGGTCGGCACAACAACGGCGGAGACGACGGATAACAGCGCCAGTCCTGCGGCGACCGACAAACAGGTGGCGGCAGGGGAGACAAATAAGAATTTTAATCTGGAAGATGCCGCCAGCAAGCATGAAGACGGCAAGACGACCTTAACGACCATGGAAATCGCCGCCAAAGGCAAGCCGGCTGTCGTGGCGATCACAACCGAAGCGACGGTAACCGACTTGTTTGGCCAAACCGGGCAAGCCGAGGCGGCCGGATCTGGTTTTATCCTGACCAGCGACGGTTATCTGGTAACCAACAACCATGTTATCGAAGGCGCTTCAACCATCACGGTTGTGCTGGATAACGGCGACATTTATAACGCGAAACTGGTCGGCGCCGATTCGCGCAGCGATATCGCCGTCCTGAAAATCGACGCAACTAATCTGCCGACCGTTACCCTGGGAGATTCTGCCGATCTGGAAGTCGGCGAACTGGCCGTTGCGATCGGCAATCCTTTGGGTGAATTGAGCGGTACGGTGACTGCAGGTATAATCAGCGCTCTGGACCGTGATATTACCTTGAACGGACAGACCATGAACCTGCTGCAGACCGACGCAGCCATCAACTCCGGCAACTCCGGCGGCGCTCTGTTCAATTCCTTTGGCGAAGTAATCGGCATCAACACAGCCAAGAATTCCGGCACGGGTATTGAGGGTCTGGGTTTCGCTATCCCGATCGATGATGCTAAAACAGTCATCGAAAGCCTGATTAAAAACGGCTATGTCCAGGGCCGGCCGAAAATCGGCATCTCTGCCCGTGATGTCAGCGCCCAGATGGCTCAGTATTACAACCTGACCGAAGGCATTTATGTTGCCGAGGTCGAATCGGGCAGTTCGGCTGATACAGCCGGCGTCAAGGCCGAAGATATCATTATTGCCGCCAATGGCAAGGAAACATTGACCATCGCCGCATTGAACGAGATAAAAAATCAATTGAAACCGGGCGACACCATGGAACTGACTCTGGTTCGCAATGGCAAACAGATGAAAGTCACGTTGACGCTGAAAGAAGATGTCCCGACTGCGGCGTCCGAAAGCGCCAGCCGGACAGAAAGCAATTTACCGACTTTATAAGCCTGACCGGTCTGACGGTTTTCTTGTTTGCTTAAGTCCATTCATGGTAAAATAGATCATGGCAGCTAAAAAGGTTCGAATCTCCTGTAAAATGGAGATTCGACCTTTTGTTGCACAATGGGAGGATGATCATGACTGGACGTCATTGGTTCCGCAGGGATGTTCTGCTGCCGCTTTTTTATTTACTGGTTTTCGGCATCGGATTCTATTGGTTATACCAGCAGATTATAAAACTTCCGGTTGCCGCCGAATCTACGGCAATTCCCTGGATTATCCGGATTATTCTGATTTTATATGGATTGTTGCTGATCGTAACGGTCCGGCACGTTTTGTCGACCTATGATCTGGAACGGTATGATCCCGGCAACCCGGGCAGCCTGAAACGCTTGATGCGCCGGTGGCGCTATCGTCTGCCCAAGGGGGAAATCCCGGTTGAGAGCCTGATGATCGCTTATGAACAGGAGCTGCTGACATCCGGTTACCGGCTGGAAACAGAAAGCCATCTGCTTGGGCGGATTTACAGGCGGGACCACCGGAGCGGCTTGTTTTCACAACATCAGGTCGACCGGGTCATCATCCTGAGCCATGAACCGCTCAATGTTCTTCTGGTCGATCAGATTCTTCAGGATGCCATTCGTTATGTCCGCAGTCAGACCGACAAACCTTCGCAGCGCAATCTCCTGATTCTGGCAACGCGGATGCGCGAAGCGGAAGAAGCTGCTTCGGCGGCGGCCGGCGTCGTGAATTTTTTGGGTAAATTTCGCGGCGGCACCCTGGGTGTCCTCTTTTTAACGGCCTGGCAGCATCGCCTTTTTTATCCGGCCGACAGAACCTTGCAGCCCCGGCTGCATCGCTGGTTCCAGAATAAGCTGCGCCGCCGTTTGTGCCGGCTCATCAGGCGATTTTTAAAGGCGCGCGCCGTTATCCCGCCATCACATGAGGCCGTTTCGACTCATGACGACTTAGTTGATACAGGTGCAAATGATGATAACTGAACATCCATATAAGGTGATAACGCTGCAGAACGGCGTTCAAAAAGCCATAGCTGAAGGGCATCCCTGGATTTATCGGACACAAATCGACCGGCAATTTCAAAATCTGCCGCCCGAGGAAAAACCGGCCGCCGGCGAATTAGTCGAAGTACAGGATTTTCGCGGCCGGTATTTAGGCGACGGTATTTATAATCCGGCGTCCATGATTGCGGTACGTCTGCTGACTCATCAACATGAACTGCCGGACGATACCCTGATCCGCCGCCGGGTTTGCGAAGCCGTCGCTTTCCGGCGTGCCTGGGCCCGCCCGGATACCGACAGCTACCGGATGATTTACGGCGAGGCTGACCGGCTGCCCGGGGTAATCGCCGATCAGTTCGGCGATACGGTCGTTCTTCAGATTCTGGCTTTCGGAATGGAACGCTGGCTGGATTTGATCGCCGAAACGCTCATTGAGGAACTTAAGCCGGCCAACCTGATTCTACAGCATGAAGAACCGATTCGTCAGAAAGAAGGCCTGCCGCTATATCGCCGCGTTTATCTGGGCAAGGATCCCGGCCGGGTATTAATCCGGGAAAATGGCCTGCTGCTGCAGGCCGATCTGACCGGCGGCCAGAAAACCGGTTATTTTCTCGATCAAAAGGCCAACCATGCTGCTGTCCGGCCTTATGCCGCCGGTAAATCCGTACTGGATTGTTTTTGTTACAGCGGCGGATTTTCACTCAACGCCGCGTATGCCGGCGCCGCTCAGATTACGGCGGTTGACCAGTCCGGCGACGCGATCGGCCTGGCGCGGGACAATGCCGTGCTGAACGGATTTGATAACCGGATCGAATGGATTACAGCCAATGCGTTCGATTATTTACGTCAGGCAGTGATCCGCAAGGCTTCTTTTGATGTCATTGTCCTGGATCCGCCGGCATTCGCCAAGAGTCACGCCGCGCAGGCGGCGGCTTGCCGCGGTTATAAGGAAATCAACCTCTGCGCTTTCCGCTTGCTGCCGGCCGGCGGTATTTTGGCGACTCATTCCTGTTCCTATCATATGCCGGAAGACCTATTCCTCAGCACCGTTCTGGCAGCCGCCCGCGATGCCCGCCGTATTGTCCGCATTCTTGATGTCCGCCGGCAGGATTTCGATCATCCGGTTTTAGGGGGATATCCGGAATCTCATTATTTAAAGAGCATTTGGCTGCAAGCCGTGGAATAAGTTTACCGTTTCCTTGTGTTACAATGTTACAGAAGAATATCCTGTCACCTGATAAAATCATTTTGTTGGTAAAGTACTGACAAATATGTTGCGAGGTGATCAGCATGAAAGTAATTATTATTGGCGGTGTTGCCGGCGGTGCCTCTGCTGCGGCCCGTCTGCGCCGGTTGGACGAGCAGGCGGAAATCATTCTACTGGAAAAGGGCGAATATATTTCCTATGCCAACTGCGGCTTGCCTTATTATATCGGCGATATCATTAAGGATCGCGGCAAGCTGCTGGTTCAAACACCGGAGAGCATGCGGGAACGCTTCAATCTGGATATCCGGACATTATCCGAAGCAATCGGCATCGACAGTGCCCGGCATAAGGTGACCATCAAAGATCACCGGAGCGGACGGGTTTACGAAGAGAGCTATGATAAACTCATCCTTTCACCCGGCGCCGAACCGAAACGGCCGGCTCTGGAAGGCCTTGATCTGCCCGGCGTCTTTACGCTGCGCAACATACCCGATACATACCGGATCCGAGACTTTGTTGATCAGCAAAAACTGAAAAGCGCCGTCATCATCGGCGGCGGTTTTATCGGCGTCGAGATGGCCGAGAATCTGATGGAACGCGGCCTGGACGTTACCCTGGTCGAATTTACCGATCAGGTGGTCACATCGCTCGATCCGGACATGGCGGCGTTTCTGCATCAGCATATGCGCCTGAAGGGCCTGAAATTACTGTTTCGCACCGGCGCCGCCGGCTTTGCCCGCCTGCCGGACGGCCGGCTGAAGGTGCGATTGACCAACAGCCAATATTTACAAACCGATCTGGTCATTTTCAGTATCGGCATAACGCCGGACAGCCGTCTGGCCAAAGAAGCCGGCCTCGAGCTGGGCTTGGCCGACAGTATTAAAGTTGACCGGCACCTCAGAACCTCCGATCCGGATATCTACGCAGTCGGCGACGCAATCCAGATTGAAAATCTGGTAACCGGCCAGCCTGGTTTGATTCCCCTGGCCGGCCCGGCTAATAAACAAGGACGGATCGCGGCGGACAATATCGCCGGCCGCGATGTATCTTTTCACGGCGTGCAGGGCAGCGCAGTTTTGAAGGTTTTTGACATGACGGCCGCCAGTACCGGATTAAATGAAAAGCAGTTGAAACGTGAACAGATTCGTTATGCCAAAACCTATATCCACCCTTTGGATCACGCCGGTTATTACCCGGGCGCGACACAGCTGTCGATGAAGCTGCTCTTTGATCCTGAGACCGGTAAAATACTGGGCGCCCAGGCTGTCGGCATTCACGGCGTCGATAAACGGATTGATGTTCTGGCGACCGCTCAGCGTCTGGGCGCGACGGTCATGGATCTGGAAGAGCTGGAGCTGACTTATGCGCCGCCCTATTCGTCGGCAAAAGATCCGGTCAATATGCTCGGATTTACCGCTGCCAATATCCTGAAGGGCGATGTCAAGGTTTTTCACTATCATGATGTGGCCGATCTGGACCTGAATAAAATCATGCTGGTCGATGTGCGGACGCCGGAAGAATTCAGCCTCGGCAGTTTGAACGGCGCCGTTAATATTCCGCTCGACGAAATCCGTTCCCGTTTGCCCGAGTTCCCCCGCGACCGGAGCATCTATGTCTTCTGCCAGGTTGGATTGCGCGGCTATCTGGCCGCCCGTATCCTGCGGCAGAACGGTTATGCCGATGTTTTCAACCTCAGCGGAGGCTACAAGCTCTATCATACGGTTATGCTGGACCAGTCGGCCGAGATTCCCTTTAACTGCTACGGTGAGCCAACGGCCGACAATGAGGGCGAAAAGTTGGTTGTCTGCCCTTTGAAAGAAGAAGCGGCCGCCGGAACGCCGCCGGCTGCCGCGCCGGCCCAGGCCGCCGCTCCGGTTAAGGTCTTGCGGCTGGATGCCACCGGCCTGCAATGCCCGGGGCCGATCCTTAAGCTGGCGGAGGGCATCAAGCAAGTAGAACCGGGCGATCATCTGATCATCGACGCCACCGATCCGGGATTCGCCTCCGATGTCAAAGCCTGGTCTGAACGAACCGGACACCGGCTGGACCACATTACTGCGCAAAACGGTCTGTATACAGTAGAAATCATCAAAGAACAACCGCTCAAGGCCGTCGCGGCGGAATCAGCCGGCAACGATAAAACGATCGTCATTTTCAGCGGGGATCTGGATAAAGCGATCGCCGCGATGATCATCGCCAACGGAGCTGCGGCCATGGGCCGGAAAGTCACTTTGTTCTTTACTTTCTGGGGCTTGAATATCCTGCGTAAACCGCGGCGCGTGCCGGTCAGGAAGAATATTATCGAGAAGATGTTCGGCAGCATGATGCCGCGCGGTTCACATAAACTCGGCCTATCCCGTATGAATATGGCCGGTCTGGGAGCCAAGATGATCCGCAGCGTCATGAAATCGAAAAATGTTTCGTCCTTGGAGGATTTAATCCAAACCGGCATGCAGAACGGAATCAGGATGGTTGCCTGCCAGATGTCGATGGACGTCATGGGCATTAAGCCGGAGGAACTCATACCCGGCGTGGAAATCGGCGGCGTGGCAACCATGCTGGCATCTGCCGAGAAATCCGACGCCAGCTTCTTTATCTGATGATATAAGGGGGGTCTATGAAAAAAGCTGAACGCTTAACGGATGAACAGGAATTGGATTTTGCCGCCGGCGATGAGCCGGCGGCTGTTCCGGCGGATCTTGGACCCGATATCCTATCCGAATCCGCCGATGCTGTTGTTGAAGGCGTGCATGCCTACAGCCGTGAAGATTCCTGGGTCCGGCCGGACGACCCGCTGCTGCGGCAGCGCCTGGATTGGTGGCAGGATCAGAAGCTCGGCCTGATGATGCATTGGGGGCCTTATTCCCAGCTTGGCCTTGTTGAATCCTGGGCTTTATCCGATGAAGACGCCAGTTGGTCGCGGCAAGGCGTCGACTGGCCGGTTGACAGCGAGACCTTTAAGAAACAGTATTTTGCCCTGAACCGAACTTTCAACCCGGTTCGTTTCCAGCCGGAACAATGGGCTGATCTGGCGGCTGAAGCCGGTTTTCGGTATCTCATATTTACCACCAAGCATCACGACGGCTTTTGCATGTGGGATACCCGGTTATCCGACTACCGCGTTACAGCGCCGGATTGCCCCTATCATGACCAGCCCCGGGCCGATATCTGCAAACACCTTTTTGAGGCGTTCCGGCAAAAAGGACTGGCAATCGCCGCTTATTTTTCCAAAGCAGACTGGCGTTCGCCAGCTTATTGGGCGCCCGGCATGCCGCGCGGCACGACAACCGGACGCGGTCCGTCTTACGATCCTCAGGAACAGCCGGAGCTCTGGGAAGAATTTGTTCGCTATACCCAGGACCAGATTATGGAACTGATGGAGCATTACGGCCGGATTGATATTTTGTGGCTGGATGCCGGCTGGGTATCAGCTGCCAATGGTCAGGATATCCGGCTGGGCGAAGCTGTCGACCGCGCCCGTCGGATTCAGCCCTGGTTGATTGCCGCTGATCGGACTGTCGGCGGACCTTACGAGAATTATGTCACTCCTGAGCAAACCGTACCGGAAAAACCGCTGCTGATCCCCTGGGAAAGCTGCATTACTTTGGGAACCTCGTTTTCATTTAAATATGAAGATCAGTATAAAACCGCCCGCCAGGTGATCCGCATGCTGATCGATGTCGTTGCCAAAGGCGGCAATCTGGCGCTCAATGTGGGCCCGCAGCCGGACGGCCGGCTTCCGGAAGGCGCTGTACGCACTCTGCGTGAGCTGGGCGTCTGGCTTAAAGCCAACGGCGAAGCAATTTACGGCACTCGTCCGTGCGCCCCCTACCGGCAGGGCCCATTTGCCTGGACCTGTAAAGGCGGGGACCGGTATGTTTTTTATCTGCCGGATCGCGAAAATGAAGCGCCGCAATCGACAATCCTGATTCCCGAAACCCCCGGCGAAGATCTGCGCCCGGTATGCCAGGTCATCTGGGTCGAAACCGGCGAATCCCTGGAATTCTCCCAGGAAAACGGCCGGCTGCGGATAACAATGCCTGCCGGCGAAGCAGACCGCCCAATGCCGCCGGCCTATGTCTTTGGCTTGAAGACATCAGCATAATCCGTTCGGCTTTCCGCACAGAAAGAAACGGCGCCGTTCAGAAAACAAACAGCCGGCTGTAACCAGCCGGCTGCTTTTTAACCGTTAGGAGGGTCGGATCATCCGTTTCAGGAGGGATCCACGGAAACAAAGATACCTTCCTGAGCCGAGCGATAGGCCGCTTCGACGACACGCTGGACTTGTACGGCATCAGTCAGGGGGACTTCCACCGGTGTTCCTTCCAACAATGAACGGGAGAAGGACTCGATTTCCCGGGAGTACATGTTGCCGAATTCTTTAGGTTCTTCAACTTTTGTCTCGGTCCGGGTATTGTCCTGAATGGCATTATATCCGGCCTGGACACCCGCCAATGTGATCTTGGCCTGGCCGCCGTCTATCTGGCCGATGGTTTCGTTGGCCACAATGCTGCCCTGGGTGCCGGAAAATTCCAGCCGCCAGTTCGCTGCCGCGTCAGGAATATTAAAGCAAGCTTCAACTTGGACATTTGTGCCGTCGGCCAATTCGATCAGCAGATTGGATGTATCTTCCACTTCATACTGGAACGCACGCGTTTTGATCAATGCCGCCACACGGACCGCTTTGCTGCCGAGGATGCTCTGGATCAAGTCGATGCAGTGCACGCCCATATCCATCAAAGCTCCGCCGCCGGCCGTGGCTTTCTTTTGCCGCCAGCTGCCGGCCATATCCGGATACCAGCAGGAAAACTGCGCTTTGGCTGTGATGACCGTTCCTAATTGGCCGTTCCGGATCAATTCACGGAATTTCTGATGCCAGGTGCCAAAACGCATCATCAAACCGCAGGCAGCCGGAACGCCGGCCTCTTTCGCGGCTTTAGCGATTGTATCGGCCTCGTCGGCGGACAAGGCAAGCGGTTTTTCGATCAGAAACGGCTTCTTCGCCTTGATCGCCTTCATCGCTTGTGCGGCGTGAAATTTTACAGGTGATGCGATATAGATCGCGTCGACATTCGGATCGTCGATCAGATCCTGGTCGCTGGTGTAGGCTTTGACAGCGCCCTGGCGGACCCGGATGGCCTCAGCCATGGCCTGATCGATTTCCATGACTGCATACAATTCGGCATTTTTAGCTTGCAGCAGTCCGGGTATGGTCCGGCGTTCGGCGATACCGCCGGCGCCGAGAACGCCCCATCTGATTTTTTTCATAAACGTCATCCTCCTGGCTTAATTGCATTCGGCGGTCAGGGGACCGGCGAGTTCACGCATAAAGAAAAGTTTGCCGGGCAGTGTCGGCATAAAGGTTGAGGGGACCCAGATGCTGGTTCCGTAACGGAGCGTCATCCACAGCGACAGGCCTTGCCATTGCATACCGCGGCCCAGAGTGCCGTCGGCGCCGCCGATAATCTGATCGGACTGCAGGAAGAGGCCGGGTCCGATGGTGTTGGCGCGGCAGGGAACCAGAGTGGTCCGGCTCTTGAATGATGTCAAGGCGTTTTGTTCGATCGTCAGCGGATGCAGTTTGGCGCCGAGACGATGGGTCTGTTTGCGCCATTCGTCGACAGAAGAAAATTCGGCGGCAAAATGCGGTTCCCAGAAAGCGATGTGGCACATGCGGCCGATGCCGAAAACGGTGATCAGGCGGGCGCCGCTCTTTTTCAAGTCGCCGATTTTCTGCGCATATGTCGGCAGATTGTCGTGAGTTGCGAAATTGCGTTGGCCGACCGGTACGGTCAAATCGCCAAGCGGGCCGTAGAAGGCCTGCTGCATGGCATTTTGGAAAGCGGCCGGGTTGGATGACGGCAGGGTGTTGCCGTCGCCGTCCGCCCATTCGTCCATATTGAAACCGTAGACGTGGCTGCAGCCGATCTTCCAGGCTTTCAGAAAATAGACGGCCCAGCGGTACATGCCCATCGGGCCGACCGGCAGGATCAACGCCAGCTTGACGCCGTCCTCCCGCGCCTGACGGATGGACAGGGCGATTTCATGGCCCATCATCATATCGAAGTCGGCGACGGTGTCGCAGGGGATCGGCTGGAAATCAGGATGCCAGTCCGGCTGGCGGTCGAGGATGGATTCCGGCGGATTGTCGGCGCAGCGGTCGATACGCGCCATATCCCAACCGGCGGGATAAAAATTCTCTAAAAGAGATCCTTTGACAGTACTGATAAAATCCATAACAGGTACTCCTTCCTATTGAACCATCTGCCTTCAGGGCAGCAGACGACGGGCCGGCAAACGCGGCCAGGTCAAGGCCTGCGTAAAACCTTCGGCGTATGCGACGCCGCTTTGCAAACCGCGGAAATGAGAACAAGTCCGCACAAAATCAAGAAAATCGATATGATCATGTTCGCGCATCCAGTCAATCTGACTGTGATGGCAGTCCAGAGCTTTCAGTTTTAACTCGGCTGTCTCCGAAATATCGACATACTCAGTCGGCAGAAAATTAACGCCGGCCAGAGTGTCCATATAATAGAGCGGCGTGATGGCCGATATGCCGGGCGTCGGCGTTTTCATAAAAGGTACGCTGGCGGAAAAACTGGCGTCAAAAACCATCTTTTGAACTTCCAGATGATCTTGCATATAGTCTTCCGGACCGTGGGTGATGATCAAATCGGGCTGAGCCTGGCGGATAACGTCGATCATGGCCTTGACCTGCTCCGGATCGCGGCTGTTGACTTCGAGGTCGGGGACATCCAGCGTAACTACGGAGGCGGCGCCGATCAAAGCTCCGGCTTCCCGGGCTTCGTCACGCCTGATCAAACGCAGCGGATCAGGTTCGATAATCGCATGGCCGCGATTGCCGTTGGCAACGTGGCAGATGGTAACCTTATCGCCGCGCCGGGCATAAAGCGCCAAGGTCCCAAAACAGGCAATTTCCAAATCATCTGGATGGCAGCCGACCGCCAGAATATTCATGTACAAATCTCTCCCTTCATATTGCGGGCGCTTCGGCGTCCGGTTCATGAGTTAATTAAAGCACCATGCGCCTCATTTTTAAATGGGGCGCATGGCATTTTTTTTCTTAAGCTTTCGAATGAGCTTTCAGAGTCGTTTTTACCGCTTCTATGCAGCGTTCGATGTGTTCCGGCTCCCACGACGGATGCAGGAACAAGCTGAAGGTGCAGTCGCGCAGCCGACGGGCGTTCGGGCAGACGACTTCCGCGTAGCGGACGCTGGCGGGATCGGTATATTCTTTTGATTCAAAGGGGAATTTAGCCGCGCCGAAACCATTATGGTCCTTATAGGCTCTTTCGGCGTAGGCTTCCGGCCATTGTATGCCGTAACAGGGAATCCCGAGCTTGCCCAGTTCTTTACAGAACGCGGCGGCGTCAATATCCAGACGGTCGATATCCAGATTGATCGGATACCACCAGTAAGCGTTCAAGCGGTCGGCTGAGTTGTACGGCAGTTTAGCGATTCCAGGCAGCCCGGCGAACGCTTTGTCATACATGGCGGCATATTTGCGGCGGCGGGTCAGATTCCAGTCGTCCAGCCGTTCCAGTTCATTGATGCCGATAACCGATTGAATTTCCGTCATGCGATAATTGAACCCGATCCGGTTGTGGATGTAAGGCAGTTTTTCTTCGAGCGCCAGCATATTCATCCGTTGGCGGACATCATAACCGTGGTCGCGGAAACTACGGCATTCCCAGCCCAGATCCTCGTTGTTGGTGACGACCATGCCGCCTTCGCCGCCGGTTGTGAAATGTTTGCTTTGGCAGAAAGAGAAGCAGCCGACATCACCGATCAGGCCGACTTTTGTTCCTTTGAAAACGCCGCCGATGCATTGGGCGCAGTCTTCAATGACTTTCAGGCCGTGGCGGCGGGCAATGTCCAGCACCGGCTCCATATCGGCGACGACACCGTAGAGATGCACGACAATAATGCCCTTGGTACGGGGGGTGATCAATCCTTCGATCTTGGCGGGATCGATGGTGTGATCATCGGTAACATCACAAAATACAGGGATGGCGCCGGCCTGGACTGCGGCAAAAGACGAGGCGATGAAAGAATAGGAGGGAACAATAACTTCATCGCCAGGTCCGATGCCGAGAGATGCCAAACCGATGTGCAGCGCGGATGTGCCATTGGTACAGGATATGGCCATTTTCGCACCCATCCAGTCAGCCCACTTTTGTTCGAAGACCATGCCCTGGGTTCCGGTCCAATAATTGACCTTGCCGCTCTTCAGCGGTTCGAGCACGTCCGTAAAGGTCTTGGGATTGAATTGTGGCCACATAGGGAACCCCATTTCAGCTATTCCGGCTCCGTTCATAACTTTTTCTTGCTTTGCCATACGATTCACTCCTTTTTTATTAGTCCATTGACTTTATTAATCGGCGTCAACAAAACAATCTTTTGTTTCGCCAGATCATCATGCTAAAAAACCTGCGATTGGCCGATTAAATCATCCAGCAGCCATTGCGCCGCGCCCGACGCCATGGCTTCATCCGGCAGACTGGTCGTTCGGATTCCCGTAGCGGCCGTGTTTTGGCTGATCTTGTCCAAAGCCTCGTTCAGACGCTGAAAAAAAGGTTCTCCGGCCAAACGGATGGCGCCGCCCAGAACAATATCCGACGGATCCATCATGTTGATCAGGTTGTTGACGCCATAAGCCAGATACTCGGCTTCTTCCTGGATCAGTTTATCGGCCAGCGAATCCCCGGCTTCCCAGGCCGCCAGCAAAGCCGCGAATGTTATATGGCCGTTTTCGTCCTGAGCCTTAGCCAGCAGAGACTGCCGGTTTACCTGCGCCAGCTCCGCCGCGCGGCGTTCGAGAGCCGGCAGGCTGGCATATAATTCCAGACAGCCGCGGTTATGGCAGGGACAGGTGGCTCCCTGGTAATTGATCGTTATATGGCCGATCTCGCCTTGCAGGCCATGAGCTCCGTGAAAAAGCTGGCCATTAATCATCAGGCCGCAGCCGATGCCGTCGCCGACATCGATAAAAGCCATGTCGGATTCAGGATAACCGCTGCCCTGGAAATATTCGGCATAACACCAGAAAGCGGATTCATTGCCCAAACGGATCGGTACCTGGAGACGCTCGCCCATGATTCTGACGAAATCGTCGTCCGGTGAAAAAGGGATAACAGTCGAGGTTATGACACGGCTGGTTTTATGATCGATCAAGGCCGGCACGGCGAAGACAATGCCCAGCAGCTCTTCCTTGACAATATGACTGTCCTGCAGCAATGACGTGGCGGAATTCGCCATCTGATCACCTAGTCGGGTGAAATCCGTGATTTTAATATCAACGCGGGCGACAACCTGCAGGATTAAATTGAATAGAACCAGCCGGTATCCGCGGCTGCCCAGTTCGACAACCATCAGATATCCGCCCTGGGGGTTGATTTCCAGTAAAATAGGTTTTCTGCCGCTGCCCGAGGATTGGCCGGCGCCGATTTCCCGTACCATGTTCAATCGCATTAAATCGCCGATCAAATGAGACACCGTTGTTGGGCTCAGTTGATTGCGGATAGCCAGCTCAGCGCGAGATAAGGGCCCCTGGCGCCGCAAATCGGCAAAAATGCGGTTGAGGTTGGTCATCTTCATCTGTTGTTGGCTGACAGGTTTTCCTGTTTGTCCCGATAAAGCGGCTGGCGACATTTTAAAACTCATTTCCTTTAAAATTCCGGGTTGGCAGTCCGGTGGCGGAAGGGCAGATTATTCATGTGTTTATAAATTTCTCCAGTGGATTAACTAATTGAAGCATAACAATTCGCTTATCCTTTGTCAAGGTTTTGACGGATGTTTTAGCGTCAGTTTTTCATTTCGGCCAGGAACAGGAAAGCCTGATCTTCGAATTCAGGATAGGTTTCGTGGGCAAAATCCGGGAACAGCACAATTTCCTTGGGCGCCGTGATTTTGTTATAAGCCGCGAACTGGGTTGACGGCGGGCAAACGGTATCCATCAGGCCGGTTGCCTGCAGGACGCGGCCGCGGATCCGATTAGCCAGATGCTGGACGTCAATGTAACCGAGTTGATTGAATATGGCCTCTTCCCGTGAATGCATCGGATCGTATTTGCGGAAATAAGTCCGGATTTCCTCATAAGCATCCTTAGCCAGATCCATTTCCCAAACGCGGCGATAATCACAGAGAAACGGGCAGCGGGGAGCCAGGCGGTTGATCCGCGGTTCCAGGCCGGCGCAGGCCAAAGTCAGCCCGCCGCCTTGCGATCCGCCCATGGCCGCTACGCGGGTTTCGTCGACTTCCGGCAGATTCATGACTATGCCGGCCAGTTGAGCTGTATCGAGAAAGATATGGCGCATCAGCATATTCTCCGGAGCGTCGTCCAGACCGCGGATGATATGCCCGCAGTAGGTCGTGCCCAGCACGCCGCCGACATCCTGGGACAGACCGCCCTGACCGCGGCAATCCAGAGCGGCGACAGAGAACCCGAGCGATACATAATCCAGTTTATCGAACCAGTAGCCGCTGCTGCCTGTATAGCCATGAAATTGCAGAACCGCCGGATGCGGTTCCGGAGCGTTCAGAGGCCGGATGTATTTCGCGTGAATTCTGGCGCCGCGAACACCGGTGAAGTAGAGATCGAAGCATTCGGCGCCGGGGACTTGAAACGAAGCGGGAATCAATTCCAGGCCTGGATCGACGGCCTGCATTTCCTGTAAGGCGTCATGCCAATAGGCATCAAAATGTTCCGGCCGGGGATTGGTTCCCTGATAAGTCCGTAAAGCCTCCAGCGGCATATCGATCAGCGGCATATATGGATCCTCCCAATATGTTTTTCTCATTATAACAAAAATTGTATTTAATGACGCAGGGAAATGCGAAAAACAAAATTGTGTAAAAAAGAGGCAAGATTATGTAAATTTCCATGCCGCATAACCCATGTCGGGGACTGATGCGTTATAATAAAAAGCAATATTTTAATCGAGGTGCCTATCAGATGAGTGCAGGAAAAAAATATTCTGTCAGCCCGAAAATTGTTCTTGCAGGACAAGAAACGATAATCACGTTTTTTCTACCGCCGGACCGGCCGGCGGAAGCGGCCGGAGCCGCTGAACCGGCGTATCGCCTGCTGCATATCGCCTTGCAGCAATCCGGCGGCGCTCTGAATCGGGACGCAGCCGTACCGGTAACCTGGAATGCCGACGGCACTTTGTCAGCCCGCATCTTATTTGCCGGAGAACAGGAGCATCAGCTGCGTCTGTATGCCGGTGAAGCCGATTATGACCAGCCAGCCGCCGTATTGACCGTTTATTCCGTCGAAGCAGACCTTTACGCCCGGACACCTTATAAAGGCGATTTACATATGCATTCCTGCCGTTCCGACGGCCTGGACACACCTGCCCATGTGGCGGCCGCCTGCCGCAGAATCGGTCTGGATTTCATGGCGCTTACCGACCACGGCCAATATGCCCCCTCGATTGAAGCTCAGGAGGCTTTCGCCCATGCGGCCGTGGATCTGCGTATTTTTCGCGGGGAAGAAGTGCATGCGCCGGACAATCCGCTGCATATCATCAATTTCGGCGGTTGCTTCAGCATCAACACCTTGTTTAAACAACCCGGTTTTTCCGATGAAATAGCGCAGCGCGTTCAACGGACGGGCAGCCTTCCGCCGGGTGTCGACCGCTATCAATACGCCGTTTCCACCTGGATTTTTGATCAAATCCGCCGCGCCGGCGGACTAGGCATCTATTGCCATCCCTATTGGTTCTGGCCGCAGCAGAACGGCCGACAGGGTTATTATATCAACGAGCCGTTGATCAGCCATCTGTTCGACACGCAGCCTTATGACGCTTTGGAACTGTTGGGCGGCTACCATCTTTACGAGGCGGATTCCAACATCCTTCAGGTTGCCCGGTATCAGGACGAACGGGCCAAAGGCCGCGCGATTCCCATTGTCGGCGTTTCGGATGCCCACGGCTGCGAGACGGGCAAGCTGTTCGGCTGGTTTTATACGCTGGTGTTTGCCGCCGGATCCGATTTGCCGGATTTGATTGCCGGCATCAAAGGCTTGTACAGCGTGGCCATTGAAGCGCTGCCGAACGAAGTTGTTCGTGTTTATGGCCCTTTCAGGCTGGTCAAGTTTGCTTTATTCTTATTGCGGGAAGTGTTTCCTGAGCATGACGCGCTTTGCGCCGAAGAGGGGCGCGCCATGCTGGCCATGATCGGCGAAAAGGATCCCGGCGATTCCAGATCCGCCGAACAAGCGGCCGAATGGCTGCAAACAGCCCAGGGGCGGGCCCCGGATTATATCAATCAGGCTTACGGCCGGAAATAAACGAACGGAGGACACAACATGAAAATCACATTTCTTGGCGCGGCGGAAACCGTTACCGGATCATGCTATCTGGTGGAAACCGATCAAACGTCTTTTCTGGTTGACTGCGGCATGCATCAAGGCCATCTCCATGAAGAACAGATGAATCGGGCGCCTTTTCCGTTTCGCATGGACAATATCGATTTTGTCCTTCTGACCCATGCCCATATCGATCACAGCGGCCGGATCCCCAAACTGTATGTCGACGGTTACCGGAATCCGGTTTATGCCACCCAGGCGACTTGCGATTTATGCCAGATCATGCTGCCGGATTCGGGACATATCCAGGAGATGGAAGAAGAATGGCAGAACCGGAAGAACACCCGTGCCGGAAAACCGGTTGACAAGGCGATCTATACGATGGACGACGCCGTCAAATCCTGCAGCCTGTTTAAACCTCTCAAATACAACGCAACCTTTAATCCGGCATCTGATGTCAGAGTCGCTTTCCGGGACGCCGGACATATTCTGGGTTCGGCAATCCTGGAAATCTGGGTTCAAGAAGCCGGGCGCGAATCGAAAATCGTCTTCTCAGGCGACCTGGGCAATAAAAACATGCCGATTCTGCGTGATCCGACCATCATAGACGGCGCCGATTATCTGGTTCTGGAATCAACTTACGGCGATCGCCTCCATCCCAACGGCACGGACAAGGTCGAACGTTTTGTTTCGGTCATCAACGAAACAATCGCCAGGGGCGGCAATGTGATTATCCCCTCGTTTGCCGTCGGACGCACTCAGGAAATTATCTACGCCCTGCATAGCGCCGGCGAAAAATACCAGGACCAACGCATGGCCTTTATGCAGACGCCGGTTTATATCGACAGCCCTCTGGCTGTTTCCGCTACCCGTGTGTTTCGTGAAAACACCGATTGCTACGACGACGAAGCCCGGCAGTACATTGCCAACGGCGATAATCCGCTGGATTTCCCCAACCTCCATTTTACCCGCAGCGTTGATGAATCAAAATTGCTAAACCAAAGCGAAGAAAGTAAAATTATCATATCGGCCAGCGGCATGTGCGATGCCGGGCGGATCAAGCACCACCTCAAACATAATTTGTGGCGGCCGGATTCGACGATTCTTTTTGTCGGCTATCAGGCTCAGGGAACCTTGGGCCGGCAAATTATCGACGGCGCGAAGATCGTGAAAATCTTTGGCGAGGAGATCGTGATTCACGCTCATATAGAAGCCAATCAAGGCTTCTCAGGTCACGCCGACCGCGACGGCTTGCTGGACTGGGTTGCCGCCATGAAACAAAAACCGGTTCAGATTCTTCTGGTCCACGGCGAACCGGAAGTGATCAACTCCTTTTCGGCGTCGATCAGTCAGCGTTTGGGTTTGGATACCCACATTGCCCGCTTGAATGAAACGCTGACGCTCGGCGCGCCGGTTGAGCATGGCCGGTTGGTTCCGGAAAAGCTGCGTGATCCGCGGCTGGCCAAGACAACCTGGGTTCTCGATACACTGCAAGCCGATTTTATTTCCGCCCTGGAACGGTTGAAAGATGATGTCGGCCAGGCAGCGACAAAGGATGAACTGGATACTGTCCTGGCGTCTCTGCAAACCAAACTGGAACAGACGACAGAGCAGCTCCTGGCCGGACATCGTATTCCTCAATAATGGAGTCGGCCCTCAGCCGATCGGGTAAAGACGCAGATGGACAAACTTAAAACCGCCGGCATCAGCCGGATTGCACCGGTTCAGGGTTAAAACAAGCGTCATGGACCCGGCTGCCGGCAGCGAGATGACGCAGGGCCGGGACAAGGCGCCGGTGCAATAACGCGTCAGAAGACTGTCCAGATCGCCGTCTCGGGTCAGTTTACCGCCGGCAGTCCGGCCGTCGCAGGCCACGCTGATATCATGGCCGCCGATCCATGGTTCTTTATAACAACCATTGCTGGCGACTTCGATCTGATAAGTCCCGGCTGAATAAAGCTGGAAAGACCAGCTCAGCTCCGTTGCCGAATCCGTCCAGCCGTCGATTGCCGATGCCCGATTAAGCTTGGCTTGCCCTTTGATCATCGCGGCGGCAGCCGTCAGCAAGATACTGCCGTCCGGCTGTTGAATGATGCCGCTGTCAAGATCCGTCTGTCCGGAAAAAGTGAGTTTAACAACCGGCATAACCGCCGCATCATCCATCGGGGGCAGCTGAACTGTCGTTTGGACGGCTCCGGCCGCCGGTTCATTCTGGGTAAAAGACAAAGGCTGCCCGGTTGACAGAAGGCTAGCTGCGGAAACCTGGCTGCGGATGCCGTTTATTTGCAAAAGGCCATCCTTAATGATTTCGGGATGATGCAGGTGGAAATACAAGCTGTCCTGCCGGGCGGTAACAGGACCGGCAGCCGGTTCAAATGAAAACGGATTGGGCTGGGCGCCGATTATGGCCTCGGCGTTTTGGTCCATCCAGTGTCCGACTTCATGCATGACCGCCTGGGCCCGGGCCGGTATCCGACCCAGATGATCAGGGCCGACATTCAGAAGGTAATTCACGTCGCGGGATGCCAGACGGCCCAACAGCGAAACGGTTTCACGGGGATTTTTCCAATTTTGGTCAAATGACTTATAGCCCCAGGTATCATTTAAAGTCGCTGCCGTTTCGAATAGCCCGCCCTGCTTGCGGGCGGCCGGCACCTGATTGTCGCCCAATGACGTATAATCGCCCAGCCCGTTGCCGATCCGCGAATTGATCAGGCAGCCGGGCTGATATCTTTTCACCAGATCGTACAATTCCTGGCTTTGCGCCGGCGAAATGGTGCGCGGCGTGTCAAACCAGATTAAACATAAATCACCGAATTTGGTCAGGATCTCCTGGACCTGAGGTTTGATCTTGCGTTCAAAACAACGGCTGTAATCTTTCGCCGCAACGTCCGGATAATCCCAGTCATTGGTCCAGCTCATCACGCCGCAGTTTTTATCTTCTGCCAGGTAACCGCCGCCGTCCGGATCATGCCAGTCCAGATCCTGTGAATAATAGAGCCCCAGCTTCAAGCCGTGCTTATAACAAGCCTCGGCTAATTCCGCGATCGGATCTCGCTTGAAGGGGGTCGCGTCATAGATATTATAAGCGTCAACTTCCGAGTGATAGAGGGCAAATCCTTCATGATGCTTGCTGGTCAGAACCAGATAATGCATCCCGCAGTCTTTAGCCAGCCTGACCCAGTCTTCAGCCTGAAAACCAACCGGATTAAAAGCTTTGGCCAATTGGGCATATCTTTGCCCGGGAATCCGGAAATAAGACTGGATCCATTCGCCGATCGTTTCACATCGCCGGCCTTGCCATTCGCCGCCCAATAAGGAATAAAGCCCCCAATGAAGCATAAAACCAAACCGTGCTTCCCGAAACCATTTTTTGCTATCCAAAAGACCCATCCTCCCTCTATATAGAAATCATCTTCAGTATAAGGCGTAAATCAATAAGGCCAATAGACAAAAAGAACGAGAATTTGGAGAAAAGTAACCTTCTGTCAACGAGACGGCGCGGCTTTGAGATCAAAGGCAAACTATGCTACAATATGAAAAAATCTTGATCTGGGGGACCGATATGCCGTTGTCGATGATTTATCTTGCTGCTGTTCCGGTATCGTTTTTCAACCAGATTATCTGGGGAAACCGCATTCTGAACTGGCTTATAGCATTGGCCATTTTAGCGGCGGCTTTCCTTCTGAGGCGCTTGCTGGCTCATTTATGCCAGACTTTGCTGCAGCATATCCATTGGAAGAATGAAGCTCTGGGTTCACAAATCGCCACCTTGCTCCTGCCGGCTTTACGGCTGACTATTCTGACGATCGGCTTTGGTCTGGCTATCCGGCCGGAGCTCCTGACCCTGCCGGATTCTGTTTCGCTTGTGCTCCGCCAGGTCATGACAACGCTTCAGGTTGTCATCCTATGTCTGATTTTGCAGGGAATAGGGCTGGGCTTTGTCGATGTCCGCGCCGATTATGCCCAGCGGCAAGGCCAACAACAGTCGCTGGCCATTAAGGGTTTTTATAAACGGGTCATCCAGGTCGCAGCGGTCATCCTGGGCGTTTTCATGGCCTTGAAAATCTGGGGCTTCGATATCAGCGGCTTGCTGGCCGGCCTGGGCATCGGCGGTTTGGCCTTGTCGCTGGCGGCCCAGGATACATTTTCCAATTTATTGGGCGGCATAACGATCATGGCCGACCATTCTTTCGAAATCGGCGATGTCATATCAACGCCGGATATCGAAGGCGTCGTAGAAGATATCGGCTTCCGCAGTTCGAAACTCCGCACTTTTTCACAAGCCGTCGTTACGGTGCCGAATGCTAAACTCAGCAGCACTTTTGTCACCAATTTTTCCCGCATGGGGAAACGGCGGATCCGCTTGACCATCAATCTGGAATACGGTATCACAACCGAACAGATCCGGCATCTGACCGATCAACTGAAAACCCGGGTCATAGCCCGGGATTCCATTTATGTTGACGGCATGCTGATCTATCTGGAAAAATTCAACGCCAGCTCGGTTGATCTCTTGTTCCAGTGCTATGTTAAAACGGTCGACTACGAATGTTATCTGGCGGAACAGGAATCTATCTTGCTGGATATCATGGACGTTATGGCTGAAGAGCACTTGAATTTCGCTTTTTCCGCCTTAAGCGTTCATCTGCGGCAGCCGGCCCCAGAAAAAGCCGCCGGGGATGAGCCCAAAACAGCAGCCTTACGGGCTACAGAGTCTGCAGCAGATGACGAAAACAACCAATCAAAGCTTCATATTCAGGCAGCGTTAAATCAGGCAGATACGGCGACAAAGCAAAATACCCTTTAAAGCTGCGTGACAACAGGATAGAAGCCAACTCCTTGATCTCGGCGTTGCCCTCGGTCAGGCCGACCGGCGAACCATCATGATAAAGCCCGTCGTTCACCCGCAGAAAACGGATTTGATTTTTAAAATTGCTTTGATAAAAAACATGAAAGAACGGGTGCATTTGCTGGCGGACATAAGTGAGCGGATTGAAGATCAAACCGGTATCGTTTCCCAGAGCGCGAAATAAAGATCGCAGCGCCTGGACGTCACCCAGTTCAGATTCGCCCTTCGGTTCGATAACGATCCCGATATCATAAGGCCGCCCCATGCGGCTGATATTCCGGATCGCCTCGAGATCGCCGGCCGAGGCCGCCGGAACGCAGATGTTTTCGACGCCCAGCCAATAAGCCTGACGCAGGATCTGACGATAAGCGGCCTGATCCGCCGGGGGGACCGGACAATTCAACAGAACGATTTTTTTGTTGGTTTCCAGAAGCAGACAGCGGCAGCGTTCGTTTTCATCACCGCTTAACTGGTCAAAGGGACGGCCGGCAAACGACCAGTCAAATTCCAGATTGCCAAACAGCAAATGACCGGCCAAGTTTAATTTATCGGCGAAATCTTCGGCCATCGAGTCAGGAATATAGACGCAGCTATTCATCATGGTTAGTCTCCTTTGGGTTCAGGAACGACGCAAATTTCGCAATTCGGATCCTGGCATGTATTATGGCGGTAAAGGTCATAATCGATCTGCTCCGGCCGGTCGAGCCTTCTGGCCCAGTGGCACGAATGACATTGAGGATTCTCACAGATGAAAAACAAAGGATCTTCGGCCAAAACTTCCAGCCCGATCTCCATCAGACGGGGCAGTTCCATTACTTTTACGACCGCCGATCCGATTTTCCCTTCAATTAAAGCACGCCGGGCCCTTAAAACAGGGGTCAGACGATTGAAATCCCGATGCCCCGGCGGAAACTGCCGCAAGGTGAAAGTACTTTGGCCGGGCAGGTAAGTCGGCGCCGGAATATCCAAGGTCAGCAAATAAGGCGCGGAGACCATTTCTTCCAGAGTATGCATGATGGTATTGCGGTCCATGTCGACGCCGAGCAGCATAACTTTTCCGCCCAGATCGATCATTTTCGCATAAGGCGTGCCTGCGCCGCAGCCGGTGGCGCATAATTCATGGCCGCTCGTGATCCACTCCGCCTGACGGCCGATAGCGGCCACGGAGTGAACCGGGTGCAGACTGCGCCGGGCTTGCGGCCGGCGGCGGAAAGTTTCGGAGATTAGTCCGACGGCAGACGGAGATGACCGGACGTCGAAAGGCGCGGCCCAGCCGGTCAGGGTCGACATGACGATCGTCCCTTCCGGTCCGACGGCTTCGAGAAGCGCGTCAATCACGGCGTCGGCGCCGCCTTCAACCTGGCCCATGCTGCTTAAAGCACTATGAACCAGCAACACATCGCCCTGTTTAATGTCCAGCAAATCAAGGCTGAACAGAATGTCATTTTTGTTAATCATATTATATCCTCAACTAAAACTGCCCGGCAAGGCACGCAGCACGTGCCGGGTATCCGCAGCGGCAGGACTGTCAGGCGGCCCGAAGGCGGCGCTTGCTCCAGATTGACGCAAGGCGCGAGCATTAAAATATTAGCGGCATAAAAAACAGGGAATATGCCGCCCGGCTGCCGGCGGCTTTCCCAGCGGGGCATATCGCTGCCCAGAAGAAAAGGCTTGCGTGCTACCAGCCATTCCATGGCATCTCTGGAAAAATAAGGAGAACCCTCCAGATAACAGGAATCCAGCCAGTGACGCCCCCAGCCTGTGCTGACCAGAAACGCTTCCCCGGGTTCGATCTGTCCGGCTCCGGCGCACTGCTCCAACATGTCTGCCGTTACGCCGTCCGACTGTTCTGCAGCCCCGGTAAAAAAATCAGCTAACTGCAAGATCCGGCAGCGCATCTGAAACAATTGCTCCAACGGAACATCATCAACCAGATAGGATTGTTTTGGGCCATAATAATGAGCCGGCGTTTCCAGATAAGTACCGGTCTGCGAATTCAAGCCTTCAAAAATCTCGCAATAAACCGTACAGCCGGCCCAGGGCACATCCCCAAGCGGCTGTAAGTGAAATTCAGGAAAAGGCGGTTCATAATGCCACATGCCGTTCTGAACCGGCCCGCTTAAGTCAATCAACGTTACATTCACATCCTTTTGCCAGCGGGATGATGCCCGCCCTGTTGTTTTGCCGCACTACCTAATTTAAACTGAAAAACGTCCGCATGACGGCCAACATGGAAACATGATCCATGACGCCGCCGGTCTCGCGGATCGAATGCATACCCCAGATCGGGTTGCCGACATCGACCGACCGGATCGGTAAATGCCCCGAAAAGACAGGCCCGATGGTTGAGCCGCCGCGCATGTCGCTGCGGTTGACAAAAGACTGCCAGGGGACGCCGGCTTTCTGGCACAATAACTGGAAGACTGCCGCGGAATCGGCATCAGAGGTATAAGATCCGCCGGCCGCGCTCTTGATGACCGGCCCCCGGTTGATCATCGGGCGGCTGGTCGCGTCGGACAATTCACTGAAATTAGGGTGAACAGCATGCGCCTGGTCGGCCGAGATCATAAAAGATGGCGTGAAGGCAGCCAGAAAATCAGAGCGGGAACCGCCCAGACTATAAATGATCTGCTCCAGCAAATCACGCAGATAGCTGGTGTCTGCTCCTTGTTTGGTCCGACTGCCGATTTCCTCATTATCAAAACAGGCCGCCAGATTGATGCCCCCGTGCGGTTCACACGTCAACAAAGCCTGAACGGCTGCATAAGCCAGGCCAAGATTATCCAGCCGCGCCGAACAGATCCATTCATTATTCCAGCCTGCGATGCAGCCGGGCGTGGTGTCATAAAGGAATAAATCAAAATCGGCCAAGGCTTCGGGATCCATATCCAAAACCTCGGCAACCAGCCGGTCAAAATAATCTGCCGGCGCCGGAGTTCCGTCGGCTGCCAGAGCCAGGATGGGCAGCAACATCTTCTGAGCCTCAATTTTACTGCCGTCATTGACGGTACAGTTCATATGAATAGCCAGATTAGGCAGAACCAGAATCGGCCGCCGAAAATCAATCAAGCGGATATCCGGCTGCAAAAGATCGCCGCTCTTTAAAACGACTCTCCCGGCCAGCGACAGTGGGCGATCGAACCAGGTATTCAATATAGGGCCGCCATAAACCTCGGTATTCAATTTAATGCAGCCCTCATTTTGAATAATGCTGTTTGGCTTAACCTTAAGCGCCGGCGCGTCGGTATGGGCGCCGATCATGCGGAAACCCTGTTTAACCGGATCGCTGCCGATGTGAAAAGCATAAAGCGCCGAACCGTTGACCAGGCAATAACGCCGGTCATCCGGCTGCAGCGGTTCACGGCCGTCATAAGGCAGATACCCTTGATCGGCCAGCTTTTGTTGTAAAACAGCCGCCGCTTGATAAGCGGTTGGACTTTCGTCGATAAAAGAAAGCAATTCCTGAGCTTGATTTAATGCCGATGTTTCCATATTCAGCGCATGTCCTTTTCCGGCGTTGCCCTGCGGCCAGCTTCAGCAACCTGGTTATTCTTCGTAAAGCTCCGGCACTGAAACGCCGAGCATTTGGGCCAGATCGAACAGGCGGGCCAGAGCCATATCATAATCGCCCTTTTCATAATGATCAATCTGCGTTTGCGACGCGTTGATCTGATTGGCCAGATCGGCCTGGGTCCAGCCTTTATTCACACGGGCCTGACGTAATTTAGCGCCCATCCCGACGGTAATGCGGATCTTTTCAAGTTCATCCATTTGTCATTCCTCCTGTTTATATAGATTATAAAGCATGAAATGAAAGATGAACACCGCCATCTTGATAAAGGGGGAGGATCTTAAGGGCAGGGTAAAAATAAATAATGCAGTTCCGCTCAGGCGAAACTGCATTATGACGATTTTCTCAGAATATCAACGGAGTATTAAATTTGAACGGCGACCGATTGTCTCGTTTTAGCCGACAAGAAAGCGGCGTCAATAACCTGCATCGTCCGCCTGACGCTTTCCGGTGTCACCAGCGGCTGAGCCAAGCCTTGACACGCCAAAACAAGATTTTGATAAAAATCATGTGAGGCATCCGGAATAACCGGCAAAACGTGATGCTCAATCTGTTCCGGCTGCAGCGGAGCCATGGTGCGGCTGGTGCCGACCAGCGGATCGATGCCTTCCGAAACTTCGACGGTAGCATTTTTGTTGATTTTAGAGACACGGCCTGTTTTGGCGGAGAAATCATCGATTTTCAAAGTGCCGGAATCGCCGTAAACAAACCAGCGCGGCAATTTTTCCAAAGCAAATACGCCACATTCGACATGAGCGGTTGTTTGGTTGTCAAAGATGATTTCCAACTTAAAATAATCATCCACAGCCGGCGTATTGACCGACCAGGTCTGGGCATAAATCCGGGTGACCTGATGACCGGCAAATAACTGCAGCAATTGGTCAACCTGATGGACGCCCCAGTCATACAACATGCCGCCGCCATAGGCCGGATCGGCGCGCCAGCCGAAAACGATGCCCCGCTCGCCAAGTACCCGTGATTCCACGGAAATCGGCGTTCCCAGCAAACCATCGTCAATGATTTTCTTTAAAGTGAGAAAATCGGTATCCCAGCGGCGGTTTTGGTGCACGGTAAATAATTTGCCGGTTTGCCGGGCAACCGCAATGATCTCATCCAGTTCGGCGACGTTGAGGGTCACCGGTTTCTCGCAAAGGACATTCTTGCCGGCCCGCAATGCGGCAATCGCCAGATCCTTATGATATTGGTTCGGCGTGGTGATAATAACCAGATCCATGTCCGGCTGGGCCAGAAAAGCCTGCCTGTCGGCAAAAAAAGTCAGACCGGCTGCCGCGGCCGCCGTCTTTTTTGCCGGATCGATGTCGTGCGTCGACGTTGCCGTAATGCCGTCTGTGGCTTGAATTTTCTGAAGATGGCAATTGCCCATATAACCAAGGCCCAGGATGCCTGCTCTAATCATGTTCATTTCCCCCATAATCATTCATGGTTAATTGATTTGAAGATCGCATGATGATCCCAAGCCCTATATTTATCATGAAACGATATTAAATGCAATGAATCAGCGGTAATTTCGCAAATATTTGACACTTTTAGATAAATAATCATTACTTGCGCCAAGCAGCTTTCCGCCTGCTTCCGCCGGTGCGGAAACAGGCGGAGAACCGAGTTTTATTTCTGCATTTCAGCAACTGAAGCCAAAATCGCATCAGCCATATATTCCAGTTGTTGTTCTGACAATCCATAGATGGGCAAGTGTGTAAATCGTCTATTAAAGACTTCTTCACAAACCGGGCAAGTTTTTGCGATAGCCTCGCGATCATATCCCAGCGACCGGAGAATATCGAAATAATAGAGCGGCCCGAAATGGGGAATATTCGTTACGCCCTTATCCTGTAATTTCCTTTTCAGGACTTGGATATCGCCGCCGGCACGCTCGGGGTCGATCTGCAGCTGATAAAGGTGAAAAGTCGGCACGGTGCCGTCATGTCCCAGATCTTGGGGAATAATCGCCGGATTGCCGCTCAGCCGCTTGGTCATATAAGTTGCCGCCGCGGTCCGCTTTTCAATGATTTGCTGATACCGGCCGATTTGCAGGGAGAGCCCCAGAGCCTGGATTTCAGTTGTCGAATAATTTCCGGCGGCAAACGGGCCGTATTTCCCGGGAATGGCCGTTACATCATAAAGCCAGTTCTTAATCGCATGACTGAAATCAAGCCCAAAGAAGCGGGCCCGTTTCAATTCCGGACGGAAATTGACAATATTGGTGGTTAGAATTCCCCCTTCGCCAAAAGACGTGATGTTTTTGACTTCATGGAAACTGAATGATGTAAAGTCGGCGATTGTTCCGATCTTGCGCCCCTTGTAAAGAGCGCCGAAAGCATGAGCGGCATCTTCAAGCACAAGCAGATGGTGCCGGCGGGCCAGCTCCATAAGGGAATCCATATCTGCCGGGTAACCGCCGATATGAACCGGAACGATCATTTTGGTCCGGGGCGTGATCTTGCGGGCGACATCTGCCGGATCCATATTCAGGGTCAGCGGGTCGATATCGGCAAAGACGACTTTGGCGCCGACCGAAAGGGGATAAGCCATCGTGGCGATAAACGTTATGGCCGGGACAATGACCTCGTCGCCCGCCTGCAGATTGACATATTTATAGGCGATTTCAAAACCGGCTGTCGCGTTGGCGACAAAAAGACTGCCGGAAGTACCCAGGTATCGGTCTGCCGTTGCTTCCAATTGCTCCACTTGCGTACCGAGGGATAATTTTCCCGGAGGACTGGCATGCGCGGCCAGCCGGTTGATCTGGACCTTGATCTCCTGTAAGGCGGCCTGGTAATCCGGCCCTTCACCTTGCATCAGAAACTCAATAACGGCCATGACATCATCAGCATTATAATCTTCACCCACTGCTGCCCAAGGCACACGGCTTTCGCCTGTATTGTACCGAAAGTCTGAATCCTTCTTGCCCATAATCAAAACCTCCTTTGGTTTTTCCGGCATCATACATTTTGATACCTGCCTCTTCTATCATGCTATATTATAATACCGATACGCGTTCTTTTACAGGCAAAACAAAAGCACCGGTTTCAAGACTTGATCCGGTTTACGGCCGTACCGGCATAAAAATGCAGGCTGTCCGGCAGGCTGAGAAACATGCTCAGCGGTCAGACAGCCTGTGGAGCGGGATAAGCGCTCTTAAAGTCCGCGGAAAAGTTGAATTGCATATGAAACAAACCGGCATGTATATTGATTCATGCCCGGTTAATGGTCCGGAAAGAACGGATGGATCAAACGATCGTCTTCACCTGGGCATAATCTTTATTGGGAATTTTGGCAATGGCGTCGCGGATAGCTTGTTTTAACGTTTCATCCGGTTCGATTTGGATAAGGTGCTGCAGATGGGACCGAACAGTCTGGTTGCCGGTGCTGCCCATGCTTTTTATAGCTTCCAGGCGGACATTTTTATCAGGATCAGCCAAAAGCGTGATTAAAGCATTGATCGCTTTGTCATCGCCGACCGAACCTAAAGCTTTAATGGCTTGCATACGTATTTCGGGTTTGCTGTCTTTCAGAAGAAGAACCAATTTCGCGCTGTTTTTCTTTTGAATGTACTGGGCGATTTTTGTCGATTTGTCAGCAAATAACATAAAGAATCCTCCTCATCACCATAGGTGTTCACCATGTAAGTCCGATAAATGCTGATATGTAAATCAACTATATTTGATTATATCATGATTTATCGTTAGTAAACAGGCTGAAATGATATAAATAAAGTAGTAAATATAAAATGACAGCAGATCGCCCATTCCAATCGGCCGGATAGTCTTGATTGTTATTTTGCCGGGAGTACAATGAACTCAATAGGATGGGTGATGATTAGTTATTGATAGGTCATAGCTGTCGATGAGGATTTTTTATCAGGGAGGCATCTGCATTATGGAGAACAGGAAACTGAGGATCATGGTTATTGGCGCGCACCCGGATGACTGCGAGTATTGCTTTGGCGGGACGGCGGCGAAATATCATTCACTGGGCCATTCAGTCTGTTTTGTTTCGGCGACAAACGGCAATGGCGGTCATCAAACCATGAGCCGCGATAAACTGGCGGCTGTCCGGGCTGATGAAGCAAAACAAGTCAGCGCTTTGAGTGGCGTGACGTACACAATTCTGGATCATAATGATTGTGATCTTACAGCGGATATAAAAACACGCGACGAATTGATCGGGATTATCCGCAAGTTCAACCCGGACCTGATCTTTACCCATCGCACGAATGACTATCATACCGACCATCGGCATACGGGCTTGCTGGTGCAGGATGCATCGTACTTGCTCTGCGTTCCGCTGGTTTGCCCGGACGTGCCCTGCCTGAGGCACATGCCGGTAATTCTCAGCTTTTATGATGAATTTAAAAAACCGCTGCCCATTCAAATTGATGTTGTGGTAGACATCGATGATACGATAACCCAGAAAGTACGCATGCTGGATTGCCACAAATCTCAGTTTTATGACTGGCTGCCCTGGGTAGATCATGAGACAGACCAGTTGCCGGCGGCTCGAGAAGAGCGATTCTGCTGGCTGGAACAAAAGATACAAGACAAAGATGCCGCTGTGGCTAAAGCTTGCCGTGAGCAGCTGCGAGTGAAATACGGCGCCGACCGCGGCGAAGTCATCCGTTTTGCTGAAGCTTTTGAGATAAGCGAATATGGCAAAATGTTGACGGATCACGAGATACCCATCTACTTTCCATTTTAACAGCCGGAAGCGCCGGGCGATGAACTAAAGCGTGCCGCATAATGGCGGTCACAATGGGAAAGAGCAAGAGAGGATGTATGACGATGTCCGGAAAACGATCGGGATCCTTACAATGCCCCAAAATGATGCTGATACCCCTTTTGTTAGCTTTAATGTTGTTGGTGATGCCGGCCGGCTGCAGTCTGGGGATTCCCAAAACGCCAACGACGCCGGCGGCGTCGGCTGAGCCGACCCATACGGCCGATACGACGCCAACGACGGCTGCTGCGTCAACGACCACGGCGGCTGTTCCGACGCCAGCGGCGTCAGCGACAACAACGGCCGCCCAAACGGAAACAACGACGGCGGCCGCGACGACAACCGCCGCGGCGACCGGTGTGACGGAAAACCGGATGGGTTATGTCGTTGACACATCGTCCGGCGCACCCGATACGATCGATATTGATTATGTCGAGATGTACTTTGGCGCCGAAGCCATTGCCAAAGCTAAAGAAGACGGCTCGGATATCATAGAAACCGATGAGAATGGAGAAGAATATATTCCCAATGATTATTATATCCGCAATAATAATCCGCGAATCAGGACCTTTGAACTGGCTGCGGCTTGCGTAATCAAGATGATACCGGAAATGGGCGGGCCGGACGCGACCTTGGATTGCGATTTTCAAGATCTGCATAATGCCGTGGCAGATCATAAACGATTGATGCAGATCGAGGTCGTCGAGGGTCAGGTTAAGAAAATGACGGAAATTTATATACCCTGAGCGGCTGCTTATACCGGGGCGTCCAGAAGCGCCTTTATCGTTACGGCTGGATCCGCGATGCCGGTCATGATGGTTTTCATGATAAATTTGTGGCACCGGACGACGGTTTCTTTTTTAATGATTTTATCCATATATTCATAGTAAAATCTTAACGCGCCGGTATTGTCGCCATCCAGAATGGTGATGTAGACGCTGGTGGCCGCCGCGCCTGTACAATACCATTTTGTCTTGATTTTCATGCCGTTGCCGGGATCGATCGGTATGGGCTGGAAGGTGATGGGCATGGAGCAGTATCCTTCGGTTTGCTTCATGTTGTATAGCTTGTGTTCCAGATTAAAGATTTCCATGGTATCAAAATCGGCATGCCGGTAAAGGGTATTTTGTTTTTCAATCAGGGCATTTAAAGCATCTTTGAAACTGAGTTCTTCCTTTAAAACAGAACGGAACGGGATGGTTTGCGCCCGGGTGCCTCCGGCTGCTTTTTCTTCCAGTGTGCTGCGCCGGGAGATGATGCTGTAGAAGCTGATATCGCTTTCCCGGTTATTAACCCGGGTAAGAAATGTCCGCAGGCCCATGATCATCAGGATCTGCATGCTTGGCAGGCTGTTTTGGATGCAAAAATCTCTCATACGCTCGACATCTTCTTTTTCTATAGTAAAAACCTCGTGTTTCGCTGTAGTTCGGAAGAAGAAGGCCTTGCAGAAGCGATACCCGGGTTTTCGGATTAAGCGCCGGTAGTGGTCCAGCATGATGGAACCGTTGATATGGGTAAAGATCGGCGGAGTCTCGTAAATCTGCAATTCTTGCCGCCAGAATTCTTTATCTTTAAGATAACGGTCGGATTCCTGATAGTCCATCTCTTTTTGCAGCAGGATTTCACTGCTTCTGATGGGCTTGGGCATCGGCGCCTGATTTTGGTATGCGAGATAAAGGGACAGAATATCCCGATAAAACATGCATATCGCCCAAAAATCCATTGCCAGGTGACAGATACAGGAGAAAACGCCGCAGGAACCATCCGGAGCCTTAACAATATAAATTTTAGCCAGAGGCTGGTCATACATGGGCATTTTCTTCCTGCCGGTTTTATAAAAAAACGTTTCCATTTCCTGTTCGGATTTACCGCTGAAATCTTTAATTTCTAAAACCAGGACTTTTTTTTCGGTATAATATTGCAGGCGGTTTTTGCCTTGCCGGGTGATCCGCAGTCCGAAAGAATCATTCCTTTGTATCGCTTCTTCGGCCGCCTTTTTCATAAGAGACAGGTCCAGCGGCGTATCAACGAAAAAAGAGGAAGGAATGTTGGTGATTTGTTTATGTAAGGTATATTGCCAGGAGAGGAAGACCAGTTTTTGCGAAGGGGTAAGGGGATATAATTTACGTAATGCGGCTATTGGCGTTTCCATCATTCGAATCCTCCACCTGCTGATTAAAACCATAGTGAAACCGGGCCATATCGAGGCGCAAGGCTATTCGATGGTCTTAAGCGACTCGACCATGTGGATATGGCTTAACCTTCGGTACATGAAAAGATTGACCAACATGGAAAAAAACAGAGTAATGGCGAAGGCATACAGAAAACTTGTTCCGGCGATATAGTCGCCGAACATAACGCCGCTTTGTTCTATGGAGGACATGATGGTTCGGTGCAGGTAGATGCCCAGCAGCAGTCCGGCTCCCGCGCCGATAATGGAGAGAATAATATTCTCCCGGTAAACATAAGCCGATACTTCCCGATTATAAAAACCAAGGACTTTAATGGTGGCAATCTCGCGGATCCGTTCGCTCAGGTTGATATTGGTCAGGTTGTAAAGCACGACGAAAGCCAGGAGACCGGCGCAGGCGATAATGACATAAACAATGGCGTCCAGGCTTTTGACCGTGTCCTGAAATTTAATCGCGGCGTCGGAATAATAGGTGACGGAAGCCACCTGATCCAGGGCGATAAGCTCGGTGCCCAATTGATTTTCCATAGCGTTGGATGCTTGCGCGAGTTTTATCAGGAGGCTGTTGTAATTCGGCGCCAGACGGAAGATTTCCTGATAATATTCTTTACTGATATAGGCAAAGTGAAAAATATAATTTTCAGTAATGCCGCTGATTTCCAGTTTTTTAATCGCTCCGTCACCATTGTCGACGGTTACTGAATCACCGACGCCGACGCCAAGTTCGCGGGACAATTTTTCGCTGATGATCAGGCCGCTGACCGGCAGTGTTAATTTCCTTTGAGACAGCCGATCCTGCAGTGAAATGTAATTCGGGAGCTCTTCGCTGTTTTCGGGGCAAATCAAGGTTGTGCTGATCTCATCGCCGCTGCTTTTGATTTTGGCATTCATCTCAGTTACTCTTAAAAGAGAGGCAACATTGCTGTTTTGCTTTAATAATTCAACGACCTTTTCTTTATCCTCGTCCAGGGTCGTCGGCGTAAATTTTGTACTGAGGTTGTATATAAATATCTGCTTGAATTGTTTGTCGACAATCTGGCCGATCGAATTGCTGAGGCCAAAACCGGCCACCAGTAATGCCGCGCATCCGGCGATGCCGATGACGGTCATGAAGAACCTTTTTTTATAAAGGAACAGGTTGCGGGCGGTCACCTTCTGACTGAAGCTGAAGTGATTCCAGATGAGGTGCATTTTTTCAATCAGAATGGTCTTTCCTGGTTTCGAGATTTTCGGCCGCATCAGGAAAGCCGGAGTAATCCGGAGCTCCTGTTTGCATGAAGCGTAAGCGGCAAAGGTGGTTATGGCCATCCCGGCTAAAACGGTCAGCACCATCAACAGCACCTGCGGCGTTTCCTGCATGGGCGGAAGGGTGTACATCATCGACCATGAGTCGAAGATAATCCGCGGGAAGACTTTAATACCGGCAAAAACACCCAGAGTACCGCCCAAAGCGCTGGCAATCACCGCGTAGCTGACATATTTGAAAGCGATTTCCCGGTTGGTGTAACCTAACGCCTTAAAAGCGCCAATGGTGCCGCGTTGCTCGTCGACCATCCGGGTCATGGTTGTCAGGCAGACCAGAGCGGCCACAAGGAAGAAGAAGACCGGCAGCAATTTGGCAATGCCGTCCATACGGTCGGCCGTGGCGGCATAGTCCGCATAACTGTATAGCTTAGTGCGGTCCAGGACATAGAAGCTGGGCTTGGACAACGCGTCGATCTTGTTTTCCGCACGGATGACCTGTTCTTTAGCGTCTTCCAGTTCTGCTTCGCCTTCAGCTTTCTTGGTGTCAAATTCCTCCTTAGCCGCCTGGTATTCCGTGGTTCCCTCGGCGATCTGCTTTTCTGCCGCGGCAAATTTCTCTTCGGCTTCGACTTTCGCTGCGGCCAGGTCGGCTTTGGCTTTGGCCAGTTTGGCTTTGGCGGCGTTCAGTTTGGCTTTCGATGTGGCCAGCTGCGTTTTGGCATCTTTCATGGACTGCTTGGCGCTGTTGTTCAAATTGTTTAGATCGGCCAGTCCCTTTTTAGCGTCGCTTTGATTCCCTTTCAAAGTATCGATTTGCGATTGATAATCGGTTCTTTGCGTATCCGTTAAGGTTGTATCGGTGTTGAGCTGATTGGTCAGACTGTCGATTTGCGTTTGCGAGTTGGTGTCGATATTGTTCAAAGCCGTAGTCGCTTGATCCAGATAAGACAGCATGTCTTTATACTCGGCATTCGCTTCGTTGTATTGATTAACAGCCGACTTGTATTCTTGTTCACCTTCGGCCAGTTCTACTTCGCCTTCGTCGATCTGCTGCTGGGCGTCGGCTGTCCGGAGCGCATAACTTTCTTTTTCAGCATCCAGAGTAGCCTGACCTCCCACCAGTTTATCCTGAGCGGCATCCAGTTTAGCCTGAGCGTCGGCGATTTCTCGATTGAATTTATCTTCGTTTTCTTTCAATTCGGCCCGCTTTTCATTCAGCTGGTCCGTGGCGTATTCTTTTAATTCGACTAAACGGGTTTCTGAGCGTTCAGCCACCAGATTATCCAGCTGGTTCTTGATTTTATCGACCAGCCTCTGGTATTCCGGGCTGTACGAGTTCATGTCCCTGGCGCCTTGGACGGTAACGAGCGCTTCGGTATAAACGGGATAACTGAAATCTGTCGAAAGAATCATCATGAAAAAATTGACTTTCCCGCTGCCTATATCGGACGCGTCCTTATCGTAGGTCAGATAATAGGGCGATACGGCTTTGCCGACGATCGTGAAGGTGTCGATGCGCAGGACATCGGTCAGATCGGTTTTTTTACCGGAAGATACCGTTAGCGTATCGCCGATTTGGAGACCCAGATCAATAGCGTTCGAATCTTCAATGATGCATTCGCCGGGATTTTCCGGGTATCGGCCGGCGGTCAGTTTGGGCTTGTTTAAAAAATCTTCTGAGCCTGACTGGATTGCTTCAGCCGGCAAGGAGTGAATGCGGAAGACAAACTCGTTGGCATTGATGGTCGTGACGACATCGGCAAAATAAGAAGCCTGGACGGACGCGACGCCGTCCTGGGCCTTGATGGCTTCGATATCTTCGGCTGTCAGTCCCATCGAAGACAGAATGCGCAGATCCATCATGTTATATTGATCATAATATTGGTCCGCCGTATATTTCATATCCGGCGCCGATGCTTTTACACCGGCGAAAAAAGCGGCTCCCAAACCCACGATCAAAAAGATCGATAAAAAGCGGCCGAGATTCTTGCCAATTTCTCTGAAGGCATCTTTGTATAGCGCGTGTTTCATCTTTACCACTCGATTCTATCCATGCTTAACGGTTCGCGGTTTTCCGTTATCGAGTCAATAAGCCCGCTTTTTACGCGGATGACTTGATCCCCCATGGGGATCAAAGCTAGATTGTGGGTGATGACCACCACGGTCATGCCGCTGTTGCGGCAAGTATCCTGAAGCAGCTTCAAGATGGAGCGGCCTGTCTGATAATCAAGCGCTCCTGTCGGCTCGTCGCAAAGCATCAGCTTGGGATTTTTCGCCAGCGCTCTGGCGATTGCCACACGCTGCTGCTCGCCGCCGGAAAGCTGAGCCGGGAAGTTATTTTTACGATCGCTTAGCCCGACTCCATCAATGACCTTATCGATATTAAGCGGATTTTTACAAATTTGAGACGCCAGTTCGATATTTTCTTTGGCGGTCAGATTAGGCACGAGATTATAAAACTGAAAGACAAAACCGACATCATGCCGCCGGTAGGTTATCAGATCCTTGGTTTTAAAACGGCTGATTTCGCGTTGATCGACAAATATTCTTCCGGATGTCAGACTGTCCATACCGCCAAGAATATTGAGAATGGTTGTTTTGCCAGCTCCGCTGGCGCCGGCGATAATCACAAATTGTCCTTTTTGGATGGAGAACGAGATGCCGGCCAAAGCTTCGATCTCATACTCTCCCATCTTGTATATCTTCTTTACATGCTCGAACCTGATGTAATCATCCATCGACGATCTCCTCTTATGGCAGATAACGGGATACCACAGCTTCCTTAAATCCTTCGTCATCACACAGGAAGCAAACGGCGGCGACGAATCCCCATTCATTTTCGAAAAGCCGAAACCGGCAGCCCTTCTTGTTGCAGGCGATATTCCTGTTCCGGTCGATCGAAAAGCAGATTTTATGCATCGGATAGGCAAAACCGGTGCCCAATGCTTTCGTATAACTCTCTTTCAAGGTCCAGTAGCGGAAAAAGTCACGTTCGGGATTTAACGATTGTGATACGGCTGCGAACTCGTCTTCTGTAAATATTTTCCGTCCTGCGAGCATGGAATGAGGCCGGATTTTTTCAATGTCTATGCCGGTTTTACAGGATGCGATCGATAGTGCTGCCCCGCCCCGGCAATGGCTGATGCTGAAGTGAATATCCCGATAATTTCTTAAGAAGGGCTTGCCCCAGATATTGGTAACCAGACTGCATTTTTTGATGTTTAACGCATACTCCTCGACAAGCCCTGTTTTTAAAAGGCTTTGCGACATAGTCTGCTGTTCTTCAAGGGTGTTAAGATGATCACCTTGTGAGAAAACAAGGTAAATCATTTTAACATCTTTTCACGTATATAGACATCCAGATCACCAAGCGTTTCTAATTTTCTGAGTTCGCGCTCCGGAATTGTAATCCCCAGTTCGGATTCCAGCCGGCCGATCAGCGAGATGAAATCATAGGAATTTAAATGCAGATCCGTGACAGGATTGGTAGATTCGGTAATGCTGCTTTCTTCAATCTCGACATATTCCATAATATCGTTGATGATGATATTAAGCATCTTTAACGACCTCCTTATTCGGAGCAACAGTTTTACTCCCATTTTGAGCCAGAACATTACGCTTGATCTTTTTGGTGGTTGTTTTCTCAAATTCAGTTTCTCTAATGACGGTTTTGGCAATTCTTTTGTAGGCGGCCAGATGGCGGTTGACTTTTTTAATACCCTCGGCGAACATTTCGGAAGCTTTTTCCCACCCCACTTCATTGGTGATTTGCTGATCGAGATAGGCTTCGGCAGTGATGACGCTCTCATTTCCTTGTTCATCCAGCATGGCATATACAACAACTTCCTGAACATAAGGAATCATGTTGACGATATATTCCTCAAGTTCTTCGGGATGGACATTCTTCCCATTGGAGAGAATAATCAGGTTTTTCGCCCGCCCGGTAATATACAGATTGCCTTTGTGATCCATATAGCCGATATCGCCGGTTTTAAACCAGCCGTCATCGGTAAAGGACAGGCGGGTTGCCTCCTCGTCTTTATAATATCCGAGCATGACATTGTCCCCTTTGGCTTGGATTTCACCTCTTCCGTCAGCCCGGATATCACCGATCCTGACGACGCACCCCGGCACAACAACACCAACGCTGCCCGGAACGTTGGACAGGGGGCTATTTGATGAAATCAGCGGCGAGCACTCGGTTATCCCGTATCCATTGTAAACACTGATGCCGATATCATCGAAGCCTTTGACCAGGTCCGGATTCAGAGGAGCGCCGCCGCAGACAATGAAATTCAACTGACCGCCCAGATTTTCCATGACCGGGGCAAATAGGGTTTTCCTTAAATCAAGGCCTATTTTCCGGAGAAAATTACTGAACCAGATACCGTATTTCAAGTGAGCGGTTAGGTTTACCCGAGCTGTTTCTTTCCAGATATTCTTATATAATCCCTCGACAATCATGGGAACCATCAGGCTCATATTTGGCTTGAATAGTTTCAGGTTATCTTTAACATGTTTCAGGGAATCGTTAAAGCAAAGCGTACCGCCGCCCAATATGCAGCCCAGAACATGAATATTGAATTCATAGGTGTGATTTATGGGCAAAACAGAAAATGATGTATTGGGTACGACAAACAAAGATAAGGCCGAATAGGCGGCAGTCGCCAGATTTCGCTGGCAGAGCATGACGCCTTTATTAACGCCGGTTGTTCCCGACGTAAAGAGAATAGAGCAGTTTTTATTGACATCCAGCGTTATGCCGGTGAAACGGGTATCTCCTTCCTGAAGGAGTTTTTTGCCGGCGTCAACCAAGGTGTTCAAATACAAAAAGGAACAATTCGGTTTGGCCTGGCCGATATTGATGGCCAGCAAAATATCCGGACATTGTGATAGAATATCCGCGATAAACGGGGCGCAGCAGTCTGAGAAAAAAATAATTTCGGTATCGCTTTTCTGAATGAGTCTGACCATGTCATCCGTTGTTAATTCTTTATCAATCGGTACAATGACGCCGACTCCGTTAGCGACGGACAGGTAACTGAGCACATAATTATAAGTGCTTTCGCCAATCAGGGCGAAATGCTTGCCATCCAGACCATCGGCAAGAAGCTTGGTGCCTAATGCCTCTGTATCGAATTTCAACTGGATGTAATTGTGTTCGATGATCTGGCGATCTGGGCTGATTTCCTTGAACGCCGGCTTGACACCATATTTTTCAGCGGCATAATCGATCAGTTCACGTAAATCGCGAAGCCGAATACAGTTATTGAATCTCCTGACCAATCTGATCTCCTCCTTAAAAAGCAGGAAGGATAGCTCTGCTTTCGGTGATATACCAGAATCATTCAGCGGATCGCTTAACGCATCTTCTTATATAATAATATTAAATTGTACATTGTCATGATAACCGGCCGATGAACCTGTGCCATGCATGCCCTGAACCGCTTGTAAATCAGCGCTTGCCAAATCTATGAAAATGAGTCATATGAGGTTACTTTATCATTTTCTGCCCTTTCGATTATTTTGTCAATAGCCCGTCGTAAACGGCCTGGCCTATTGGCGGGCTTGAATCGGTAAATAAATCACGATATAAATATATTTATATTTTACCGAGATTTTAAAACCCAAACGCTTATTTTTGCATTCGTTAAATTTCTTATCCTGCCGGTTTGACCGATGATCTGTCCATAGACAAGGAACGAGATTAAAGTTAGGATAATGGGTAACCTGATAGATGATCGCCGAAAATTGTTCAGGTGATGATGGAGAGCCTATGACTGCCGGACGCGTAAAATCGATAATCCTGTTGCTGTTGGCGCTTATCCTGACTGCCACGGCCTGTGCCGATTTCGGCAGCGCGACAGCCCGGCCGGAAACCGCGGCCGAACCAACCGCCCCGACAGCGACCGCCCCGACAGCGGTCACAACGGCCGCGCCGCCGGTTGTGCCGACGAATGCCCCGACGCCGACACCGACGGCCGCGCCGGAACCGACAGCGACCGCCCCGACAGCGGTCACAACGGCCGCGCCGGAACCGACGGCCGCGCCGACGCCGACAATCGCGCCGACGCCGGTAAGCGCCGGAAATATCGGGCGGCGTTTGTCCGAGTATCTATCCGATCAGGCAAACGGCCAGTCGGTCGGCGCCCGGGCTGCCCGGCTTAACGGCGGCGAATACCATAATGCTTGCGTCTATACAGTCAGCGAAGCTTTGCGCCGTATTGGCTGCGACATTCCCATGGCTACCAGTTATACGGCAACCTTGAAGCGACAACTTTTGGACAGGGGCTTCAAAATCCATCGCGATCTGCAGGAACTGCAAGCCGGCGATATTTGTTTTACAACCGATGCCGAGGGGAATGCCGACGGAATTCCGACACATACGTTTATTTTCCTGAGTTGGGCCGGACCGGATACGGCGAACATTTTTGACAACCAAATTTACGACTATAGCAGTCATTATCATACGCGTTCTCTTAGCCTGACCTATTTGGATCAGCAGCCGGACCGGCCCAAAGATGCGATGGCCTTTTTTATGCGTCATCCGTAAAAATGGCGATGTCGACGGGCGAAACGTTAAAATGAACAGTACTTGCTCTCGGCGTGCTGTTGCCGGTATGCCATCGGCGTACAATTTTCCTTGGCCTTGAATGTGCGGCTGAAGTAATAAATGCTCTGAAATCCGATCAGCCGGGCTATCTCGCCGATGCTGGTATCCGTATTGACCAGGAGCTCTTTCGCTTTCTGTAAGCGCAGTTGATTGATATAACAGATGGGTGTCGTTCCGTAAACAGACTTGAAGGTGTCGATCAAAATCGTTTTGCTGACTTTGGATAATGTGGCAAGATCGTCCAGCCCGATGATGTTTGAGTAATTAAAATGAATAAAATTCATCAGTTGCTCAAAGTTGATCCCTTTGCGTTGCTTAATCAGCGGCTCGGTTTCCAGTTTATCCTCAGGCTCGCGATCGGATTTGCCATAGACCGCCTCGCGGATCAACCGAATCAACATCATATATAATAAATTATTAATCATGTTGTAGTAATATTTCTCTTTTAAGGTGCTCTCGCCGATTATACGATCAAAGCAGCCGGTATACCAGTGCAGATGATCCGTGGAAAACGGACAGACAACTTTAATCAGATCGTCGCAGAGAGCAGGATCGGCTACGGAGAATTTAACATCCAGAAGCCTGAGCGGTTCTTCTGATTCCTGATCGCAGTTGATGGCATGCTGCTGCATGGGTTTTATCAAATAAATCCGGTCTTTGATGATCAGCTGCCGATCATCGTCGATCACAACGGCGCCACAGCCGCTTAAAACAATAAATAATTGAAAATAATTATGCGAGTGTTCTGCGTTCTCCCAATTTTGCTGATATTTGCCATACCACAAGATACTGCACTCTTTCATAATTTACAATCCATCTCCTGCTTTTGGCGATTCCGAAATTGGATTTATTCTACATCACCTGGAATATAAATGCAAAACATCTTTTAGCTGGCCGATATCGGCCCGGTTTCGGTTGTCAAGGCTGAACCGGGATCAAATGAAGTTGCGCTCTGCTGCGGAGTATAAAAAATACCCCCGGTCGAAATGGTTTATTTCTGTTCGGGGGTATTCCTTTTTAGTTTTGCAATTTTGCGATCTGCCGTCCTGCATGAGCAAGACGCCATAGCGTAATATTATTTACTGAGAGCCGATTTCCATCTTTCGTAACCGGCTTGTTTGATCTCCAGAACCTTATCGATTTGCATTTCTTTAAGGGTGTTGAGATAGCTGTTCCAGCTTTCATCATTGAGTTTCAGGGTTCCGTTGATGAACTGAGCCGTGGTTGTCGTTACATAGGTGTTGATATCGGTAATCAGGCTGGACAGGGTTGCGCTTTCTTCTTCAGAATACTTGAACTGCGCGTCGAGCAGTCTGTCTTTCATATAAGGATAGTAGCTCTTGGCGCTTTCAGTGGCTTTCATTTCCTGCGTCGGATTGTTAATCGGGAATTTATCAAGGACAATGAGACCGGTATAACTTCCGCCATAGACATATTTGTTTTTGTATTCTTCTTCGGAAAGGCCAAAGGTATCTTTGGGCAGAATGCGGAAATAATTTTTCCCGTCTTCAGTGAAATCCCAGTCAACGCCCTTGATGCCGAGCCATGAGGATAAACCGCAGATGCCGTCGAAAACCTGGTCGGGTTCGGTATAGAACATATCATAATAGCGCATCAGATATTCCGGCGATTTGCAGTCTTTACTGATGACTTTGCCGCACCAGCCATAAGAAGAGATGTTAACGACTTTTTGCTCACTGGTGTTTTGGGAAACCAGCGGAGGCAGGATTTTGGTTTCAACTTTGCCGCTCTTGTAGAAATCTTTGGTAAGCTGAGTTCCGTTGTTGCCGATGATCAGGCATTGACCGGCCTTGATTTTGGCATTCAATGTAGCGGCATCCATGGTGAACATTTCCGGATCAAGCAGCTTCTCATCAAAGAGTTTGGCAACAAATTCAAGATAGCGTCTGAATTGATCACCCATGCAATTATAGGTGACTTTACCATCTCCGTTGTCTCCGAAACCATATTGCCAGGCATCGCCAAAGGCAGGGAAGAGATCCTGGTTCAACCAGTCAATGATGGAGATGAAGGGATAGAAGCCTTCAACTGAGCTGTAAGTTTCTTTTGCCTTGACCAAAAGGGCGTAAAATTCGTCAACCGTTTTCGGGACTTCGGCGCCGAGTTCGGTCATCATGTCGCCGCGATAGTAGATCGGATTGGCCATGGTGTAGGTCCAGATATTTTGCACGAGTTCGTAAATGCCGCCGTCCATCATCGTGCCGAATGCTTTCATATCCGGATATTTCTGGAAAGCTTTAGCCATATTAGGCATGTATTCCTCAAAATAGTCGGCATAGTTAAAGAATTTTCCGCCTTCAACGCCGTGCGTTTGGATAATCGGCGTGTCGAGGCCGGTTTCGATAACATCCGGCAGCGTTCCGGCCGATAACTTCAGGTTGACCTGGGTGCTCCAGTCGGTCTCGGAAATATACTGGTAATCGAAATAAACGTTTGTATATTCGGACCAGTATTTCTGCGCGGTATATTTGGTCCAGTCATCGGCCTGAGAGGACGATTTTGATACCAACGCCGTAAAGGTGACCGGTTTTTTGGCAATAGGATAGCCGGTAGCGTTGAAATTTTCGTCTTGCGCAAGAGGGGTTGCGGTGGTGCCGGATTGTGTCGCGTCCGATGTGACCGTGTTATTTGACGGTTTTGTTGATGCGTCCGTGGCGTTGACGCCCGAGCAGCCGGCAAACAAGGCCATAATCATGACCAGTGCCAATAGGAATGAGAGAGACTTTTTCATGTTTTTTCCCCTTTCATCTTTCTTATCTTACCCTGACGGGTACGAAACTCTTTAATGGATCAGCCCTTTAAAGAGCCGATCATAACGCCTTTATCAAAATAACGCTGCAGGAAAGGATAAATGATGAGGACAGGCAGCGAAGAGACGATAATGACAGAATAACGGACCAGCGATGCCGCTTTAACCTGGGCGTCCAGCAGCAGTTCATCAACATATTCGCCGGCGGCCATCATTTCAGCTTTCATTTGGTTCTGAATCAGGATTTCCCGTAAAATGAGCTGCAGCGGGATTTTTGACCGGTCGGTCAGGTAGATCATGGCGCTGAACCAGGAATTCCAGTGGCCGACGCCATAATAGAGCGCCATGACGCCGATGAGCGCCTTCGACAGAGGGATGACAACTGCGGTGAACGTTTTAAGCGGCGAGCAGCCGTCAATGAAAGCTGCTTCTTCGACTTCACGCGGAACGCCGTTGATGAAAAACGTCCGTGCGATAATCAAGTTGGTCGTACTGATCGCGCCGCATACCATCAAAACAGTATAGGTATTGAGGAGATTCAAACTGCGCATCAGAAGATAGCTGGGAATCATGCCGCCTGAGAAATACATCGTGAAAGTAATGAACACCATGAAAAATTTTCGGCCGATCAGCTGGCTTTTCGAAAGGGCGTAAGCGGCGGTCAGCGTAAAAAACAAGTTGATCAGCGTGCCGCCCACGGCATAGATGATGGTATTGGCATAGCCTTTGAGAATTTCAGGATCCTGAAAAACCCGATAATATCCTTCAAAGGTGATGTCGACCGGATAAAGCCACATCTTTCCGGTGTTGACCAGATCGGGATTGCTGATGGAAGCGGATACAATATAGATGAGCGGATATAAAACGATCAACATAAAGAGGGTTGTCAGGGTGAAATTAACAATGTTGAATACTTTGTCGCCGGATCTTTCTTTTATAGCGGCCATTTGTCATCCCCCTCCCTTAAAATAAGCTTGTGTCGCTGAACTTGCGGGCGACCGAGTTAACGATGATCAGAAGGATGAAATTGATGACGTTATTGAATAAGCCGACTGCCGAAGCAAAACTGTATTCGGATTTCAACAAGCCTCGTTCATAAACGTATGTTGAGATGATATTCGATGTTGTCTTGTTCAGGTCATTTTGCAGAAGAAGGACTTTTTCATAGCCGACGCTCATGATTGAACCGACGCTGAGGATGAGCAGGATGATGAAAGTCGGCATGATGACCGGGATGTTGATATGCCGGATCCGCTGCAGCCGGGTCGCGCCGTCGATAACGGCGGCTTCATGCAGTTCGGGACTGACGCCCGACAACGCTGCCAGATAGATAATTGAACCCCAGCCGGTATCTTGCCAGATCCCGGACCAGACGTAAATGTGCCGGAATGACTGCGGTTCCACCATGAAATAGCGGGCTTCAAAACCCATTGCCTTCATGGCGTAGTTGACAACGCCCGTGGATGGCGACAAAACGATGGTAATGATGCCGACCAGGACAACCGTCGAAATAAAATGCGGGGCATAAGTAACCGTTTGGACAAACTTTTTATATTTCAAATGTTTTATTTCGTTGAGCATCAAAGCCATGAGGATCGGTATGGGCATACCGGCCAAAAGGGAATAGATGGATATGGACAGCGTATTTTTGATTGTCACGCCAAAATAATAGGAGTTGATGAAAAGCTTGAAGTGCCGAAGCCCGACCCACGGACTATCGATGATGCTATGGGCGCCGGTGTAATTCTTAAAGGCAATCTGTAAACCGTAAAGCGGGCCATATGCAAAAATAAGATACCAAGCTACCGCAGGCAAGAGAAGCAGATAGTATTGATAATCTTTTTTTATTTGCCGCCAGATACGCGTGCTGCGCTTTTGCGATAACGCCTCGGGAACTGAGAAATTTGCCATGGTGCGAATTACCTCCCTTTGAATGTACAAATAAAAACAGCGATTCTAAAGTGCGATGGGTTTTACGTTTGAATCATCAGCGTTCCGTCTTCTGCCACATCTGATAAATGTAATTATATTAACAATAAGTAATTTGCGGCCGATTTCCGCGCAAGCTGTATGACAATCGTTATATACTTATACTTATTTGTAACGCAAAACCGTTGCGGCCCATCATGCCGGAAATATCGTTCCGGAAAAGAGCAAAGTAAATAACACCCGGCAAAAGAATAAATTCTGCCTGATCTATTTTTGTAAATAATTACATGAAATTTGCACTTTAGAAAAAACAGCCGGCTGAAAGTGATTCGTTCCTGGATGAGTTCAATATTAACTGGTGTAAAATGACGATAAATAAGTGATCATAAATCCTCCAAATGCCTTTAGATACGGACTATAATGACATTCCTACCGTTGGATACAAGATTAATATGTATTTATCAAGAATCTTTACCTGGTGTATTTTTTAAGAACCGGCCTGCCCTGTTTGATGCGACACTGTACCTGATCTGTCGGCTGAATCTTAAAATAGAACACTAAGTAAAAGAACAGTTACTACCCTAACACAAATGGCTGGGAGCGTCAAGACCTGCAAGACCCGAAATGGCCTCTAAATAGGTACTTCAACGCCAATTATCGTAAAAATGAAATAAAATGTAAAATATGCTGAATAAACATCAAATTTCGGAACAGCGTAATGCAGTATAATATAGATCAAATGCCATAACAAATTGACACTGTATCCGATCCGTATACCCAGACAAACTCCGGAATTAAAATGAGAATGAAGAGGATTGTGCACCATGAGAATTGCTTTGCTTATGAATGCCGACATACGGTCTAATGTTATTTCCAAAAGAACGATGACCAAACTCGAGGCGTTAGGTGAGATTCGGCTGAACGAATCATCAGGGACAGATCTTGCAGCGATAAAAGCTGTTATTCAGGATGCTGACATTGCCGTAACTTCCTGGGGCAATACAAGTCTGACTAAAGAAATTCTGGACTGCGCCCCTGATCTGAAATTAGTCGCACACGCAGCCGGCAGCGTTAAACCGATCGTCAGCGATGAACTTTTCGCCAGAAATATTCCCTTGATCAGCAGCGCGGTTGTCTTAAGCCGCAGCGTGTCGGAAACGGCGCTGGGCTTAACCATTTCAGCGGCCAAGAATTTTTATAACCTCAATACCCTAATTCATCAGGGCGGCTGGCAGCATGACCGCAAACAGATCCGGGAGCTTTTTGAAATCACCGTTGGCGTTGTCGGCTGTGGTTATGCCGGATCCCATTATATTGATCTGCTGAAAAATTTCGATGTCGATATACTGGCATACGATCCTTTCCTGGATGCGGAGAAAATCAAAAGCCTGGGAGCCGAAAAAGCCGAACTGGACCAAATTCTCCGGGAAAGCGACATCGTTTCACTGCATGCCCCTTCTATCCCGTCAACGAATCATATCATTAATGCCGATACCCTGGCCCTGATGAAAGAGGACGCTATCCTGATCAACACGGCGCGCGGATCCTTAATTGATGAAACCGCATTATACAACCATATGAAAGCCGGCAAACTGAGATATGCCTGCCTGGATGTTACCGATCCGGAGCCGCCGGCTGAAGACAACCCGCTCCGAACCTTGCCGAACTGCATTATGACGCCTCATCTGGCCGGACTGGCCAATAACGGACAAGGCAGAATCGGCGTTCATGTCTACGAGGAAATCCGGCGTCTGCTGAATCACGAACCGTTGATTTCACAAGTGACCAAGGAAAAACTGGCAACCATCGCCTAGACCCCGGACCGCAAGATGCAGACAGAAAGGATTCAAATGGCAGATATCATCAAAGCAGATCTGGAATTCACGCGGGAACCTCTTTTGCAGCCTTTCGGCTTTAAGGGCGGTTATCTGAATGAATTATGGCAAGTCATATGCCAGGTCGAAGATAAAAACGGTTGTATCGGGAACGGCTTGGGCGTGCAGAGCGTTCTCTGGTCAGATGCCGGCGTCTTTTCGTCTTTATCCCAATGCGGCGGTAATGCCGCCATGCTCATGACCACCCAGTACGCTCTTTCACAGCTTATGGACAGATCCTTTGTCAGTCCGCCGGCTATGATTGACGCCATAACACCTTCCGTTTATGACTATGCCAAAAAAACTGCCATTGCCCCGGCCTTAAGAAAAACCTTCGCCCTGAATGCCATGGTCGGCCTTGATTTTGCTTTATGGCAATTATACGCCGGAGAAAACGGGATTGATGATTTCGAGACGCTGACGAAAAATTTCACCAGCTCATTGACCTATCGTCATCAGACCTTGGGCGTCATCCCGCTGATCACCTATGGCATGCCTCTCGAACAAATCCACGAGCTGGCGCAAAGCGGCGTCTTTTTCTTTAAAATCAAACTCGGTCAGAATCCCGGCCGGCGCAATGATCCGGATGAAATGCTGGAGGCCGATAAAAAACGGATTCTGGAGGTTCATCATGCGCTGAAAAATTATACGACACCTTACACGGACAGCGGAAATCTTCTTTATTATTTTGACGCGAACGGCCGGTATGATACGCGGGAGCGCTTCCTCAACCTACTTTATTATATGGCGTCCATTGATGTCCTTTCGCGTACGGTAATCCTGGAAGAACCTTTTCCGGAGGAGGCGCAGATCCCCGTATTTGACCTGCCCGTGAGAATTGCCGGCGATGAAAGCGCGCACAGCCCGGAGGACGTCAGACATCTGATCGATGATTTGGGATACGGCGCGATTGCCTTGAAACCGATCGCCAAAACGCTGAGCGTAACGCTGCAAATGCTGGAAGAAGCCCATAAACGCGGAATACCGTGCTTTTGTGCCGATTTAACCGTAAATCCTTACATGAGCGACTGGAATAAAAATGTTGCCTGCCGCCTGGCTCCGCTGCCGGGGATGAAGACCGGCGTTGTTGAGTGCAACGGCGCGCAAAACTATCAAAACTGGCAGCAGCTGAAAACATGCCACCCGATCCCGGAAGCATCATGGCTGGAGCCGGTGCGCGGCGTATATCGTCTTGACGACTTGTTCTATCGGAAAAGCGGGGGCATATTGCTGCCGCTTAGCCGCTACCAGTCATTTTTCCATTCATAATTGCCGCGGAAAGGACCTGACTCATGAAGAGAACCGTTAATTTCGCCATCATCGGTTGTGGCATGATATCCAGATTCCATATTAAAGCCATCCAAGCGATTGACGATGCCAAATTGGTGGGCGTTTATGACCAATTTTCTGAATTCTCGCAAAAAACAGCCCGTGAATACCAGACAAAAGCTTATGACACCTATGAGTCCTTATTAGCTGACAGAAAAATCGACGCCGTAAGCATTTGCACGCCAAGCGGCCTTCATGCAGAGCAAAGCTTGCAGGCGATCCAGGCCGGGAAGCATGTTCTTATTGAAAAACCGATTGCCTTATGCCTGGAGGACAGCGACAAGATCAGCGCGCTGGCCAGGGAAAAGGGCGTTCTGGTCGGCGTAGTGAGCCAGCTTCGCTTCAGCCGGGCTGTAAAGACAATGAAACAGGCTATTCAAGAAGGCGTGCTGGGTAAAATTGTCTCTGCCGATCTTTATATGAAGTATTTTCGTTCGCAACAATATTACGATCAGAATCCATGGCGCGGAACCTGGGCGATGGACGGCGGCGGCGCCTTAATGAATCAAGGCATTCACGGAGTCGACCTGCTCCGCTATATCATGGGACCTTTGAAAAGTATTTCGGCATGCGCCGGCACTCTGACGCGGCATATCGAAGTCGAGGATACATTGGCGGCTGTCGTTGAATATGCAAACGGCGCTTTAGGCGTTATCCAGGCCATGACCAGCGTCTATCCCGGTTACCCCCGCCGGCTGGAAATTAACGGAGAGCGCGGGACGATCATTCTCGAAGAAGATACCCTTGTTAAATGGGCGGTGGAGGGGCAGCCGTCCTGTGTAAAAGACGAAGACGCCACCCGGCGGAAATCCCATAATGATCCCGGAGAGATCGGCGTGGACGGCCATATCGAACAGTATAAAAATTTCATCAGCGCTGTTCAGGGAGATGCGGCATTGCTCATCGATGATCTGGAAGGCCGTAAAACCCTCGAGATCATCATGAAAGCTTATGAATCATCCAGGCAAAAGAAAACCGTGTATTTCAACGAATAAGCGACTAAACCTTAATATCGTTAACTTGAAGGAGTGAAGTAAAGTATGATTCGAATTGGTGCTGTTACCATCGATACATCCCACCCTCTGGCTTTTGGCGGCGTGCTGGAGAAGGATCCCCGGGCAAAATATGTCGGCGTTTATCATGATTCCTTTCGCTCGGATGATGAAGTCGAGGGCTTCGTCAAACGGTTTGGTCTGGAAAAAAGGTGCCAAACGATCGAAGAACTGGCTGACATGTGCGATATCGGTTTTATTCACAGCTGTAACTGGGATAAGCATCTGGCGTATGCCATGCCTTTTGTAAAAAGAGGGAAACCTGTTTTCATCGATAAGCCCCTGGTCGGGAATCTGGAAGATTGCCGTAAAATATCGGAACTGGTCCGCAAAGGCGCGGTTATTCTGGGCGCATCTTCTGTCCGTTACGCCGAGGAGATTGTTAAATTTATCGATACTCCGGTTGCGGAACGGGGCGAGATCATCAGCATTTTCGGGACTTCGGGCGTAGATGAATTTAATTACGGCATCCATGTGGTCGAGGGAATAGGCGCTCTGGCCGGCCATGCCGCAAAATCCGTTCAATTCCTGGGCCGCGGCGGCAAATCGGGCATGAACAGCGAAAGTTTCTACATTGATTTCGGCAATGGGACCAATGCGGTATATAATACTTTTATGGGTTGCTGGCAGCCTTTTGTCTTTACCGTGATGACCACCAAGACCACCTGTAACTTTGTCATCGATACCAGTAAAATATATCGTGCCCTTTTAGATGAAATCATCTGTTTTATGGAAGGAAAACCCAATCGCATGGCGGCCATGCCCGCACTCCTCGATTCAGTGAAAATTATGCTGGCCGGCCGGATATCGCGGGCGCAGAACGGATTGGCAATAAATCTCAGCGATATACCGGATCATGACGAAGGCTACGACGGCCAGGCCTTTTTTAATGAATACAGCGCCGCTGCCAAAAAAATGTATTGTTAAGCGTGTTTTGATAGAAAGGAAGGTATCCAGATGGCAAGATATGTCAAGATCAGTTCCATAGCGCCGCATCCGCATGAAATGAGTCCGGAAAAGGACCTGAACGCTTGTGTCGACGAGATGATCGGGCATTGGGATACATGGCTGGAAAAAGTGCTCTGCGATCATCCCGACCTGGTTGTTCTTCCGGAAGCTTGTGACCGCGCGCCGAATTTTACCATGGATCGCCGGCAGGAATATTATAAAGTCCGCGGCGATCGGATTCTTCACCACTTTATGGATGTGGCAAAAACACATCGATGTAACATCGCCTATTCGGCTGCCCGGCTGCTGCCGGACGGCACATACAGAAATTCGACACAATTCATCAACCGCCGGGGTGAACTCGACGGCATCTACAACAAGAACCATTTGGTTGATGCCGAATACCTGGCCGGGCATATTCTTTACGGCAAGGACGCTCCGATCATTCAAACCGACTTCGGCAAGGTGGCGGGCGCCATTTGCTTTGATTTGAATTTCAGCGAGCTGCGGGAAAAATATGAGCAGTCTCATCCGGAATTGCTGGTCTTTTCATCCATGTATCATGGCGGCCTGATGCAGAATTACTGGGCTTATGCCTGCCGTTCATACTTTGTCGGCAGCGTGGCCGGCGATCAGTGCACAGTGATCAACCCGCTTGGCGATCTTATTGCCCAGTCGACGAATTATTATCCCTTTGTAACCGCAGATATTAATCTGGATTATAAAGTCATTCATATTGATTACAACGGCGATAAATTTAACGCTGCAAAAAAGAAGTACGGCAATAAAATTAAAATTTACGACCCCGGTCATGTCGGCGCGGTACTCGTGACAAGCGAATCAAATGAATTTACCATGGACGATATTGTCAAAGAATACGGTATCGAAATCTGGGACGATTATTATGCGCGCGCCATGGCTGAACGCCATATGCCGGGTCATATTGAACCGTAAGATGAATAAGAATCAGAAAAAGACATAAAGGAGAAAAATGATGCAAAACAAAGCGAGAATCGGCGTTATCGGATGCGGCGGCATGGCGAACAGCGTTCATTTGCCCAGTCTGTCGGAATTGGAGCATTGCGAACTGGTTGCCGTTTGCGATCTGATCGAAGAAAAAGTTCAGGCGGCGGCCAGACAGTACCATGTTGCCAAAGCTTATCTGTCCTATCCGGAAATGCTGAAAAACGAAAAGCTGGACGGCGTTGTCTGCCTGGTTGAACCGGACAGAATGTACCGGGTCGTGTATGACTGCCTGAACGCCGGGCTGCATGTCATGATGGAAAAACCGGCCGGCATCAATGCTTATCAGTCCGATTCCCTGGCCAGAACCGCGGAAAAGAACGGGAAGAACCTGGCCGTCGCCATGAACCGCCGGCATATCCCGCTTATACAATATGTCTTGAAAACCATGAAGGAATTGACGCCGATCACTCAGGTCGACGGCGTATTCATCAAGAGCAGCGACATTGCGAACGGCTGGCATTATATGAATGCTTTCGTGTCTGACATTATCCATGCCGTTGACCTGATTCGCTATCTGGCCGGATCGGAACCGGAGAAAGCCGCAACTGTGGCCGCCCGCCATAACAGCCCGGTCGACAATGCCTGGAGCAGCGTCATCCGGTTTGAAAACGGCATCACCGGAACCTTGAAAGCCAATTACCAGACCGCCGGACGGGTACACACTTTTGAAATTCACGGCCCCAAGGCCAGCGCCTTCATTAATTTGGGCTTTGGTTCGGAAGCGTGCGAAGCAACGATCCTTCACGCGTCGGGCAAGAGCATTTATTCTTTGGCTTCCGCGGGCGTCAGCGGACCGGCGTGCGATAAAATTGACGGCATGGAACTGGCCGGCAGCAAAAAGTTTTATCAATACTGCGGTTTCAAGCAAGAAAACGCCGACTTTGTGAACAGCATCCTGCAGGGCACCGCTCCGCTGTGCACGATCGCCGACGCCGCCAAAAGCATGCATATGGCCGAAATGCTTCTCGACAGCGCGATCTGATCTGTGGCATTTATAAACCGGATTGCCAGACCCTTGATGAATAAAGATCGAGATGAATAAAGCCCTGGAACGTTTACCGGCGTTCCAGGGCTTTTGCCTGCCGGCCGCGGCCGAGCGGAAATCTTAATGCGGCCGCGGATGAAAACACAGTATTTCATAAATGTTCATGATTTATCTCTTGCTATCGGTTGCATCATACCCTATCATTAACAACATTAATAATTAACACTGTTAATATACGACCGGTAAATCATCAAACGGAGGGCCATAAGACGGCCATGAAAGAAATTGAACTCAGGAAGCGCCTGACTGATACATTAAGCAAGCTTTATGGCATGAATACGCTTACTCGTCTGGAAGAATTCTGGCAAGGAGAACAGCGCGTTCTCTATTATTTATGCCAGCATGAAGGCGGCGAGATCAACCCGTCGGCATTAAGCCATGACCTGCATGTGTCAAGAGCCAGAATCACAACGGCTCTGACCGCTCTTCGTAAAAAAGGCTATATCACGATGGAGCTGTGTCAAAAGGACCGCCGCCGCATGCGCGTTATCATGACAGAAAACGGCAGGCATTATATCAATGCGAAACAAGCGGAAATAGAAGCAGGCTTTGACCGATTGATAGGCGGATTAGGAGAAAACGAAACGCTTAAATTCATTGAATTAATTCAAAAATCAATAGATATAATGAACTAGGGAATTAAGCTAAACGACGATAAAACAGAAGAAGTCTGCAGAAAGACCAGCCAGATACAAGAGGGAAAACACGGCATGAACATTTATGAACTGATCAAAAAAAACAATCAAAACCATCCCGGCAAGACAGCGCTTTCCATCATGAATGAGCGCCATGAGATTCGGAAATATACTTATGCGGAACTCTTTGCTGAAGTTGATCTTCTTGCGGGACAATTAACCGGAACAGGCCTGACCGGCGGAGACCGGATCGCCCTGGCGGCAGAAAACATGCCTGAGTGGAATATTGCTCTTTTGGCGATTCACAAGATAAGCTGTACGGCTGTTTTACTCGACGCGACCCTTTTGCCGGCCGATCTGGTCCGGCAGATCGACAGATCCGATGTGCGCTGCATCCTTGCTTCACCGCGGATGATCGGCAAATTGGGAGCGCTCGTCCCTTCGGAGTTGCCGCTCCTTGATCTGGCAAACCACGGCGAACCTTATTTAAGCGGCCCGGGCGGCAGGACATCGTTGCGTCCGACCCCGGACGGCGATGAAACCATTGCGGCCATCATCTTTTCGTCAGGAACGACCAGGGCGGCTGCCGGCATCATGCACAGCCATGAATCTTTAATCAAGTCAACCCTGATGTGTGCGGAAAACAATCACTTAACATCAGAGGGCAAATATCTTGCCGTGGTTCCCAACAGCCATATTTACGGATTGATCTGCTCTGTTCTGGGGCCGATGATCCTGGGCGCTGATGTCTTTTTCATCGAACAAAATACGCCGGCTGCTTTAAAAGCTGCTTTTGCAGAATATAAGCCGACCATTTTTACCTGTGTGCCAAGAATATTTGAACTCTTTAAGTCCGAGGCCGGCAAAAAAATCGCCGCCGATTCCAAAACCAAACGGCTTTTCGATTTCTTCTTTCCAATCTGCCTGTCTCTTCGCTTAAAAACCGGCATAAACTTAGGAAGAATAATTTTCAAGAGCATTCATCAGGCCTTCGGCGGCAAAATTGAGATCTTCTGTTCGGCCGGCGCGCCGATGGATAAAGAAACGGCGGATTTCTATATCGGAACCGGTTTCAATATGCTGCTGACTTATGGAGCAACAGAAACCAATATCCCGACCCTTGGCAACCGGGGCCGGATGTTGACCACCGATTCCTGCGGTCAGCCTTATCCGGCTGTGACGGTCAAAATAAGCGAATCCGGTGAACTCCTGATCAAGTCTCCCTTTATGATGAAAGGGTATTTTAAAGAACCTGAACTGACAAAACAGGCATTCGAAGACGGCTGGTTTAAAACCGGCGACCTGTGCCAACGCAACGCTCAGGGCAATTACACGATCATCGGCCGCAGTAAAGAGAATATTGTTTTAGCTTCAGGTAAAAAAGTCATTCCGGAGGATCTGGAAAAAGCCTATGCTGCTATTTCCGGCATAAAAGACATGGCCATATGCGCCGTTCCGGCAGAAGCCGCGAGTTATGATGAAATTCACGCGTTTTTGGTTAGAAATGAGCAAACGGCCGATACGGACACCATAATCCAGGCCATCCATGAACGCGCAACAGAATTGCCATCCCATATGAAAATCGTTCAAATACACTTTATCGATGAAATCCCCAGAACTTCTATGCAAAAGCCGAAACGGTATTTGCTGAAGAAAATTGCCGCGGACGAGAACGCCAATCGGGCCGCGATACAGGCGGCATCGGCGCCTCAGGAACCCGTTGATATCGAACAGACCGTTATCCGGATGATCGCCGAAGCCGGACAACTGGATCGCCGTGTTGTTACGATGGATACCAAACCTTTTTCAAGTTTGGGCATGGATTCCTTGAACGCGATAGAATTGTCCATCCAGATAGAGAATCAATATGGCATCCGGATTGATCAGAGCATCAGCAAGAACATGACGGTGGCCGAGCTGGTCGCCCTGGTTAAAACACCCGGTGCAAAAACGCCGGATTCCACTGATGCAAGCCTCTATCCTCAAAGGAAACAACTAAGCGATTACCGGCTGTTCAGGCATTTTTGCAAACTGGCCCGCTTCTTTTATAAAATTACTGTTTCCAACGATAAGGTTATTCCGAATGACAGCGGATTTATTCTGTGTGCTAACCATGTGTCAAATTTCGATTATCTCTGGTTGACCATTAATTTTACCCGCCAGCGTTTTGATAAATTTTGCTGTATGGCTAAACAAGAACTTTTGAATAAATCCCGTTTCAGCAGGACTTTATCGCACATCTGCGGCATGATCCCGGTCGATCGCGCCAACGTTCATATCGAAACGATGAAGTGCTGTCAACGCCAACTGAAAGAACAATGGGGCTTATTGATCCACCCGGAAGGCACCCGCAGCGAAACAGGCGAGCTGGGCCAGTTTAAGAAGGGCGCCGCTGTTCTGGCCATTGAAACGAATGTGCCGATTATACCGGCCTATATCCATGGCGCGTATGACGTATATCCCAAAGGCAGCAAGCTGCCAAAACTATTTAATGTCCGAAAAATGAGAAAATATGCTGTGTCGGTTATTTATGGCAATCCTATTTTCCCTCATGGCCAGACAGCCGAGTATTTGATCAACCAAGTAAAAGAATCAATCCTGACTTTAAAAAGCGATTATGCTAAGGCGCATTAAGCATAGCGACTTGTTTCAAAAATTTGTATCATAAAGTTCTGCCGACTATTTACATCTCCCGGAACGCGTGATATGATTCAAATGTCCGTATCTATAAATTAACAAACGATCCAACCCATAAAGCTTGAGGAGATGCAGACTATATGGCAGGAACGACAAAATTCATTCGTTTGATGCAGGAATATACAAATTGGAAACAAAGTGGATCTTCAATTATCGGGCAAAAAGACGGTTATTGGTTCACAATCGCCCAAACCGGCATGATGCAGCCGATTATCTTGTCGGCGGCGGTTGCCCGGCTGCAATCTGAATCGTTGGATCAGCTGATCACATCTATTCTGGCGAAGAAGAACGATTATCGGATCAGCCAGTATAAAAACAAAGGACACATCCTCAATTTTACGATAACTCCGGATATGACCGCTGCGAAAAGCATAAACCGGGTCGATGAACTGATCCGGGATTTGTCTGCGAAATTCAAGCAGTACGGCTTGGAAACCGGCTGCGGGATATGCGCGGCCAATACCCCTTTGGATGCTTATCGGATCGGCGATCATGCCGCTGCGATTTGCAAAGATTGTCAGACGAAATTGAAACAGGATTTTGATCAGATTATTGAACGGAACGCTTTTCAAGGCACTTATTTTACGGGCCTGATCGGAGCCCTGCTGGGTTCTCTGCTCGGTTCGGCGATCTGGCTGCTGGTATCGTATTTGGGTTTTTATGCCTCGATCGTCGGTTTTGTCATGGCCTTTCTGGCACAAGCCGGGTATCGGCTGTTTAAAGGCCGGATACAGAAGGGCATGCCCATAATCGTTCTGTTGGCCGTAATCATCGGCATTTTTGCCGCCAATACCGCTGAAATCGCCCTGAGCCTGATGCGCGATCCGGACATCGGCCTGTCTCTGGCCGAATCGCTGCGTTTTGCGCCGCAGGCTTTTTATAATTCTGAATTATTTTATGTAGAAAAGATCTGGGCGAATACCGGCATCGGCCTCTTGTTCGCCCTGCTCGGCAGCTGGCCCACCCTTAAAAATCTGTCGGCTGAGACAAGAGGCCGCATTTATCAGATTGAAGAAATCCAATAATGCATGTTGTTGCACTATTTTGTCATGGGCACTGCTCAGGGACACGCCGCGGCTGCCGGATGATTCATTTCTCCGCTGCGTGCAGGCTTTTATAGGCAAGGTATGAATAGATCAGCGGCAGGGCAACAAGGAGAATAACAAGGCCGACGGTCACATAGGCCGAATGGAAAAAAGCGTTGGCAATGAAAATGATACCGCCGATCACCCAGACGAACCCGGCAAAATGATGCGTTTTATTCCAGACTTCCTCGCTGTCCAGGGTCCAGGGCAGTTTGATCCCGACTGTATAATTACGTTTGCATTTAGGCAGATAATTGCCGCAAATGACAATGAAAACACCGCAGACCGCTGATGAAATGGCGCCGATCGGTATTTCCGCCCCGATGGCCATAAAATAAGTGATGGGCAGCACAATCAAGGAAATAAGCGGCACTGCCCACTTGGCAGCCAATTTCAGTATAAAAGAAGCATTTTCTCGTTTCGGATCGTTATTCAGACGAAAATGGGTATAGAGGTTAATCAGGGAAAGGGCTATCGGCAATCCCCAAACAGCCAGTACCTTAGGAAGATAATTATCAGGCGTTCCCGTTTGGTCAAAATGGACGGCAATTTGTTCCGGCAATTGATCATAGAGGATCAATGCAAGAATAATGGGCAGCAAGCACAGCACAGTTGAAATGATTAGCGTTTTATTGATCTTTCCGGTCATTTTTTTCTCCTCCAAACTGCGAGAACCACGACATAATTTCCTCGAATACAGATGCATTAATTTCATAGTAAATGAAGTTCTTGTATTTTGTTTCAAACACCAGTTCGGCTTTTTTCAGCTGCGAAAGATGATAAGAAATCGTTGCGCCTGATATATGAAAATGCTGGCCGATTTCACCGGCGGACATTTTCCCCTCTTTCAACATCAGAAGAATTTCTCTCCGGACCGGATCGGACAAGGCTTTGAAAGTCTCCGGAAATCCCATCAGCACGCCTCCCTAAGCACTTGCGAGCATTTAGATAAATTTCTAAATAGATATTACGGCGAACGACAAATCTTGTCAATAGGTATTTAGAAAATATTCTAAATAGATATTTGAAACAACAGGATACTTATTATGTACAATGGAATTAGCTCCCGATCTCGACCGTTAATCAGGGACTGGAAAGGTTGATCAAGATGCAGGTAGCGGCTGTCCAGATGACGCTTTTTGCCCCGGATGCCCATTCGCTGAAGGATAAGCGGCAGATTGTACGCAGCGTGCTCGATCAGACGCGCCGGCGCTTCAATGTCTCGATTTCAGAAGTCGACGCTCTGAATCTGCACCAGAGGATCGTTCTGGGGCTGGCGGTAGTCAGCGCGACGGCGACGCACGCCCAGACAATGCTGGATGAGGTCATCCGCTTTATTGAGGACGCGGCAGAGCTGGCCGGCGCCGAATGCACCCAGATTGAAACAGTGCTCTGAATATTTACTATCATGCTCATTTTCATCACGGTAAATGGGATTCGTTAGGCTCAATCCTTAAACGCCGGCTCTATATTTTCTTTAATCAATTCAATTCTATCTTTAACAACAGGCTTAAAAAGAGAAGCGATAGAAACCGCCATTTTTTCCTTTGTATTGACATAGATGACATTGCCGCCGTCGCCCAGAGCCGCAAAGCTATCCCCGTCAATGATCCACCAAAGATAGCCATACGATAACTTAAGCTCATCCCAGCGGCTGTGTATCCTGGTACTCTCGGCAATCCATTCAGCCGAAATGATTTGCCGGTGATTCCAGATTCCGCCGTTCAGGTACAATTGGCCTATTTTACCCATATCCTCCGGCGTTATGAAAAGTCCCCAGCCGGCCGTATTGATCCCCTGCGGGTCGGCTACCCATCCGTTATCGTGATAATCCTTCATAATAGAGAGCTGTTCTTCTTTGCTGTGAAAAACTACATTCTGAACGACATCGATCCCCAGCGGAGAAAACAAATGCTCATAGGCGAATTCGAGTGTAGACTGCCCGGTCGCGTTGGTCAGGATACCCGACAGGATATCCGGTCCTATGAGGGGCGTATATCGGAACCGGCCGATCTCTCCCTTGCCGCCTAAAAGATCTAAGGCGCTTTTTACCCAGCTCTCACTGGTAAAATACTTTGTGTATGGCGCCGATTTGTATTTGAACGGGGTGGTCATGGTCATCATATCCCGTATCGTGACGCGCTGTGCCGTCTTTTCGCCTCGTTTTAGCTGGTAATCCGGGAAAAAGTCCAGCACCTTTTGGTCGACGCTCCTGATATGACCTTTATCCAGAGCAATGCCGATCAACGCGGATAGGATGCTCTTGGTTACTGAAAACACATGAAAGGCCGCATCGGCGGAATATCCGTTAAAGTAGTTTTCATACAGCTTCAAGCTGTTTTTTTGTACAACAATACCGGCGATATTCCTGTAATCGCTGCCGATTATCCTCTCGAGCTCTTTAATTTTATTTTGATTCATACGATCAATTGCTCCTTTAAAGTGATTAAAGGATATCCTTGATATGAAGGATAAGTGGATTAAAAATGATTTGCAAGAGCTATTTTAAATAAAATATTTTACAGGTGTCTGTTATAACCCTTACTCCTCTTAGGTTGACCCCTCCAATGGCTGGCGCCATAGTCTGTCCAAGAAAACGTCCGCATCCCCGCCCCGCGTGATCAGTACTCCCGGATCAAGTCGCAGACCGACAGGCGGTAGATCGCCCTAATCGGCAGCAACTGGAAAAACCAGGCTGCCAGAATCAGAGTGGGCAGACTGACTATGGCTCCTGACAAGGGGTAGCTGTTTAGAATAACGATGACTTCTCGAATAAAGCTGTTATAGTTCTGCCATGGCAGCATTGCCAGCATAGCGCCGATGCTCAGAAAATGGGCTAGAATGAAAGCCAAACCAATAAGCTGTATGGATTCGAACAGCTTCAGGCGACGCATCAGATCATACGAAAAGCCGCCAGCCCGCAAGGCACCAATCACATGCCGGTTGCGGCTGATCAGGGACTGGCTGAAGGAATACAAGCTAAAAAACGCAAAGCAGACCAGTATTAAGAGAATGCCATATGCGGAACCAAGCAGGATGTTGTTGCTGATGGTGGTTTGTCGGTCCGCTTCGGATTTTAGATAGACCTCGCTTCCGGGATAAAGGACGCTGAGCCGCCGGATTTCCAATTGTAGAGCCTGATCTTGGAACGGATTGTTTAGCGTCATGTACAAGCCAGTTATCTTTGAGTCAATGCCAAAGATCGAGATGGCCCGCTCACCCCAAACCAACGTATTGACTGAGCCAAAAAGATTCGGGAAAGCGTCGACGGCCTTCGAAAGGTCGATGATCGCCGCAATTCTGACGATAACGTCTTTTCGTGTCCAGTCCTCAGGTTGCTGATCGTATTGAGCATATATAATTTGGGTCAACGTCAGCTGATCGCCGACTTGAAATACCGTCTGACCCGTTCGCGAAACGAGGATGACGGATTTACCTGTATCCAGCTGACCGGCATCAATTTGTCCGTCCCTAACATAAGCTGAAAGATCTGCCAACAAAGTTTGGCCGGCGCCGATCATGCTGCCGGTATATATCCGATCACTGGCTTGATAACCGTAAGATACCTTGTCTTGGTTGATCATGTCGATGAGATCAGAATTGGCGTACTCAATATCTTGAAAATTCAACGAGTTCAACCGGTCAATGCTCTCAGTCGTTTCGCTGCCAAGCAGATTAACCGCATACCTGTTCAATGTATAGATGGTCTTGAGTTCATGTAGTACCTCGATGGTTTTCAGATCGTTACGTTCAAAGCCGAACCGATAATCGAGAGGGATATAAAAATTGGAAATTGATGATGTAACATATGGCAACGCAGTATTAGTGATCACCGCATCGTATTGATAAACTCGGCGGTTAGTCTGCTGGAGCTGGACGACTAGAAACGAACTGATCAGAATCGCCGAAAAGCATAACACCAAGGTAAACAAAACACCGGACAGCGCCAGCCGGTTTTCCTGAAAGGAAATGACTGACCAAAACAAAATCGGCCGCCTGATCAGCCGCTCTGGTCGGTTCTTGCCAGGTTTGCGAACTTTGTTACGGACTTGTTGACCGACAGCTAGCGGTTGGTTTTTCAGGTCGCGCAGGCAACTGGCAGCGGAGGCGACGGAGACAATCAGGACAAATGCCAGCAGAACCAGCATGAGTTGACCGCCATGTACAGCGAACTGATAATAGGGGACCTGATTTGTCAAGAGTAATATCGAAATGATCAAGGCCGCCAACCCACCTAATACAAGTCCGGCTGGCAGCAGCAATAGCAGGTAAAAGGCGACCTGCAGACTTAGAAAAGTGGCTACCTGACGCGGCGACGCCCCGGCTAGTCGCAAGACAAGACCGGTTGTCTGTTGCTTTTTGTGGTAAATCAGCAGCGTAGTGATGATGGTGAAAATGGTCAGTACAATCAGAAAGCCGATGATCAGATTCAAAATCATTCGGGTCTGGCTGCGTTGATCATCATAGCCAATGGCGTTTTCAGCTTGATAAAAATAACTGGACAGGTTTTTCTGATAATCATTGTCAACAATTGCAAGAGGGGCATCCGGCGGATATAACGCTGTATTGAGATAGTATTGATCAAGTGTTAGGCTGAACCGGTCGGTTATCGCTCTGAAGAAGGGTATGTATGGCGTCTTGTCTCGTAATCGGATCGAGGCAGTCACCGATAGTGCTGACAAGTTTGCGTCATTACCTGTTCCGATGATCGCACCCGGCAAATCGGACTGAATGGCAAGCGATGGCGACGGATGATACTGCATGTAGGCGTAATTCTTAAGGATGCCGACTAGATGAAAAGGCCAGCTGGCGGTTATCGTTTCACCAGTACCGTAAGCTGTGGGCCGGGTCAAACTAAGGCTGATCGTATCGCCGACTTGCGCCCGCAGCCGCAGGAGCAGTAGTGCCTTTTCTTCCAGCACTATTTCGGTTTGATTCTGGGGCCAGCGGCCGTTCTGCAATTCAAGACAAGCCATCTGGCGAGCCTGATCATCGAAGGCACCTAAACTGACGGTACCAGAAACCGCCGATTCGTCATTACTTAAAACGCCCAACAGACTAATGTTGCCCAGAGCCTGGACATCGCTATCTTGACTGAGAAAAGTTAAAAGTTGGCTTGAACAGTTGAAAATGAAGCCATGTTGGGTACCATAGGTGTGTTCGACCTGTCGGACTCGCGCATTATCAAGGTCGCAGCTGGTCTGAACGAGAAAAACCAATAATGCCAGGCAAACGGTCAAAGCTGTCAGGACAGATTGCGAATTAAACAATTGCCGGTGGATGATCCGGAACATCAGCGTGCGAATCATTGGACTTTTCCATCCTTCAATTCGATGATTCGGTCAGCACAGGCAGCCGCATCAGAATCGTGGGTCACCATGACGATGGTTTGCCGCCAGCGATTGGTCAATTCCCGTAAAAGGCCGAGAACCGACCGCGATGAGGCATCGTCAAGATTACCAGTTGGCTCGTCTAGAAATATCGCGCGCGGCTTAAGGATCAAGGCCCGGGCGATGGCCGCGCGTTGCTGCTGACCGCCAGATACCTGGTCCGGCAGATGTCGCAGGCGATCCGAAATTTCCAGGGCATCACAAAGTTCGTTGAAATATTGAATATCATAGTTTTTTTGTTCTAGGAGAGCCGGAAAGATGATGTTCTCCTTTAGATTCAATTCGGGAATCAAATTGAAAAACTGGAAAACAAACCCGAGATTCTTGCGTCGGAACAACGAAAGTTTCGCTTCCGGCAAGGCGCTGATAACCTGGCCGTCGATCCAAACCGAACCAGTAGTCGGTCGGTCAAGCCCACCCAATAAGTGCAGCAAAGTCGATTTCCCAGATCCGCTTTTGCCCATGATTGAGACAAACTGTCCTTGGGAGATTTCTAGGTTAACATTCTTCAACGCGTCGACCGTTTGATAACCGACTTTATATTGTTTACTGAGCTCCGTAACCTGGATTAATTCATCATTCATGAACCGGTCTCCACAGTAGTTTACTGAATTTGAACAATTGATAACCTAGGATCAAGGCGGCCAACTGGAAGAAGATAAACGAAGTATCAAACATTTCAACTTCCAGTGAAATCGTGTAATATTTGGCGATGGCCGCAAGGTCGATCGCAAATATGAAAACACCCGGAAACATCAGGATTTGTCGCAGAGAGCTGCGATCGCCGGCCAGCCAACCGCGCAGGGCGCTGATCAGGGCAATTAGACCAAAATTGGCGACATTGAATAACAAGATCCGATTCAAACTAATCTGTAAAATCATGATGTATTCGTTACGTTGAGCCTCATTGATTACTTCGCTGAAGTAGGAGTTGGCTATTGCTTCAACCGCACCGGCGCCTTGCATATCGCGAATGATGTAGTAGAAGGGAATCAGATTATGCTTGTATAGACGAGCTTCGACAAAGGGTATGGAGTTAAAATCCTGAATGTCGATCGGAAATAACATCAAATTAAGAAAAACGATGCAGATTGCAAAGATAAGGAAAAACAACAAGTGCTGCTTGAGGGTGTATTTTTTTTTAATGAGCATAAAGACAAAGATAAGTAAGTAGACAATTAATCCAATTTTACACAAAGGTCCGAATTCTATAGTCATCAGCACACCTTATATAATGTTAAAGCATTACATTCACTTTCTTATATAGTTATTAGTGTAATTCTGTCAGGCGTTATGGACTGGTTCGCGTACTTATCTCTTAGCGATTATCCTGAAGATTCATCCATTGCGATTTGCGTAATAATTGATGAGTTCGATAACGCTTGTTGTTCTAATTTGATCAAGGCTACATCGACAAAACAGTCTGTGAAACACAAAATTTTAATAGCAATAATGTAAATGAGAAGCGATCTAATTATCACAACATATGCATATATTATATAATTAGTATATATGATAATTTTATTTATGTCAACATATTTTAATCTGGGTACCCCAATTTTTCACGCGTTGAAACAATATAATAAAAATAACATTAGTGAAGATCGGAGCAAAACCCATAAAATTTTCCGCATTGAGTGTAGCCAGTATTCACACTGTTAGCATTGAGATTGTGGATAACTATTGCCTATATTCAAGGCCGGTCAGACGTATATCCTCCAGCTCGTCAGCCGTCATGAGCTTGGAGCGATACAAGTTCATATACTCCTCGGAAACGCTCCGATTAAAGATAAGCAGATCATCTGTATTGATCGTTACCGGTATCCCGTGATCGTAGAGAATCCGTATCGGATGGGCAGCGTAGCTTTTTGCTGTTTTGAGCATCACATTACTGGTAGGGCAAATGTTAAGCCGGATTTTATTATCGGATAGAAATCGCATGACCTTGTCAGACCGGGCGGCGGCTATCCCGTGGTGGACCTCATCCAGTTCAAGATTTTCGACCGCTTCCCATATGTCGTCGGCGCTTCCGAATTCTCCGACATGAGCTCTGAGCTTAAGCCCGGCAGATCGTGCTCGTCTGTAGATCTTCTTAAAATTGCGTATCGGCTGAGCAAACTCATTATTGCAGATATCGATCGATTTAAACCAGTTATATGAAAAAATCTCATCGAGTCGTGATGCAAGATAATCGACATCCTGCTCACGCCCCAAGGATAACTCCGGAAAAAACAGCGTATCGGGGGCAAAATTGGCATGGAAATCCTCCATCGTCCTGATGAACGGGATCATGCCTCCCAGCGAATCAATTTCGCCTATCCCATAACTCAGCGTCAAGACCTTGATATGATCGTCCGCCGCCTGAACGAATGCAGCTTCTATTCGCTTCAAGTAACCGTCAATACCCGAGCAGTGACATTTTACATGATTCTCAAACCAGCTCTGCATCTCGGATAAGGACTCAAACGGCTTATCATTCGGCGTTATCTTAATTCCTGCCCAATGCTCTATGTACTTGATACGACCTCCGCGCCCTGCGTGGCTGTGCAAATCACTCTTAGGTAAATCCCGGATAAAGCTTAAGTTATAGCTGTTCAATGAACGCCGCCTTTCTGGGGGAAATCTGACTCTATCGTTCCAATAAAAAACGGACCACGCTGACCTTTCCATCCATCTCCGCGCCGTCAATGGTAAATCCGCATTTCTTATAAAAAATAAGATTTTCTTCTTTGTCCGCGGGCGTCACCAACATTATTTTTTCCCAGTCGGCATAATAGTTCAATATAAACTTAACGGCGTGTGTGCCGATGCCTTTTCCTTGATATTCCGGAATCACACAGAGACATCCGAGATAATACTCTCCGTTGTAAATTTTGATTAATATATCTGCATCATCTTTTTTCGCTTTAATATATTTTAAATTCATCATCGCTCCTATTCGGCAGGATTTCCACGCCGTTTTACATGACTCGATTATACCTTATGGCGGGTCAGGAATGAACAATGGGCAGGAGAGTCGGTAACTCCCATTTTTGCTTGTACTCGGCATATAACTGTGTTAAGATTCCAGTAAATCTTTACTTCCATTGCCGGAAGTCTTGATATTTGATTGTTGTTTTCAATAGCGCAGGCGATCGGCGGAACCGTTCGGAAAAGCTTGCGTGCAGAGGAGAAATATAACGATGTTTGACATTCGGATCGGTACGTTGATTCCTGCCGGCGATGCGGTTTCCATGATTCATCAATTGAATCCCCAAGGCTTTGAAAGTTATCAGCTGAACTTTGATAAAAGTGTGCAGACGCTGGATTTTGACGAATATGCCAGAACAGTCCGCGAGGCGGCGGAAGACCGGCCGCTGGCGTTCGGACTCTACGGCAATACCATCCAGGACCCCGAGGTGCGTGCGGCGATCGAAAAGCTGATCCGCAGCGCGCCGCTATTGGACTGCCATGTGATCGGGCTTTTCGCCGGAGCCGATCCGAAAAAAACGGTTCCGGAAAACATCCCGGGATTCCGGGCGGTATTCGAACCCCTCGTTCGCATGGCCGAAGCGAACGGCGTCAAGCTGGCGCTGGAGGGCTGCGGAGGCGGATGGAACGGCTCAAGCGGCAACATCGCCTTCTGTGCCGACGCCTGGGAACTGATCTTCAATGCCGTTCCCGGCGAGGCATTGGGCCTTGAGTGGGAGCCGTGCCACGCGCTCGAGTGTCTTGCCGACCCGATCTCTCAGTTGCGCCGCTGGGCGCCCAGAGTGGCGCATCTGCACGGGAAAGACGGCACGGTGGCCCGGGACGTGCTGCAGCAGTACGGCTTTAACGGCGGCCATCCGTTTATGTGGGACCGCACCCCCGGCTTCGGCGACACAAACTGGGCGGATGTGTTCACAATTTTGCTGCAGGCCGGTTTCGCCGGCAGCTGTGATATCGAAGGGTATCACGACCCGGTGCATTACGACGATATGGAATGGACTGCACAGCTAACCGCGCTGAATTATCTCAAGAACTGCCGCGGCGGGCAGGAATATTTCCGCGGGCCGGAGGAATACCGCGGTTACCAGGGAACGCGCCGTCACGGCGGCCGGTGAGCGTCCCGACGGCGCGGAGGGCGTTCATCAAAGGGGCTTGTACAAACGATTGAGCAGACTCTTGCGCTCATTTGTTGTATATTGCAAATGCTATCTCCTCGCATAAATCATTGTAAGTAATACCATGGACTAATGCTTCCTGAGGCAACAAACTTGTTGGTGTCATTCCCGGCAAAGTATTTGCTTCTAAACAATATGCGTTATTATTTTTATCTAATATAAAGTCTACGCGTGAATAAAAGCCTAAACGCAAGACCGTATGAACTTTTACAGCGCTATTTTGCAATAAGCTACAAACTTCAACCGAAATATTCGCCGGGCATATTTCCTCGGTCAGACCTTTTTGATATTTGTTTTTATAATCGTAAAAACCGGTTAACGGTATTATTTCAATTACGGGTAAGGCTTCTCCATTTAATATGCCAACAGAAAATTCTCTGCCATCGATCTTCTCTTCAATGATAATAGAGCTTTCATATCTTTTAGCATATTCGATAGCATCATTAAGTTCAGAGGGGTTCTCAATAATAGTCACGCCAACGCTTGAGCCACAACTGCATGGCTTAACAACACACGGATATTTGATATCATCAAAATCGTTATTAGTTCGTAAATCAATATATTTCCAATTTGGTGTAAGAATATTCTTTGATAAAATTAGCTTCTTTGACAAGTCTTTGTCCATTGCCAAAAGACTGCCTACATAACCTGAACCTGTGTATTTTATTCCATTTATATCGAAGACAGCTTGCAGTTTACCATTTTCACCTATCGAGCCATGCAGAGCAAGAAAAACCACATCGGCGTTTTTGCACAAATCAATGACTCCATCACCAATTAAGTCTTCTTTATGATTAACGCCAGCTTTAATAACGTCCAAATCAGGCTCATGTGCCGGAACTGAATATGAAAATGTTTTATTAGATTTTAAATTAACATATTCGGGCGCTATATCTTTATTGTTTATTCCTAAATATAAGTCAAGCAACATGACATCATGTCCTTTTTCGATTAGTGCATTTGATATTAATGCACCTGAGGAAAGAGAAACGTCTCGCTCAGGACTAAGCCCGCCTGCCAGTACTATTATTTTCATAAAATTACTCCGTTTATATTGTTATATTTGACGTACACGTTATGTAATTAATGGGGCGTTTCCTTATCCATCGATTTTAATCATAACGCCCTTATCTGCTGCCTGTAAAAAGGTCATTTCGCCGGATTTCATATCAGTCAGCAGTTTCTGATAATCTGTTATCGTTTTGATACCTGAGATATGACCGGTTGAGCATACTTGGGTTTTCAGATCCACATATAAAATATCCATGTTCTGATTATTGTCCCGGTTATAAACCAACCAGATCATATCCGAACTCAACTGTATCGGATAAAAGACGTCCTTTTTATTGATCGCAATTTCAATCTTCTTTCTCTGGTTTTGCATGGTGATCTGATTACCATCCTGCCTATAAAGCCACCCGTTTTTTGTGCTCCATTCATTATCATTGATTACTTCGAATTGTGAAACATCTGTTGTCGAGATCAGCTTGCCGAATGGATCGCCGGTTTTTTCTTGACCAAGAATAGCAACAAGCTGTTGATTCCCGATACCATTTATCTGAACAGCAACGTCCTGGCAATACCGGCTTTCTGTTTTTTTATCGATATCGATACACCAAATGGAATAGAAGCTTTGTTCTCTGGAAGTCAAATATAATATTTTATTGTCATCTTGACTGCATGCCCATTGACCGATCCATTCCCATGAGAATAAATCTCCTATTCCTTTCTTTTCAATCGTCTCATAATCAAAACCGCCGACCTGCCGTTGACTGATTTTTTGGATATTCTCCTGGATATCGATTGAATATAAATCATCGCCCACTTGCATAATCCAGAAATCTTTGCTTTTTGGGACAAATTCTTGACCATTGATCATGAAATCCAGAAGAATCTGCTGGTCGACGGGCAAAATCTGAGATTCTTGAATCAGGCAATAATTGGTCCAGTCGCCGATGATGACCTGATATACATCATAGGATATTTCTTCCGAATCATACCAATAACGGCCTGATATCGAGCTGATTTTTTTGATTGAATAGCTGACTTCATTCCATTGCATCTGCTGTTCGGATAATTCCCAAAACAAAGGCTTCTTTGATTTACTACCCTCATTGAAATGGTCTAACGAGGCTGGTACCAACAACATTCGATTATGAGAAATGTCCAATTTCAATTCGATTTCTTTTTGAGTGCTTTCTGTGGCTTGTGTTGTGGCTTCAGTTGGATTCGCCGTTGATTGAGATGAAGGGGTGGATATGCTTTCAGTCGTTTGAACAGTCGTCGGCTTTTCTGTACAACCAGACAAACATAGTACAATCATAAACACGATGATCATTTTATAATGCATTTTCATATGTTTACTTCCTTATCTGGTTTTACAACCATAAGATTTCAAGTACAACTTTTACCTTAAATATTTTGTGTATCTGTTCTGTTTTTCATGCCGCAATTTTAGCTTAATTTTCTTTTTTAAGTCTTCATCTTGGAAACCGTTATAATAGTCTGCAACATACTAATCATATCAGTTAATAGATATTCGCTATAGAATATTATGATTAATTAATATAACGTTGTCAATGAATATTAAGATGACGTATCCTGAAATAGTACACTCTGAAAATCAGACCGACTTCACATAATGCTCATAACTTTGTGCTAATAAAAATATTATACGCTTGCTGCCAAGTTTCGTTTGTAAAGAGACTACCTTTTTCACCTTTAGAATAGGCTATTTCAGATGCTATTTTAAAAAATATACCAAAATAATCTCTACCAGTCCTCATTGCTAAATAGACAAGCTCGCACCAAATAGTTCCGCGCTCATATATTTTTGTTTTCTTTGCAAATTGAATAGTCGTTTCAATATCATATTCAACTCTTTTTTCAATAACATTAAATCCTGAATATGTTTCTTCAAGGATCGTGTATGCTGCACGATTGTCGAAATCAAGCGGTTGTCCGCAAGAACCGGGATTTATAATTAACTTTTTTCCGCAGTATCCATAACCTTGTAAATGATTATGGCCCATTAAAATTATTGCTGCATTTATTTCATTGAACATTTTTTTATAATCATCTTGATTGATCATCATACTAAAATTATCAAGAAATTGTTCATGGGAAAATGGGCGTTCTAACATTTTTCTATGAAAATGAGCGCTTCCATAATCCCTTTTCATCCGCTGTTGCAAACCCTTAATATAATGACTTGCATATATGAAGCTATCGGATTCGAGCGGGATATATGCGTCTTCTTTAAGCGTTGAAATAAAATTAACCGTTACTTTTGACAATTCACAATATGTTTGATAGAGTACTCCCATCTGATCAAACACCCAGCCAGATTGATTATCTTTAGATAGAGCCTCCAAATATGTTTCTTTATTTCCTAAAATAACATCCGCATTTTTCAGCTTTGAAATATACTGTACAACGTCATTTGAAAAAGGTAAATCAAATATATAGTCACCTATGAAAATAAATCTATCTACATGGTTCAAATTAGCATTTTCAATAACTTTAACTAAAGCAGGATAGTTTCCATGAATATCTGAAATTATGGCAAATTTCATCGATCTATTTCACCTTCCAATGCTCAATTTTGATGCAAGTTTTGATTATGCTCATTTGGCATGTTAGTCAACCCATTTAAAGTAGTTGAAGCTACCACAATAGTTAATGATATATGGTGAACAATATTGGACTTTAGCTTCACCTGTAAATCTTCGTATTATTCCCCCATGAGCAACTATAATTATTTTTTTATAACCTTCTTTATAGTAAATGTGAATCACAGGATTAATACGATCAATTATTTCATCAATTTTCTCCCAGTTTCTTTTTTCACCATTTGGATAAATTCCTTTGCAATTACAGAAATCCTGATATAAAGCATCGGCTTCCTCAGAAGATTTGAATTGAAAGGTTTTATCTGGTTCCCACTCACGCAAATCCATTTCAACGATTAATTTGATTCCTGTTTCCCGTGATATAATTGCTGCTGTTTGCAGGGCACGAGTATATGGTGATGAAACAATTATTTCACTTTTGTTTAAAATACTACTTAATGCAACCTTTTCAGCCTGGACTATTCCTAGTTCGGTTAATGGAGCTAAAGCTCTTCCGTGTCCGATAAATCCTCTTTCGTCACATGGTGTATAATTGGGTTCACCATGCCTAATAAAAATAATTTCCATACCACGTAAATATGAATCCTTCTCTTTTATAATCCGCAGGAAGTATAGCATAAAAATTACCATAACAGAAGATAGAAAAATCCAAGTGCAGGTTCAAATTCCTACACATGGATTTTTACTTGGTGATCGCGAGAGGATTTGAACCTCCGGCCTGCGGTTTAGGAAATGGCTTGTAAGTAGTTGTTCGGTTTTGACGATCCCTGATGATGCCCTATTATCAAGGATTATAGAAAATTGTTGCTTGACCATCATTGACGATATTTGATCGGATTTGATGATAATAAACCACAAATGAACCACAAGATAAACCACAGATTTAGGAGAGCAATTAACATGCATCAGCGTATACTAGCCAGACTTGCACGAGTTCTTTATCGACTATATTCTATATATGTGAGTTGATGTATATAGAAGTGTTGGATCTAGGGTAAAGAAGTACCCGAGTATTTCGATAGCTTTTTCAACAAATGACATATAGTTAAACAAGATACAAAACCTGTGTCAAAATCCAAGTAACAACAAGTTTATTTTTAAAAGAGTAATTGTGAAAAATCAAAATATAAACCATTTACAGATGTATTCACTGACATAAAGCAACAAAATGATAAGTAACATGAATGATCATAATGTGTCATATCTAAAAATTTAAAATATTTTAATAATTGAAGACATGTTATTTGAACTGTAAATATAGTATTCTCACCTACGGGCTACCTCGCAGATTGCGAAGGAGTCTGATGTATATACTTTGCACAAAGAAAATTTATAGACAAAAAGGTTGTTGTATCAGACTTTCTTTGCCAAGAATGGTTTAATATTTGTCATAGTTAAGAAATAGAGTGCTCACATAAACCTTATAAATTGATATTAATAATATAACGATTCTTAGATGAACGGAATACAACCATATATGAGGGTTTTACATATGTATATCCTGTATCATATGCAGAATTCACACAAATAGTATTTACACATATATATTTAATTCTGATATAATAATGATTAACATATTGTTTAACGTTAACGTCAACTTTTTTGCTCGATCTTTAGAGGTATTATTATATGATTAGTAATAGAATCGAAAAACAGATAACAGACATTAATAGACTTTTTAGTAATGGTATTATTAATGAAAATGAGTATGAATCACTAAGAAGAGATATTCTCAATGGAGTAAAAATCAAGAACTATAGCAAGAAGAATAGCAGAATTCTAGTTATTTCAATATTTATTACCGTTTTAGTATTGATTCTGGTAGCACTTGTTCTGTTTTCGACCGAATCCATTAAAGTAAAAAAAGTTTACTCGAATGGGGATATTTATATCGGACAGTTTAAATTTGGAAGGAATAGTGGCCAAGGTATAATGACATATGCGAATAGCAATAAATACGATGGCGAGTGGCAAGATGGTGTTCGTAATGGTTTTGGAACACTCACATGGCCAGACGGCACAAATTATATTGGCGAGTGGAAAGATGATGTTCGTAGCGGCCAAGGAATAATATCATGCGCGAATGGTGAAAAATACGATGGCGAGTGGAAAGATGGTGTTAAGAGTGGTTATGGAGTTTCATATCATGTGAATGGAATAGTTGCATATGATGGACAAATGGATTTCGATCTACCAAATGGATTCGGGACTTTCTATTCAGATAGTGGTGCTGTTTTATTTGAAGGAGAATTTATAAACGGTGAATTAAATGGCATGGGTATAGAGTATTATTTGAATGGTAATATTCGTTATGATGGCGAATGGAAAGATGGTGTCCAAAATGGTCAGGGAACTGCACATTTAGAAAATGGAAGTATTCTTTATGAGGGTTATTGGAAAAATGGTGTATATGATGGATTTGGTACCACTTTTCTTAATGGGGCTAAATTTGAAGAAGGTGAGTATAAAGACGGGAAATTAAACGGGCAAGGTACATACTATAACTCAAATGGTGCAATACTATACATAGGCGGATATATTAATGGTGAATTTGACGGTTATGGTACGATGTATGACGATGACGGACACATCTTATATTCAGGTAATTGGCGTGGTGGGGAAATCGATGATTAGAGTTTATCTTTTATGAAATACTCATATAGTTACATCATTCTTGATTGTCTATATTGATTCTCGAGAAACGGCTCAGAGATATTGTTTTATTCTTTTACCGATGGCTGTCTGCTGAGCAGCTGCTCGCTTAAGGAAAATCGGGGTTTGGTTATACGGCTTTTCCCCTATATTCCTTTAAACGTTTTGTTCTTATCTTTTTCTGTGCCTCTGACAAATTCATCCTTTTTGGTGGCCTAATTGATATCCAATCAGAAGGAAATGCTACATTAGTACTTAAGCCATCACTGTAATTTCTGATATGAACTGGATCCATGATATCCGGATTGGCCTCTGCTAGTTTTAAAATTTGTCTATGAACGCTCTCCTGATAGGTACTAATCTGGGCACCATTATCTTCATCGCTCATTTTTATTATTGTTTCTCTTTCACAAGGCTCATATCTTGTCATCTGAAACACCTCTTTCATTTGCTTATTATCTTTGTTGAATTCGCTCTTAACAACATAGTTTGGGAATTTATCCCTTACAGGGATAGTCAATGTTAATTTTCCATACACTGTTGGGGTTTTTGACTCTTGCTTTTGGCATTATAACATCTTATTCTTTCAGATCTTGCTGCTCGTTGTTCGTCTGTTAGCTTCATCTTTTTGGGAGGACCAATCCTTATCCACTTCTTGGGTAGTTTTACATACAGACATTGACCGTCAGCATCTCGTTTTATCAAATGCACTTCGTCAGGCCGTATTAATAGTAATCTTTCTAATATTTTTATCATGGCCTTCTGGCGTGTATAAACAAGGGCCATTTTTGAACCATCATCCATTTGAATTATTGTTTCACGTTCGTAGGCTAAAAGTTGATACATACTTCATTCCTCCGTTCTTTTGGATTTGTTAGTTGCACAATACAATGGGTATTATTGTTATTCTGTGAACGATGTGAACCTATTTAACCGTTTTCCCAAGACTTTCCCCCTATATATACAACTCTTTGGAATTTACCCTTTATAGTTCACATCGTTCACACCTATCCACTGTGGATAATCAACTCGTGGCCAGCTTCAGTAAATTCATACCCGTGATAAACCTTCCCGGTCCTGCTCCGGTCCGATTGAATTCGCTTGTTTAATTCGCGGCCAAACTTGATCTGGTTCATAATGCCTTTGAACCCATTTTCAGAACTCCATCCCCTGAAACACCTATACATGGCGTCTGACCGGATTGCACCATCTGAAGACTGTTGAATACAATCCTCAACGAATGCAGCGATAATATCCATTTCTGACCTGTATTCCAAAGTCGCCTCAAGAACAGCCTGCGGGGTTACTAAACCAAATTTTACATAATCAAAATAACCTTTTATGGCCCAATTCAGAATGCCGCTGGATTCCTGGATCAGCTTATCCCCCAGGTCGGGATCCTTTTTGTCGTCGGGTATTCTGACAGCGAAGGGAATCAATTTGATCCGACGCCAGATACCGTCATCTGTTCCCCGGATGATCGGTTTGTGATTGGTTGCCATCCACAATTTAAAGACTGGCCTAAACTGGATCTCCTTTGCATACAACGGCCGGGCAGTAATTGTATCGTTTCCGGTCATCTGCTTTATCAGACTCTCATTGAATTTCGCGCCATCCTGGGGTTCGACTGTCGATATGAACCGTGCACCCTTGAGCCTTACAACCTCCGGGTTAGCACCCCCCGTGTGATCCTTAGTCATGAAAGTGTCGGGGCTAGCCGATAATGAATAATTGCCCATCATAGATGTAATAGTCTCAATAAATGTTGATTTACCATTTTGACCATTGCCATATAAGATAAAAAAGCATTGTTCACGGGTAACACCTGTTAAGCTATACCCGACCGCGCACTGCACAAAACTAATTAGTTCCTGGTCATGATCGAATATGGTGCCTAGGAAGCGCTGCCAGGTTGGACACTGAGCTTTTGGATCGTATAATACTGATGCAATTTTTGTTATCATATCAGACTGTCTATGCGGCTGCAGAAGCTCTGTTGTTAAATTTAAGGTTCCATTCAAGACATTAAGCAGAAGCGGATCCCGGTCGAGATCATCCGGAACTATTGCAATTCCATTAAGATGAAGGCTTTCTTTAATCATTGCCTCTTTGCCTGCGCTCGATTTTGTACGTTTTATATGCTTTGCATAATCCATTGCACCCCAGAAGTCGGTTCCCTCTGGCATTGGTTCGCTTGTCATTTTGTCGATAACATCATCCGCAAAACGCTTGATTTCACCATAATCATCTTCGCGCCATCGTTTACCTGTCCAGATCCTAACCATCTTTTCTCGGAAACTGTACCTATACAGATTGCCATACATGTCTTTTAAGCGTTGGGCATTGCCCGTATCATCTGTTGAGTATTCTTTTGACCCGTCAGGTTTATAGGTTACTGGCAGAGCCGTAGCTGTCCTTATGGCCGCTTCTTGACGTTCCCGGGATGCAAGGTTTTGAGGCTTGTAAATATCGTTACAGCCGTTCAAAGCCTCCTGTATGGTTATTTTTCCATAAGTTAATTCACCGCGCATTTCGTCCCACTTGTCGCGCATCAGCCGGCTCTGCCTGAAAAGTGAATCCATTATGATGGGATCTTTACCCGTAAAGAAAGCAAGATAATTTGCCAACGCCTGATCGGCTTGAGACTGACTTTGATAGTCGCCCCAGTCTCCATCAAAAAGGGACCTTATTTTCTGACCGGCCTTTGATCGGAACATGGCATCAAGGATTTCATTTTGAGAAAGTATTACAGGTTTTTGGCTGCTTTTTACTTTGCTTTTGGGTTCCGGTTTTGGCTTGACCAGGTATTTATCATAAATCTTGCGGGCTTCATCTGTACATTCTCTGGGCGGGTTTTCAATAATAGCATTGCCCGTCACTGTGAAAAAGCGTCCGGTATCATACATCTCGATGCCCTTTTCATCGTTTTTACATTTACCATCCGGCTTACTGCCAAATGCAAGAATATGTACGCCTGTTCCGCTGGGGGATAATTCGGTATAGCTATCCATCGTTACAATAATGTCATTAGCATCGTCGGTCATAACACCATCAATAAAGCAGTGATCGATATCGATGCCAAAAACATTATTCCCGAACATTATACCGATTCCATCAGCCATACCTGAATATTCAGTTTTCAGTTTGTTTCTGGTTATGTAGCATTTTGCTGTTTTACCAAGGGATTGAACAGCAACCTCAAATGAAGCCCATGATTTTTGGTTTATTGAACTAGCTCCGTGCATAGTTTGCGGATTAATTGGAACCTTATCAAACTTACCTTTTGCATCATTTGGGACAAACATGAAGTTTACCCACTGTGGAATCTGCTTCAATTCGTTTGGTACCTTCTCGTACATGGTGCAGCCTCATCGTTCGCTTATTCGTCTGATCTTGCCATAGGTTGGCTCAGTAACGGGTTCTACAGGTGGATTGGCCAAATATGTTTCTAGAGCATCTAAGCAAATGAGAGTTCGCTTGCCTGCCATATGGCAAGGAAACGTCCCGCTTTTTACCAGACCACGCAGATACCATTCGTTGATATATGTATCGGGATCTTTACTCTTAAAAAGTTTAGCAATTTGAGGAATCGTTCTCATTCTGGGAAGAGCCATATTCTCACCGCCTATCCGTAAAGAAGATATCCGTACTAATATAGGGAAATGCTACTTTAAATTTTCGAATAAATGCAGCTGAAGCGGTACGAGATCCACATTCTACTTTTTTATATGCTGAGTAAGATACTCGCATAAGAGATGCCATTCCCTCTTGGCTCAAATGCTCTTTCATTCTTATTTTTCGTAGAGATTCCATATATTCACCTTTCTTCCTGCTTTATTTATGACTAAATACAATATAGCCCTATTTTATGACCACCAAACGTGGATGTCAAATATTTTATAGCTAACCATTGAAATAGACACATATAGTGACTATAATAAATGATAAAGGAGGTGCTCGATATGCATTACGGAGATAGAATTAGATTTTTGAGATTGAATAAAGGGTTAAGTCAGGCAGAAATGGCAGAAAAAGTAGGCAAATCATTAAGTGCCTATAAATTATGGGAGTCTGGCGATAATGAACCAAGTATATCATCATTAATTTTTTTAGCTGATTTTTTTAGCGTGTCTCTTGATTTTTTAATTGCAAGACCAAGCGATATCGAGAGAAATGCTGTTACTGAATTTGAATTACATCTTGTTCCCAATCATAGGGGAGATTATATTCGACTAATTGAAGCAATCCAAAAATCACTTGATTATACTAATTTTCCTGTTCCTGATCTCTTGGTAAAAGAGGATGAATTTTTACTCAAAATAGAATCCTTAAATATTCTCGCGGACGCTCTTAACAAAATGCATTCATTAGCATGGAGAATTGACGAAAACAGAAAATATACAATTGATGCAATTGATAATAAAAGCAAGGAGAGGCAATTCTTGATTGATGCAAACCTAGCAAGTGATCAGATCTTTATACTACAACAAGCATTTCAAGATATATTTAAAAAAATGCTTAAATATATCCTTGAATTGGGGCAATCATGACAGGTGATTTGTCAGTATTCATTTACTTATTAGAGATAGTTTTCGTTATTTGAATTGGTTCAATGATAAAAGATCGGAATTAATGCCAAGAAAGAAGGTGAAATAGATATGGCTATCGTAGAGAAGCGCGGTAAATCATACTCGATCCGGATCAGTAACAAGTACAAAAAGGGTAAGCAGGACCGAAAAAACTTTACCTGGACACCGGATCCCGGATTGACTGAAAAGCAGGAAGAAAAAGAGCTGCAGAAGCAGATAAGCCGATTAGAGGATCTTGTGACTACCGGTCGGGTACTTGATGGCAGTATCAAGTTTGAAACATTTGCTGAGAAATGGCTTGAGCTTCATGCTGAAAAGCAACTGGAACCCAAGACAATATACGGATACAAAATGATGCTAGGCCGTATCAACCAGGCTATAGGACATATCCGGCTTGACCAACTGCAGCCGACTCACTTGTTATCCTTCTATCATAATCTAGCCGAGTCGGGGATCCGGGAGGATATCAGGTATACAGCAACAGCAACGCTCAAGACGGTCATGGATAAGGCATGCCTAAATGCTGCCCAACTAGCTCGCCTGGCCACAATAGGCAACAGTACCGCTTGTGCAGCTGTTAATGGCGCCAACGTTTTGAAAAAGACAACTGAGGCCATTGCAAAGGCCTTATCTGTAAGCCCAAACGAAATATTTGAGACGGTAAAAGGCAAATCTAATCTAGATGGTGTTACGATTCTACATCACCACAGGCTGATTACCTCGATGCTCAACACCGCTGTCGAGTGGCAGGTGATACCTACTAATCCAGCTGATCGCGTCAAAGCTCCCAAAGCAGAAAAGCGGGAAGCGCGGTTCCTTGATGAGGTTCAAGCTCGCGAGATTATCAACGCTCTTGATTCCGAGCCGCTGCAGTTCCGGACCATGATAATTGTTTTAATATATACAGGCTTGCGGCGTGGTGAGTTGTGCGGTTTGAAATGGTCAGATATCGACTTTGCGGCCGGTATGCTGCAAGTCAATCGCGCTGTTCAATATTTACCGAAAATGGGCTTGTTTGAAAAGCTGCCAAAGAGAAATTCAGTACGGCCGATCAAACTGCCATCGCTGGCAGCGCGGATTCTTCTTGAGCATAAAAACGCTCAGGCAGCCGAAGCCGAAGCCTGTGGTGATGCCTGGCATGATATGGACCTGGTATTTACTCGAACAGATGGTACCTATTATAATCCGGATGATCTGAGCGCGGCGTTTCGTGAATTCATCCTTAGCAAAGAATTGCCATCGGTTACGGCTCATAGTCTTCGGCACACAAATGCCACTCTTCAGATTGCCGGTGGTGTTGATATCCGAACCGTATCAAGGCGCCTGGGTCATGCTCAAACCAGCACGACCATGAATGTCTATTCACATGCCATTAAATCGGCTGATGAATCCGCTGCGTCGGTTCTTGATGACATGTTGAATCAAGACAAGAGAATGGATAAATCCAGCGGTAAATCGGTTGAAAAAGTGCCTCAAATGGCGCAAATTCAAGCCATGAACCACAAATAAACCACAAATTACATAACCGAACAAAATAACCGATATGAGAAAACCGCTGAAAGGCTACAGCCTCAGCGGTTTACTTGGTGATCGCGAGAGGATTTGAACCTCCGGCCTGCGGTTTAGGAAACCGACGCTCTATCCAGCTGAGCTACGCGACCACGGCAAAGTCATTTTAGGTTATCGCACCGCGGCTGTCAATCAAAGAAACAATCGGACATCCGCCGCAATTCGTTACGGCGCAGCTCAGTAATTTCCTGGTCGATCCGATAATGTGTTTCATCGATTTGAATAATAAAATCACCGATATGAATTTGAAAAGGGATCAAGCGGCGGTCAATATGGATCGATGATTGATCAACACACAGAACCGTCACCTGATCATCGGACAAATCCTTGATAAAGCCTTCGACAGGATCAGTCATTGTCGCCATCATGCTCACCCCCTCTTATTTTACCATGACCGGCCTTATTTCGCGCCAAAGCAAATGTCTGCCGGAATGACATAAAAGACCTGTTTATTCGTGATGATTCCCTTATAATGAGGATGAGAGCAGTAAAGGAATGAAAGGGTTAACAGAGGAAACGAAATATAAAAGTATGAATAGGACTAAATCGCCTGATCCGGCGCAGAAGGCTTTTTCGGAAAACCGCCTGTCCGGGGGAAAACGGTTTTCCGGATTGAAATGGGGAGACTGGCTGTTATACGGCCTCATTGGCGGATTGGCGTTCATTTTATTTTTAGCTGCGCCGCAAAGCCGTTTTGCAGCGGGTAAGCCGGCGGCCGGCGCTTCGGCGGTCGTTCTTCAGGATGGACGGACGATTCTGGAACTGTCGGCTGAAGAATTGGCCGGAACCGGCGAAAAAACCTTAACCGTTAATGATTATCATTACACCTTGATTTATGATCATGGCCGTATTCGTTTTAGTCAAGCCGATTGTCCCGACCGAATTTGCGTTCAATCAGGCTGGATCAGCCAGGAAGGGCAGATTGTCGCCTGTGTGCCGGGACACTTGATTTTGAAAATACGGGGCGGGAAAAATCAACCGGCTGAAGAGACCGGCGACGTGGATATTATCGTCCGTTAGCCTGAGAAAGGATTGAGAGAAGGATATAACATGCGTTTAGCAATCAGACCGGCAGATAATCGTATAGGGCTACAACGGCAACATCTGCGGCGTTTGACTGTGGATGCGGTTCTGGTTGCCCTGGCGTTGGTTTTATCTATAGCGGAACACTGGATACCGCTGGATTTGATCGTGCCTGTTCCGGGAATAAAGCTGGGTCTGGCTAATATTGTCACCCTATTTGCTCTTCTAAGGTTGCACGTTAGTGACGCGGCCGCTATATTAATAGTACGCTGTTTGATGATCGGCGTCATCAACGGCCCGATGACTATGCTGTTTTCCTTGTCCGGCGGACTGACAGCATTATTGTTGATGTGGCTGCTTGCTCATTGGGAGGACCGGGTGTTTTCGGTTATCGGCATCAGCCTGGCCGGCGCGGCGGCGCATAATATCGGGCAGGTTGCCATGGCCGGTCTGGTGCTTCATGAACCTTTGCTGCTTGTGACCTACCTGCCGGTCTTGCTGCTGACCAGTCTGGCCGCGGGAACGCTGACCGGCCTTGCCGCTTTCCCTGTTGTCCGCCGCTTCCGCAAATCGGGTTGCCGCCCGTATCCGGAGATGAAGGAGACTTGCTAGTTTATGAAAATTGTGACGATCGTTTTTGTTATCCTTAATTTGACAGGATTTCTGGTCCTGGCGATTGTCAATCCGCTTTTGGACCCCTTGAATTTCCGCGTCCGGAAATGGATCAACGGCAACCGGAGACCGGGCTTGCGCCCCTTGATGATTTTAACCCACAAATATAATGACGTTCTCTCGCTGTCTGTTCAATTGCTCGTGCTGGCTTTGCTGATTGGATTTGTGCTGCATAATTGGTCGCATGCCATGGTTTTGACTTCGGTTATGTTTGTCCAGACAACGGTGGTCAGTGTCAGCAAACGTCTGACCTCCATAGACCGGCCGCCGCAAATCGCCTCGCACGTGTTCATGACTTCCGGGTCTTATCCCAGCGGACACAGCGCGGCCAGCTTGTCGTTTGCCCTTTTGGTGCCAACGGTATTGAAACCTTATCTGCCTTTGCCTGTCCTGATCATGATTGCCGTTTATCTGATGGCGGTAGCCTTGATGACCGCTTATGGCCGCCTCTACCTGGATGTACATTGGCTGTCGGATATTTTCGGCGGCTGGTTTTTGGCGACGGCTACTTATCTGCTCAGCCGTATGCTGTTATAATATGATGACACAGAGCAAAGGAAAGGAGAGCATGATTTGAAAATTGTTATAACCACGTTGTTCGGCATTGAAGCGCTGACTGCTGATGAATTAATAGGCCTCGGCTATAACCGGAACCAGTTTGCCGTGACGGACGGCCAGATTGTTCTCGATGCCGGCGAGCCGGCGGCAGCTGCCGCGTTAGCTGTTGCCAGGCTGAATGTTTTTCTGAGCACAGCCGAACGGGTATTGCTGCAGCTGGCAGAATTTCCCGCGGCTGATTTTGAAACCTTGTTTGACTCGACATCCCGGCTGCCCTGGGAAGAATGGATTCCCTCCGGCTATGCTTTCCATATTAACGGTTACTCCCGCAAATCCAAACTTTTCGGTATATCAGCCTGTCAAAGCCTGATTAAAAAAGCTATTGTCAGCCGTTTATTAAAAGCCCGGCATCTGCCTGCCGACGGCCAGCTGCCTGAAGATATGGGAATCGGCCTGGTTCGCGTTCAATTCTCGCTCGTAGCGGATATCGCGACGCTCATGGTCGATACCTCGGGCGACGGTTTGCATAAGCGCGGATACCGGCCGCTGCAGCATGAGGCGCCGATCAAAGAAACCCTGGCCGCTGCTTTGCTGAGGCTTTCGCATTTTAAACCGTTCAGCGACGAAGCTCTGCTGGATCCGATGTGCGGATCAGGCACCATCCCGATCGAAGCGGCATTATTGGCCGCCCGGATCGCTCCCGGCATGAATCGTCCCTTTGCCGGCGAGCAATGGCCTTTTATCGGCGGCGCGGCATTTAGCCTGGCCCGGGATGAAGCCCTTTCCCTGATGACGCGCCAGGCGCCGGAACACCCCTTTATATTTGGTTCCGACTTATCGCCGGAGGCTGTGGAAATTGCCCGCCTTAATGCGCACCGTGCCGGCGTTGCCGACTGGATACGTTTTCGCCAGGCTAATGTCCTGAATATCAAAGCGGCGGATTTGCCTGAACTGACCGGCTTCCCCCGTCATTTGATTATCTGTAATCCGCCTTATGGCGAACGGATGCTGGATCCCAAGCAAGCTGAACAGCTTTTATCGGATTTCAGTCATATTTATCTTGAGAAAGGCCAGGCCAGGCCTGATATACGCCTGTCGGTTATTACGCCGAATGAATCTTATGAACGATTAGCCGGAGGGCAGGCGGATAAACGTAGAAAATTGTATAATGGCATGATCAAATGCACATTATATCATTATTATCGCCAAAGGAGACTGCATTCATGAAAGGGATTATTTTAGCGGCCGGGTATGCCACGCGGCTGTATCCGCTGACATTAAACCGGGCTAAAGCGCTCCTGCCGGTCCATGACCGGCCGATTATCGATTATATTGTGGATCAGATGCTGACGCTGCCGGATTTGGATCAATTGATCGTCATCAGCAATCACCGGTTTGCCGGCCAATTCTATGAATGGGCAGCCAAACGCAACCAAGAGCTTACCGCTGCAGGCCGACAAAAAAGCAATCCGGGAGCCGATCCGTTCATTCGGGTGCTTGATGACGGTACGACCAGCGAGGGAGACCGGCTGGGCGCTATCGGCGATATGCAGTACTGCATCGACCAATTGAACATCGATGATGATTTGCTGGTTATCGCCGGCGATAATTTATTTACTTTTCAATTATATGATGCCTGGAGCCATTTCCATCAGCATGGCGAAGACATGATTTTAGCCCGCAAAATGCCGCCGGAAGAAGACTTACATCGTTATGCGATAGCGGTCGTCAATGATCAAGGCCTGGTTTCCGATTTGGCAGAAAAACCAGAACACCCCAAAACCAATCTGGCCGTTTATGCGACCTATTTCTATCGCCGCGATACGGTTCCTTTAATCAACGAGTATCTGGCCGCCGGCAACAAGCCGGATGCTCCCGGCAACTTCCCGGCCTGGCTATATCAGCGAAAACCGGTGCGTGTTTACTTCTTTGAAGGTTTATGTATTGATATCGGGACGCCGCAATCATATGAAGATGTCCAGACAACTTTCCCTGTGTCCGCCACTGGCGAACAGGTTAATCAGGATTTTATGGATACAACACCAGACAAAGCCTGAAAAATCAGGCTTGGGAACAATAGACAAAAGTGTGTTCGGTTTACCGGACGAAATAGTGCAAAACACAATAACTCGTCATGGCAAGCCTTTACAGACTTAAAAATCCGCAAAGCGTTGTCCTGTAGTTATGCACAGAGTTTTCCACATTATCCACAGGCTGGAGGATTTTGGGGAAAAGTCGGATGTTATGAAAAAGAGGATAAAAACATGGACATCAATCAATTAACCATGCAAGCCCGATTAGCTTCCAGAAAACTTGCTTTTATAAATCAGGAAGCCAAGAATTCAGCTTTGCAAAAGATAGCAGACACGCTTCTTACACAAAGAGAGGCTATATTTTCCGCAAATCATATAGATCTTGAACGAAGTAAAACAGCCGGTATCGCTGCGCCGCTGCTTAAACGCCTGAACTTTGATCAGGATAAATTACGTCAGGTTGTCGATGGGCTGATCAGCCTGATCCATATGCCTGATCCGGTTGGCCGGACACAATTGGCCACGCGCCTTGATCACGATTTGGATTTATATCGTGTCAGCTGCCCGATCGGCGTTATCGGCGTTATCTTTGAATCGCGGCCGGATGCTCTGGTGCAGATTTCCGGATTATGCCTGAAAAGCGGCAACGCAGTCCTCCTGAAAGGCGGCTCGGAAGCCATGGAAACCAACCGTATTCTGGCGGAATTGATTGCCGCGGCCGGTATTGAGGCAGGTATGCCGGCCGGCTGGCTGGGCTTGCTGGAAACCCGCAATGATGTCAGCCAGTTGCTGGATCGCGACCGGGAAGTTGATTTGCTGATTCCGCGCGGTTCGAATGAATTTGTCCGCTATATCATGGAACATACGCATATTCCTGTTCTGGGCCACGCCGATGGAGTCTGCCATATTTATCTGGATAAAAACGCAGACGCGGAAATGGCTTTGCGATTGACTTTAGACAGCAAAACACAATCTGTCGCCGTCTGCAATGCGGTGGAAACAGTTCTCATCCATTCGGCGCTCGTGCCGAAGCTGCTGCAGCCTCTGGCTGATTCACTGCGGGCGGCCGGCGTTGAGCTTTTCGGCTGCGATCGGGTTTGCAGTCTGCTGGGCTGCAAACCGGTTAGTCACTGGCACCAGGAATATTTAGACTATAAAATTTCATTGAAAATCGTCGACCATCTGGCCGATGCCATCACGCATATCAACACCTATGGATCCAAACATACCGATGCTATTGTGACGGCCGATGAAACGGCCGCCCGGCAGTTTATGCTTGAAGTTGACGCCGCCAACGTCTTCTGGAATTGTTCGACGCGGTTCAGTGACGGATACCGATATGGCTTCGGCGCCGAAGTCGGCATCAGCACCAGCAAGCTTCATGCCCGCGGCCCTGTGGGGTTGGAGGGATTGCTGACTTATCAATATCGCTTGCTTGGCCGGGGTCAGATTGTCGCCGACTATACATCGGGCCGAACAGAGTTTATCCATGAACCGATTGATCATCCTTATCCGCTTTCCTCCTCCGGCCGTTAGTGGTACAATAATCCGAAAGTGAAGAAATGATGGAGGAAAACTTCATGAAAATAGTATTGGGCAGCGACCATGCCGGCTATCAGTTAAAACGGCTGATTATGGATAATCTCGGCAAACAAGGTATTGATTGTGAAGATTTTGGCGCTCCGAACGGCGTCGACGCCGCCAGCTATGTCCCATACGGAACCGCTGTGGCCCGCGCCATGCAGGCCGGACAGGCTGATTTCGGCATCGTCATCTGCGGCACCGGACTGGGGATATCGATGACCGTCAATAAATTTAAGGGTATTCGCGGAGCTTTATGCACCAATGAATACATGGCGCGGATGTCCCGTCAGCATAATAATGCCAATGTGCTTGCCCTGGGCGCCCGGGTTGTCGGATCTGCCCTGGCCTTTGCCATTGTGGACGCTTTCCTGGCAGAGCCTTTTGAAACAGGCGGCCGCCATCAGGCGCGTGTCAATGAAATTATTGCGACCGAAAATGAAAATTTTAAATAAATAATACCGAACAGAAACAGGGAGGTTGCATGATGGAAAATGTATTTGTCTTTGACCATCCGCTGATCCAGCACAAGATATCTCTGATGCGGGACAAGCGGACAACGACCAAGGAGTTTCGCGAACTGGTTTCGGAAGTCGCCATGTTGATGGCTTATGAAGTAACCCGGGACCTGCCCTTGCAAGAAGTGGAAATCGAGACTCCGGTTGCTATAGCCAAGACAAAAGTATTGGCCGGGAAAAAATTGGCTCTGGTGCCGATTTTACGGGCCGGACTCGGAATGGTCGACGGGATGTTGAATCTGCTCCCTATGGCTAAGGTGGGTCATATCGGACTTTACCGCGATCCCAAGACGCTCGAGCCTGTTGAATATTATTGCAAATTGCCGGAAGATTCCGTTGAACGGGAGATCGTTGTTTTGGATCCAATGCTGGCGACGGGCGGCTCCGCTTCCGCCGCAGTCAGCTTTTTGAAACAAAAAGGCATTAAGAACATTAAATTCATGTGCTTGATTGCGGCGCCGGAAGGTATTGAGCGCTTGCACCGCGATCATCCGGATGTGCCGATCTTTTGCGCAGCCAAAGACCTGAGGTTGAATGACCACGCCTATATTGTACCGGGTTTGGGTGATGCCGGTGACCGCTTGTTTGGCACAAAATAATCAGATATTAGACCTTGCGTTTAATTTTCTGATCTTGTTTTGTTTTATAAACAGGTGTATTATAATATGATACTCCAAAGACGTCCGGAAGGAGCATCCTTCCGGGCTTCAGTTTTTGAAAAATGAACCGATATAATAGGTAATTCCCGAAAAACTGCCGGTGAAGCATTGCCGCAGTTCACGGATCAGTAAGGGCAGGTGAGAAAGCGCTGTTATCCGGACAGCGAATAATCATGAGCTATATGATTATGATGAGCTATATGAGTGAGTTCTGGGCCGCCTTGAAAGACAAGATGGTTGCGGAAATAAAAATCGGCAATATCGGTGATGAAATCCGGAAGGCTATCGTCCCCAATGTGCTCTTTCATATCGATATCGCCGGATATGATTTACAAATCAGCGACGCCATTGTAGCGACCTGGGTTGTTATGGCGGTCATTTTTGCATTGGGCTGGATCTTCGGCCGAAAACCGCAGCGGATACCGACGACGAAACGCCAATTGGTAGCAGAGAGCCTGATCAATCTCTTGTTAAATCTTTGTCAGTCCTCCAACATGACTTATGACCAGGCCGAGGTGGTTGTCCCCTTTGTCGGCACCATCGCTGTTTTTATCTCCTTGACGAATCTCTCATCCATGTTTAAAATTCCGCCGCCGGCAAAAAATCCGGCATTCCCGATTGCTCTGGCTTTATTTACCATTATGTATGTTATAGCCACGTCAATTCGTTTCGTTGGATTAAAAGGTTTCTGGGCATCGTTAACCTACCCGAAAGCCATGCTCTTGCCATTTAAAATACTCGACTATGTCATCAAGCCGATGTCTCTGTCTTTGCGGTTATTCGGCAATGTTTTCGGCGCCTTCATTTTAATGGAATTCGTATATTTGATCGTACCGATTATTTTGCCGGGCGTCGTTGGTCTTTGGTTTGATTTAGCCGATGGTATTTTGCAAGGAATTATTTTTACTTATCTCTCGGTAACATATGTTGGCGAAGTTCTGGAGGCCGCGACAGAATCGCAGCATGCCAAGCAAGCCCAACTGGCCGCACATTCTTAAGGAGGGTATTATCGTATGGACAAAGGACTTATTGCATTAGGAGCAGCAATCGCCATCGCTTTTGCGGCAGGTTGCGCAGCAATTGGAATCGGCTTGGCTTCCGGCAAGGCTTTTGAAGCATCAGCCCGTCAGCCGGAGATTGCCGGCAAGATTCAAGCTTTACTGTTAACGGCAATTGTTTTCATTGAAGCAACCGCCATTTATGCTCTGGTGGTCAGCCTGCTGCTTATATTTGCCTTTCAATGATTCCTGATACGGCAAAGAGAAGTGAGGGATTGATATGTTCGAACCAGAAGCGCTAGCCAGTTATGTATCTACAGCAATTTTAACCATCATTAACCTGCTGGTGACCTATTTTGTCTTGAAGCATTTTCTCTTCAAACCGATCTTAAAGATTCTTCGCAAGCGTCGGGAAAATGTAGAGAACGAATTAAAACAAGCAGATGAGAAATTGACATCGGCTGAAGCAAAATTGGCTGAAGCGACAGAGCGCCTGGAAAACTCAAATCACGAAGCCGCTTCGATTCTCAGCAATGCCAGAAGTCAGGCGGAGATTCAAAGCGAGTCGATTTTATCGGATGCAAAACGTGATGCCGCCGGCCTTCTTTCTCGTGCAGACACGGAAATCAGCCGCATGCGCATAACGATGCTGAACGATGTACGCGATGAAGTCGCCGATTTGTCTGTTGCCATCGCTTCCAAAGTTATCGGCCAGGTCATGGACGAGCATCACCAGCGTGAATTGGTTGATCAATTCCTTGATGATGAAATGAAGCAAAATACGGGCAAGGCAGCCGCAACTGCGCAAAGCGGGGTGAACGGCAATGGCTGACGCGTCTTTCCGGGTAATCCGCATCGTATCATCGGTTGCGCTTGATCCGGAAAAGGGACGGCATATTGCTACGCGATTTGCCGAACATTTCGGCATCAAGGATTTTGAAGTCCGTCTGGACACAGATCCGACTATAATCGGCGGCATGGTGATCTTTGCCGGCGGCTTCCGTTACGATTATAGCATTAAGGGCCAGCTGAGCCGGATTGTCAACAAGTTGAAAACCCAGAAATCGATCGGCGCTGAAGGCGAAGAACCCAAAACGGATGTCAACGAGTTGATTAAAGGCAGTTTGGATGACGCCTTATCCTTGTTCGATGAAAAGCCGGTCGCGCCGGGTGGACAAGATATTTTCTGGGATTCTGAACCATTGCCTTTGTCCGAAGAGGAGGCTGCTTCTCAGACGATGGTTGACCGGCTGAGGGAGTCGCTCGAAACATTTACAACCAGTTCAACGGTTGATGAAGTCGGCCAGATTGTCAGTATAAGCGACGGCGTCGCTTATGTGCGAGGCATTCAAAATTGCCGCAGCAGCGAATTGATTATGTTTTCGCGTCAGTCCTTTGGCATCGCGCTAAACCTGGAAGAAGACCTGGTCGGCGTTGTTCTTCTCCAGCAAGATACAACGATCCGCGAAGGTATGGTTTGTAAAAGGACGGGAACAACGGTCAGTGTTCCCGTAGGAAAAGCGCTGCTTGGCAGAGTAGTCGATCCATTAGGTATGCCTATTGACGGCTTGGGTCCGATCGACTCAGTCAACAGGCGCCCGATCGAGTATCCGGCTTTAAGTATTATTGACCGCCAATCGGTCAATCAATCATTACACACCGGAATAACAGCTATCGATGCGATGACCCCGATCGGCCGCGGTCAGCGCGAACTGATTATCGGCGACCGGCAAACCGGCAAGACCGCCCTGGCAATCGATACGATTCTGAATCAAAAGGGCAAAAATGTCTATTGCATCTATGTGGCAATCGGACAAAAGATGTCGACTGTTTCCTCGGTTGTCAATCTCCTGCAGAATCGCGGCGCTATGGAGTACACGACCGTTGTCATTGCCAGCGCCAGCGCTACGGCGGCGCAGCAATATATAGCCCCCTATTCCGGCTGCGCCATGGCAGAAGAACTGATGTATGCCCATAATGCCGATGTTCTGATTATTTACGATGATTTAACCAAACATGCCCAGGCATACCGTGCCATATCGCTGCTGCTGCGCCGGCCGCCGGGCCGTGAAGCATTCCCGGGTGATGTTTTCTATCTGCATGCCCGTCTGCTTGAGCGGGCGGCTCGCCGGAATGATCGCCTGGGCGGGGGTTCGATCACTGCTTTACCGATTGTCGAAACCCAAAGCGGCGATATTGCTGCTTATATTCCAACCAACGTTATTTCGATAACCGACGGTCAGATTTATTTAGAGTCAGAACTGTTTTTTTCCGGTCAGCGTCCGGCTATCAACGTAGGATTATCTGTATCTCGTGTCGGCGGCGCCGCTCAATCAAAGGCCATGAAAAAAGTTGCCGGCCCCTTGCGTATCAATTTAGCGCAATTTCGGGAATTGGAGGCATTCTCACAATTCGGATCGGATTTGGACAGCGATACCTTAAAGCAGCTGAAAACCGGCGAACGGTTAATTGAAGTTTTAAAACAACCGCAATATGCGCCGTTGCCGATGGAAGAACAGGTTATTATGCTTTATCTGGCAAATAAAGGTGTTCTGACCCAATTGGATAAAGAGGATGTCCGGGAATTTCTCCATGATTATATCCGCTTAATGCACGAACAACATCAGGTCATGTTGGAAGAAATCGCTTTGAGCGGTCAGTTTACGGAAAATACAGCAGCAACGATCGATCAGACGGTAGAGGGCTTTATAACCCGCTGGATTAACGAGCACGAGGAATATGGAACAACTATCTGACATAAAAAAACGCATTAAGAGTGTCACGGATATCAAACAAATGACCCGTGCCATGCAACTGATCAGCGCTGTAAAAATGCGCCGGGCAAGGAATCAGCTGGAAAAAACGATGCCGTTTTTTGCTTTGTGTGCCGAATCGATGATCGAAATACGTGACGCCGGGTTAGTCATTGACAATCCTTTTTTCCAATTACGTGAAAAAAAGCGTGGCGAAACCTGGAAAATCGGCTATTTCATCATGACTGGAGAACAAGGTCTTGCCGGAGCATATAATTTAAATGTTTTAGCAACAATCGAGAACCATGTCCGCAATAAAATGATTGACAATACCCGCAAAGGACTGATGACTACCGCGCAGCTCTATTTAGCCGGCAGTATCGGTAAAGACCGTCTTATACGCGATGGGTTCAACGTTGTGGAAAATTTCCGTTACCCCATCAGCGAACCGACATATCATCGGGCGCGGGATATATCTGATTATATTTATGACCTTTACGAGACCGGGGCCCTGGATCTGGTTTATGTCATCTATACAAAAATTGAGTCGGCCATTTCGATGAAACCGATGGTAACCCGTATTCTGCCGGTTAACCCTAATGCTCTCGAGCAAATTGTTCCGGAGAAATATAGTCATCAGCGAAGTGTTATATCCGGCGGAATCGTTGAATATTCACCGTCGGTAAATGAAGTAATGAGTTATTTGATCAATACGTATCTTAATGGTATGGTATATGGTGTATTGACCGAAGCATATGCCAGTGAGCAAACCGCCCGCATGACAGCCATGGATAATGCTACAGATAATGCGACGGAAATGATGCAGAAATTAACGTTGTTGAATAATCAGGCCAGACAAGCTCGTATTACGAATGAGCTGACAGAAATTGTCGGCGGAGCTGAAGTTTTGGCCAAACTGCGTACCGGAAAAAAAGTGGAAGGTGAAGAAACAAAATGGCAACAGGATATGTAACTCAAATTATCGGCCCTGTTATCGATATCCGGTTTGCTGAAAATGAGCTGCCGGATATTAATGAAGCAATCAACATTCAGAACGGACAGCAGAGAATCTGCGTCGAAGTCATGCAGCAACGCGGTGAAGGCATTGTCCGCTGTGTATCTTTTTCTCCGACAGAAGGCATGATTCGCGGCGCTGAAGCATTTTCAACCGGAGCTCCGGTTATGGTTCCGGTCGGTGAAATGATTACCGGCCGGATGTTCAATGTTCTGGGTGAACCCATAGATGAAGCCGGTTCGGTAATCGCAGCCGATCATTGGCCGATTCATCGGCCTGCTCCTTCTTTTACAGACCAGTTTCCCGAAGAGAAAATGCTTGAAACAGGCATAAAAGTTATCGATTTACTGGTCCCCTTCAGCCGTGGCGGTAAAATAGGCCTTTTTGGCGGCGCCGGCGTGGGCAAGACTTATTTGATTTTGGAATTGATCCGCAATATTGCCAAAGAACATGGCGGATATTCTGTTTTTACCGGCGTCGGCGAACGGTCGCGCGAAGGAAATGATCTGTGGAATGAAATGCATGAATCAGGGGTCATCGACAAGACCGTTATGGTTTTCGGGCAAATGAATGAGACGGCCGGCGCCAGGATGCGTGCTCCTTTAACAGGCTTGACCATGGCTGAATATTTTCGTGATGTAAAAAATAAGGATGTGTTGCTCTTTATCGACAATATTTTTCGTTTCATTCAAGCAGGATCGGAAATATCTGCATTATTGGGTCGTATTCCCTCAGCTGTCGGATATCAACCCACTCTGGCCAATGAAGTGGGCGCCCTGGAAGAACGGATTACTTCGACGCGTAAAGGTTCAATCACCTCGATTCAGGCCGTTTATGTTCCTGCCGATGACTTGACGGATCCGGCACCGGCAACAACCTTCGCGCATTTGGACGCCATAACGGTTCTCTCCCGCGCTGTTGTTGAGCTGGGCATTTATCCAGCTGTTGATCCATTAGAGTCATCATCGCGAATTCTTACAGAAGCTGTTGTTGGGTCCAATCATTATCGCATAGCCCGTAAAGTTCAGGAAACATTGCAGCGATATAAAGAATTACAAGATATTATTTCCATTCTTGGTATGGAAGAATTAAGCGAACATGATAAACTAACTGTAACGCGTGCAAGAAAGATACAACGATTTTTGTCGCAGCCCTTTTTTGTTGCCGAAGGGTCAACCGGTTATGAGGGTCGATACGTGCCGATTGAGCAAACCATCAAGGGTTTTGGCGAAATTATATCTGGAGGAGCCGATCATATTCCGGAACAGTATTTCTTTATGAAAGGCTCCATTGATGATGTATACTCAGCTTATAAAACATCCCGATGAGGGGAGCGTTGCTTCATGCCCGAAAAGACTCTGTATGTCCAGATTGTAACTCCGTATGACATGTTTTTTGAAGGCCAGGTGGAAATGGTTGTCCTAACCTCCAAAGATGGTGAAATCGGTATTATGCCGGGACATACACCACTGATTGCTGCTTTAGTTCCCGGAGAAGTCCGGATGCGGATTGATCAGCAATGGCGAGTCCTGTCTGCGTCAAATGGCTATGCTGAGATCGGCCCGGAATTGACCATTATTGTTGTTAATGCTGCAGAATGGCCGGATCAGATTGATGTACGCCGTGCGGAAAAAGCTTTGTCTCGCGCCGAAGAACGCCTGGTTGATCCCAAGGCGACGGCACAGGATAAAGCTCATGCCCGTCATGGCATCGCCCGAGCAAAGGCGAGAATCAAGGTGGCTGCCAAATATGCGGATGCAGCCAAGCAAACACATGCGTCATCGCCAACATCATCCTGATCAATCAGCTTGAAAATAAAAGGCATGATTGGCAAACTGAAGTAGGCATTGATCAGGTAATAAGTACTCCTTATCTTTGAGTAACCGTCGCCCATTAAGACAGGTTCCGTTTTTTGACCCTAAATCATAGATAAAAAAGGATCCAGCCCGTCTGAAAATTCGAGCGTGAAGCCGGCCAATTCCTGGATCAGGGAGAATAAGGTCGGCTTTCTTTTCATCCCGGCCAATGATAAATTCATCAATAAGGATGAAAGCTCTGATTCCTTCATTTTCTTCCGGCGTACCCGGTTTGCCTTCTGATAGCATTGCCATGCGAAAATCTTCTGGATTATCAGTCAATAATACAGTTTGATTTTCCGGATTGCCTGATTCTGTGGATTTTCTGCATAGAAGATCGATAAATTGCCGCCAGGAAACCGATGAAATATTTTTAATGATGGTATGAATAATATTCGGAAAAATCAGACGGACATCCCAAACCAGTAAAAGGACAATCGTTGACAAACAGATGATTTGCATCCATAAAGATCGTTGAAAACCACCCAGATGATAGTAAATGAACAATCCGGCAAATGCGGCATGACATAGAAACAGAAGAACCGGCGACCGTTGTATTTTCGCTGACCATTTATGTTTTATCCATTTGTTGTCATGAGATGAAGATAGGCCAGTGTTATCGCCTTTTAATTGTTCATCCGCTATTTGAAGTGTTTTTAATAATTTATCTAAACCACTCGATTGGTAAACTTCCTGCAGCTTTATGCTTTCGGCCTCGCTGAAATGAAAGGAACGACTGAAAGAGGAGATCATCGAACTGATGCCGTTATCGGGTATCGGTGAGCATTCTTGAGTTTGATTTCTCGGGATTTGTTGAATTGGCCAAAATACAAGAAAAAGAGTTTTGTCGTTATTCAGGAAAATCAGCGATGGTTGCAAAACAAATTGTTCGGTAGGTAATAAATGCTCATTGGCGTCAATTAAATCGGTAATAATTTGCGATAGATAACGTCGCCCGGTTTCCGGACACAGATCTTCAGCCAGCATCGATTCATCCAGCGGCCTCATATCAGTAGCATCTACACAGATTTGCGGCTTGCCAGATCGATATCGCAGATAACTTGGCAAGGTATATTCTGGTTTGAAACGGGTCAATAATTGTATTTGGTATTCTACCAGCTGTTCTTCATCCGATATTGAACGAATCAGCAGGCGGCTATATAAACCGGATTCCCAAAAACATGCGTTTGGGTGCATGATGATCTCCTTGCTGTCAATATTAATGATCGTTTGCTAAATCATCTATGACGCTTTGATCGCCCAGGACAACCTGGATTAGGTTGCGGGCGTAGTTCGTTAAAGCAGTGCGAAACAATAAGGCAATCGATAAAAGAACAGCTATGATAATGACTACTTCCAGGGTACCGAAACCTTTGCGACACCATTTTCTGGTGATAAAACGGTTAAGTAGGGATTTCCGGACTGTTGTTGTCGAATGAACTTTCATATCCTTATTTCCTCTTCTTTCATGAGTATTATGTTGATGAGATAAACGATATAGTCCGCAGACTCAAAACTGCCGGAAGAAGCGTTGTGACCAGAACTGCCAGTAAATCCAGAGTCATCGGTACAAGAAGACGAAGAGATTGACGCTCTAATTGCTTACGCAGGGTGTTGCGGTAGACCGACCAGCAAGCGGACGTTTGCAGGGAGAGTAATTGCAGGTTTTCCATACCTCCGGAGTGGTCATATCGCGACATAAGTAATAACGCTGCCTGTGCTTCCGGTAAAGGACAGTTTTTTGAAAGCAGATCAAGAACTTGTTCAATAGGCCGACCTGTCCGGAGCAACCTGGATGTTCGTGAAAGATCTTGCTGCAAGGCATTTCCGGCAGTCGCCTTCCGCGAATTTAATTGGCTCGACTCGGAAATCATTTTTGTACAGATTAACAGGGTTTTGTGAAGGGATAACCCAGTCTGTAAAAGAGCAACTGTTAAATTAAGAAATATAGGGTATTCCAGGCGGTATTCGGTTATCTTCTGTCTTTGAAACATAAAAATCTGCTGATCATGCAATAATGTAACAATAAGCGGTAAAATTAAAAGCCATATCACACCGATAGGGTCGATCAACAAGATGACCAGACCAGGTATAAGACTTGCCGTGAGTAAAACAGCTTTATGCATGAAGAAATCTGTCAAGGTTGTCCGATCGCTATTCGATTCGGGATGACTCGTATTGATTAAAATTTGTAATATGCGTGATCCATATGATTCCGGCAAAATATCGCGATAAATATGATGGAATAAATGACATATGTGAGTGGTATAGTTTTTAACCCGTCCACGATAGACTGGAAGACAATATAATTTCTTCTTGTCCCGGGTATCAAATCCTGTAGATGACAAAGTCAATGCTGCTGCAAATAAGGCCATTAGAAAGGCGGCAACCATGCCGATAATTCCGGCTGGCTGTGATAAGGCAGCCACAGATGCTTCATCAGCCGATTGTCTGAGGAGGATGGCAAGCAGAAAAGGCATAATGGCTAAAACATAAGCTTCAGTTTGCCGTTGTGTTGTTTCCGCATTTAAGTCCTGTTGGAGAGATAATTGTTCCGTAACCATCTGCAGATGCTGGCGGACATAGAGTATAACCTGCCCGCCCATTTTCCGCAGCTCCGGTAAAGCATAAAAAAATGTTTGTGCTTCAGGGCAATGAAGTTGCCGGCTCAGTTGCGGTAATAATGTCTCAAGAGGTTGATGCGCAGCCAACTGGCGGTTGACTTGCCGAAGACTTTGCAGGAAAGGCGATTTGTTGCCCAGAAGTTGGCTTAGACCTGGTACTGTATCGCAAAATGAGTGTTCCAGTGTTGCTCCGGCCGATAGTCTGGAGAGAAGTAACTCCAGAAACCACTTTAATTGTTCCCGACTGGTTAATATCTGCCGTTTCCTCTGCCATTGCAGGATAGCATGTATCAAAAGAATAAAACCAGGTATGATCATAACAAGACGTAACTCCGGCTTTGTGAAAAACGATAGAGCTGCCAGCCAGGATAGAATCAGGCAGATCAGGACGCAAAACAATTGATTGGGAAGGGATAAAACTCTTTTAGGTTCTGTTTGATTCGGCATGTACAAGAATCCCTCCTTTCGAACGGATAAATAACGGATGAATTTGTATTTGTCCTTCGGTTGTTGACAGCGAACAAATTTCGTCAATTTCTCTTTTCCCAGTAAGGGTTCGACGTAAATGAACCATAATGTCCAATGTCGAGCCTATTAATTCGCGGATTGCTTCCCAAGGCAATTGAACAGCCATTAACACCATCAAGGTCAACCGGGAAAGCATGTCCTGACAGGAATTAGCGTGCCCGGTACAAAGGGATCCCGGATGTCCGGTATTCATGGCTTGCAGCATATCAAACGCTTCACGGCCGCGAACTTCGCCGACAATGATTCTATCTGGCCGCATTCGCAATGATGCCCGAATTAAATCAGCGAGGGATATTTCACCAGATCCGTCCGGTCCGGCTGCGCGGGATTCCAGCCGAACTGTATTCGGCAAATTCTGTAGCGCTAATTCTGCTGCATCCTCAATTGTTATTACACGTTCAGACGAAGGTATGAAATTGGATAATATATTAAGAAACGTTGTCTTGCCGGTACCGGTACCCCCGCATATGAAAATGGATTGTTTCCGTTCAATTTGCTCAACCAGATAATTTGCAGCCGGCTGTGATATAAAATCATGTTCGATCAATGAATGCATATCTGGTTTGATTCCAGTAAATTTCCTTATCGTTAAAACAGGTCCATCCGGTGCAGACGGCGGCAAAGCAGCGTGAACCCGTGACCCATCCGGTAAACGCATATCAGCCAACGGATTTTTTTCATGAATCATACGATTAGCGCGGCCGAAAAAATTGGTTATTACGCCGGACAGGTGCTGCACATTGTCAAATTTTAAGTCTGATGGAAATAATTGGCCATTCTTTTCATAAAAAATGCAATATGGTCCATTAACCATGATTTCAGTTATTTCAGGATCATCCATCAAAGATTGCAGTAAATCTAATCCACGCATACTATCAAACAGCCTGTTGGCAATAAACTGTCGATCATGAAAACTCAGGCGAGATCCTGAATATTCTGCCGCAACGACTTTTAAAGCCAATCGTTTAAGTCCGTCATCGTCAATATCTGTCAGATCGCCAATTTGCTGCATAACCATTGCGGATAATTTTTGGCGGGTTTCAGCATCGAAAAGCATCATAAGCCTCCCGTTAAAGACTCTTAACGGCCAACCGAGCATCATTCTGAAAAATGACGCAGCTACTTTACAAGAATTTCACTGGTTTTGCATTCAGCAGGCAGAACAGAAAATAATTGACTGACTTCATATTTTGCCGTATATGCTGCGTAGTTGTCGTTTTTAGATAAAATCACTTCACATACATCGCAGAGAACAGCGATCATCGTCACTGTCGCGAGCGGCAGACCGGCACAGTCTATCAGTCCGATGGTTGATTGTGTCTTTTGTTGCAAATATTCCCGCAACAGTTTGACTAATTGCCTCAGTGTATCCGGATTGCATAAGATAAGGTCGTCGGCGCGATCGGGTGGACGGAATTGGAAAAAACCGTCAGGATGAGGCTGCCAATAACAACTGAGTTGATTAAAGGCAATGTCTTGTCCGATAATATGCAGAAGAAGATCAGACAAAGTAGGTCCGTGACTTGGAGCTGCCAGGCAGTTCATCATGTATGTCGGCATCAAAGGAAGATAAATAACCGTACAACCTTGATCAATGAAGGCTTTTAATTTCTTCCGGATTATCTGTTCATTGTAACCTGCTGAACAAACCGAAAGCATAAGGTATAAATGATTTGATATTCCGTTGGAATCCTTTTCGGGTTCGTTATCTGCGGGACTGCTGACGGCCGGATCCAGATCATGAAAAGGCAGCGTTGCGATTTTTTGTCCCTTGCAGTTATATTCGCGTACAAGGGTGTCTACGAATCGGCAAACGGGATCAAATCTAAAATATGCTTGATTGGGTGTTTCCTGAGTGGAGGACAGTGTCGAAAAGCCCGCTTGAATCGGTTTGGCTTGCCAATTCTCAGGCCATCTGTCTGATAAGGATAATGATGTTAACTCATGAAAATCAACGGCATTATATAGAAAAACAGCCGTTTCGTTTCGTTCTTTTTGCTGAGCAATGATCTTTTGCAATGATGCTGAATCACTGCATGGATTTACCATGATTCCGGGAAGACGGGATTGTAATTGGGCAGCGAGCTTTTCCGTATATACGGAATCGGCATCTGCCAGTATCAAATTCATAAAATCACCTGCCTTTTGTCATACTCTAACAAGACAATCATCAGTATGATAGATAGACTTGAACGACAAATATCGACAAAAGTTTATTTTCTGTTCGTTGTAATAAAAGATATTCCAGATGACAAGAAGCAAGCATATCGTAACAGATCATTTACAAAATCATTCATCGAGCCTCTTGAATTATTTGTTACGGCATGATAACATGACTTCGCTGTTAAAACAGCCATGAATTGAATATTAAATCATCTCTTATCAAGAGTGGTGGAGGGACTGGCCCTGAGAAACCCGGCAACCGCGGCAAGCAGCGGTGCTAATTCCAGCAGGTGGGATACCTGAAAGATGAGGTTCGCGTGATTATTTTGTAACCTCTTCGTCAGAAGAGGTTATTTTTTACAGGAGGATCTATTCATGAAAAACAAAGGTAAATGGGTATTTTCATCGGAATCGGTTACCGAAGGCCATCCCGATAAGTTATGTGATCAGGTCTCCGATGCTATTCTGGATGCTATTTTGAAAGAAGATCCACAAGCTCGGGTTGCCTGCGAAACCGCTGCAACAACCGGTATGGTTTTAGTAATGGGTGAAATTTCGACAACCGGTTACGTAGATATCCCGCATATTGTTCGCGACACAATCCGCGAAATCGGTTATATAGGCCATGATGCCGGTTTTGACGCTGATGCTTGTGCGGTTTTGACTTCGATCGACGAACAGTCGCCGGATATTGCCCAGGGTGTCAACCGGTCATTGGAAAGCCGCGAAGGATCGGATCAGGATGATTTATCAACCGGAGCGGGTGATCAGGGCATGATGTTTGGTTTTGCCAACTGCGATACGCCGGAATTCATGCCGATGCCGATTGCCTTGGCGCATGCCTTGACACGCCGTTTAGCTGAAGTGCGAAAACAGAAAATGGTTGATTTTCTTCGTCCCGACGGTAAAGCCCAGGTAACGGTTGAATATCTGAACCAGACGCCGGTTCATATTGATACCGTCGTCGTCTCGACACAACATAGTCCTGATGTTGATCAAAAAACATTGACTCAAGCCGTCATTGACTTGGTTATCCGTCCTGTTTTGCCGGCAAAACTATTCGATAGCAAAACGCGCATTCTGGTTAATCCAACCGGCCGTTTTGTTGTCGGCGGTCCTCAGGGTGATTCTGGATTAACCGGTAGAAAAATCATTGTTGACACATATGGCGGATTTGCGCGTCACGGCGGCGGTGCTTTTTCCGGTAAAGATCCGACCAAAGTCGATCGTTCTGCTGCTTATGCCGCCAGATATGTCGCGAAGAATATCGTTGCTGCCGGATTGGCTGCTTCTTGTGAGATTCAACTGGCTTATGCCATTGGCGTTGCGCATCCGTTATCGGTCATGGTTGATACTTTCGAAACCGGACAGATATCAGATGACAAAATCAGCCAGCTGATCCAAAAGCACTTCGATTTGCGTCCGGCGGCTATTATCCGCGATTTAAACCTGCGCAGTCCGATTTATCGTCAGATCGCATCATATGGCCATTTTGGCCGTCCGGATCTCGATTTGCCCTGGGAACGAACTGATAAAGCTGAGGTTTTACGGGCGGATGCTCAGCGCTGCTGACAAACAATCCGGCAAAAGCCGCTTAAATTCGAAATCCAACATGCCGGTATCAGCCGTTGCCGTGCTGGAAGGGGTCATTGTATCCATTATTTTCCGCAATGAGCAGAACGGGTACACGGTTTGTACGCTTGACGGCGCCAGCGAACCTACGGCGGTTGGTACCCTGCCGTTTTTGGCTGAAGGCGAGTCGGTCCGTTTATATGGACAATGGGGCAAACATCCGGATTATGGCGAGCAATTCATGGTCGATCATTACGAATTGATCGCGCCTAAAACAGAAGCCGCCATATTGCAGTATCTGAGCTCGGGCTTAATCAAAGGAATCGGTGAGAAAACAGCACGCCGTCTGGTTAAGACATTCGGCATCGAAACACTGGACGTTTTAAGGGATCATCCGGAAATGTCGGCTGCAGTCAAGGGCATTGGACCGGACAAAGCTGGTAAAATCGCCGGACAATTGCAGGAAAAGAAAGATTATCAGGATTTAATCTTACTGCTTTCTCCTTTAGGCATAGGCACAGGGAAAATTCTGCGAATCTATCGCCGTTATGGATCCGATGCCATCCGTTTGATATCGGAAAATCCTTATTGTCTGGCCGATGAAGTATTCGGAATAGGTTTTTTAACTGCTGATTTATTAGCCCGCAAAATTGGCCTGGACCCAAAATCCCCGGGGAGAATAGCCAGCGCTTTGCGTTATGTGTTGATGCAAGCTGTTTATAATGGGCATACATATGTACCTCAAACTGTTTTGCAGAGGCAAGCTTTTGAATTATTGCATTTATCAGACAGCGATCATGCCTTAATTGACGAAAGCCTGATCAATAGTCAACAAATCATCAGGTCAGGCCGTCAGTTTGGGGATACGGAAGATCAACGGATTTCGTTGGCCCCGCTCTTTATAACAGAGCGTATGTCGGCGGATCGTCTGATTATTTTATTGAAGAGTAAACCTGCCGCTTTTGCCGATTGGTGTGATCCGGTCCGTGCCGCCAAGGCTGTTGCCGACAGCTGCGGCAAACAGAACCTGGTTCTTGCTCCAGAACAGAACGAAGCGCTTCTTCAGGCCTTGCAGCATACAGTTCTTATTTTAACCGGCGGACCGGGCACCGGAAAAACAACGATTATCCGATTGCTCTGTGATTGCCTGCGCAATCGTGGCGGACGGGTTTTATTGGCGGCGCCGACCGGGCGTGCAGCCAAGCGAATGACCGAAACAACAGGCCTTCCGGCTAAAACACTGCATCGGCTCCTCGAGCTGCAGGTTAATGCTGATGATGCCCAACAAGTCCTGGAATATAGAACTCAGTCGACAGTCCAATTAGCTTGCGACTTGTTGATCGTAGACGAGGCATCGATGATCGATACTTTCCTTTTTAAGAGCTTGCTGGATTCTGTCGTACCTGGAACAAGACTTGTATTGGTCGGCGATGCCGATCAGCTTCCATCTGTTGGTCCTGGTTATGTTCTGAGAAATTTAATTGACAGCAACTGTGTATCTGTTGTCCGGTTGACTAAAATATTCCGGCAGTCCGCGGAAAGTTTAATTGTTCGTAATGCTCATCGTATCCATAATGGTGAATGGCCTGAGATCGATCAGAGTAAAGACAGCCAGTTTCTCTTTATTCCCAAGGAATCGGCAGAGGATATAGCGATGGCGGTTGCGAAACTGATGCAGAATATTCTCCCTCAGCAATATGGGTTCGATGTCATGCGCGATGTTCAGGTTTTGACGCCATCACGCAAAGGACCTGCCGGTATGCAGTCGCTTAATGTGACTTTGCAGCAGGTGCTATTACCTCATCAAGATCAGGGCGTCATCAAGGCTCATGGAACCGGATTCGGCGTTGGGGATAAAGTTATGCAAATCCGTAATAATTATGACTTAGCCTGGCAACTGTCATCGGCGCCGGATACAACCGGAAGCGGTGTATTTAATGGAGAAACAGGTCTTGTACTCGAATTGGACGCAGATGATGACAGTTTAGTCGTCCTTTTCGATGAAGATCGCCTGGTTCGGTATGACCGGGCAAGTCTTGATGATCTTGATTTAGCGTATGCCATTACGGTTCATAAAAGCCAGGGCAGCGAATATCCTGTGGTTATTTTGGCTATTCCGGCTGGAGCGCCGCAGTTATTAACGCGAAATCTTCTTTACACAGCGGTAACTAGAGCAAAAATGAAGCTTTTATTGATTACCTCGCGCAAGACATTAGGGCAGATGCTGAAGAATAATCAAACCTACAATCGCCATACTCTTTTTAAAGATTGGCTGGCTATTCGCTCATGACTCTATCCCCGTATTGGCTGAAATCAGGATTGGAGATATTATTCCCTCCTGTCTGCGCCATCTGCCGTCGTATTTATCAACCGATTGAAGGATTTACAGGTATCTGCCGACAGTGTTTACCCTTATTGAATTTACGGACTGGGAAACAGCAAATTTTATCCTGGCCTGCTGATTTACTCAGTGGCATCCCGGCTGATTCGGTAATTTTGTGCTCCGGTTATTACCAAGGCATGCTTCGTCAGGCGTTAATTCGTTTAAAGTTTTCCGATGCTCCTGAAATCGCTTTAGCATTGGGCAGCCTTCTTATCCGTATGTTACGCTGTTCAAACCAGATCTTCACTGCGGTTGCCGCAGTTCCCTTACACCGTAATCGCCTGCACGAACGCGGGTATAATCAGGCCGGCCTTTTAGCCCGTAAAGTCAGTGATGATATGAAAATTCCCGATTTATCGACTTGTTTGCAAAGAAATCGGGAAACGCTGCGGCAAAGCGCACAACAAGGGCGGACAGAGAGATTGGCTAATTTATTCGGCGCGTTTTCGCTGGCCTGGAATACGCAAAAAAGCAATACGATACAAACCTGGACGGAACTAAAAAACAACCAGCCCGGCCAGGAAACGTCAAATCACCTTCTGCTTGTCGATGACATTTTCACCACCGGAGCGACACTGACAGCAGCTGCATATCCGTTCTGGCAGATCGGCTGGCATGTAACCGGGCTGGTTGTCGCGTCGAATAGACCTGGCCGGACTTAATCTGCCGGCGCAAGCTGCGCATGAGTTAATTCAATAACCTGAAATTTGTATCAGCTGTTACTGTAACTCTGGAAAGCCGCTAATTGTCTTGATTGGCTTGAGAATGAAGAGTAAAAAAGGTATACTAAAGGTGCCTGGAATGCTCGTTACCTCTATTTTTGAACCTTCATGACTTAATCGGGAGCTCGGGTCAATGCGGAATACGGTCATGCCCTCGGACGCAAGTCCTCTATAGGTAGACCAAAGACCGCTGCAGGGCACCCACCTGGCAAAATGCTGGGTGTCAAAAAGGGGGGACGGCATCCCGGGTTTTATGTTATTCTGCTCATATAGGCAAGTCATGAGGGCCTGGGCGGATGGCTGGACAAAAGGTAAGGGGAATGTGGGTTATGAGTTTGTACGATGATGCAAAATCGATTTCCCGACGCGATCCGGCAGCAAAAGGAGTCTGGCAGGTTATCCTGTTATATTCCGGCTTCCATGCGCTGGTTTATCATAAGCCTGCCCATTGGTTTTATCAACACCATCTATATTTCCTTGCACGTATGATATCGCAGTTCAGCCGGTTTATGACCGGTATTGAAATCCATCCGGGAGCGAAAATCGGCCACCGGCTGTTTATTGATCACGGCATGGGTGTGGTTATCGGTGAAACAGCCGAAATCGGCGACGACTGTACGATGTATCACGGAGTAACGCTCGGGGGAACCGGCAAGGATAAGGGCAAGCGGCATCCAACTTTGGGCAATAATGTTCTGGTGGGGGCCGGGGCCAAGATCCTCGGCCCTTTTCGTATCGGTGATTATTCGATGATCGGCGCTAATTCTGTCGTATTGCATGAAGTGCCGGCCGAGGCAACTGTTGTGGGTGTTCCAGGCCGGGTTGTCAAACATCAGGGACGGCCGATCAGGCACAGCATTGAACTGGATCACGCCAATGCGCCGGATCCGCTCGAACAGGAAATATGCCGCTTGCTGCACCGCGTCAGCGCCCTGGAAAAACAAGCCGGACTGACGCCAAATCCGGTAACCCGGCCTTATTGTCCCGAAACGGGCGAGCAAATGGACGGATCCGGGAATGATCTGAATAATTCGAAACCGCAAACCGGATGAAACCAATATCGTAATTATCCGGTATAAAACAGACAGACGAGTGATCTGGAGGTATGAAAATCATGTTGAAACTTTATAATACACAGAGTCGCGAAAAGGAAATTTTCGAACCCCTGGAACCTGGCAAGGTTAAAATGTATGTTTGCGGGCCGACTGTTTACAATTATTTTCACCTCGGAAACGCCCGGCCGTTTATCACTTATGATACATTGCGCCGTTATCTGGAATATCGGGGATATCAGGTCACATATGTCCAGAATTTCACTGATATCGACGATAAAATGATTAACCGGGCCAGAACTGAGGGAATTACGATCAAGCAACTGGCAGATCGCTTTATTGAAGAGTATTTTACTGATGCCGATAAACTCAATATTCGCCGGGCCACTGTTCACCCGCGCGCTACCGAATGCATGCCGATGATCGTCGGCTTGATTGAAACGTTGACAGCCAAGGGGTTTGCTTATGAAACCGAGGACGGCGTCTATTTTGATGTTAGCCGCCAACCTGATTATGGCAAGCTTTCACACCATAATCTTGATGATTTGGAGAGCGGCGCCAGCGAGCGGGTCAGCGGTGAAGCCAATAAGCGGAACAGTATGGATTTTGCACTCTGGAAAAAGAAAAAAGATAACGAACCCTATTGGCCCAGCCCCTGGGGCGACGGGCGTCCGGGCTGGCATATCGAATGTTCGGCGATGATCAAACAGTATCTTGGCGATACCATTGATATACACGGCGGCGGTCAAGATTTGATTTTCCCGCATCATGAGAATGAAATCGCCCAGAGTGAAGCAGCGAATGGCAAGCCGTTCGTCCGATATTGGCTGCATAACGGTTTTATTAATGTCGATCAGGAAAAGATGTCCAAATCAACCGGCAATTTCTTTACGGTCCGCGATTTAGCACAGCAATTCGATTATTTAGTCCTGCGTTTTTTCATGTTAGGCGGCCATTACCGCATGCCGATCAATTTTACGACAGAGTTGCTGACTGCCGCCCAGAACGGCTGGAATCGGATCAAAACCTGCCTGGATAACCTCGATTTTGTTGCCGGACATGCTGCCGTGAATCCTGAAGGCGCCGAAGCGGAAGCTGTGAGTGCAGCCTTGGGCAAGGCGGGCGTTGATTATCGCCAAGCTTTTATCGAAGCAATGGACGATGATTTAAACACAGCAGACGCTCTGGCAGCTGTTTTTGAACTTGTCAGACAATCTAACACCGCTGCCGCCTGCCCGGGGATTGATGCCGGCGCTTTGCGGAAAGCCGGCAGCATTCTCGCGGAGTTGCTGGATGTACTGGGGTTGCGGCCGGCTGAGGAAATGTCCGTACCGGCAGCGATCATGGCGTTGGTTGAAGCGCGGATCGCCGCCAAGAAGGCTAAAGACTACCAAAAGGCTGATGCCATTCGCGCGGAAATCCAGCAGCTGGGCTATATTGTAGCCGATACGCCGCAAGGTCCTAAGGTTAACCGCATATGATCATGCCGACTGCAGCAGGTGACCTGCGGGAAACGCCCATATCGGTTCTGGCTTATATTGGCGATGCGGTTTATGAACTGTATGTCCGTCTTTACACCAGCAGTCACTATCAGGGTAAATCGGGCGCCTTGCATCGCTTATCCGTTCACCTGGTCAAAGCCGGCGCTCAGGCGGAAGCTATGCAACGACTTATGGCTGTGCTGACTGACGAAGAGGCCGCTATTTTTCGCCGAGGCCGCAACAGCCAGCCCGGCAGTATGTCCAAACACGCGGATCCGGCGGATTATCTGATGGCGACAGGATTGGAAGCGGTCATTGGCTATTTGTACTTGAAAAGAGAAGAAACTCGCCTTGACCATTTGATGGCCATGATTTTGGAGGATAACACTCATGAACCAGCAGCCCAAACGGCCGCAAAATAGGAAAGCACCCGGCCCGTCTCCCGCGCCAAATCCTGTTCGCGTTCCCTCGCCGGCGGAGCGGCAAGAAAGCGAGGCCGGTTCGCCGGATCGGCTTGAAGGCCGCAATCCGATCATGGAAGCCATAAAGGCCGGCCGGACGATTAATAAACTATGGGTCGCCAAGAAAGAAGAAAAACCGGATCCGGTGCTGGCCAGACTGATTACATCAGCCCGTGAAGCCGGCGCGGTCCTCATAGAAGTAGAACGACGTGTTCTGGATCAGATGTCGGAAACCCATAACCATCAAGGCGTTATTGCTCAGGTCGCGGCACATGAATATGTTGAGCTGGATGATTTGCTTGCCCGCTTGGTTGAACAAGGAACCAGCCCCTTCCTGTTAATATTGGCGGAGCTTCAGGAGAGTTATAATCTTGGCGCTATCCTGCGGATTGCCGATGCGGCCGGCGTACACGGAGTTATCATTCCCCAGCGCCGGTCGGTCGGCCTGGATGCGGCGGTAGCTAAAGCGTCAGCCGGAGCAATTGAACACGTGCCGGTATGCCGGGTGACCAATCTGACGCAGACTGTCCTCCATTTACAAGAAAGCGGTTTCTGGATCGCCGGAACTGATGCGGCAGGAACCGTTGATTATCATGATGTCGACTGGCGGGGATCCATGGCGATTATTATCGGCGGAGAAGGCGATGGATTAGGTCCGGCGCTGCGCAAACATTGTGACTATCTGGTATCTATTCCCATGCACGGACACGTTAATTCACTTAATGCCGCGGTCGCTTCGGGCATTGTTGTTTTTGAAGCCGCATATCAACGCTGCAAGAAAGATAAAACAGACTCGCCGGGAGTGATCTGAACGTGAAAAGTGAGCGGAACCAATCAGGATCAGATCAGGTTTGTCCATCTGATCAAGAATTGATAGACCGGGTTGCCGAGAATGACAGCCAGGCTATGGAAATATTGTTGACCCGATATAAAGGATTGGTTCGGAGCAAAGCCGCGGCGATGTATATGGCCGGCGCAGATGCCGAGGATGTTATACAAGAAGGTATGATCGGTCTTTTTAAAGCGATCAGGGATTACAAATCGGAACATCGTGTCCCTTTTGCCGCTTTTGCCGCTTATTGTATCATGGCGCAAATCACAGACGCTGTTCGGCAAGCGTCCCGAAAGAAACATCAACTGCTTAATCAGTCAATATCGCTGCAAAGCTTGACGCCGATGGCAGATTCGGATAATGATATGCCATTGTCCGATCATGTGGGAACATCAGCAAGCCTCGATCCGGAACAGGAACTGATGAATCGAGAGAATATGGCCGATTTGACTTACTTTATTCAGCAAAATTTAAGCCCTTTGGAGCGGCAGAGCGTGCTCCTTTTTCTTCAGGACTTAAGTTATGTTCAAATCGCCGGATGTTTAAATACTTCGGTGAAAACTGTTGATAATGCACTGCGACGAGCCCGAAAGAAATTTATGGCTTATCGTGAACAAGTCAATCCGTTTGCCTTGAAGGACAAGGAGCATTTGTCATGAAAAAACCGCAGCTGTTTGTCTTCTTTATTTTAATCCTAAGCACCTTGCTGCTTTCATCTTGTTCCGGCGCCGTTGATCGCTTGAACAGCTTGCTTCCCGACAGCTGGCGTTCCTTTGGACAAGGTCAGGCGAATAACGGTATGCTCTCAGATTACGAGCTGATACAGAAAACGGCTGATGCAATAAGCAGCAAGAGCGATATTGCTTCAACTTATGATAGTATTCCGGCAAAGCAGCTTGATGGTTTATCACAAGATCAGTTCCAACAATATATTGAATTTTTACGGCGTGGCATATCGGGCGAACTTGCTTCGTTTTCCCAAATGTCCGATGCAGAAGAAACGGAAATAAAAGAAGAAATTCTAGCACGTTTGCCTGAGCAGAAAACCCTGGTCGCCAATTTACAAGGTTTTTGGCTCTACTATCAGGAATCTGGCCGTGATGAAGCGAAATTTGGCGTTTTTATTCAATCATCCAAGGATCAGCCGGCTGGAATATCAAAAGAATGGGTGGAAAGAATCCTCGATTTGCAGGATCTCTCATCGCTCTATTTTGACGCTATAGACCAATCCGATACAGCTGCTTTGGCTGTCCTTCTTAAGCCGCAGGCCTTGTCGCAGGACATTCTGAATTTACGCGCTCAACGAATCATTGATTTTTATCAGAACAATATCAGTTCCCGGTCATCTGATTTTAAGCTGACATATGCCAGAATGGATGGGATCGGATTCGATGAACTCGGCATAACGAATCCGGATCAGTCACAATCGGTCAGTCGTTCGATTGAATTGGTCGGTCAGCCGGATCGAAGCTGCCGGATCATTGACGTTATTCCGGATGTGATTAACACCGCCGATTTTCAGGTTTATTATACCGATAAATACCTCATGCAAATCGGGCAGTATATCAAAGATGAACCGGTTCAGATTAAGTCGCGTGATTTGGAGAGTATTATCGGCGCTCCCTTACTTCATGACGATACGACATGCACAACGGCTGCCAACGGCACTCAGAGACTGATATTATCCTATCAAAGCCTGGATCTGAAAGCAGTCGGTTCCTGCTTCAGACACAGCCGCTGGAACGGTCAGATTATCGATATAAAAATACACGACCAGGCCTGTCATATCGGTTCCGGACTAAGACCGGGGCAAACGGTTGAGGATATCCTGTCGGTATATCCATTCGCCAATGAAACCGGATATATAGTCCGCGGCAACACGGATGCCGGTGCTGTTCAATTACACTTTACAATTGAACAGGATGTAATATCGGCCATCGAGTTGACTTTACTGGACAGTTAATGGGTCTGTTTGCAGTAATTAAAGACCGCAGGGCACAAGCAGTTTCGTTTTCAGGCCGGCAATCGTTGCCGGATGAACGCCGCAATAATTGATATAAGATTCAGCTGACTGATATTGGCGGTAAAAATGCCGCAATGTTCTTTGCATATTTTCCGGATTAGTGTTGAAAAAAATCCGGTCCTCGGAGGGTATCTGATCAATAAAGGTATCAAACCATGGTTTAAGCAAAGCGTGGCTGATCTTGTAATCGTCAATGACATCTTCTTCGCTGACACCGGCAAGAAGCAGAAGTAAAGCCGCAATAAGCCCGGTGCGGTCTTTCCCGTGTGAACAATTGAAGAAACAGGCGCCTTCCGGAGCATTGGCAAGGCAATTCATAACTTTACCAATGGCCTGGTGGGCATTGTCCAGAATGTACATATAGAGATCAGATAAATCAATGGCCCGATCGCCTGTTTTTTGCTGTTTCAGCATGGCAATTTCACCATCCAGTTCATCACCAAGCAAAGGAATGTTGAAATAGGAAATTTCAGAACAATCCTTGAGATTATGCGGTTGTTGACGCAGTTCGCTTTGGCTTCGCAAATCGATAACCGTTCGGACCGGATAATGGAGCAGCAGCTGCCGATCATATTGATTTAGCCGCACCGGAGCGTCGGCTCGTAAAAAACGTCCCGATACGGTCCGGCAGCCGTCTAAAGCAAGATAACCGCCGAGATCCCGTACATTGTATAATGTTTGTAAGGGCAGACAGCGGGTTTTTGCTGAATATTGTTCAAGCATGAAGCAACCTCCAATAGTGTATTGATCTGTTGAACAAAGCGTCAGATATCGATTACCCTAATTATAAACGGATTAGGATGAATGAAAAAGAGAGGTTCCCGAAAAAAATGATTAACGAAACAGACATACCTGTAAACCTGACAAGCGAACCGGAAAAGATATCCGGTTTCGAGACGCCTGAACCGGTAATAGCGGTTATCCGCGTCGATGCAGACGCTTGCCCGGCATCGGTGAGACGTATTTTGGAACGGACAGCCCGGAAAAACCAGATCAGACTTGTTTTCTATATTGATGACAGTCATGAATTGGAACCTGAATATGGAACAGTGATCAGGGTCGGGCAAGGGCATGATGCTGTTGACCTGGCCTTGGTTAATCAAGCTGCAGCCGGTGATCTGATTATTACCCAGGATTATGGCCTGGGCGCTTTGGCATTGGCTAGAAAAGCGCTGGTGTTGCATCCAAGCGGTTTGGTTCTCGATGACGGCAATATTGATCAACTTCTTTTTGAACGGCATATATCGGCCAGAATACGCAAAGCCGGCGGAAGAACCAGTCATCTTCATAAACGAACGACTGCATATGATCAATCATTTGAGAAGCAACTGCAGTTGATGATCAAAAAAATCTTGTGATTCGGGAAGAAAGAAGGGAAACAGTCAAAGATGCCGGATCGGCAAATGATCCGGCATCTTTGCATATGGACATAATGTTATTCTTCTGATTGAACTTCTTCAGTTTCTTCGGCAGGTTTTTCTTTGACGGCCTTGATGACTGCATAGATTTCTTGTTCGGGATCGAGTATTTTAATTTCGGCCGGAAGATGGAAATCGATAGCAGTAACGGTTGAACCCTGTTCCTTTTTAGCGATGTCGACGGTAACTACATCCGGCATAAGCATCGGCTTGCCGATTACGGCAACCTCGTCTTTATAAACCTGTATCTGCAGCAAATGGCTTTCCAAATCATCGCGGCCGTGATAGGAAATCGGTAAAATCATCTTAACATCCTGCTCCGTTGAAACCAATTGGATGGAAGCATGAATGACTTTGCCGTCAACAGGATTCTTCTGCAATTCTTTAATAAAACCGAATTTTTTCGCGTCTTCAAAATCGACCCATAATTTGGCGTTTGACCCGTGCCTTGTAATAATTCTATTTAATTCAATGGCTTCAAACTGCACGGAAGTCGAAGTGGTATCGTTCGCATTGAGGACGCCGGGAATGAAGCCTGCCCTTCTGGCCTTTTTGGGACTCTCGCTTCTTGTCATAGCCTTTAAGATAATTTCTTCCATAAAAATGACTCCTTTGGTTTATGCCGTGATGGGGAAAATGGCCAAATCATCGTTTTGATTGGTACTCGTGCTATACGAAAACGAATTTTTGCAATCGTGCGAATCTGGAACCCTATGGGCGGCTGCTTACTTGTAATATTAATTATAACACGATCCAGAGCACAATCATGCCTGATTATCTTTTTAATTCATGAACTCAACTTTCCCGCAGACTTTTCATGATCATGATGATGTGCCGCCGCTCAATATTGACAGTCTGTTTTTGAGGCGTATAATGATGCCAATTTAATCTGTTATGTTGTGATAGGCGTTCCGCCGTTATCTGAGTCCATTTTTTGATTGGGCGCTTTATTTATATATATCGAACCGGATTTATATCGGACAGGGGGAGTTCAGTTGAAAATTAGCAAACTAGTTGGTAACCGATTTAAAGAGCGGCCTTCCGATTGTGTTATCGACAGCCACGCGCTCATGCTTAGAGGCGGTTATATGAAATATGTGGCAAGCGGGATTTTTTCACAATATGCGCCGCTTCGCCGTATCACAAGAAAGCTTGAACAGATAATCCGGGAAGAAATGGATGCCATAGATGGGCAGGAGGTTTTGTTTCCGGTAGTGTTGCCGGGCGCTTTATGGGAAGAATCCGGCCGGTATGCCCGCATTGGCAGCGAATTGGTCAAATTTAAAGATAGAAACCAAAATCCGCTTGTACTAGGAATGACACATGAAGAGGCAGCTGTGCACCTGGCCCGGGAGTATGGAAAAAGTTATGCCCGATATCCCTTTATGATCTATCAAATACAAACCAAGTTCAGAGACGAAGCCCGTCCTCGCGGGGGATTGATTCGAGTCCGTGAATTTACAATGAAGGACGCTTATTCATTCCACACGTCACAAGAGGACTTGGATCAGTATTATGCACGATGTTTTCAGGCTTATGAGAATATCTTTTCCCGGGCCGGCATTCCAGAGGTAATATCCGTTGCGTCTGATTCGGGAATGATGGGCGGCAGCCTGTCGCACGAGTTTATGTTGTTAACGCCGGCTGGGGAAGACTCGATAGCAATATGCGGCGAATGCCATTATCGCGCCAACCTGGAGGCTGCCGAGAATATGGTTGTCAACTGCCGTATTGGTGAAACCGAAACATTGGAGCTGGTCTATACACCTGACATACATACCGTTGACGATCTGTGTTCATTCTTGAAAACGCCTTTGGAACGCTCCTGTAAGGCGGTTGTTTATCAAAAGGGCAGTTCCGGAGCCTATGTTGTTGTGTTTATCAGAGGCGATTTTGATGTCAACGAAACAAAATTGGCAAATTATCTGGACGATGAACTATATCCTGCCGTCATCACAGAGGATTGCGGGCTTTTTGCCGGATTCATCGGACCGTATCATATAAAAGGCGATATCGTCGTTTTGTTTGATCGATCCCTGCAAGGTACACATAATTTATCTTGCGGAGCCAATATTGTTGACCATCATTATACGGGTTTACAAATAGAACGTGATGTCGGCAGTGTGGCATATCTGGATCTTGCCAAAGCAAAAGAAGGCGGAATCTGTCCCCAATGCGGCAAAAAGGCAATATCGATTTCCCGCGGCATAGAAGTCGGCAATATTTTCCAGTTGGGTGACAAATACACCAGAGCTATGGACATGCGTTTTATTGATCAGGACGGCAATCCACAATACCCGGTCATGGGGTGTTACGGCATCGGCATCGGCAGATTGGCCGCGGCTATTTGTGAAGCGCATCACGATGATTACGGCCCGATATGGCCGATATCGGTTGCTCCGTGGCAAGTTTATCTTTGCTGTGTTCGTTCGGACGATGTGGCGGCAAAAAGCTGCGCCGATTCTTTATATAACGAATTGCAAAACCGGGGAACCGAAGTTATTTATGACGACAGACCGGTCAGAGCCGGCGTTATGTTCTCGGACGCGGATTTACTCGGCGTACCCATAAAAGTTGTTGTCAGCCCCCGCAATATTCAGGCTTCATACTGTGAAATTATCACCAGAGATAAACAAATAAACATAAAGGCAAACTTGAATGAAGCCATTGATTCAATTGAAAAATTAATTGATCAATTAAAATCGCAGGATTAGGTATGGATGAAAATTATTGATCGGTAAATCGCCAGATGCGTGAATCAATGTAAATCGAATGATCTTCCGGCAGCAGACCGTCGGACAGATAGGCGTATGCGGCCTCGATGCAGCGAACGCCCTGCGTATAGGTGTCCTGAGCCAGTAAAGCTGCAATCATGCCGCTTTGCGTATACTGAGTATTTTTTTCGGGATTTTCATAGCCGACAACAACAATTTTTTCCGGAGGCTTTAGTTTGCGGATGGCCAGACATACCTGGGGCAGCATCCCCTGGGATACGTAGACGGCTTGAAACTGGTTGTCATATTTTTCATGGAGAATGCGCGCTAATTGCGCAGAAAAACTTGAGGGGGAGATATTCCGGGTGTCTACGGTTCCTACCCAGCGTGCTTTTGGCGCCAAAAGAGTGATCCTGCGGCGAAAGCCTTCATCTCTCTGGTTGACCATGACCGGTGAGCCGTATGTAATTTTTAGAATATCGGCGTGTGTAAACAACATATTTGCACAGGCATCGGCCAGACGAACGCCATCCATATAAAAATCCGAGCCGGTATAAAACAGAAAGGGGAAATCTGCAGATTCATTAAAGCAGACAACGGGTATCCGTCCGGCAATTTGTGCGAGTTTTTGCTGAACCGAGGTAAATGCCGGCGGCGTAATGATCAGTAAATCAATCTGCAGATCTTCCAGATAATCCAGACAGTACAGCGCATCCTTTTCACTGCATAGATTCGCAAAAAGACTGAATACGACGTGCAAGTTTTGATGATTAGATTCTGCTGCCTGCATGCCAAGAATAGCCGGATTCCAAAAATAATAGGGATTGATCGGCATGACGACGCCAACCAGAAAGCCGGTGCTTCTTTGCTTAACCCGCTTTTTTTGCACCGGCGTGTATTCGAGAGCCTGCGCTGTTTTTAATATCGCTTCCTTAGTCTGGCTGTCAACTGAACCGCAATTGTTTAATGCTTTGGATACAGTAGATTGGGATAAATTCATTATCTGAGAAATCGTTTGAGCGTTTCCCTTTTCATTTTTCATGATCTATCCTCACGATTCCGGCATTGCGATCATTCTTTTTGTATCATCACATGTTTTCATTTTTCCTGTAATACACAGATTGAACAAAAATTGCCCGAACGATTTGGCGATTTCTGACATGATAAAAAAGCACGGGGCATGGGATGATGATAATCATGGAAGGGTAACCGGTCAATTAACATTGAAAGAAGGATTTTTATGACAGGCAAATTGAAAGTCGGCGTTTTTGGCGCTGCCCGCGGAAAATGTATGATCGATGTTTTAGCCAAGCATCCGGATGCACAATTGGTGGCGGTTTGCGATAAATACAAGCCGCTGCTCCAGGAAGTGACCAAGCTGGCCGAAACGACCGGGGAGAAGGTTGCTGTTTATGAAGATTTTGAAGATTTCTTCCGTCATGATATGGACGCCGTGGTATTGGCCAATTATGCCAATGAACACGCGACTTATGCCATCCGTCTGTTAAAATCAGGCCGGCATGTGATGAGCGAAGTCTTGCCTTGCGAAACGATGGCCCAGGCCGTTGCTCTGGTCGAAGCTGTCGAAGAAAGCGGGAAGGTTTATGCTTATGCGGAAAACTATTGTTATATGAACCAAACATTTGAAATGTGGAAAAGATACGAACGCGGTGAAATCGGCGAGATAACCTATGCCGAAGGTGAGTATGTTCATGACTGTTCCTCAATCTGGCCGCAGATTACTTATGGCGAACGTAACCATTGGCGCAATATCATGTTTTCAACGTTCTATTGCACCCACAGTATCGGCCCGATGCTGACCATATCCGGCCGGCGTCCGGTTCAGGTTGTGGGTTTTGAAACGCCGCTTAACCAGCAGATGATCGATCTCGGTTCATTAGACGGCGGCTGCGGCGCTATCGAGATGATCACATTGGATAATGGCGCCATTGCCAAAAGCGTCCACGGCGGTTTAAAACGTGAGCCGGGCAGCATAAATTACGAGATTTACGGAACCCGCGGCATGATGGAAACCGAACGATTTGATTCCACGAAGTTAAATGTCTATATCGAAGGTGAAAAGCTTTGCCATGGCGAATTGAAAAATTATGCGCCGGAGAAGTTTGTATCAGCTGATTTAGCGGCAACTTTTGGCGGTCATGGCGGCAGCGACTTTTATGCGACACATTTTTTCCTTCAAAAAATATTAGGCCGCCCGGAAGGGGTAAAATACAGTATTGATGTTTATACGGCAGTGGATATGGGCATCTGCGGCATACTGGCATATCGTTCAATACTCAACGGCAATCATCCCGTTCAAGTGCCGAATCTCCGGATTAAGGAAGAACGGGACGCTTACCGGCATGATCATGCCTGCACGAATCCGCCTGTCGCGGGCGATATGATATTGCCTCATTATCATGCCGGCAATTTTCCGATTCCTGATACGGTATATGAGAAGGTTCGCCGTCTCTGGCTTGAGGGCAAAAATGCCGAATAAAAGTATGAAAAGAGATAGGATGATTGACGCTTTCCCGGTTTTTTGATATGATCCAACTAAAATATTACTTTGAACAATGAGGATGAACATGAACCGCACACATAAATGGATCGCATACCAATCGCTCATGACCGCCAGAATGGCCTTGATGGGGATTAGTGCGCCCTTTTGCCGGCAGCAGTCCGACTTTGTCAGGCGGTCATCGATCATTCCTCAGCGGCATCAGCTGACTTTTCGTCAACGCTAAAGCCTGTCTGAAAGAAAACGATCGAACCCCAAAGCAAAAGAGGCTTTGGGGTTTTTCTTTTTTCAGCACACTATTTTGCCCGGCATAGTTATGTGAAGACGGAGGAGTCTGTAAATGATAGAGATCAGCGTGCAACAACTGAGTAAATATTTTGGAGCAAAGGAAATTTTTTCTCATATATCTTTTGAATTGATGACCGGCGAACGGGTTGGTCTGATCGGCAATAACGGATGCGGCAAAACCACACTCCTGAAAATAATTCAAGGCAGTGAAGATTGCCAGTCCGGCAGCATCCAGATAAGAAAAGGCGCCCGGGTCCGCTATCTTGACCAATTTATGGATTTTGGGTCAGCTATGACGGTACAGGAAGTTTGCTCTGCTGCATTTCAGGAGATCGAGGCGCTCCGGGTTCAACTCAGCATACTCGAGCAAGCCATGACGCAAATATCAGGCGCCGAACTGGATCGCGCAGTCCGGCGATATGGCCAGATCCTGGAATTATACGAAAATAATCACGGTTACGATAGCGAAAGCCACCTGGAAACCGTTCTGCAAGGCCTGGAAATTCCATCGGCCATGCGCGGTCAGGTTTTTGCCGGATTAAGCGGCGGCGAGAAGACACGGGTTGCCCTAGCCCGGCTGCTTCTGGAAAATCCGGATATCCTGCTGCTTGATGAACCGTCCAATCATTTGGATATTCCGGCTGTTGAATGGCTGGAAAATTTCTTGAAAACATATCGCGGCACGGTTCTCATTGTTTCGCATGATCGCCGCTTTCTTGATCAAACGGTAACCCGGATCATTGAGTTGCAGCCTGACCGGGCTGAATGTTACTTAGGCGGCTACAGTGCTTATGTTGTAGAAAAAGAACGCCGGTTTCAACTGGCGCTGCACGAATATGAAAATCAACAAAAGAAAATCGAACGCATGGAGGAGCAAATTGAACGGTATAAAATATGGGGCGCCATGCGTGAAAGTGAGGTCATGGAAAAAAACGCCAAGGTTCTTGAACGGAAACTGAATAAAATCGAACGGCTTGACCGTCCGGCTGTTAATAGTCCGCAAATGAAGATGGATATGGATATTTCACGCCGGTCCGGCCGGGAAGTTCTGCGGATAACCGGCTTGGCGAAATCATTCGGCCGGCGTCAACTGTTTGCCGATCTGGATCTTCAGTTAAACTATCGTGACCGTGCATGTCTTTTAGGCAGGAATGGTTGCGGTAAGACGACGCTTCTGAAGATCATCCTGCAGGAGCTGCCGGCCGACCGAGGCAGTGTACATCTTGGAGCCGGTTTGGTTGTCGGATATTTACCGCAGGAAGTTACTTTTACTGACGAAAGCCAAACGCTCCTGGATTATTTCTCCCGCCGGTACCAGATAACAACCGGCGAGGCCTGGTCCGAGCTGGCCCGGGCTTTGTTCCGAAAGGATGATGTACACAAGCAGATCAGAAATCTCTCCGGCGGTGAGAGAAGCCGATTGAAGCTTTGCTCGCTTTGTTACGAAAAAGTAAACTTGTTGATTATGGACGAACCGACAAATCACTTGGATATTGAATCACGCGAGGTTTTAGAAAATAACCTTCAGGTTTACGAAGGAACACTGCTTTTTGTATCGCATGACCGATATTTCATCGAAAAAGTTGCCGATCAGATCTTGGCCTTTGAAGGGGGAAAAATAAGAACCTATCCGATGGGATATGCGGATTATTGCGAACAGGTAAAGCGGGAGCCATTCAAAGCCGCGGCAGATCATCCGGTTCAACGCCCCGAGCCGCCGCGCGCTGCTGCCGGATCCGGCAACAAAGGCGCGTCGTCCGGAAGCATTGTTTCTCCATCAGAAGAGATCATGAAATTGGAAACAATGATCGGACAAGCGGAGCAGGAACAGAAAATTCTGGAATCCGAAATCCAAATCCATGGCTTTGACGCTGGCCGGCTGATGGAACTATACCAAGAAAAAGAAGTGCTGGAACAAAAAATCGATCAGCTCCTGTTGAAATGGGAACAATTATTACAAGTATGATATAATTTCTATTTGCGGGCTAATGGCTGCAGGGAAGAGAATGCATATGATCTCAAAAAGTAAAAACATGGATATGTGCAATGGACCGCTGTTCGGCAAGATCCTGATATTTGCTTTACCCATTATGTTTATGAATATTCTGCAGTTGCTGTTCAATGCCGCCGATATGATCGTGGTCGGCCGCTTTTCAGGACGCGAGGCGTTGGCTGCCGTCGGCGCGACCGGCTCTCTCATCAATCTTATTGTCAATTTTTTTATGGGGCTGTCAGTAGGCACGAGCGTCGTCGTGGCTCAGGATTACGGCGCCGGCAAACCGGAGGCGGTGAGCCGGTCTGTGCACACTTCCATAGCAATCAGCATTATTGGCGGACTGATTGTCATGGTGCTGGGCCTCGTTCTTTGTACACCCATGCTGCGCATGATGGGTACGCCGTCGGATATCATTGATCTGTCGGCGATCTATATGAAAATATACTTTATCGGCGCGCCTGCCAGCATGATTTTCAACTTTGGCGCGGCAATATTGCGTGCCATTGGCGACAGCCGCCGCCCGATGTATTATCTGATTGTTGCCGGCATTGTAAACGTTATATTGAATTTGTTTTTTGTGATCGTCCTGCATATGAATGTAGCAGGCGTAGCTTGGGCTACGATTATTTCTCAGAATATTTCGATGATTCTCATTATAATCTGCCTGTGCAAAAGCGATGAAGCCATCCGTTTTTTCCCCAGTCGCATGCGCATTGATGGACGCAAATTGAAACAGATTGTCAGGATTGGCCTGCCTGCCGGTTTGCAGAGCCTTTTATTCTCCATCTCCAATGTGCTGATCCAGTCGGCTATCAATTCTTTCGGTTCCATCATGGTCGCGGCCAGTTCCGCCGCCGCCAATGTTGAAGGCTTTGTCGGCACAACGATGAATGCCTATTATAACGCGGCGATTACCTTTACCGGACAGAATATGGGCGCGAAGAAATATCAGCGTATCGACGCTATAGCCAAAGTGTGCACGATCCTGATTTTTGCCACTTGGATCCTCCTGGGCGGCGGAACACTGCTTTTCGGCAAACAGCTGCTCTCTATTTATACGACTGATCCGGAGGTAATAGAATTGGGTATGCTCCGTTTAGTCGTGATGCTCGCCGCATACTTCACTTGCGGCATTATGAATGTATTTCCCGGGTTGACCCGCGGGATGGGCTACTCCGTTCTGCCGATGATATGCACGCTGGCCGGCGCCTGCTTTATGCGGATCGTTTGGTTATGGACATTCTTTGCCTGGGATCCGACCGTGATCATGCTTTTCCTCTGCTATCCGATCACCTGGGCTTTAGCCGGTATAGGTCAGGTGGGCAGCTTTTTCTATGCGCGCCGCCAAGTCCGTAAATTGCCCGGCCCGCAGATCGTAACTCCAGAAGAAGTGCGCTGCTGTCCTGACTGATCAATCATTTCCATTAAAGGATAATTCATTGCATAATTGATCTTGTATAAAATGTCGGGGGTAAAAAGATGAGCATTGAAAACCGGATTATTCCCATTCCGCAAAAGATCGAATACCTTGATGGCGAAGCCATCATACTCGGTGAGCCTGGAAAAGCGCTGTACTGCCTCGAATTATCTTCATTGCCGGATGACCCGCTGGCGTAAAGAACCCCGAACAGGCATATTTGTTGTCGGTGACAGCCGAAGGAATCGAATTGACCGGGTATGGCATACCCGGGCTTTATTATGGCGCCATCACGTTAAGGCAATGTATCGTGCTGGAGAACAACAGAATAACGCTGCCGCCCATGCGTCTGATCGACTGGCCGGATATGAAGACGCGCGGGCATTTTATGGAGAGCCGTTATGGGTCTAACCTGATGACGCTAGACGATTGGAAATGCCTGGTCGACAATATGGCCAATATGAAAATGAATCAGCTGGTTATATCGGTTTATGGATGTTGGTGCGTCCAGTATGACGGCAGAGTCAGTGAATATTTATACGTCCCGATTAAAAAATATCCTGCTTTGAAAACACCTGTAGTAATCCGTTATTTTTCACCGGCTGCCAACCGCTGGATCGACCGCGAGCAACTGCCGCCTATGTTTGAACAGGACTTTTTGGGCGATCTCATTACTTATGGAAAATCCTGCGGCGTGACGATCTTCCCGCTTTTCAACTCATTTGGCCACAACACGCTGATACCGGCCGCTTATCCGGAAGTATCCGCGAAGGATGAGCAGGGCAATCCGAGTTTAACGGGATTTTGCACCGCTGAAGAAAAAACCTATGAGCTGTTGTTTTCGATTTATGACGAGATCATTGACCGCTACTTGGCGCCTCATGGTATTGACAGCTTTCATCTGGGCCTGGATGAGGTCTGGGACGGTATCGCACATAATGCCCAGGATGTTTACAAGATCCGTTCGCCATGGTGCAAATGTCCGCAATGCCGGGAGAAAAGCCGGAAGAACATTTATATCAACCATGCGGTCCGGCTGATCAAACATCTGAAGAGCCGCGGCATGAAGAATATCTATATGTATCATGATATGTTGATCAGCCATGGCGATTCTATTGATTCGGAAAGCTGCGAGGACATGATGAAAGCTCTGGCAGATCATGATCTGCTGGATACGGTGGTTATTGACTGGTGGACTTATTCAGCCCATAAAGAGAACCTTATGTTTCAGACGACTCGCCCTGAGCTGGGCCTGCGCCGTACAGTCAAACCGTGGAATGGCTATTATCACTGGACTATGCTGAGCAACGCTCTCCCGAATGTGGCGTTGCTGGCAAAAATGGGCATAGAGGAAGGCGTGGAAGGCATGCAGTCCTATAGCGCCTGGGATGAAAGCTATGACCGCAATCATGTTGGCCAGGCGGATTTCAGCTGGAACTACAACGGAACGGGAAGCATAGCCCGAGTGAAGGAACATTATATATCAGCTCATTTTGCAACACAGCATGAAGCCGCTCAAAAAGCTTTTCAACTCATGGACTGGATTTGCGAGGACAAGAAGAAAAAATATGAAGACGGTACGGCGGTTCTATCCAATTACGGCTTATTGATGCATACCTTATCCTATTATTTTTACAGTTACGTAAAAGCCGGAAAACCCTATCCGCGTATTTTCCCGGGAGAGGCGCTGCAAGCGGTGCAGGACCGCCGCCAGGAAACGGAGCAAGCCCTGATTGAGATCAGGAGCATGGCTCGGGAAGCCGGAGCGTTGTTCGAGACGATTGTCCTTGATCAGCGGTGCGATACCCGGATGGCCGGACGATTTGCTTATGAGGCAAATAATTATCTTTGCCTGGCTGAGGATTATCTGGCTTTGTTGAATATGGCGGATTTGTCGGTATCTGACTGCCCCGGCCGGTTCGATCAAATTAAAACCGTTGCCGGCCGGAGGAAATTAGCCAGAACAAGGTTGATGGCGCAATTGGAAAAGACCAAGGAACAGTTTCTCCTTGCCAGCCATATGCGTAATCACACGATATTCATGCAATATTTCGCCGACCTGGAAGGATATCTGGCCAATACGCCAATTGAGAAAATCCAGCTTGATTTTAGCGATAATACGCATTTCAGCAGCGAAGTTTTCCGCAAATTGCGCTGAGCGGCCGCCTTTCGGCATTATCATGTGAGCAGTAAAACGCCTCGGGCTTGTCGGAGACATCTTGATCGATGTTAAATTTTACCGGCAAGCTCGAGGAGTTTATCGACCATCCTATACCCGGCGTCCATCGTCAATTGGCTGCCGTTGAGCCTCGCCTCGTATATGCCGGGCTGGAAAAGTTCCCGAATCGGCACATAGCCGCACGGCCCGTTTGCCAGTCCGATGCACATCGTCTGCCTGGATGGCGACTTTGCTTTCAACATCAGCTGGAATTCAACATACATCTCTTTCGGAGAGGCAAAAATCAACAAATCACCCAGCTTCAGCACCTGCATGACCAGATCGATGTTACGCACGCCCAGTTCTTTTATCCGCCGGGCTTCAGAGGCATAATGCCGGTCATCAACAGATGCTTGACTATAGTTTTCGTAAATCTGATCAGCCCAGGCCAATAGGTCGGCGTCGGGTTCTCGGGTCGGTATGGCGATGGTCCCGGAAATCATATCCAATCCGATAACGGATGTGAGTGTTACGGATTCCATGACTCGCGCGGCTTCCGCCGCAAGACGCCGTCCCATGGATTGGTAATATCCGGGGACTCGGTGCGTGCCGTTTTCGAAATCGATATGGTTGATGTTCCCGAAAAATCCGTTGACGAATATCGGCATAAAATCATTGCCATATAATTTACGCAGCGTCTCTTTCATAGCGCCTGGAAAATCACTCGAATATTGCGTGCCGCCGACGCAATCTGTGTGGCATGCATAACCGATCATGGCGCCGTAACGTTCACCCGAGGCTTTATCGATTCTCAGAACGCTGATCTCCGGATCAATGTTCCCGAAAGCGTGTTTATCCCCGCCTACCGGAGGATTGGTTCTGTAGGTTCCGTCTCCCATGACAAAATCGCGGTAATGCGCCAGCGTATCGTCGTAACCTTTAGCATAACCGATTTTCACGTCGGTTTTCTTGCCTTGCGCAAGCACGGCAACATCAACCATGCGTGAGGCGAGAAATTCCAGATAAACCGCGTCGGTATGGGAAAAATCGTCCCAGTCAAGCAACGGGCCGCCGGTATGAATGTGTGTCGCGCAAGTCAGGACGCCCGAAATATCCATTTCCAGCGCCTTGGCCACGGCGGGACGAACTTTTTCGTTTACAGAGTCCGGTATCTGTATGCCGTCGGAAGATATGATAACGATTTTTTTACCGTTGTCATCTTCAAAATAGGCGGCGTGCGTATACAAATTTTCCTTGATTCCGTCGGCAAGCCTTACGCCAAAATAACCCGGAATCTCACACCCCAACGCCGGCGTTATGTCCAGTTCATAGAGACCGCATTTCAACATAGTATAATTCCCCCTTGCATTGTTAACGATGATCATGGATTGACTAATGATCAATCCTGTTTCAATTGATCCAGCAGGGCTTTACCGCCTTCTATGATATGCTCGGCAACACCTGCCTTGAATTTTGAACTGCGCGCCTCGTACCCGCCTTCGGCAAAAGCGTCATAAGTCGGATAATAAGCCTCGCAGCCGTTGGCACAACAGCAATAAAGGGTCATAGCGAAGGACGATGACGCCTTAACCGAGCGGCCGATCTCTGTGAACGGCTCTCCCGGCGCTCCGGTGATGGCAACATCGCCAAAACAGACGGCGGACAGATAGAGCTCAAAGAAATCCGGACCGTTTTCCAGTTCCTTCATCCGATAGGCTTCAGCAACCATCGTTACAATCCCCATGCCGCTTTCCGGCAGCTCGCAATCGCGGCCTGCTTCATGTAATGCGATGATCTGTTCAGCTTTAGAAACCATGTCGGCCGGTACCCGGCTGGACGGTACCTGGATGTTCATTTGACGAAAGCCAACCCGCTCGCCGGGAATAACTTCGGTCTTGCCGTAAATCTGCAGCACGGCTCCGGCTATGCTTCTGCCCATGTGCTTGGCATGCTCATAGCCGCCGTTTACATCCCATTCCGGAGCATTGACCTGGATATGATTCGTATCGCCCTGGGCTCCGTTGAAATAGATACAACGGACATTGTCCAGCGCCCGTTCCAGCGTATCCCGGATAAATTTGGGGTAATCGGCCGACATCAGGCTGCCGCTGATAACATCGGGATGCACCTGGAAATTCACGATCAGGATTTCCGGCGCGTCTTTGCGGCTGATCTTAACCAGTTGAACGCTTTCATCCGGCAGGCCGACCGGATGGTCGATCTCAGGATTGCGGCGGCCGGGATTCGTTCGGATGGTGCCGTCTTTCATCAGATAACGACGGATAAAAGATACGTTCTTCACCGTGTTGCGGCCGATGCTGACCACAGCCGGCTGAAGATCCGCCAGCGCCAAAGCCACGGCATCCGATATCCTGCGGAAAAGAATTTCATTATAGACCGGATCTTTAGGATATAGATTGTCATAAACAACAGGACCCAGATGCGTATGGGTACAGGCTATGATCATGGATTCGTATGGAATATTGTTTCGCTGCGCGATGATTTTACGGCATTCATCGCAGGTTTTCTGGTCAATGCCGATCAAATCAAGGCTTATCGCGACAGCTGTTTTTATGCCGTCACTGAAAGCTACAGCCGAAACCAACAAGGGATCCAGGATGCCTTCTGCTTTACGTTCACTGTAGTATCCTTGCAGATAAATCCCAAGAGGCGGCGTGATATCCAGACGTGCAAATCCTGCTCTCAACATTACATTTTCCCCACTTTCATGTTTACCGTTATGCGGCGGCGGCTTTCCGGTTCACCAGGCTTTGTTCCATTCGTCATTCCATTTTAAAATTTGATTTTCATCTTTTAATACTTTCAAAGAAGCGGCAAGCTGTTCTGCCGCCACACGAACCGAAGCTCCGGCGATGCGGCTGCTGAGGCCGGCAAATGACGAAGCCATTAGGGCATTAGGGTATTGTATGCTCCAGAACCGCGTGGAATTGCTTAGCCCGGCTGAATCAAGATAATCGGCCTTATGAGTCGAAAGCCCGTTTACAGCGTCGCAGCGATCCATTCGGACGGTCTCTGGATAGGAGCCGAGGATCAGAGCTGTTTCACTGAAGCAGCCATGTCCGTTTTCCTGTTCCCGGGCGACATAATCCCTCATAGCGGCGATATCTTCGTCGTTCAGTTCGGGGAAACTGTTCCGCCGTCCCGCATCGATTTGTTCGATGAAGTAATAAGGCGTAATCAACTCGAGATTTTTTGAAAGCACGACATAGTCTTTCTTGTCATGCTGGGTGCTGCGGATAAAGTTAGGAATAATGAAGTTATTTCCGCCGTGACCATTATAGATAAGAATTTTCTTGAAACCGTTGCGGGCAATTTCACTGCATAATTCTGTCAACAGCCTCTGAATCAACTCGACAGTGAGCACAATGCCGCCTTTATGGAGGGTGTGTCCTTGTACGTCGCCGAAACAAAAGTCGGGGAAAATACAGACAGGTTCTATTTCCGCCGCTTTTCTCGCGATATAGGATGAATGCAGGATGTCCGTACCCACCGGCAGATGTTGGCCATGCATTTCCAGGCAGCCCATCGGAATGACGCAAACGCCTTTGGATATTTTAACGGCTTCGCTGAATTCCTCTTCACGCAGATATTCCCAAATCATGTAAAGGTCCTCCTTATCTTATGGTTTTCCAGTCCAATATTCTAAAAATTCCGACGTTAAACCTTCCTCAGGAGTTGAAGCAGCGCCGATCAAACACCAGCAAAACGATATCACAATCTTTCGCATATTGATGAGGATTATAGAACAGTTCAGTGAATTCCCGGATAAGGTTGACTTGAGTTTCTTTTTTATTCATTTGATCCATCCCCGGAGGTGATTTAACTTCTGTCATATGGAATAATGATACACAAAAACAATTATACCAAACCACAGGCCATACTCAAGGTCTTACCAAAAATAATCTAAGGATAATCTATAAAATTGGATCGTAAAGCCGATTGCCTGAGCAAACATACCAATGATCGCCGGATCATTGTGAATCAAGGTTATTTCAAAGAAACAATAAAGTCCCTGAAACCTTACAGTTCCAGGGACTTTGCGATGGCGCGCCCGGTAGAGATCGAATCCGCAACCTTCTGATCCGTAGTCAGACGCTCTATCCAGTTGAGCTACGGGCGCATGCGCATGGATTATAATACGTCAGGAAGGGAGATTTGTCAACCACAATAGGCTTTTTCATGAAAAGATTAGCAAAGATAATGCGATCAAGAGCATTAGGATCAGAACATCAGATATTCTGATCAATAAAAGCCATCTCGAAGTTTTTGTGATCCAAAAGCGGCAGCATCTACTCAATGGTCAGACAACTAGGCAGGCCATGCTCTAGTTTTAGAAAGCTGAGCAGCCAAGCCTTATGTAAATGGGCAAACACATTTCAAGGCAGTCGGGGATCTGGGACACTCATAAATGATCAATATTCGCTCCATGTTTGTTTTCTCCTGGTTTTCATATGTTAATTGTTCTGCCTTTGCAGCTGTCACGCACGATTAATTTTGGATGTAAAATATGCATATTAATCCCTTCAGGTCGCTCACCCATCATCAGTTCTTTCAAAATGGTTGCAGATTCATAACCGGCTTGGTAACTTTGGAAAGATACCGCCGTCGTTTTTGGTGTGGCACTTTCACAAAGAGCGGAACTATCATAGCTCACAATCCCTACATCGTCAGAAACGGTGATCCCCATATCGTTCAGCGCCTTGTATACGCCCGGCAATAACAATTCGCATGCAAGAAATAGACCGTCAGGCTTATCTTTCCCGGAAAAGAGCTGCTTTGTCGCGGTATAGCCGTCCAGGTGGTTGTCTTTTGGCACATCCATGATCATGTTTTTAAAGTTAGGTGTAATACCGTTTTCCATCAGCGCAGCCGTATACCCATGGTAACGCTCGATCATGATGATATACTGCATCGCCGCTAAGAACGCGGGATTGCGGTAACCGTGCTCGATCAAGTGCTTGGTGGCGATATAAGCGCCATAGAATCCGTTTGAACAGACAACCGGCACATCATGCAGGCTTTCCACGCCACGATTGCAGAAGACAAAAGGAATGTTGTTCTTTTTCAGCAATTCATACGTTTCCGGGATAAAACGGTTGGATATGGCAGGGATGATGATCAGACCGTCGATATGCGTTTCCAATAAAAGCTTAACAAATCCGTGCTGACGTTCCACATCATTATCCGTATTATAAACAGAGACAGAAATATTCTCTTTACTGGCCACATCGCTCACGCCGCGCAGTATGGAGGAATAAAGGTCGTATATCACGTCCGGCATGATAAGCGCCCAACGCAAATAGGAGTTCTGCAGGCTTTTACATTTGGGCGAAACGAATGTGCCGCTTCCCTTTACGGAATACAAATATCCTTCATCCGTCAGTTCTTTTATCGTCCTGTCTATCGTAATCCTCGCGACATTGTACTTCTTGCATAGTTCGAGCCGGGATTCCACCGGCGAATTCGACGGCAGCATTTTAATTTCTTCGATGAGCAGGTTTTTAATCTCATTGTATTTGAACATCTTAATTCCCTCTCGTCCGTCATCCCAGCGTATTTTCCACAAAAGAAACACCCCCGGAGGGGGGTATTTCTTATTGTGTCTAAAAAGTTGAACATATTTGATTATACCATGATTTATCGTTTTTTTACCTGCTATTCCAATGCTTTTACCTTTTGGATGTGAGCCTCGAGCTGCTTCTTTGCCTCGGCCAAAACCTTGTCTGCGCCAGCGGCAGCGAGCTTCCCAGAGTACTCCGTGATGAATTTGTCATAATCGGCGATTGCGCCTGTCCGTACGAGTGGCCAATATGTGTTGGCAACTTCCACGCATGCATTATTCTCTGCGTTCACGCTGGAATAATCCATCGCCATCCCGTCGGTTACATAGGCGGTAATCATTTTGCTGTTTTCAGATCTGTTGAGCTTATACAACACCGGATCTGCGGATGCTGGTGCGATATCGAAGGCAAGGTTGAACGATGCGGTCATGATGGGGAGGGTTACAAACTTGCCGTTCGCTTCAGGGAAATCGGCCAGCTTACCTTCGGAATCCAGCTTGTAATCCTGATTCAAAATGCCATATTGTAACAACTGATATACATCTTTGTTTGAATAAAGCAGGTCCAGTAACATAAGTGCTCTTTCGGGGTTGGCGGCGGATTTAGGAACAGCATACCAAGCGCCTTGTGTCTTCCACCAATTCTTCTCGCTCCAAAGTAAGTATTCGAATTCGGCTCCGGGTAGGCTGGTTTTCAAAGAATTAAAATCCATTTTGCCCCGGTAATAGGCCATGGCAGACTTGCCTGCTTCAAAAGATACCGTCGGAGCTGTCTTGTTTTCATAAGCATTTTTCGGAATGTAGCCGGCTGCATACCATTCCATAGCTTTCTTAACGGCTTTCTGGAAGTATTCGGTCTGGTAGGTATATTTGATCTCTCCAGCTCCGTCTCCTGTCGTCTTAACGGACAGATAAGGATTATTGCACATTTCCTTCCATCCATCGTTAAGCATGAAATGATACAGCAAACTGATATCACTGTTATAGGAATCATACGGTATCATCTCGGGTTCGTTGTCTTTGATAGCCTTCAAGTACTGGCTGAGCGTGTCAATGTCTGTAACTTTGGGACAGTTGTATTTCTTTCTGAGGTCTCCGCGGATAATCCACATATATGGAGTTGTCGCCATAGGTGTATTGGGTACCGCATACTGCTTTCCGTCGATAGTGCAGGGCAATATGTTAATCTTTGAATCGACCTTAGCGAGATTGGGGCAATATTTGGCGAATAAGTCTGTAATATCCAGGAACGCGCCTTTGACAACTTCAGTCGAGTATATTGTCGCGGTTGTCATCAGGTCGATTTTCTCTCCGGAGGAGAGAAGAAGCGGATATTTACTGGCAACATCCGCCAGGGGCGTGTAATTGATCGTCAGGTCAGCATTTAGCTTTTCTTTCACGATGCTCTTAAATTGTTCTTCTACTGCGGCATTATCAGCACCGGGGTTAGAGAACTGAAGGCTTTCAACTCTAAGCGACACAGCAGGCAATTCAGTAGCTGTCGGCTCGGCTTCAGCCGTTGTGGATGGTGCGGTGATTTGCGTGGCTTGTGTGTTCGTCGCGGCAGGTGCATTACTGCTGCACGCGGTAAAACACATACCGGCCACCATGATGATTACCAAGGCAAGCGATAGACTTCTGACGTTTTTTGACATACAAATCCTTCCTTCCTTTTTATACCATAAAGCGGCGTAACCCGCTGTATGTCGTTATAAAACTTAACCTTTGACCGCTCCGATCGTAATGCCTTTTACGAAGAATTTTTGCAAAAATGGATAAACTAAAAGGATTGGCGTGTTCACAAGCACTGCCATAGCCATCTTTACCGTTTCCGTTGGAGGCGATATCGTCGTATTCGAAACCAGCGACATATCGTTAAATGCGGCATTGGAGAATGTCAGTATTTTATAAAGCAGATATTGCAATGTGAACAGCTTCGAGTCGCTGATGTACAACATCGTATTTGACCAGTTGTTCCACATACCAAGCATTTCGAAAAGTCCTATCGAAGCAAGTGCCGGTTTCATCAATGGCAGCACAATGCGCAGATAAATTTCAAACTCGTTCGCACCGTCAATCATCGCGGAGTCGAGGACAGAACTCGGCACGCTCCCCTTTATGAAGCTGCGCATCATAAGCAGGAAGAATACATTGAAAAGGCTTGGCAGGATCAAAGCAAGAATACTGTTACGCAGGTGCAGGTAACGAACCATTAAAATATAGAAGGGTATGAGTCCCCCACTGAAAAGCGTTGTAAAATAGAAAAAGAAGGCGAACTGGTTCTTGTATCGGAATGTATCACGGGCAAGCACATAGGCCGTTATACTGATGAGGAACAAAGAGCCCGCTGCAGTCACGATCGTGACAAATACCGAAAGCGTGAAAGGACGTAATAGCGAAATGGGATTTTGCATCAGGTATTTGTATGCATCGAGAGAATAACCCCGTGGCCAGAGTGCATAGCCATATTTCACGATCAGGTTGTTTTGCGAGAATGACCCGGATACGATGAACGCGAAAGGTACGATGCACAACAGCGTGATCAGGCCGACGATTGTGTAGGCTATAATGTTGAACAACTTGATATCCCAAGATTTCATGCTTGTCCTCTTTTCCGCTACGATATTTTCTCAGACGTTTAAAATAACGCATAATCCTTGTCAAACAACTTTACGAACCAATTGGCCGCTAATATCATTACAAAACAAAGGATCGACTGAATGAACCCGGCCGCGGTTGACATACCATAGTCGGAGCCGTTGGTCAGAGCACGGAACACAAATGTATCGATGATATCCGTTGTGTCGTATACGAGAGGGTCGGTGCCCACAATTTGATAGAACATCTCAAAATTACCACGCATTAGCCGACCTAGTGCGAGCAGCACCATGATCACGACCGTGGGTTTAAGAAGCGGCAATGTGATGTGGTGGATACGCTGGAAAGCATTCGCTCCATCGATCTGCGCCGCTTCGTATACATCCTGCTCAATACCGACGATTGCAGCCAGGTAGATGATAGAGCCATAGCCCACGTTATGCCATATCGACAGCAGCGGGAAAATAACGATCCAAATATACTTGTTGCCATAAAAATCGAATTGCTCCGTGCCTACGCTCTTCAGGATCTGGTTGACGATTCCCATCTCATAATTCAAGAAATTATACGCTATGACTGCCACGGATACCCAGGAGATGAAGAACGGTATAAACATCAATCCCTGGCAGATTTTCTTGAAATACCTTCCACTCATTTCGGCTATCAACACCGCGACCATGACTTCGGTGAAGGTTCCGAACACCAAGAACATCAAGTTGTAGCCCAGTGTATTGCGCGCAACTTTAAACGCCGTTCCCGAGAGAAAAAGGAATCGAAAATTTTCCAGCCCGTTCCAGGGACTAAAGAGTACACCATCATTATAATTAAAATTTTTGAACGCTACGATCAACCCGGCCATCGGAATGTAGCTGAATATCAAGACATAGATGATTGCCGGAGCCAGCATCAGGAACAACACCTTATTCTTTTTAACTTCTCTGAATACTGTCTTCATTGTTTTCCTCGAATTCTCGTTTTATTTCAACCGAATACAATTCCGCCTGACTGTCACAGTATAAAATCTGACTTTTTAAGGCTGTATCCCCGGATATGCGCTTTCGGCGCGTCATCAACGATATAGTTGACGATGTAAATCTCCCCGTCCTCAAACTGCACCCACCCGGAATAACCCAAATCTGATACTGGACTTCGGTCGTAATCTATAGGCATAATGCGTACGCTCTGCTCTGAGCGGTTCGTTGAAAGAGCCGATGCATCGTCGATGAGCGCGGCAAAAAAGTTTTGCGTAAATAAACCGAATGAACCGTGTCCTCCTTGCATGAAACGGTAGGTGATCATGATCTCTCCGCTTTGCAGATAACCGGATACGGGTCTATGACAGGCGGGGATCGGCATAGTATATACACCATCCCAGGTAAGCCCCTGGTCATGGGAGATAGCCTTCATGCAATCCAAACCTTTCCAGGAGTTTTCCCGTATAAACGCGACCAAATCTCCGCTTTTCGTTTCGAGTATCGATGCCTCACAGAGATTGTAACGCGGATCGCCCGCTACTTTCACCTTGGAGGACCATGATCTGCCCTGATCGTCGCTGTAGATCAGGCTGATTTCTAATTTCCCCGTTTCCGCGCCGAATTTATGCGTAGTTAGAATCCAGCGCCCACAGGAAAGCTCCAGAAGTTTATCCGGTACGATGCCGTCCGCAGGTGTCCAAATCGGTTCTTCCCACGTATGCCCATCATCATGACTTTTCCACATAAAGTTGACAGCTTGTGCTTCGTTGCTCGTCTCCCTGGCTCTGTCGCATACGATGACGAGTGTATCGTCTCTCAAACGCGTAATTCTCGCGCTGTTCCAATGGTCGTCTTTCGATGTCTTTTCCGTCAGATATTTTTTAGGCGACCAGGTCCTGCCCCGGTCGGAGCTTTCACATAGCGCCAGCCGAGAATCTGTCCTGTCTCCGTGGTGCACGCATTCGGTGAACACGCAGATCAGCTTTCCGCTCTTTGTCAGCACCACATCCGGCCAGGCTTCGTAAACACTGTCATCACGGCTAACGATAAATTTCTCTACACTCATAATGCAACATTCCTTTTCAAGAAGTATTTAACAACCTGCTCTATATAAGTCAAACCTGCCTTACTACTGCTTTATGCTGATTATATCGTGACAATGCGCATAATGCAATATAGTTTAACGAAATTGTCGAAATAAATTTATTGGCCTTTTCAAATAGCAAGGCATGTATTATAATACATGCATTATTATAAATCGATTTGATGTAGATGATGCCATATGCAAAGAGAAATATTAAGGCATGTGTCTTGACATTGATCGAGTAAGGAGAATTTATGAGTAAAATCAAAATCAAGGGGGTTGTCCCCGCACTGGTCAGTCCACTCAATGACGATGGCAGTATCCGCGAAGATCCATTGCGAAAGCTTATTAAATGGCAGATTTCCCACGGTATAAACGGTCTGTATGTATGTGGCACGACCGGTGAAGGAATCCTTATGCAGCCCCGGTACAGAAAAGAACTGCTTGAAATCGTACTCGACGAGGCCGGGGGACGCATCCCCGTGATCGCTCATATCGGCGCGCTTGACATGACAGTGGCTGCAGATCTCGCTAAACATGCGGAAAAGGCCGGCGCAAGCGTCGTTTCCTCGATACCGCCTATTTATTTCTCCTATTCGGAAGACGAGATCTATGAATATTATTCCACTCTTGCGGCTGCAAGCAATTTGCCGATGCTGATGTATGGTATTCCGTTGGCAGGTAACAATCTTTCGCTACATTTAGTAGAAAGACTGATGCAAATTGAAAACATGGTCGGCATCAAATGGACTTATATGGATTATTTTACATTGCAGCGCATAAAAACCATCAATAACGGCGACATAAACGTGGTGAATGGGCCGGACGAGTGTCTGCTCTGCGGCCTTGCGATGGGAGCGGATGCCGGGATCGGCTCGACTTACAATATCATGCCCGGTCTCTTCGTAAGCCTCTACCGACATTTCACAAATGGAGAAATCGACAAAGCAAGAGAAATGCAGTATGCGATCAATACCGTCATTGCCGCGCTCTTCCGACACGGGATATTTCCCTCTATTAAGGTTGTACTTGAGTCACTTGGCTTCGACGTGGGAAACTGTTCGCTGCCAATGAAACGACTTTCCAAGGAGGAACGCGAGACTTTACTCAACGAGATACAACAGGTAGACTTGGTCAACCAGAGGCGCATTCCTACTTGACTGTCAATATAACCGAGATAATAAATTATCATTATTCTCCGGAGCGGGAAAACAAATATCGTTGAGCAACTTATTTCTGCGAGCTATTCATTCTATCAGTAAATGGAAAGGAACATTTGTTATGACAGGTAAAGAACGGTTTCATACGGCTATGGAGGGAAAACCTACCGACGTCATTGCGACAATGCCGAAGCTCTGGCTTGATTTGTCTGCCCAAATTATGGATATACCTTTTCTTGATGTGATGTGTAACCCAGCGCTGGCATCGCGTACCATTATCGAGGCAGCAAAAAAAATAAACGCAGATGGCGCAAGATTGTTTTTATTCCCGTTCCGTAGAATTGTGCCGGAAAATGGCAGATTGATCCATGTGAATAACGGTGGATCGGCTTATGGTGAAATCGACATCCAAGGTGGTTGGAATACCTTGCTACAAAATCCCGCCAGCTTTAACATTGAAAATCCGGATCAAATGGCTTTTTATCATTTTTGGCATAGCTCCGGTGCATTAGTGGAGGGCGTGGAGGATGTGAAGAGAATCTCTGTTCCTTCGGTAAATTATTATGAACAGGCTGGGTATGGAAGTGTTGTGGAGGACACAGTGACTGCAGCCGGCGATTATGTTGGTTGTGCAGGGGACTGCGGCTCCGGCACACTTGCCTTCCTTATAGCAATGCGGGGGATGAGCAGAGCATTGACGGATCTTTGCGATGACCCATCATTGGTTCATGCGGTCATGGACAAAGGGATCGAGATGGCGTTGGAAAGAGCGAGGTTTTTTATTAATCATGGCTTGAAGATACTTCGTTATAATGACTCGGCAGCAAACATGTCTGTCATATCGCCAACATCCTGGCGGGAATTTATACTACCCCATCTTCGGCAGTTTTGCTCCGAAGTTCACAGCATGAATAGCAAGGTGAAGGTATATTGCCATATCTGTGGCAACATTCTTCCTATCGCTGCTGATCTGGCGGGAAGCGGATTGGATTGTATTGCGCCGCTGGACCCGTTAGGAGGATTTACTGTTGGACAATTTCGGCAAGTTGTGGGCAACCCTGTGACGTTGATGGGGGGTGTGAACACGTTATCCTTCATCCAAAGCAGTAAACAAGACATTCGATTGGAAGCCGAGCAGTGTATATTGGGGGGAACGCAAGGCGGGGGTAGCTTCATCCTCGGCTCTGGCTGTATGCTTCCTCGCTCGACGAAGCGAGAGAATTTGGATGAATTTATCAACACCGCTCATGCATATACAGTTCTCAAGAGCTAACTTCGCCTATATAAAATAGACGTGCAAAGTATCCGTTAGTGGCGAATTGTAAACAAATAAAATCGGAGTGTGTTGGTGCTATGAAGAATTTTGATAGATTTCAAAAAGTGTTTGATTTTAACCTTAACGTTGATCGCCTTCCTATGATGGAGTATGCGCCGTATTGGGATAAAACTGTAGAGGTATGGCGCGAGAACGGCTTGCCGCTTAACGATTATGAGGATATGACCATCCAGAAATATTTCGGGTTGGATATGCACAAGTGGATACAGGTCACCCCCTATAAGGCAAATTGCCCAAAGCCTTCCCGGCAGGGAGGACCGTTAATTAATAGTCTTGACGAATACGAAAAATTCAAAGATAAATATCTGTTTTCGGAAGACCCCATCTTTAAAGTAAGGCAATATCTGTTGGAAAAAAAGGCAGAGAGCGATCAAGGCAATATTGTTTACAGTTTAAATATTGAGGGAGCATTCTGGGGTCCCAGAGGGCTTCTTGGAATTGAAAACCATCTTATGGCATTTTATGATGAACCGGAACTGATGCATAGAATAAACCGGGACTATTTTGATTTCAACATCAGAGTCGTCGACGAATTCTGTAAAATTGCGCGACCGGGCTTTATCACGTTAAGCGAAGATATGTCATACAAAAACGGACCGATGATCGGAAAAAATTTTTTCGACGAATTCCTGAAGCCATATTATATTGAATATGTAAAAGAAATGAAAAAGCGCCATCTGTCGGTAATTTACGATTCGGATGGGATGATAGAGGATGTGGTGCCTTGGTTGATTGAATGTGGCATTGACGGCATCCTGCCTTTAGAGCGACAGTCAGGTGTTGATGTCAACCGTATCAGGATGAATTATCCGCAATTCAAGATGTTTGGCGGCTTTGACAAATTAATTATGAAAAACGGCGAGGCAGCAATGCGTAGCGAGTTCGAGAGAATACTGCCCGCAATGCAATCAGGCGGCTATATACCGACGGTAGACCACCAGACTCCGCCGGATGTGTCGGTCGAAAATTACAGGATTTATGTAAACCTGTTGGAAGAATACTGTATTAAAGCCGCACATAAATAAAAGGATGGCTTATATCGTGTATTTGCTATAAAGCCCCCCAATTAACAATTTCCCGAGCTATGTTTTGTCTTGCAATACAGGATTTGCAGCCCGGGACCGGCCGGATCATTTCAGATTCCTGTCCCAATAGACGCCGTAATGCGCATATATGGGTTGTGATTTGCAGAATTCGTTGTAATCCGCATCCAAACCGGCAGCGCGAAGCCGCTCCCGCTCCGCCTCAGAACTGATCGGGTAGGCGAGCATAAAATCCTTTGGAAAATAAGGCAGATACTTGATAAGCCCTTCTTTCATTTGCGGGATCAGATCATGGGCTTCGATGCGTACACCTTTCGCAACGGCCATGAATTCGATGATGTACTTCAGGAAACGGGCTTCAACGGCTGCATATTCTGGTTTGCCTGCCAGATTATGCAGCTCGTTGGGATCTTCGATGCGGTCGTAGAGGTCGGCGTATCCCGTAAAGGGGAAATAGCCATAAGTGTAGCGTTTGTCCGTCACAACCTTCATAGCATCGCAAAATTCGCTGTAATTGACTTCGCGGGGCTGCCTGGGATGTTCCTGAGCGGCGTCCAGCAGAGAACGGGAACACCCGAAGCTGCGCGTATCGCCTGCGATATCAAGAAGTGTTGCGCCTACATCCAGGTTTGTGACTAAACTGTCGCTGTATATGCCGCTGCGTATGGATGAATCACCCGAAAGGATCATCGGGACAAAGAGCTGGGAACGGTATGGGTACGGACCTTTGGTGGTGAGTCCGAAGTCCTCCAGCATATTGCCGTGGTCGGCAGTAAAGATGATCGTTGTATCATCATAAAGGCCCTGCTTTTTCAGGGTATCCAGCACGCGGCCGATCTGCCGGTCGATCTCCACGATCAACTCGGCGTAGGCTGTGCGTTCCTGCATCTGCCGTGTCAACGGCTTATGAGGCGTGACCAGCGCGCCGCGGTATGTTGTGACCGGCGACATCCCTTCCTCCCGCGATAAGGGTTTCGGCAGCTTGTCAGGGTCCACTGTGCCATGAACTTCGCGGGGCGGGTATAAGGGCGAATGCGGGCTTAAAAAAGACACACAAGCATAAAAGGGCGTATCAGGACGCTGCATTGCGTGGTTTGTCAGATAATCAATAGCCTGTGTCGCTGTCCAATAATCATAGAATTCATCTTCCGGAAAAGTAAACGCCAAATCGTCGCCGTTAAAAATGGATGTGACTTCGGGATGGCGTTCTTTAAGAAATTGCAGGTACTCTTCATGCTCTCCAAGTAAACCGCCTTCCATCAGTTTGGCGTATTGAAATCCGGCAAGGTCGTCATGGGGATAATGATCGAAGCAGCCAAACACAGCGGTATCATATCCTGCCTGGTTCATGCGCTGCGGCAAAAATTCGAGCCCCGCGCGGCCCGGAACATTATTGGTCCACGCGCCATGATCAGAAACATACCGGCCGGTCAGCATGGACGCCCGGGCAGGGGCGCAAACGGGCGATGCGGTGACACAATTTGTAAAGACCACGCCCCGCCGCGCAAGTTCATCAATATGAGGCGTAGGAATGGGAATATCCGGATTGTAGACATTCAGAAAGCTGGTACGCAGCTGGTCACAAAGAATAAGCAACGCATTTTTTCTTTTCAATATCAGTTCCTTCTTTCATAACCGGCATTATGTCCATTTTATTATCATTTATCGTTGAAACTGATCGGGATATGGGTTGCATCGCAAAAGGGTTTGTTTGCTGATCGGCCGCAGCGGCAGAGGACAACGCGGTTCCTTGGCTCATAAATCTGGCCGTCGGCTGCTTCAATCGGAATATTGCCTTTAACAAAAATGCCGCCGCTGACATTTTTCTGGGGATCCTGAATAATATTAACCGACGGCTCATATTCGGGATCATAAATTTTACCGGCTTTGTCCATCGCCGCCAGTCTCCCGGAGGGACATTCATAAGCGGCTTGCATGGCTTCATTTTTATTTGTTTCATCATCGGAATTTCTGGTCAGTTCCCAGGCATTTCCCGCATTTCGATGACAGAAGCGGGCATAAGCGCATCGGCCATCATCGAGAAGATCCATTGCGGGACCTTCCAGTATGTCGGCCCGATCTTCATATTGCGCTCTTGATGCTGTCTCCGTACCTATAAATCCGGTCTTTACATGGCTGCCGTCACAGAAGGGGGGATGCTTTGATCTGCCGCAGCGACACAAAGCGTAAGATTCAGATTGCGGCAACGGGCATCCATCTGCAAATTCATATCCATTACCTTTGGGAACAATGATTTTCTCCAGCAAAGGTACATGACCGGATACTTGATAAGGCCCTTTGCAGGTGATTTTTATTCGCATACCTTTATCGATGATTTTCACATTTTTCACTTCCTGACAGAAAATCACTTCTTGTTTTTAAAGATAATAATTTTACTTGCGAAATAGTTCATGATCAAGACAAAGACATTCGATAATATTTTTGCCAGAGCATCAGGGAAATACAAATGATCAACCGTTATAATCATAAAAGCCTGATCAAATCCGAAAGACAGAAGCCGTGCGGCTATGAAGAGGCCAAATTCGCGCAGAAGCCCGCCGATACTGCTTTGATGGCTTTTAAATACATAGACTTTGTTGACGCCATAGGCAAATAAAACGGCGATGATCCAGGCGGCTGTATTGGAAAATGCCGTCGATTGCTGTAAAACTTGTTTAACAAATAAGTAAGTAATCCAATTGACAAAAGTTGTTACTGCTCCGAAAAATATATAAACCAAGGCTTCGTAAGTAAATAATTTACCCAGGACCGGCAAAGTGCTGATTTTCTTAAATATAGATATTTTCATTAATTTCTGATATAACTTTTCCAATCAATCCTCCAGAGTATTATGTCGTATTCTCTTTGTGAGCGTTGTCGGACCGGATGGGTATTTTTCATTCATGTTATAACACATTTTAACCGATGTGACAATTTTGCCATGAAAGCAGGCTTATCCTGATTACAGCCGTCGCCGCGAAAAAAGAAGCCCCGAAGACACCGCCGTCTTCAGGGCTTCGGTTTTCAGTCAGGAGGGGATGATAGGATTCATATCCGTTTATTAAGGACTACTTTTTGTGTCGGCAATGGCTTTGAGGCGGACCTTAATCAGGAAACGATGCGATAACCTTTGAATACATACCGTAAATGCTCTGGCAATGCTCGGTGATACTTGCCGCATGATCATGAACGAGCTGGCAAACTTTGGTCATCGTACTTTTAACCTCGGGCGTTATGGGGCAATGCTTTTCCACAACGGCCATTACTTGAGCGGCATAGCCATGCAGCAGGTCCAGATGATCAGATACATCGCCATTCTGATAATTCGGCAGATAACTTGTATAGGAAGGAATGGTGACGGCAAACGCCGGAGCGGAGCATGCGAGAATGATCACTAATACAAGTAAAAACGCTAATTTTTTCATAATAGGAAAAACCTCCTGAAAACGCCCGAACAAACCGGCGGTCATTGACGACGGTCGGCCGGATGATCTTGACGTTCTTCTTCAGATCTGTGAATCGCCAGGGGGTATATGACACACGCGCCTTCAGTTCCATCTATCCTGAATCTGAAAACCTGTCCCGATTTCATCGTAGCACGTTGTAGGGTCCTGTCAAGAATTATCTTGCGGATTTGTACATGGGCTCATTTCACCGCGGACGTATTCTTCTAAGACCACACAATCCGCTAGTTTTTAACCAGGTTTTGATACTCGGTCGGGGACATGCCGGTTATTTTCTTAAACTGCCGGGAAAATGTTCCCAGATCTTTATAGGTCAGCCAGTCGGCAATTTGCGACATGGTATGGCTGCCCTCGCGGATCAGCAGTTTGCTCTGATCGATTTTCAGGAGGTTGAAATACTCTATCAGGCTATAACCGGTCCGCGCCTTGAATTCAGTCATCAGATAAGAGCGGCTGATATGGAAAACCTGACTGATCTGGTCGATCGTCAGATGGTCATGGGTGTGCTGATGCAAATAATCGATAATCTGGTTGATTAAGACCCGGCCGCCGCGGCTGCTGTTCAGATTGCTGCAAAGAATCGGCACCGTCGGACTGCCTGACGGGACTAATTTCTGCGAGTCGTTCCGCCGTATAAGCAAGATGAGGAATATTTCCAAATAATTGCGAATCATTTGTTCGCTGGCAAAAGGCGCGGCGTGCCATCTTGTCGGGAATTCCATGTTGGGCGAATCGATGGCCGGGCTGAAGGCCTGGGTGCCTTCTTTAATCAGTCTTGACAGAATATCGCGCTCCTGATCATTGAGCCGGAATATTTTCCCCCGGAAAAAAGCCATGCACGGATTATTGCATTTAAAAGATAAAACCACGACATTGGGAGCCGAATTATCCGCTGCGCCGCCGACATGATATTCATTGGGCTCGTAGAAGATAAGATCGCTTTGCGACATATGATGGCAGCCGGAACTTGTTTGCACGGCCATCTCGCCTTTATCGACATAAAGAAATTCCCAGAAATCGTGCTGCTCCGGCGGGCAGATATAATTTCGGGGCAATTCCAGATAGTAAAAGGTTATGATCTCATGAATCGAAAAAGTCTCCTGAAGGTGGTAAGCTTTAAATTCCATCATGGTCACTCCAGATCAATTGCTAAGAAAAATAGACTTATTGCTAAAGCATCTCCATTACACATGACTATAATAAAGAATATCACAAACCAAGTAAATATCATGTCTATGAAGGAGTTAATTATGGATACAATCAAGTTGGCTATTATCGGCTGCGGCGGCATGGGCCATGCCCATCAGGCTTCGTTCACCGAATTGCAAAACGAAATTACAGTAACGGCAACTTGCGATATTGAGCTGGAGAAAGCCCGCGCGATGGCGGAATTATTGGGCGCCCGACATTATTCTGCCGATTATCACGAGATCCTGGAGTATTGCGATGCCGTCCTTTTGGTATTACCGCATCATTTGCATTTTGAAGTCGGCATGGAGTGCCTGCGCGCCGGCAAGCATGTTCTCATGGAAAAGCCCCTGTGCAACACCGAACGACAATGCCTGGACCTGATACATTTGGCGCAGGCTAAGCATTTGACGCTGATGACGGCATATCCGGTCCGTTATCTGCCTTTATATCGTCAGCTTAAAGATATTATTGCTCAAAAAACTTATGGCGATGTCTTTCAAGTTTCGATTTGGACCGAACAATATACCATGACCAACATTTGGTCAAAATCAGCGGAAAAACTCGGCGGCGGCCAGCTTTTCAGCCATGGCTGCCATTATATCGACTGCTTGCTCTGGTATTTGGGGAATCCGGTCCGGGGTTTTCATCTGGGCACCAATTATGGAACGCCCTGGATGGAGAAGGAAGGTACCAGCAATGTAACCATGGAATTCGAGAACGGCGCTCTCGGATACCATTTCGGCACCTGGGGCGCGAAAGGATCAAAATTGAATTATAGCGTCCACGCCCATTTTACCGAGGCGATGGTCGAACTCAATGTATCCGACGGGTTGATGTACCTTCATCAATTTGGCGACGAACCCAAACTGATCGCCTCATATGAGCCCGGTAAAAACACACAGTTTGAGATCGGCCATTTCGCGCATTGCATAAGAACGGGCGAAGTACCTGAAACGAACGGACCGGAGAGTTTGCAGGGCCTTCGCAACATCTGGCGGATGTACGAAGCTGAACAAAAAGGCGTCATCGCCGATTTACATGGCTTAGGCTTGAAACAAGAATGGGATGTTCCGAATTTGGCGAAATTGCCGCAGCGATAAGCTTAATTATTGGAGCAAAAATCAGGCATTGCGGGCGCTCAACCAGTGGTTGAATGCTTGCGATGCCTGATTCAACAGCCTGGTTATCGATTTTATCAGAGAATCATGATACTTTTATCTCAGAAAAAACCAAAGACTGACTATATGAAGTCAAGAGACAAATGAGGAAAAAGTAGCGTAGGCGCTAGATGCAGTGAACCTTGACAATAATGCATGCTGAAAAGGCCTGGGTCAATTGACACAAGCCGGAACAACGAAAAATGAACTCAGTCA
>JAYFQE010000008.1:0-160317 GCA_034927345.1 Clostridiaceae bacterium
GCCGTTTTCCAAAGACGCGCTGGGCTATGCCGAAAGCTTTTGCCGCATGGATTCCGTCCTTTGGAGCGTAACCGGATCGGGCGGGTTCCGTATTGGCAACGAAGAAGCGTTCATTTGCGAATTGGCGGAAAAATACCCCAATATCAAGGGCGCTTTCATGGACGACTTTTTTGGCCTTTATCTCGGCAAACCGAACGCTGCGGAAGACATGCTTTCGGTGCTCAAACAGATACGTTCGGGTTTGGACAAGGCCAGCCGTCCGATGGAATTGTGGGTTACCTGGTATGCCAGCGAGTTATCGTCGGTTGATCCCCGGCTGTTTGACTATATCGACGGCATAACCCTGTGGACGTGGAGTTATAAAGAATTGACGCTGGTACGGGAGCGTTATGAGAGCATTGAAGCGCGCTTCCCCCGGCAAAAAAAGCTGCTTGGCATCTATATGCTGGATTATCCGTCCGGAGAACCTGTTCCGGACGACATGATGCGTCTGCAGTGTGAGTTTGGCCTGGAAATGATGAAGCAAAAGCGTATGGACGGGCTGGTGTTTTTGACTAATTGTGTCATGGGCGTGGGCTTGCCCAGCGAATACTGGCTTCGCAACTGGATCGATGAAGTGAAGAATGTTGAAATACCCGATTAATTTTTTTAGAAGCACCTGATTACTATTTTAAGGAGGATCATATATGTCAAATCAGTATAAGACCCAGTGGAGCAAAGCTGAATTACAGGCTAAATTTGCGCGGGGCCGCCAGGCCATTCGGAAAGCAGTGGACTTCCAGTTGGGCTTTTTAGGGGAAGACGGCAGTTATATCTGGGACGGTTATGCCTTCGACGCGTTTCATAAGCAGGCTTATTCCTGGAATCTGGTAGGCAACAACGAGGAGGCGCACCGCCTTCTGAACTGGATCCGTGATACCCGTATCCGCCAAGACGGATCGTTGATCCTGACCGAGGATCCCAGCGACACCGTCAACAATGTCGACATTTATAAGCACTGTTGGACGGTTCAGGGCGCTCATCGTATGGGTCGCTTTGACGTTTCCTATCCTGTTTACAACTTCGTCAAGACCTGCGAGCGCCCCTGCGGCGGTTTTCCTTTGCAGAGAGCGATGAAGTACTGCCGCGCCATGACTACCGCGTGGGCCGGCGTAACCGCGGTCTACTTCAACGACATGGACTTGGCAAAACGCTGCGCCGACTGGTGCATCAGCGTACAGGAGCAGCAGACCGATCCCGAAAAATACTACTTTATGACCGATGACGAAGGCAAGATCGCTCCGGACGGCGAATATATCGACATCCACAAGACCAAGCAGTGCTATTGGGAGATCGGCTTCTCGATGATCCTGCTGGATCGTATGTACCAGATCACCGGAGACCGGAAATACCTGGACCATGTCGGCCGGTGGCTGGACTTCCTCTGGACCTGCTCCGAGGACGTGTGGAGCTACTGGGGCAGCGGCAAAGCAGCGCAGGCCGCCGCCATGTACTACTCTTTTACAGGAGACGAACGCGGAATCGACGCCGCCTGCAACTTCATTGACTTTGTCGCGGATACTCAAGTCAAGATCAAAGATAAGAACGGCCTGTATGCGGGAGGTTTGTGGTACGAAGACGAACCCGACATTTTGCTGATCTATGTGGACCATGCGGCTTGCTTCTCAGGCTGGGTGCTGGACAGCATTGCTTACATTGAGTCCAGAATGGGTCTGCTGAAATAAATCGGAAAAAGAAACGTTAGGAGAAATCAAAATGAGCCATAATATACCCGAAAACATGAAAGCTTACATCCCGGAAGACATAGCAGAATATATCCCGGATTCCATCGATGAACTGAAGGCTTACGCGGTCAACCATATCTGCCCCCATTACATGTCCAATCCCGATCTGGACAACGATCCCAAGATCTATGTCCGGAGCGAAGGCAATTACATCTATGATATCGAAGGCAACAAGTATCTGGACAGTTTCGCTTCTATTCTGACCACCATGTGTGGCCATAACAACAGTGAGATCATCGACAAAATTAAGGCGCAGTATGATGTTCTGGACTTTTTCCCCAACTTTGGCGATCACTATTGCATCCCCATGGTGGCGCTATCTAAAAAACTGGAAAAAATCGCGCCAAAAGGCCTGACCTCATTCTTCTATGTCAATTCCGGCTCCGAAGCCAATGAAACCGCCATCAAAGCCGCCTGGGCATATCATGTGGAAAACGGCGAGTCCGGACGCACCAAGGTCATTCACCGCCGCGGCTCCTATCACGGCACGACCGTCACCGTTACCGCCGCCTGCGGCCTGCCATGGTTCAACGAGAAGTACCCCAAGAATCCCGATATGCTGGAAGCGATGCCCGCTGACTGCAACCATTGCCAGTGCGATTGCAGCAAACGCTACGGTACCTGCGGAATACAATGCCTTAAGGATCTGGAAAAGTTGATTTTAGACGAGGATCCCAAAACTATCTCCGCCATGATCATGGATCCGCTGCCCGGTTCCAACAGCGGCTATCCCGTCGCGCCTCAGGAGTACATGGAGGGTGTCCGCGCGCTGTGCGACAAATATGGTATTCTGCTGATCTTCGACGAGATCCAGTGCGGCTTTGCCAAGAGCGGAGAATGGTTTGTGGCTAATAACTACGGGATTACTCCCGATATACTGACCACCTCCAAAGCGCTGACCAACGGCTATATTCCTCTGGGCGTCTGCATGATGAAGCAGAAAATCTATGACCGCTTCCGCACCGGCACCAGCGAATTCCGCAGCGGTTCCACCTTCGGCGGACATAATGTCGCCTGCCGCGCGGCGATAGCCACCATCGACTACATAGAGAAGCATGATCTGCTGGCATACAGCCGCAAGCTCAGCGAGCGGATGCACGAAGGACTGAAGAAGCTGCAGGAGAAACACCCCATCCTGCTGCGCGTACAGGGGATGGGCATGATGTTCTCCCTGGAGCTGACCGCTAAAAAGGGCGAGTTTGTTCCCTTTGAGAGGCCCGGAACAGTCGGCGCCTTCATCAACCGGTGGTGTTATGAGAAGGAACACGCCATCATTCGCAACAATTGCTACAACAAGTGCGATATCGTCGTCTACTGCCCCGCGCTGACCTTCACAGAGCAAGAGATCGATACGCTTCTCGAAGCGCTGGATCATGCCTTTACGGCGGCCGAAGCCGAGTTCCATGTCGTCGCTGACTGATTAACGGAAAATGTAACAACAGATCAGGACCAATGATAATAAACAACTGCAACATGGCCTGCCGGCGGATACGATCAAGTTAAGGTTCCGCCGGCAGGCTGAATTACATTCATGCAAGATCCATTCCGGCAATCGATTACCGATAGCCGAATCAGAAAAATCATTAAGGAGTTGTTATGATAAAAGCAGTATTCATGTCGCAAGGATATAACAAAGATTTGATCGATCAGGTGTATTCTGTTGAATGTATACGACAAATTAATGAATACGCCGAAATATATTCCGAATTGGTAGACAAGGAAAATCTGGAAAAGAATAAAGCGTATCTGAAAAACGTTGAAGTTATTTTTTCAACATGGGGTATGCCGGAATTAACCGGCGATGAGATTCAACGTTATTTTCCGTGTCTTAAAACAGTATTTTATGCTGCCGGCAGCGTTCAGGATTTCGCGCGTCCTTTTCTGGAGAAAGGCATAACGATTGTCAGCGCCTGGGCTGCAAATGCCGTGCCTGTGGCGGAATACACCTTGGCTCAGATCATTTTGGCCAATAAGGGATTCACCCAAAATGCTATTAAAGCTAAAAAAGATTATCAGTCGGCAAGAGACTATTCAAAAACCTTTCCCGGAAATTATTCAATAAAAGTCGGCATACTTGGAGCGGGTATGATCGGTAAAAAAGTGATTGAGCTTTTGAAGCCTTTTAATCTTGCCGTGATGGTTTACGATCCTTTTCTTTCCGGCGAAGCGGCAGATCAATTAGGGGTAATGAAGGGCTCGCTTGAAGAAGTGTTTTCACAATGCCAGACGATAACCAACCATATTGCCAATCTCCCTGCCACGATCGGTATGCTCAATGGAGTACATTTTGATAAAATGCTGCCCAATGCGACATTTATCAATACTGGGCGCGGCGCTCAGGTTGTTGAAAAAGATTTAATCCATGCGCTCAAAGCGGTCCCGACCAGAACGGCCATACTCGACGTGACTGATCCGGAACCACCGTTATGCGGCAGCGAATTGCTGAAAATGGAGAATGTAATCATCACATCCCACATCGCCGGCAGTATGGAGCGAGAAGTGGAGCGTATGGGCTGCTATATGGCTGATGAGTTTGTTCGCTATGTAACAGGAGGTGCTCTTCAGTACAATGTGACGTTAAAAATGTTGGAAACAATGGCATAACCGAGAGAACGGGCAAATTTTAATACAATTCAACTGCAATCCACTTGCTGTTCACTTGTCAATGTCAACCTGGATTCAGACAATGATAAATGAGGGTTCTTTTGGCGAGAGTCTGAACAGCGGCACGTATACGTCGACGAAAGCAGATGAAAACGCCATTCGAGCCGAAGGTACGGTAACCGCATCATTATCCGGCGTCGCCGTATCCAAAACATCGGGCGCTGCGTCCAGCAGCGACGCCAGCAGCTTTTATGGCCTTAATGCTGCGGTCCTGGCTATGGACAGCGCGATCTTGAATATCGCCGGCGGTTACTCTCGACGCTTCAAGCACCTGGACTCTGACCGCCGACAGCTATATAACCGCCTTCAATGGCGATCTGGATCATGTTATCCTTAACGGATTTACACTCTATGTCAACGGATCTGCAGTAAAATAAATGACAGGATCATGTGTGAAGAAGGAGGCCTCCCGGATGTCTATTCATTTCCGAAATTATACCAAACAAGCAGGCATAACAGACGATTACGCTCAAGTCAGAGCATTTTTAATCCAATTGGGGTATGCGGAATTTACCTATGCGCGATGGGATTGGATGGCTACGCATAGCTGCCTGGATAAGTCTGCTGTCGGCAGAATCGGCATATGGGAGGATAATCATACACTGATCGGCATAGCAACCTTCGATTGCCGGCTCGGTGAAGCTTTTTGCCTAACATTGCCGGAATATTCATCCTTAAAAAAGGAAATGCTGCTGTATGCGAAGAATCATTTGTCAAGGGACGATCAGTTCAGTATTGTCATATCGGACAAGGATTATCACTTTCAGGACATAGCGGCCGATCTTGGATTCACAGCTACAGCTGAAAGAGAATATGATGCGGTTTTTTATCTTGATAAAACGTCTGCAGCATATCAAATTCCTGAAGGATTTCACATAACATCGATAAAGGATACTTTTGACCTTTATCAATATAGACGGGTATTATATAAAGGATTTAATCATGAATTGAACGGTGAAGGCGAATTCCGCTTTTCTGAAAAGGATGAACAAGAAGCCAGAGACGAGATGATTCGCCCTAATGTTGATTTAAACATAAAAATTGCCGCAGTATCGCCAGAGGGCAATTTCGTTTCCTATTGCGGCATGTGGTATGATCCTGACGGCGGTTATGCCGTGATAGAACCGGTTGCAACAGATCCGGCATACCGCAGAATGGGTTTGGGGAAAGCTGTCGTATTGGAAGGTATCCGGCGGGTTGGCCGTCTGGGAGCAAATACGGCATTGGTCGGGTCATCACAGCAGTTTTATTATCAAATCGGCCTGCGTCCCTTTGCTACATCAACGTTATGGAAACTGAAAAAATAGAGAAAACGCCTGTGTCGGCAACAGAGATCGAGCTCCAGAATTTATCATTTAGAATACAATAAATATTTACGTCAGCTATTGACAAACATTGACTACTATATATAAACTAATAGTAGTCAATGGCGTGTATTCTTTATTGTTTAATGAGGAGGTAAATCATTTGAATGCTCAGTACAAGAAGGGCGTACTGGAACTGTGTGTGCTTTCGCTTCTGATTCGATGCGACCGTTACGGGTATGAGATTTCGGAATACCTGTCAAAACATATCGACATCGCAGATGGTACGGTTTATCCGATTCTGAAAAAGTTGAAGAACGATGGTTTGGTAACCACATACCTGCAGGAAGAAAGCGGAGGACCGCCAAGAAAATATTATTCCCTGACAAAACTCGGAAGGGATACTTACAAAACGGATAAGGAAGAATATTTAAATTTCGCAAATACGATTGAAACGCTATTGGAGGAGGATGATATTAATGACAAAAAATGAGTATTTATCTCAGCTCAGATTTGAGTTAAATAGGAATAAAATAACTGAATCTGAGGATATAATCGGAGAATACGAACAACATTTCGCCTTTAAACTGGCAGATGGCTTCACTGAGGAGGAAATAGCTGCGAAACTCGGTTCGCCGGTAACCATCGCGGCACAGTTCGCAAGCGATGAGCAGGAGAAAAATCCCAGATCCGGCGGTAAGGTGTTTATGACTATAGCCATGTCGTTTGCCGCTGTATTTGCAATAACGGCGTATGTCCTGTTTTTTGTCTGGACGGTCGCGGTTTATGCTTCCTCGTTGGTGTCGGCGGGTATTGGCGTCGTTTTGATCGGTCATTTCAATATAGCAGGATTAATACCGTATATGCCCTATCCCAGCGCATTGATATTTGGCGTTTGCTTTCTGGCATTTGCTGTATTTCTCGCCGCAGGAGCATATTATTTCTTTGTCTATACCAAACAAATTGTGAAGGCAAGTATCCGGTGGCACAGAAACGTGATTTCCGGCAATCCGCTGCCGCCTCTGCCATGGAATCCGCAGTTTGCCGTAAAAACAGGAAGAAGATTGCGTACGGTCTTGCTATGGTCGGCGACCGTATTCGGAACAACGTTTATGCTCGCAATGATCGTATCGCAAGTACTCTCCGGCGCATGGGGATTCTGGCACGCCTGGAATTGGTTCGTGAATTAGAGGATATAAAAATGAAGACTATTGTTGTTACCGGCGCTACTTCCGGTATCGGTCTGGAAACAGTTCGCATATTGATCCGCAAAGGCTTCTTTGTCATTGGTATCGGTCATAGTGAGGCAAATTGCGAACGGGCCAAAGCGAGTATATTATCTGAGAAACCAGACGTCCCGATAACCTATTTTGCGGCCGATCTGATGCAGCAGCGGGAAGTTCTCCGGGTGACGGAAGAAATCGCCGCTTTTGTGAACGTCAATTGTAAGGGTGAGTTGTACGCGCTGATTAATAATGCAGGCTGTGTTCGCAGTTGGTATATGACAACTGATGAGGGATATGAGCAGCAATTCGCCCTCAACCATCTTGCGGGTTTTCTTCTGACCTATGGACTGTTGTCCTTCCTGAAGAAAGCGAACGGCAGGGTCATCATGACCGGCAGTGAATCACATAAAGGGATAAAGGTACATTGGGATGATATTATGTTGCATCGCGGCTACAATCCGCTAACTGCCTATAAACAATCAAAACTGTGTAACCTTTTATTTGCCAAAGGGTTGAACGACCGCTGCGCTGCGCCGGAATGCCGCGCTTATGTCGTTGACCCCGGTCTTGTAAACACCAATATAGGCAATAAAGAAACGGGCAAACTTGTCAATTATATCTGGACACTTCGCAAACGACAAGGCGTATCGCCGGCCATACCGGCGGAAACTTATGCGTTCTTGTGTGAGCAGGAGCATCTTCCAGAGGGACTTTATTATTACCTTTGCAAAGAAAGAAATTTCAGCAAACAGGTTACTTGTGAAAACGCGGATCGGCTTTTTACACTCAGCGAACGCCTGTGTGGCATTCATTATAATAGAGAGGGAAAAGAATGAACGTGCTGATTACCGGCGCAGCCGGCGGCCTTGGCCGGGCTTTTTCGTCTGAGTGCGGCCACCGCGGTTATAATCTCTTTCTGACCGATGTTAATCAGGATGGCTTATTCTGCATCCAGCGCGGCCTGGAACGGCAATTCGGCATCACGGTTACGGCGAAGGCCTGCGACCTTACCAGCGCCGAAAGCGTGGACGAAATGTTGGCTGTCATAGACCGGCACAATATTCGTTTCGATATGCTTTTAAATGTTGCGGGATTGGATTTCGAGGGCGGTTTCATGGGGCGTGAACGGGAAAAAATCGTTAAAATCGTAACACTCAACGATGCCGCGACCTTGCGTATCACACATGCTATATTAGAGCGCCGCAGACCGGGTAAGCACTTCACGATAGTCTTTGTTTCCAGCCTTGCGTCCCTGTTTCCCATGCCGCTCAAGGCAACCTACGCCGCTTCCAAACGATTCCTGCTGGACTTTGCGACATCACTGCGGCAGGAATTGAAAAATCAGGATGCGAATGCCATAGCCCTCTGCCCTGGAGGAATGGTCACGACGAGAGAAGCAATGGAAGGTATAGCCGCACAGGGCTTCTGGGGCGACGCGACGACAAATCCGCTGGAAGTCATCGCCCGCAAAACGCTTGACCGCGCGCTGAAGGGTAAAGGAATTTATGTGCCGGGGGGTCTTAATCGGATGCTTTCATTCTTCGGGAAAATCGTTCCCCGTTCTTGTGTAGCGGCAGTGGTCTATTGGAGATGGCGCCAGGCACAAGAACATGGGTTGAATTCAACAGCCTCACATATGATATAAACTTCACCGTGACATGAGCTTCAAATTATCTCACTTGACTATTTAAATTTTTACGATACAATAATAATCATAATATTTGGTGCGTATAATTGTTCAGCACGAGACTATCCGTTAGTTTCGCGCTGATTTTTTTTGCCCAAATTAAAACGAGGAGGACTAGATGGATTTTTACATGAAATTACCGCGAAACAAGAAAGAATTTGCCCTGTTTATGGCCATAATTTCGATAATATCTGTTAATATTATCGCACCGCTTATCACGTTTTTTGAATTGGGTTTTCACTTATATATTTGGGCCGATACCCTCAAAGTCATACCCTTTATTTGGATGACCGTCATAGCGCTTGTCCTCATAACCTATAAACCTGCTGAATGGCTAACAGCCAGGATCGTAAAAAAGGATGACAGTTTTAGCGCTCATATTGTCATCAATATTCTTTTTACTGTATTTCTGATGTCCATTTTTCTGACGGTATTGGGGACCTGGATCGGCAGCCGGCAGATCAGCATGGAGCCTATCCGCATGTTCTTCTACAAATGGCCGCGCAACTTCGCGATTTCATTCTTTATTGAATCTTGCATTGCGCAGCCGATAGCTCGTTTGGTTATGCTGAAAAAGCATCAATGCAAAGATAGAAATTCACAAAAGTGCTCCAACACTTCATTTTAACCCCTTTCTCACAGACACGGCATCCGTAAAATGAGTGACGGTGTATTTCTGCGATTTCCAAGTCATGATATAATGATAGTCATGCTTAATGGAGGGGAAAGAAGTGGCTGTGGAGAACCAGCATTTATCAGATTATGAAGCAATATTGTCACATAGACATGATAACGGCGCCGACCTCTGGACCACGCCTGATAAACGCCTGATCAAAGGCGCGCCGTTCTCTACTCTGGAAAGCACGCTCTATCTGCTGGAACTGGGGATGGAACCGGCAGATCCTTTATTGAAAGAGACTGCTGAGTTAATATTCAGCGCCTGGCAGGATGACGGACGTTTTAAAGTATATCCGCAAGGCGCCATATACCCCTGCCAGACCATAAATACTGCCGACGTGTTATGCCGCCTGGGATATGTCATGGATGACAGACTGCAAAAGACCTTACGCCATCTTTTGGATATTCAATATATTGATGGAGGCTGGCGTTGCAATAAGTTCAGCTTTGGACGAGGACCGGAAACCGAGTATTCAAATCCTCACCCAACCCTTGTGGCTCTTGATACATTTCGTTTTAGCGACTACCTCAACAAAGAACCGTCACTGGACAAAGCGGTGGATTTTTTGCTTGAGCATTGGACCATTCGCAAGCCGATCGGGCCGTGCCATTATGGTATAGGAACCTTATTCATGCAGGTGGAGTATCCTTTCCGCAACTATAATCTTTTTATGTATGTTTATGTTCTCTCGTTCTATAATCGGGCTAAAAATGACCGGCGGTTTCTTGAAGCGTTTGACACATTGAGATCCAAAGTGGTCAATGGGCAGATTGTTGTAGAACGTGTCGTTCCGAAGCTGGCCGGGCTTTCTTTCTGTAAAAAGGGCGAACCAAGCGTTTTGGCGACAAGGCGGTATCAGGAAATATTAAAAAATCTTCGAATAGATGATTCAGGCAATTGACTCTTTTAGCTTTTATCTGAAGGGAAGGATATGTATGCAAAATCTAATCGTACCTTATGAAAATTGGGCATTGGCATTTAAAATTCCAGCTTCTGAAGGAGATATATATAAAGCTGTTCAAAACGACATGATTACAACGGAAGCGTCGTTTCTTTCCGGCGTTGTCACCTGCCGTTTTGTCTTTGATTTCAGTAAAATACCGTTGACTTTAACAGCGAAAGCTGACTATGGCGATTTGATTGAGATTTTTTATCTGACTTATCGCATAGAATTATACGTCAATAAAAGGCTTTGTGATGAAGAATGGCCTTGCGGCAATATATGTTTCAATCATGCTGAGCTAACACAGAACAAGAGCGACCTATCCATATCCGAGTATGTTAAGGAGAAAAAAATCATCCCGTCAGTCACCGGGAGCTTTATCGATGCTGAGGGCTGGAAACCCGAAGATAATGTATTTGTCGGTGATTGCATGCCCTTTTCACATGATGGGATATATCATGTTTTTTATCTAAAAGATCGTCATCATCATACAAGCAAATGGGGAAAAGGCGCACATCAATGGGCGCATATTTCCACCGAAGATATGGTGCATTGGAATACCCATCCTATGGCTGTGGAAATTGATCAGCAATCGGAAGGATCGATCTGTACCGGTTCGGTTATTTACCACAACGGAAGATTCTATGCGTTTTATTCTATTCGGCCGATGGATGGTTCATCGGCTCCGCTTTGCTGTTCGCTATCGCAAGACGGGTATCATTTTGTTAAAAGCCAAATGATTTTTCATATAAGCGACAAATATAATCAAAACTCGGTACGGGATCCCAAGGTATTTCGCGGCCAAGAAGGCCTGTTTCATATGCTGGTAACGACATCCATCAAACATGGCGACGAATGGCAGGGGTGCCTGGCTCATTTAACCTCGCGAGATTTAGATCATTGGCATGAGGAACCGGAACCAGCTTTTTTGACGGAGTTCTATGCAAAGGATTTTAAAACGCCGTGGTCAATTGAGCCTGAGTGCAGTGATTATTTCATGAAAAACAATTGGTATTATTTAGTTAGCCGCTCTCAATACTGGCTGTCTGATAAGCCGTTCGGAGATTGGATACAACCGGAGCATACGCGAATACCTTGCGGAAATGTTCCTAAAATGGCTTTTTTTCAAGATAGCCGAATGATCTTTACCGGTTTTACTTCAAATAACGAATATGCCGGTTCCTTGACCTTTAAAGAAGCTGTTCAAAACGATGACGGGACGCTGCAATTTGTTCCGGTAAAAAAATAGAAAGACAGCAATAGCATGGACGGAAGATTAATTCTGGCAATCAGTGCTATTATGATGGCTTTATTATTCTATACAATTGGCATCCTGATGGATGAATGATCTGTCTTTGACGTATTCGATGGCTTGCTTACCTGTTATATGGTCGATGTCGATGGCAATAATATAGGCTTGTGTACATCTGGCTATTTCCATTTGCCGGGCTTCTTTGGGTTGATCTCCCGAGTACTTTTCTACGAGTGATTCAAAAGCGCTAAGCCGTTCATCACCTTCGGCAATTCGTGTATGACCGAAAACAATAACGCTGCGGAATAAGGCAGTATATTTTTCACTGACTATTGTATCTTCATCAATGATGGCAAAAGAAACCTTTGGATTCTTTGCAATAGCATCGATTTTATACCCGGCTTTTGCTGAATGAAAATAGATCCTGTTCTTAAAATAAACATAGTTAAGTGGAACAGCGTAAGGATAGTCATCATCGCCAATACATGCCAGAACGCCATGCATGCACCTTTCTAATACGGTTACCGTATCATTCTTTGATAATAACTGTTTGGATCTTCTCATTTCGCGAAACATAAATTATATCCTCGCTTACTCGTTTTAGTAAATCATGGCCACCAGAGCTGCGATAGCTGCGGCATAAAAATACATCCAGGTTTTCCTGGCTTTGTAAAGAAATAGCATGATGAAGGCAAGCATCACCAGCTTCGCGGCCCAAGCCGCAGCCGGCCATTGATAAAGGCCGATTCCCGCAGCCAGGATCAACGATGCCGTTGGAACGGTTAAGCAGGCTGATTTATACAGGTCTTTCCAGTGAGTTCGGGATACAAGCCAATAGGCCAGAACCATAATCAGGGCGAAAACCGCCCGGGTATAAGCAGTGGGAATTGCTGTTGCCGCGACTGCCAATGAGACTCGGGTGACGATGATGTGCAATAATGCATACAAGGTGTATGCCAGACCCATCAGGACAATTCCGGCAAGGGTGATTTGAATCATGGGGATGATAATCTTGCGATGTGATTCTTTTTCCATTTTTCTCCTCCTGCGGCAATTTACCGAATACCGGCGGGATGACGATACATTCAGCGCTGAATACATGCGGCTCTAAATATAGGATAACTTAATAGAAGAAAATATACTATCCGATAGAATTCTTTTATTGGCCATCTTCACGCCTTGAACATGGCTGCGAGTTCACGGGCTGCAGCAGTTATATCCTTTTGCGCCACAACAGCCGATACCACTGCAAGTCCGTTAATGCCATATCCTTTAAAATTACCGAGCGTGTCTTTATTGATGCCGCCAATCACAATAATCGGGATCTCTACGGATTTCCTGATTAATTTCAATTCTTCAAGCGAAACGGCTGCGGCGTCTGTTTTTGTTGCCGTCGCATACATGGCGCCTACCCCCAGATAATCGGCGCCGTCATCCCTTGCTTTGACTGCTTCTTTAAGTTTTGAAACAGAAACGCCAAGAATTTTATCGCCTCCGATTATGCTTCTGGCTATCCGGGCCGGTAGATCGCTCTGGCCGATATGGACACCGGCAGCATCAACAGCCAGCGCAATGTCAATTCTGTCATTGATAATCAGCGGAATATGATATTGGTCCGTGATTGCTTTAACGCGCTGCGCAAGCTCGTAAAATTCCAGCGACGAACAATCTTTTTCTCTCAATTGAACAACGGTACAGCCGCCTTTTATCGCCAGTTCGACCGATTCTTCTATCGTATCGGTTGTCATCAGCGTTCTGTCGGTACAAAGATAAAGTGTATAGTCAATAGGATACTTCATCCAGCATCGCCCTTTCACTGAATAATGAGCCGTCAAGATTGCTCAGCGCGTCGATAACCGCCATATGAAAGCTGCCGGTTCCGGCATTGCCGCATTTTTCATACGCGAGCTCTCCAGCGATACCCATTGATGCGACCCCGCCGGCCGCCGCAGTAAAATAATCGTTGCAGACTCCGGCAAAAGCGCCGACAAGGGCCGTTGTCATGCAGCCGGTACCCGTTACCCTTGACAGCATTTTATGACCGTTAAAGATTTTAACAAGACGATTGCCGTCGGATATTACATCGACAGCGCCCGTTATAGCCGCAACACAGCCATAGGCTCTGGCTGTTATATGGGCGACATCTGCGCGATCGTTATTTTCATCATCAGAAGAATCAACTCCTTTGATTGCGGCATCGAGTCCGGCTAAATAGGACATTTCCGACAAATTGCCGCGGAGAACCGCAACTTGGACCTGAGATAATACTTCCTTCGCCGTCTCATTTCTCAGTTTCGAGGCGCCGGCTCCAACCGGATCAAAAACAACAGGTATGCCAAGCTCGTTTGCTTTTTTCCCTGATGCAATCATGGAACAGATTGTGCGTTCGTCCAAGGTGCCGATATTGATGACGAGGGCGGACGAAATGGCGGTTATATCCGCTGTTTCATGAATATCATCTGCCATAATCGGCGAGGCGCCGATAGCCAGCAGAGCGTTGGCAGCATCGTTTACAGTAACGTAATTGGTTATGTTGTGCACAAGAGGCGCCTTGTTTCTCAATTCCTGCAAACATAAAGCCAGGTCTCTAATTATTTGATGCATTTTTATTACATCCTTTTCCATTTTATTCTTCATAACAATTCCGGACATAACTCAACTTTTTTGCCTTCCAGGATCATATTTGTGGTTCTGACAGCGCACATTTTGCCGCACATGGAGCATGTGTGCCGGTCGCCGGGCGGCGTGCTTTCGAAATAGGTTCTTGCTTTCTCGCTGTCGATCGCTAAACTGAACATTGCATCCCAATCCATCTTATGGCGCGCGTCAGCCATTTTATTATCAATATCTCTTGCTCCGGGCAGTCCTTTGGCGATATCAGCTGCGTGGGCAGCGATTTTACTGGCGACAAGACCCTCTTTAACATCATTTAAATCCGGCAGACGGAGGTGTTCGGCCGGCGTGACATAACAAAGGAAATCAGCCCCGGAAGCGGCGGCGATCGCTCCGCCGATTGCCGATGTGATGTGGTCATATCCCGGAGCAATATCCGTCACAAGCGGCCCCAGGACATAAAATGGCGCCTGGTGGCAGATTCGCTTTTGTATCATGATATTGGCGGCAATTTCATTGAGAGCCATATGACCCGGCCCTTCCACCATCACTTGAACATCCTTTTCCCAGGCCCGTTTCGTCAGATGACCCAGTTCGATCAGTTCACTTATTTGACCCGCGTCGGAGCTGTCATCAATACAACCGGGCCTCAATGCGTCGCCGAGGCTTATGGTCACGTCATATTCACGCAGAATATCAAGAACCTCATCATAATATTCATAAAGTGGATTCTCATTGCCGGTCATTTCCATCCAGGCAAACAAAAGCGATCCGCCTCGCGATACAATATTCATTTTTCGTCCCTCGCGGCGAAACGCTTCGACAGCTCTTTTGTTTATCCCTGCATGAATCGTCATGAAATCAACGCCTTCTTCGGCATGGGCGCGAATCACCTTCATCAAGTCGCTTGCTGTGATCTCAAGCAAATCTTTCCCAAGGTATCCTACGGCGTCATACATCGGTACAGTGCCGATCATGGCGGGGGATTTGGCGATCAACGCTCTGCGAAAAACATTGGTTTTCCCATAGTTGCTGAGATCCATGATGGCTTCTGCGCCAAATTTAAGCGCCAAATCGACCTTCTGCATTTCGATATCATAATTTTTGCAATCACCCGAAATGCCAAGGTTGACATTGATTTTCGTCTTGAGACCGGAGCCGATTCCATTCGGCGATAACGATTGATGGTGGATATTTGCCGGTATAACAACGGTACCCAACGCAACGGCCGCCATTAATCTATCGGCGCCGATATTTTCTTTTCGAGCTACTGTTTCCATTTCCGGCGTCAGGATACCCTGCTTAGCAGCCTCCATTTGTGTTTTATAATCTCTCATCATTCAAATCCCTTTCATTTTATAGAATTCATAAAAGTGATTAGTCGGACCATGTCCTTTCCCAATATTCAAAGCATTTTTTATAGCCATTGTGACAAACGCTTTAGCTGCTTCCGTCGCTTTCGGCAGATCCATGCCCTGTGCCAAGTTTGCTGTGATTGCCGATGAAAGGGTACATCCTGTGCCATGTGTATTTTTTGTCTTGATTCGTTCGCTGGCAAAGAAGAAAAACCGCTGCCCGTCATACAAAACATCGACAGCGTCGCCGTTTGCGTGACCGCCTTTGATCAGGACATTTCCAGCTCCCATTTCACAAATAATCCTGGCGGCGGTTTTCATGTCGTTTGGCGTTTCAATAGCTCTGCCGGCAAGGATTTCCGCCTCCGGAATATTAGGCGTCAATAAATAGGCGAGCGGTATGATATCCTGCTTCAGCGTTTTCAAAGCATCAGGCTGCATAAGGGCGCAGCCGCCTTTGGCGATCATCACGGGATCGATCACTGTGAATAATGGCTTATAGGATTGCAGCCTTTCGGCGACTGTTTTCATAGATTCAATACCGGATAACATGCCGATTTTTACCGCGTCGACTTCGATGTCTTCAAATACCGCATCAATTTGGTCCCTAATGATTTGAGGAGGAACATCGTGTATGGAAATAACATTGCAGGTATTTTCCGCGACAACCGAAACGATCACACTCATGCCATAACAGCCAAGCGCGGAAAAAGTTTTTATATCAGCCTGTATGCCGGCTCCGCCGCTGCAATCCGAGCCGGCAATAGATAAACAGTTTTTCATAATCAATACTCCCATGCATAACAAAACAGGAAGCGTCATAAGGCACTTCCTGTTAACAACAATCGGCAGCTCCCTACGTTGGCATTATCCAAATCAGGTTTTAGGGTCGAAGTTGATAACTTCCTCTCAGCCTGTCAAACAAGCTCCCCTGTCTATTTAATTTTATTGAAACGATTAAAGCACAGATGATTTGAATTGTCAAATATCCGGTGGTTAAAAATGGTAAACGAAGAAATTGATTATAAGACCCAGTAACACCGGCTATATATTTTTAAAAATTTAAAAACACTATTGACAGCAATTAATAACGGTTATACAATTGCGATAAGGTTAACGCAAAGCATTAGAGGGTGTGAATCCATGATAGTGAAACCAAAAGCAGGTCTGCTGCCACTTTATGCAGGATTATATGACAAACAAGATCCCTTGGAAAAAAATACTTATGAACCTTTTATCCAAGCGATTGCCAAAAAGTTCACGGCTTTGGGTATTGATGTGCTTGATCCGTTAATTTGTGTTTATAAATGTGATATTGAAGCAGCAATACACCGTTTTGAGAATCAAAACGCTTGCGCAGTGGTAATACTTTTTCTGGCTTACCATCCTTCGATGGTATCTGCAAAAACGTTAACGCAAACAGATTTACCAGTAATTATGCTGGATACTACAGAGTGTTATGATTTCGATTCACATACTGATCCAATGATGATTTCACGATGCCATGGCATCCATGGCGTGCAAGATCTCTGTTGTGTCCTGAAGCGTATGGGCAAGGAATATAGAATAGAAACAGGACATTACCAGAATAGTCAGGTGATTGACCGGGTAGCAAATATCATCAAGTCTTGTTATATGGCCGACAACTTTCGTAAAAGCAGAGTCGGTATCATTGGTCAGCCTTTTCAAGATATGGGCGACTTTACGATACCATTTAGTAAGCTCGAAAATATAACTGGTATACAGACCATCCCATTTGAAAAAGAAAAGATATTAACATGGAATTGTTTGGTTGGCGCCGGAGAAATAGATGAGAAGAAGCAGGAAATCATTAATTCCTATAAAATAAACGGCGATTTGGATAGCCAATTGATTGAGGCGGCTTCGGTTAGTACACTGATTTTGGAAAAATGGATCATGGATGAAAAATTGGATGCCTTTACGTTCAATTTTCTTGATTTCAACCAGGATCTCGGACTGCCTACCATACCCTTTGTTGCCGCCTGCCAGCTCATGGCGAAGGGAATAGCTTATGCCGGTGAAGGGGATGTATTAACAGCAGCCTTAATTGCTGCAGTGATGAGCATTTATCCTGACTCATCCTTTATTGAAATGTTCTGTCCCGACTGGAAGAACGGAACAGTATTTTTAAGCCATATGGGTGAGGCAAATCGTGCTGTTCTGCGTCAGCCGACCTTAATCAAGAAACAAATTCCCTTTGTTCCCGGTGTTAATGGCGGTATGATACCTGCCGTAGCCGGATTTTATCAAGGAGGCCAAGCGATACTCGTCAATATCGCGCCTGAAGCAAATGATAAATTTCATCTAATTCTGGCGCCATGCGAGATAATCGAGCCAACTGATAGTGATAATTACGGATTGTTCATCAGAGGATGGCTGCAGCCTGATATATCGCTGGAGCAATTTCTTAAAAAATACAGTCAATTAGGCGGAACCCATCATAGCTGCCTTTGTTACGGAGCAGAATTGGCTGTCCTGATTGAATTTGGTAAAATGATTGGCTGTAACGTATCGGTGATTGACCATCAAATTGGTGAATGAGGGTTATTATTATGTCAAAAGTAACGATTAATGATATTGCCAGAGAATCTCATGTTTCTGTCGGGACGGTGTACCGGGCGGTAAATAATTCGGGGCGGATCAGCCAGGAAACGCGAAAAAGAGTTTTAGAAACAGTAGAGCGGCTTGGGTATAAAGCCAATTCGATCGCCCGCGGTCTCGCATTGCGGAGCAAATTTAATATTTTGGTTATTATGCCCCGGACACCCGAGTTTTTCTGGAATGATGTTATGAAAGGGACAAGACGCGCAGCAGCCGAATTGTCCGAATTTGGTGTTCAAGTTATCGAATTTTTCCATAAAGACGGTATCAGTGACGGTAAATCCATTATGGAGGTAATAGCTGAACAAAATATAGACGCTATTGCCATGTCGATAGTGAGCTTTAATGACTGTGGTAATGTTCTTTTATATGCTTCAGATAAGAAAATTCCGATTGCCATATACAATGATGATACCGTGAGCCGCGACCGCCTTTTCTTTTATGGTCCGGATAACTGTCTTGCCGGGCAAATGGCAGCGGAGCTTATGTACAAGTTCAGCGGACGCAACGGTATTTGCTGTACGATTTCCAGAGCTGACTTCGGGGCTGAGAATGCAGCTGGTATTGATCGCGAAAAGAGTTTTCAAGATTATTTAGCTCAACAGTGCACGGATATGCAATTTATAAAAACATACCGATGTGCCTTAGGCGAAACGCCTTTGGTTATTAGGCAAATCTTGAAGGATTATCCGGAAATGACTGGTTTGTATTTCACAGATTTTGGCCAACTTATTAATAATTTTAAATTTTTCTCAGAATTCAAAAAAAAATATGTAATTATCGGCCACGAATATAGCGAAGAATACAGGGATGCATTACGTGACGGCACAATCACGGCGCTGTTGTCAGAAGAAAAAATATGTCAGGGCTATTATCCGATTACCATTCTATATCAATATCTTATGACAGGCGAAAAACCTGCCAGAGATTCTTTTTATTCCAATATCAATATCATTATAAGCACAAATGCCGATTGTTTGAATTATAGCAACTATGGTTGTGGGTACGAATGATTTTTTAAAAAACCATTTTGCGTTAACCCTATCGCATGAATATTTTTAGCCTGCTGTGATAGAATAATCGACTACAAATAGCGTTCTGCTATGCATATAATTCTTTTCCATAAATAAAAACCGGATGATCGACATGAATACTACTTCTAAAATGTATTTACCAGGGAGGTAAGCCTATGAAAACAATTAAAATTGGTGTCGTTGGTCTTGGCCGGGGCATGACATTCGCTAATCCGGAGGAATTTCTGGGCGTTAAGCTGCAAGCGCTTTGTGACATCAAGGAAGAGAAATTGAAGCAAATGGCCGACAAAATCGGTGGTGGTATTCAAACATATACTAATTTTGATGATATGCTTGCTAGTGACATCGACGCGGTTGTATTGGCTAATTATTTTGATGAACATGCCCCCTTCGCCATTAAAGCGCTCCAAGCCGGAAAGCATGTCATGAGCGAATGTTCTTGTAATTCGACAATTGCAGAAGGTGTTGCTTTGTGCCGAGCCGTTGAAAAAAGCGGAAAAATATATATGCTTGCAGAAAATTATCCTTATTCAAGGACAATGATGGAATTGCGCAGGATTTATCAAGCCGGCGAACTGGGTCAGGCGATGTATGGAGATGGCGAATACAATCATCCAATGTCCGCAGATGTGAACAATGAAATTTCACCTGGTGAATTTCATTGGCGCAATACCTTGCCGGCTACTTATTACTGCACGCATGCACTGGCTCCGCTAATGGTTGCTACCGATACTATGCCTGTGAGTATCAGCGGATTTGCCATAGCCAATGATGAAGTATACCGAGGTACGGCAAAACGAAGCGATCCTGGGGCGGCTATTATCTGCCGTATGGATAATGGCGCAATATTTAAGCTCCTTGGTACCGGACTGCCTGGCCATAGCGGGTATTATCGCCTGCATGGCAGTCATGGCGCTGCAGAGATTGAACGCAGAACTGGACAATTGCTCGTTTGGCATGATGAATGGGATATTCCGCATGATTCCATGAGTTCACGTACATACATGCCTGAATGGTCTGAATATCGCGAGCTTGCTAATAAAGCAGGCCACGGTGGCGGCGATTTTTGGACGACCTTATTGTTCACTAAAGCAATTCGTGAAAATGTGCAACCTTATCTCGATGTTTATCGGGGTGTTGCTATGTCATCCGTAGGAATACAGGCATGGAAGAGTGCTTTACAGAATGGCGTACCGTTGGCCATGCCGGATTTTAAGAATGAAGCATCTCGTGTTTTGTATGAAAAAGATATATGGAATCCGATTCTAAAAGCAGGTGTAGATATAACCACCTTGCCGCCGGCAAGTATTGTCGGTTATGAACCGACGGCAGATGATTTAGCAGCAGCCAGAGCCATCTGGGAAAAGACAAACTACAGCGGACTGAAATAATCGAGTGCCGACTCATCCATTAGGTCTTTTACCGGATATAAGATGAATATGCTTAAGGAGGTGATTTTATAGATGAAATAATATGTTTCCTGTATTCTTAATTTATGGCCTTTGGCCGTATAAGACAAAAAAGATTTATGAAAACTCTATGAACCAAAATGACAAAACTTAGTGTTCGTCAAATATTTAGGAGGGAAATCATGAATAGAAACTGGAAACATGCTTTTTCGCTTATTCTGTCGATAACGCTGATCTTTTTAATGATGACCGGCTGCGCTGCTAATACATCCACCAACAGCGACACAACAACGACAAGTGCAGCTGGCACGGGTACTTCATCAACAACAACCAGTAATGCGAATATGACACCCTGGGGACTAGATAAGAGCGAAACTTATTTAATTAAAGTCCTTACCAGTGGAGCAGGAAGTAAATATTGGACTAAATTTTCAGAAACCGAAGTAGGCAAAGTTGTTCTGGATAAATTCAACATTGATTTCGAGTATATTCCTTATACGGAGTCTGATGTTGAGAAACAGAATTTACTTCTCGCCTCAGGTGAGTATAACGATATATGTCAAATGCAAGGATCAACGGTTCGAAGTTCCTATATGGATGCCGATGCCCTGGCATCAATAACGCCTTATTTAAACAAAATGACTAATTTTTCAAAACTCTTTGAGACTCAGATTCCTTATTATCAGGCTTCTGCAACTAATAAAGAAGTTTATTATTGGACCGGTGATGGAGTGCCCAACAATATTGTTCAGGCTGCAGGCAATGGCGCCATGGTCCGCGCCGACGCGCTCAAGCTTTATGGCGATAAATTCGGTTATGATAATCCGCCCACAACTGACGATGACTTCCTGGAATTGATGAAACTGGCAAAAGAAGCCGATTTGAAAGATATCAACGGTAAATCATGCGTAGGTCTAACAATGCCCGGTGGAGAAAGTTGGGGGCTGAAGGGCATTGTCCAGGGTCTTGCCGAGAATTCACATTACGGGAAGACGTCCAGCAGATATATGGTCTATGATGTCTTGTCCGACAAGTATGTGCCTTTCGATCAAACCGATTACTATAAACATACATGTTGGTTCTTTAACCAATTGTCGCAAATCGGATATCTGGATGAGGAACTGTTTACAATGACAGGTGACCAGCTCAATGATGTCTGTAAAGTGGCCTCGCCAATTATGGTTTGGTACTGCGGTTGGTATACAGGTGTCAATCCGTTTATAGTAGAAGCCGGACATCCGGAAATGCAATATGTTTCCATGGCCATGATGTCTGGTGTTTACAAAGGAAAAGACATTTATACGGTAAAAACGCCAACCAGTGATTTTGAAAACTGGGGGATTTCCAGTAAAGCAAAATATCCCGAGCGAATTGCAGAATTACTTGATTATTTATGCTCGGAAGACGGATTAAATTTGTCTTATAACGGCGTAGAAGGCGTACAATGGGAGAAAGATGCAGACGGCAATCGTGTTGTTATAGGCGATGCTTATAAAAAGAGGACTTCCGGATATCCAGAGTATTCTGAAGAATACAAAGATATGACTGGGATAGGCTATCTCGCCAGCTTTATCGGGCCAAGCTGCAATGTTTATATGCAGGATGGTGAAGTCTTGCCGATCACCGGAACAAAGAAATTCATAGAAGATTGGACAGACAAAAAAACAGTGCAATATGAGTTCATGAACAAGTATGGTATGCTGCAGAGTACAGATTATCTGACATCTATATCGAAACTGTTTACACAGACGATGCCGCCAACAGTTGAATTTGAAACAGGCTCTACATATGCAGCATTGGCAGATACTCTGGTTGATGTTCGTGTACAGCATCTCTATGACATTTTTACAGCAAAAGATGATGCCGCTTTTGAAGCAGCCTGGCAGGCAATGCAAGATGATTATGCAAAATATGATGTTGCCGGATATGTTGCGGAATATAATAAAATCGGTAAGGAAATCGAAGCTGCTGCGAAAGGTTGATTGACATTTGTTTGTATTTCCAGTCAAGCAAAACTTTCTTCACTGGTTACTGGATACATGACTCCAGAACTAAAGATTTGCATGTCTGAGAGATAGAGGGGCGCATTGCAAAATGCGCCCCAAAGCATATAAGCAAATTTGGATATGGAGGATAGATTTGATGACCAGAAACAGATCGGATGAGTCTGCCGGCTCTTTGTTGATGGACCATAAAAGACCTTTACTGCAGAGAATCAAAATGCAGTGGGTGATTTTACTCATGCTTCTTCCCTCAGTTATACTGGTTTTTGTTTTCAACACCATTCCTCTTGCAGGTCTTTGGATGGCATTCACAAAGTACAAAATCGGTAAAGGGCTATTCACAGCTCAATTTGTGGGGCTTAGTAATTTTGCCCGCTTGTTTAGCGGTGGCGATATTACTCATCTTTTAAGTAATACGCTGATTGTTAATATTGCGAATCTAGCTATTAGTACCATCCTATCGATCGGATTTGCTGTTTTACTCCGCGAACTGCCAGGCAAGCTTTTTGCCAAAATCATGCAAACCGTATCTTTCTTTCCATTTTTTATTTCTTGGGTCATTGTTTATTCGGTTGTCCAGGCAATGATGGGTGTCAATTCTGGCGCTATTAATAATATCTTACAACAAGCCGGCTTCATTGACAAAGGCATCAATGTTTTGGGAAATGAAGATTACGCTTACGGCTTAACTATATTTTTAACGCAATGGAAGTCGCTGGGATATAATGCCATTCTTTATGTAGCGGCAATGGCTAGCATACCAATTGAATTATATGAAGCTGCTGCAATTGACGGCGCCGGTCGGTACCGCCGGATCTGGTATATTACACTGCCGGGTATTCTGCCGACCTTCAGTATCTTGTTGATTATGGCTGTTGGCAATATTCTCAACTCCGGTATTGATTTCTTTTTCGTCTTCACCAATTCGTCCAACTGGAGAAAAATGGAGATGTTCGACTACTATGTTTATTCCCGAGGCCTTCAAAAGGGCGATTTTTCTTATGCTACAGCCGTTGGTATTATGAAAAGTATTATCAGTATCATTCTGTTAGCAGGCGCAAATTGGACGACGAAAAAAGTGAACGGACACAATATCTTTTAGGAGGCAGGGAAATGGTTGAAAGAAAAACAATTGGATCATTGGTTTTTGATATAGTTTTATCATTTATCATGTTGCTGTTCTTCATTTTGTTTGTTTATCCCTTTCTATACATTGTTTTATATTCCATCAGTGATATATCCAAATTAAAATTTCCTCTGTTAATTTATCCTGCGGGCATGAATTTCGATTCGTATATAACGATTCTGAAAACAGGCGGAACTTTACAGGCGGCTATTGTCTCAATTGCACGAAGTGTCATCGGACCATTCGGCATGCTTCTTGTTTCCGGTATGGGTGCATTTGCAATCAGTCGTCAGGATTTGGTATTTGGCAAGGGGGTCCGCATGTTTTTCTTATTTTCAATGTATGTTAGCGCAGGCCTGATTCCGGGATATATCCTGATTAAAAGTCTGGGACTGACTAATAATTTCTGGGTTTACATTATTCCCGGCTTGGCTAATGTTTTTAATATGATTTTAATGAAAGCGTACATCAGCAGCATTCCACATGAACTGGAGGAATCGGTAAAAATTGACGGCGGTAGCGATTTAGACGCTTATTTCCGTGTTATCCTGCCGCTCTGTACACCTGTTAATGCTGCGGTTGTCCTGTTTGCCGTTATTGGTCAATGGAACTCATATTTTGATGTATCTCTTTATAACGGCAGCAACCAAAGCCTATACACGCTGTCATATACGCTTTATCTGAATTTAAGCTCTGCAAAAAATGTAACCCTTGAAGAACTTAAACTCGCAGCACAATTGGGGCGGACGGTCCGAGTCAATTCGCAATCTCTATCCATGGCTATGACGGTTATTGCCATGGTTCCAGTCATGTGCATTTATCCGATTCTCCAGAAATACTTTGCTTCTGGTCTTTTAATCGGATCAGTGAAGATGTGAACCGGATCATTAAATGGACATTGAGGTAAATAATAACAGATACAATTATTTAATAAAACTATATCTTTTTGCAGAGGACCCCAAACGCCGGTGAATCAGATTGAAACGGTTCGCCAGTGAGATCCGATAGTATGCGTTCCACACGGAATCCGTTCTCCTCGAGTTCCTGAGTAATGGCTTCCGGCGTGAAAAAAGTCTGCCAGACGCGGTAGATGCTCAATTTCGAATCAAGGACGGCGTAAAAGTCGCATGTTACCGGGATATCCTCATAAAAGAAGGTTTTTTCCAGCACAACATGCCGATGCGGCCGCCAGAAACCGGAATCGGCTATATACCAGTTTGGCTTGGAGGCTATCTTCCGTTTTTCTAATGCCGCCAGACTGCATAGATCGAAAGCAAAATGTCCGCCCGGCATCAGAGCATCGTGGATATTTTTAAGCAAGATTATCCTGTTTTCAGGATTCAATACGCCATAATCTTCATATATCAGAAGGGCTGCGTTAAACTGTTCTCGGCCAAAGGGGTTGAGGTAGCTCTCTCTGATATATTGTATATTCTGTTCTGGCTGATGCTCTTTCGCATAACGGATCGAGTTTTCTGAAAGATCGATTCCGGTGACTTTCAGTCCCTGTCGGGCCAGTTCTGAGCTATATAGCCCCGGACCGCAGCCTAAATCAACGACAGTGTCCTCGGGCTTCAAATGGAGTGCCTGTGGCAAAAATCGCATATCGCCTGGATTTTCTGCGGCCGATAGCTTGCGGCATCGGTTTCGGGCGAAAGATGGGCCGCAAGCATCATTTTGGATATGTGTGGATCATTCCACAATTCCTCTCCAAGTTCATATGGGGGAGGGCAACAACAGGCTTCAGCTAAATCACGGAGGTTGAATACGGATTTATGGTATCGGCGTTTGCTATAATCCTGACGGGTCAAACGATAATGGTATTGGAATTTGCCTTTCTGCGGTTGCGGCAAATTCTCAGTTAATACTAATGTAAAGCCATTTTTCTCCCATACGCGCCGTGAACGAATGTTGTAGTCCTCGCAAAAGCAGTGCAAAACATCAACATGCTCATTATTGAAAGCAAAATCAACCAGCATGCCGATGAGTTGTGTACCGATTCCGTGATTCCAATATGCTTTATCGCCGATAGCCATATCGATTCTCCGCACGTCGAGCGTCGAGTCATACATGGCTTTGACATGAGGCAAATTCATCTTTTGAAGCCAGCATTCGCCGATGATTGTCTCATCAAATTCAACAATAAAACAAAAGGCATTCTGGGACACGCCGCCGTAAATCTGCTGCACTGTTTCATGACTATAGGACAAATCAGGATTATCCGTACCGCCTTCCGTCCAAAACAATACCTCCGGATCGGCGTTCCACCGATATAGATAGGGGAAATGCGCATCAGTTAGGGGACGCAACACAATATTCATATTGTCTCCGCCGCGCAGTGTTATGTTATGTGATTTTATGATGCTCATACTTATTGATCTCCTGTTTTGGTACGACGCCTCTTTTGCTTTCTTACTGCCATAAATCCAATCAATCCTGCGCCGAGTAATGCAAACGCAAAAATCAAATATGCCCGGTTGTCTATTGGCCCATCGGGTGCTGCGGCAACGGCAGTTTTTAATGCTGCGACAGCATAGTAACTAAAATGTGTCGTTTCGAACACCAGGTATTCATTTTCCACGATCGCGTTCATATCGGTCAGCGAACTGTCCGCTGTGTTGTACCAGAATATATGCGGATTTTCACTTGCGCCTTCCGGTATAGGAATTTTTACTTTGATTTTTCCGGTGAAATTTGTAATGAGATTGCCGTCCTGATCAAGCAGTTTTAGATCATAAACCGTAAGGTTGCCGAGACTTCCGGGGTTGCTGCTGTTAATAAGCTCATTCACCGTGGCATTGACGGCGCCGGCGGCGCCTGAATTCGGCAGGATGACACCGCTTGCAGAAACTAAGGTCACCCCTGACGAAAAACTAACATCAGATAGATCGAAAATAAGACCGGTATTCTCATCTGTTATCGTCGTTGGCTGGATTTCACTGACTTTGACAGTCTGGTCTTCCGTGACGCCGGCACCGTTGGTTACTGTAAATTGATAATCACCGTTCTGATTAACGGTGTAACCATGCGTATAGCTGTCGGTTATATCGATGCCGTTTACTTTAACGCTTTTGATACCGGAGACTCCGGCTGTTACATTAACCGTCAGATTGAAGCTTTTTACCAGACCGGCAGGATTTCCCGTAACCAGGATAGTCGGTAGAGTACGGTCTAAATTATAGTAAATGTTTTTGTTTTCCGTCTGTGTCCCGTCCGCAGTATTCTTGAGTTTAAAAGCAGCTAAGCGATTCTGACCTTCTGAATTGATTGTAAGGTGTGATGCCCAGACGGTTCCATCGACAGAAATCGCGTCATAACCATTGCTGGGTGAAATTGTGAAAGACCCGGCATTCCAATCGGCAGGATTCATTGATTGATCATATTTGCCGGAAACTTGATAATCTCCGTCATTCACTTGTACAGCTTGTATCGTCAGACCGGCGCTATAAACATAATTAAAGAAGTAATTGCTTGTCGCGTTTCCGCCTGAGTAAATGACAGACAGAGGGATGTCCTTTGCGCATGTCGTTGTGGGACTGTTGAAAGACGTACTTGCAGCAGGTTTGACAAATCCGGCCAGGTTGCTTTCGTTTTCACCCGGAGCAAATCCGGATATCTTTACCGATAATGAAGGAAGGGATTGGCCGCAGGTTATGATGACCGGTTTCACTGAGACGATTAGTTCCCTTTTCGTGATATCTGCGTTTTTAACATCGACGGTACCCAAAGCATAATTTGCCGCTTTTGTTCCGCCTAATGTATCGTATGCGGCGGCAACCTGTTTGTTACCTGCTACCGCCATGTCTGCAAATGACAGCGTTACGCCGGCCAAATAAACATCGTCGGTTCCGACGAGGCCGGTGTAATCGATCGTTTTAACGGTTGCATCCACTGTCGCGTCATATGGTTTATTATTTGGGATAATGCATAAGTTCAATGTTTTGGGAGCAACCATGACCGCGATATCTTCACTGATGGAGTTATAATTGTCATCGCCGGCTTTTGTCACTGTGATAACGGCGGTTCCCGCATTTTTGATATTGACGGTCCCGTTAGGATCAACGCTTAATACATCAGGGTTATTCGAATTATAGGAATAAGTGTCGTTCATGCCGCTGCCGCCGGAATGCGAAAGCGTGAACGACGCGTCCCCGTATGTAATGGAGGATGGCACGCCGCCAATTAACAGATTTGCCTGTACCCCTTTATCGATGGTATAAGGGTTGCTGACGCTTGTTTCGGCGGTATTGTTCTTGGGGTCCCCGCCAAACCGCGCGGTAAACAGATGAGTGTCCGCTCCGGGATTTGCCAGGATATAGACCGCTGTTCCGTTATTGTCGGTCACGGCGGTGCCCAGAAAGGACGTTCCGTCATAGAATGAAATGGTTTGGCCGCTCAGTGTTCCATAATAATGACTTAAGGTTGTTGATATCGATAACAAAGCGAGCGGATAGGATTGCGGTGAAACCGGCGCTGCTGTCACTGTGGCGAGAATGGGCGATTGCTTTGCCACGATTACATTTTGCGCATTGATGTTAACCGCCGCGATATTATTGCCGTCACCGCTGTATGCGGCGGTTATAGACAGGTTATCAGTCGATGTGAGGGTATAGTTTATAGAGGCGGCGCCGCTATTTATCGTATGGGTCGAACCGACAATAGTTCCATGATCATAAAAAGTTACCGTTCCCGTCGGAGCATACGCGTTATGGATGGTAGCGGTTAATGTCACCGTATCACCAATGGTTGCAGGATTGGCGGAAACGCTAACGGCGACGGCAGGCGTCGCTTGGGTTACCGTAAGCGGCAGCGAAATTGGTACGGTGAGCATTGCAGCCGCACCGGTAAAACCGCTGTTGTCCTGCATGTTCAACTCATTTTGCGTAATGATGACGAAACCGGAAAGGGTCGTCGTGCCAATTTCCCCGCCGGTTACCGTCAAACCTGAAACAGCTGCGACATCGGTGTTTCCGACTTGATAAGCGGAATAAGAAACCGCGAAATCGTCGCCTAATTGATTCGAATAATAATCAGAATCGAGAATGCCATTTTGCTGAATTATCGCAGTATTGCCGGCCGCTTTGATGGAATCGGCGGCAAGTTCCGCGAAAGGCTTGCCTCCTTGATTTTTATTGCTGACACCGCCGATGCTCCGATCGCATCCCCAATAACTGTTATTAAAGATACGGGCGGACGATGATGCGTTTCCAGAAATTCCTCCGGATGAATGACCTTGTATCAATCCGGTGTTGTAACAACACTGTATGCCGGCCCATAGTGTATCTGTTCCGAGAATTCCACCGGCATAATCCGTTGCAGTTATCATGCCGGTATTATAACAATAAACGGCAGAGGCATATTGTGATTCGCCGATGATCCCGCCGGCGCTGCTTTTTCCTGATATAACGCCGGTATTGAAACAATAGGATAATGCGCTTTCCAAAATACCGGCGATTCCGCCGACAGAACTGCTGCCTGAAACGGTGCCTGTATTATAACAGGATTGCATAACATTGCTGATTCGTCCCGCGATACCGCCTATACCGGTATTGCCGGTGGCATATCCGGTTACTGTCCCGTCATTATGACAGTTGCTCATAGCGCAGGCGGCATTCCCGACGATACCGCCGGTCTGGTTTTTACCGTAAACACTGCCGGTATTGCTGCATCCCGAGACGATGTTGCTGTAATCGATATGGGTCAGATAGCCGGCAACTCCGCCGATATTCCGATTGCCGCAAACCATACCCTTGTTACTGCATCCCGTTAGTGACTGCACGGCATTGATCCCGACAATTCCGCCGATCTGACCGACTTCGCCAGGTGAATAATCATATTTGATTCCGATGATCGACCCGGTGTTGGAGCAGTCCGACACCGCCGACCAGCTGTAACCGGCGATGCCGCCGATCCATCCGCCGCCCATAACCGTACTGGCGTTGCTGCAGTCGGATACTTCCGATCCGCTGCCTTCCGTATAACCGACGATACCGCCGATCTCGGTGCCCGATATAATGCCGCAAAGGATTCCCGTACTGCTGCATCGGTTGATAACGCCTGTATTATAACCGGCGATACCTCCCACATTAGCCCAACCTGTAAGGCTGACATTTGTCACACCCAGATTTTCAAGGAAACCGGAATTATATCCGAAAAGCCCCTGATTGCTATTCCAGCCGCTGATCGTGATGCCGGAAATGCTGTGTCCGTTCCCGTTAAAAATAGCGCAGAATGCATCATCGGCAGAACCGATCGGCTGCCAGCTTGTATTGGCGGCATTGCCGGCATAGGCGGTTATGGAAAGATCTATATTGCCGGTCAGCTTGAAAACGATATTCGAATGAACACTGCCGCAGTAATTTCTGACCAGATCGAGCTGGTACGCGTTTTTAACCCGATAACAACCGGCTCCGGTTTCAATTTCGAACTGGCTGCCGACATCCGAACCGCCCGTATAACCGAACGCTGTTAGAACTGGATAGCCGCCGTTAACCGGATTGCTGGAACTAAATATGCCGTCGGCTGCATAACACGCTGGAGCCAGGACGAAACCGTCGCCCAAAGTGCCGGCCATGGTTTTTAATTCATCTGTCGTTTTTCCGATTCCGTAGCCATTATCGGTTGATACAATATCGTGATTATAGTAAGAATTTGTCACGGAAGCGCCATTTTCAGCAAAAGTGGTGATACCGCCGAAATTGTTCGGTGTGCCGGTGATTGATCCGGTATGATAACAATTAGATATTTCAGTGTGATGGTAAATGCCGTTGATATCACCGCTGATTCCGCCAAGGAAGGTTGTTCCGCATATGGCGCCGGTATTATAACTGTCTGTAATACTATTTAAAGCGATACCTGCAATGCCGCCCACAAATTCAAGACCGTGAATTGCTCCTTGATTATAACAATCAGATACGATGCCATCATTACAACCGACAATACCGCCGGTTTGATTTTGTGTTGCTGTAATCGTACCGGTATTATAGCAAGTTGAAATGGCGCCGTTACCTGTACCGGCAATGCCACCGACATCCGTCCAGCCCTTCACTGCGCCGCTGTTGTAACAGGCGGCGATGCTTGATCCATAAGCGAAACCGGTAATGCCGCCGACGCCAAACGTCCCTTCCACCAAGCCGGTATTGTAGCTGTCGGAAATGCTGCCGTGATCGAAACTGCCGACAAGACCTCCGGTAGCGCTGACGGTGCCGTTTACCGTACCGGTATTGTAACAGTTGTCAATCGCTGTTCCCTGAAATCTGCCGGCTATACTGCCGGTCTTGCTGCCGCCTTTCAGATAACCATCCACGATGCCGATATCCGATATTGTAGATGAACCGCCGACATTGCCGAACAATCCCTGATAAGTACCGGTTGTATTTGTATGCAAGCCTTTGATCACATGGATGCAGGAAAGAGGCATATTGCCGCCATCCAGTATCACACTGCCGATATTTCCCTTAAAGGGTTTGGATTCGGTTCCGATCGGCGTCCAGAGCCAGGCGGATAAATCGAGTGATTCGGAAATAATGATGGTTTTGCCAGTAAAATCCACGCAGGAAACGCCGTTTAAACCGTTATTCAGCACGGAAAGTCCTGCAAGCTGTGCTTCCGTATCGATTGTATAAGTACTCGAATGGGGATGAGCCGAATACCAATGGATATCGTAATGATTTTCGCTTGTCCAATAACAATCGACGGACGTCTTGGTTTCTGTTTCAAAAACAGATTGCAGGATTTCGGCGCTGCCGTCATCGGTTACCAGATAAAAATAATACAGGCTGCTTTGATTCAGGACGATGGTATTCATAACATCCAACGCATCGGCGTCTCCGTTCAGCACATAAACGAAGGATTCGTAGACACCGCTGTTGAATACGCATTGTGTGGTCGCGTCGGCTGTCAGCGAGGAGGTGCTTTGATGCAAGTTCTTTGAAAGATAAATTTTATAAGCGGACGCGTCGCTGATATAAGGAATGGCGATCCTGACGGACGTATCATAAGCAATGACGCTGAACGCGGGATTATCTGTATCATTAACCATCACGGCCTCAACTTTTACATCAATGGGAAGCATCATGGCGATGAGATTCAACGACAGGATGATGGATAAGATCTTTTTAACAAAAACAATCCTGCTCTTATTTTCACTATCTGAATATTCATATTTTTTCTGTTTTTTTATCAAAAAAAACATCGTTCTTACATCCTTTTCCGCCAGTATTTAATAACATACTTTTTCTTTACAATATACCTGTTGATGTTATTTTACAATGCGTAAAAAGCTATCTGCGCAAAAATAAGGACTTTCGGTTTTCATTATGAAAAAATACTTGCGAGCTTCTTGGCTTGTTCCCATGATTGCTTGTGAAAAAGACAGATGTCAGTGAAATGGCGGCAAGAAACACAATAAACAGCGTCATCGATGAATTGTTTGGTATAATTATCGCTAAACGGGATTGCCAATAAAATCTGGGGTGAAATGAATCGAAATGAAAAACAACTATAATATATTAACTGATGATAATTTCGGTAATATTCTCATTGTATTTAAGAGTTTGCTTGTTGGGTTGGCTGCAGGCGGGATTGCGGTCCTTTATAGGTTTTCCCTGACTTATGCAGAACATTTTTCGTTTGAGCTGTATGCTTTTTTAAAGATCAATCTCCGGTTTATTCCATTTGCAGTAATCGCATTATGCATGGCAGCCTGTTTTGTGGGATATCTGGTTTCGAAAAATCAGTTGATTTCTGGAAGCGGAATACCTCAACTGGAAGGAATTTTGAAAGGTTATTTTGTAAATAGAAAAAGCTGGCTGCATACCCTATGCAGTAAGTTTTTAGGAGGGGTCATAGCAATAGGCTGCGGTCTTTCACTGGGGCGGGAGGGCCCGTCCATTCAACTTGGCGCTTGTGTGGCTGAGGGATTGGGAAAAAAGATAGGCAAAGGACGTTTAGAAAGAAAAATACTTATGGCAAGTGGGGCAAGTGCAGGATTAGCTGCTGCTTTTAACGCGCCGATGGCCGGTGTTGTATTTGCATTAGAAGAGATTTTCAAGTACTTTTCACCCGTTATTTTATTATCAATGATGTCGGCAGCGGTTGCCGCGGATTTCGTATCGAAGCAAATCTTTGGGCTGGCGCCTATTTTTAACTTTGCCATAACAAAAGGAATACCTTTAAACAGTTATTGGATACTGGTTGTTCTGGGAATTATACTCGGGGTTATGGGTGCAATTTATAATTACGCGCTCATGAAAACAAAAGAATTATATAAAAAAATCAAAGCCCTTAATACAAAAACGAGACTCATCATCCCCTTTTTGATGGCTGGGATTTTGGGAATCATATTTCCGGTTGTTTTGGGCGGCGGACATCGCATCATCGAAGAATTGACGCTGAAAAACAGTATAGGTTTTCTGTGTCTTATATTAGTTCTGAAATTTATTTTTTCGATGGTTAGTTTCGGGTCCGGAGCGCCAGGCGGGATATTTTTTCCGCTGATTATCCTGGGCGCGACAGCAGGCGCCGTTTTTGCTGGAATATCCATCAATTATTTCGGCGTAAATCAAGAACTGTTCAATAATTTTATTATTCTTGCTATGGCGGGATATTTTACGGCCATTGTAAGGGCGCCGATAACCGGCATAGTCCTGATCACAGAAATGACAGGCTCATTTACCCATATACTCCCGTTAACGGTGGTTGCGGTAACGGCGTATATTACAGCCGATTTATTGAAGAGTCCGCCAGTGTATGAAGCGCTGCTAGAAAATATGATTCGCGGTGAGCCTGTTGAAGTCAGTGAAGAAAGCAGCAAAAAAATCCTGGTTGAAATCATTGTTAAACATGGCTCTCTATTTGAAAATAATCAAGTCAAGCGTATAAAATGGCCAGGGAAATCCTTGCTTGTCGGTGTAAAGCAGGGCGAAAGGCAGATCATTCCCAAAGGCGATACGGAAATTAAAGAAGGAGATTATCTTGATATTTTAACGGATATAAACAGCGAGAGCAGAATCAGGGACATCATTAATGAAATGAACGAACCAATGATTGAAGACAAATATGGAAATACTTTATTATAAACCGGATTTCAATTTACTCCGTGGAGATGAAGCACTTTTCGCCTATGTAAAAAGCAATAAACGCGGCAGAATAAAGAACTGCCGGCTTGTTTTGTAATAGAATCACTGAAGCTTCTTCATCCATCCGGTATATTCAGTTTGATTATTATGAAATAGGAGGATATAAATTATGAACATGAAGAATAGTGAGAAAAAACTTATTGTACGAACAGACCGCTGCCCGAGCAACCATCCTTGTCCGGCGATACGGGTTTGCTCTGTGAATGCCCTCTCGCAAAGGGGTTATAATGCCCCGACAGTCAATATGGACGTTTGCGTCCGCTGCGGCCGGTGTGTTAAATACTGCCCGATGCAGGCTCTTGTTTTAGAGTGAATCGTGGAATGGGCTATCCGCCAATAGAAGAAATGAGTACGACAACAGAAAGAGTAAAAGGGATTGTAAAGAGTATGCAAGAAGTCTATAATACGAAATGAGCATATTCTCAATTGAGAGCCGGGAGGGTTCATGCCTAGAAAACGCTGTTGCGGTCAGATTGATGATTTCCCTGTCTGCCAAAAGTTTGTACCGGATCCATCTGGACCCGAAAAGACAATGACTTTAGGGTATGAGGAAATTGAAGCGATTCGTTTAAAAGATATGGCCGGACTGGACCAGGAAGAATGTGCGCGTCAAATGTCTTTAACCCGTCCGACCTTTCAGAGAGTCTTAATTGCGGCTCGAAAGAAATTAGCGACGGCTGTGGTTGAAGGCCGGACAATCATGATTAAGGGAGGGCATTATCAAATGGCTAATCGAGTATTTGAATGTGTAGATTGCGGGCAGGTTTGGGAAGAACCGTCCTGTACGGAAGGCGGCAAACATGGTTATGAGATTGCCTGCCCGAAATGCGGGAGCATGAAAAAGTCCAAAATCAACAATGGCGTGAAGCAAGCCTGCGGCGGACAAGGCCACGATCACGGTCACGGCTCAGGAGGCGGCTGCTGCTGCGGAAACCACGAATAGTCATATGAAACCTGACCGCGGATAAGGTTTAGTTTGAAAACCGGCGCAACGCCGCCGGTAAAGATATATTCCTGCCATATTGTTGACATTGACGTAAGGGTAAGTGATAAAACATAGATATCAAACGAAATGGCAGGTGATTTATGGATCTGATTAAAATAACCGATTTATCAAATCAGCTGGATATCACTTCGCGAAGTCTGCGTTATTACGAACAAGTTGGGCTGATCCGAAGCGTACGGCCGAAATTTGAAAAATACCGTTATTATGATACCGAAAATACCGAGCGGCTCAAACAGATTATCGTACTGCGTAAAATGCGGATACCGATCAAGGACATTGTCCGTATCTACGAGAGCGAGGATATGCGCGTTGTTGTTCAGGTCTTTGTCGACCGCATGAATGAGATTGATGATGAAGTGAATGCGCTGTCGGAACTTAAACGGATCGTTAATGACTTTCTGCAGACGATGATCATAAACGGCATATCAAAAATATCGGCTTTGCCTTTGCTTTATGATGAGTTTAACAAACAACTGGATCTGCATGAAAAACAAACGGCAATCAACTACAAACGGCTGGCCGAAGTGTCTGAAAAAATAGCCGAACCGGCTAACATCAGGATTATTGAGCTGCCGTCTATGCGCATGCTTTCGTCCATAAACAAAGAAACCGCGGCCTCTGATGTAGAAGGTTTCTGGAATTGGCTGGATAAAGAAGGGATACCTCCGGGAATGCCGGGTCAGCATATCCTGTTCGAATTTCAAAACGATGCATCACAGGTTGTTTTTATTCAAAAAATAGACGAGAATTTTAAAAACGACAGCCCCTATGCCGATTACAGATTTGAAGGCGGATTGTTTGCTGTCGGCTGCGCTTATGTCGATGAAGACTTACGCGCTATCCATCGCAGAATCATAAAAAGCTTCGATGATAATTCGTATTTTGAGGTGGATTATCATCACAGCGGTCGTCTGCAGCATGAAACGCTGGTGGAATCGGTGATCTCGCCCGACAGTAAGCGGGAGATCGTCGATCTGCTTGTACCGATAAAAAACCGCGTGCCGGATGCGTCTCTATACAATCCCGGCGAACAAATTGAATCGGTTTCTGTCCGGGATATCGAAGCCGCCAATCCGGTTTTATGGGAAAAAAATGTCCATCTGAATCAATTGATCCCGATTTTAGAACCGTATTACCGGGTCAACGAAGCGGGGGAAGCCGAATATATCGCTTATATCGACAAACGGCTTTTATCGACCGGCATAGAAGTAAAGCTGCCGTTTCGGGTGGATCTTGAGTTTCGGATTGATGAAGCGAGCGCTAGATTCGGTTATGGTACCGATGAGGGGAGCGTTCGCTTTTTTCATGGCAATAACCTGTTTGGCATTAATATGGATAATAATGCCGACAGCCGTTTGTCAAAAGAAGCGATCAGTTTCAACCAACCGGTTATCGGCGATTTTTATACATATCCGAAACGAGGTAGAATCAACCCCGGCGAATATAATAAACTGTCCTGGATTGTCGGCGAAAAGCACTTTGCCGTTATCATCAACGGCGAAGTGCGATATTGCGGCGCCGATTTCCCTTATATGAAGGCGGATCTGCGCCGGCAGCAGCCATACCCTATTATTCTCGGATCCAACGGACAGGGGAAAATATGCATTAAATCGATCCGCGTGTTACAGCTTAAGAGAACGCCGAAAATCAGGATCAAAGAAGGGGAGCTTATGATCATTCCAAAACAAAGCAACAATATGATACCCAATATTCACCAGCTTATCACTTTGCATTATGGCGAAAACTACTGGTTCAACGGCAGTGCCCGGTATGTGATGGAATGTCTTGGGGAGCCCGATTATGATTACTGGTTTTTTGCGGGATTAACCGGTGACAATTTGGCGCAGGTATATGCCTGCGACCATTTTCGCGGCGATGGCGCAACCGATTATCGGCTAAGTCTTGCCGGCGGCGCCCGCTTTATTGAAGATGTTTTTGCTGCTTGCGGATATGCGAGTACTTTTGTTTCGATCAATCAATTAACCAGCAACAAAGAAATGTATTTACAAACCCTGATAGCCTATATCGATAAGGGTATACCGGTCATTTTAAACCACTGGGGCAACAAACCCAGAAGCCGATGGGGCTGGGGCGTATTTGTCGGCTATGAAGATTACGGGAGAACCTTGCTCTATCTGACCGCCGACCTGACGGAGCCGGAGCGTATAACTTTTGCGGATGCTTTCCCGGATCAACTGATAGAGGGTCAGGAAACCTGCAATGGTTGGGTTTTCGTTGGTGAAAAGAAAAATAACATTCCGCTTGGTCAGATTTACCGTCAAATCATCACGGCCATGCCGGATCTGCTGACTCGAAAAACAGATGCATATCTATTCGGCGCTGAAGCGTTCCGCGCCTGGGCTCATGAAATAGAGAGCGGCAGATTTAACGGGCTGAAGCCAGAGGAATTCGACAGCTGGCCCATGTATACGATTTATGTATGCAATCTGGCCACGAACAGCAGCTGCTGTCATGAGTTTTTTACCAGAGCGCAAAAACTGAATCCCGATTTTACTTTTTTGGAAGATGTTGACAAACTCTATCAACAAATGAGCTTCCTTTGGAATAATCAAAACGGAGAGGATCTGGAAGCTATTGGCGGCGGCTTTAATATTACTTTGGACGCGTTGCAGGATCAAGCCAAACGGGACAAAATCGTCGCCAAAATCCTTGAATTTGCTTCCTGTATGGATCGGGTCGTTCAAATACTGAAAGAGCATTTGCATGGATGAGGATGAAAATCATGAATTCATGATACGAAATAATAGCCCAGAAAGGCTACGTGAAACTTTTGAGCTTATTTGAGCTTATAGGAAGTAGTACTTAATCCGTCAAAATGAATAAGAAGAATAATAAAATAAAAAATATAAATAATATGTATAATAATATGTTGACATATAGTTGCCATAAGTTTACAATACAAATATAGGCAGCAGTTTATTTGTGTAAATTCGATAGTTTATTATAATGTGTTCGTCAGTGCTTTTATGATTAATATTGTTATCTGCATTCATGCAAAATACTGACGATCAAAATAATGATGCCAGGATTTGTTCTTTATTATCAGAACATAATAACCGAATAGAATAATGTCTGATTTGACCGGTAGGAGGAAAATTGCTATGGGTAAATCGGTAGGTATTGATTTAGGTACGACTAATTCTGTTGTATCTGTTATGGAAGGCGGAAAACCTGTTGTTATCGTAAACGCCGAAGGTGGCAGAACAACCCCGTCTGTTGTCGCTTTTACAAACAAAATGGAAAGGATTGTCGGCCAGGTGGCACGGCGTCAGGCGGCCTTGAATCCTGAAAAGACTTTATACTCTGTTAAACGCTTTATTGGGCGTCGTTTCTCGGAAGTCAATGACGAAAGAAAACTTGTACCTTATAAGGTCGTTCAGGGGCCCAGCGATACGGTGAGATTTGATATCGACGGCAAGCTTTATGCCCCGGAAGAAATCGCGTCTGCCATTTTAAAAAGACTGGTTGAAGATGCGTCAAAATATCTCGGGGAGAAAGTAACTGATGCAATCATTACCGTTCCGGCATACTTTAATGATGCCCAGCGTCAGTCAACCAAAGATGCCGGCAAGATTGCCGGACTCAACGTCCTGCGCATTATCAATGAACCTACAGCGGCTGCCCTGGCTTATGGTCTGGATAAAAAGAAAAACGAAACAATCCTGGTATTTGACTTGGGTGGCGGAACATTTGATGTTTCTATTCTGGATGTCGGCGATGGCGTCTTTGAGGTTAAATCGACCAACGGGGATACTCATCTCGGGGGCGACAACTATGACAAAGCAATTGTTGATTGGCTAGCTGAGGAATTTAAAAAGGATTATGGCATAGATTTGCGTCAGGATCGGCAAGCGCTGCAACGCTTGACCGAAGCTGCTGAAAAGGCCAAGATCGATCTGTCAAGCGTGATGGAAACGCAAATCAACTTGCCGTTTGTCACCGCTGATGCTAATGGGCCGAAACATCTGGATATCAAGCTGACCCGGGCGAAGTTTGACGATTTGACTCATAATCTGGTAGAGCGATGCCGTCAGCCGGTTCTCTCCGCTCTTACTGACGCCAAACTGACGGCCGGCGATATCGATGAGATCATTTTGGTTGGCGGCTCAACCCGCACGCCGTCAGTCCAAACATTAGTCAGAGAACTAATGGGGGGACGCGATCCAAACCAGAGTGTCAACCCTGATGAAGTAGTTGCCATTGGCGCGGCAATTCAGGCCGGCGTTTTAGCGGGTGAAGTCAAAGATGTCCTGTTGCTGGACGTGACGCCGCTGTCCATGGGTGTTGAAACTCTGGGGGGTATTGTGGCCAAGATCATTGAACGCAATACAACAATTCCTGTACGCCGAAGCGAAGTCTTTTCCACAGCCGCCGACAATCAACCGGCTGTGGATATCAATGTCCTGCAAGGGGAACGGGAATTAGCCAAGGACAACCGTTCTTTGGGTCAGTTTAAACTAGACGGTATTCCGCCGGCTCCGCGGGGCACCGCTAAAATCGAGGTCACTTTTGATATCGATGCCAATGGGATTTTAAAGGTCAGCGCCAAGGATCAATTAACCAACAGAGAGCAGACTGTTACCATTTCCGGTTCCACAAGTCTGGATAAATCGGAAATCAACCGGATGATCAATGATGCCGAGACCCACGCAGCTGAAGATAAAACACATCGTCAGGATGTTGAGGTCCGCAATACGGCAGATGCTGCTGTTTATCAGGTTCAACGCCAAATGAACGAATCAGGAAACAGACTTCCGGTTCACGAGAAGAGCCGCATCGAACAGCTTCTGTCCGAGCTCAGACAAGTTTTGAAAGACAATGCTCCGATTGATCGAATTCGTTCACTGACGAGTGATCTGACGCAAGCTGCTCATGCATTGACGACCGATACCGCAAGCAACGTTCAGACCGGCGAAGGCGGACAGGCTGCACCAGATACTGGAAACCCGGATGATGTCATTGACGCTGAATACACCGAGAAATAGAACCGGAGATAATGGATTACCAGATTTTGCCGTACATCCAATATCTCTGGCTTAAAATGAGGGCGATAAGAAGTGAGCGCGACCTATAAAGACTACTATGAAATCCTGGGAGTGGATCGTAAAGCCACTGAGACGGAAATCAAGTCGGCCTATCGGAAAGCTGCGCGCAAGTACCATCCTGACTTGCATGCCAAAAGAGACAAGGCCGCTTATGAAGAAAAATTTAAAGAGATCAATGAAGCCTATGCCGTATTAGGTGATGTGGAAAAGCGAGCTCAATATGACCGCTTAGGAGAAAATCTGCACAATGGACAAGAATGGCAGCCTTCGCCGGACATGGGCAATTATGAAAACCAAACCTGGAGAGAAGCGGACGCCGATGGCTTTAGTGATTTTTTTGAAACCCTGTTCGGGCGAGCACGATCAGGCGCCCCCTTTAGTGGATTTAAGCCGACCAGGAATCAGCGGGGACAAAACCTGGAAAGCGAACTTGAGCTGACTCTGGAAGAAGCTTATCACGGTGGCCGGAAAACGCTTCAATTATCCTTCCATACCCTATGTCCGGCCTGCGGCGGTTCCGGTTTGGTTAATCAGGTTACTTGCCAAATCTGTGGCGGCGCAGGTCGTAAAACAATCATCAAAACGTTGGATGTGAAGATTCCGCCTTATGTCAGAGATGGCAGCAAAATCCGCTTAAAGGGTCAGGGGAGTGAAGAAGCAGATCAAATTGCGGCCGGCGACTTGTTGTTAACCGTTAAGATCCTGCCACATGCCTGCCTGACGCTTAATGGAACCAGTCTGGAAACAACCGCCAAAGTCAGACCAGAACAAGCCGTACTGGGATGCCAGATTCTCGTACCATCAATCGATGGTGAAGTATTGATCAAGATTCCTTCGATGACGCACAATAATCAGAAATTACGCTTGCGGTCAAAAGGATGGCAGGATAAAAACGGCAATCGCGGCGACGAATATGTGAAAGTGGTTATCGACATTCCGCGGACAATGAGTCTTGAGGAAAAAGAAATCTACCAACACTTAGCCGAGCTGAGAAATGAGGTACATAAACGATGAAGGTCGTAAGGCAGGATGGAGGTCTATGAAACCTTCTGCATAAATCGGAGGTAAGCCTATGAATATTTCAACCAAGGATATAGTATCCAATTCCGAAATGATCAAAAACTATAAGGGCTGCCGGGATCGGGCAGAAATTTGCGGAAAGCTGTTCATTCTAAAGAACAACCAACCGGATGCCGTGTTGTTTTCAATTGCCGAATATGAAAAATTATCTGTGTTTATTGAGTACATGGAAACCATTGAAGAGAAAGATTTTGCCAAGGCCATGGAATCCTTACCCATTATGGGAAAGAAGAAAACTTATACCATCGATTATTTTAAAAACGATGCTCAGTTGGTCATATCGATTGATGAGATTGTCGAGGATAAACCGGTGGCGAAGTGATTGAGAGGCATACAGGATTATGAAAACAAGGAACAAGACACGATTTATTTCCATGTCGCTAACTTTGATTCTGATTGTTTTTTTAACAGTACCTGCAACAGTGATGGCTGCCGAGTCGACCGTTAATCTTGGCACAACCGCCAGTTTTGCGGTACTGGCCGGTACAACAATCACGAATACCGGACCGACCACCATTGGCGGCAGTGTCGGCGGCAATATCGGCGTATCTCCAGGTTCGGCGATCACCGGTTTTCCTCCCGGGACAGTTACCGACGGGACAATTCACAGCGCAGATGCAACTGCTCTCCAGGCGCAAGTCGATCTGGCTGCTGCTTATAATGATGCAGCCGGCCGGGCGGTCACGGCGAATCTGACTGGCCAGGATCTGGGCGGACTGACACTGACTGCCGGCGTGTATAAATTCAGTTCATCAGCTCAGTTAACAGGGACTTTGATTCTTGATGCCCAGGGAGATCCCGAAGCTGTCTTTATCTTCCAGATTAGCAGCACACTGACCACAGCTTCAAACAGTGTTGTCAGCCTCACGAATGGCGCCCGTTTCTGCCGGGTTTTCTGGCAAGTCGGCAGTTCGGCAACTTTGGGAACTAATACCCAATTCGTTGGGCACATTTTCGCCTTGACATCTATCGCGGCGCAAACTGGCGTTACAGTACAAGGGCAATTGCTGGCAAGAAACGGCGCGGTTACCCTTGACAACAATACGATTACCAATGGTGTTTGCGAGGCTGCACCGACGCCAACATCGACAACCGCGGCAACAACATCGACCCCAACAACGGCGCCGACCGCGGTAACGACCGCGGTAACGACTGTGGTAACGACTGTGGTAACGGCCACAGCAATGACCACAGCAGCAGCAGCAACAACAACGGTGGTATCTGGTGCAGACATACCGAAAACAGGTGAAACCAATAATTCGTGGCTAATCGGTTTGCTTCTGCTTGGCCTGGCCGGCAGTCTGTTTATTCTTCGTTGGCGCAGAAAAGTACATTAAGCTGTAACGTGATTTCGATCATGAAATGCTGGTTATCAATAACCCGCTATTTCCATTAGAAATGTTAATGGAAATATCAAGTATGAGAGGATGGTCTTTATGCTATGGACGATTGCAATCGTGCTTATTGTATTGTGGATACTCGGTATGATTACATCGGTTACGTTAGGTGGATTTATCCATGTTCTGCTCGTTATAGCTGTTATTGTCGTGATTATTAGATTGATTCGAGGCAGGAGAGTTTGACAAGCAGATGAATATTTAACCTGATCACCTGGCAGCGGGTGATACGAAAAGAAAGAGGTATATAAAATGGAACCTATGACAAGACAATCGGAAACACTGAGCACTAAACCGAAAAGTCATACAGCTAAGCGTATCGTTGGTGTAATTTTCGGCGTAATCGAAATTATCCTGGGCTTTCGCTTGATTTTTAAATTACTTGGAGCGAACCCGAATAATGGTTTTATTAAAATTATATATGGTATAACACAATTTTTTGTGGGCATTTTTGAGAGCATTTTCCCCAAAGTTTCCGTTGCGGGTACCCAGGCTGTTTTTGAACCGGCAACCTTGATTGCGATCATCCTCATCGCTTTACTGGCCTTGATTGTCATGAAGCTGATGACATCACGCAAGAGCAGCAGTATGGTAAAAAATGAATTTACGACAGGATCCGCCAGATCAACTGGTCCGAATAGACCAACTGATCCAACTGAAAAAAAAGATTCGATTGGGCCAAATGGACCAGCTGACTCACAGAAATAAATTGTTAATATGTCAATGATCGATCGGCCGTCGGATCCTTGAATGAAGTAAGCCAGGTTGGCTCAACAGCCAACCTGGCTTGTGACAAAAGATTAATAATTATTGTATTGAAAATTAGAATAATGATTCTAATAATAGGTTGACATAATGCCGGCGATGATATAGGGTAAGGAAAGGAATCATAATTGGAGGGCATAGCATGAATATATCAACAAAGTCAATCGTTTCCAACTCTGACATGATCAAGAATTATAAATCATGCCGAATGATGGCCGATCAATATGGAAAGATTTTCATTTTAAAAAACAATCAACCGGATGCCGTGCTATTTTCGATCAAGGAATACGAGCGGATTTCCTTGTTTATTGAGTATATGGAAAGCCTTGAAGAAAAAGAAGTCGCTAAAGTTCTGGAGTTGTTGCCTGTTGAGGGTAAAAGAAGAACATATTCAATCGAGCATTTAAAGCAAGATATTCATTAACGTAAGCAGCAAAAAGCAGAAGCAGAACGATAAATGCTGAATAACTGGGATAGTGAGGATATCACATAACCAGACAATAGAATAGTTAGCTGGTGAGTGGATCAATGAAAAAGATTTGTGAAACCCTGGCGGCATCAGCATTGTTTTATGGCTGGAATCACGATGCTTTCCATGAATATTGTGACCGGACCAGTATTCGTTTCGTTTTAAAGGGCGAGACGCTGGTTAACGAGGGTGATCCTTGTACTGGAATCGGCATCATTATCGAGGGTCAATTAGCCATGCAGAAATACAACAGAAGCGGTGATTTTACTACTCTTGAATTGATGGGCGCAGATGAGATATTTGGTGAAGATCTGATATTCAACAACAAAAGTACTTATTCTAATACGATTGAAGCAGCAACCAATTCCAGAGTTGTTTTCATCCCACGAGAGGTGTTAATGCTACTGCTGGAGAAGAATCCGGCAATGATGCAGAATATTTTATCGATTATCTCAAATCGGATTATTTCACAAAATCGAAGAATCTATCTGCTCTCGCAGAAAAACTTGCGCTGTAAAATAGTGAGTTATCTATTGGAACTTCTGCATGACAAAATGAAAAAAGAAGAGCGCTTCCGTAAAAGTACTCATAGCAGGGGATCGATGCAGAAGGTCGAGTTGCCAGTATCCAAAGAAGTGATTTCACGGCTTCTGGCGATGCCCAGACCATCCTTTTCCCGTGAACTGGTCACGATGACGCATGAAGGATTGATCAGAGTCAGTGGCCGGGTGATCTGGCTGATGAATCTGGAACATCTGGAGAACGGCATCCTTGATGATTTTCAGATGGTCTGATAACACGATCATCCCTGTTGAAAGAAGGAAACACAATTAAGCGACGAGGGGTGGAATGGTTAATATGTTAAGGCAGTATGAGTATTTCCAGGAAACATCTGAAAGTATAACTGACGATAATTGGGCAATGACCCTGGCTAAGCATGGGAATCAAGGGTGGAAATTGTGTTCGATCACTATTCAGGAAACATATAAAAAGCAGAGCAGTAAACAAACCGATGAGAAATCAGATGAAGAACATGTCAGTAAACAAACAATATACATTGTCATATTCATACGGGAATTATGAAAAATTGCATCAATCAGGAGGTATTATATGGCTCGCTTTAAACGTAAATTCAATCATGCTAAAGACAAATTCTCTGGTAAAGTCAAAGAAACTACCGGCCGCATGACAGGTAATGAGCAGCTGGAGTTAAAGGGTAAAATCCAATCAGCTCAAGCCGATATAAAAAAAGACATGACTGTTAGTGATAGAATTAACGATATTAAAGAGAATATTGCCGGAAAAATCAATGACAAGATTGATAAACAGGAAGACAAAAAAGCCAAGTAGTCAGAAGACAGAGCTGATCATTAATTTTATCGGACTGAAATCCGATATCCAAGCAGGAGGAAAGTATATGGATTGGTTAGCATGGATTATTCTGGGTGGCCTGGCCGGTTGGGTTGCCAGCTTATTGACCAAGAACAATGCGCGGATGGGTATTTTAGCTAATATTATAGTTGGCATTATCGGCGCTTTTGCCGGAACATTTTTGTTGAATCTGATTGGCGTCCAGGGTATGACCGGTTTTAATTTTTACACCTTCCTGGTCGCTGTCGGCGGAGCTGTGGTTTTACTTTTCTTGTTTAATATAATTCGTGGTAAAAGACGGTAAAAGCAAGCAGCTTACGAAACCTTCCAGAGTGGGCGACTATCCTATAACAGTAAGCTTTAAATGATATCCGCCGGCAGTCCCAACAGGTTTTCAGATCGCGGCGGCAGCATGGGGATGCGGATTTGCACGATCGCCCCCGGCGTGTCTTTTTCAACAAGATACAAGCCATACTGTTCGCCAAATCGTAATTTGATCCGTCGGTTTACATTCATGAGCCCGATGCCGTGCCCTTCCGCCGATATGGTTTGGTCGTTATTGAAAGCTGATGCTTTCTGTCTGGGGATGCCGACGCCATTATCACGAATTTCAATCACAGCTGTGTTGTCCTCGGCATATCCAACGACCTCAATGGTCAGGGAATCATCATCTTCGCGCATAGCGTGCTGAATGGCGTTTTCAACAATAGGCTGCAGCGTCAGCCGATTCAGCTGGATGGCCATCATTGAATCGGGGATGCTGATCCGGTCGTTGATCTTGTCGATCAATTTTTCTTCAATATCCAGATACATGCGTAAATGGGTAATTTCCTCTTGCGGATACCCAGAGCTTTTTGGAAAAATGTCGCCGGATCAATCACCTTGACGATTTTCCAGCCCAGCTTGGTCGTGGTGAAGAGTACAATGTCATTATTAAAGGAAATTTTACCAAGAATGCCTTCATCTTGGGCCATAATTTCCGGCAGTAGCGGCAAGACAGTGTCCATTTTGGTGCTGTTACCATCCATCTGGAGGCTGCTGCCGTTAGTATAAAACAGGAAAACATTGTTATTGGCGCCATTTCCCTGAAGCGGTTCATAGAACTCCTGATTTTTGATCTTGATCTTTAAAACTGGATATTGAAAATCCGACTTTCGGTAATTCATGATTCGGTAATAAGCGATCTGTCCTTTTTCTTCAAAAAGGGCAACCGCTATTTTAGCATCCTGGAAGAGAGCTCGATAACCCGATGATTGCTTGAAGCTCTCGTCCTGTGGGTATAGATAATAATTATCACAAACCAGCAGGGGATTATCGGAATAAATGCAAATCCGCTGGATATTGTTATTTAAACGTTCATAGGAATTACTGATTTTATCAAAAGTATCGAGATAAGCCCGCGTCATCGCCAAATATCCGGCATACTTCTGATGCAAAGCAGCGTTTCGGTATCAGGGCAAACAGACCGAAACTGACTAAAAGCTTGTTGCGTAATCGGGCATGGATAAAAAAATAACGCCCCAGATATTTAATCTTGCTTATGAGTTTTGCAGCGGTGTGATCATAATTTGACCAGCTGACTTAGGCCTTTATGGAGCCGGTACTCAGACGGCGTCAGATTTGTAGCCCGCTTGAACAGATAGAAAAAATGCGGATTGCTGGCTAAACCAACCATCTGAGGAATATCGGCGATCCGAACAGCAGTGGATGTTAATAGCTCGCAGGCCTTTCCCAGACGATAATCCGTCAGGTCATGCGCAGAGATCATAAGGAAGCAAACACTTGAACAAATGAATTGATAGCCAACAGATGGATAATGAATATGGCTTTCTTACTAAGGGTTCTTTGGTTACTGTATCTTGACAACTGCAAAAACGAGAAGCATACTATATATACTAAATTGTTTTTTTAGTATATATAGAGGCTCGGTAATGAAAAAAATAAATTCTATCAGCTATGGTCACAAGATAAGTAGTAGTGCAGCAATTTGTTTAATTGTTGTGCCAGCAATCTGTTATTTACTTTGGTCAATAACAAAGCAAGCACAGTTTCAGCTACTAGCAAAGGTATCTTTGGTATTAGGCTTTATGATTCTTCTATTTCTTTTTATTTTGCTCAAGATTGAGCTTTATCAAGACAAGAAAACAAATAAATACTTTAAAGCCAATACAAAAATCCGACTGCCACTAAAAAACGGCTTATTCGAATGTCAGACCTGCGGCAATAATCAGGTAAAACCAGAGCAGAAAAGTTGTACTGTCTGCGGGACAACTTTTAAAATTGGAGTGAAGATGATGGAAACAAAGTACAATAGTAACTTGCTGCCGATATCCGAAACCCTATTTATTCCTTTGGTAGCGCGTGCTACTGAAACCGCAAGGGATAATCCAATCATTTCGGACGAAAAGTCTGTGGAAATTCTTAAAACGATAAATCTGGAAGACAAGATAACGGATGGCGGTCAAATATCAACGCTAGGTATTTTAGCACGAACAAAGATAATTGATGATGAAGTAGGCCGTATTTTATCCCGGAATGCAAATGCCACCATTATTAATCTTGGAACAGGATTGGACACGCGAATCTCCAGAATGGATAACGGTCTTTTGAAATGGTATGATCTTGATTTGCCGGATGTTATTCGGTTCAGGAGCCGATTCTTTTCTGAAAACGAACGCATTCGGTTTATATCTAAATCTGTCTTGGATACCACATGGGCGGAACAAATAAATATTTCTGAAAACAGTACTGTCATTATTATTGCAGAGGGTCTGCTTATGTATTTTACTGAGGAAGATGTATCTCATATACTTACGCTTTTAGCTAAGCGATTTCCGGGGGCTCATATGCTTTTTGATGTCGTTCACAGCTATTTTATTAATAAAAAAATAAGCAGTACTTTTTTGTGGGGAATTGACGAAGCTAAAGATGTTGAGAAACTAAACTCAAACATTGAATTGATTCAGTCATGGAGTGCAGGAAACCTTTTGAAAGAGCGTCAACCTCTTATTCTCAGACTGCTGAATTTTTTGCCTGCCACAAAAAACAGAAGCCAAATTCTGCACATTCAATTTAAGTAATTGACTATTTAAATGGAGGTGGTGACATGCCGCGTTTTAGCGAGAATGAAAAAGAACGAATATGTAACAAGCTTCTTACGGAGGGAGAAAAGCTTTTTACAACACATGGGATAAAGAAAGTCACTATTGATGATTTGGTAGAAGCCGTGGGGATTGCTAAGGCATCGTTTTATACTTTTTATGAAAGCAAGGAATATCTGTATTTAGACATCGTTCAAAGCTTACAGCAAAAAATCTTTGCAGAACTAAATATTCTTTTGGATTCCAATCCTAGTTTACCAAGCAAAGAACGTGTCCTGCAAGCGTTTAAGGCTATGAACACGATGATGCTTCAATATCCTATTTTAACTTACATGGATACAGCAACGACAGAGTTGATTGCCCGTAAAGTTTCAAAAGAACGTCTGCTAGCTTTCCGGGAACAGAATTTTGATGCTGCTCAATCGCTGTATAATCACGGCGTGCGCTTTTCCTGTAACACTCAGACAGTATCATATGCTTTTCAAGCCCTTTACCATAGTTGGATGTATCTGCAAGACAAAGGAGAGGATATACAGTCCTCCGTTACAAATATTCTCTTGCATGGCATTATCAATCAAACTGTTGTTGAGTAGAGAATAAAGATAATAGCTTTGCCATGTGACATATAAAAAACCGTCATTTGGTAAGCAAAGAGTTATGCCCAAATGAATATCGCATGTCCAAACGGCGGTTTTGAAATAAAAATCAAAGTCACCGCTTTTCTTTTCAAAAAACGAAATAGCGGAGGGCGTAATAGATAATGTATTCTGAAATGACGCACTTTGAAAAATGAAAAGACATAACCCGCTCTCGCTTGGTAAAATGTTAAGTGCGACCAAACTTTTACCAAAAGAAGGAGAACGAATCGTGTCTGAGAAGATAATAACGCTTAACGAAGGTGCCATAAAGAATGAGGGGATCATCTACACGGATATTACCGAAATCTGGAATAATGCCGTACCGGAAATGATCATGGCTGCTGATGAAACCGCGGCTATTGCGGTCTATAATAATACTGTTCAACAGATGAAGGATGCCGGGTTACAGCAGTATCTCGATGCTGTCGCGCCGAACTATTATCAGAAAAAGGAACTGATGGGCATCAAATAAACCTTCGTCTGTAGCATATAAATTCACGGACAGAATCAGCTGAGTCGTGGTGGTCCGGATTCAGCTGATTCTATCTCCGTCTTGATCGGCTCATCTATGATACAGAACCGCGGAATGAAAGGCATGGATATGAATAAGCAGATTAAAACGAATAACCGGTTAAGAACATTACCTCTGGGTCATGTGAAAGCTCAAGGCTGGATCAGGGAACAACTCTTGCGCAGTAAAAGCGGCATGGGCGGACATCTGGACGAACTGGAACCCAACATGATTGCCTATCCCTATATCAACGGCGCGACTGATGAGAAATGGGGAGCGGTCAAAGCCGGCTGGGGCGCGGAAATATCCGGCAATTACTGGTATGGCTTGATCCAGCTCGCTTTCGCTCTGGATGACGCCGAGTTGAAAACCAAAGCCGAAAACTGGGTTGACGGCACGCTTGTTAATCAACGCGAAGACGGCTATCTGGGCACATACACCGACGCGGATAATCTTTTTGATGACTATAATGCCTGGGGTACTCATTGCGGTATGAATGCGCTGCTGGCTTATTACGAAGCAACCGGACGTGAAGATGTTCTGACTGCGGTTCACCGCTGTATGCTCTGGTTTTGCCATAATTGGGCCGGCGACCGGAAAACCCGTTATGCCGGCTGTACGATGGTCGAATGTATGGCGCTCTGTTATGCTCATACCGGCGATCGCCGGCTTCTGGATTTCATCAATGAATACGTCGATTATCTCGACCGGAACGACCTCTATAAGAACTCTGCCGGAGCCCTGCTGGATCCGGAATTGATTTACAATTCGCATCACAGCGCGGGTATGGCTGCCAGCCTGGCTATCTATGCCCTGGCTTATATGGCCGGCGGCAGTGAACGCAATCTCCGGGCAAGCTTGAATGGCGCGCAGAAGATCATCCGCAAGGTCATGCAGCGCACCGGAGGCATTCCCTGCCATGCCGAATATCTGGCGCCGCGTTCGGCCAGCGTGGAAACCGAGTACTGTGCCTTTGCCTTCTTCAACAATAGCCTGATCCATCTGAACGCCATCACCGGCGATCCTCAATATGCCGATATTATCGAGCGGATTGCTTTTAATGGCGCGCAGGGCGCCCGGAAAAAGGATGAAAAAGCGATCGCCTATATGAGTTCGCCCAATCAGATTTTTGCTAATGGCAATTCTGGTTACCTGCATAATGATATGCAGCAATATGCGCCGGTTTATCCGGTGGCTTGCTGTCCGGTCACATCAGTCTGGGTCGTTCCGGATTATGTCCGCAGTATGGCTTTGACCGACATCGAAGGGAATCTGTATATTGCCGCTTATGGTCCGGCAAGCATCGATTTCGGTTCCCTGCGCCTTAATGAAGAAACACAATATCCTTTCCGGGATACGATCCGGTTTACGGTTTCCGCGGCAAAACCGCAGGAATTGACCATTAATTTCCGGATACCCGGCTGGTGCGACGGAGCCGAATTGACGGTCAACGGGATCCCGGCCGGTCAGCCGGCGCAGCCGGGAACTTATTGCCCGATCCGACGGATCTGGCAGGATGGCGATATCGTCAGCATCCGCTTGCCGATGACCGCGTCGGTCAGCCGCGTAGACGACGGCGATGGTTACGCGAAGTATCCGCTGGCTGTCGAATATGGCCCGCTGCTCTTTTCGCTGCCTATCCCGGAAGTCTGGACCGCCGTGCCTGGCCGTCCGCGTACGCCGCTGCCGGAGGGCTGGAGCTGGTGGGATGTCAATCCCGAGTTGAAATATGATCAGCGCGGGGATATTTACGAACAGCAAGGATTGCGGAAATATAACATCAGCTGGAATGTCGCCCTTGATGAAGCGCTCGATCCGGCTCAGATTGAGATTCTGCATGCGGACAACGGCTATGTCTGGGAGACGCCGCAGGTCAAACTGCGGGTTCCCGGGTATAAGGCGCTTTACGCCTATCCGCCTTATCCTCAGAAGACCATGGATGTTTATCAGGCGCCGATCGATGTTCAGGACGAGCTAACGCTGGAACTTGTTCCTTTCGGCTGCACCAATCTTCGGATTACCTATTTCTCAAGAGCCAAGGTTTCTGAACCAGGCTTATGCCAAACGGTGAAACCGACAGAATAAAAGCGGCTGATCAACTCAATTATTGAAGAGAAAAGTCAGATACTGAGGAAGTCGTCCCTTTTGGAACGACTTCTTTTAATTGACAATCGGATCATTTGTTTTTTTATCGAGATAAAGAGCCGCCACATTGACATCATTTGATATGACGAATAAAATGTAATACATCAAATATATTTGATGTGAGGTTTTGCCTGATGACTACGGTTTATGAAGAAAATGCAACAGTGTTCAAAGCCTTTTGCGATGAAAAAAGACTTCGTATCCTGGAATTGCTTCGCGGAGGTGAAAAGTGCGCATGTGTTCTCATTGATGCTTTGGATATCGGGCAGTCGGCACTTTCATATCACATGAAAATCCTGGTTGCGTCAGGTGTTGTTGAAAGTCGTCAGGAAGGGAAATGGACACACTACAGGATCAGTGAAAAGGGAAGCGCCTTTGCCGTTGAACGATTAAAACAACTGTCAACACCGGATAAGGTCAGCGAGAAAAATATTTGTTGTAATAATCGGTAGGCTATTCGCCGTTCTATTGAATTGGCGTATAACATGAGAGGAAAATCATGGATAAGACAAATAAGAAAAACGGTATTGGCTTCTTTCAGAAATATTTATCTGCTTGGGTGGCTTTATGCATGGTTATGGGTGTTTTGATCGGCAAATACTTGCCGCAAATTCCCAAATTTCTTGATCAGTTCACTTATGCGAATGTATCCATACCTATTGCTATCTTAATTTGGATCATGATCTACCCCATGATGATGAAAGTCGACTTCCAAAGCTTGAAAAATGTTGGTAAGAATCCTAAAGGTTTGTATGTTACCTGGGTAACCAATTGGCTGATCAAACCGTTTACGATGTACGCCATTGCCGCATTTTTCTTGTATATCGTGTTTGGCAGAATTATTTCGCCGGATTTGGCCAAACAGTATTTGGCCGGAGCAATTTTGCTTGGAGCGGCTCCTTGCACCGCGATGGTTTTTGTATGGAGTACATTGACCAAAGGGAATCCTGCCTATACGATTGTTCAGGTTGCAACCAATGATCTGATCATCTTATTCGCTTTTGTGCCGATTGTGAAATTCCTTATGGGTGTCAGTAATATTTTTGTTCCGTGGGATACACTGATTCTCTCGGTTGTCTTGTTTGTCGTTATACCTCTTTTAGCGGGTATTCTGACCAGGACGATCGTTATCAAAAGAAAAAGCATGGACTTCTTCGAAAAACGTTTTTTACCTAAATTCGACAACGCAACAGAATTTGGCCTGTTGCTGACGCTGGTTTTGATTTTTGCTTCGCAGTCGGAAGTGCTCCGTAAAAATCCGCTGCATATCCTTTTGATTGCTATTCCTTTGACTATACAAACCTTTCTTATTTTTTATATCGCGTATTTTGCGGCAAAAAAACTGAAATTGTCGCATGATATTGCGGCTCCGGCCGGTATGATCGGCGCTTCAAACTTCTTTGAACTCTCGGTTGCGGTTGCGATTGCCTTGTTTGGCACTACATCGCCGGCTGCTCTTGCGACGACCGTCGGGGTTTTGACGGAAGTGCCGGTCATGCTGATTCTGGTAAAAATCGCTAATAATACTAAAAAATGGTTTCCTGAGCAATGATCATTTATCCGGCGAAGAACAGATGTTTTTACAGCTGGAGGGCGAGACGGATTAATGAATGAACATGCAGAATATAGAGCTGCTTTTTCTCAAATTGACATCACGCCGGACTTTCCTGTCGAACTGATCGGGTGCAGCAGGCCGGACAGCCGGTCGCAAGGTGTTTTGCATCATCTGTATGCCCAGATCCTTTTACTGGAATCCAATAAAACGTATTCTTGCCTGATCGCTATTGACAGCCTCGGTTTAACGACAGCACTGGCCGACCAATTGCGTTTAGCCGTCGCGGGGCAATTAAAGAACGATATTTCTCATGTGATGCTTCATTTTTCGCACACACATTCCGCTCCTGCGCCGTTATCGCCGCTGAATGGCGAAAGGTATTTCCTTTTGATGCGCGAGAAGGTTTAGTATGACAGAAATGTATAAACTTTACCAACCGAATCTGAGAATCCGGTACTTAATAGATGAAACAACATGTTGTGAAGATCAATGAACGAGGTAAAGCCATTGAATGCGTTGGAAACAATCAAGCAATTTGAAGAGGAGTATCTTGCAAAAATTCTCGGATTTTGCTACCAAAAAGTAAATACCCGTGAAGAAGCGGAAGATTTGTCTTCGGAGATAGCAATCGAGGTTTTAAAAACGATATATTCAGGAAAGAAAATTGAAAATCTCAATGCGTTTGTTTGGAGTGTATCTAACCATACTTTTTTCAAATGGCTTCGCTCCAAAACACACGGAACAACCGCATATCTCGATGAACTATTCATGTCTCCTGTTAACATTGAAGATGAATGTATTTATCGTGAACAGGAAAATATCCTTCACCGTGAAATAGCATTGCTTTCTGAAAACTATCGAAAAGCAACGGTGTTGTATTATTTTGAGGATAAAAGTTGCGGTGAGATTGCGGGTATTCTCGGGAAAAGTGTAGGAACAGTCAAATGGTGGCTTCACGACGCAAGAAAATCTATTAAGGGAGGATTTGATACCATGCGTGAATACGGAGAAAAAAGCTATAATCCCGGTACTTTGTTTATGTCATGTCAGGGAAATCCAGGCGCGGATAATGAGCCAATGAGCTGTGCCAGAAGAAAACTTCCTCAGAATATTCTTCTGGCGGCATACAAAGAACCTCTTACTATAGAGCAGCTTTGTATGGAACTTGGAACACCGGCTGCATACATTGAAGATGAGGTAAAAGGCCTTGTTGACAATCAATTGATGAAGGAAATCTCATCCGGAAAATATCAGACGGATTTTATTATCCTCCCCGGTCAGAATTCAGAAATGGCACATAAATTATACAATGCCTGTTTCCCTGGATATTACATTGTGTTAATCAATTATTTGGAGAATAATAAGGATCTTCTTTTCAGCGATCAATTCAATACGGCGAAATTTTCATGGGATAGACTGTTATGGGTTTATATCCATATTATTACTGATATTGCCTTGTCAAAATTCAAGCATGAGGTATGCAAAACCGTGGTATGGGGGGATATTCCAAACCGCCCGAATGGCGGCAAATGGATTGCGCTGGGATATAATAACGGGCGTTTTTTCGATCAGAATCTGCATCAATCTCAATGGAAAGAGTATATTCCGTTTGATGGTCCGGTACACAAAATAAAAAATGAGTTTGCACAAGGATATTTTCATTATTGGAGCGGACTTGACAGTAATGTATTTTTTGAGATTCCTGATGGCATATTTGCATTGTGCCGTGAGGTTGTAAAAAACAATATAACAGTTAAAAATTTTTCTGATAAACAGAAATACTTATTTAGCATAGCGATCCAAAAGAAGTTGTTTATAAAAGACGGTGATGCATTCAAACAAAATTATTACTTTATAGAACGAAACGACCGAGAGAAACTGGAAGAGCTTGCATATGAGCTGTATCCGCAAGTTAAGGAGTATTTTAATCAGGCATATCAGCTTGTGCTTAACGAATATGAAGCAACCGTACCCAAATACCTTCGTTGGCAGATGGGCAATTTCTTAACAAATTACCTTAACAACTTTATTACCTGTTCATTATATGAAGGAGTAAAAAACGGAATTCTTTCACCTCAGGACGATTACAACAAAGACTGGTTAAGCTTGTTTGCATCTGAATAATAAGTATGCTGCCCGGACTGGTTAGCCAGTCCGGGCTTTTATATTATCCGTCAGTTCTCTTATCGATAATCCTCGTTTCGAATGGTATGATTAACGCTATATGATATGCTTCAAATAAAGATTGAAGCAATCGAAAGATCGATTTTCAGCTTGACGGAGGATAATCATTGTTATGATTTATAAAAAATTCCACAATTTGGACCTCTCCTATCTTGGCATGGGCAATATGCGTCTGCCGACGCTTGGCGAACAGGGACCTATCGACGAGGTCAAGGCGCGGGAGATCATCGAATATGCCTACAAAAACGGCGTCAATTATTTCGATACGGCTTACCGCTATCACAATGGCGAATCAGAGAAATTTGTCGGCAGGATTCTGAAGCAATATCCGCGCGAAACCTGGTATCTGGCTTCGAAAATGCCCGGCCATATGATGAAGTACGCTCATGGAAAGCTTGAATTTACAGGTTATCTGACCGGTCATGCCCCGGCGTCGCCGGCCGACATTTTTGAGGAGCAGCTGGAGAAGTGCGGCGTGGATTATTTTGATTTCTATCTGCTGCACAACCTTTGTGAGACCTCATATGATTTTTATACCGATGAGGATCTCGGCATTGTCGCTTATCTTCTGAAACAGAAGGAAGCAGGACGTATCCGGCATCTGGGATTATCAGCTCATGGCAGAGCCGAGACCATCGACCGGTTCTTGAACTGGAAGAATTGTTTTGAATTTGTACAGATACAATTGAATTACATGGACTGGACTCTACAGGATGCGAAGCGTAAATATGAAGTGATAACAAAACACGGGCTGCCGGTCGTTGTTATGGAACCTGTCCGGGGAGGGAGGTTGGCTTCTCTTAATCCTGAAGCCAACGCCCTGTTAAAAAACGCCCGCCCGGATGATTCCATTGCTTCCTGGGCTTTCCGCTTCCTGCAATCTTTGCCGGGCGTCATGGTGGTTCTCAGCGGTATGACAACCCTGGAGCAGATCCGGGAAAATATAGAGCTTTTCTCAAAACCTGATCCGGTAAGCAGCTCGGATATCAACTTGCTCCAAAAAGCTTTGTCGACCCTGATCAATCAGGTGCCATGCACCGCATGCCGCTACTGCTGCGATGCTTGTCCGCAGCAATTGGATATTCCCAAGTTGATTTCGCTTTTTAATGAATCCGGTTTTGAGCCGGCGAGCGTTGGACTATCCCTGAACGCTATGAAAGAAACCGAGCTTCCTTCCGCCTGCCTTTCATGCGGCGCCTGCAAGGAGCTCTGCCCGCAAAATATAGATATACCGGCAATCATGAAGAGCTTTGCCGGGCAGCTGTAAAACGCCCGGCAAAGTGCAAGGTTTGTTAATTTTTCCCGGTTTTATCGCTGATCGCATCAACAATGCTGCGAATGCATTTAAAATCGTTGGTTTTCATGTCCTTGAGGTTGATTTTCACCGAGATGAGTTCTTCAATCCGAGCGATCAGGGTGACGAAGCTTAGCGAATCAACCAAGCCTGATTCCCATAAAAGGAGGTCGAGGTGCTTATCCATTTCCTCTAACCCCAACACTTCCTGCATAGCTTGCAGGGTTGCTCCCATAACGGTCATAGGTTTAACCTCCTATCCTTGAACGGTGGGATATGGTTGTTGCTGCCGGCCAGGCGCGACCCTTTCTGCAAGCCGGACCAGAGGCGCTTCCGGCGTTAAAATCATACCATGAATCACCTCGAGGAAGAGCTGCAGAACTTGGTCGACTTGTCGGGCAGTGTATTTTCTTGTCTGATATCCCAAACCGATCTCGATTTTTTCACCGGGGATTTCCAACAGCGAACAATAGAATTGATGCGGTTGATTGCGGGAAAGAATATAATTGCCTTCATAGACCGATTGTGAGAATGCTGCGCCATATTCCATGGAACTGATAATCAGCCAGGCGTGATTGAAATTGAAACCATGCAAAAGAGCTTCTTTATAAGACAACAGGGTTTGCTCGCTCATAGATAAGCGGCCATGTTTAAGCGCATCGAGAAAATTCAGATAATCATCCTTCAGGGTATCGCTGATGCTTCGCCGGGGATCCAGATTATAGAAAACAGGTATGGTGTTGACCAGACATCCTACGGTTTGCTTCGCTGCCCGGTCATAACGGCCATGGGTCAGTGAATAGATGCAGAAATTGGTCTTGCGGGTAATCAGGTAAGTTGTATAGGCTGCGGCCGACATGATGATGGACTGGATCGAACAGCCTGATTTCATGGCCAGCGCCATCGCTTCGTGATACAAACAACCGCTGATTTCGATATTCTGACGGGCGCAGGCGCCAAATTCCGATCGATGACCGGCCGGGAAGCTATAATGCGGCTGCAGGTTGAAGTTTCGTAACCAGTAACGCCAGTCTTCCGCATGCCGGGACGATTTTTTATATTGCCGCTCCTGTTCGAAGACCCGCAGGACCGAATACTGTGCCGGTTCCGGTTCTTTGCCGTTCTTATACTGTTCATATGCTTCGGCGATTCGGCGGAAAATCAAAGCGATGCTGTAACCGTCGATGATCAGATGATGAAAACGCATGACCAGGATGGCGTTTTCGCCGGGAATCATGACTATTTCTGCCCAGGTGAGGCGCGGTCCGTACATCGGCAGACTGTAGCGGTGTATTTGATCCAGATAAGTTTGGAACGCTTGATCTGAATCCAACCGGCGGACCGGCAGCGGGATATAGTGAAAGGCTTCAATGTATTGACGGATCCCCAGCAATCCGCTGTGACGAAAACGCAGCCGCAGTGAATCATTGGTTTGTATGACCTTGTTATAGGCTTGCTCCAGGGTCTTCGGATCGCCGTCCTTGATGCGGATATAGAAGCCGATAATGTTGTTTTCCTTGACTTTCATGGGTTCCAGGGAAAAGAATTGCGACCACAACAGCAATTTCTGCGAATCTGCCATTTTAATCATTTTCCTGTCCATGGCCTTACCTCTCGTATGCGGTGGCTTCCGGCTCGCTTTCCGCGGCTTTCGGCGTTTTAGCGGCCTCTCGCGTTTCTTTGGTTGCGGTTATCGCTTCCCGCATCAGGAGATAACCGTCGGCAATCTTTTTCTTGCTGGTCAAAGTCAGAAAACACAGTATCGACAAACCGGGTATAAGCGACAACCAGGCCGGCAGAATGCCAAATGGCGATCCCAGAAAGTACCAGATGGCCGACAGAGTTCCGCCTGCCGTCATGGACCAGAATGCCGCCCGGCCGTCAACCCGTTTCCAGAAAATACTGATCAAAAGGACCACGCCGCATATGGATTGGATCTGACTGAAGCCAAATATGACATTGAGAACGGAAGAAGCCCGTTGAGCCAGCAGATTGCACAGCAAGGCAAGAACGATGATAACCAGACGGGAGATATTGATCTGCTGCTTCTGGGTAGCGTCGGGTTTGGCCCGCAGATAGATGTCCCGGGTTATGCCGGTTGCGCAGAACAGGAGGTAAGCCGGCGCGCTGGACAAAATCGCCGCCAGAATGGCTGTACTGGCGGCAATGCTGAAAAGAGGGCCAAATCTGCTGGCCATGATATACAAGGCCATGGATTTTACTTGCAGATCCGGCAAAGCTACCTGTGCGGCAATGCCGATCAAACTGACCATAAACGTGAAGGGAATGATTAATAATCCGACAATGATGCAGGTCCGACGCGCGACTGCCGCCGTCTTGGATCCGGTCACCGCCGTGGGAACCGAGGAACTGGCAAACATGGCGATGCCGATGCTGATCACGTACCCGACCATCGTATGCCAGTTCAACCCCGACAGATTAAAATACGAAGCCGGAACCGCTGCTTGCAGCGCCTGCAGTCCGCCGACTGAACCGACCGCGGCTGCCGCCACCATAAACAAGCCGGTCAACATAAACAAGGCATGAAAGAGATTCATCCAGGCTAAGCCGGTCAGCCCGGATAAGGTCATGATGATGAAGAGAAACGTACAAATCCAGGAGGCCATCAACGGATCGATATGAAAAATCGGCGCGACAATACCCGCCATGACGGTAGGCTGCACGGCAAAAAACGCCGCGTAGAGCATGGTATTGAGGATCAGCAGAACATTTCGCGACTGGTTGTCAAATCGCGCCCGGAATACTTCCGGTACGGAAAGATAGCCTTTGGCGGCAAATCCGCGGTAAACCGGAATGAGGGGCAAGAAAAACAAAACTCCCAAACCCATGCAAGCGATCGGGAACGCCGCTGAAAATCCCGAGGAATAGGAGCCGGCGACATTGCCGGCCGTGTAGGAACCGGCGAAGCAGCAGGAAAATAAATAGGGAACGGTAATCCATAGGGGCAGTTGTTCTTTGGATATAAAATAGGATTGGACGGTTTTATTACCTCTGCTGAGAAATAGTCCGATGACCGTACTGCCGATGATGTATACCAGAATAATCGTAATAACTGGATACTGCATAATCCCGCACCTCTTGGTTTTGCACTAGGCGATAGAGCTCCTTTGCAACGTGCCGCCATTACGGCGACAGCCAATTTAGTCTGGACCGGTCCTTAAGGCTGGCCCGATCTATTTTGCCGCTGTTGTTTTTAGGCAGTTCGTTCAGAATAACGATTTTCTGTGGAATCATATAGGCCGGCATGATTTCGGCCATGTTTTTCTTTAAAGCGATGATGCTCTCCAGTTTGTCGGCGACCGGTTCCTGGAAAGCGACATAGGCGGCCAGCATGATAACCTGGTTTTCACGGGTGACGGGGACGACAGCGCATTCGTGGATCATCGGAATACGGCGGATATTCTTCTCGATGTCTTCAAGTTCGACCCGATAACCGCCGACTTTGACCAGATTGTCTTTGCGGCCCATATAATAAAAGAGACTTTGCCGGCGATAAACCAGGTCGCCGGTACAAAAACCGCGACGCCCGTCGGTTGTTGTGAAAAATACCTGCTTTGTCCGTTCAGGATTATTCAGATAGCCCTGGCTGATCATGCCGCTGACGATAACCAATTCACCGGTCTGGCCGTCAGGCAGCTCGTCGCCTTGTTCATTGACAACCCAGGCATGCGATTCTTGTGAGGTCCTGCCGATCGGAATCGGACGGGCTGTATCGGCCAGCATATCGTCGGTTACCCGGCAGGCAATCGTTCCGATAGTCGTTTCGGTCGCGCCATAACCGTTGCACAGAAAAACATCGGGAAACCGCTGTAAAATCTGCCGGCCAACCGTATGGGGCAATACTTCTCCCCCTAAGACCAGAAATCGCAGACTGGGCAGATAGTCGCGGCAAAATCGGGTGTCCTGGAGGCAAACGGACGCAAAACTCGGCGTACCGGTTTGAAAGTGGGGATCGACCTGAACGATATAATCGAACAGCTTCTGATAATCCATAGCCAGACTGCGGCTGACCGCGTATAGGGTAAGGCCGCGGTCGGCCAGAATATAGAAGAGATTGTCCATTGATGTACTGAAGGCATAAGACGAAAAATTGAGCGCCCGGCCTCCATTTTCCGGCAGCCAGGGCGTTACGATGGAACCCCACCAATCGAGCATGGTCTCGATATTGGACCGGCTGATCTGCACGCCTTTGGGTTTTCCGGTGCTGCCTGACGTATAGAAGATACAGCAGATGTCCTCAGGCTTTGCCGATAATTCATCCGGCGCCCGGCAACCCTGATATAAGGCGACCCATTTGTCAATGTCGCCGGAGTAATATTTGGGGGGATGGCTGCCGGGAATGTCTGTCTGGCTGATATTGAATATAAGCGGCGCCTTGCAGTCATCAAGGATCACATCGATACGGGTGGCCGGATAATGGCTGGGAATGACCACATATGGATGGCTGGATTTCAGCGCTCCGAATATGCAGCATGTCATGTCATGCTCTTTGTCGCCCCAAAGGACAATCGGCTTATGCGCCGGTATATTTTCAGACAGCCATAGCGCGATGGCATCGGAACGGATATTCAAATGTGAAAACGAAAGGGTATGGCTGCCGTCAACCAGCGCGATACGACCTTCATCAGCAAAACGGCGAAGATTCTCCAGGATACGCATAAGCCTGCCACTCCTTATTTTAATGACGTATCAATGATTAAGCTTATTCAGTAACTCACCTACGGTTATTTTCTCGTTTTCGATACCGTCCATAATGGTATTGACCAATTCAACATGAAATTGCCGGAACATGAGGCTTTGCCGGTCGCTGATCTGTATGAGCGCGTCTAAAAACGTGCATTCTTCCGGCAAAATGCTGCGGATGACCAACACGTGGATCCGTGTGCCGCCCGAACGTTTCTCATGCTGTGTTGCCCGTCTGGCAACGGCATTATGGAAACTGATGTCCGGCTGGCGATTGTTGCGGGCCGACAGCGCCGTGCGGAGGCCCATCATGAAAAGAGTCTGCAGGGGGAGCATATTTTCCCGGCAAAAGGTTTCCATCTGCTCAACCTGCTCCGGCGGGATCATGATGATTTCATGAGCGGCTTTCGTGTTCAGGGTGACGCAAGATGCGCCGCGCAAATTGGGATTTCTTTTCTTCTTGCGATAACGTTCCAGCCAGGGCGACCCGTTGATATGGGTAAAGAAAGGTTCGGGACGTTTACATTCTTCATCCCAGAAGGCGCGGTCTTTTTGATGATGCTCGGATTGATCATATGTAATATCCTTGCCGATGGCGATCGCTTGGCGAAGGGCGTCGAAATCAAGTTCTTTATTCAACAGCATCAGAGAAAAAACATTGTTGATTTGTTTGTAAAGCGAGAACGACTGACTGTAAAAAAGGATTTTTTGAGATTGGCTTAAGTCATAATAAGTCGGTTTGGTATTCATAATCGGATTCACCTCTGCAATCTTACAGATAAAAATGATTCCAACATTGAGGCCGCGTCCGTACAATTGATGAACAGATTGATCCGGCTTGCCCCAAAACCGATAACTCATTATTTAAATAGATATGACATAAAGACATTATATCACCTTTTTTTCACTTGTGTCGATATTTGTAAAATCCGTGCCAAAGGTCTATGATTTTATATCATCGGCTGAAGGATGGTGAGCGATATGGAATTATCTTCTCATGATCGGATCATGCGCATTTTTGCCGGGAAAGAGATCGATCGTCCGGCCTTGAAATTATGGGGAGCCGGTCTGAATACCGAATGCCTTCATCCCGCCTATCAGCCGGTCTGTGAACGGGCAGCCGCGAAGAGCGATTTGTTTGTCGGTGCCGGGTCTCCCTTCAATGTTTACAGCGGCCGGGATGAGAAAGGTCAGATAACCTGCCGGATCATGGACACCGATCGGCCGACATGGAAAGATAAGCATATCACTTTTCATACCGCCAAAGGCGACCTGCATAGTATCGAACGGATATCAACCTGCGGCGAACCTTCTTATACTATCGAATATATGGTAAAAGAACCGGAAGATTTAGATAAACTTCTGACTCTGGATTATCAGCCATTTCCGTTTTCAAAAGACGATTATCTGCAAAAGCAGTCCGGCCTCGGCAACCGCGGCGTAGTTTTATTTCAACTGGATCACGCGGGATATGCCTTGCAGCGCTTGACCGGATCGGAGAATCTGGCTTATTTCAGCGTGGATTGTCATGATAAACTCGAGGAAGTCATCAGCCTGTACGCCGGCCGTATCCGGGCGTTTGCCCGTCAGGCCGTCGAGGCCGGAATTGCCGGTCCTTTTCAATGGGTCGGCCCGGAATTATTCATTCCGCCCCTGATGTCGCCGCAGCATTTTGATGATTTCATCGTTCGGCATGATAAGCTGCTGTGTGATGATATTCATAATGCCGGTGGTTATGTATGGGTTCATTGCCATGGTAAAGTAGCCAGTTTCATTGAGCGCTTTATCGCCATGGGCGTCGATATTCTCAACCCGCTCGAACCGTCTCCAAACGGCGATATCAATCTGGATGAATGCATCAATAGGTACTCGAATCGGATCGGTTGGGAAGGGAATATCGAGATCCAGGATATTTTGCAAGCCGAGCCGGATCATCTGAAAGAATTGATTCAGGCGTGCGTTGAAGCAGGAAACAGAAGCGGACGTTTTATTCTGTGCCCCTCGGCCGGGTTTATGGAATATCCGTTCCCCACCCGGCAATATATCGATAACCTGCTGCTTTATTTAAGATTTGGCTGGGATTGTGTCGAACGGTGCCGGAGGTCGTGATTGAATCATGTGGGCGTATTTTTGGGCGTATCAAACGGATTTGCCGGCGGATGCCGGATTTGATCCCTTTAGCCGGCCGCATTTGACATGGGTCATTGCGGCGTTGACGGCTATTATGATTCTGACCTGCGTCCATCATAAGCTCATGCCGGCGGCGCGGCGCAGAATGGAAGGGCTTCTGGCGGTTGTTCTGGCTCTGACTTATATGCTTCGCTGGATCTGGGCTCTTGTGATCGGGCATTATCAACTTAATGAAATGCTGCCGCTGCAGCTCTGCGCCGTAGCCGCAGCCCTGGATATCGCGGCGGTTTTCAGTGGGAAACCGGTGTTCCGGGAATTCGGCTATTCATGCGGCTTACCTGGCGCTGTCGTTGTCTTTTTAACGCCGGGAATCGGTCCTTATCCTGTCCTGCATTTTTATTATCTCTTGTTTATTGTTGATCATTCGCTTCTGATCTTGTTTCCTTTGATCTGGATCATCAACGATCGATTCCGGCCGTCGTTCCGCCGCCTCCCGGCTTGTTTCGGAATTGTTCTGGTTATGGCCGGGCTGGATGTCGGCGTTAACCGGTTGATCGGCAGCAATTATATGTTCCTGAACTTCGTACCGGATCATACGTTTTGGAAACCGATAGCCGACCGGTTTGGCTATCCCGGATATCAACTGGCCATGGCCGGGCTTTTGCTGCTGGTTTGGCTGATCCTCTATGCTCCCTGGATTGCTGCCGCAAGAAGAAAAACAGCAAAAACGCTTCAGTGAGCTAACACATAAAAAGATAAGCAAGATGCGTATCGATAAAGATTAAGCAAAATTAAAATAATCACTACATTCACTTGACAATTTCAACAATTATTGATATATTATGCATATCATATTAATGTACTTCTTATATACTATGGAAATTGTGTTATTGGCGGAGGAATATTCGTACAATGAACAATTTGTTTACATGCCAAAATATAACAAAGTACTTTGGAGAAAATACTAACCGCACAAGAGCATTATTTGATGTTTCATTTTCAGTTGATATGGGTGAAAGTGTTGCAATCGTCGGTCCATCCGGATGTGGTAAAACAACATTGCTGAATGTTTTAAGTTTACTCATTCGCCCGGATTCAGGTACATTTAGTTATTGCGGTTTCCCGGTTGAACAATGGAAAGAGCGCCAAAAGTCTTTATATAGAAATAGTGAAATTGGATTCATTGTTCAAGATTTCGTGCTTTTGGCGGGACAATTTGTCCGGAACCTGCCAAGCAGAAATGTCCATCAGCTGCTGAAAAGCATGTCATTTGAGCGGCGAAGAAAAGGCGGGATCCAATCGACCCGCCATTTCTAATCACAACAATTCGTTTTCGACGACATGCCTGACCACCGAATCATCAATAATTTTCTTTTGCCGCTGAGCACCGTACATCAGGCAGTGCGTGCAAGCCTTGTTAATCAGGCGTGGGCTGCCGAAACTGTAGCGGAAGATCTCGGCAACAGCATTGTCCGAGAAGATATCCGAGGCGGCGCCGGCGTAACGCAGGCCGTGCAGGATATAGGCCTTGGTCTGAGATTCGTCCAGATAGGTCATGTGAAACTTGAGATTGACGCGCTGGGCAACGGCTGTGTAGATCTGACGGCGGAATTTGTCGAGCAGTTCAGACTGGCCGACTAGGATCAGCGCCATCGGACTGACTGAATCAATTTTGTAGTTTAAGAGAAAGCGAATTTCTTCGAGCATTTCCCGATCAAGCAGATGAGCTTCGTCAATAATCACAACCGGCTTAATCTGCTGTAGATTTTGCATCAGTTCAATCTCGCGGTGCAGCAGGCGCTTGGCATCACCGCGATAAAAACAGCCTTGTGCGCCTAACTGCTCCAGCAGGCCGTTGTAAAAATGCCTCGGGGTCAATTTGGAATCAGAAAGATAGAGTATCTTGTAGCTTTTGTGGTTGAGCTCCTCAGTATATTTGCGGATAAGGGTGGATTTGCCGCTGCCGCAATCACCGGTTAGCAAGGCGAACCACTGGCGCTCTGCGGTGTATTGAAGCCGGGCCAGGATCTCCTGCTGCTGCTCGGTGGCAAATAAATCATGAGCCGGGATGTTGCGGGTAAAGGGGGTTGTTTTCAGTTCATAGAATTTCTCAAACATGGTCTGCCTCCTCGCCCGCCTGGCTCAAAAAATCGGCAAAAGATATGGCCGCTTTGGCAGTTCTGTGGTCCTGCCGGTGTTTTTCCAGTACGGCATCCAGCTCCCTGGACGTTGGGGGCGGAAGATAACCTGGGATTGGCAGGTGTTTGCGTGGCGCACTGTACTCGGTAATCACCAGCGGCGTGACCGGTCTGGGTTCACAGCTAGGGTGGCAGATGGTCAGCGAGTCGGGGTTGTCCGCATGGTAGGAGACATCAACCCGCATGCCGATCAGATCCTGACCCACTTCCCATGGCCTGCTCTGAAATGAGATGCAGCCGGTTTTATCTACCAGCCGCTGTTCGGTGAACTGGAAAGCAAAGTTCAGATTAGCCTGAGAGCCGAAACGCAGCAGTTTCGTGTCACCCCGGAAGGTCTGCTCCGGCGTTTTGCCGTCCAGCGCGGAGTGCACCTTCTGCTGGTACATCACCTGGACCCAGGCTTTGAGATAATGCTCCACTTCGGCCGCCGTTTGCGGTTTTTTCAGTTTGACTTCGGCGACAAACCGGTCGAGATACTTGTTAAAAGCTTCGACTTTCCCTTTGCTGGCGGCGGCGTAGGGCTTGGCCCTCAGCATCTTTATACCCAGCTTGGCACAGACCTGGGTCAGCTGTTTACTGGTGTACTGCTTGCCGTTGTCGGTGTAGATGGCGTCCGGTATGCCGTTCTCTTCCAAGGCGTGACGGAAACAGTCCAGGACGCAGTGGTTGTCTTGCTGCTCGTAGACGCGGCAACTCATAATCGAGCGGCTGGCATCGTCAATGAATACGGAGCTATAGAGTTGCAGGGCCGGTCTGACGGCGGTTTCCGGCAAAACCAGCAAATACTTCAGATCGCACTGCCACAATTGATTGCGGTGGCGTTTGGCAAAACGTCTGGCCGCGCCGACACCGCTGGAGGCAAACATCTGCAGTTGCCGGGCGCCATAGCCGCGCTTGAGCAGGTGTTCCTGCAGGGTGGATCGCTTGACTGTGCCGGGCGCGATTTTGTCTTCCAGTTCCAGAATGCGGATCAACTGGGCGACACTTCTTGTCGGAACCTCTCGCCTCAAGATCACTGCTTCGTCCAGGATGGACTCATTCACTGAGCCAGCCGGTCCGGCATATGCTTTGTTTCGCGGCATGAGACCCTGAAATCCATCTCCCGTGTACGCGCTCAGCCAGCGCCGGATCGTCCGCTCCGAAATCTCATACCGTTCACTGGCTTGCCGCAACAATTGGGCGCGCTTGGCCGGGTCCAGCTCGTCGCCGACGAGCGGACCTAGGATTTCAAAGCGTTTCAGCGCGACTTGTTCAAAGTTTTTGGTCTTTCCCATGTCATCAACCTCCATAAATATACATTTACAGAGAGCATAGAACTAAAAGGACGTGGCCAGAACGGCCGATCGGGTGGTGACCCAAAAACCGCTGTTGACGCAGATCTTGACCAAATCTTGAAAGGTTGGTGCTTTTTCACGGGGCAGGAGCAACAGCTTGACCAGACGCTGCCAAACCGCCAGCAGATGACTGGCGATCGACCGAAACCAGGTTCGCAACCGCTGTCGGCTCCGTTCCTCTTCCGGCACCAGCGCCCGATCACTCTGGCAAACCTGTTCAATGGCTTCCCGGCTGTAGCGCTTGTATGGCACCAGAAAGTCTGGAATCTCACTGTGGTAGCGCTTACAGAATAAACAATGAAAGCGGCGGATGGAAGCCGTTTGCCGATCTCCGTTCAAGTCCCGGAATTTTCGACGGCGTCGGTCATAGTACTTCATTGGCTCTCCGCACATTTTGCACAGTGTCGGCTCTGCCCCGGTTACTACAAATTTGAATTTCCAGGCTCCACAGCAACGTGATAATCTGATACAATAAACATCAGTTGTACGATTTGTAAGCCTCGGGATGCTCTACTGCTAATAGAGCTACAAAACCCGGGGCTTTCCCTTTCTTTATTTTCTTGTTGTCAATTATACCGTCAATTCACGGACAGGCATACCCGGCAGTTTTCTGACATAGCAACCCGGCACAAGCATTTCGCTCTGCTGGAACATGAATCTGCATTAAGCAATGTTCAATTGCCTCTATATTATGCTAAAAAGTTCCATCCATAAATCAACGCAAGAAACAATCGCTTCAATGTTTGGAAAAAGTCGGTATGGGTAATCGTGGTAAACAAATTGTACAAACAATGTCAGGCGGTCAGCGGCAACGTGTGGCAATTGCTCGTGCGTTGATTAATAATCCAAGTGTTATTTTAGCCGATGAACCGACAGGCGCACTGGACACAGAAAATCAGAATATTATTTTTCGTATGTTAACAGATTTGGTTTCTGAGGGAAAAACACTAATTATTGCTACTCATAATCTTGACATAGCAAATCGCTGCGATAAAAAAATTAGTATGCTTGATGGCGTTATAATTGGCGAATCTCATGCAGACAGCACTAATAAAACAGAAAAGGAAAATGCGGTATGAAAATACACAAAATAATGGGCCGTTTTATACTGCAAGAGGAAATAGTGTCAATGATACCAATATATATTCAAAATCTGTTGACGTTTGGGATCTTCTTGATCCCTATGCTCCTTCTGCAAAATTTCATTATTATTTTATACTTGACTAAATAAAATTAGTCTGCATGGGATCGCCTTATGGAGAATAATATGAATCATAAAATAATAGGTTTATTGTTTTATGCAGCAGGTATGTTTTGCTTGCTGGCTTTATTTAATTATGTTTGGTTTGGTTTGTATGAAACGAATACAGCGAGGGGATTGCAGCCTCCAATCATGATGTTGAAAACAACAAATGATATGGATTTGAATTCAGATCAGACACAGAATTTTCTGGGGGTCTTAGAAAATTATCAAAAAAAATATTCATTCAAGGTCTTGTTTATTCCGGAGAATGGGTCTGGAGAACAGATATTTATATATATAGCCGGTAATCCAAGCTCATTTTCTTCGTCTTCTGTCCGTTCAGGACGTTTTTTTAGTTCGGACGAATTACTTGGGAAAACAAATGCAATTCTTGCTTATTCCGATTCATGGCTAGACGTTTTTTTCTTCCGCGAGAAAAAGTTATTGTCTACAGCTTCGGGAGAAAGAGAGATTATTGGCGTTTTAGATCATGACGATGTTCTACAGCGAGATGGATATCATGCAGTTGCCCTGTTCGGAACAAATACGACTTATTCCGGTACATGGTATTTGTCGTCTGAGGATACGGATGTGACCGAATCATTAATCACTGCGTTGCATGGAATAACGACAATAGTCGAAGAGACTCCCATAAAAGTAACAGATTGGAAATTTGAGTTTATAAAGCCGCTGCTCTATGATAAATTTTTTGTCATATTTTTATTCGGATATATAGTATCATTATTATCAATTGTATTTTATAATATTCAATACTTACAAAACAATAAAGAAATTAATAAAATTCGTTATCTCGTTGGCGCAACAAAAAAATTACATTACAAATATGCTGCTTTTCAATGTATACGTTTAAGCATCGAAGGTTCCTTAATAGGATCTGCTTTGCAGTTTTTCTTTTGGTACATCATTCATAAATCATCGAAAGCCATGATGGAAGTTGTATTTTGGTATCCGTTGATGATGGGTATTATGGTTCTGGTCGAGTTTATATTATTTTCTATGATCTATATAAAAACTGATTTCATCGATAAAAGAAAGGAAACAAAATGATATATGCTTTTCATATGGCATGGAAAGATATGCGCAGACGTCTCTTTGCCTCGTCGATCTTTATGGTGCAGTTATATATCCTTGGATTGTTATTTATTTGGACCGCGGCATCTGTTCCCGCTGTATGGCAATCAATAGTTTTTTTTTATAAAGAAGTAAAAGAACAAGAGGATGTCGTTTTTATTGACGCGCTTATAAGCAAAGATCCATTAGCGTCAGATAAAGGAATAAAGAAAATCTTAGAAATCTGTGATATAAATAAAGCCAGTTGTTCGGTTTTTGATCTTGACCAAAACTGGTCGCTCATTATAGGTTCGCCACAACTAGCAGGGCAAATTAGATGTAACGGAAATGATGAACAGTCACAAATGCCATATCTCTTGGTTGGTTCTGATATAACCTTTCCAGATAACAGTCTAGTCTTTCCTGAAGCAGCTATACGAACATCCGGCATAGGTTTAGATCTTTTTAATTTGAAAATGGATATTAACTTTAAAGGACAGATGAAACACGGTTCATATTATAGAAGCAGAAATGGTATACACACACTGGATAAGCGAATCCTTATTTGCATGACTTTTCAACAATATTTTGATTATGGCGGCGATATGGACTATTATTTTTCAGCACTACAACTACATGATCTTCCAGCATCACAGATTGCGGATTTGACAAATATTATGTTGAAAGAAAAGTATGTCATAGGGTTCCATCCACTTCGATTTCAAGATCTGAGAAATAAAGAACTATCTGGTGTTATGGGTAGTTTATACTTTATAACATTTGTACTTATTTATTATTTATTGATGATGAGCGTCATGTCCCTTTATATTTTCAAATTGGTTCAGAAAAATTATAGAGAATATGCTATTCATAGAATGTGTGGAGCTTCGCTACAAAATATAAAAAGTCGCATGCTTTATTTTATCATATTAATTATTACGCCTCCGACATTGTTTTTAACCGTTTTTGCTGTTTTATTAAATCTTAATGGAAATACTCAGAGTCCGCCGGCTTTTTTGATACCTGTCATAGCAATATTTACGATTACTTTAATTTATATTTATCCGGCAAAGCAGTTGGAACATCATGATATAGCTGGTTTTACCAGACCGGACTAAAAACAGTGAACCGCTTATCGTTCCGGCTGTTAATTATGCTATAATAAACGGCAAATATGAACCTGTACTGGGAGCTATACATGCAGACGACGATTATGACGGTGAAAATTCCGGAAGGCCGCAGAATCCTGATGACCAGCGATATCCATGGTCACGGCCATTATCTGAAGAATTTGCTTAAGAAAGTGGACTATTCCGCCGAAGATATCCTTTTTATTATCGGCGATATCATTGAAAAGGGACCGAAAAGCCTGAAAACGCTTCGCTATATTATGGATTTATGCCGGCAGGGAACTGTTTATGTGTTGATGGGCAATGTCGACGCCTGGCGGCTTCTCATGCTTGATGATGAAAAGGACAGCGATGACCGCGCTTTTTATCAATATATGCTTGATAATAAAAGGATATGGGGCGGCTGCCTTTTCCTGGACATGTGCGAGGAAATGCATTTACCTATAAGCGGTCCGGCCGACATGCCCATGGCCAAAGCGCTGATGCGGGATCGGTTTAAAACCGAACTGGATTTTCTGCGCGGTTTGCCGACCATTATCGAAACACAGCGCTTTATCTGCGTCCATGGCGGCCTTGTTTCGGATCGCCTGGATCAATGCCGGCAGGCCGACGCCTTGACTTTACTGAAAAACGACGCTTTTATGGAAAAGGGGTTAAGCTTTCACAAATATGTTATCGTCGGGCATTGGCCGGTAACCTTATATGATGATAGAATTCCTTCTGCTAATCCGATTGTCAACCGCGAGCAGAAAATCATCAGCATTGACGGCGGCTGCGGTTTAAAACGGGACGGGCAGCTGAACATGCTGATCCTGCCCGATATCCATGCGAAGGAGCCCGCCTTTGCCGATTATGATGAATTCCCTGTTGCGGTAGCTTTGACGCCACAGGAACAATCAGACCGCTCTTTTTATATCCGATATATAGATCATGATATTACTGTTTTAAAGAGAGAAAACGAGTTTTCTTACGCACAGCATGATTCAACGGGATACCGGATGTGGATCCATAATGATTTTATTGAATCATACGACAAAAATACGGTATGCGATGATTATACCGATTATCATTTGCCGGTTCGCTGCGGCGATAAGCTTTCTATTGTCAAAGAAACATCGCGCGGTTATCTGGCTAAAAAGAACGGCGTCAGCGGATGGTATTGCGGCAGCATAGCTTATGAATAAAGGTGCTTTGCCGCTATATAGACCGGCGGAGTTTCGGCAAAGATAGAATGATGCGGGAGAAGAAAGATGAGAGAGCGATCAGATTATACGGAAATTAATGCCCGGACATGGGACATCTGGGCTGAAAAGGGCTGCGAATGGACGATACCGATCGATCATGACACTTTTTTGAACGCGCGGCGCGGCGAATGGGCAGTATATTTGACCCCGTCCAAATGGGTGCCGAAGGAGTGGTTCCTGCCTTTTCCGGGAGCCAGGATCCTTGGCCTGGCCAGCGGCGGCGGCCAGCAGATGCCGATTTTCACGGCACTGGGCGCCGAATGCACGGTTTTTGATTACTCAGACAGCCAACTGGCAAAGGAACGCCTGGTTGCCGAACGGGAAGGCTATTCAATCAATATTGTCCAGGGGGACATGACCCAGCCGCTGCCTTTTGCATCGGAATCATTTGATATGATTTTCCATCCGGTATCGAATTGCTATATTGAGGATGTCTATCCGGTGTGGCGGGAATGCTACCGTGTTTTAAGAAAAGGAGGCGTTCTGTTGGCCGGCATGGACAACGGCATCAATTTTCTGGTTAATGATGACAGCAATCCGCTGATGATTGTCAACCGCCTGCCTTATAATCCGCTGAGAAATGCCAGCGAGGAGGAGTATAAGCGGATGGTTGACCAAGCGGAAGGCATACAATTCAGCCATACCCTGGATGAGCAAATCGGCGGTCAGCTGAAAGCGGGCTTTTGCCTGACCGATATTTTTGAAGACCGGGACCGGGAAGGCTGCGGCATTTTACGCGAATATGCGCCGCAGTATTATTCAACAAGAGCGTGCAAAATGTAAATCCGATGACGCCAAACCGGCCGTTTGTTTTTAATAATTTATCATGCAATCGATTGTGCAAACGGTTGTTCTATAAAAAAGAGGATCAAACCAGTGCAAACCGGATCCTGGTTATGCCGCGGAATCGCTTGGCGAACGGCCGATGCCGTTTCTCAGCGCGGTTATTCTGTCGGCGATAGCTTTTTGGGCGACCGGACTCCGATGCAAGACATCAAAACCGTGAAAGGTACCCTTATTTTCTATAAGCTCGACTTTAATTCCGTTTTCTCTGAGTTTATCGGCATAAGCGCTTCCCTCGTCGCGCAAACAGTCATATTCCTGTATTTCAATATAGGCCGGCGGCAGCCCGGCGAACGAAACAGCGTTTATCGGGGATGCATAAGCCGGCATCCCCTGATCGCCGTCCCGCAAATAAATACGCCACATCTGGCTGTTCAGATTGGCGTTCCAGAACGGCGAATCGGCCTCGTCAGTCATGGACGGCGAGGTCTGCGACTGATCGATAACCGGATAGATCAGCATTTGGAAGCAAACAGGCGGCCCGTGACGGTCACGCGTCATCTGGGTTACCGCAGCCGCCAGCGCGCCGCCGGCACTGTCGCCGCCGACGGCGATCCTGCCGGTATCGATAGCCAAATCCCGGCTGTGATCAAACAACCAGACCAGACTGTGATAACAGTCGTTGATAGCAGCCGGAAAAGGATATTTAAGCGACAGCCGATAGTGGACAATGAGCACTTTACATGGGACAGCTGCTGCATATTGGCTGACCAGTTTATACAAATAGGTAAATACGCCGAAGAAAAATGCTCCGCCATGGAAATAAAGAAGACAAGGCGCTTCACCGGAGATATGCTCCGGCTCGAAAAGCGTGACTCGGAGCGGGTAACCGCTTTCTTCCCTGATTATAAAGCGCCTCATCTTGATCCCTTTTTGTGTCCGGTACAGGATGCAGGATAGCGCGCCGAGAAAATTAATGATCTTTATCTGGATGGGTGTTACTTTTATTTTTGAAAAGTTTATTTTGCTGATTCTGTCGTAGCCTTCGGGGAGATGATAACTCGTGCTCATGGTACGTTCAACTCCTTCCTACACTTATTATTATACTGCGAAAAAGATTCTTCTGATTTTAGAATAGTATTGCCGATTTGTTCAAAATAACGATCCGTGAACAGTAAATCTGACAATTTATATGTGCTACCCCTATAAAGAAAACGTGTTTATTGGTAAAATGGGCGAAGAATATGGCTGGGGGCGGTGCAGCATGAAAGGTGATCGGGTCTGTTATCCATTAACTTATCCACAGATGAGCATCTGGTATCTGGAGAAGTTGAATCCGGGTACAGGAATCGGCAATATAGCGGCAACGATGAAAGTTGACGAACACCTTGATTACGATTTAATGAATCAAGGCGTCAATCTTCTTTTACAAAAAAACGATGGCTTTCGTATACGAATCATGGAGAAGGAGGGTCAAGCCCAGCAGTACTTAACCGAATATAAGCCTTATCAAATGGATTATTTCGATTTCAGTCAGGATAATCGCGAACGGCTTTATTCATGGGACCAGGAACAAACCAAAGTGCCCTTCGATCTGATCGATTCTGATCTGTTCTATTTTGCTTTGATCAAAATCGATGAGCAAACCAGCGGCTTTTTTGCTCGGATTCATCATTTGATTTCCGATGCCTGGTCGCTGACGCAGATAGCCAGCGAAATAATGTCCTTTTATCATAAACTGAAAAACGGCCAGCCCATACCGGCAGAAAATAATCCGTCCTACCTGGATTTTATAAAAAGCGAACAGGAATACTTGAAATCGCCGCGTTATGAAGCGGACCGGGCTTTTTGGCTGGAGCAGTACGACCGACCGCCGGAGGTGACTTCCCTAAAGAACAAAACGACCAGCCGGCTTGGTCTGGAAGCGAATAGAAAAACCTATATTTTGCCGGAAAAGCTGGCTGCAAAAATAAAACAACATTGCCAGGATAACCGGACATCGGTCTTTGCCTTGTTTTTTTCCGCGCTCTGCATTTATATCAATCGTGTAAAAAACAGCGAACACATTGCTATCGGGACACCGGTTCTGAATCGGACCAACGTCCGGGAAAAAAAGACAATCGGCATGTTTATCAGCACTGTTCCGATCCAAATTCGCATTAACAGCGAGTGGAATTTTATCGAATTTTCCCAGATCATCGATAAAGAATGGTTTTCAGTGCTGAAACACCAGAAATACCCCTTCGACTGCCTGATCAAGGATGTCCGCGATCGCTATAAAGGCATTGATAAGCTTTTTGACATCGCTCTTTCCTATCAGAATGCCAAAATCACCAAAGATGATCATATGCCAAAACAAGAAGCCCGCTGGCATTTTAACGGGCACCAAGTCGAATCATTATACATTCATATTAATGACCGTGAAGATGATGGCCGGCTGATTTTGAATTATGATTACCTGACTGATGCTTTTTATCCGAAAGAAATCGACTTTATCCATGATCATATCGTCCGCCTGCTTTGGCATGCCCTGGACAACCCGACACGTAAACTAGCCGAACTGCATATGTTGTCCAAGGCCGAGATGGATAATATCCTGATTTCCCTGAATCAAACGGCAGCTGAGTATCCCCGGGAAGCGACGATCGCCCAGCTTTTTGAAGATCAGGCCCGTCTAAATCCCGATGCGGCTGCTCTGGTCTTTGAGCAGTCGACCATGACCTATCGGGAATTAAATCAGCGAGCGAACCTATTGGCTCATGTTTTACGCGAAAAAGGCGTCGGTCCGGAAGTCATCGTCGGCATGCTGCTGCCGCGGTCTCTGGAAATGATTATTGGCATTTTGGGCATTGTAAAAGCCGGCGGAGCCTACCTGCCGATCAATCCGGAATATCCGGCCGACCGTATCGCCTATACTTTAACAGACAGTAAAACGACTATCCTGTTGACTTATGACGACAAACCGGCCGATCTTGAATTTGCCGGAACGGTGATCAACCTGCGCCGGCTTTTACAAGCGGAGCATCCGTTGTCTTTCAAGGAAAATCCCCCGCCGATGAACCAGCCGCATGATTTACTTTATATTATCTATACGTCCGGTTCAACCGGCAAGCCCAAAGGCGCGATGATCGAACACCGGAATGTTGTCCGCCTCTTGTTTAACGACCATTTTCAATACGATTTCGGACCAGACGATTGCTGGACGATGTTTCACTCCTATTGTTTCGATTTTTCAGTTTGGGAGATGTACGGCGCCCTGCTTTATGGCGGCAAATTAATTGTGGTTTCCCAGGCGGCAGCGCGTGACACCGGCCTTTTTCTGGATTTATTAAAGCGGGAAAAAGTCACCGTTTTGAATCAGACGCCGGCGGCTTTCTATAATCTGATCGAAGCCGACAACATGTCGGATGATGGTACGCTCAATCTGCGCTATGTCATTTTTGGCGGGGAAGCGTTGAAGCCTATCTTGTTGAAACCCTTCCGGCTTCGCTATCCGGATACAAAACTGATTAATATGTATGGCATCACCGAGACAACGGTTCATGTAACGTTCCTCGAGTTGAGCGACGACGATATCGAGAAGAATATATCTAATGTCGGCAGACCGATACCGACGCTGAAGACGTATATTCTGGACCGCCGGTTGAATCCTTTACCGATCGGCATACCGGGCGAGTTATGTGTCAGCGGCGACGGCGTAGGCCGGGGTTATTTGAATAATCCCAAGCTGACGGCGGAGAAATTTCTGCCAAATCCTTTCTGCCCAGGTGAAACGCTCTATCGTTCCGGTGATTTAGCCCGATATTTTGCCCGGGGAGATATAGAATATTTAGGCCGTATCGACAACCAAGTCAAGATCAGAGGACATCGGATCGAATTGGGTGAGATCGAATCTAAAATGATCGCTTATGACGCCATTAAGGAAGCGGTTGTGCTGACTCGTGAAAATCATGTCGGCAACAAGCAGCTCTGCGCTTATTATGTGCCCAGCGATGATGTAAATGTCCGCGACCTTCGGGCATTTTTAGCCCGCTATCTGCCGGAATATATGGTCCCGTCCTATTTTGTCCGGATTGATAGAATCCCCTTGAACGCCAATGGAAAAGTGGATCGGAAGAGCCTTCCCGAACCGCAGGCAAGCGCCCTTGTCCAGGACGATTACGTCGAACCGCAGAATGAGGCCCAGGAGACGATCGCCCGGATCTGGCGTCAGGTTCTGGGAATCAACAGAATCGGCATTAACGACAATTTTTTCCAGATCGGCGGCGATTCGCTGAATGCGGTCATGGTTGTTTCAATGATCGGCCGTCAGGCAACATTTGCCGATCTGTACAATCATCCGACAGTCGGTGATCTGGCGGCGGCTTTACAACAGAAAGACAAAGCAGGATCCAATAATAAATATCTGCTTAGATTATCAGGGCAAGCGGATTCGCCGAAACGCAATATCATCTGTTTTCCTTATGGCGGCGGCAGCGGAACCATTTATAAGGACCTGGCCGATGCCATCCATAACCACGCGAAACAATATTGTGTTTACACCGTTAATCTGCCGGGGCATGATTGGGGTTGTGACAGTAATCTCCAGCCGAATGAGATCATCGCTGCCGAACTGGTTAAAGAAATCAAGGCGACTGTCGAAGGGGAGATCATCATGTACGGCCATTGTGTCGGCAGCGCCCTGACTTTAGCAACCGCCAATCTCCTGCAAAGAGATAAGGTCGCCATAAAAGCCATTTTTCTCGGCGCCATTATGCCGCCGGCCAAGCTGCCCCTGCTGAGTAAACAGTTTGATCCCTGGAAGCTGGTCTCTGATCGGAATATCATGCATTTCCTCGGCAAGATCGGCTTGCCGAAAATGAAGGTCCAAAAAGAGTACAGGGATGTCCTGATTCAGTCCTTCCGGCATGATGTAAAAAACTATTATCGTTATTTCAGCCGTACCCCCTATATTTATCAGGAGAAATTATCTATACCGATACGCTGCATCGTCGGCGATAAAGACTTGATGACCCGGCATTACAAAGTCCGCTATAAACGGTGGGCCCAATATGCGAATTGGGTTAAGCTATATACAATAAAGGATGCCAAACATTACTTTATAAAAACAAATGCCGATGAAGTAGCCATGATTTTGACCGGATTGGAATAAAAGGGGTGTTAGCGGTGCCATTAAGTAATCTTAGCTTTTCGCTGGTGATCCTGTCGATGGTTTTTATCGCTTTCATTTTTTTCGTCGTAGCCAGAATGCGCAGCAAAAATCAAATCCATTATGTCTTTATGATCTTGATGACGACTCTGTTTATCTGGGCTGTCGGTTCGGTTATCCTGGATTATGATTCCCTGATGGGGCTGGAAACCAAGCATTGGGCGGTAAATCTCGCTTATGTCGGCTTGATCCTGACGCCGGTCGCCATCTTGTTTATGGGCTTGGTTTTTGCTAAAACAAAAATCAAATTCTCCTGGAAACACTGTTTATTCCTGATTGTACCCATGATATCGCTGATCATGCTATTCACCAACGACCAGCATCATCTGTTTTATCGTTATATAAAATATGAAGATCTGACTCAGGCGAAAGCGCTAGGCAGCTATTTCATTTACCATACGATATATTCCTATATTTGCATCGCTGCCGGCATGGGCCAGTTGATTTATTTTTCCGTAAAAAACGCCGGATTCTTTTCCAGGCAATCCTTCTTTATTGCTTTAGGCATTGTCATATCATTTGGCTATAATTTCCTCTTAACGGCTCAAGTCATCGACGGTTATTTCCATACCAATGTTATTGCTTTTTTCTTTACTTTTCTGCTCTTTTATTTTGCCATCATCAAATACGATTTTCTGGGAATCGTTCCGGTGGCGCTGCAGAACATTGTCGATCACATATCCGATAGTTTCCTCGTCATCGACAAAGAACACATGATCATCGATTACAATAAAACTTTTATCAATACTTTTGGCAGTTTACTGAAAATCAACCGGAAAGCCAGCCTGGAACAGTATTGTTCTGATCCGACTCTCGGCAAGGAAATAACCGAACTGATGACTGCTTTGCGTGACGCGGTTACAAAACATGAATCAACGAGTTTTGAAAAGAGCATCGTCATCAACAATGAAGAAAAATACTTTACGATTGAAATCACAACGCTCTATAGCCAGAACATCTACCTGAGTACGATTATCTTGCTGAAAGATATCACCCAGGTCAAGAATGCGCTGGAGACGATTCAAAAGAACTATGAGATGCTGATGGAAAAGGAGCAGCTGGCTTCGTTGGGGCAGATGATCGGCGGCATCGCTCATAATCTGAAAACGCCGATCATGTCTATCTCGGGTGGCATTGAAGGTCTTAAAGACTTGATTGATGAGTATAAAGATTCCATTGGCGATGAATCCGTGACAGATGATGACCACCGGGAAATTGCAGGCGAGATGGAAGAATGGATCAAGAAGATCAAACCGTATTGCTCTTATATGTCGGACATTATTTCTACCGTTAAAGGGCAGGCAGCCCAATTCAGCTCGTCTTCCGACATGACGTTTACACTGGACGAACTGACAAAGCGGGTCGATTTGCTGATGAAACATGAATTAAACCGTTTTCATTGCAGACTGCAGATCATTTACGAAACGGATCCGGCGCTCGGGATAAAGGGCGATGTCAACAGTCTGGTGCAGATCTTCGATAATCTGATTATCAACGCGGTTCATTCCTACGCTGGAAAAACCGGTGAAATTATTCTGATAATCAGAAAAATCGATACGCAAATTGTGTTTTCGTTACAGGATTTCGGCAAAGGCATTCCGGCGATTATCCAGGAAAAATTGTTTAAAGAAATGGTAACAACCAAAGGCAAGGACGGTACCGGGCTTGGCCTGTATATGTCTTACGCTACGGTAAAAGGCAAGTTCAGCGGTAATATGTGGTTTAAATCGGAGGAAGATAAAGGAACGACCTTTTTTATTTCGATTCCCATTGCCTGAACGGATTTAAGGTATATCTGAAAAGGCAAAGTTAGTATACAATGGGAATGTGCAAGCGCAGCTACTTGATCTTGCGTTTACATCGTTTTCTTGCTTCGCTGAGTGACGATGAATATAACCGGCGGGTGAAGCACCGGACGTGTTCTATGACAAAATGTGACCTGGCTTAGGGGTTAGTATGAGAAAAAAGCAACCAAAAAAGATATCAGAATACCGGATCATCGTTGTAGACGATGAAGTTGGCATCATTGAATCCTTAGCAATAGTTTTGAATCGAAATGGTTACGACTGTGTCGGTGAAACCAATCCATTAAAGGCTCTGGAACGGATTAAGGAAGAGCATTTTGACCTGCTTATTCTGGATTATCTGATGTCTCCGCTTCACGGCGACGAAGTTGTCGAACGTTTGCGCCGATTCAATAAGGAACTCTATATCCTGCTCTTGACCGGACATCGCGACATGGCGCCGCCTCTGACTACCATCAAAGCTTTGGATATTCAAGGTTATTGCGAGAAAAGCGATAAATTTGATCAGCTGATTCTTTTGGTCGAATCGGGTATCAAATCTATTTCCATGTTGAAAACGATCAAGAAATTTCAGGAAGGCTTGAATAAAATCCTGCAGGCTGTACCGAAAATCTACCAGCTGCAGCCTTTAGGCGCGATTCTTGAAGAAATTCTGGTTGAAATCATGCCTTTGGTGAATAGTAAGAACGCTTTTATCCTGGTAGACGATGTAACGGGAATTCACACGGACAAGAAGAGCATATTCCGCGGCATCGGTAAATTTAAAACGGATATCGAGTCGTTTCTCGATCTGCTTCATCCGGAATTGATGGAACATATCGGTCATGCCCGCATGACCAATGAAATGGTCCTGACTGACGAAGGAGTTATTTTGCCGCTGAACAATGAACTCCTGCAATCGATCGGCGTCATTTATGTTGAAGGAATTGATTATGGCAACAATTTGATGGAACAGGGGTTGAAACTCCTGGAAATCTATGCCAATCAAGCATCATCATCACTGAGCAACGCTTTCCTCCATTCATTGGTCAATATGAAAAACGAAGAGCTTAACAAGACCTATGAACAGCTGAGAATCCGGTATATGGATACCATAGAAGCTTTGCGGATCATGGTTGACGCCAAAGATATTTATACACGCGGCCATTCTGACCGCGTATCCTATTATGCGGTTACACTGGGTCATGCGATGAACCTTCCGACCGATGATATCGAGTTGCTGCGGGTCTGCGGCGTTTTCCATGATGTCGGTAAAATCGGTACGGCTGATGATATCCTGACTAAATCCACAAAGCTGAGCGCGGATGAATATAATGAAATCAAAAAACATCCGGTCAAAGGCGCCCAGATACTGTCCGCCATATCGATGTTTCAGAATGTTGTCCCAATTGTATTATCTCATCATGAACGGATCGATGGAACCGGTTATCCCCAAGGCCTGAAAGGTTCGCAGATTCCGTTTTTATCCCGTTTGATTGCCGTTGCCGACGCCTTTGACGCCATGACCTCAGATCGCCAGTACCGGCCGCGTCTGGATCTGGAAAGCGCCAAACGCCAACTGCTTTTAGGCCGGGATACGCAATTCGATCGTGAAATTGTTGACGCCTTTTTGATTGTGCTGGATAATTATCCTGCCATGTTGAAAGAAATGGCCGATTCCCATATCGGCATAGATAGTTACCAAAATACTTGGATGTGAACCCATCCTCGTCGTGTCCGCGGCCTAACAGCCTGTGGAGCTCCTCGGATGGGTTCACATCCGAGCTATAACGCAAAGGTTAGGTTACAGGTATCCGGTGACCTTTCCAGTTGATCATACTAAGCGGGGTGAGACAGAAAAATGAAAAAAATCTGCGAAACGCTGGCGGCGACGCCATTATTTACTGGATTGAATCATGATCTTTTTCATGAATACTGCAGTAAAACCAGCATCAGATTAGTATGGAAGGGTGAAGTTCTGGTTAATGAAGGCGACCCGTGCAACGGGATCGGCATGATTATCGACGGCCAGCTGGCCATGCAGAAATATTCCAGTTCCGGTGATTTTGCTACGTTAGAACTGCTGGGCGCCGGCGAGATATTTGGTGAATATTTGATCTTTGGCAATAAAAAAACCTATACCGTAACCATAGAGGCGGTAACCAATTCAAAGATCGTTTTCATATCGCGGGAAATCCTGATGACCTTACTTTATCAGAGTCCGGCCATCATGCAGAATTTTCTGACTATTTTATCGGATCGGGTTCTGTCGCAAAATCGCCGTATTTCACTTCTGTCGCAGAAGAGTTTACGCCAGAAAATCGCCAATTATCTTCTGGAACTATTGCGTGACCAACTGGAGAAGGAAGGCGAATCGCCGAAGGTTGTCCGCAAAACGGTATCGACGCAGGCTGTTGAGCTTCCTGTTTCCAAAGAAGTTGTTTCCAGATTATTGGCGATGCCCCGGCCGTCATTTTCACGCGAATTGATCAGTATGGAACGGGATGGCTTGATCCGGGTCAGCGGTCGGGTGATCTGGCTGCTTGATATGGATCGGCTCGAACGGGGCGTTATCGAAGGCTTTCAGAACAATTGACCCAATCGCGTCATTGATCGGGCCGCGCCTTAGGCATTCGGCTGAAGTTTACGTTTTGTTTACAAAAGGCTTTCCATCTCGTTTGTTTCACGGTATAATAAGTTTTGAATTTGATCATGCGGGGTGGCTTATGGAGGCTCTGGAAAAGAAGATTCTCATGGAAGGTCGGGTACTGACGGGGAATATTCTTAAAGTTGACAGCTTTCTAAACCACCAGATGGATCCGCTTCTGATGCAGGCAATCGGCCAGGAGTTCGCCCGCCGGTTTGCCGGCGATTCGGTGACAAAAATTTTAACACTGGAAGCGTCGGGCATTGCGCCGGCTTTATTTACCGGACTGGCTCTGGGCGTTCCGGTTTTGTTTGCTAAAAAAACGGCCGCCGGCAATATGGATCCTTTGACATATTCGGCTGATGTATATTCCTATACGCGCAATAGAACCTATACCATCCGGGTTAGCCGGAATTATCTGTCGGCTGCCGACCGGATCTTGATCATTGATGATTTTCTGGCGCGCGGCCAGGCAGTTCTGGGTATGGCCGAATTAATCGGCCAGGCCGGCGCGTCGCTGGCCGGCGCGGGGATTGTCATTGAAAAGGGTTTTCAGGATGGCGGCGCCATCGTACGGCAAAAGGGCATACGGGTTGAATCCCTTGCCATCATAAAGGACATGACCAACGGACAGATCACATTTAGTTGAAGTTTAGGTTACAGAAGGAGGAAATCATTCATGAAACTTCGCAAGGCACTATCGATTATGCTCTGTCTCACTTTACTGGCGGGAGTTATGCTCTTGGCTGGTTGCTCCCAGGCCGCCGGCAGCGGTAAGGTCAAGGTTGGTGTTATCTACATCAATCCTACCAATGACGGTGGTTGGTCGGAAGCCCATGCCAAGGGATTTAAAGCAGCTATCGAAGCCATCGGCGCCGATAAGGTTGAATTGAAAGAAATGGCGTCCATACCGGACAATGATGCGCAGAAAACCGAAACAGCGTTAAAACAGCTTGCTGAAGAGGGTTGCCAGATCATATTTGCCACCAGTTATGGTTATATGGAAACTGTCGCCAAAGTTGCCAAAGAATATCCCAACATTAAATTCGAGCATTGCTCCGGCTCCATGAAAGCCGACAATCTGGCTAATTATTTCGGCCAGATTGAACAGCCTCGTTACCTGTCGGGTATTGTCGCCGGCATGATGACGAAATCGAATAAAATCGGTTATGTCGCCGCTCAGCAGATAGCGGAATGTGTCCGCGGCATCAATGCTTTCACGCTGGGTGTCCGCTCGGTTAATCCGAATGCCGAGGTTCAGGTCGTCTGGACGAATACCTGGTATGATCCGCAGAAAGAAAAAGAAGCGGCCATATCTTTGATTGACGCCGGCTGCGACGTGTTGACCCAGCATCAGGACTCCACGGCAGTCCAGCAGGCTGCTCAGGAAAAGGGCGTTTTTGGCATCGGTTATGATAACCCGATGTACAGCGATGCGATTAAAGATGCTTATCTGACCGCGCCGGTCTGGCAATGGGCCGCCTATTATCAAAGCCGGATTCAGGCTGTTATCGACGGCAAGTGGACAACAGGCGAGTATTGGGGCGGCATGAAGGAAGGTATCGTCGGTCTCGATACGATGACCAGTCTGGTTCCTTCTGATGTGCAGACTAAAGTCAACAGCCTGGTTGACACCATGAAGAGCAAGGGCAATGATTTCGTTTTTGCCGGCCCGATCAAAGATAATACCGGTAAAGAACGCGTCGCAGCGGGCGCGTCTTTGGATAAAGCCGCTCAGATGTCCATGGATTGGTTTGTTGAAGGCGTTGTCGTCTCCGGCAAATAACATCGTTCTCTAAAGCCGGCCGACAGCCGGCTTCCGATCTGTTCCAGGTTACTCGATGTGTCTTGCGGCAACCGGTATCGATTGCCGCAAGACGCCTTTATGTGTGAGGTGCAGGCATGCCTGAAGTTATCCGCGATCCGGCGCCGGCCATAGCGATGACCGGTATTTGTAAAGGTTTCGGCATTGTCCAGGCCAACCGGGATATCCAGTTCTCTGTAGCATCCGGCGAAATTCACGCTTTGTTGGGTGAAAACGGCTCCGGCAAAAGTACGCTGATGAATATTCTTTCGGGAATTTATCAGCCTGACGCCGGAACAATCATGATCCGCGGCCGTCAGGTCGCTTTTCATGCTCCGCATGATTCGATTGCCGAGGGCATCGGCATGATCCACCAACATTTCAAGCTGGTCGAAAATTTATCGGCATTTGAGAATATCCTTGCCGGTACCGGACGAGGTTTGCGGCTGGACCGTAAGGCGGCCGCCCAAAGGATCCGGTCCTATGCCGAACGATTTGAAATGGATGTGGCTCTTGATAAACCGGTCGGCCAGATGTCGGTCGGAGAAAAACAAACCGTGGAGATCATGAAAGTCCTTTACCGGGGTTCCGATATCCTGGTTCTGGACGAACCGACCGCAGTCCTTACACCGCAGGAAATACAGGGGCTTTTTAAAATACTCCGGCGTATGCGCGGGGAGGGCCATGCGGTTATTTTCATCAGCCATAAGCTGAGCGAAGTCATGGATCTATGTGACCGGGTTACTGTTTTGCGGCGCGGGCAAACGGTCGGTACGGCGCGAGTCGCCGATGTAACGACCGATCAGCTGGTGGAATTGATGGTCGGGCACAGCGTTGATCTGTCGATTAACCGGCCGCATGTTAAAAGCGACGGCCTTTGTTTGTCGGTAGAGCATCTGAGCGTTCATGATACGGAAGGCCTGGCGAAACTTGATGATGTCGGATTTGATCTGTGGCATGGCGAGATTCTCGGCGTGGCCGGCTTAGCCGGCAGCGGCCAGAAGGAGTTGTGTGAAGCGATAGCCGGCCTGGTCCCGGATGTGCATGGCAGCATTTGTTTTCATCAAACGGAGATCATCGGCAAATCGCCGCGGGAAATCATCCGCATGGGAATCAGCATGAGTTTTATTCCGGAAGACCGCCTCGGCATGGGATTGGTTGCTTCTATGGACATTGCCGACAACATCATGCTGAAAGATTATGCTTTCCACAAAGGCCTTTTTCTGGACCGGAAAGAAGCCCGGGCCAAAGCAAAAAAGATCGTTGAACAACTCAAAATCAGCACGCCCGGCATTTTTCATACGGTTCGCAAGCTTTCCGGCGGCAATATCCAAAAAGTGATCCTTGGCCGTGAAATCAATCTGAACCCGCGGCTTCTGATCACCGCATATGCCGTGCGCGGTTTGGATATCAACTCGTCCTATACGATATATCAATTGATCAATGAGCAGAAAATGAAAGGCGTAGCCGTGCTTTATATCGGCGAAGATCTGGATGTTTTGCTGGAATTGTGCGACCGCATTCTGGTTTTATGCAGCGGCCGGGTTACCGGGCTGGTCGACGCCCGGAAAACGAGTAAGGAACAAATCGGGCTCATGATGGCCGGCGAAAAATCGGAACAGCCGCTGCCATGGCGGGAGGAGCAGACGGCATGCGGGGAAAGATGAGAAAGTCGTGGCCGGCCGGCCATTTTTCGGTTCGGATAGCCCAGAAGGAAGACGCTACCGGCGTCAGGGCTTTATTGATCCGCAGTTGTACGATTGTCGCGGCTCTGTTGTTTTCGATGCTGATTATTTTTGGCATGGGCTACGATCCACTGCAGGCGTTGTATGCGATGCTCAAGGGATCGTTCGGTTCGGTTTACGGTATCAAAAATACCGTCGTTGTTGCGATTCCGCTTTTGGTCACGGCGGTCGGCCTGTCGGTCGCATTCAGCATGAAATTCTGGAATATCGGCGCGGAAGGTCAGTTTGTTTTCGGCGCGATATGCGCTACCTTTGTTACGCGCTGCGTGCCGGAGCATATCAACGGATTTCTGCTGATCAGCCTGATGGTGGTCGCCGGTATGATCGGCGGCGCTGTTTGGGCTTTGATCCCCGGTTTGTTTCGGGCTTATTCCAATACGAACGAAACCTTGTTCACCTTGATGATGAACTATCTGGCAATCAAGATTGCCGTCTATCTGCGCTGTGAATTATGGAAAGATCCGGCAGCTCTGGGTTTTCCTCAGATTGCGGCGATACCGGAACAGGCGTATTTGCCGAAACTGTTCGGCGTCCATATCGGTTGGATGATTGCCTTGGTTGTCGTGGCCTTGGTCACCGTCTTTTTAAAGTATACCAAAAAAGGTTATGAAATCCGTGTCGTTGGCGAAAGTGAAAGGACGGCCCGTTATGCCGGCATCAATGTCAGGCATGTTATTCTGACGGGCGTGCTTATCTCCGGGGGATTAGTCGGACTGGCTTCGGTTCTTAAACTGAACGGCGTATCCTATGTTCTGTCGGAAAACATCGGCGGCGGCAGCGGTTTTACCGCCATTATCGTCGCTTGGCTGTCGCAGTTGAAAGCTCCGGTCATGATCGTTGTCGCTCTGCTTTTTGCGGCAATGGAGCAAGGTTCGATGGCAATGGAGCTTTCGCTGAATATTCCGGCTTCCGCAGCAAAGATCATTGAAGGCCTGATTCTCTTTTCTGCTTTGGCGGCCGAATTTTTCATTCGGTACCGCATTATTTTTGCCGGAAAATCGGAATCCTGCGCAGTGGAGCCGTATGAGCAGAAGGAGACCAGATCATGACCGCATCGTTATTCATCGCACTCTTTCTCGCTTCGGCGATCCGTATGTCGGTGCCGCTGCTTCTGGGCACTTTAGGAGAATCGCTGACCGAACGGTCAGGCCATCTCAATCTGGGTGTTGAAGGATTGATGCTGATGGGCGCCGTAACCGGCTACCTGGTGGCTTACCGGACCGGCAATCTGGCGCTGGCGGTTTTAGCCGGCATGCTGGGCGCCGGCTTCGGCAGTTTGATTTACGCCATATTGACGATAACCTTCCGAACCAAACAGGATGTCACCGGTTTAGCTCTAACCATTTTCGGCACTGGATTTGCCAATACCCTGGGTAAATCGGTTGCCGGCACCATGACCCCGGATTCAATCCGGCAGTTCAGCCAGGCCAGTCCGCTGCAGCCGAATTTGACCGGCGTGGAATCATGGCCGGTTGTCGGGCCGGTTCTGACATTTATCAGCACGGCTTTTCTGCAGCACAATCTTTTTGTTTATCTGTCCTATCTTCTGGCCTTGATCATGGCTTTGTACCTTTTTAAAACCAGGCAGGGCCTGCATGTGCGCTGTACCGGAGAGAATCCTGCTTCAGCCGACGCTTCCGGCATCAGAGTCATTGCTATCCGCTATGTCCATGTGATTGTCGGCGGCATGCTGTGCGGCTTGGGCGGCGTCTATATATCGGTTATTAATGTCGGTACCTGGCTGGATGATATCGTCGCCGGGCGCGGCTGGATTGTTGTCGCTTTGGTTATTTTTATTCGTTGGCACCCGCTGAAAGCCATGGCCGGTTCACTTTTGTTCGGCGCTTTGGAGATCATTGGTTTCCGTCTGCAGCAGATTCCCGCCCTGGCCGGCTTACCGATTTTTTCGCAGTATATTATTGACATGTATCCCTATTTAATGACCATTTTGGTTTTGATCCTGACCTATGCGCGCAAAAAGGCCTGGCAGGGGCCGGCCGCTTTGGGTCAGGCTTATTTCCGCGAAGATCGCTGATTCCCTTGCGATATTCGGTCCGGCAGGGATAAGTTTTATTTTTATCGGGTGTTTTTTCACCTGCTTCTTGTTTACCTGGCGGACTTGTCATATGATAATTCCTGTAGACTCGGTTTAACAGGTCTGAATGAAGGGGAATAGGGCAGTGCAATTAAGCAGCAGCGATATTTTAACCGATCTGGGAAAATTCATAACGGATCTTTTCCAGAACATGGCCAGCGGCCTGCTTTTTTTTGGCGGACCTCTGGATATTACCGTCGCCGTTTTGGATATACTGGCCACGACGCTGGTTGTCTATTATGTCTTGAAGATTCTTCGCGATTCGCGGGCCTGGCAGCTGCTAAAAGGACTGATCCTGATCCTGGCTTTCGCCGTCGTTTGCAGTTTGATCGGCTTAACGACCGTCGGCTTTCTGCTTAATAACACCATCTCGGTTCTGGCAATCGCTTTTGTTGTCATTTTTCAGCCTGAATTGCGCCGGGCTCTGGAAACGGTCGGCCGCAGCAGCTTTAATGTCATTTCGTCGGCGATAACGCCGGAAGAAAAAGGCCGTTCATCCGGATCGGTCCATAATCTGATCGAAGCGATTGTGCGGGCTTGTGAAAAAATGGCCGAAACGCGGACCGGCGCTTTGATTATTCTGGAAAGACAGACCAAACTTGGCGAATTGGTTGAGCAGGAGAATGTGGTTCAACTGGATGCGGCGGTTTCCGCAACGATGCTGATGCAGATCTTTTATAAAGGATCTCCCTTGCATGATGGCGCAGTTTTAATCCGTGACGGCCGTTTGACAGCCGCCCGTGTTCATGTGCCTTTATCGGATAATTATCATCTCCGCCGTGATTATGGCACCCGTCACCGGGCGGCGATCGGGGCCAGTGAAATGGGTGACGCGATCGCTGTTGTTGTTTCCGAAGAACGGGGCAGTATTGGCTTGACCCTTGAGGGACGGCTTTACCAGCTTGATAATGGCGATGCCTTACGGACCCTCCTGCATAAATTATTGACGCCGGGGCGCGGCAGCGTCAGTTTGAGCAATCTAAGCAGCTTGTTTCACAATCCCAGACGGCAGAACCAGCAGATCGACCTGCCGGCGGCGGATGCGGATTCAGCGGCTGACGATCTGCTGGTGGCGGCGCCGGCTTCTAAAACAGGCAGAAAAGCCAAACGGAGAACCCAGAATGTGCCGGTTCGCAAGAAACGCGCTCTGCTGACAATCGCGTCACTGGCCATCGCCATTGTTCTCTGGCTATATGTCCAGGTGACGATTAATCCGATCGATACCAAATCCTATACGGTTCCGCTGACTTATCGGAATGTGGAAGCCGCTCAGGATAAGGGCTATGACATCCAGTTCCCCTTGCAGAATGTCCAGGTTACGATTATGGGCCGCAAGAAGACGCTGAGCGGATTAAAATCTGAATCAGTAACCGCCTATCTGGATTTTTCGCAAATCGACAGCACCGGACTAATCCGCATGAATGTTCAGATTGATACCAAAGGCCTTTTATACTTGCGCGCGTCATATATATCGCCGAATACAATCACCGTCAGCATCCGGGATAAGGCCGGCGAATGATGTGTTTGCCGCACTGTAATATTTCCGCAATATCAGCGTAAGCTTATTGTCGCATTATGCCGGCTAAGCGTGAAACATTAGCCTGAACGCCGGATGATATAATTAAGCCATCTTAAGCGTCCTGAAGGATTCATCCCGATGAAAGAAAGGAACTCTGCATGGCAAGAATGTTTGGAACGGATGGTGTGCGCGGTATTGCCAATAAGGAATTGACGCCTGATCTGGCTTATCGCCTCGGTTGGGCCGGCGCCCTTGTTCTGGCCGGTGAATGCCGGCATAAACCGGTGATCCTGGTTGGCAATGATGCCCGGATTTCCTGCAGTATGCTGGAAGCCGCCCTGGTCGCCGGTATCTGTTCGGCCGGCGCCGATGCTTTTATCGCCGGTGTGGTTCCGACGCCGGGCATCGCTTATCTGAGCCGCAAATATCACTGCGACGCCGGCGTCATGATATCGGCGTCCCATAATTCATATGAATTTAACGGCATAAAATTTTTCAGCGGCACCGGCCATAAACTGCCGGATGAAACCGAAGATCGCATCGAAAACATGATTCACGCTTATGATGAACAGGTTGGCGATCGGCCGACCGGCGATGCGATCGGCCGGCGCATCGAAAAGAAAAATGCCTCGCACGACTATGTCGAGCATTTGAAACGCCGTATGAGTGTCGACCTGAGCGGCCTGAAAATCGGGCTTGATTGCGCCAACGGCGCCAGCGCTCATATAGCGACCGGGTTGTTCAGCGATTTGGGCGCCGATGTTGTGGCTATCGGCATCGAACCGGACGGTGTCAATATCAATGCCAATTGCGGTTCCCTGCATCTCGACCGCCTGCGCGGTCTGGTACGCCGGGAAAGCTGCGATATCGGCATTGCCTTTGATGGTGACGCCGACCGCATGCTGGCGGTCGATGAGAACGGCGTGGTCGTCGACGGGGATGTCCTGATGGCGATCATTGCCCTGGATATGAAACAGCTGGGGCAATTGCGCCAGGATACCTTGGTCGTAACGGTCATGAGCAACCTGGGACTGGAAATCATGGCGCGGGAAAATGGCATTGCTTTGGTTAAGACCAAGGTCGGCGACCGGTATGTCCTGGAAGAAATGCTCAAATCAGGCTATGTCATCGGCGGCGAGCAATCCGGTCATATTATCCTTCTGGATCATGCCACAACCGGCGACGGACTGCTTAGCGCCCTGCGTTTGCTCCGCGCTTTGACGCGGACCGGCAAACGGCTCAGTGAAGCGCGCCGCGTGATGACTGTTTTGCCGCAGGTCACCAAGAGCGCCCACATCGATAACTGCCGGAAGGCTCAGGTTCTGGAAGATGAGGAAATATGTGCCGCCGTCAATATGATGGAGCGTCAGCTTGATGGCTGCGGGCGGGTTCTGGTCCGGGCATCCGGTACGGAACCGATCATCCGCGTCATGCTGGAAGGGCAGGATACTGAACGGATCACCCGGATGGCTGAGCAGCTGACGCAATTGATCATCAGCCGTTATGGCGCCTGATTTATTAAAATACCAAAGGCTCTGATATCATCAATCGTTTATCCATAGAGTGAACTGATAAAGAGGGGAAGACAACATGTGTGGCATTGTTGGCTATATTGGCGCGCTTCCGGCGCTGCCTGTTTTACTTGACGGTTTAAGCCGTCTGGAATATCGGGGGTATGACTCCTCCGGCGTTGCTTTTATTGACGGTTCGCAGATCTCAGTGCGTAAAAAGAAAGGCCGTCTGGCCGTCCTGCGGCATGATCTGGAAGCCGGCGGATTATTAAACAGCACGAACCCGGAAGCTGTCGCTATTCATCTCGGGATCGGTCATACGCGCTGGGCGACGCATGGCGTGCCGAGTGATGAAAATTCCCATCCTCATAAATCTGCCAACGGCCGGATTGCTGTTGTCCACAACGGCATTATCGAAAATTATCTCGAATTGAAGCGTTATTTACAGGACCTGGGCTATGCTTTCCAATCGGAGACCGACACGGAAGTTGTCGCGCATCTGATCGAACACCACTATGAGCATCATACCTCGGCCGGCCTGACGGCTGCCGTGCGCCAGGCTCTGGCTGAGATAGAAGGCTCTTATGCCCTTGGCGTTTTATGTGCCGACTGTCCGGACAGTTTTGTCGCTGCCCGCAAGGACAGCCCCCTGGTGATCGGCGACGGTGAAGAGGGCCGTTTCATCGCGTCCGATATACCCGCTATCCTGAGCTATACCCGCAAAGTGATCATTATGGAAGATCGGGAGATCGCTTTGATCAGCCGCCGTGAAATTCAACTTTTTGATGCGCTTGGCCGGCCGGTTTCCCGTCGGCCGATTTTGATCGACTGGGATTGCGCGGCAGCGGAAAAAGGCGGATTTGCCCATTTTATGATGAAGGAAATCTATGATGAACCTAAGGCGGTGAGGGATACTTTGTCACCGCATATACGCCGGGGAGCGGTTGTTTTGCCGGAGATCAACTGGGAACCTTCCTGGCTGGCGGCAATCCGCCAAATTCGCATTGTTGCCTGCGGTACGGCTTATCATGCCGGCATGGTCGGGAAATTTGTCCTGGAGGATTTGTGCCGCATTCCCGTAGAGGTGGACATCGCATCCGAATTTCGTTACCGCAACCCGATCATCGATGAACAAACGCTGGTTCTGATTATCAGCCAGTCCGGCGAAACACTGGACACATTGGCCGCCATGCGCGAAGCGCACCGGCGGGGCGGCAGGACCCTGGCGATTGTCAATGTCGTGGGCAGTTCCATTGCCCGGGAAGCCGATTCGGTTCTCTACACCGGCGCCGGACCTGAAATTGCCGTCGCTTCGACCAAAGCTTATAATACACAGCTGGCTGCCCTTTATTTGATCGCCCTATATATGGCCGGCCGCCTTGGCCGGCTGGATAAGGACAAAATGCAGGTATATCTGACCCATTTGTCCGGCTTGCCGGATATGCTGGAAAAAACTCTGATGGCACACGATCAGATCCAGCGATTTGCTTCCGCTCATTTTAACGCCCGCAGCATATTTTTTATCGGACGAGGCCTTGATTATGCCTTATCGATGGAAGCATCGTTAAAACTGAAAGAAATTTCCTATATCCATTCGGAGGCGTACGCCGGCGGTGAATTGAAACACGGGACAATCGCTTTGATTGAAGAAGGAACGCTGGTGGTTTGCCCGCTGACACAGCCGGCGCTGGTTGATAAAATGATCAGCAACATCCGCGAAGTTAAGGCCAGAGGAGCGGTGGTTCTGGGAATTCTGACCCCTTGCTGCGCCAAGGCCGCATCGGTATGCGACCGGGTTGTGGAAATTCCCGATGTTGATCCTTTGCTGGCGCCTGTGATTGCGGTTACGCCGGCTCAGTTGTTTGCCTATTATATGTCGGTCAATAAAGGTCTGGATGTCGATAAACCCCGCAACCTGGCTAAAAGTGTTACAGTGGAGTGAGTCGGCTGCATTTGGCCGCGCCTCTGTTTATTTAAAATACTTGTTTATTAGCGGAAGTGAAATAATTATAAATAATGAGTCAGTAGATTTTTATTCAAAATGACAAATAGAAAGCGCCAGACAGTCACTTAATTTGCTGTCTGGCTGTTTATTAGGGAAAATTTAAATCAAATAATAATCTTATATTTATTTATAACGGATAACAGGCAGATAAATTTGTGTTATAGGCATTTGATCTAAATAAAGCGCATTTTTAAATTTGTAAAAGAAATAGCGATGATTTGACAGATTAGAAACCCAAATAGTCCTTTATTATAGAAAAACCATAAAAAGACGGCAATGCCATAGAAATGAATAATTATTCATTTCTATATATATCGTAAGAAATTCAATTTACTTTAGCGGTATTTTCAAAAAATATTTAATGAAAACGATGGATCCGGCCGGGCTGGTTTGAGAAAGTAAAAATATGTTGCAGCGGACAGTTTGCTGCGATATTTAATGAACGAATAAAATTATATGGGAATAATCATTATAAAAATATCAGTTGGAGCTTCATGACAGCGATTGTTTGAATCAATCGAAAAGGTCATATTCATTTTGTAAACCCCCTGTAATGTCAATATTTCCTTAATGGATACTGTCAAATAAAAGTCACGAACTTTGTGAAAATTGCACGGCCGACAATATAGAAATATACTCTTGACAAATATTGACGCTATCGATAAACTGTGTCATGTACTGTTTATGATCAAATGACAAATAACAAAATTATAAACTGTACAACCAAACAATCCGATAAGGGCAAAATCAGCGAAAGCTGACTACGCAAAGCTAAAGGGCCTGAAAGATATGCTTACAGCATATCACGGCAGCCAGCTACCGGCACAAAGCAGGATATGCTCCTTCTTTTTGTAGTAGCTGAATTATTAGCTATTGAATAATTAAGCTACTATACAATTACTGAGGAGTGCGCTTATGCTGGAATCTTCGATGAACCAGATTAATATTCTGCAAAATGCATTAGACGCATCATGGCTGCGCAATCAGGTCATCGCCCATAATATCGCGAATGCCGATACCCCTGATTTCAAAGCATCTGATGTTTCTTTTCAAGCTGCAATGGAGCAAGTAACCGCTGCGGATAATCAATACAGCCGCTCGGCTGGCGATCCTGTCAGTAATAAAAATAATATTACCAGAATAGTATCCACCGGCGCGGACGATAGTCAGGAAGACAGCCGGGAGCTGTCTGGTATTTCTGTTGTCCAGGATGAGGATTCCTCAATTCGAATGGACGGCAATAATGTCGATTCGGATGCTGAAATGGCCAAACTGGCCAGCAATACCATTTTGTATAATTCATTGATTTATGCAGTACGGCAAGAGACAAATCTCTTAAAAATAGCTATTACAGAAGGGAAATGAGCATCATGAGTGTATTTGGAGCTATTCAAATCAGCGCTTCCGGATTAACGGCCCAGAGTTACCGGATGGATGTTATCGCCCAGAACATCGCTAATGCTGAAACAACCCGTACCGAAAATGGTACGCCTTATCAGCGGCGCAGCGTTGTTTTAGCCGAACAAACGGGCAGCCAGACTTTTGCCGATGTCATGGCCCGGGAACAATCGGCCGGCGGTGTCAGTGTCGTTGCCACCGAAGCCGACACCAGTCCCTTCGAGATGGTTTACAATCCTTCGCATCCGGACGCCGATGCCGATGGTTATGTATCGATGCCGAATGTCGATCTGACCCAGGAATATGTTGACCTGATATCGGCTTCCCGTTCATATGAAGCTAATTTAACGGTTTTGAACGCTACCAAACAAATGGCCATGAGCGCCCTGGAACTGGGTAAATGAGGTGAGACATGTCTTCAATCGATGCTGTACAAAATCAAATTTTCAGTCAAATCAACAATCTGCTGTCATCATCGCAAAACCAGGCGGCTTCGAACACGGAAAGCACATCTTTTGCCGACCTGCTGGAATCCTTGACAACGCCGGCAGATGCCGCGATTGATCAAAGCCAGGTTGCAAGTCTGGCTTTGGCGACCGGCGAAACTGAAGATATCCATACTTCCCTGATTGCCGCGGATAAAGCTGAATTGGCGCTTAGCCTGACTTTAGCTGTACGGAACAAAATGCTTGACGCTTATAAAGAAGTTATCAATATGCAAATATAATCTTTGAAAGCAGGTCATCCAATTCATGGACATCACAGCTCTTACCAACTCTTTCAAAGCTTTAGGTAAAAAGATAAAAGACTTCTGGCAAAAACGTTCAACATTACAAAAAAGATTGATGATCACGCTGTCTGTAGTCGCCATTGTTCTTTTAGCTGTCGTCATCACGCTTTTCAACCGTGTGCAGTACAGCGTGTTATATACGAATCTGGACGCGGCCGAAGCCGGCACGATCATCGCCCGGCTGCAGGAACTCAGTGTTGACGCCAAAGCTCAGGGAACCGACACGGTTCTGGTGCCAAAAAGCCAGGTCGACTCCCTGCGTATGCAGTTAGCCTCGGAAGGCCTGCCACAGAACTCGCTCAATCTTGATATTCTGGAAAAGGGAACCGGTTTCGGTATTACCGAAGAAGATAAAGCTGTCTACCGCCGTTATCAATTGCAGCAGGATTTACAGAATGCGATCAAGACTTTCACCGCGGTAGAAGATGCCCGGGTTTCTCTGATCATTCCCCGTGAAAGCACATTTGTCATCGAAGATCAGCAAACGGCCGCTTCGGCGGCTGTCTTGCTAACCTTGAAAAGCGGCAAGAACCTGGCGGCAGAAAATGTGCAGGCTATTATCGAACTGGTTGAAAAAAGCGTAACCAACCTCAGTCAAGACAATATTACGGTCATCGACAGCAACATGAACGTCCTGAATGGCGACCAGAGTTCCGTTGAACTGGATGTTGGCGATCAGCAGAGTCTTCAGCAGCAAGTCGGGGAACGTTTGGAAAAGCAAGTCGGCAATTTGCTGCAGCCGGTCTTCGGTATCGGAAAAGTCCTGACCGAGGTGCATGTCAGCCTCAATTTTGATGAAAAAGTCGTTGAAAATATCACCTTCAGCCCTGCTGAAGGCAGCAGCAACGGGGTTATTTCCAATATCGAAAAGATTCGCGAAAAAACCCAGGCCGCAACAACCAGCGCCAGCGGCGAAGCCGGAACAAATACCAATGGCGCCGGCGTGACAACTTACCCGGTTCAGGATACGGGCAATGATGTCTATGAGAAGAATTCGGATACCATCAGTTATGAAATCAATACCATCAAGGAAACACTGAAGAAAGCCAAAGGAACGATTGAGGACCTGAGTGTTTCAGTTGTCATCGACAGTACGGATCAGCCTACCGGCCAGAATTACAGCGAAAATGTCCGCAACCTGGTAGCCACGGCTGTTGGCGTCAAACCGGACTATATCACGGTTGAATATCTGCCGTTTAGCGGACAATCCAGCCTGGACGCCAGTTGGGAAGATTACCAGGCAATCAGCGCCCAAGCGCAGAACTGGCAGAAAACGCGGTTTTTTATCTTGCTTGGCACGGGTGTTTTTATTCTTTTAGTTTTGGCCTTTATCCTTCGCAAGATGAAAAACCGTAAAACAGCCGCCGAACCTGCACCGGTTTACACTTATGATCCTCAGGACGGAGAAATGGCGCTTAACGCCGTGACAGCCGCCCGGGCGGCAAACCTTGAAACGGCTGATCAGGCGGCTATCGCGACCGTTCTGAGTAAGCGGGCTTTGCATGAAACATCACCCTTGACACTGATGGACCAGGCAGACCGGAAATTGCTGGAAGATTCGGTTGAGCAAAATCCGGATCTTGCGGCCAGTATTATCCGCAGCTGGCTGTCCATTGATAGTTGAACAACATGGCAGGATATACGAAGATGACAGATGAAACAGAAAAATCTTATAAGGAAAAGGCCGCTATTTTGTTGATTTCTTTGGGCAAGGAGCATTCGGCTAAAGTCCTTCAGCAGCTGAACGATGAAGAAATCGAACAATTGACGCTGGAAATCGCCAATGTGCGCCGGATTGACAACCAAACGCAGATGGATGTCATCCGCGAATTTCAAGAAGCTTATGTGGCGCAGAATTATATTCTGGAAGGCGGTATCGATTATGCGCGTGAGATGCTGGATCAAGCCATCGGCAAACAAAAGGCCCTGGAATTGATTACCAAGCTGACGGCTTCCCTGCAGGTGCGGCCTTTTGATTTTGCCCGGCGGCTGGATGCCGCGCAAATGCTCAATATGATCCAGAATGAACAACCGCAGACGATCGCCCTGGTTCTTTCCTTCATGGAACCCAAACAATCGGGCGCCGTTCTCAGCGGTTTGCCGCAGAATATTCAAGGCGACGTTCTTTCCCGAATTGCCCGGATGGGTAAAACATCGCCGGAGCATATCAAAGAAGTCGAACGAATTCTGGAAAAAAAGCTCGTTTCTCTCGGTGTTTCCGACTATACCAAAATCGGCGGCATTCAAACCAGCGTCGATATTCTGAACGCCGTAGACCGCTCAACCGAGAAACATATTCTGGAAAGCCTGAACGAACATAGCAAGGATCTGGTTGATGAAATTAAGAGCCGCATGTTCTTGTTTGAAGATATCGTCAAACTGAACCGGGTATCCATTCAGCGGGTATTGCGCGATGTGCAGCAGGAAGACCTGGTTATGTCTTTGAAAAACGCCAAAGAGAATGTATCCAGATTTATTTTCGAAAACCTGTCTTCGCGTATGCAGGATACCATCCGTGAGGAAATGTCGTTAACTGGTCCTGTCCGAATTAAAGACATCGAAGACGCGCAGCAGCGGATCGTAACAATCGTCCGCAATCTGGAAGACGCCGGTGAAGTATATATTTCAAGGGGATCGGAGGAAATGCTCGTTGGCTAAAATACATAAATCCGCACAAGTCAATCTGGATAACGCTAAACCAGTCATCATCTCACGCCCTGAGTATGGACAGCCTCTGCGCGAGTATCTCTTGAATTCGGATCAACTACCGGAACACAAGAATGACCCGGCTGCTGAGACAACGAAAAACCGAACAGCCGATCACGCGGCGAGTCCCAATTCCGGCGCTCCGGCGGCCCTGTTTGCCCAGGCTGAGCAGCGAGCCGAACAATTAGTGCATGAAGCCCGGGAAACAGCAAAGCAAATCCTTGACGAGACGCAACAGCAGCTGCCGGAGCTTCGCGGCAAGGCTTATGAAGCCGGATATGCCGAAGGTTATAAAGCCGGGGAAAAATCGTTTGACGCCAGTAAAAGCGAATTGCAGATATCGTTTAAAAATATGACGGACCAACTGGAAAACAGGATTGACCAGATGATTGACTGTATGGAAGATGAGCTTTTGGATCTGGCGGTCGATATCGCCGAACGGATCATTGGCATAGAACTGGCACGCAAAAGCAAGACTTACCATGCCTTTTTAAGGCAGGCGTTGGATAATCTGAAAAAACAGGAAAAGGCTGTTGTTTATTTGAATGAAAAAGAATACCAGCAGTTCATTGTCGCCGAGCCTTTCGTTATGCCGGAGAATCAAGGCCAGATCCGCTTCATCGGCGATCCCAAACTGGCTCCGGGGAGTTGTTTGATCGAGACCGGATATAGCCGGTTTGATGCCAGCGCGGCAACCCAACTGGATCAAATCAGGAAAAAAGCAAAAGCGGAGGATCGCCATGAAACCCATTGATTTGAGCCGCTTCTCCAGCAAGATCAACGGCATTAATCCGATTGAAGAAAGCGGCACTGTATGCCAGCTTATTGGTTTGACTGTAGAATCAATCGGCCCGCTGGCTTGCATGGGCGATGTGTGCCAAATCGGTACGTTATCGGCGGATAACTGGATAGAAGCGGAAGTTGTCGGCTTTCGTGATAACCATATCCTTTTGATGCCTTTTGGCAGCCTGACCGGCATCGGTCCGGGCAGCCGCGTTCTGGCTACCGGACATTGCCTGCAGGTGCCGGTTGGCGAAAAATTGCGCGGCCGGATCCTGGACGGCCTGGGCCGCCCGATCGACGACTTGGGAAAACTGGAACTGGATACTTATTATAGTACGGACAATCTGCCGCCTAACCCATTGACCCGCAAGCGGATCAGTCAGCCTCTGCCTTTGGGCGTACGGGCGATCGACGGACTTTTAACGTGCGGTCAGGGTCAGCGTCTGGGCATCTTTGCCGGCAGCGGCGTCGGCAAAAGCACGCTCCTGGGCATGATGGCCCGAAACAGCGACGTTGATATCAATGTTATTACGCTCGTTGGCGAACGGGGCCGTGAAGTCCGTGAATTTATCGAAAAAGACCTGCAGGAAGAGGGCCTCAGCCGTTCTGTGCTGGTTGTTGCCACTTCGGATCAGCCGGCGATTATCCGCCAAAAGTCCGCGCTTTTGGGCACGGCGATCGCCGAATATTTCCGGGATCAGGGCTATTCGGTTCTGCTGTTGATGGATTCACTGACCCGCTTTGCCATGGCTCAGCGTGAAATCGGCATGGCCGTCGGCGAACCGCCGGTTTCCCGCGGCTATACGCCGTCTGTGTTTAATGCCTTGCCGCGTTTGCTGGAACGATCGGGCAACTCGGATAAAGGATCGATCACGGCGCTCTATACGGTGCTGGTTGAGGGCGACGATATGAATGAACCGGTTGCCGACACGGTGCGCGGCATTCTGGACGGTCACATTGTACTTTCCCGACAATTAGCCCAGCGCAACCATTATCCGGCTATTGACGTACTGGCCAGCGTCAGCCGTGTCATGCCTGATGTCACGACCGATGACCATCGGTCTCTGGCCGGAAAATGTAAAAATCTGTTGAGCGTTTACACCGAAGCCCGGGATCTGATTCATATTGGGGCTTACAAGAAGGGCAGCAATGAAGAAATCGACGAAGCGATCCGGCTTTATCCGACCATCAGCCGTTTTTTGCAGCAGCAGGTTATGGAGAAGTGCTCGTTTGACGAGACGGTCGGTCGGCTCATGACCTTGACGGAGGACTAAATTGTGAAAAAATTCATATTTACTCTGGCCGGCCTGCGCTCGATCAAGGTGAAACAGGAATCTCAGAAAAAACAGGAGTTGGCTGTGCTGGAACAAAACTTAGCTGCCGAGCAGGCGATTATGGATGATTTGCAGCAAAAGGCGGCCGCTTTGCGGCGCGGCTGGCAGGCGGGATGGCAAAACGGCGGCCTGCAGCAAACCGACTTGCGCCAGTTCGATCTCTGTCTGTCACAGAATCGGCAGGAACAGCAGAAACAGCTGGGACGGATCCGCCAGGCGGAACGTGAACGCAATTTATGCCGCGACCAGCTCTGGCAGCTCATGCAAGATCTAAAAATGTTGGATAACCTGCGGGAGCAACAATATGAAACCTGGAAAAAAGAAATGACTCTGGAAGAAGAAAAAATTGTCGACGATCTCGTCTCCTTCCGCCAGGCTGTCAATAAACATGTGGAGGTTGTCTAGTGGCCGATATTGATATCAGCAAGATGACTGATTTATCCGGACGAAATCCGGGCCCGATGCTGCCGCCGAAGGTCGCTGCCGGCAAATACCGGCAGGCAGGTGAAACAGCCGGCAAAAAGGTTAAGAAGGCCAAGAAAAAACGGGGACCGTTTTTTGGCTTTGTCTTTGGTCTGGCCGTTAGTCTGTTGATTTTTGCCGCTGTAATCAGTTTGCTTTATTTTAATGTAGCCGATTTACGAGAAGTATTTATCCAGCGTTTTAAATTAGACGAAACATCTTTTCAAATGCTGGAATCGCAAAAACAGGATCTGGAACTGAAGACAGCTGAATTAAACGATCAGAAGACGGTCCTGGAAAAAGAACAGAACGAGGCGCAGACACAAGCGGCCGATATAGCCCGGCAAAGTGAAGCGCTCAGTGCCCGGCAGACCGAGATCGATCAATTGCAAGCCTCGCTGACTGCGCAGGCCGCGGATTTAAAGAGCATCGCCGCCTGGTATGAAAGCATGGAACCGGCAGCGGCAGCCGACATTTTTACCGCTTTTACCGATCAGTCAAAACTGATCTTGATTATCAAGAATATGAACCAAACCCGGATTGCCTTGATTTTAGCTGAGATGGACCCGGCCCAGGTATCGCAACTGATGACGGCCATGATGGAACCCAGTTCCGGCTCTTGAGCCGAGGAGGACGATTTATGAGCAAAGTATCACCAATCATCCTGCAGCCTTTGGCCGGCGCCGGACGCGACAATCTTCCGGCGCCGGCCGGACCGGCCGTTTCTGCCGGTCCGCAAACCGCCGGATCTTTCGAACAGGTGATGGTTTCAACCGGATCAGCCAAACGCGCGGATGACATAACCGGCAGCAAAATGGTGAAAACGGCAAAACAATCTGACGACAGTCAGACGGAAAAAGATGAAGACAGCCCGAAGCAAGTTGATGATCAAAATATTCTCGGACAAGTGACGGCCGGCTTGGCGGCATTAGCCGACGCTCTGAGCGCGGCGGCCGGCATACCGGGAAATTCAGATGCGACCGGCACAACCGGTATTTCTTCTGAATCTGACCTTTCTGCCGTCGCCGCCCCTGCGCCGCAAACGCCGGATCTGCCGGCCGGTAATCCGACAGCGGCGCTTTCATCGTCTGATCCGGCGGCGACTGTCCAGCCATCGTCTGATCCGGCGTCTGTTCTCTCTCAAACTCCGGCCGCGGCGCCAGAAACGGGCGATGCAGTTCTGAGCAGCGGCAGCGGGCTGCTGCCTGAACCTGGGGCGGCTGATCCGGAATCAACGGCCGGGCTGGATTTACCGCCGGCGCAGACACCGGTTCAAAATACAGTACCGGAACCGGCCGCCGCGGCCGCCGCCACAGAGACGGCTGTAAAACCTGCAGCGACTGCGGCCCAGACGTCTGATACGATAAACGACGCGATATCTCCGACTGCGGACGATGGCGGAACAGCGCCTGCGGACAGCGTTATTCCGCCGGAGAATCAGGCTGCGGCCGGCTTCGATTCCGGTTCAGACACCGATTCGCCGGCTGCCGGTGAGGATAAGCAGGAATCCGGACCGGCATCTTATCGCTTAAGCAAAGATGAGCATGCGGCGGCCGGATCGGATCATCAAATCTCATGGATCAGTCAGGCTGACGGTTCGGCTCAGCCGGGAACGCCGGCATCTGTTCCGGCCGGACAAGCCGGCAATACAAGTGGTTATCCAATCGAGACCGGCGAACCGATGATTGAATCGATCGAGACCGGGACCGGACTTGAAGGCGACAGCCGGCAAATGACGGTACATTTGAAACCCGATGCTTATGGAACGGTGCAGATCAGGCTTTTTCAGAACCAGGATGGTTTGGTGGCTCAGATCTGGACCGATAAACCGGCTACCTGCGATCTTTTACAAAGCCAACTGCCCAGCCTGGTCAAGCAGATCCAGGATCAGGGCGTTACAATATCCGGCGCGTCGGTTTTTCTCGATATGGGTCAGTCCGGCGGACAGGCAGCGGATCAAAATACGCAGTCCGCTTCTGTCCGGCAGCTGGATCTGCGGCAAATCCGGACCGGTCGGCGCGGCGTATCGATCCGGCAAGAACAGAGTCTGGCAATCGACGCTTCTTATGGGCCGGCGCAATCGATCATCAATTATTACGCTTGAGAAAAGGGAGGGATAAGCATGGCCGTTGATGCCGTTAATACAACAACCGCAACCGGCAGTCAGGATTCCGGTACAACAACCCGTTCGGTTGACAGCAGCCTGGGAAAAGATGATTTCCTGAAAATCCTGGTTGCCCAGCTGCAGAACCAGGATCCGCTCAATCCAATGGATGATACGGATTTCATTGCTCAGTTGGCGCAATTCAGCGCATTGGAACAAATGCAGTCGCTCAACAGCGGTTCTTCATTTAGTCAGGCCTATGGGCTGATCGGAAAATATGTCTATGCGAGCGTCGTTGATTCCAGCGGCCAGAAATCAGAGGTGTATGGTCCTGTCACGGCAGTGCTGTCCTCCAATGGTTCGGCTTATCTGGAAGTCAATTACCAGGGCGTGACGAAGAACATTCCGTTTGATAACAATATTGTCGTTTACCAGCCGGCCGATCCGGATGACAGTACAACGCCGGCTGCAGCCATTACCAGTCAGACAACCGGCAACACGTCAACTGCGGCGTCAACAGGATTATAAAAGGGAGGAAATCACTATGCTGCGTTCATTGTACTCAGGTGTATCAGGGCTCAAGAATCATCAAACAAAAATGGATGTTATCGGCAACAACATTGCCAACGTCAATACCGTTGGTTTCAAATCCAGCCGCGTGACCTTTCAGGACATTTACAACCAGACCGTCCGTCCGGCGTCGGCGCCTTCGGCCGGATCCGGCGGCGTCAATCCGCAGCAGGTCGGCCTGGGCGTTTCTCTGGGAACCATCGAAGTTCAGCATACACGTACGGCAACCGAATATACCGGCAACGCTCTGGATCTCAGTGTAGAGGGCGACGGATTTCTGGTTGTCAAAGATAATGGCGTACCCTATTATACCCGCGCCGGCAATCTGACTACCGATGCCAACAACAATCTGGTCAATGCCAACGGCTTAAAGCTCCAGGGTTGGATGAGCGGTATGGTCGATACAACCGGAACTATTAATGGCAGCACCACCAATCCGGTAACCGAGGCGCAGTTCCAGGCCTGGCTGCAAACCAATCCGGCCAATGCCGACGCCTTACTGTCGGACATCAATATTCCGGATAATTATTACGATGTCAATATCGGCAAGACCGGGGAAATCATCGGCATCAACAAAACGACGTCGGTCAAAGAAACCATCGGCCGTCTGGCTATAGCCGATTTCAACAACCAGGCCGCGCTTTCCAAGATGGGCAATAACCTCTATGACCAGAATCAGAACACCGGCGCCGCTTCCTATGGCTTTGCCGGCGTGAACGGGACATCTTATCTGAATCCCAATTCATTGGAAATGTCCAATGTTGATCTGGCTAAAGAGTTTACCGATATGATCACGACCCAGCGTGGCTTCCAGGCTAATTCCCGTATCATCACTACTTCGGACCAGTTGCTGGAAGAATTGGTCAACCTGAAGCGATAATTGAGTGGCAAAAAGCCGCGGAGGATAAAATGATCCAGTTAACCCGCTTGAATCACCAGACTTTTTACATCAACAGTGATCTGATCGAGACGATCGAGACAACGCCGGATACGGTGATCAGTATGACGACCGGCCGCCGGCTGCTGGTTATCGAAAGCGCTGATGAAATATTGCAGAAAATTATCCAGTTCCGTGTGCTTTGCTCAATAAACGGCCGTTTTGCCTGTCAGGAAGGCCAGGAGAAGGAAGGCAGCGAAACATGAACTTATCAAGCTTTGTCGGCTTGATTGCCGGTGTGATTTTTGTTGTCTGGAGCATTATTCTGGGCGGCGATATCGCCAGTTATTTTGATATGCCGTCAGTCATGATTGTTGTCGGCGGAACCCTGGCGTCGATCATGATTTCATTTTCTTTTGAAGAGCTGAAGCAACTCATGCCGGAAATGAAAACCATCTTCTTTAAAAACAAGATTAATCTGCGGGAAGATCAGGACCGGGTAATCGATCTGGCTACACGGGCGCGGCGCGAAGGATTGTTAACGCTGGACGGTGAAGACATGGGCGATCCGTTTCTGCAAAAGGGTTTGGAGCTGGTCATCGACGGCACGGATCAGGAACTTGTCCGGGAGGTGCTCGAAGGGGAAATTGCCCTGATGGAAGAAAAAGATTCCATGAATCAGAAAATCATGACCAGCGGCGCCCAATATGCTCCGGCATTCGGAATGGTCGGCACGCTGATCGGTTTGATCAACATGCTGAAGACCCTGAGCGATACCGATAGCCTGGGCCCCAGCATGGCGACCGCGCTAATCACGACCTTTTATGGCGTCATCCTGGCCAATGTCATCTTCCTGCCTTTTGCTTCCAAATTGAAATCTTCCTCAGCAGAACGGAGCAATCGTTACGCCATGCTGACTGAAGGCATCATCGCTATCCAAAACGGTGAAAACCCCAGGCTTATCCGGGAAAAAATGGAAGTCTTCATCCCCAAAGAAACGAAAAAAAATGATGAAAAAGCCGGTGAATCCAACACCATAAAGCAAACAGACCGTCAGCATGATGAAACATAAAGGAGCTTAACAGCGGCAATGAAAAGAAGACCGAAAAATGACGAATCTTCAGGAGGGGAGGGCAACTGGATGAACACCTACGGCGATCTGGTTACCCTGTTGCTATGCTTTTTCGTCCTGCTTTTTTCGTTTTCCAATATTGACGCCGAAAAATGGAAAGCCTTGGTCAAGTCCTTTACAGGCGGTTCCGGCATCCTGGATTCGGACCGGCAAGGGGAACTGGATGATTCGGCCGGCGTGGATCCGAACTTCGATCCGGCATCATGGTATGGTTATCAGACGGACGCTGCCGGCGTTGTAAAGCCGCAAACCACAGCAGTCCTGACACCTAAACCGACGGCCACGGTCACGCCGGCACAGGAGTCTACGCTTACGCCGACGCCGGAAGCTACAACCACGGCAGCGACAGGACCGACGCCGAAACCGACAAAAAAGCCGACGAAAGCGCCGACGCCGGTTCCGGCCAATCAGGTCGAACTGGACAACCTTTTTCAATCGATCACGCATTATCTGGACAATTCGGCCATCTCATCCGGCGTTTTATCGGTCCAGCAGGACGATCAATTCCGGATCCGTCTGGTTGCTTCCATTATCTTCGAACCGGGCAGCGACAAATTGACCTCGGAAGCCAGCGCGATTCTGAAAGAAGTGACCGGCCTGATCAACGCGCATGCCGGCATTATCACCGAATTAGGCAGCGAGGGGCATACTGATTCCATTTCTGGTCTGGAAGGCGATATCCAAAGCAAATGGGATCTGGCCGCGCGGCGATCCGCCAGAGTGCTGGAAGCAATCCTGGAAAGCTGTGTGATCGATCAAAGTAAAGCCAACATTTATACCAAGGGTTATGGCAGCCAGAAACCCATCGCCTCGAACGATACAGAAGAAGGCCGCAACCTCAATAACCGGGTAGACATCCTGGTCGGCTGCGCGGACCAGTAAAGGAGCGACAAGATATTATGAAAAAAGCAATACTCGTTATTATGATTCTGGTTCTTCTCGTCAGCGGCTGCTTAGCCTGGTTCTTATATTTTAAGAACAAACCTCAGGCTGAAGTCCCTTTCAATTATGATCCGGGCGATTATTTTGTCACCGACATCAAGGATAGCAAATCCTTGCTGAAAACCGATATTATCCTGGCAATGGCCGACACCAATCAACAAACGGAATTAACAGCCAATAACCATCGTATTCGCGATGCGATTATTTTTGTCTTACGTGATAAAACCGAAGCTGAGTTGAAAAGTCCTGATATACGAGAAAATGTTGAAAAGGAGATTATCAGTTTGCTCAATCAAAATTTTAATACCGATAATTTCCTTGACCTTTATTTCAACGAATTTGTTATTCAGTGAATTGAGGATGTAAACGAATGTCCGAAGTATTATCACAAAATGAAATTGATCAGTTGATATCGGCGCTTAACGAGGGGTCGTTGGTCGAGGCGCCTGTTGAAGAAAATGACGCCGGCATCCGGGTTTATGATTTTCGCACGGCCAACAAAATCCCGCGCGATCAAATCCGGACGCTGCATATCATTCATGATAATCTGGCGCGGATGCTGTCCACCTTTTTTATCGGCAATCTGGGCACTTATTGTGATTTGCAGGTTATGTCGGTCGAGGAGCAGAGCTTTTCGGAATTTGCCAATTCTGTCAGCGCCTCCAGCTTACTGGCTATTATGAAGATGCCGCCTTTAAAGGGATCCTTGCTGCTGGAGATAACGCCGGATGTTTCTTATTCAATACTGGACAGTCTGCTGGGCGGCAGCGGTTCATCACAGGAATTACGCCGGCAGTTTACCGAGATCGATCTGGTTATTCTGGAAAAAGTCGTCAGGCAGATGATGCCGCAGATCAGTGAAGCCTGGAATAAGGTCGTTAAAGTAAACGCCAGTCTGGAAACCCTGGAAACCAGTATGCAATTTGCCCAGATTGTTTCACCCAACGACACCATTGTCATCATCACTATGAGCGTCAAGATCGGGGAGCATGATGATTTAATCAATTTTTGTTTTCCGCAAATGGCTTTGGAACCGATAGCCAAGAATTTAAACACCCGGGTTTTTCAATCCAGTTTACCGGAAGGCAGCCAAAGCGAATCATACCAGGATCCCATTCTGCAGCATCTGCAGACGTCGCCGATACCGGTTAAAGCGATTCTGTCGGAAACAACCTTGACAGTCGGCGATCTTGTTACCCTGCAGGTCGGCGACGTTATCCAGCTGGAAAGCAAACTGAGCGATTACATTAAACTGATGGTCGGCCATTTGCCGTGCCTATACGGAATCCTGGGAAAAAAGAGCAACCATTACGCCGTCAGTATTGTCGGCGACATTGTCGAGGAGGATCTGGAACATGAGTGATGTTATGTCACAAGAGGAAATTGATCAGATGATTAATGGTCAAATTCCGGCCGCTCCCGCTGCCAATCCGTCCGTCGGTCTTACAGCGGACGAAATGGATACGCTGGGGGAGATCGGCAACATTTGCATGGGAACCGGCGCAACGGCTCTGCATAGCATTTTGGGCCGCAAAGTATCGATTACGACTCCCCATGTTCAGATCGTTACGCCGGATACGCTGACCGACGACCACGAGGTCCCGTTCGTCGTGGTCAGCGTGGAATATACACAGGGATTAACCGGTACCAATCTGCTTATTCTCCAGGTCGATGATGTCAAGCTGATAACGGATATCATGCTGGGCGGCGACGGCAGCTCGACTATCGGCGATCTATCGGAGCTGCATCTGAGCGCGATCAGCGAGGCGATGAACCAGATGATGGGCGGCATGGCGACGGCGATGGCCGACATGCTGGATTATCCGGTCAACATATCGCCTCCGCAGACATTGGTGGTATCGCTTTCCAGTCAGGAAATTGTATCCTTGATCAAAAGTCCGCTGGATGAACTGGTGCGGATCAGTTTTAAGATGCAGATCGAAGGAATCATTGACAGTGGGATCATGCAGCTCATGCCGCTGCCTTTTGCCAAGAAACTGGTGGACAATCTGCTCCACAAAGGTCAGACGCCGGCGCCGCAGCCCGTTCCGGATCAGGCAAGGTCGGCCGGAGCCGGCCGCCCGGTCCCGCCGGCCGCCAAACCGGCAGCGGCTCCGGCAAATTCCGCCAGTTGGCCGGTGCCGGCAAAAGAACCGCAAAGCGCGCCGCATGTGGAAGTCAGACCGATCCAGCTGACCAGCTTTGACGCGATGGAGAGCAGCGAGGCGGCGAACCGGGAATCCAGCCTGAATATCATCATGGATGTTCCGCTGCAGATTTCCGTTGAATTAGGCCAATGCAAAAAGACGATCAAGGAAATCCTGGAATTGAGCAACGGATCGGTTGTCGCCCTGGACAAAGTCGCCGGCGAACCGGTGGACATTGTCGTCAACGGCAAAATGATCGCCAAGGGCGAAGTGATCGTCATTGATGATAATTACGGGGTTCGGATTACAGAAATCGTCATGCCGTCCAACCGTATCCGCCATTTACGCTGAATCCGGGAGGATTGTTGATTCATGGATAATTGGGCTGAACTTCTGGGTATGCTGCTGGTAACGGTTCTGGTTCTGGCCGCAACCTTTTATACCACGAAATTTGTCGCCCGCCGGTCGCAGATCGGCGGTAAAGGCCGGCATATGCAGATCCTTGAACGCCTGCCGCTGGGGAAGGATAAATTTCTGGCGATCATAGAAGTCGGAGGCCAATATATGCTGGTCGGGATCAGCGGACAAAACATTAATCTGATCAGCGTCCTGCCCGATACCTTTACCGGACCGGATCCGGTCCGCCAGCGGCAATCGCCGCTAAACAATCCTTTTCAGGCCATGATGGAACAGCTTCTGCAAAAAAGCGGCCGGAATGGCAGCGCAGAAAAAAATGAAGATGATTCCGGGCCGGACCAGAATCCCGGCGGCAGCGGCGGCGGGGGGAGCAACTGATGTCAAAGGCAAGACGCTGTATTTTGGTTCTGTTCATCGCGCTTATTCTGCCGGCCATGTTTTTTCTTTCCGGTTCAACCGTACAGGCCAGTTCAACGGCCGGAACCGAAATCCTGAGCAGCGCTGAAACAAAAGATGAAGGCGAATCCGGCGCTGCGACAGCTGCCGAATCATTGGCGGATGCCCTGGGCATAACCCAGGACAACACCGATTCGATCAAAATCATCATCTGGCTGACGGTACTATCCCTGGCTCCGTCAATCTTGATCATGATGACCGGCTTTACCCGAATTGTCATTGTCCTGACCTTTGTGCGCAATGCCATCGGATTGCAGCAAACGCCGCCCAATCAGGTTATCGTCGGTCTGGCTTTGTTTTTGACCTTTTTCTTTATGGCGCCGGTGGTTGATGAAATAAAAACCAACGCTTATGATCCTTATACCGCCGGCCAGTTGACCCAGCAGGAAGCGATAGATGAAGCGATTAAGCCTTTGCACACATTTATGGCTAAGCAGACCTATGACCGGGATCTTGATCTTTTCATGTCCATGGCCGGCATTCAATCGGTCCCGACGGCCGCTGATATTCCGCTGCATGTCCTGATCCCGGCTTTTGTGACCAGCGAACTGAAACGGGCTTTCCAAATCGGTTTCTTTATTTTCATTCCTTTTTTGGTTATCGATATGATCGTGGCCAGCACCTTGATGTCGATGGGTATGATGATGCTGCCGCCGACGGTTATATCCTTGCCGTTTAAAATTCTGCTGTTTGTTTTGGTTGACGGCTGGGATCTGGTGATTAAGACATTGTTTAACAGCTTTGCCTAGGAGGCATACGATATGAGTCAAGGTGAAATATTGACGATCATGCAGCAGGCAATCTATACCATGCTAAAAGTTTCGGCGCCGCTGCTGCTGGTTGCTCTGGCCGTCGGCCTGATCGTTTCGGTTTTTCAGGCGATGACCCAGATTAATGAGCAGACGTTGGTTTTTATTCCCAAAATTGTCGGGACGCTGCTGGTTCTTGTTTTATTAGGCAGCTGGATGATGACGACACTGGTCGAATTTACCGATAAGCTCTTTTCCAGCATAGCGACGTTGATTCAATAGACAAGGAAAGGAATATGTGATGAGCTGGCCTTTATTTGATGTAGAAAAACTGCCGTATATCCTGCTGATCCTGGTTCGGACCAGCGGCATGTTTTTCTTGTCGCCTGTCTTCGGTCATCGCAATATTCCCGCCCGGTTTAAAATCGGTTTCTGTATCATATTGACGCTGGTTTTTTATCAGATTTATCCGGTTCCCGGCGATTATGCGCAGCCGAATCTATTTGGCTTTGTCTTGCAGATCTTTCATGAATTGTCTGTCGGCTTGATGTTCAGCTTCCTGACCTTGCTTTTTTTCTCGATAACCTATATGGCCGGACAGGTCATCGATATCCAGATGGGCGTCAGCATCAGCGCTGCTTTTGATCCGTCAATCGGCGTCCAGACAACGATCAGCGCGATGTTTTTAAATCTGGCGATGATCCTGTACTTTTTCGTCAATAACGGTCATTTGCGCCTGATCCAGATTATGGGGGTCAGTTTTCGCTACCTGCCGGTCGGCCGGTTTACCTTGAATAAAGATGTGGTCTATGTCGCTGTTGATTCCTTTGTCCTGGTGTTTTCCCTGGCTGTCGGCCTGATGCTGCCGATCATCGGCGCCAGCCTGCTTTGTGAAGCGGCGCTGGGGATTATCATGCGGGCCGTGCCTAATTTTCACGCCTATATGGTCGGTATTCCGCTGAAGATCGGGCTGGGCCTGGTTGTCTTGTTTGCCATGCAGCCTTTTTATATCGGGTTTTGCGATCAGGCTTTCGAAAAGCTTTTCACCGCTTCCGAACAATTGTTGACCAGTCTGGGGGCGGTGGCATGAGCGCGTCTTCCGGCGACAAAACAGAAAAGGCAACAGCGAAAAGAAGACGCGACGAGCGGGAACAGGGGCATGTCCTGCATAGCCAGGATATCAGTATTTCTTTGCTTCTGTTAGGTAGTTTTTTTGTGCTGAAGCTGGTTGGCGGCTATATGGGCAACGGCATTATGGATGTATTCCGCGAATTGCTGCCTGGCGCCGATATTCAGCAAAAAACGCTGACAACCTATGCCCTGCATCAGTATTTTATCAAAGCGATTCTGCTTTTTGCCCAGGTTGTCTGGCCAATAGCCATATTTGCCTTGCTGGCGACGCTGTTGGTCAACTTTGTCCAAACCGGTTTTATGTTCTCCGGGAAATCACTGGGTGTGAAGGCCAGCCGGATCAGCCCTTTGGCCGGCGCCAAACGGCTATTTTCAAGCCGGGCGGCGATGGAATTGTTCAAGTCCTTATTGAAAATCGGTTTGGTTATCGCCATGGTCTGGCAGCGTGTTTATGGCGATCTTCGCCAGCTGCCGTCTCTGATGTATCAGGATGTGGCTGCCGGACTGCAAATAATCCTGAACATGCTGGCCGATATGGCCATACGCTGCAGCAGCATCCTGCTGATGATCGCTGCTCTGGACTATCTTTATCAATGGTGGAAATATGAAAAAGACCTGCGAATGACCAAACAGGAAATCAAAGATGAATATAAACTGACGGAAGGCGACCCTCAGGTAAAAAACCGGATCCGCCAGAAGCAGCGGCAGATGGGCATGCAGCGGATGATGAGCGACGTGGCCAAAGCGGATGTGGTCGTGACCAATCCTACCCATTACGCCATCGCCCTGCGCTACGACAGCCAGAAAGATGCCGCGCCTGTCGTCCTGGCGCGCGGCAAGGGTTTTGTCGCCCGTAAAATTAAAGAAAAAGCGGCGAAGCAGGGGATCATCCTGGTGGAAAACAGACCCCTGGCCCGCGCGCTTTATGCCAAATGTAAAATCGGGCAGCAAATCCCGGTTGAATTCTATCAGGCTGTGGCAGAAATATTAACCTATGTGGCAAGAATGAAGGGAGGCAGGAGACAATGAAGACGAAATTTTCAGATATTCTGATTGCCGGCGTTGTTTTCCTGATCATTATCCTGATCATTGTTCCGCTGAACACCCACTTGCTGGATTTTTTCCTGGTTATTAATATTACCTTGTCGGTCATTGTTCTGCTGGTCTCGCTTTTTACCAAAGAGGCTCTTGATTTTTCGGTTTTTCCGCCGCTGCTGCTGATCCTGACCTTGTTCCGCATGGCGCTCAACATATCTTCGACGCGGCTGATCCTGGGCAATGGCGGCGAGGCGGGTTCGGTCATTAAAACATTCGGCAGTTTTGTCATCGGCGGTAATCTGGTGGTTGGCGTCATTATTTTCGCGATCATTGTCATCATCCAGTTTCTGGTCATCACCAAAGGTTCGGAACGGGTATCTGAGGTTGCCGCCCGGTTTACCCTCGACGCGATGCCCGGCAAACAGATGGCTATCGACGCCGATCTGAATACCGGTTTGATCGATGAACAACAAGCAAAATTGCGCCGATCCAAAATTCAGCGGGAAGCAGATTTCTACGGCGCCATGGACGGCGCCAGCAAGTTTGTTAAAGGAGACGCCATCGTCTCAATCCTGATTACACTCATCAATATTATCGGCGGCATCATTATCGGCGTTGTTTCATCCGGTATGGAGATCATGGATGTGGTTTCCAAATATACGCTGGCGACAGTTGGAGACGGGCTGGTCAGCCAGATGCCGGCGCTGCTGATTTCTACAGCGACCGGCCTGATCGTGACCCGGGCGGCCTCTGAAGGCAACCTGGGCGCTGAAATCTCCAGCCAGCTGTTTCACGAACCCAAGGTGCTTACTTCAGCCGGCCTCATGATCATCGCCTTAAGCCTGATACCCGGATTGCCCAAAGTCTCGATCTGGGCTTTAGCCGCCTTGTTGCTTATTCTGGCCGAAGTGATCCGCAAGAACCAGGCTAAGCAGGAGAAAGCGCCGGTCAGTGTGCCGGAGGCCAACGCCCAGGCTATCCGTAAACCGGAACAGGTCATTTCTTTACTGAGTATCGATCCGATCGAACTGGAATTCGGCTACGGTTTGATTCCCCTGGCCGACAACAGCCAGGGCGGCGATCTGGCCGATCGGATCGTCATGGTCCGCCGCCAGTGCGCGATGGATCTCGGTCTGGTTTTACCCGGTGTGCGGCTGCGGGACAACATGGTTTTAAAACCGAATGCTTATGTTATAAAAATCCGCGGCGAAGAAGTCGCTGCCGGCGAGATCCTGCCGGATCATCTTCTGGCCATGAACGCGTCCGGCAGCGCCGGATCCGTCCAGGGCGTTGAAACGGTCGAACCGGCGTTCGGGCTGCCGGCTACCTGGATCAGTCAGCAGGAACGGGAAAAGGCCGAAATGGCCGGATATACGCTGGTTGATCCGCCGTCGGTTATCGTCACGCATCTGACGGAAGTCCTGAAGCATAATGCCGCCGATCTCCTGGATCGTCAGCAGGTCCAAACGCTGATCGACCACTTGAAGGAAACACAGCCGGTTTTGGTTGACGAAATAGTGCCCAAGCTTTATTCACTGGGCGACATACAAAAGGTTCTGGCCGCGTTGCTGCGCGAGCATGTGTCGATCCGCAGCCTGGGCACCATCCTCGAGGCGATGTCCGACTATAACGGCGGCAACCGCGGTACGGAACAAATAACCGAATTTGTTCGCCAGCGCTTAAAAAAGACAATCAGCAGATCGTTCATTGAAGGACAGCAAGCCCGGGTCATCACTCTGGATCCGCAGCTGGAGCAGATGATTCTCGAGAGGGTCCGGCAAACCGATCAAGGTTCGTTTGTCGCTCTGACGCCGGATCAGGTTCAGAAGGTCATGCACAATCTGCGCATGGCGATCGAAAAAATGATCGCCCTGGGCGTCAGCCCGATTGTTCTGACCTCTCCTTCGGTCCGGCCTCTTTTTAAAAAAATGTCGGAACCGCTTTCTCCGGATTTGGCGGTTTTATCTTATAACGAAATCGATTCGGCTATTGAAATACGTGCGGAAGGGATGGTGACGGCTTGATATGACAGAACAAAACAACTTCAGCGAATCATCGGCAGACTGGCAGCAGGCATGCTGGACCGACTATCGCCGGACCGGCGACCTTGATGAGCGCAACCGGCTGGTCATGCATTACATACCAATGGTTAAAAGGGTGATCAACCGCCTTTTCCCGACCAGCCGTCATTATTACGATTATGACGATCTGGTCAGCTGCGGCGTACTGGGATTGATCGATGCCGTCAGCCGTTATGATCCGGCCAGACCGGTTAAATTCGAAACTTATGCCCAGTTCAGAATCCGGGGCGAAATCCTCGACTATATGCGGCATGAAGACTGGGCGCCGGTCTCCCTGCGCAATAAAATAAAGCAGGTCGAAGCGGCCGGCGACCAGCTGGCTCAGAATATGGGCCGCCCGGCAACCGAACAGGAGATTGCCGAGCAGATGGGCATCTCCGTCAGTGACCTGCAAAGTACGTTGGGCGACGCGCATGCCTTGAATCTGGTTTATCTTGATGAATTGCTGGGCGACGCGAACGGCGGCAGCGATCTCCTGCCAACGGATCCCGGGTTCGACCAGAATCTGGAAAATAAGGAAATCCTGCAGCTGATCAGCAGCCAGATCGACCAGCTGAGTGAAAAAGAACAGCTCATGCTCAACCTTTATTACCGGGATGAATTAACGTTCAAAGAAATCGGTTCGGTCATGAACCTGAGCGAATCGCGCATCTGCCAGATACATTCCGGCATTTTACTCAAACTACGTACCGTATTAAAAAAAGAACTGCCTCTATCCTGGAAAAACAGGATAAAAACTAAAGAAACGCCGCAAAATGACGATAAACCAATCAGAACCAAGATAAAAATCGCGGCAAGGAGGGAAAATACATGATCCGAGGCTTATATACAGCGACTACCGGAATGATGACTCAGGAAAAAAAGTTGGATATCGTGATGAACAATCTGTCCAACGCCAGCACTGTCGGATTTAAGCAAGATGCTTTGGTTTCCCGTTCCTTTGCCGACATGATGGTCGAACGGTCGGGAGACTCCTCGATCGTTCAGGCGTCCAGGGAAGTCGGGCCGCTTAATAATGGTATTCATGTCGACCAGGTTTATACGAACTTTACCTCCGGTTCCTTGTCGGAAACCGGCAGCAGCACCGATCTGGCCTTGACCGGCGACGATTTTTTCGTTATCGGCACCAGCCAGGGCGATCGGTATACCCGGTCAGGTTCTTTCACACTCGATGCCGAAGGTTACCTGACTACAGCCGAAGGGGATCGTGTACTGGGGCAAAACGGCGCAATCCAAATTGGCACTGCCGATTTTGCCGTCGACAGCCAGGGCTGGATCAGCGCCGGCGGCCAAACGATCGATCAGCTGCGCCGTGTCAGCTTCACCGATACAACCGGCTTGCGTAAGGAAGGCGGCAATTTATACAGCAGCAGCGGCGGACAGGCCGCGCAGGCTCCTGACGGCCAGGTCAGGCAGGGTTATCTGGAAACCGCCAATGTCGATTTGGCCGATCAAATGGTCAGCCTGATCGAAATTCAACGTTCCTATGAGATCAACCAGCGGGTCATTCAAATCATGGATGATAAATTGGGCCGCTCGGTCAATGATATCGGCCGCGTTTAAGCGACCGGAAAGGAGACAACATGTCACAGGCATTGAGAACAGCCGCATCCGGCATGGCGGCGCAGCAATTGCGCATGGACACGATTGCCAACAATATTGCCAATATCAACACGAACGGTTTTAAAAAAAGCCAGGTGAATTTTGCCGACGCGGTTTATACAACCCTGACCAATCCGGCCAACACGGCTTCCGCAGATAACCTGCAGCGCGGACATGGCACATTGACAGCGTCAACCAAAACCAATTATAAAACCGGCATCCAGCAGGAAACCGGCCGTTCGCTCGACCTTGCCATTCAGGATGAAGGTTTCTTCGCCCTTGAACAGGCAGACGGCACGGTTCGTTATACCCGGGACGGCGCTTTCCAGGTCAGTGATGACGGTACCAATACCTGGCTGGTCAATAGCGGCGGACAGTACTTATTGGATACGGCCGGCAACCGGATCGGCGTTCCGTCGGGAGATGATCTGGCTCAGGCCGTTGTCTCCAACAACGGACAAGTTGTCGTATCCGGCCGGCCAGCAGCGACAATCGGCATCTGGCAGTTTACCAACGAAGCCGGACTGGAAGCAACCGGCAATAAATCGTGGCAGACCACAGCCGCTTCCGGCGCCGCTGAAGCGGCCGATCCGGATTTGCGGCAGGGTTTTCTGGAACAGTCCAACGTCGATCTGACGGACGAATTGTCCAGCCTGATCGTATCACAAAGAGCATACGCCCTGATCGGACGGGCGATATCAGTAGCCGATAACATGAAAGCAACAGAAAACGATATCAGACGATAAACGGTTCATAGACGATCGCAGGATGCGACCGTCATCGGTCAGGGAGGTATAGAAATATGAAAATTAATCCGAATATAAGTGCCGGCGCGATTCAGCGTTACAACCATGTTATCCGCCAGACCAAAACAGGAGAAACGGCTTCGACAGGTTCCGGCCAGACTCAGGACCGGGTTGAATTGTCGGCGGAAGGTCTGCAGTTTTCCGAGATGGTCAAGGCTGCCAGGAACGCTTCTGATTTCTCGACTGAAAAAGTCGACGCCATCCGCCAGAGTATTCAGGACGGAACTTATCAGATGTCGTCGCCGGCGGTCAGCCAGAAAATCATTGAGGAAAACCAATATGAGCGTTGAGCTGCAAGACTTGCTGATCCTCTTGACTCAGGAAAAAGACTGTTATAGCCAGTTACTGGATCTGGCCGGCGATAAAAAAAAGGCGATTATCGCCGACCAGGTAACCCGGCTGGACCAGATCGTCAGCCAGGAGGAAAGTACTCTGGCGAATCTGAAAAAACTGGAAAACAGCAGACTGGATTTCATCCGCCAGACCGCTGCGCGCTGCCGGATCCCGGAGAAAGACCTGACCCTGAGTCAATGGCCTTTTCCGACAAGCAGCGAAGAAAAACAACAGATCGACGCCCTGCAGACCGGTTTTAAGCAGATTATAACCACGCTGGCTGAACAGAACCAGCTCAACAACCGGCTGATCGATATGCATTTCATGCTGATCGATCAATTGCTCTTCAAAAAAACACAGACAAAAACCCAATTGCAGTATACGCCGAATGGCGGTTTGGATCAGACTCGGAACCAAACCGTCAATCTGATTGATCGCGTGATGTGAGGGACTTGTGAGTACTACATTTTTTGGATTAGAAAGCGCCCGCAAAGCTTTGGCCGCAAGTCAAAAAGCCATTGATGTCTCCGGCCACAATATCGCCAACGCCGATACCGTAGGCTACACCCGCCAGCGTCTGACGCTGGCTGCGATCGAGCCGAAGATCAGCAGCGGCCGTTATCTGAACTCGGAGCGCGGCGTTGTGGGCGCCGGCGTCGAGATCATCACGGTAGAACAAGTGCGCAGCGAGTTTCTGGACCAGCAGTATCGTAATGAAACCTCGCTGAAAGGCGAATGGAGTACCCGAGCGGATGCCTTGTCCTATATCGAAACCCTTTTTGATGAACAGGACGACACCGGCATTACCGCAGCTATATCTGATTTTACCGACAGCCTGCAGGAGATGTCCAAAGACCCGGTTAATAAAGAATACCGGACCAACCTGCTGCAGAACGGTTTAAAAATGACCGAAACTTTTCAACATTATGTCAGCCAGCTGACCGACAAACAAACGGAGCAGAACAGCCAGGTTGAAGTCCTGGTCGGCCAGATAAACGATCTGGCGGCTTCCGTCAGCGATCTGAACCAGCAAATAGCCCGTTATGAATTAAGCGGCCAGAAAGCAAACGACTTGCGCGACCAGCGCAATCAGATGCTGGATCAGTTGTCCGGACTGGCGGAAATCAGCTACACCTATAATAGTCAGGACCAGCTGACCGTCAATCTGGGCGGCCAGATTTTGGTCGAGAATGATACGGTACACAAACTGGCTCTGGCGAAAACCATCGATAATCCGGTAACCGGTCAGGCCGACAGTCTTTATGAAGTTCAATGGGAAGAAACGGGAAATGCCGCCACCATAACGGGCGGCAACCTGAAAGCTTATCTGGATCTGCGCGACGGCAATTCTGCAGAAACGATCGGCATACCCTGGCTGGTCGGCCAGTTGGATACTCTGGCCAATTCCATGGCAACCGAGTTTAATAAAATTCACCAGCAGGGCTGGACCTTGCCGGTCAACGGCGCGTCGACGACCGGCGTCCTCTTTTTCAAACAATCGGCCGATATCGACGGTAATCTGTTGGCGGTACGGGCTGCTGATTTTACCGTCGACGACGCCATAAAAAACGACGTCTATCAGATTGCCGCCTCGTCGGCGCAAGTCGATGCCGCCAATATCAATAACGGCAATAAAGAAAATATCCAGTCCCTGATCGATCTTTTTAATCAAACCGATCTTGACACGATCGGCAGTTTCAACAGTTATCTCAAGAGTTTTGTCGGATCGATCGCTGTCGAGACTTCCCACACCAACAAAATGCTCTCCAGCGAAACCGTCCTGACCGACAGCATCGACCAGCAGCGTCAGGCGTTATCCGGCGTTTCTCTGGATGAAGAAATGACCAACTTGATCAAATGGCAGCACAGCTATTCCGCTGCCGCCCGGATCATCACCACGGTTGACGAGTATCTGGATGTCCTGATCAATAAAACAGGCGTTGTCGGCCGCTAATGCAGCCATCAAGTTTCATGAGGAGGGAAAACCATGCGCGTGACGAATAATATGCTGATCAGCAATTACTTGACCAATTTAAATAAGAATATGAAATCCATGAACCTGTACGAATCGCAGCTGTCGTCTTATCAAAAAATAACCCGGCTGTCCGATGATCCGATCGGTGTCATCAGCAGCATGGATATCCGCAGCAAGCTGCGCGACCTGACCCAATATCAAAAAAATGTCGATGACGCCCAGTCCTGGCTGACCGAAGTGGAAACGGCGGCCATGGATCTCAATGATTCTGTCAAATCAGCCTATGAGAGCGCCATGCAAGCGGCGACCGGCACGCAGGCAGCTGATGAAAAGGCTTCCATTGCCGCTTATATCAAGCAATTGCGCGAGCATGTCGTCCAGACTGCTAATTCGACATACGGCGATAAATATCTTTTTGGCGGGTATAACGTCAGCAGCGCTCCTTTTGTCGACTCAGGCAGCGCTGTCCTGTACCAGGGCAACATCGATCTGACGGCCCTTGACCCGGCAAACGCCGCCGACAAAGCAACCATTGATCAATTGAACAGCGAGCAGGTTTCTTTTGAGATCGGCCGCGGCCTGGATATGTCGGTGACCTTTTCCGGAGCCGAGGTCATGGGAACCGGCGATGATAATCTGATCAAGATGCTGGATGATTTCTATAATCTCTTGCAGTCGGACGGCAGCAGCGCCGATATCGCCGCTATCGGCCAGCGTTTTAAAGAAAAGCAGAATGACATTCTGGCTCTGGTTGCCGACGTCGGCGGCCGCAGCAACCGCCTGGAGCTGGTGGCTAACCGTTATGAGTCGGACGAATTGAATTATGAAACCATCCGTTCCGGGATCGAGGACATCGATCCCAGTGAAGTGATCATGAATTTTAAAATGGCGGAATCGGTCTATAACGCTGCCTTATCCGTCGGCTCGCAGGTGCTCATGCCGTCGCTGATGGATTTCCTGAACTAATAGAACATTATGGAGGATTGTGAGTATGCAAATACAAACAGCTTTATTTGGTCAACTTGATGTGGCTTCGGAAAAAATCATCCATTTTTCCCAAGGCATACCCGGTTTTGAAAATCTGCATGAATTTGCCATTGTCATTTTAGAACAGACACGGCCGTTCTTATGGCTTCAGGCCCTGGATGAAGATGTTGCCCTGCCGGTGATCAGCCCGTTCGATATTTCGCCGGATTATTCGCCGCAAATCGACGACGAAGTATTCAGCACCTTGAAGATCAGCAGGGAAGAAGATCTCCTGGTCCTGAGTGTCGCGGTTATCCCGGAACAAATCAGCAAGATGACCGCCAATATGGCAGCGCCGGTCCTGATCAACATCGCAGATAATCTGGGCCGTCAGGTTTTGGTCGAGGGCGGCGATTATCAAGTGCGGCAGCCGATTTTCGCTGAAGTCAGCCAAAAAATGTATAGGGAGAAAAGCAATGCTGGTATTAACGAGACGAAGAAATGAATCGATTATCCTGGACCATTCCATTAAGATAACGATTCTGGAAATTGATTCCGACAGGATCCGCATCGGCATTGACGCTCCGCATAACATGAAGATCATGCGGGCTGAGCTTCTGGACGAAATCAAAAATGCCAACCGGGAAGCGATCCGCACGGACCTTGATTTTTTACAGCAATGGCAGCCGGAACAGCCGGATAAAAAGACTGAGGAAAATTGCATTTAAGCCCTAAAGTTGTGGGAAAACAATCCGATATATATGATTGAAAGGATCAGGCAGGTTGCCAATGGCGCCGTTGGCCAAGCTGGAAGATCCCGATATAACAAAAACAAATCGTCCAAGAAACACACAATCCCCAATGATTACTGACTCTCATCAAGGGCACGGACGCCCGCAGCACAAAACTCAAGGAGGAAATTCCCAATGCGTATCAATAATAATATCATGGCCATGAATACCCAGCGTCAATTATCGATCAATGATAACAAAACCGCAAAATCAGTTGAAAAATTATCATCCGGCTATCGGATCAACCGCGCCGGCGACGATGCCGCCGGTTTGGCAATATCCGAAAAGATGCGCGCTCAGATCCGCGGTCTGACCATGGCATCCAAGAACTCCCAGGACGCTATCTCTCTCGTGCAGACGGCTGAAGGCGCCCTGACCGAAACCCACTCCATCCTGCAGCGTATGCGCGAGCTGGCTGTCCAGTCCGGCACAGACACCAACGACGGCAATGTCGGCGCCACAACTTCCGGCGCCGTTGACCGCGCCGCTCTGAATACGGAATTCTCGGCTCTGAAAGAGGAAATCAACGACATCGCGTCGCAGACGGCTTTCAACGGCAAGAAACTGCTGGACGGCAGCATCTCCGGCTCCAAGATCAATACGGAATCCACCATTTTTAACACCCTGGGCACTGCCGACATCGGCATGGTCGGCGACGCCAAAGCCGGCACCTACACCGCGCTCACTTATACCCAGGCCAGCGCGGCCGGCAATGCGATCGGCGCCGATGCCGCCACCTATATCGAAGCGGCCGACATAACGGTTGACAATACGGCCAAAGCCGGCGATTACAGCATTTCTCATGATGGCACCAATTGGCACGCGTCGTTGGGCGGCGTCAACCAGGAAATAACGGTTGACGGAGACACGATCAGTTTTGCCGGCATCCACATCAATACCGACGACCTGACAACGCCGGCGACCAACTATACCGCGGCGAAAACCATCACCGTTACCGCGGCTAAAATTGATGCCACCTATACCCCGGCCGGCGGCGGCGCGACGGTTGCCTTGACCGGCAGCTTTGATGCCGACGGATCCGTTACGCTTAAGGACAACACTATCCCGGCCGCACCGGTCAGCTATGGCATCCAAATCAACGCGAGCGCTATTGGCGTTGGCAAAATGACAACTGGTTCCGCTGTAGCCGGCTCCCTGGTTGTCGAGTCAACCGGCGGCAGCCTGACCATCCAGACCGGATCGAACGCCAACGAGACCATGAGCATCAGCGTCGGCGCCATGGACACCACATCCCTGCTTCTCGCCAATGCCTCGATCGATACTCATGACAACGCTTCGACGGCAATCACCAGCGTCAACACGGCCATCAACACGGTTTCCACCCAGAGAGCTAAGCTTGGCGCTTACCAGAACCGCCTCGAACACAAGATCGCCAACCTCGACACGTCTGCCGAGAACCTGCAGTCGGCCGAATCCCGTGTCCGCGATGTGGACATGGCCAAAGAAATGATGGAATATACCAAGAACAACATTCTCTCGCAGGCCGCGACCGCGATGTTGGCTCAAGCAAACCAGGCTCCGCAGGGCGTCCTCCAACTCCTGCAATAAGCTTCCTGAACCAGAATCGGGGAGGGACCGGGAAACCGGCTCCTCCTTCCGGTTCATTTAACAGCATGAGGTACAGAAAATGTCTTCGACAAGTTCAGCCAGCAGTATGATTCGCCTAAGCGGCATGGCATCCAATCTGGATACGGATTCGATCATCAAAAATCTGATGAAAATCGAACAGATGAAGGTCGATAAAGTAGTCAGGCAGAAAATCAAGCTGGAATGGAACCAGACCGCCCATAAAGCCGTCAATACCCAATTGACGGATTTCCGCTCGAAATACATGAGCGTCTTGTCCTCATCAAATCTTTATTCTTCCACGGCCTTCAAAGCGCTGCGCATTGACCAAAACAGCACCGACGCCGTGACCGTGACCGCCGGAGCAGGGGCCGACACCGGCTCGCATACCATCAATTCCATCACGCAGCTGGCTGCGGCAGCCACAACGTCAAGTGAAAACATCGCTTCGTCGGCAATCAGCAAATACAGTACGCTGGAAACCTTATCGGCCAGCTTAAATGTTCCGCTGACCTTTGGCGGAGATCAATCCGATACAGTCTCTTTTAAAATTAATGATGTGGCCTTTTCTTTTAATAAGACAGATACGCTGGACCAGGTGATCAATAAGGTCAATTTCAGCGAGGCTAAAGTCTGGATGTCTTATAGTTCTTTAAGCAACGGCTTGAAAATCGAGTCCCGCACAACCGGCGCGTCGTCGTCGGTTAAAATCGAAAACACATTGGGCAACGCCTTCGGCGCCGACACGGCGTCATCAGCATTCGGCATAGCCGCCGGGACAACAGCCAACGGCAAGAATGCCATCTTGAAAATCGACGGTTACGCCGTAGAGAAAAGTGAGAATTCATTTATCATCGACGGACTGACTTATAAACTGAAACAAAAAACCGATGTCCCGGTCACTTTTTCCGTAGAGCAGGATGTCGATACCGTTGTCAGCAAGGTGAAACAGTTTGTAACCGATTATAATACGCTCGTTGAATCGCTCAACAGCACGCTCAGCGAAAAAGTCGATTCCGACTATTATCCGTTGACCGATACGGAAAAAGAAGAGATGAGCGAAGATGAAATTACGCTTTGGGAAAATAAAGCCAAAGCCGGCATCATGCGCAATGACAGCCAACTGACCGGACTGATGGACGATATGCGCTCGATGATCTACGACAAAGTCGAGGGAATCGGCAAGAGCTTATCAGATATCGGTCTTACAACAGGATCCTGGTATGAAAAAGGCAAGTTGGTTTTAGATGAAACGAAATTTAAAGACGCCTTGTCCAACAATCCGGATGAAGTATCCGCCCTTTTTACCCAGTCGGCTTCTGCCGGCAGCACCAACGTGTATGGCGAGCGCGGATTCCTGCCCAGGTTGGTTCAGGGCATCACAGACTACAATAAAACGTATGACAGCGATGAGGTTGATCAGAAAATAGGCAATCTCGAAGACAAAATCGATGAAATGAACGATAAGCTGGAAACCAAAGAAGAACAACTGTGGAGTAAATTTTCCGCAATGGAAACAGCTTTATCGAAGATGAACTCACAAAGCAGCTGGTTATCCCAGCAATTCTCCTGATCTTGGCGGGGGCGGCATTTATGTATGCATTGAATCGCGGTTACGCGCAATACCGGGAACAGAGCGTAATGACGGCTAGTCCGGCCGAGTTGGTTGTGATGCTTTATGACAGTTGTCTGCGTCAGATCCGTTTAGCCGGATATGCCATGGAAAACAATAAAACGGAAGACGCTCATCAGGCGTTGATTAAGGCAGAGGATGTTCTGACAGAGCTGATGCGCAGTCTTGATTTCCAGTATCAGATCGCCAACGATCTCTATCAGCTTTATGAATATATCTATTACGAATTGGTGAAGGCTAATGCCCATAAGGATCCGGTATTGCTCGGGCCGGTTGAAGAACTCTTGCAGGGTTTACGCGGCGCGTGGCAGGAAGCCGGGCACCAGAACCGGTTATCGGCGGCTGCCAATGGAGATGTTTTGTGAACTGTCACGATGAAATGAACTCGCTGATGCGGACAATTCGTGAGGGACTGTCGGCCATGCTGGATCTGGTCCTGGCCATCGAAACCGCCCTGTCTGTTGAAGATATCGGGAAACTCACTGAACTGCTGGCCGGCAGAGACGACCTGATGCAGAAGCTCGGACCGGATATCCAGAAATTTCGGCAAATGGAACAAACAATCCGCCCCGACCCGGAAGATCTGCAAAAGCAGAATCAACTGTTGGCCGATATCAAATCCCATGATCAAGGCAACATCCAAACGACCGAAAAGCTGCGGCAGCTTTACCAGGACGCGCTATTTGAAAATAAACAGCACAAGCAGATGCTGCGTTATGCGCCCGGTTCGGCGGTGAAAACAGAAAAGCCTCATTATCTGGATACAAAGAGTTGATGCAACCGGAACCTAATCCAAGGATGGAAGGAATGATGTTGCTTGTTAAAAGTTGGCTCTTTTAATTATTCACTGGCTGGGACAGCCGCAGCAAATGTTAATGAACAGAATTATCGGACCCAAGAGCTTTCGTCTGTTTTCAGCCTGCAGTTCCAGCAGCAATCCGACGATGAACAAGCAGCCGGCTTATATGCTTTGCGGCAGCAGATCATTGATCAGGGCGAACAGTTGACCAGACAGATGGATATCGGCCATTTGATGAATTATCGTGAGTCCTTAACGGATTTCTTTCGTCAGATGATCGATTATGCCAGTGAACTCCAGTTAAGCGACTATGGCGACCGTCGCGGCCACCACCAATTGTTTGTAACGATAAAAAATATCAATCAGGAAATGAATGCCATGGCCGGCGAACTACTGTCCGGCCAAGAAGACCATATTAATCTGCTGGATCGGCTGGATACAATACGCGGCTTGATCATGGATCTGATTATTTAAGAAAACAAGGCGGGATAAACCATGAAGAATGTACTCATTGTTGATGATGCGGCATTTATGCGCGTAACGATCAAAAACATGCTGGAAAAAAATGGTTATACGGTCGTTGGCGAGGCGGAAAACGGCAAAGTCGGCGTTGTTAAATACAATGAGCTGAAGCCCGACTTGGTCACTCTGGACATCACGATGCCGGAAATGGATGGGCTTACCGCTCTGAAGATGATCATGCAGATTGATCCGGCGGCCAAGGTCGTTATGATGACGGCCATGGGACAGCAAGCGATGGTTAAAGAAGCTGTTATGACCGGCGCCAAGGGCTTTATTGTCAAGCCGTTTAAGGAAGACACCGTCATTTCCGCTTTATCGAAACTATAAGCAGGAAGGGGAAACAGGCCGGGCATGATCTGATCATCATGAACCAGGCCTGGTATTGCTATGGCACCAGAGAATAATACCGATCCGATTCTGGAGACATTCTTGTATGAGAATCTAAGCCTGATTGAGCGGGTTGAATTGATTCTGGTTGAGAGTGAAACAGAGAAAAAACTGGACGATGAAGCAATCCGGGAAATATTCCGGGCTATGCATACGATCAAAGGGGCGGCGGCCATGATGGGTTTCGACGCGATGGCGTCGACCGCGCATTTGGTAGAAGACCTTTTTGACTGTCTGCGGCAAAACGCGGAAAGCTGTGATTATACCCAGTTAAGCGATGAATTGCTGCCGATCCTCGATTATCTGCGCAATTGTCTTTCTTTGGTTGAACAGGGCGAAGTGCCGCCGCAGCTGGATGAAAAGCTCGTCGAGCCGATCCAGAAGTCGCTCTCGGAATTGAAACAGGATCCCCAAAAAGAAAAGGCAGGGCATCCGGCGCCCATCGATGGAAAGACAGCTCTGGACAGAGCCCGCGAACGTCGATTGATGGAACAGCCGCCTCTGGAGTCTTTTGATTATTGTGTGTGGATGGATTTTGAAGCAGATTGCCAGATGGAAGGCATGCGGGCCTTTACAGCCCTGAAGCGGCTGGAAGAAGCGGCCGATCTCCTGGCTTATCGGCCGGAAGATCTGGATCAGGGCGATACGACCGATCAGTTGATTCGCGACCAGGGTTTTGTGACCTGGCTGAATTGCCGCCTGACCGTTGATGAACTGCGGCAGTATCTGGAGAGCAACGTTCTTTTTATCCATACCATAAAAATCATGACTCAGGCCGAATATGCCGCCAAGGCCAACAATAAAAAGGATTCCGGCAAAACGGCGGCCGCAGACGAAGTGGTCCCGGCTCACGTCGTACCGGAAAAAGCGCCTGAAGCAGCGGACAGTACCGCACCGACGCATCTGCAAAAACGGCAGAATTTTATCAATGTCAATGTCAACAAGCTTGATAAGCTGATGGATATCGTCGGCGAACTGATTACATCCGAATTGATGGTGACCCATAATCCGGAACTGGCCGGCTTGAATCTGAAGGGCTTTGACCGCGCTGCCAACCAGCTTCGCAAAGTAACCGACGAGCTGCAGGATATGGTCATGTCGATCCGGATGGTGCCGATAGCCGGTACTTTTCAAAGTATGCAGCGGATTGTCCGCGATATGTGCCGCAAGCTGGGCAAAGATATCGCGCTCAATCTTTCCGGTGAAGAAACTGAAGTTGATAAAAATGTGATCGATTTGATTTCCGATCCTTTAATGCATCTGATCCGCAATTGTATCGACCACGGCATCGAATCGCCGGCGGAACGTCTGGCTCTGGGTAAACCGGAAAAGGGCAATATCTATCTGGAAGCCCGGCATGAAAGCGGCGAGGTTTGTCTGACTATCCGGGACGACGGCCATGGCCTCGACCGGGCGAAAATTTTGGCTAAAGCGCGTAAAAGCAATTTAATTAACGACGACGGAGCCGGATTAAGCGATAAAGAAGTCTGGTCATTCATTCTCAAAGCGGGTTTCTCAACCAATGAGCAAGTGACCGAATTTTCCGGAAGAGGCGTCGGTATGGATGTCGTCATGCAGAACCTCGAACAAATTGGCGGCAAATTGCAGATTGAAAGCGAAATGAACCAGGGAACAAGCTTTTTAATCCGGATTCCTTTGACTCTGGCAATTATTGACGGTATGGAAATAGCCGTCGGTAACAAGCGTTTTACAATCCCGATTTCGATGATCCGCGAAGCCTTCCGGCATAAAGATGAAGCGGTTGTTCTGGATTCCAGCCAAAATGAGTTGATCATGATCAGAGGCCGCAGTCACCAGATTATCCGCTTGCATCGGACGTTCAAACTGGAAACGCCGGTTGAGGATTTAAAGGAAGGAATCATTATCGTCCTGGAACACGATACCAAAGCGATCTGCCTGTTTGCCGACCGCATGTTGGGCGAGCATCAGGTTGTCGTCAAACCGATTCCGCCTTATATTGGGCAAATTGAAGGCGTGGCCGGTTGTTCGATCATGTCGGACGGCACAGTCAGTTTGATTCTTGATATCAATGGATTGATCGAACGCGGGGCATCCCGGTCATAATCTGATCAACGTTTCATACCCTATAAACAAATACGGAGGAGTTGAACCACGATGGGAATAAACCTGATTGAGGAGCCGCTCAACGAGGAATCTGAGGGCGATACCCTATCCGGTCTTTATTTGACCTTTATGCTTGGAGAGGAGTACTATGGCTTGCCGGTAACTTGTGTTACGGAAATCATCGGCATGCAGGTTGTAACAACCATTCCCGACCGGCCGGAATACCTGCGCGGCGTTTTTAACCTGCGCGGTAAAATCATCCCGGTTCTAGATGTTCGTTTACGATTCAACAAACCGGTTGTCGAATATAATGACCGGACTTGCATTATTGTGCTCAATCTGGAAGACATAGCAGCCGGATTGATTGTCGACCAGGTCGCTGAAGTCGTCCATCTGGATGCTACGGATATCGAGCCGGTTCCCGAAGGCCGCGGCGGATACAGCAATCCGTTTATCAGCGGACTCGGTAAAGTCGGTCAATCCGTAAAAATGCTGATTGACTGCTACAAAATTCTCAATAAAACCGAGACGGAGCCATCTGCTTCCGGCATAACCGGCAAAAGGCTGGCGCCGATAAACCAATAAGAGGACAGGGAGGTCTGAAGTATGGAATCAGCCCATCATGAGCAAACCGAAGATCAGGAAGATATGCAGAAGGATCGCTATCTGACGTTCAATCTGGCTGAGCAGATTTTCGGCCTGGAAATCTGCTATGTTACGGAAATTATCGGCGTGCAGCCGATAACGCCGTTGCCGGAAGCTCCGGAATATGTTCGCGGCGTGATCAACTTACGCGGCAAAATCATTCCGGTACTGGATGTGCGCCTGAAGTTCCGGATGCAGCCGGAACCATACAACGACCGGACTTGCATCATTGTCGTGAATATCAAGGATATACCGGTCGGTTTGATTGTCGATCATGTCGACGAGGTTCTGACCATCAGACAGGATCAGATCACACCGCCGCCTGAATATGGTTCCAGCGTCCAGAATCGTTATTTGTCCGGTATTGGTAAAGCAGATGATCATGTCCATCTGCTGTTGAATTGCGAAAAACTGCTCCGTGAGGATGAAATTGCTCTGTTAAAATCATAAACGCCGATTAATTAAGGGGGAACAAATCATGAAAAGCAAGCCCAAATTCCGCAGCCTGATGGCTAAAATAACCGCCTATATCTCGATAATGATCTTGGTAACCTGTGTCGGACTCGCCGTTATATCATACAGCCTGGCGTCCAGCGCATTGAAGGAATCCGTGAACGAATCGCTGACCAAGGTAACCGCCGAAGCGTCAGAAACGGTTTCTGCCCGTGCCGAAAGCTATGTTCAGGAACTTAAAATCCTGACAACCAATGACCTCCTGCAGGATATTCAGCGAAATAAAAGCGCTATTATTGCTTTATTCAGTGAAATTGCCGCCGACAACAGCTACCTGGATATGTTTGTTGCCGATACGCAAGGCAATACCTATACGATGAATAATAAAACGACCGTTATCTCCGACCGGGAGTATTTTCAGAAAGCGCTGCAAGGAACCAGCTACATATCAGATCCGACGATTAATAAAACGACCAACAGCCTGGAAGTTTTCTTTGCCGTGCCGATCATGGACGACCAGAACAAAGTCATCGGCGTTCTGACCGGCGCCCGCGACGGCAACGAACTCAGCAACTTGATTGCCGACGTTACCTTCGGGGAAAGCGGCAAGGCGTTCATGATCAATAAAACCGGCGTCACTGTCGCGCACAGCGATAAAAACCTGGTTACCAGCATGGACAACGATCTGGAAAATGTCAAAACCGACGCCGGTTTGGCATCTCTGGCCGTACTGGAAGAACAGATGATTGCCGGCAAGTCCGGCACCGGCGAATATACTTATGGCGGCGTAACCAAATATATGGGGTATCATGCGGTCGCGGGCACCAATTGGTCGCTGGCTCTGGCTGCGCCGGAAAATGAAATATTCGCCGCCGTCAATCAACTGGCTTCGTTTGTGATTCTTGCCAGCGTCCTTTTCCTGGCGATCAGCATCTGCTTTGGCATCGTTATCGCCCGCAGCATCAGTGAGCCGATCAAGAAGATTGTTGTGGTCTGTGATCAAATCACCGACGGTGATCTGAATATCCATATAGACATGAAAGAGCGGTCTGATGAAATCGGCCAGCTGGCCAAAGGATTCATCAAGATGTCTGATAATCTGAATGATGTTTTGTCAAATATCAATTCGGCGGCAGAACAAGTGGCATCCGGATCCAAACAGGTTTCTGATTCCAGCATGGCATTGTCGCAGGGCGCTACGGAGCAAGCCAGTTCCATTGAAGAACTGACCGCTTCGATTGAAGAGATCTCTTCGCAGACCAAGCAGAATGCCGATTATGCCAAAGAAGCCAGCCAACTGGCCGAAGGGTCGAGAAGCAATGCGGAAAAAGGCAATACGAGCATGAAAGAAATGCTGCGGGCCATGGATGATATCAATGATTCGTCCAGCAACATTTCAAAGATCATCAAGGTTATCGACGATATCGCTTTCCAGACCAATATGCTGGCCTTAAACGCCGCCGTAGAAGCTGCCCGAGCCGGCCAGCACGGCAAAGGATTTGCCGTTGTGGCCGAAGAAGTCAGAAATCTGGCCGCCCGCTCAGCCAACGCAGCTAAAGAAACCACCGATATGATCGACGGGTCCATCCGCAAAATTGCCGACGGCACGAAAATCGCCAAAGACACATCGGCAGATTTGAATCTGATTGTTCAGGAAGTCGACAAGGTAGCCAAACTGGTTAATGATATATCTGTCGCGTCCAATGAGCAGGCTATGGGCATTGGCCAGATCAACCAGGGTATTATGCAGGTTTCATCCGTTGTCCAGGCCAACTCGGCAACTTCAGAAGAGAGCGCCGCTTCCAGTGAAGAACTCTCCAGCCAGGCTTCGCTGCTGAAAGAACAAGTCAGCATGTTCAAGCTGAGAAAGAAAACCATAAACGCCGCCTCATATCAAGGATATGAGTCAATCAGCCCCGATGTTCTGCGCATGCTGAAAGATATGTCTGACAAAAAGGGAAGCCAGGCCGCTGCACCGGCGCCGGCGCCGGCAGCTAATCCCGCAGGCAGTCAGAAAAAGATCATGCTGAGTGATCAGGAATTCGGCAAGTACTAAGCGCACATGAATGTCAGAACGGAAGAGAGCTTGCCTAACAGCTCTCTTCCTTGTTCATCCGGCAATGAAGAGGCTTAATATGATTGAAATTACGCAAAAAGAATTTGACCAGCTTTCCCGATTCATCAAAGACAATTATGGCATATACCTGAAGAACGAAAAACAAACCCTGGTGACCGGACGGCTGTATCATGTTTTACAAAGCAAAAATTTCAATAATTTTACCGAGTATTTTGATTATCTGGTAACCGACCGGACAGGAGAAGCCGTATCGACGCTTCTCGACAAGATTACAACCAACCATACGTTTTTTATGCGTGAAGCGGATCATTTTACTTATCTTCGCGAACAAGTTTTACCGTGGATGGCCAGCGTCAATCGTGACCACGATCTGCGCACCTGGTGCGCCGCCTGCTCAACTGGTGAGGAACCTTATACTCTGGCCATGATCATGGATTCGTTTTTCGGTTTGGAGAAAGACCGCTGGGATACTAAAATTTTAGCCACAGATATATCCAGTCAGGCTTTGAAAACAGCGCAGCAGGGCTTTTACAGCAATGAGCGGATTTTACCTTTGCCAGCCGAGTGGCGCTCCCGTTATTTTAAGAAAATTGACGATGAACAGTCGGCGCTGGCAGACCGGATCAAAAACCAGGTGATATACCGTAAATTTAATTTAATGGAAGAACATTTTCCGTTTAAGCGAAAATTCCATATCATTTTTTGCCGCAATGTCATGATCTATTTTGATCATGAGACGAAAGACCGGCTGATTGAAAAATTTTACGACATGACAGAACCAGGCGGCTATTTATTCATCGGACATTCCGAATCCCTTAACCGGGATCAAACAAAATACAGTTATCTTAAACCGGCAATATATCGAAAAATATGAGCGAACCTGATCTGAATTAGAGCAGAAGGGATTGAATATGATGATGCAAAACAAAAAAATCAGGGTAATGATTGTCGATGATTCTTTGTTGTTCAGGCAGATTCTTGCCAGTGAATTATCAATGGATCCGGAAATTGAAATTGTTGCCAAAGCGTCAGATCCCTTCCAAGCCCGGGATATGATCCTGGAGACCCAGCCGCAAGTTATGACCTGCGACATCGAGATGCCGCGCATGAACGGGATCGAATTCATCCGCCGCTTGCTGCCGCAGTATCCTTTGCCGGTCATCATGGTCAGCACGGTAACCAGCGCGGTATTCGACGCCATGAATGCCGGAGCAGTCGATTTTGTGGTCAAGCCCAATGCCAGGCCCGTTCTGGTCGGGCAGGAGAATAAACCGGATATGCGCCAAAATCTGGAACTATTTATACAGGAACTTAAAGCAAAAATCAAAACAGCCGCTCATGCCCGGGTCAGGCAGGAAACGGTTGGCCAGGCTGTTGAAGTGAATAATCATGATGTGTTCGATTCCGGCAATCTCATTGCCATCGGCGCTTCAACCGGAGGCACTGAAGCGATTTTCAGTGTTCTCAGCGCCCTGCCCGCCAATATGCCCGGCATCGTTATCGTTCAACATATACCCCCGGTGTTTTCCCATATGTTTGCCGAGCGGCTGGACAAACAAACCCGGTTAACTGTAAAAGAAGCAGAAAACAACGATATTGTGGAACCCGGTCATGTGATTTTGGCGCCGGGTGATAAGCATATTCAGGTGAAGCGGATCGGTGGCCAGTATAAAATCGAATGCTTTGCCGGTGAAAAGGTGAACGGACACTGCCCGTCGGTTGATGTCCTGTTCCATTCCGTTGCCCATGAAGCCGGCCGCCGGGCGATCGGCTTGATTTTGACCGGCATGGGCAGCGATGGCGCCCGCGGACTGCTGGCCATGCGCAACAGCGGCGCCCGTACGCTGGGCCAGGATGAAGAATCCTGCGTCGTATATGGCATGCCGCGCGCAGCTTATGAAATGGGCGCCGTAGGCCGGCAAGCTTCTTTATCAGACTTGCCGGGTATGCTGATTACACTGTCCAGGGATCCTGTAAAATAATTTTTCGGACTGAGACAAATGATTGCTAATTAGTTCAAAAAGCAATAAAAATTATTATTTCCGCTTGCCCAGGAATCGTTTATGATGAATTCATCAGATCATTCAACATAAGGAGACTGGGTATGTACCAAAAGAAGCGTTCACTGCGTGCGCGTCATGGAATCAGACCGTTTTTAATGACCCTGCCGTTTCTCATCGCCACTTTGATCTTCAGTTATCTGCCCCTTTATGGCTGGCGCTACGCCTTCTTCGATTATAAGGCCGGTTTCAAATTATTGGATTGTAATTTTGTCGGTCTTAAGCACTTTTTATCTTTATTTCAAAATCAGGTTATCCTGAATGATGTAGGCCGCGTCCTTCAAAATACCTTTGCCATCAGCTTAATCGGCATCGCAACTTCCTTCCTGCCGATGCTGTTTGCCATTTTTCTTTCAGAAATTCGTAACCGCGCATATCGGCGTACCGTCCAGACGATTACCACGATTCCTAACTTTATCAGTTGGGTTCTGGTTTATTCGATGGCGTACGCTATTTTTTCGGTTAACGACGGTTTTGTGAACAATTTATTGGTCAATCTGGGTTTAATCAACGACCGGATCAATTTTCTCGCGTCGCCGAATAACGTCTGGATCACGATGTGGGGTTATGGCACCTGGAAAGGATTAGGCTGGAGTTCCATCATGTATGTCGCTTCCATCTCGTCGATTGACGAGCAGTTGTTTGAAGCCGCCGCGATCGATGGAGCCAGCCGCATGAAACGCATCTGGTATATCACTATTCCTTCCTTGATGCCGACATTTTTTGTTTTACTGCTGCTTAATATCGCCAATTTCCTGAATAACGGCATCGACCAATACTTCGTTTTCCAAAACGCCATGAATAAGGCGAAAATCGAGGTGCTGGACCTTTATGTTTATAACAAGGGCATCGCCGGAAGCAACATTTCCTTTTCCACGGCAGTCGGCATGCTGAAATCCGTCATCAGTATCGTCCTTCTATTTATTGCCAACACGGCTTCGAAATTAGTACGCGATGAGAAAATAATTTGAAAGTGCGGGTAAAAGATAGATGAAATTTCAGAAATCAAAAACAGACCGATTAACCGATGTTCTGATCTATACAGGTTTTGGATTATTTGCATTCTTATGCTTTTTCCCATTCTACTACATCATCATCAACACCATCAGCGACAACACCCTGGTTTCGGCCGGGAAAATACTCTTTTTACCGCACGGTATTCATCTGGAAAATTACAAGCAGGTTTTTCTGATCAAAGGGCTGCTCAACGCGACGGTGATTTCCCTTTCCAGAACAGTCCTTGGCACGGCGATGTCCGCGCTGGCGGCCACGGTTCTCGGGTATGCTTTTTCCCGGCCGGAGTACTGGAAACGGAAATTCTGGTATCGCTTTCTGATCATAACCATGTATTTCAACGCCGGCATCATCCCCTGGTATCTGAACATGCGCATGCTTGGTTTGATCAACAATTTTCTGGCTTATATTCTGCCGGCTGTTTGTGTTCCTTTTTATGTGATCCTGGTTAAAACCTATATCGAGTCCATTCCGGAATCGCTTGAAGAAGCGGCGGAAATTGACGGCGCCGGCTACCTGATGCGCTATCTGCGCATCATATTGCCGCTGACCCGGCCGATTATCGCGACCATTGCCATATTCGCCGCGGTCGGGCAGTGGAACTCATTTATGGATACAGTATTTCTGGTCACTAAAAAAGAACTCTATACCTTGCAGTTCATCCTGTACCAATATCTCAATGAAGCGAACTATCTGGCGGACCAGATGCGGCAAAATCCGAATTTTATCAATGTTGCCGCCACCTATAAGCTGACTCCGGTTGCCGTACGTTTTACCGTTTCCATCATCACGGTCATGCCCATTCTGCTTGTTTACCCTTTCTTCCAGAAGTATTTCGTTAAAGGGATTATGATTGGCGCCATCAAGAGCTGACATGATCTGCGTTATGACTCCGTCGTTATAAAACGGGGGTGTACAACCGGTTTTATATAAAATAAATAAAGGGGGAAGAAAAATGAAAATGACTCATTTCCGACGCATGATGCTTCTCGTGTTGAGTTTAAGCTTGATCCTGTTTAGCGCGGCCTGTCAGCCGACACCGACGACGACCGGTTCGACCAACGCTGCGACGACTACGGCTGCCGGCACATCGAACACCACCGGAACGTCCGCTGCCGCAACAGATGTCGTGACCTTGACCGGTTTCAGCATGTATGGCAACAATACGGTTGATGAAGCCGGCTGGTACACGAAGTACCTGCTTGAAAACCTGGGAATCAAGCTGGAATTCATGACCGCCACGGATGCGACACAGATGATGCAGTCTTTGATGGCCAGCGGCGAATTGCCGGATATCGTCGGCTTCAACAGCAAGACCTTCAGCAAAAACGCTGCTGAAGCCGGATTGCTGCTTTGCCTGGATGATTATCAGGACAAACTGCCGAATTTGTTTGGCAGCAACGGGCAGTTCCAATATGGCATCGATTTTTACCGGGCCAACGTCAGCGACGCCACCCACAAGCTGTATGCCGTTCCGACCAGCGTCGGCGTCATGGATCTGATCAATTATGACCCTCAGCTCCGCTGGGACATTTACCAGCAAATCGGCTCGCCGAAAATTGCCACGCTGGAAGATTACTTGCCGGTCCTTAAGGCCATGGTCGACGCTTATCCGAAGACCGATGACGGCCTGAAGACCTATGGCATCTCTCTCTTCCCTTCCTGGGACGGCCGTTCAATGGCCAACGCGACCTATGTTTCCGTCATATACGGCGTGGACAGCGAATATTCCTGCAACCTTTGCGAAACGCCGGTTGACGGCAGCGGCACGCCGATCGAAATCCTGGACAACGACAGCCAGTATAAACGCGTTTTGAAATTCTTCTTCAAAGCCAATCAGATGGGTATTCTGGATCCGGACTCCGCGACTCAGACCTGGGACATCATCGTTGAAAAATGGGGAAAAGGGCGGATCATGTTTTCGCCGTGGAATTGGTCGGTCGGCGACTTTAATGTGCCAACCAATACCAATGTCGACAATTTTAAAGGGTATGCCTCCGTATGGCCGGAAGATGCCAAACAGGGCATTTATCCCGACCAGTATGTCGGTTCGACCTGGGATCTGGCGCTGAGCTCCTCAACGAAAAATGTCGACGCGGCGCTGCGTTTCTTTGACTTTTACTATTCGTTCGAAGGCATGGATCTTGTTTTGAACGGCCCGCAAGGCGTCATCTGGGATGTCGATTCTCAAGGCATGCGTTATGTGACGGACGCCGGTTGGGACATTCTCGAAAATAAATCCGGCGCCATGCCCGACGGCGGGAAGCTGGGAGCTGCCGTAGGTATTATCAATGCCCAGACTATCTCCTCGTACACCAAAAATCCGGCGACCAGCGGACAAACAATGGGCTATTCATTATGGGAAACTTCCTTAACCCATAATCCGACCAAACTGGTGATCAACTGGCGGGCCGCCAACGGCGGTTATGCCAACAGTCTGGCTCTGGCCAAAGCGACAAACCGGGTGGTAAAAAGCACCCAGGCCGTCAAGATGGTTACCCCGGCAGATGATGACATGACCGCCATCATGAACCAAATCGGCGACGTTCTCAAAACTGCGTCCTGGCAAATGGTTTTTGCGAAGGACGAAGCGGAATTTGAGGCGATCTGGGCGAAAGCGCAATCGGATGCCGACGGTTTGGGCATGGAAAAAGTTATGACCTGGTTTTTAGCTGCCTGGCAAGATGCCTTGACCAATGCGAAAAAGTATCAGCCGTAATGATCTTGCCGCTATTCAATTAATCTGATTTGTCAGGATTGCCCGGCGCCGGTTATGCGCCTGCGCCGGGCAATCCTGAAGCGTATGGACATATTAATGCCGGAGATGGAGCGGATATGATGAAAACAATTAAGCTTGGTATGATCGGCCTGGGTGGCATGGGCAATCATCATGCGGCAATTTTGAGTAAAATGCCGGGTGTTGAAATCGTTGGCGTCTGTGATCTGATTGAAGAAAAAGCAAAAAAGTTGGGCGAACAGCTTAACGTTCCCTGGTATTTGGACTATCATCAGCTCCTCGGCTCCTGCGAAGCCGTCTGGGTCTGCACAGAGCCGTTTAACCGGCGTGATATTGTGCTCACCTGCGCCAAAGAGAAGAAACACATTTTTACCGAAAAGCCTGTCGCCAGCGCTTTGAACGACGCGGAGGCCATGGTCGAAGCAACGTCCGCGGCCGGCGTGATCTATATGCTCGGTTACTGCCTGAGATTCATGAATCCTTTTCAAATGATCCATAAAATATACGCGTCAGGAGAATTGGGCGAACTGGTCGATTGCTGGACCCGGCGATATATGCCCTATGACATGTCCAATCTGTGGTATGGCTGGCAAAAAAACAGCGGCGGCGTCATGCTTGATTTTGGCAGTCACGATATCGATTGGCTTCGCTGGATCGGCGGCGATGTCCATGCTGTTTCCGGATTTGTCAGGACGGTTCGGCCAACCATGCACGCTGACGAGCACGGCCGCGCGCTGCTGCATTTTGTGAACGGCGGCGTCGGTTCGGTCAGCGACAGCTGGTCTTCTTATCTGAGCGACTGTTCGATCGGTGTCGTCGGCACCCGGGGCGCCGTCATCGTTGACCGCGACGGCACCTTGCGCAAGCGTGTCGGCGACGGCGATGAAGAGATTTTCAGGGACCAGTCCGCTGTGGATGTCAATCCCCAAGGCGATATCGGCAAAAAAGACGAAAAAGGGAAGATTCAATTGATCGAATCCGTTGAAGAAACCATACAAGAACACTTTTTCCGTTGCATTCGCGAACAAAGCGTACCGATAACCGCCGGCTCCGAAGGCCTGAAAACCCTGATGACCGTTCTGGCGCTTCAAAAATCCAGTCAAACCGGACAAACTGTTTGCGTATAAGGAGAACCCAATGACAGCATTTAAAATTGGCGTTATGTCGGAGTGTTTTGGACTGGGGTTGGAAGGCGGTATAAAAAGAGCCGCGCAAATCGGCGCTCAAGGCGTTCAGTTATATGCGCTAACCGATGCCTTTAACTGCCATCTGCCCCAATCCCGTAAATCTGAACTGAAATCATTCATAAAAAATGAAGGTCTGGTTATATCTGCATTATGCAGCGAAATGGGCGGATTTGCCGGCAACACAACTGAAAACCAGAGAAAAGTCGAAGAGACAAGGCGAATCATGGATTTTGCCGCCGAAATGGATACGCGCATTGTCACGGCCCATATCGGCGTCGTGCCGGAAAATCACGGCGATCCGATTTGGATCGAGCTGCAAAACATGTTGGGCTTGCTGGGGGAATACGGTCAAAAAAACGGCGTTACATTCGCCGTGGAGACAGGTCCGGAACCGGCGGTGGTGCTTAAAGGTTTGCTGGATACGATCGCGGGAGTCGGCGTCAATCTGGATCCTGCCAATCTGGTCATGGTGGCGGGCGACGACCCGGTTCAGGCAACCTACACGCTTGCCCGTTATATTGTCCATACTCATGCGAAGGACGGAATAAAACTGCATCCTGCCGGCGGCGAACCGGGCTATCAGGAAATGGCTTTAGGCGAAGGCGCCGTTGATTTTACAAATTGGCTGCGCGCGCTCCGGGAAATCGGGTATAATGGATTTCTAACCATAGAACGGGAAGTCGGCCAGGATCCGGCGGCCGATATTGTCAAAGCGATCCGGTTCCTTCGGGAGCTGTTATGACCGCCAATCTGGCGCCGGTTCAATTGAACAAACAGCAAAATGAGATAAAACATCATCAAGGTAAAGAAGGCGATGAGCCTGAGAAGACGGTATAGAAGTTATTACGCAAGTTTGCTGCTGGTCAATATGATCATTTTTGATGTTGTCATTTTCGCGTTCGGTATCATTCTGTTTAATGCTCTTTACCGTTCGGAATCACTTAAGTATCTTAGAAAATATGATGAAGTGCTCAGTGAAATTGTCAGCGTTTACAACGGCAAGCATGATAACTTCTATTATATGATGTTCCCGCTTTACAAGAGTATTGACGACGTGAAGTATTTAAACCGTTTCCTGAACGATAAAACGGACACCCTGGTGAGTACCGATCCGTTAATGGCCAATAAAATGATCGCCATGATGACCGCTATCGGCGAAAGAGATAAGGATATTGTTGCCATATACCTATCAAAAAGCAGCACCGGATCCGTTTTTTCCTTCAATTGCCAGAACAAGGCTCTGACTCGGGTCAGCGCGGAAACTCCCTTTAACGATGTCCTGACGCAAAAAAACGGCCGCCGGATGATATCCGGTTCACAATATATCACGACAAGTGAACGGGTTAGCGTTGATAGGCCCCAACAGGAGCTTGCTTTTGGCATCGCCGGGACCCTGGAGAACAAAGCCGGAACCGGCGGGAAATGGAGCAGCATCCTGATTGCCTATAAGCTGGAATCAATTGAGAGCAAAGTCAATGATCCCTCTCTGGATAAACAGGCCCGCTACGGGATGGTGACTCTGGACGGCCGCGTTATTTATGATAGCGCCCAACAATATGGTAACACCGGCTATACCCTGTTTCCCGATATGGAGACGGTGGTCGGCGAATCGGATCATATGACACTCAACGGCACCTCATACCTGAAAAACGTCTATATTGACCAGGCGCACGGGTTCGCCGCCTTTTACTACATCCCCACGGCGGTTGTCAATGCCGAGCTGGCCCTGATCAGCGCGCCGGTCGTCATGATTGTGGTCGCTTTTTGTGTGATATCGCTTCTGATCTATTTCGTTGCCGTGCGTTTGTCCGGCAAGCGGATTAAACAACTTGAAGTCGGGATGAGTGAAATCGGCAGGCATAATCTGAATTACCGGATTCCCATCGGCCGCCAAAACGACGAGCTCAACCTGGTTGCCATTCGTTTCAACGATATGTGCGATCAATTGCAGGATACCATCAACAAGGTCTATCTATATAACATCAAACAGAAGGAAGCCGGTTTTTATGCCCTGCAAACCAGCATCAATCCTCATTTTCTATATAATACATTAGAAGCTGTACGCGGCAAATTATCTGATGAGGGATCCATTGACGCTTCGGAAATGATTGTTATGCTGTCCAGGCTTTTTGAATACCAGATCAAAGGCGCGACCTTTGTGACAGTAGGCGAGGAAATAGCGGCAATTGAGTTGTATGTGAATTTTTTCGATTTACGTTATGACAGCCGGTTCGTCTTCATATCTAATATTCAAGATGAGATTCTGGATTATGCGCTGCCAAAATACATTCTGCAGCCGATACTTGAAAACTACTTTATCCATGGCATTCGCCAAAGCGATGATAATTGGATTCAGTTATCCGGCTTTATGGAGAACGATGATATTCTTCTGGTTATTGAAGACGACGGTTTGGGCATCAGCCGTGAAAATCTGATCAAGATCCGGGAAAAACTGGAGGGAAATTCCGATGATAAAAGCAGCTTTGGCCTGATGAATGTTCACCAGCGCCTGCGATATGTTTTTGACGGCTCCTACGGCATTACCGATATTGAATCAGCCGGCGAAAATAAAGGAACAAAAATAACCATAAAAATCAAGGCTTTGAGTGTTCAGGACATGAGCAACAGGATAAAAAAACAATAAACAGAACCCAGGATTTAATAATTACGATAAATCATGACAGGAGGACGGATCAGATGAATCAGCAAAACCATCATCAAGCCGGAACGGAATTTGATTTGGCCAGCGGAACGAAACTGCGCGTTACACCGTTAACGGGAGGAATGATTCGATTCAGCATCATTCAGGCCCATGCTTCCGGTGAACCGCTGCTGAACCGTTACCATTTTCTCAAAGAAGACTGGCCGGTCATGGACTGGACGCAAACGACCCGCAACAACCAGGCTGTTCTGCAAGTCGGCAGCCTGACCTTGAATCTCGATCTTCAAACCGGAACGATCCAGGTTGCCGGCCGTCAGAAACTGGCGATTCAACTGGATTTTCATGAACCGGGCTTTATCATGGCAATTGATCTGGAAGCGAAAGAACGTTTTTTCGGACTGGGTGACGAGAGCCGGGACGGCATCGTCAAGCGCGGCCGGAAAGCATCGATCTGGGCGCAGAATGTCAAAAGCTATATTCCGGTTCCCTTTCTGCTCAGCAGCCGGGGCTGGGCTATTCTGGTCAATACGACCTTCCGTCATGAATATGATCTGGGCGCTTCTGATCCGGATAAGCTGGTGATATCGGCTGCCGAAGGTCCCTGTGATTTTTATCTGTTCTTTGCCGACAACATGCCGGGCCTGATCGATTTATATACCCAATTATCAGGCCGGCCGGTGATGCTGCCTAAATATGCCTTCGGTTATATGTTTATCTGCAACGAAGAAAACAATGCCCGCGCCATGCTGGATGACGCCCGCAATTTCCGATTATCCGGCATTCCCTGCGATTCCATCGGCCTGGAGCCGGACTGGATGGAAAAACATTATGATTACAGCGTTGATAAGAAGTGGCATCCGACAAAATTCTATATACCGTATTGGATCCGCGACATGCGCCCGCATCATCCGATAACCTTTTTCGGCGCTCTGCATCGCTTGAGTTTTCGGCTGAGCCTGTGGTTGTGCTGTGATTATGACCTGCTCTGGGAAGAAGAGAAGCGGGCGGCGACAATCCGGAAAACAGAGTGGAATGAGGACAGCGCCATTGCCGATACGCATTTTGAAGGCGAAGTGCGGCTGGACAGGCTGACGGTTGCCGGCCAGCCCTGGTTTGAGCATCTTAAGCAATTCGTTCATCAAGGCGTATCTGCTTTCAAGCTGGACGGGGCTAATTTCATCATGGAGCATCCGGATCGCCTGTGGGCCGACAAATATCGGGACAGCGAAGTCCATAATTTGCTGCCGCTCGTTTATGGCCGCCAGATGAGCCGGGGTTATGCCGATTATACCGGCGAGCGGGCGATGATCAACATCCCCATGGGTTATGTGGGAATCCAGCATTATTGCGCCACCTGGGCCGGCGACACCGGCGGCGGCGCCAAACCGTTGGTTTCCATGCTCAATCTGGGCTTCTGCGGCATATCCAGCACCAGCTGCGATATAGAGGTGACCGATATCCACAGTATTCATTTCGGCTTTCTGCAAGCGTGGACCCAGCAAAACAATTGGAATTACTGGCAGCAACCCTGGTTTATGGGACAGGAATTGGAAGAAGCCGTCCGGTTTTACGCGCGGCTGCGGTCGCAGCTTTTCCCTTATCTTTACTCATTTGCCCATGTCGCAGCCAAAACCGGTCTGCCGCTGATGCGGGCGCTGGCTTTAGTCTGGCCGGATACCGATGCTTATGATGAAGTGACCAATCAATATATGTTGGGCGACGCGCTGCTGGTATCGGCTTTTAGCGATCAGATCACCCTGCCGGAAGGGGATTGGTTCGATTTCTGGACTGAAGAACGGCTGTCCGGCAGCCGGTCCATACCGTATCATCCGCCGGTCGGGCGCGGCGGCGGTTTATTTGTCCGGGCAGGCTCCGTCATCCCGATGCAGGAATGGGCGCCGAGTCTGGAACAGTCCCATCCGGACTGCCTCGATCTGCATGTCTATCCGGGCGGATCCTGCCGGATGGATTTAACTGAAGATGATGGCACAACTTACCGGTATCTGAATGGTGAAATAGCCGTGACGCCGATAAGACTCGATTTGACGAATGACGCGAAAAATAAGCTGACTCTTGGCCGCCGTACCGGGTCTTATGACGGCATGGAACCGGCGACCAGCTTCAAGGTGATCATTCATGATGCCGCGCAGCCGCTCGTCGAAGGTCCGTCCGGACCGGTTCCGGTATCTGCCGACGGCGGGAACCGGTGGTCTTTTGCCGTACCGGCCGGCCTCCATGCGGAGCATGATTTGATTTACAGGTGGTCATAACCGGTCAGGAGGATCAATGTGATAAATACGTTGATTATCGATGATGAACCCACAGTAATTAAGTGGCTGGCCGGGCATATGTCCTGGGAAGATTATGGCTGCCAGGTCTGCGGCAGCTTTCTGAACGGACGCGATATTCTGGATTATATGGGCAGCCATCCGGTCGATCTGCTGATAACCGATATTTGCATGCCGGACATGGACGGCCTGGAATTGATCGGCCGCGCCAGAAAACTGAATGCTCATCTGCGTATTATCGTCATCAGCGCGCACAGCAATTTTGCCTATGCCAAAGAAGCCATTCGCCTGGGTGTTGAGAATTATCTCTTAAAACCGATTGATCAGGATGAACTGGCAGAAACGTTGACTAAGGTCAGAGACAATATCAGCGAGAACCTGAATAATCAGGATATGAATGTGTTCAAAAACAATATCCTCAATCGCTGGGTAAAAAACACGACTCTCGAGTATAATTTTAAAACCCAGGCCGAAGTCGCCGAGATCAATCTAGGTGCGCCGTCATATCTGGCCGTCGTCGTCAAGCCGATGGCGGCCAATATGGATCCGGACGCCCTGTTGAACCGGCTCAAAGACGCCGCTGCAAAACTGGATGCATCCGACTGCTATTTCTTTATCGAAAACCGCAAATCAATAACCTGTATTTTATGCGGCTTCTCCGATGATTATAAAATTCAGTTGACCCGCCTGTGTGGCAATATGCAGCAAATTAGGGGCCAAATCGGCATGCCGATACTGTTTTCAGTCGGTATGCCGGTTGACCGGTACACAAAACTGAGTCTGAGTTATGATGCCGCCGTTCGCTACTTAAACATTATCCAGATGATCAATTCGCCTATCCTTTTCTGTGATGATTATTTATATAACAGGGATCTGGACCTTACCGCGAATCTGAACATGCAAAAACTCAGGCAGATGATTCACGACAAACGGACGCGCGAAGCTCTGGTTCAGGCAAAGAAAATACTCGACACCGGAACATCAAACAATCAGAAAAAGCTGATCACGATTTCCATTGCGGCTCATGTCGTCGAGGCTATGGATATCAGCAATAACGACCAGTATTCCATCTATCTCCTGCAGACGCTTTTGAAATATCGCACCTTACATGCCAATTTTGAATTGGAGGACTGGCTGTATGCGCTGATCAATACGATATCCTATAATATCAGTGAATACGATAGTCAAATGCATCCCCATGTCCGTCATTGCATCAGCATCATTAAAAAAAGTTTTAATAATCCCGAATTGTGCCTGAAGAACATATCGGATCAGCTGAATCTCAGCTCGGCCTATATGGGGCAGCTGTTTAAAACGCAGACCGGAAAATACTTTAATGATTTTTTGGCTGATGTACGACTGGATATCGTTTACCGGCTGTTGATGGAAACCGATACGCGAATCGGCGAAATAGCTGAAAAATCCGGCTTTACCAGCCAGAGTTATATGAATCGGCTGTTTAAACGGAAATTCAAACTGTCGCCCAATGAGTACAGGCGCCTTTTTAGAAATACCTGACCGCCGCCCGGCTGTTCTAGATCGTCAGGGTCTGCATGGTTGACCGGGTATAACGGACAATTTCATCAAGACGCGCCCGGCTTAAAAGCGACACAAAGGTATAAGAAACGCCGGCATGCTTAGCCCGTCCTGTCCTGCCGATCCGATGGATATAATACTCGTTTTCATTCGGTATGTCATAATTGAAAACTGCTTCGACATCATCGATATCAAGGCCCCGCGAAGCAACGTCGGTAGCAACCAGAATCTGCAGGGTTCCTTTGCGGAAACCGGATATGACACGTTCGCGGATATTTTGCCGCATATCGCCATGGATGCAATCAGCTTTGCAGCCCGTTGCCTTTAGCTGACGGGTTAATGATTGGACCGTATATTTTGTATTGCAAAAAATCATGACTTTCCTGTAGTGTTGATTCTGCATCAATTTCATAATAGCAGTAATCCGGGCTTGTCCGCTGGCCTCAATGCAATATTGGGTAATCGGCGGCCTGTTGTCCGGGTCGTCGGCTACGGTCAGCTCGACGACATCCCGCTGGTAGATCCAGGAGATGTCCATGACCGAACGGGACATGGTTGCCGAAAACATGGCAATCTGCGAGACTTTCGGCATGAGATCGAGGATGCGGCGGACATCATGAATGAACCCCATGTCCAGCATGCGGTCCGCTTCATCAAGAATTGCCGTATGGACTGTGCCCAGATGAATGGTACGTCTCCGCAGATGGTCGATCAGACGGCCTGGTGTGGCGATGATGATCTGCGGTTTCTTTCGCAGTTGTTCCAGCTGACGTTCAATCGGCTGGCCGCCATAAATAGCGACAATGCGGACTGCCGGCCGTGAAGTGGCCAAAGACCGGAGATCATCGGCAATCTGTAGGGCCAGCTCGCGGGTCGGGCTAAGGATAAGGACCTGGATATCCGGATTGTCAAGCTCCAGGTGTTCCATGATCGGTATGCCGAAGGCGCAGGTCTTGCCGGTGCCTGTCGGCGCTTTGGCGATAATATCGCGCCAATCCAGCATAACCGGTATCGTTTGGATCTGGATCGGCGTTGCCTCAGTGAAACCCATCTGCTTTACAGCAGCCAGCGTTTCAGGGGATAGATTCATTTGTTCAAAGTTTTCGTTTAAGGGCATGAAGATTCCTTTCTTGTGGTAGGGACATTTTTAACAATCATTATACCACAAACACCGGCTATCCGAAAGATTTCACCGAATTTGCCGCTTTTACGGGGAATTACTCAAGTTATCCGCCATCATGACGATGATTGTTTATAAAGAGCATGAGGAGGAGTATTTATGATCGTCCAATCCATACTGCCGGTATCCGCTACGTCATCAGCATCAGGTCCGGCCGGCGTGAACAGTGATTCATCGTCGGCAGACATTGAGAATCGGCTGAAAACGCTGCGAAAAGAGATCATTAACCTGCAGTCGTCGATTGCAGAAGAAACGCAAAGCGGGGATGACGCCGACATTAAGCAGAAAAAGATCGAAGCCATGCAGGTCCAGATACAACAATTGGAATTGCAGATCGAACGTCTGCAAAGACAACAGAACCAACAGGATAAGCCCAATCTCCCTGTCGAGCCTGCGGCATCGTCAAAGGGCGATAGCGAACGAAATCCGGTTTCCGGCATGATCGATCTCCTGATTTAAACTCAGACCATATCACATTACAACTCGGTTCATTTTAGGATAGGGCATTTGCAGCGCGGACACTGATCTTGCTGAGCATCAATAAAAGACAGGCAAGCCGCGCACAGGATTTGCTTATCCTGCGATTTGTCAAATTTTTCATAATAGAGCAGCCCCTTATGATGCCTGATCCTGTCGCCGATCGCATAATATTCGTAAAGAGCCGGCTGGTCATACCATTTGTGTTTCTTGATGCGGCCGGAATCCTTGCGGATTTTAAGGACATATTGCTGCCGGTATGACGGGGTATGCTCATCGTCATGATGCTCGACGACCCGATAGGTCTTTTTATCGGCGACGACGCCGTCCCAGGTTTTATCCATGCCGCGTCGAAGCGTCTGGAGCAGGGCGATCACCAAAAACATTCCGCCGATCCCCATCCCGTAATAAAGAGATGCCGGCCAGTCGACTTCGCCTGAATAATGTCCGTAAATCGGGAATCCGGCTATGGCGGCAACCGCCAGGATCAAAGCAAAGAGAAAGGACCATTGGCGGGATTTCTTTTTATAACGGTCAAAGGACGGATCGTTGATCCGCGGTGAAAAACCGGCCGGGAGCGCCGCCGGTGATGTTTGCGTCAGCGCGGCGCCGCAATTTTTACAGAAGTTTTGCTGTTCTTGCATTTCATAGCCGCAATGTGGACAGAACATCATATTAATCCCCTCTGTTGTAACATAATTTCATTATAGGCAACGGCGAAATCGTTACAAGATCCAGTTTGCTTTTGTCAATGACATTGCATGACACTGCCGAACGGGCGTTGATTATTGATTCACAGGCGTTGTGGTATAATAGATCAGCGGCCGCTTCGTGGCATAAACCTTGCCAGGGCGAATCTGCCGAAACGGCAGGAAACTCATGTAAAGGCAATGGTTACAATGAATCTGATAACGCTTGATCAAATTACAAAAACATATGCCGACCGGCTGATATTACAGCAGGTTGGTTTCAGTGTTCAGGATGGCGACAAAATCGGGATAGTCGGAGTCAATGGATCCGGTAAATCAACGTTGATGCGGATTATCGCCGGACTGGAAAAACCGGATGAAGGACAAATTACCCCAATGCGCGGCCTGCGGCTGGAATATTTATCGCAGCAGCCCGATCTGCCGGAAGGCGCGACGGTACTGGAAGCCGTGCTGCATGGCCATTCGCCTTTGATGCGGCTGGTCAGGGATTACGAAATGGCCGCGGTCTTGCTGGACGATCATCCGGATGATCCCGCGCTGCAAAACCGCTTGGTTCAATTATCGGCCCGCATGGATGATACCGGCGGCTGGAATCTGGATCATGAAGCTAAAACTGTGTTGACCCGTTTGGGTTTGGAGCAGTTTAGCCAGCCGGCCGCCAGTCTTTCCGGCGGCCAGAAAAAGCGCTTGGCCATTGCGGCCGCCCTGATCAACCCGGCTGATCTGCTTATATTGGATGAACCGACCAACCACCTGGATCCGGATACCGTTGAGTGGCTGGAACAATACCTCCATGCGTTTAAAGGCGCTTTATTGATGGTTACCCATGACCGTTATTTTCTGGAACGGGTAACCGGCATCATGCTCGAACTCGATCAAACGCGACTTTATCGATACGAAGCCAATTATGAAAAATGGCTGGAGCAGAAGGCTGAGCGTGAAGAACAAGCTCTGGCGGTAGAAATGAAGCGGGAAAATCTCCTGCGCCGGGAACTGGCCTGGATCCGCCGCGGCGCCCAGGCCCGCTCAACCAAACAGAAGGCCCGCATAGAGCGGTTTGAGAAATTGGAACAACAATCCGGCGCCAAGAACAACGCGGCTTTGGATCCGGCGGCAGCCGCCACGCGCCTGGGCCGTAAGACCCTGATTCTGGATAAAATCGGCATTAGTCTGGGCGGCCGCCGGCTCATTCGCGATTTTTCAATGATTATTGACAGGCGGGAACGTCTGGGCCTGATCGGGCCCAACGGCTGTGGCAAAACAACTTTGCTGAAGATTATTGCCGGCTTGACAGAACCGGACGAAGGGTCCAGAGAAATTGGCAGCACCGTGAAAATCGGTTTTTTTACGCAGGAAAGCACAGCCGCTGATCCGGATATCCGGGTTATTGAATGGCTGCGTCAGACCGCGGAAGTCATTCAAACCGATGAAGGCAGTTTTACTGCCGCGCAAATGCTGGAACGTTTTCTTTTTCCGCCTGCTCTCCAGTGGACGCCGGTTCGCCTGCTGTCCGGCGGCGAGCGGCGCCGGCTGGATTTGCTGCAGGTTCTCATGCAGGCTCCCAATGTATTGTTGCTGGATGAACCGACCAACGATCTGGATATCATGACGTTATCCGTTCTGGAAGATTATCTGGAACATTTCAACGGCGCTGTTTGGGTCGTCTCGCATGATCGTTATTTTCTGGATCGCGTCGTGAATAGAATACTGGCGTTTGAAGATAAGGGCTGCCTGCGCCGCTATGAAGGCGGTTACCAGGCTTATCGGGAACAAAAAGACTTGCTTCTGCAAAATCAGGCAGATCCAGCCCAGACTGCGGATACCGCGGCGGATCAAGCCGGCAGCGGCCATGCGTCACATCAGACCGTCGTGCGGATGACCATGAATGAAAAATATGAATATGCGCGGATCGACAGCCGTCTGGCTGAACTGGAACAGCGCCTGCAAACGCTGCGCCGGCAAGCAGATGAATCTGCCAGCGACTATCTGCGTTTACAGGCGCTGTCACCCGAACTGGAACGAATAAGCGCCGAATACGACGAGGCTATGGCCCGTTGGGTTTATCTGACCGAACTGGCGGAAATGATCGACAAATAACGTGAGGATCGCCAGCCCGATATTCCCTTTATTTAAAAATAGGCTGCCGGTCTTCATCCCAGGTCTTAAGCAGCTCGATTTCGTCAGCCGTGATGGGATGATAATTCGGCAGCAGGCTCATCGCCAGTCGGAACAACCGGATATCGCCGGGCGTCAAAGCTGCCGCGACCGGCAGCGACAGCGTAAAGCGTAAAGCCAGATCGGCACGCTGAGGATCGTCAATCGGCTGATACCAGCATTTGGGATAAGGCCGTTTATCGGCCGGAAGATCCTCAGGCCAGGCACAACGGGCCATCGCTTTCAACGCCAGCAGCGTCACACCCTTTTCCTGCGCTTTCTTAAGCAAAGGCTGGCCGAATCCATATTTAAGATAGGTCATCCAGCTCAAGGGGAAGAGGACCGATTCGAAAGGGAAACGCTCCAGACAAGCCAGCGCGGCTTCGTCAGAATGGGCAGAGAATCCGATATGGCGGATTTTACCGTCTTTTTTAGCTTTGATAACGGTTTCCATGACGCCGTTTGGCCCAAAAGCGGTTTCCACATCCTCAGGCGTCGTCATGGCATGAAGCTGATAAAGGTCAAAATGATCAGTCCGCAGAACGCTGAGCGAATGATTCAAAGCATCTTCTGATTCTTGCCGCGTGCGCTGCTCTGTTTTGCAGGCCAGAAAAATATCGTTGCGTTTACCGGCCAGAGCAGGGCCGAGCCTGTCCTGCGCGTCGCCATAAGACGGTGCGACGTCAAAATAATTGACACCCTGATCAATGGCTTCGGCTACATAACGGTCAGCGTCTGTCTGGGTTTCCTGCATGACGATGATTCCGGCAAAACCGATGATTGATAGTTGCTCACCTGACAAACCGTAATTTCTTTTTTCCATACTGAACCTCCTATATGCTTTGTTTTGCCTTTTCAGGACAAACCACCTATTGAGTCTATCATAGTAAATAGGGATCGTGCGGTAACACAAGTCGCAAAATATGCTATCATTGAATCACGATTATCAGGATTGGGTTAATCACCGGAGGAATGGTTTTGTGGCGGGATTAGGATTAGCCTTGGGCGGCGGCGGGTCAAAAGGCATCTACCAATTGGGCGCCTGGAAAGCGTTCAGAGAGATAGGCCTTGCTTTTGATGCCATCGCCGGTACGTCAATTGGTTCGATCAACGGCGCTTTTATGGCCGTCGATGATTACGAAGGCGCCTGCCGGATGTGGCAGAATCTGAGCATCGGCCAATGTCTGGCTTTCGCTGCTCCGCAAAACTTGAAATCCAATGATTTGCTCAGTCTGGGCAACGCCGGTGTTCTGGTTAAAGAATTATTCGTTCATCATGCGCTGGATACCCAACCGATGCGCGATATGATCAGCTTTTATATAAAGGAAGAGAAACTAAGGAGCAGCATGATCCGTTATGGTTTGATGACGGCAGTATTACCTGATCTGAGCCCGCGGCCTTTATGGATTCAGGATATCCCGCAAAATCAATTGATCGACTATATCATGGCCAGCGCCCGCCTGCCGGGTCTGGAACCGGTCAAGATCGACGGCCAGCGTTATATTGACGGCGGAGTTGCTGAAAATGTACCCTTATCAATGTTGAAAAAACAGGGATTCCGCCATATCGTCGCGATTGATCTCAGCGCGGCGCGGCCCGGTGTACACAGTCCCTTTCTCGATAATATCCAACTGACCTATATCCATAATCATCTTGATTTGGGAAAAACCCTGGATTTGACGCCGGAAATCCTTGAGAAAAATCATACCCTGGGGTATCTCGATGCAAGTAAGGCATTTGGCAGGCTGAGCGGCGACTATTATGCTTTTGAAAATGACGACTATGCGCAATTGGCCAAACGGTTCGACCCGGATATGCTGGCCGGCTTGGAGCAAGCCGCCCTGGCCTATGATTTGAAGCGCACGGTTATCTACCGGGCTCAGGATTTTGTCGACTTGATTCTGAAAAGAAGACATGAAGTGCAGGCAGATTATGAAGCCAGAAGGCAATCGATGCATATCGACAAAAAAATCAAGGCAATCATCAGCGGCCAGCTAAAAGTGCTCAATCTCCTGCCGTCCATACGCTTGAGCCTTTTGATTGAGCTCTATGCCAAAGCGAAACAGAACAGATCTTTCCTGGCTGTTCCTTTACGGTATTTCCCTAATCTGGAATTGGCAGCGCGCGTTTTGATGGCGATGGATCAGAACTGCGAATGATCAGGATTCACTCTTTTGCAGACGCTGCTTTTGTTTATAGGCTTTTTCTTGATACATCAAAAGGTCGATAGAACGAAGATATTGTTCAGCATTTTGCTGTTTGAGCCGATCATAAACGGCAGAACCCATGCTTAATCCCAGACGATAGGGCTTTCCGCTGGTTTGGCTATACAGCTCGAAAGCTTCGTAAATACGGTTGACGGCCATATGCAAAGCCATTTCGTTATTCAGGTTAAGTAAAATATAAAATTCGTCGCCGCCAAAGCGGGCGATCAGGTCATTGCGCCGCAGACTGCTCCTCATCAGCCGTACGGCTATCTGCAGGGCTTCATCACCGGCTTCGTGGCCAAATTGGTCGTTAATCTGTTTAAAATCATCCAGGTCGGCTAATATGACGGCAAACCCGGGCCCCTGCGACTGATGTCGTATGCGGTCGTTGATCAGTGTTTCAAAATGCTGGCGATTATAGGTTTTAGTTAAGAAATCAGTATTCATGCCATGAGCCTGCATCTGCAGATAGACAATAAATGTGGCGAGCATCATGGATACCCAGTTCAGAGATAAACCGAACCAGACATACTGGATTGTCACCCCGACTACCGGCAAAAGCATGTAAATAAGCATGGCATGAATATTACGCCGTTCAATCATGGCATGATTGTGGATTACGATAAAACCGGAAAAAAACAAGAGCCCTATATTGATGACCAAGTGAAGCGGGAAGAGGGGGCCGCGAAGATAGAGATTATCAGGCGAAATCGTGAAATACCATCCCATACGCAGGGATACCACGGTCAGGATGGCATTGACGACGGGAATCGGCAACAGGCGGCGAAAAAATACCATCAAACGGTTTCGATCATGAAATATCTCATAATGAACATAGAGATTCCATACGAGTGTGGGAACCGGAGATAAACAAAACAACATAGCATTCCAAAAATAATTACAAAAAAGGGCGTCTGTACCGCCTTTGCCGTTCCACGCCCAACTAAGAACATCCAATATAACCATCAAAATATTAAATCCGAGAATCAACATGAATAATTTTGTCGAAATACTGTTTCGCTCTAAACGATTTTGATAGACCGCCAGTAAAAGCATCAGTAAAATAATGATCGTCATAATATTCAAATCTATCATTCGTACAAATTCTACCATGTTACTCAGCATCCTTTGTTCTCTTTTTTATGCGTCACTATACTCGGATACCTGAACAATACTACACCTGCAAATCACAATGGCCGGATTCATAAAGTTTTTACGGGTAAAGAATGATCGGCCTATTGATAAAATAAGTATAGCATATCCGACTGAATTAGCAGCAATAAAATTATATGGGCAGATCCCCTCAACTAGACTAAAATGAAACTGTGGTTAAGATGCCCCGGACGGCTTCACGGCTGCCCTATAATCTGAGAGAGGTATCCCCCATGAATATTCACTTGATGATCGAGCGGCCGGGTTTGTTGAAAACGATCCATTAATGAAGGTAAGGCGGTGGTATGATGATCGATTGGCTGGCCGGATTCCCGCCCGTGACGCAAGCTTTACTGGGAACGATTTTTACATGGAGCATTACCGCTTTAGGCGCCGCGCTGGTCTTTTTCTTTAAGACCATTAAAAAGAGCGTGCTTAACAGCATGCTCGGATTTGCCGCAGGTGTTATGATTGCCGCCAGTTTTTGGTCTCTATTGGCTCCGGCCATCGAAATGGCCGGGAATCTGGGGCAGAATGCCTGGCTGACCGCTGCCGCCGGATTTCTGGCCGGCGGCGGCTTCCTGTGGCTGATCGACAAAATCATGCCGCACTTGCACGGCGGTTTGGACAGGAACCAGGCAGAAGGCATCCAAACGAATTGGCAGAGGAGCGTATTGTTGGTTCTGGCGATTACCTTGCACAATATACCGGAAGGGTTGGCTGTCGGCGTGGCTTTTGGCGCGGTGGCATTCCATCTGCCGTCGGCCTCTCTGACCGGAGCCGTCGCTCTGGCTATTGGCATCGGTTTGCAGAATTTTCCGGAAGGAGCGGCTGTTTCCATACCCTTGCGCCGGGAAGGATTCAGCCGGACTAAAGCTTTTTTGTATGGCCAGGCTTCCGGCCTGGTAGAACCTGTCGGCGGTGTTATCGGCGCCCTGGCTGTTGTATCCATGCAGCATATGCTGCCTTACGCCCTGTCCTTCGCTGCCGGCGCCATGATCTATGTGGTTGTTGAAGAACTGATTCCCGAAGCGCAGCGCAACGAAGGCGGCAGCGCGACCGACATCGCAACGGTCGGCTGCATGATCGGTTTTGCCGTCATGATGGTTTTGGATGTCGGTTTAGGATAAAAAGCTGCCACTCGTTTGACAAGCGGCAGCCTGATCGATTTTAATGAGTTAATAAAAACAACTATGGGTTTAGTCGAAGACTTGAATATTGCCGCCCATTAAATAACCTTCATTTTCATAGTTGTCGCCCGGTACGGAAACAAGGATCCAATCCTCGCGGCCGGGTTCGCCGCTGTCGTAAACGGCAACCTGCAGTTCTTTTTCATCGCCGTCGACTTTTTTATCCGGATCTATGACGCCGATAAAAATGGTTACGGGCTCATCATAATCAACGACGATGGTTCCGGTGATAACACCATGGATTTTATAACCGGCTTTATGGTCATTGTATTGGAAATTACCGGTTGCTTCATACGTTTCTTCATCGATTTGTTCGCCGATTTTGCAAGTAAAACCGAAGGTTGCCTTGCCGGCGTCATCATCCAAATTGGCAGCGGCAATGCTGATGCCGCCGTCCGATGAGAGGATCCAGCCGCCGCCGCGAGCTGTTCCCGAACAGCCGGCAACACTGACGATAACCAAAACCAGAACGATAAACAAGGGAATAAGATGCAACTTTTTCATGGCATTCTCTCCTTTAATTGTTAATCGATCAATGAAATACCCAGGTACTCCATGATTCAGTAAGCGTTATGAACCATAAAGACGCATGAATCCGCCGGATTCGCTTGGCATAAAGGCTATGACTCTAAAACTGCCGGGATCAATACATCAGCGCTGCCGCCAATAAAGTGAGTATAACATACACGGCATTCGATTTGAACAATAAACGGGAAACGTTTAGAAAATAATAGTTAATACGTACAAGCTGAGAAATCATAAGGATGGTCTTTGCCAGTACATAATGATGAACGATTTGTGAAGAATAGACAATAATAGTGAAAATAGCTTGACATTTTCGTTTATCTTGTCTATAATTAAGTCAGGCTCCAGGGAATACCACAAAGGTTAATGACAGAACGGACAGCCGCCGCATTCATGATGCGGAACGCGAAAGGGAATGGGTCAGTCACGAAAGTGAAGCCATTGCCGATCGGACAAATGAATAAGGTTTTGATGAAAAGTCAAAGTTTGGATCTGGAATCCAGGCTCCATACCGGACAAAGAAACTAAATTCAAGAGAACGATAAAATTTCGCATGAAAGGGCAACCGGGACGAAATGATCCTTTCGAAGGGTTCGCTGGAGTCCTTTTTTTATGCTTTTATTCCATGGGCGCATTTCTGTCCCATTCAGCGACATAAGGCAAGTTGCGGCCGTTTTCATTGATGTCCATTCCGAAGCCGACCAAACGGGTATCGGCGATCTCAAAGCCCCAATAGGCGATCGGCACATCGATCAGCTGCTGGTCGGGATTGATGAACAGCGTGCAGACACTCACGCTGGCGGGCATTCTGGCCTGAAGGTTCTGGACAAGATAAGCAGTTGTCAGTCCGGTGCGGATAATGTCCTCAATGACCAGGACATGTTTGCCGGTGATTTCCAGATCAAGATCCTTCGTAATACGAACGATACCTTTTTGATTGGTTGTGTGGGGATATGTTGCGATCGCCATAAAATCCAACTGGATGGGCAGTTCGATAGAACGGGAGAGATCGGCAATAAAATAAAGCGAACCCTTGAGCACGCCGACCAGAATCAGATTTTGTCCGGCGTAGTCGCGGCTTATTTGTTTACCCAGCTCCAGAATACGATCGCTTAGAACTGTTTCGGTAAAGAGAATGCGTTTTTCTTTATTGGGCATTTCCTGATCCTGCCTTATGATTTATTAAATCGTTCAACCAAAGTTTGGAAATCCTTCTTATAGACAATCTTGATTTTAATTCCCGGATATAATTCACGCAATCGTTTGACTTTACGGTTCTTTATCGTGACATATTTTTGATTCATAGTTGTCAATTCAATATACGTATCAAATTGAGTCAGATAAAAATCCGGACTGAAAGCCAGGGTGATATTGCCTTCAGCATCCCATTCAATCGGAAAGGTTTTCGGTTCATAGATCCAATCGATTTGATACATATCCAGGATCTGGGCGAACTCGATCTCCGCCGCGTTCTTGAAAACGGGACGGTCGGGCAAATGGCTGACAACATCGGTATACTCTGTCTGCTTTTCAAGCTGGCGCCGTTGTTCATGCTCTTTTTGCAAAGCGATAACGGCGGCGACACATTCTTCAACCGATAAGGCGGCGGTATTTAACGTCAGATGATAATGCGCCGCTTCGGCGAGATCTATGCCAAAAACTGTCGAAACAAAGCGTTTGTGTTTTTTATCGGCGGTAACCAGAATCTGTCCGGCATCAATATCGGAAACGTGGTATTGCTTTTTTATCCGGGCGATGCGTATGGCTTCCGGCGCTGTAATCCGGATATGCAGGGCATCTTTATCATCGGCAAAAATGATCTGCGAGCCGAAGCCGACAAGAACGGCGGATTGTGTTTGCGCATATTGGCGGAGCGATTGTTCCAGATGCTCTTTATAGGTGAGACGGTTGGGACCGACGATCAGATAATGCCTGGCGCTTTCTTTTAGGAGATGCAGTTCCTGAGGAGAAGCCAGATCCTTCAGAAACTTGGACAAGATGACATCTCTTGTGATCAATTCCCAGCCAAGCCGACGCGCCAGCGTTTCCGCGATTTCATCACCAAGGCTGCTCATTTGCCGCGAAATCGTCAGAATGGACAAACACGACTCCTCCCCGAATCCCATCGCTCCTTGACAAGTTGTCTATTCTTGCAGATGCTTGGGCGTAATTTATTGTTGATTTCATTATATCATATTGTTCAGGTGTTCGTCGCCAGCTTCTTTACGGGTTCTGCCGGCTTTTTGCGCATGGCCTCAATGTAGACCAAGGCGATTTTTTCTTCGCGGATTCGGGCGCCTTTTTTAGCTTTGTCGATATCTTTCTGATCTTCTTTGGCTACATTATTATTTATTATATTCAGTTCTACGTTGAACCCACAGACTGGATAGCGCAAGTTGATGATGATTATTTGGCTGTAGTCGCACAACGCTGCTTCCTGGTTAACGAAAAGCTGGTCAGGCAATGCAAAGAATACGGCTATGAATTAATCGATAGCGGGATGGGAAACAAGCGAAAACAAACCATCGATGAATTATATAGCCGGATTTTAAGCTGGGCGGTTCGATCAAGCCGGGTAACCGTCTTGTCTGCGCTTTCTGTAATCTGTGCCATCTTCCTGATATGTTCTTTCATGAACAAGCCCTGCTGTGGCATAAGCCCTGAATAAGCAATATTATTATATAAAACAAGACAATTTTACATTAGCTCATCTTTGTTAAAATGAGCTATAATCCATAGTATATTAGGTTCGGTATTTAAGTTTAAATTCTCATGAATTCAACACAATATTTTATCAGGAGGGTGTATTTATGGTATTTATTAACTTTTATCTTTTGGAGGAGATATATGAATAGATTACGGATTGGCGTCATTGGACTTGGGCATAACGGTATGGCTTTCTGTGAGCGTTATGCAAACCATGCCCGATGTGAGCTGGCTGCAGTATGCGATAGGGATGAGGCCAGATTAAAGTATGCGGTTGATAAGTTTGGAGTCAGAGGATATAACGGATATGAAATTTTAAACGAAAAAGGTATTGACGCGATTTCTATACACACTCCCGATTGCCATCATGCTGAACCCTTTATAAAAGCCCTTGAAACGGGTCATCATGTATTTGTGGAAAAGCCTATGGCAGATAATATAGAGGACTGTAAGCTTATGGTTGAAGCTTACAGGAAACACAAGGGTAAAACCTGCATGGTAGGTCATGTTCTCAGGTTTGATAAATACTTCAGCATAGTAAAGAAATGGATCGATCTTGGTATATTGGGTGATATTTTCTATGTGGAAGCTGATTATATACATGATCTCAGATGCCAGTACCATATGGAAGAATGGAAGATTGTGAAGGAAATACCGATGCTGGGAGGAGGCTGTCATCCTCTGGATATACTGAGATGGTATGTAGGAGACGCTATTGAAGTCAGTGCAATGTCAAACCATATCGCATATCCTGAGATGAAGGAGGATGCTTCCATTATCGCCACTTACAGGTTTGCCAACGGGGCGGTAGGGAAAGTCACAACCCTTTATGGAAATGTCAGTCCGCGTCCTTATGTTTTCAACCTGTCCATCTATGGTACCAAAGGCTCGATTGTCAGAGGTAAACTGAGCCTTGAAGGAATGGGCGAAAAATGGATGAATATGCCGGAGTCTTTTGATTCTGATCATGATTATTCGCCTGAGATAGAGCATTTCCTGACATGTATTGAAAAAAATCAAAAACCGTTGATAACACCTCAGGACGCGTCCAATACCGTAATAGCGGCTTTATATGCGGTAAAGGCTTGTAAGGAGAAAAGTATCTTGCAGATACCGGGTATATAAAGCTAAAAGCTCTATTGACTCCATAGTACCAAAAATTGATGGATGGTTATCTCATATGGCTATTTCTAAACTGTTCAGGCGACAAACCGGTACTTTGCCTAAATAGTTTACTAAAATAACTGTGCGTATTAAAACCGAGATTTAGCGCGATTTGTTTGATGGTTAATTCTGGCTCTAACAGCAGCTTTTTACTAAAATCCAATCGATATTTGTTGATGTATTCCCCCGGTGTATATCCCGTATATTTTTTGAACAGCCTAAGCAGATAATAGGTACTCAGGTATGTGATTGATGACAGTTCGTCCAGAGTTATTTTCCTAAAATAATTCTGCTCAATGAAATTAATAACCGTATTCACCGGATTTGGATATTCAAATGGTAAGGTTTTTGTATTGCTGTTTTCTTTTTTGCTCTCTATATAAAGGTCTGTCAGCAGTGTATTAATCAGGTTGGAAGTTCTTATTTCAAAAAAAGAGTCTTTATCTGAGTTAAGGTTGTAAATATCCTTTAAAAGACAAGGAATACGGGAGGTGGCAGACAACGTAAATATTACCTTGCTTTTTCCGGTAATGAGCTGGTAAAACCAATCGGCATCCTTCCCTCCGAAATAAATCCATAAAATTTCCCAGGGGTCTTTCTTATGTGGATAGTACTTGTAGGGTTCGCTTAAGTGTATAAATGCAAGCTGGCCTGGAAGCACAGTGATTTTCTCATTCTGGCTGCATATATATCCCTTACCGGAGATGACATAAATAAGATAATAGTTTTGCTGATAGTAACTATCTTCATAAAAACTTTTATCACACTGATAATGCCCCACCGACTCTATATAAAAGAGGGCGTCTTTGGCCATTTTGCTTGGGGAGAGGAAGTGGTGCAGGTATGTTCTTTGTTCCATAATTTACCTCATTAACAGCAACATTATTATATAGAACAAGGCAATTGACATAAACGCATTTTTATTAAAATGAACTACAATCTATATTATAGTAGATGCGGTATTCAAAAGTAAATTCTCATGATTTCAACACAATATTTTATTAGGAGGATATATTTATGGCTTATCGTGGTGTAATGGACGATGTCCGGAAGTGTATCAAGCTTCAAAAACCTTCAAGAGTCCCGGTTTTTGCCTTGAGTGAGGAATTTGATGTCAGAATGGCGGGGGAAATCTATTCCGAATACAACAGCAACTCAAAAATAATGGCGAAATGCCAGATCGAGGCAATTAAAAAATATGATTATGACTGGGCATGGCTTCAAGTGGATGATTGTATAGAATTCGAGACGCTTGGCGTGGGTGTAAGAGGAGCGGGTAATATTCTCCCGGCTACCTGTAGATATTTGCCGGCGACCTATGAAACGCTTAAGAGCTTAAAAATGCCGGACCCCAAAAAGGATGGAAGAATGCCGGTTTTATTGGATGCTATAAAAAGGATAAAAGATGAATTGGGTGATACGGTTTGTGTGACAGGAAGGACGGCGGCTCCCTTTTCTTCGGTCACTCTTCTTTACGGCATGGCTGAAACCATGATGCTGATGTATGATCAACCGGAACTAGTAATGGATACCGTTAAGTTCTTCATCGATTTACAATCAATGTGGGGATGTGCTCAAATCGAAGCCGGTGCAGATGCCCTGTGGGTTGGTGATTGCAATGCTTCCGGACACTTGATTTCGGTAGACCAGTACAAGGAGTTTGCTTATGAAGGAGTCAAGAAATGTGTACAAGCCTACAACAGTGCAGGTGGATTTAGTTTTTACCATGCCAGCGAGCATAGGACAGAGCACATGAAGGTTCAGGCAGATACAGGAATCAGTGCTATTAGCGTGGGCCCGGGAGTAGACATAGAAACAGTTAAAAAAGCAGTAGGGGATAAAGTCTGTATCATGGGTAATGTGGATCCTATCCGTGTTCTTCTTCAGAGTGGCCCTGAAGTGGTTTATGAGGAATCCAGGAGAATCATGGAAATCGGGAAACAAAACGGAGGGTATATTTTCAGCAGCGGAGAGATGATTCCACGTGATGTCCCAGAGGAGAATATGATGTCGTTCATCAAGGCCGGCAAGAAATATGGTAAGTATTAACAAGATTCTTTATGTGATATGATCTGGATTATAGATGCTGGAATGATGTTAGTTAATAAGGAGAAGGATAATGCTTGATATAATGGGGAAAAGAATTCTCGCGAATCAGTCGCAAATATTGTATGATAGGCCTTTTTCAAGAGAAAGCTTGAATGAAGACTGGGCGGTTGCCGACGGCGAATGGTGGATTGAAGATGGATGGCTCACCGGCAGGATTTATGAAAATCGCGGAGGATTCATTTATACAAAAAACAATTATGCCGGAGACATTATGCTCGATTTTTATGGAAGAACCGTTCCGCCATGCAATAACGACCTCAATTTTACATGGCATTCTCAAGGCTGGGATAAATGCCAGAATGATGCCGGAATAGGATACATTGCGGGCCTCAACGGCTGGTGGACCGGGAAAACAGGCATAGAAAAATACCCAGAATGTAAGATCCAAGCCACCACGTCCATTCAAAAATTTGAAGCCGGCAGATCATATCATATTCAGGCGGGGAGCGTACAGGGACAGTGCTTTATCTTTGTGGATGGCAGACTCGCAATAGAATTGAAGGACCCCAGTCCTATCGATTCTGTAGAATATGGCAAAGTCGGGTTCGGCACCTATTGCAGCTATATTCAAGTCAGGGATTTCAAGTTGTTCAGACCGGCAACAGAGGATGTCAGTTTAGAATACACCGCGCATTTCTAGGAAAATATTATAAAAGGAAAATAAAGACCTTGAGATTTCGCTCAAAATCATTATTTTCATTAACCGCGGCGCGTAGGATTCAAGTCTGAATTATCTCCGCTAGAAACTGCAGCGGAATATTAAAATAATCCAGACAAGAATACCCTAAGCTATATCCGGCTTTTTTTACGCATGGCCTCAATGTAGACCCTGGCGATTTTTTCTTCGCGGATTCGGGCGTCTTCTTTGGCTTTGTCGATATTCTTCTGATCGTCTTTGACTAC
>JAYFQE010000005.1:0-54974 GCA_034927345.1 Clostridiaceae bacterium
TTCTTTCTGGTTCGTTTCTTGACTTCATATAGTTAGTCTCCTGTATAATTATTTCGTTATTCAGAAAAATATAAGAGAATTTTAAGAGATTATTCTTAAAATTATTATATTTTTCAGTTATTATGCTATTATTATAACCCAGTAGTTTTATTTGAGAAGCCCCTTTTTCCTGATAAAGCAAAGCTTGCATTTCTTCTTGAAAAGATGGCTCCGGCAAGATGCCCGGCCATATTTTCTTGTGCTATAATGAGATTGTCCGCAAGCCATTTCTGATGGATATCTTCGCCTGCTTCGTTTTTCCTGACGTAATTCCTATAACATCAGACCAGTGCATTCATGATCCGAAAGATGATAGGAGGAAACAACATGGAAACTCGTTTTCGCGAAATCAAATCCCGTAACAATCCGCTGATCAGCATTCGTGTCACGCCGGGCCATTTTGCCACCCGCCATTCCCATATCAATTTCTATGTAGATATGACCGCCATCAAATACCAACATAAGGCAGCTCAGCTGGCAGCCCGCGAACTGGCGGATCACTATGCCCAGACAATCCCGGTCGATACCATTGTCTGCCTGGACGGCATTGAAGTTGTCGCTGCCTTTCTTGCCGCCGCGCTGAGCGACAGAAGCAGCGGCAAGCAATCCGTGAATACCGGCAGCACTATCGCTGTAGTGACACCGGAAATCAATACCAGCGGTCAGCTGATGTTCCGGGATAACGTCCAGTCCATGATCTGGAATCGCAGTGTTCTTCTCTTGGTCGCTTCGGCAACCACCGGCAATACCATCACCCAGGCTATTGAATGCATTGAATATTACAGCGGCCGGGTCAGCGGCATCTGCGCCGTATTCAGCGCTATTCCCAAAGTCGGCGAAATCCACATCCAAGCGATCTTCACGGATCACGATGTACCGGGCTACCAGACTTTTCCGCCGGCCGACTGTCCCGAATGCCTGGCTCATCACAAGATCGACGCCCTGGTCAACAGCTTTGGCTATTCAAAGCTGTAATCGGCCATTCGACCGTCGCTTCCCTGATCGATCATCACCCGGCAGGAGATAACTGTACAACCGTTTGCGTTTGACAGGGTTTACAGGATGTGTCGTACTTCTTGACACCTGCTGAGCCAAACGATATAATAATCAAGCGCTTGGGTGGTTAGCTCAGCTGGTTAGAGTACTTGCTTGACATGCAAGGGGTCGTAGGTTCGAGTCCTATACTACCCACCAAATGAAAAACGTCGATTAGGATCGACGTTTTTTGCTTTACCGGTTAAATGAAACCGATTATGAGGTGATTTTTTGGAAAGAGTAATATCTTATGATACATTAAGATTCTTTGCGTATTCAAATGATAAAATATGCAGTTTTCCGATAAAAGGAATCGTTTTGGATTTTTTCGGACTTGGCGGGCAGCAGATGTTTAACGATGATACCCAGATGGGAAAGGAGCTTGCGAAAGAAGGAATCCTTCTTTTGATTCCGTATAATAATCCATGGGCATGGATGAATGCTCAGGCGGTGCGATATACAGATGAAATTGTAAATACTATCATAGATAAATACAGTTTGGATGAGAAAGTACCGATTGTTTCAAGCGGGGGCAGCATGGGCGGGCTTTCGGCCCTTATTTATACAAGGTATGCGGAACATACGCCTGTCGCCTGTATTGCGAATTGTCCTGTTTGTGATTTGCCGTATCATTATACAGAACGCCCTGATTTGCCGAGAACCCTATATAGTGCGTTTTACTACAGCGCAGCCGATAACATTGATGAAGCCATGAAAGCAGCGTCTCCTTTGCACCTCGTGAATGAAATGCCGGATGTGGATTATTATATATTCCATTGTGAAAATGATTCGTCTGTTAATATAAAAAGGCATTCGGAGCGATTTGTCAGTGAAATGCAAAAGAGGCACAGAATAAGGTATTATACCGTTCCCGGAAGGGACCATTGCGATTTAGACGAGAAAAGTAAAAAGCTCTACAATGATTATATGGTAAACGCCATAATAGTCTGCTCTGATAAACCAAGAAGATAATTATCGATTTATAAATATCTGATTTGAACCGTTGTACCAAAAGAAGAGGTCTGAGACTGTAAGGTTCCAGACCTCTTTTTTTGCAATTCTCTTGTTTTTGCCGGGTCAATCCCCGATATTTTTAATCAGAAGAATTGTTCCGCCAGGTAAAACGGTAATTTTGCTGTCGTTCCGTTTCAAGGTCTGCCGGTCAAGCAAAGTTCCCGCGGCGTCGTATTTTTCAAGCGTAGCATTTTGCAGCGGCAAGTCGGTTGACAGCTGGCAGGTTGCGACTTGCTCGGAGGCATTCGTCAACGCCACTGTAATCTGGCGATCCGTCCGGAATCCGAAAGCCTGTATTTTGTCGTCCGAGGCTGCCGCTCCCGGTTCAGTCTCATCAGACGTACTGTCCGTTGATTGCTCAGCTGTTATTCTGGTAATTTTCAGCGGATATCCCTGAGCGCAAAGCGACGTAATGTGTGCGGCGGAGGGCAGAGCAGCCTGCCAGTCGATATTGGATTTCCCCGGCAGCAACAAGTTGGCCAGGCCGGATTGCTGCCCGAGATCCTGCAGGCAAAGCTGGACATAATCAGCTAAAGTTGCCTGATGAGTGCCGCTTACCCGCAGGCTCGCCGACCGAATCAGTTCCGGCCAGTTCTGGCCTGATTTTTCCGGGTTGCGGGGTATTAAGTCAAAATAGTTCTGATAGGCTGTATCGATCGCCAGCCGACTGTCGTTAAGCAACAAGCCGCTAAGATCGGAGGCGTGATAATCGGCAGATGACAGCATGACGCCGTCTTGATAAGCCATACCGTCGATAAAAATCAGCTGGCTCTTGATTTGCCGATAATAGGGCGACTGGCTGATTGTATGAATCATCAGGTCGACAAAATCCGACTTGAGATCATCATCTTGAAAAACCTGCCCGTTATCGCAAATTTCAATAAAGATACGGTCGAACTGCTCCGTCCAGGGGATAACCGATCCTAATTCCTGACGCAATTTTCCATATGGCTCCGATATCGGTCCGGCCAGATATTCAATTAAATTCAACAACTCAGCTTCGCTGGTATAGGAGTCGACGACCAACCAGGGATCGGCTCCGCTGCCCAGTGTCAATTCCATAGCCGCATGTAAGGATGATCCGGTTTGGGTAACCCATTTCCCCTGATCCAGCGTAGGCGTATCATTGCCGAGGGGCAGAGCCCAGCTTTCCGTTTGCACGGAGCTGCTGCCCAATCCTAAGAAATTCAAGCGGATAATTTGCGGCTGAATTGACGCCACTAGCTTTTGCTGATCCTGTGAAAAAAGGTTGGAGGTTTCCTTAGCGCTGCCGAAAAAGACCCGGTCGATCCAGAGCGAGCCGCTGTTGATGGCAAAGTTCAAACGCACTTCCTGGTTTTGCAGACTGGCCCCTTCAGCCGGCAGGATGATGGTGAAGCTGTATTTCTTCCATGCGGTGCCGACATTATCAAAGGTAGTGCCTACCGAAGTAAATGGACCGCTCAGCCATACTTGAACCTGACGGTCGGCAATATCGCTTTGTTTCATCCATAACTCAACCTGAAGGATTTCATTCTGCCGGAATGACTGAAGCCGTTCCGTATCAAGCTGCTGGGAAAGAATAGCCGGATGATCGTCGCCGCCGGTCGCCTGTAATAAAAGCGATGCGGTGCCGCCGCCCGGAGAGGCCTCGCCAACCGCCCGCCGGCTGAGTCCCGATCCCCATAAAGTCCAGGGATCGCCGCTGTCCGTTTGCCCGGTAGCCGCCGCCAGATAAGCATCCGGCACCGTTGCGCTGGATTTTTCTAAAAACAATAAATCGCCGGCTTGATATTGCCCTTCTTTTAAAGGGCTGTCCAATTGAATCTCGGCAACCAGTTGAGCGATCCCCAGGCTGCCGTTTTCGTCGGCGCTGAGGATTTTATCTTTTCCCGCCAAAGCGATGATCCGGCTGTGCATGCCGGTTTCAATGCTGGACTGGAGCCAGGTATTCCCACTGTCGTTGGTAATATAGAAATTGCCGTCGTCACTCAGTAAAATCATCTGCTGTTTGGACAGCATGACGACATCGACATAGGTTGTCCGGCGATCCTGCTGGAGCATTTGGAACAGGATCCCGTCATCACTGACGGCAACAGCGCCTTGATCGCCGGCCAAGGTGAAACGGCCATCGCGGAAATCGACAGTCAGCCAGTTGACTTGCGTATTCAAATCAATTTCCCGCCAGAGCAGCCCGGTCTGAGAAACAAGGATCGTGCCGGAGCGACCCACGGCAACAAAAGTGTTCAATCCCCAGGCGACATCGGTTAAATCGGCCTGAGACAGTTTATTCAAAACTGTGGCGCGGCTATCCTGGCAGACGACCAGGGTTCCCCGGTCGCCCACGGCAACTGCCAGCTGCTGATCCGATTGAGCAACGGCTCGCAGCGGAGATTGGTTGAACGAAGAGATCTGAGTCCATTTTTGTCCGTTTTCCGATTGCAATAAATCGCCGGCGGCGCTGCAAACCAGAAAACCTCCGGAATTTGCGCAAATACCGGTCAGATCAGCCGTCAGGCCGGACTCTACGATCTCCGGCGTCTGGCCGGTTACATTGCGAACAATCAAGCCTTGTTCGCCAACGGCCAGAGTCATATCTTCGTTTCTGGCAAAAGACAGCAAAGCCAAGCCGTCCGGAACATCGCCCGGCAAACTGACCGGTTGAAAAACACCGACCCGGTTGATGCCAAAATGCAGAACATGAGCATTTTTCTTTAAAACCAGACCGTCGGTTGTCTGGGTCATAACCCGCGCTGAGGCCTGGTCAAAAAAGCCGTCGCCGTACAAACCGCCGCTGGCTTCTTCCGACGATACCGTCAAGGTCGTAGCATCGCCGCTGTAAATCGTCAGGGACTGACGAAAAACAAGCGGTTCGAATGAAGTATCCCGCAGCAGGTTGGCGGATTCCGCCTCGTTAAGCGAAATACCGCCGCCGGTGATAACAGATCGGTTCTGCCCGTCTTCCAGGGAAAATCGGTTCAATTCGGCCGGACCGAGCGTCGTCACGGCATAAAGCGCCACGAGACAGCCCACCAATGCTACGGCAAGCAATGTCAAGCCGGTTACCACAAAGGTCCGTTTACGAATACGGCTTGATGTCGCGGCGAATCTCATCATAACTTATGCCATGTCATCACAGCAGATCGACGTGATGGCGCCGGCAGTCCGCCAGCATGCTCTCCGGCCAAACCGACGCCTGTACCTCGCCGATATGGGCCTTGTCCAGGAAGAACATGCAGATACGGGATTGTCCGAGACCGCCGCCCATGGTCAGAGGCAGCCGGTCTTCCAGGACCTGCTTATGGAAATCCAGCATCATCCGATTCTGGCAGCCTGTTTTATTCAACTGTTCGCGCATAGATGAGGCATCAACCCGTATGCCCATGGACGAGACTTCAAAAGCCCGTTCCAGGGTGGGATACCAAAACAGGATATCGCCGTTCAACTGCCAATCATCATAATCCGGGGCCCGGCCGTCATGAGCGGCGCCGCTGCGCAGCTTTTCGCCGATCTGTTCAATGAAGACCGCTTTTTTCTCCTGACAGATGGCGTCTTCCCGTTCCCGCGGCGTCAACGACGGATAACGATCTTCAAGTTCCTGTGATGTTGTAAAGAAAATTTTATCGGGCAATTTACGATCCAGACACGGATAATGGCGAAGCAGATGATTTTCCGCCCGTTTAAAGCAATAAAAGATATCGCGGACTACCGCTTGCAGATAGTCGAGGCTGCGTTGATCGCGGATAATAATTTTTTCCCAATCCCATTGATCGACATAAACCGAATGCAAATTGTCCAGCTCTTCATCACGCCGAATAGCATTCATATCGGTATATAGGCCTTCGCCGGGTTTAAACCCGTAGCGTGACAACGCCAGGCGTTTCCACTTGGCCAGTGACTGGACGATTTCAACATGAGCCGCTAGATCGCGAATATCAAAATCAACCGGCCGCTCTACACCGTTAAGATTATCATTCAAACCGGTTTCCGGCCTGACGAACAACGGCGCCGACACACGAACAAGGTTCAAAGTATCGGCCAGCTGCATTTCCATCTGATCCTTCAAAAGCTTGATGGCGATTTCGGTTTCCCGGACATCCAGTTTGGCCTGATAGCCCACCGGGATCGATAAGTTGTTGGTTTTAACAATCACAAAAATCACACTCCACTATAAAAATGTCCGGACAGGCCGGTTGATTTTGCCGCCCGTTGATTGCTGCGGTAATTACGATAAAGATAAATGAAAGAAAGAATGCCAACCAGAATAAAGCCCATTTCGCTTATGCCCAGGATATTGCTCAGAATCTCATCATTACCGACCAGGGACGGTAAAACACTGCCCAGGAAATTGAACGAAATATGCATCACGATCGGCACCCAGAGCGAACCGGTCCAGGCGTATGCGATGCCAAGCAGCATACCGGGCAGAATGACATAACTGATTTGGATCGGCTGCATATGGAACAAGGCAAAAATCAAACCCTGTATTAAAATGGCCGCCCACTCCGGCATTGCCCGTCTCAGTTCGCCCTGTATAATGCCCCGGAAAAGGAGTTCCTCGGCAATCGGCGCCATGATGCTGATGCCCAGAATCAGCCAGAAATAACTGGTCTCCGGCCCGAAGGCGCCGGCTTGCTCGGAATAATCATCTAAAAGCGAATGAATGGAATCGCTGTGTTCACTCCACATCGTCAGTAAGTTAAACCAGATGTTGGTGAGGCCCAGAGCCCCGACCATCATCGCCACTGCCGGAAAAATCCCCTTCAGCGTCGGACGATCCAGTAGAACGGCGCGCGAATCCCGCCCTTTTTGTACATAAAGAAACAGAAAATAAAACGGGATCAGGACGCCGGCATAGATGACGGATATGATCGGATACTGTTCGGTAAGAATCTGCTGCAGCCGGCCGGTATCGCCTAGAATTTCCAGTGGATTGACGGTGTTTCCTTGCAGGAAGACATAAACAACCAGATAAACAGTCGCCGCCACATTAGCTATCAGCCAATGCAGCCCAAGAAATAATAACGGAAACAACACCGTTCGGACACGGAAACGCCTGGGCGGCTGATCTTTATACGGCAGCAAGCCAGCCGGATCCGGCTGAGGTTCTGTGCTGTTATCTTGTACGGCGCTGAATATCATGGTATTACTCCTCTATCCTGGCTAGCAAAGCCTCGTATTTCCGGATCATGCGAACAGGTCCATAGGATTCCTTGGCTTTTCGCAATCCGGCCATACCCATATCTTCTTCGCGGTTAACCCAGCGAACATCAGGAAACTCGTTTTCGAGAATCAGTTTATTGATTGCAGCATATAAACCGATATAGCTTGTTTCCGCTTTTTCAAAATGAATAACGGCTGTTTCCGGATTGATCAGAGAGCCTAAAGAGAAAGCAACCATTTTGCCGCCGATACGAATTGTGCCGCCGCGAACCGCCAAATCCGGCATATCATGAAAGAGCTGACGTATAGCCCGATAATCGCTCTGGCATAAGTTCATGCAGTCCAGCGTCTTTTCATCACACCAGTTTTTAACCAACGCCAGCGCTTCATCACGATCAGCAATACAGATCGGCCGATAATCAAAATCAGGATAAGTCCGGCAAAACTGGTTAAAATGATTCTTTTTACCATGCAGGGCTTTACCGGATAATTGACGCAGTTTGTCCGCATCATACAAATAATCGCTGAAATCGGGATTGTAATTAATCTCAGCCCGATATTGAGATAAACCCTCAATGATAGGCAAATTGACGGCGTCAATGTACATAAGCCGAAGCGGCCAGCCTTTGGAGCGAAAAACAGGCTCGATCTGGTCAAGAATCTGTTCAAGGCGGCCCGAAGTAACGTCGCCAATCGGCCAGGCCAGATGCGGCGTCGTAAAAACGCCGCCGTCGCTGATCAGGCAAAAGCAGTCCGCAATCAAAGCTTTTTGATAATAAAAGCCGGCATTCCAAGCTACCCGGCTGTTCAGGCAATGATCCGAGATCTCGGTATTGCTGGATGAAAAATATTGATTGTACCGGGGGCCGTCCTGTGCTGAAAACAAGGTGCACCCTTCACACTGCATGGTTATCTATGTCCCCTTGCCATTAAAAAGCGCCTGACTCTTCAAATCGTTTGAAAAAAAAGTCAAACGCAGCATCAAGTTCCTGTCGGTTCTTGATTGACAGATAATATTGCTCGCCGTTGGTATGCCGCTGCGAGCGGAGGATGGCAATTTCCGGCGTCGCGTGATTGCCATCGTCCGGTTCGTAGGGATACATCACAACATATTCGCGGCCACTCATTTGGAACGCGTCAATAAAGGACATGTAATACTCATGTCCATTATTGATATCAACCAGAACGGCCAGCACATCTTCCTGAGATGCCCGGTCATCCCGGACAACGCGGCCGGGTTCAACCTTCTTCCTCGTCCTCGCTGCCCTCGTTTTCATCATCCTCTTCCTCACAAAGCCGTTCATATTCGGCATAAACCCGGTCATATTCGGCATCGTCCAGGCTCATCAGGCCTTCTGTGCCGTCTTCCATGGTTACGACCCGGGCAATGACCATTTCCGGCTCTTTACTGTCGTCAGCGGAAACCAGAACACAATAATGCTCGTCATCAAAAGCAAAATCATCAGCAATGATAAAGGAATATTCCTCACCGGTTTCCGTATCGGTCATCGTGATAACGCCTTCGCCATGATCCTGTTCGTCGCCGCAGCAGTCGCAGGAACCGCCGCATCCGCATCCACATCCGCCTTCTTTGTTCTCTTCTTCATCATCATGCCCACAGCAGCAGGCTTCATCTTCAAAGTACATGTCGGATTCCTCCTGAAATTGCTGGCTTTGCCAGCCTATTGTCCTCACGGACTTCTGACCATTATAACATATCAACAATCTGCTTTGCGACGGCTTTCGAGATACTCCTGCAGGATTATTTCAGCGGCGATCTGATCGACGACCGCTTTGCGACGGTCGGGCCGTATACCGGTTTCCCGCATGACGCGGGATGCCAGGACCGTAGTATAACGTTCATCACGCAAAACCGGCTGCAATCCGGTCCTTTCCGCCAGCAGCGCAGCTAGCTGCCGGGCTTTGTCTTCACTCTCGCCCGCTTTGCCATCCGTCCGCCGCGGAATGCCGATAACCAGACCTGCGACATGATTTTCTTGAATCAGCGTCACGATCCGGTCTAAAGCCCAGGATATATCGCGCCCATTCCAGCATACTGTTTCCAAACCGCGGGCGACTAAACCTAAAGGATCGCTGATCGCTACGCCAATTCTCGCCTGGCCATAGTCAAGACCCATCCATTTTTGTGGTATTGGCTGCATATTAATCCTTATAATTTACTGATATAATCTTTGATAATAATTTCGAGCAGTTCATCACGTTCCATACGCCTGATGACAGCGCGGGCAGATTTATGGTTCGTAATATAAGTCGGATCTCCGGAAAGAAAATACCCAACCAGTTGATTAACCGGATTATAGCCTTTTTCACGCAGAGCCGCTAAAACCTCCGACATGATTTCCCGGGCTTCGCGGTTATTGTCAGCGCCCATTTCAAACCGCGTTGTCTCATTATCCACCATATGAACACCTCCAATAATCAGGCAGCTTATTTATCCCTATCATAACACGAAATACCGGTTTATGTCTGTTCACAGATTAAAAAATCACTCTTTGCGGCAACACTGCGCACGGTAATAATTTGCCCGCCGGCCAAATCCGGGGCTTCCGGCAGGCGAACCGGTACATATTCCGGCGTATAGGCCTCAAAGAAACCATCCGGCCGCAGCCGCTCGAGCAAGACCTGATGCAAACGTCCAACTTGTGCCTGATGATATTTCATAGCCAACCGATCCGCCAGATCCAGCATTAACTGGCTGCGCCGGCCGATTTCCTCAGGGCTGACCGGGTCAGGCATCGCGGCCGCGCGTGTTCCCTGCCGCGCGGAAAAGCGAAAGATATGCATGCGGGAAAAGGCCATTTCTTCACAGAAAGCCAGACTCTCGGCAAATTGTTCTTCTGTCTCGCCGGGAAACCCGACGATAACGTCTGTCGTCAGTCCTGGGTTGTCAAACTTGCCACGCAACCCGGCCGCTACGGCTCTGAAGTCGCTGGTTCGGTAACGCCGGTTCATTCTGGCCAAAACAGCATCGCTGCCACTTTGCAAAGATAAATGAAAATGCGGACACAGTTTATGATTTTGACCGGCCAGCTCCATGAATACCGGCGTGACAGAAAGAGGTTCCAGTGAACCGAGTCGAATACGTTTGATACCGGGGATGCGGCTTAAGTCGAGAGCCAATTCCATTACCGTATAATTAGGCAAGCCCAGATCAAGGCCATACGAACAAAGATGAATTCCGGTCAGAACCAGCTCCTGATAACCCGCCTCGGCCAACGCGCGCGCTTCCAGGCATATTTGTTCCTGACTCCGGCTGCGGACCCGGCCGCGGGCCAGCGGGATGGCACAGTAAGCGCAGGCATTGTTGCAGCCGTCTTCTATTTTTACATATGCCCGCGTTTCCGATTGCTGATCGACAGCGCCAAACTCGTCATATATCGGGGACGGATCCGGTTCATTCGCCAGGCCATGCCCTGTCAATGCCCTGCGGACAATTTCCACAATCTGACTTTTCCCTTGATTGCCCAGCGAAAGATCCGCCCACTTCGCTGCTCCGCTCAAGACAACCTGACAACCGACTGCAACGACCAGCGCAGCCGGATTGACCTGCTTCGCCCGGTGAAGCATCTGCCGCGATTTACGGTCGGCTTCAGCAGTAACCGTACAGGTGTTAACAACATAAACATCAGCCGGCTCCGAAAAAGGAACCACTTCGAATCCTGCCCGAACAAACTGCTGACGCATGCCATCCGTTTCATAATGATTGGTTTTGCAGCCCAGCGTGTGAAACGCGGCGCGGTATCTTTCCATGTTTTCATCCCCTATTTACCCGGCCGGACCGATCCGGCTGTTGACATTTCAGGCATTTCTATTGCACAATTTAACCAGATGATTCTAATCCTGCCGATCAAAAAATCCAACCGCCCGGCGGGATTATTCGAAAGGAAGACCGCATTATGCGTAAATTTACTGTTCATCTCAAATCCATCAACGACGTCAAGGAATTTGTCCGGATCGTCAACGATTTCCCTTATGATGTTGATCTGGCTTCCGGCCGCTATATCGTCGACGCTAAATCAATCATGGGCATTTTCAGCCTCGATCTGGCCAAACCGATTGATGTCGAAATCCACAATAATGACAGCGCCGATCTCGAAGAGCGTTTGAAACCGTTCATGATTTGAATCGCTTCCTCCTTCGGCCTTTGCCGCCTGTTTTCCGACCTTGTCCGCTGCCTCGTTGTCCGTGATGCGTCATCAGGGTAAAATCGATTTGCCGCGCTGTCACATCAGCCCGCGCCACCTGGACAACGACTTGATCACCCAAGCTATAAACGCGTCCGCTGGACTCGTTTCGGGCTTGCATGCGTTTTTCGTCAAAAGCAATATAGCCGTCCAGGCTGCGATATAAAACCATACCTTCTATCGTGCTCTCCAGCTGAACGATCATGCCGGCATTGCTGAATCCGGATATCATGCCGCCGAAGGTTTCTCCTAAATGACGGTTCATGTATTCAACCGCTTTTTGTTTGACAGAATCCCGCTCGGCCATCATGGCCTGCCGCTCGGTTATCGAACTCCATTCGGCAATAGCCGCGGCAGCTGTCCGGGTACTTTTTTGTGTTTCATTCAACGGACTGTCCAAATACCTTTTAACGGTCCGATGAACAAAAAGATCCGGATAGCGCCTGATCGGCGAAGTAAAGTGGCAATAATGAAGCGACGCCAAACCGAAATGCCCGATGTTTTCGGCACTGTATTCCGCTTTAGCCATCGAACGCAAAAGCAATTCCGAAAGCGCCGGACCATAAAGCTCTGAAGAAGATTGATCGAGCAGCAGCGCTAAATCTTTAGCCGAAGGTCTGGAAGGGCGTTTGGAGCGCAGCCCATATACCGATGCCAGTTCAAGAAAGCAGTCCAGTTTATCCGGATCAGGCCGATCATGAACACGATAAATAATCGGCAGCTTATGGGCTGCGGCAAAGTTCGCGATATACTCGTTAGCTGCAATCATAAAGGCTTCAATAATATCATTCGCAAAAGTATGCGGTTCAGGATAAGCAGACACAGGAACACCGTTATCATCCAAATCGATTTTGGTTTCCGCCAGGTTGAAATCGATCCCGCCCAATTGGCGTCTTCTTTTATGCAGACGATTAGCCAGCTGCTGCATCTGACGCAAATCATCGAGGAATTCCGGATAACGATCCGGTTCGACCTGGTCTTCGGTCAAGGCCAGATAGACTTCCTGATAAGATGTCCGGGCAGCGCTGCGGATAACGGTTCTGTCAATCTGACCGTCAAGGATTTCCCCTTTGGAATCAATAACTAAAAAAACACTCAAAGCCAATCGGTCAACATGGGGGTTCAAGCTGCATAATCCATTGGACAACCGCGGCGGGAGCATAGGCAGCACCCGGTCTGCCAGATAAACACTGGTACCGCGGCGGCGGGCTTCCAGATCGAGGATACCGTTTTCCGGCACATAATGAGAAACATCGGCCAGATGGACTCCCAGTCTGAAACACTGTTCATTCAATCGTTCAAGGCTAACCGCATCATCCAGATCCCGCGCGTCTTCACCGTCGATGGTAATCAGCCGCATCCCGCGCAAATCGGTCCGGCCGGCGGCCAGTTCACGTTCAATCTCATCAAGCGGAGGATTTACAGGATATCGATCTGCTTCCGCAATGACCGCCGGCGGAAAAGCATCCGCCAGCTCATATTGCCGGATAATGGCGCGGATTGCCACATCGGGCCTCCCGGGGTCGCCGAGGGTTTCGACAATCTTGCCGTTGGGCGGTTGCGATGAAGCTGTTAATAGAGGATGAAGCAACTGGCAGACAACCTTCATCCCGAAAGGCGCGCCGGCAAGATAACGAGCGGCTATGTGGATATCCAAGCCGACCAGGGGATCGGGACGGTCCAACCGGACCATGCCATCCCGTCCGTACGGCCGTAAAATGCCGATGTAATTGGGCGTATGCCGTCACTTCCTTTCTGAGAAAAAGACAGAGGCATCCTGCGATACCTCTGTCATTTTAACGGATATAAAAGTAGCTTTAATGTAATTTCACGTACCGCGGCCCGTCATCAGATAAAGGATAATCGTCAGAACAGCAAAAACGCAGGCTGCGATCGTCGTCAATTTTTTCAAAATGGCATCGATGCTGCGCCCTTTGGATTTGCCGAAAAATGTTTCAGCTCCGCCGCCGATGACGCCAAGGCCTTTCGAGTTGCCTTCCTGAAAAATAACCAATAAAACCAGACCTATGCAAATCAGGATATCGATAATCGCTATGATAATCGCTACAACGTCCATTTTTTACCTCCAAGACTGTAAGCAGGCTATCCCTATTGATACAGCACGGCAAATTCTATCACATCAGATTCAGAAAGGCAAGCCATCCGCCTTGTTTACTTTGCGTTTCATCAAATACAATATGCAGACAAACAGCCGGCGCATCAGCCTTTGCGGCCAATCAGCCATTTGCTGATCTCCGCAATGGCAAAAGGAACGAACGCCAATGGAACAATAACCAGCCAATCCGCAAGCACCAGTTGAATTGTTGAAAAAACAGGATTCAGAAACGGTACATAAATAGCCAACAGCAGGAGCACGCCGGATATTCCCACTGCTTTATTCAGGGTATGATTCGAGAACAAGCCCAGCCGCCAAACCGGATGTTTCTCGGAACGGGCACTGTAGGAACGCAGAAGTTCAGCCAGAATCAAGGTGGCAAAGGCAAAAGTACGGGCGCCGCTGCTGGCTTCGCCCTGGCCGGGATAGAATCGCATGCCGATTTGGAACGCTGAAAATACGGCGCCGAATATCGCAAGACTTTGGATCAGAATTGTTGAGAGCATCAGCCGATTCATAATGGGTTCTTTAATGCCGCGCGGTTTTTGGCGCATGATATCCGGTTCGCCCTTCTCCTGACCAAGCGCCAGCGCCGGGAAGCTATCGGTTACTAAATTAAGCCAAAGCAGTTGTATCGGCAGCAAGGGTACGTATTGCGGCCCTAAAAACAGGGTGCTGAGAAAAATGACCAGGATTTCGCCAACATTGCAGGAAAGCAGGAAACCGACGAATTTACGGATATTGCTGTAGATAATCCTGCCTTCGCGGACAGCCGCGACAATCGTGGCAAAATTATCATCGGTCAGAATCATATCGGCAGTGCCCTTCGCCACATCAGTTCCGGTAATGCCCATAGCAACGCCGATATCGGCGCTTTTCAACGCCATCGCATCATTCACCCCGTCTCCGGTCATAGAGGCAATATGGCCCATGGAGCGCAATGCTGTTACAATTTTTACTTTATGATCGGGAGACACACGGGCATAAACAACCGTTTTCTCAACCTGCGATTGCAGCTGTTGTTCCGAAAGCTGATCAATCTCGGCTCCGGTCATCACCTCGTCGCCCGGTTTCATCATGCCGAGATCCTGAGCTATGGCCACAGCCGTATCGCGGTAATCGCCGGTGATCATGACCGGACGGATACCGGCGCCCGCGCAGAGGGCAATAGCGTCGCGCACCTCGGGGCGAGCCGGATCGATCATACCCATCAAGCCGACAAAAATCATATCCTGCTCCGGGTCCAGTGGATTTTCAGCATGAACTTTACAGGCGAACGCCAGAATCCGCAGAGCAGAAACAGCCATCCGGTGGTTCGCTTCTAAAATCTCCGCCCGCTGCCTGTCCGTTAATGGCTGCGGGCCGTCTTCCGTCAGTATGGAGCAGCAGCGATTCAGGACAATATCCGGCGCGCCCTTAGTCAAGCTAAGGAGTCCGGTCTCAGAAAAGCCTCGATGAACGGTTGTCATCATCTTGCGTTCCGAGTCAAAAGGCAAGTCCGCAATACGAGGATAGCGTTCCTTCAGCGGTTGTTGATGTAAACCGGCTTTAGCGCCAACCACCAGCAACGCCGCTTCGGTAGGATCGCCTAAAATCCCCGTTTCTTTATCGGCGCGGTCAACCAGAGCGGCATCATTGCACAGGACACCGATCGTCAACAATCGGTCGAGAACAGCATTGTGTTCCGCTTGTTCATGGGTTGTCGGATTCAGGAGACGGCCTTCAGGCCGGTACCCGCGGCCTTCCACATCAATACCGCGGTTTTCATAATACAACTGGGTAACCGTCATCTCATTTTGTGTCAGGGTTCCTGTTTTATCCGAGCAAATGACATCGACCGATCCCAGCGTTTCCACCGCCAATAACCGCTTGACGATGGCATGACGCTCAGCCATTCGCTTCATGCCCATGGCTAAAACAATCGTGACAACAGCCGGCAGTCCTTCAGGGATCGCCGCGACAGCCAGACTGATGGCAGTCATGAAGACCTGCAGGAAAGCGCCCTTCATGAGAATACCCTGTAAAAAAACGATAGCGCAGACAGCCATGCAGATCAATCCCAGCCATTTACCCAGTTGGTTCAAGCTGCGCTGCAGAGGCGTCGCTTCCTCCTGTATGGATTGCAAACGGTCGGCAATCTGGCCAATTTCAGTTTTACTGCCGGTTGCATAAACCAGGCCGCGGCCACGGCCATAGGTAATGGGAGTACTCATGAAAACCAGGTTATAGCGATCGCCCAGCGGCGTATCGGCGGGAAGAACTTTATCCGCGTTTTTTTCAACAGGCATGGATTCGCCAGTCAGCGAAGCTTCTTCCGCTTTCAGCGAAGAACACTCCGTCAAACGGATATCTGCCGGCGTCAAATCGCCGGCTTCCAGTAAAACCAGGTCCCCGGGAACCAGATCCGCCGCCGGAATAGCCTGCTGCTGCCCGTTTCTTAAAACACGCGCCTGAGGCGACGTCATTTTCTGCAGAGCTTCGATCGCCCGTTCCGCCCGCCCTTCTTGTATTAAACCGAGAACCGCATTAATAATGACAATGGCCAGGATGACCAGGGCATCAACCCATTCCTGAAAAAAAGCTGATAAAACACATGCGGCTATAAGAATAAGAACCATGGTATCTTTAAATTGGTTGAGAAGCTTGGAAAACCAGGACTGGCGTTTCTTTTCCCGCAAAACATTGGATCCATATTGAATAAGCCGCCTGCCGGCTTCCTCGCTGGTCAGGCCCTTTTGCGGATCCACATCCAGCTGCGTGATGATTTGTTCCTTGGTTTCTTCATAAATTGCCTTTGCCATGTTTGATTCCTCTCATCTCTTTTTAATCGGGAGTAGGAATTCATTTGGATAAAAAAAAAGACCATAATTCATGCCCTGCATGATTAATAGTCTCACACTCACTGATAAAGCCAGGCCACCCGTGCCTTGTTGTTGACTTTATCTCCGTACGCTTACGGCAGTTACTCCCTAATAAGCAATTTAACTATACCACGCCATGTGAATGATGTAAAGACAATCTTCTGTATTTTCTGTTAATTCGATGTTAACGATTGAGTTCTGCAACCCGGCCGGGCAGAATCGGGATGATACAGAATCACTCAATGCCCGGGCAGCCGCAAAAAAACCGCCGAGAGCAGTTCTGCCTCAACGGTTCTCATGGTGCCCAGAGCCGGAATCGAACCAGCCACACGAGGATTTTCAGTCCACTGCTCTACCTACTGAGCTATCTGGGCAATTTGGCGACGCAGAAGGGGCTCGAACCCTCGACCTCCAGCGTGACAGGCTGGCATTCTAACCAACTGAACTACTGCGCCGTATATAGGTACTGTGGTGGGAACTACAGGGCTCGAACCTGTGACCCTCTGCTTGTAAGGCAGATGCTCTCCCAGCTGAGCTAAGCTCCCGATCCGTTTGCGCTTCCTTAAGCGCAAGTGAAAGTATAATCGAATCACAGTCACTTGTCAACCAGGATTTCAGTAAGGAATTGCTCGAATTGTCCAAGCTATATGAAAAAGTAAGATCCACATGAGCAAGAAGAAACAGAAGATAGTCGGCAGCACAATAAACGACTAATCGGATTCTCCTCACACCGGCGTCAGCAGAGGCGGTAATTGGAAAAGCCGTTCTGCGTTCGCAGTTGTCAGGCGCGCTACATCTTCTGGCGATATCTGCCAGATTTCCGCGACTTTTGCGCCGATCAAGGGCAGATGAGCCGGCTCATTGCGCTGGCCGCGATAAGGTACCGGGGTCAGATAGGGGCTATCGGTTTCCAGCAGCAGGCGGTCGTGCGGACAATGCTCAATGACCTCAAGGGGTCTTCGGGCATTGCGGAAAGTGACCGGGCCGTCAAAACCCAGATAGAAGCCCATATCGAGCAATAATTCAGCAGTTTCCACACTGCCTGAAAAACAATGGCATACGCCGGGTGTTGAACGCAGACGACGGTTTTGGCGAGCACTTTTCAAGATCGCCAGACAATCGGCGGCAGCTTCCCTTTCATGAACAATAACCGGCAGATCAAAATCGAAAGCCCAATCCAGTTGCAGCCGGAAGACCTCTTGCTGGATTTGCCGTGGCGATAAATCATAATGATAATCGAGTCCAATTTCACCCAAGGCAACAATAGGCGCTCTATATCCGCTTCGAATCAATTCATGCCATACTGCGGGCGAATCCTGGCCAAAGCCGGCTGCAGCATGCGGATGGCAGCCAACTGCGCAGAATACGCGACTGTTTTGGCGCGCCAGCTCAACCGCCAGCCGGGAATCCTGCATATCTGAAGCAGGCAACAAAATCCGGCCGATTCCGGCCTGAATCGCTCGCTCAAAAACTGCCGGCCTGTCAGAAACAAAATCATCATCCTGCAGGTGGGCATGAGTATCAAACCATATTAAAGATTCAGCCATAATTCTGGCTCAGCCAACCTCCGAACCAGGCGGCACCAGGCCGTCGACCGTCAATAAGCGGTAACCCTCCGGCGCGGTCGCGCACAATAACATGCCCTTCGATTCGACGCCGCGGATTTTCCTGGGCAAAAGATTGGTCACCACAATCACCTGGCGGCCAGGCATATCGTCCGGTTGATAATATTGAGCAATGCCGGATACAATCTGGCGGATCTCATCTCCCAGATCTATTTGTGAACACAATAATTTATCGGAACCTTTGACTTTCTCACATGAAATGACCCGACCGACTTTCATGTTAACTTTTTGAAAATCTGTCCATTCGATCAAAGCGACGCCCGTCTCGGGATTCTGCGCCGGCAAATCATGTTTTTTTGCCTCCGGCGCGGAAGTCAAGGCCTCGCCGGCCATAGGTTCCGGTTTTGCCGGTTCAGCCGGCACGGCAGCTTGCGCGCCCGGCAGCAGGGCATTCAATGCTGCAATTTCCTTGTTGAGATCGATCCGCGGGAAAATCGGATCGCCTTTAGACACGCGGTTGGTTATCCGATAAAGACCAAATTTACCGGCAGCTGCCCATTCGGTCTGCTCCGCATCCTGAATGCCGAGAGCCTGCCAGATTTTCTCGGGCGTCCGAGGGATAAAAGGCAGCAGCAGAATCGAAATAATTCGAATGGCTTCAGCCAGATTATACAAAACAGCCGCCAGTCGAGGCATGAATTCCGGAGATCGGGCTAAAATCCAGGGCGATGTCTCGTCAATGTACTTGTTGCTGGCGCCGATAACTTTCCAAATATCGGTTAAAGCCTGGCTGAACTGCAATTTTTCCATAGCCGCCTCGACTGATGCCTGCAGGTTGCCGCAGGCTTCAATCAACGGCTCATCGGCCGGGTCCGATTGTCGTTGTACCGGCAGTCCTTCGGGGAAATAACGATCGATCATAGCCACCGTTCGGCTGACCAAATTGCCCAGATCATTGGCTAAATCGGAATTTATCCGGTTGATTAATGCTTCATTGGAAAAAACGCCGTCCGAACCGAAGGGGACTTCCCGCAAAAGGAAATAACGGATTGCATCGACCCCGTATTTGTCGCATAAAACAACAGGATCAACGACATTTCCCTTGGATTTCGACATTTTCCCGTCTTTGAACAGCAACCAGCCGTGACCAAATACCTGTTTAGGCAGCGGAATGTTCAAGGCCATCAGCATTGCCGGCCAGATAATCGTATGGAAGCGGACAATTTCTTTACCGACCAGATGGACATCAGCCGGCCAATAGCGGGCAAAATCGCCGCGGCGGTCGGGATACCCCAAAGCCGTAATATAGTTGGACAATGCGTCAATCCAGACATAAACAACATGTTTCGGATCAAAGGGAACCTGAACGCCCCAATTAAAGGTTGTCCGCGATACACAGAGATCATCCAAGCCAGGCCGCAAAAAATTATTCAACATTTCATTAGCTCTGCTCGGCGGCTGGATGAAATCAGGATTTTTCTCAAACAGATCGATTAATGCTTGTTGATATTTGGACAGGCGGAAAAAATAACTTTCTTCGCGCGTTTTTTCCACAGGTCTGCCGCAGTCAGGACATTTATGGTCGGTCAGCTGGGTTTCTGTCCAGAATGATTCGCAAGGAGTACAATACCAGCCTTCATATTCGCTTTTATAGATATCGCCTTGATCATAGAGCGTTTGAAAGATATTCTGAATAGCCGCCTCATGCTCCTGATCCGTCGTTCTGATGAAACGGTCATAGGAGATGTCCAGCAAGCGCCAGAGATCCTTGATGCCGCCGACCATATGATCCACATATTGTTTTGGCGTTACGCCGCTGGATTCCGCTTTGCGTTGAATTTTCTGGCCATGCTCATCGGTTCCGGTTAGGAACATGACATCATAACCTTTTAGGCGTTTGTAGCGCGCCATTGCATCAGCTGCAACGGTTGTGTAAGAATGACCAATATGCAGCTTGTCGCTGGGATAATAAATCGGTGTGGTAATGTAAAATGTCGGTTTCATATAAATAAGCCCTCCTATAGAAAAGCGTTGATGATTCAAAAGCCATTATATCAGGATACCGGACGATCGCCAACTGATAACATGGCATATCCTTAATCTTTCGGCGTTTCATTCCGTATCATTTTTCACCGGTTCCAGAGCCTGTATTTGCAGCGCCAACGGATAGATTTCGTTCTTGTTGCGGCCCGTTTTCTGTACACAGCAGCGGACAGCGTCTTTTACGCTCTTCCCCTGCCGCAGCAATTCCCGCAGCATTCCGGCTGCTTCATCTTCAGACTGCTCCTGATTGTCGGCCAGCGCTTTGCCGGTCATATTCCCGGCGGCCGAGTCCCGCGCTGTATAAGTATCCGCCCCTTCTAAGACTAAAACATATTCGCCCCGCGGCTCTTCTTGCTCATAAAAAGACGCCGCCCGGGCAACGCTCATACGCAGATATTCCTCATGACGTTTGGTCAATTCGCGGCCCAATGCCAGCTGCCGGCCACCCAGGCCTTGCGCCGCCAAATCGGTCAGAGTCCGCTTCAAGCGGTGCGGAGCTTCATATAAAATAATCGTCGGCCGGTCTCCGGCCAGCTCGCGGAGCCGTTCTTTTCTCAGTTTGCCGGAACTGGGCAGAAAGCCTTCAAAGATAAAACGGTCGGTCGGCAATCCGGAACCGGCTAAAGCAACAACGGCCGCGCAGGGACCCGGAACGACGACAACCGGGATTCCTCCTGCCACACAAGCGGCAACTAATGAAGTGCCGGGATCGGAAATCCCCGGCATACCGGCGTCGGTTACCAGAGCCATGCGGCAGTTTTGCCGCAATCGTTCGAGCAGTATCGGTTCCTTCGTTAAACGATTGTGTTCATGATAACTTTCCAGGTGTTTACGCAAACCGAGATGATTTAATAACCGCAAGGTCCGCCGCGTATCTTCGGCAACAACGATATCGGCTGCTGCCAAAAGCGCTGCCGCCCTGGGCGACATATCTCCCAGATTGCCGATCGGCGTACCAATGAGATATAACGTACCGGAACGCATCTTCTCGCCGGTGAGATCGTCAACGCTTGCATCAATCGATTCGCTATTCGGGAAATGGCCATCCAGATCCATACCGCTCATCCTTTCCTTTCACCATCAACCGGAATCAAGCCTTGCAGGCGTTGCGCCTCGGTCATTGAAGGTTCATGCCCATACCAAGCCGCCGTTTCTGCAGTCATGCTGCCTGGTTGGTCGGCAAGGATCAAAGGCGGCTCTATTTGAAAGCCGCCTGATTTGCCCGATTTGACTGCCGACAACAGAAATATCGACGGCCGCCGTTCCGGCAGCGGCTGAACCAGCCGCAATGTCCTGGCTTCCAAACGCCAGGTTCGCAAAGCATCAAAAACATCCGGCAGGCGATTGGCCTGATGTACTAATACCAACCTGCCGCCAGGTTTTAAAAGGCGCGACGCCGCCTGCAGAAGTTGATTTAAATCCAGTTCGATCTCTTCGCAGGCCCGGCTCAGGCGGTTGGCAGGATCATTTTTTTCAGAGACGGCATCTATGTCGGACCGCCGGCGCCATGATTGCCCGGGCCGCCGATATGGCGGATTGCTGACTACTAAATCAAAACGGCCGTTTCCCTCGACATTTCCAACCGCCGCCCGGCCTGCGGCTATTTGGCGGACATCCTGCCTGACAGCCTGCATCCGGTGTTCCAGGTGATTTAAAACGATATTGCGGGCAAAAGTCGAACAACTCGTTTCATCTAATTCGACGCCCCAGATTCTGGCCTGCGGCAGCCGGGCTGCCAATAATAAGGCGACGGCGCCGCAGCCGGCGCCGAGATCGGCCACAAGCAGATCTTTTTCGGGAGTATGCTCAAAAAAAGCCGAAGCATAAGCGGCCAACATAACCGAATCGGTACCGAAGCGAAAACCATTTTTCTTTTGCAGCAGACGCAAACCGCCTCTCTGCAAATCTTCGACCGTGTCGTCCGGATAAAGGCACACCGGCCGGACTTGATCTTCGAGGACAAAAAGAGGATGCTCCGATGGAACACCCTCTTCGGATCTCCGATTGAAATCCATCTCAGTTCGCTTTGATTGCTTGTGTCGGGCAAACAGCTTCGCACGCACCGCATTCAATGCAGATGTCCGGATCGATGTTGTATTGAGTCGCGCCAGCGGAAATAGCACCGGATGGGCATTCGCTTTCGCATGAACCACATGAAATACATACATCTGTAATCAGATAAGCCATAATAACACCTCCCATTCTTCGATATTCTATCATGCAACCACTAAATGAACAAGCAAAGCCGCATGCTTTATTTGTTAAATCACCGATTCGTTTAAATCTTAAAATACATCGTTTTGATCTGACTCAACCGGGTCACTGCCGGCAAGCTCCGATTCTTTAATCGATTCGATATCAGGATCGGCAACAAAATCCGATTGAAAAACAACCTCGGAATCCAATCGATCGAAAGATCCGTCCGATTGATTATCGTTCGCCGTTGCGCCGGGTTCGCGCTGGCGGCGTTTACGATTCTGATTCTGGCCATCACCCGTCGTTTGATTGTCCGCATTAGCCTTGGCTGCCGCGCAACCACCGGCCGGGCATTTTTTCCCCGGTTTGCCGCCAATAACAGAAACATCGGCATTGGGAACAACGATCAAATCCGCTTCACCGCCGCGATCAAGCCGTACCGTTACAGTTTCCTTCAAAAGATTTATTCCTTCGACGACACCCTGCCCTTCAGGTGTCATGACAATATGTCCGGGGCGCGGCATCCGAGCGTGGGCGTCTTCATAAGCATCCTGCTCATATTTCAAACAGCATAAAAGACGGCCGCAGCAACCGGATATTTTCGCCGGATTCATGGACAGATTCTGTTCTTTTGCCATTTTTATCGAAACGGGAACAAAATCGTTCAGAAATGCACAGCAGCATAATTCACGGCCGCAGATTCCCAGGCCGCCAACCATTCTTGCTTCATCTCTGACCCCGATCTGCCGTAGTTCGATGCGAATTCGAAAAATTGAAGCCAGATCCTTAACCAATTCGCGAAAATCAACTCGCCCGTCCGCCGTAAAATAGAAAATGACTTTACGTCCGTCGAAGGTATATTCAACATCCACCAGATGCATATCCAATGCCCGGGCTTCTATTTTCGACTGGCAGATTTTAAAGGCTTCAGCTTCCTTGATCTTGTTTTCTTCGTACTTATCCAGATCCTCATCGGTAGCCACCCGTAAAATACCTTTAAGCGGAGCAACCAGCTTTTCTTCAGGCAGATCGATGGCTTCATCGGCAATGATCCCCAGTTCCACCCCCTGAACCGTTTCAACAATGACCGAATCACCCTGATGAAGCAGATAATCACCTGGATCGAAATGATAGGCTTTGCCCGTTCCGTGGAATCGGACGCCAACAACTTTAGGCATAAGATAACTCCTTTCGCAGGACAAGCAATAAATGGCAAATCAGGCTTTCAAAACTGGCGTTTAGCGCTAATCCCCGCCGCGCGGCCAATAATGCGGTAAAAGCCCGGGTCAAACGTTCTGATTCCTCTTTCGCAGCATGATGCGTCGTTTTATGCATCGCCGCCAACTCGGACCAGCAATCCGGATTTGCTAAAATTTCCGGTTTCGGATTATAAAGCGTAATTAATTGATCTCGGATCAGGCTGCTCAGTATGTCTAAAATATCTTGAGCGTGTGGCCGGTTATCATCGAAAAATTGGTAACCTGAAGTTAATAACGCCGTCCGGCTCGTTTGGCTCAATCTGGAATAAAACCGGACCGTTTCACGGCGTAAATCACCAAACCAATCGCTGCCGGCCAAGTCTATGGCCACGCCGGGTAAACCGCCGGAAAATCGGGCGTAAAACGCGATATTGCCGGAATCGTTCAATTTCTGGCGGCTAAGAATGGTTTCTATCTCCGCAGGCGTGCTGCGTCGAAGTAAAATCAAACCGGCTCGGGAAACAATGGTTGCCAGCAAATGATCCGTTCCTACAGCTGTAATTAAAAAACAAGCATACTCCGGCGGTTCTTCCAATGATTTCAGGAGGGCGTTCTGACCTTGTTCATTTAAATCGTCGCCGGCCAACAGATAGACTTTCCTTTTACCCAATTGTGGCTGCAGGTTAAGATCGGCACATACGCTTTGCCGAACGCGTTCGACTTTAATCACTTTTTCTTTGCCGTCTATCCGGATATTACGGAAATCCGGATGGGCTTGCTGATCGAAATAATGACAAGAAGGGCATTGGTCGCAGCTGCCAGATATTGAAGGATGTTCACAAAGCAAAGCTTTGGCAAATGCCGTAGCCAATGTTGTTTTGCCGATGCCCTTCGGCCCGGCAAAAATATAAGCGTGCCCCGGACTGCCGGTCAGGGCAGCACCGAGGCGTCCTTTGGCTTCATTTTGACCAATAATGGAGGAAAAAGCCATCTTACATTTTCTCGAAATGCTCAACGTTGAGAACAAAAACCGTAGCGCCGCCAACCATGACTTCAACAGGATATGGTATGTACGAACCACCCATGGAAGAAGGCGTGACATTGGTATTTATGGCGGCTTGGCGGCTGCTGGAATATTTGCGGATAATACTCAGGACATCATCCAGCTGGTCATCGTCAACGACGATCATTAATGTTGTATTGCCGGAACGGAGAAAGCCGCCGGTTGAATTCAATTTTGTAACCCGATAGCCGGCTCGATTCAATTCAGCCATGAGTCGTGGGCTGTCCTCATCGTGTACTATTGCATAAATCAGTTTCATATGCCAAAGCCCTCCCTTATAACACGGTATATATCTGCGGCAAGCACCGTTTCCGGTTGTGCAGCATCCATTAAAATGAGGCGGTCCGGTTCAGCCAAAGCCAGATTTCGATAGCCATCGCGAATTTGTTGCATAAACGCTAAGCTTTCATTATCCAGCCGATCGGCTTTTTCTTTTCGTCCGGTCAGTCGTTTGACCGCCAGTTCTACAGGCAGATCCAGTAAAATTGTGATATCCGGCCGGCAAGTTCCGATTGCCAGCTGATTTAATGCTCCGATGACGTTCAGGTCCAAACCGCGTCCATATCCCTGATAAGCCACCGTCGAGTCATAAAACCGATCACAAATCACCCAACTTCCTGTCTCCAGAGCCGGCAAGATAATTTCCCGGACCAACTGGGCTCTGGCTGCCGCAAAAAGGAGCAATTCCGTTTCCTCACACATGTTCGTATGCCGCCGATCCAGCAGAATCTCCCGGACCGATTCGCCGATTGCCGTCCCGCCCGGTTCCCGCAGCACTTGAACTGTTTTGCCCATTTCGCGAAGCTTCTCGGTCAACCGTACAATCTGGGTTGATTTGCCGGTACCGTCAATACCTTCAAAAGTAATTAAACGGCCCCGGGCATCCGGGATTGCTGGATCTTTGACCTTCAGCTTTTCTTCATTATACATCATATCCGCTCCTGATGGAATTGCGTCAGGCGAGAACAAGGAGATTTTCCTGATCAATTCCACTGATATTAATCTTATTTTCTATTAACTGACGCAGGAAATCAACTCTGTTTTGATCGATTATTTCACCTGGCCAGATAAGTGGAATGCCAGGCGGATATGGAAGCAAAGCTCTGGCTGAAATATGCCCGCCGGCTTCGGTCAACGGTATACACCGCACAGCATGCCGGCCCAGCAGCGCGTCACCTGCAAGCAATCCGATCTGCGGCAGCTGCTGCAACCAATGGCGCCATTCTATCTCTAGCCGGATAATCTGATCACCCGATCTTTTAGGCTGGCTTGGCGTCTTTACCGCTTGAACAAGTTTTGATAATAAATATTGCCAGGATTGTCCGGTTTGCCAAAGTGAGGGAATAAAAACCAGACGAGTTAAATCGGTGAATTCATAATCAATGCCGGCTTCGCTTAATTTCGCTGCGATAATGCCGATGGTATCAACCGCATGGATATCACGGCTGGTTATGACCAACCTTAAAGAATCACGGACGATTCCCCAACATTCATCAGCCTGGGCCATCGTTGCTTTTGCATCTATCTGGCACATTAATTCAGGTGGCAGGCCGTCGGCAAAATCCGCGCAAGCAGCCATCTGTCGGCTAATTGCTTTTTTGCCGAAACGATCCATGCAAGCCCGGGCATAATCAAGTGTGGCTGCAATCGGGAAAGAAGGACTGGATGTCTGAAATACAGAAACCATTCGATCCAGGCAAGCCGCATCAAGGCGACCGGAAGCGATCGCATCAGCCGACAGATGAAGATAAGCGCCCTGAGTTAAAACAGGCAGTGTTTTATGGCCGCTTTGAACACATGCGTCAGCGCCGGCTGCCATGGCCGATTCCGGCAGCAGTCCGGCACCATAGGCCAGATGCGCGCCGTGCGCTTCGTCAACCAGTAAAAGGATGCCGTGTTCATGAGCTATACGGGCAATCGACCGTAAATCGGCACAGCAACCATAATAGTCAGGTGAAGTCAATAGAATGGCGCCGTAATCCGGATATTGGCGGAGCGCTTGTTCCACATCCTCTGCCGTTACTTGCGGCATTAATGATAAACGCGGAATTTGCCGCATATTATCCGGCTCGGGAAAGCCGCCGGCATGTAACCAGGATACATTCAAATTCAGAAGAGCCGCCGCATGTACCACCGATTGATGACTGCAACGGGGCAGCAGCAGCCGGCCGTTGCGGCCAACTGTCGACGCTAGCATGATATGCAAAGCGGTCGTTGATCCGCCGGTAATAAAGCGGGTCTTTCCGGCGCCAAAGCTGGCTGCCGCTAAAAGCATAGCCTGATAAGCTGGGCCATCCGGTTTGTTGATATCATCTGTCAGAGGTAATTCCGTGACATCGATAGCTGCCAGTTCTGATTTCAACCACACCGGCCAGGCCTGTCCGGACAAATGGCCAGGCATATGCCAGGATTGGCGGCCAGAATGAGCAAAAGATAACAGCGCAGCCACTAAAGGCATTTCTGCCGGATCGAGAGTCGATAATATATCATCCGGTTGATGCTCAATCACAAAAAGCCTCCTGATATATGATTTGATGATTGAGCTGCTCCTGCTTTTGTATTGCCGGCACTCAGTAATCGAGCTTGATCGTATGTACGCCGGCTATTTCCAGCCAGATTTCCTTCTCGATCCGCTCATTATCTTTCTTCACATCGTCAAACGTTTCTTCAGTTTTGATCCGGCGATCCCAGCGTGATGGTCTTTCATGGCTGCCGGCCTGTTGCCCTTGTATGTTGCCGGCTGGTCTTGCCGCCCTTTCCCGGTTATCCCGGTTATCGCGGTTATCACGGGATTCCCGTACTTCCGCAGTATCTTTTTGATCAATACGATCTTTGCTTTCGATTGATTCTTTTATATCCCGATTATCTTTTATATCTTTCAAGTCTCGGGATTCCCGAAATTCGCGGGGCTCACGGTTTTCACGCGGCTCGCGATTTTCACGCGGTTCGCGATTTTCACGCGGCTCGCGATTTTCACGGGGTTCGCGATTTTCACGCGGCTCGCGATTTTCACGCGGCTCGCGATTTTCACGCGGTTCGCGATTTTCACGCGGTTCGCGATTTTCACGCGGTTCGCGATTTTCACGCGGTTCGCGCGGTTGAATAGACTGGTTTGTCCGCCGGGCAGGTTGTTGACTGCGTTGTATCGGACCGGTTACACCCGGCTGGTTGGCCGGTGCGCCAGATATCGCGGCATTTCCGGTTTGATTTGCTTGAGCAACATTTCGCGGCTGTCCCTGTTGATGGTTTCCGCCGCCCCGATTGCCTCTTTCCCGATTGAATCCGCTGTTGTCACGATTACCGGTTACCGGGCGATTCCCCTGAGGCGGCCGCGCTGCGGAATCCCGACGATTATCACGGATATCCGCTGCATCTTTCAAGTCATGACCTTCGCGGCTGTCTTTGCCTTCTGTCCTGGCCGGGCGGTTATCGGGCCTTGCCGGGCGATTACCAACAGGTTGGCTGGCTGGCGCTGCAGCTGATCCTGGACTTCCAGAAGGGCCAAAGTGTCGATAATTACGCTTACGGTGACTGGATCCGCCACCGGGATTGCTGGAATTCATGCTACTACCATTATTACTCATGATTACCTCCCGAGTTTCCATCATCATCTTGGCATCACATAATAAAGCCAGCCGAATCCGACAGCACACCCTATTTTAGCCTGTTTGCCAGGCAATGGCAAGATATGGCACGGCTTGGTTGCTGCGTCAGAATTTATACCAATGGGTGTAAATCGGCCGAACACCATCACCTACACCGATTTCGCCCGTCGCAAGTTCTTTGAGGGGAATCTGTACAAATGCCCGTTCATGCATCCGGGGATGAGGCAAAATTAATTCAGGAGTATCTATGATCAGATCATCATACATTAATAAATCTATATCCAAAGTACGCGGACCCCAATGGAGCAGTCTTTCACGTTGAAACTGATCCTCCACATTATGACACAAATGCAAGAGTTGAAATGGATCGAGTCCGGTTCTCAGTCGCACGGCTATGTTGAGAAAAGCAGATTGATCCTCCATACCGACCGGATCTGTTTCATATACCGATGAAACAGCTTCGAGTTCAATGTCCTGGTGCCGCTCCAAACACTTTAAACCTTCACGCAAAAAAACCAGGCGATCGCCGATATTAGACCCCAACGACAAATAAACCAATGCAGGCGTTTTTTCGCTTTTTACAGAGTCGGGCATATATCTCAGCTCCTTTCACGGTAAATCTGAACACCCATAAATAAAAACCGGCCGTCAATCGGTGCTTTCGGTTTTCGGACTACAACTTCAACGGCATTGGCAAGTCGAAATGCACGTAATAATTGATCGGCAATCGCGCCGGCCAACCGTTCGATCAAGTCATATTGAGCAGGTTCCGTTACATGACGTATAAGGTCATATGCCATTCCATAATCGATCGTTTGAGCTAGTAAATCAGTTTGGCAAGCCGATAAACGGCGGCAGAAAAAGGTTACATCAACTTCAAAATCTTGTCCGTCTGTCTTTTCCTTCTCCAGAACACCAACATGGCTGTGGAAAATCATATCTTTCATGAGAATGCGATCGCATGTCTCAGTATTCATTCCGTTCCTCCTTGATTGGATTACATTTTTCCAGCAAGCTTGGTTCGTTATCTGGCATTGTATCATCAATGACGGCAAATAGCATCGGAAACCCGGACAACATCATGAATTTCCCGGACATCGTGAACTCTCACAATATCGGCTCCATTGGCTATAGATATAGCTACCGCAGCCGCGGTTCCAAACAAGCGCGCGGTAACGGGAGCATCCAATATCTGTCCGATAAAGCGTTTTCTTGAAGGGCCAACCAAAATCGGCAGATTTAAAACACTCAATTTACTCAATTGGGCAATCATGTCAATTGATTCGTCTGAGGTAATCCCGAAGCCTATACCCGGGTCAATGACCAGACTATCGCGTTTTAATCCCTCTCGTTCAGCCATGGAAACACTTTTTCGCAGAAATGTTATCACATCATCCAAAAGATGTTCAGCCGGCGATGTGTTTTCTTTCCGGTACATCAGAGCATTATGCATTACAATGATACCGGCATGATGATCTCTGGCAATCGCCATCATGCCAGGTTCTTTTTGCAAGCCATTAATATCATTGATGATACAGGCTCCGGCACATAAGGCTGCTTCGGCGGCCTCCGATTTGTATGTATCTATAGATATCGGGCATGCAAATTTGCGGCTGATCTGATCGACAACCGGCACAACACGCGCCATCTCTGTTTCAAGGTCAACCGGATCGCTGCCCGGTCTCGTCGACTCGCCGCCAATATCCAGAATGTCGGCACCTGCTGATAATAAGGCCTCCGCTTGTCTCATGGCATCATCCATCGTCAAGTACTTTCCGCCATCAGAAAAAGAATCCGGGGTAACGTTTAAAATACCCATGATATAGGTACGCCGGCCAATTGGGAATGAAAATTTGCCTGCCTTAAAGCACAGATCGTCTTTTCCCCCGACTTGGCAAACCGTTTTCCCTTGCTCCATATCATTGACTTGCATGCAGCCGTTTTCTCCTTATTACGAACGATGATAAATCAAAGCGAGCGCTTCAGCTCGGGATCTGGCATCTCGTTTGCAAAGGCCGCGCAGGGCTGAAGTCACTGTAACCGATCCTGGTTTCCGAATTCCCCGCATGGTCATGCAAAGATGCTCGGCCTCAACAACCACCGCTACGCCCATCGGCTGGACAGCCTGCACCAGGGTATCTGCAATCTGGGATGTCAGGCGTTCCTGGAGCTGTGGTTTTCTTGACATAACATCAACAATTCTGGCGATTTTACTTAACCCCAATATCCGGCCTTCCTGAGGTATATAAACGACATGTGCTTTGCCGATAAATGGCAGCAGATGATGTTCGCACATTGAATAAAAAGGAATATTGCCGACCAAGATCATTTCGTCATGATCCTGTTCGTGGAATACCTTGATTGAATCACGGACATCAAGATGAAGGCCGGCAAAAATCTCTCCGTACATGCGAGCTACCCGAGCCGGAGTTTCCCGCAATCCTTCCCGATCCGGATTCTCGCCAATAGCCAGCAATATTTCTCGTACAGCTTTTTCAATTCTGGGCATATCGACAGGAGATCCTTCACCTGCATCATCGGCCTTAAGCATATTAGGTTCGCTTTCATGATAAATCTCTGTCGCTACGCAATTATCTTGTTCCGGTTTATTTATCTCAATTTGTTCAATCATTTCCTGATTATTCCTTTCACATGACATTCAAGACTGTCCGCTATTTTTCTTCTCGAGAACTTGATGGCGATATTCCATCGGAGTCATGCCGACATGTTTACGAAAAGCTGCATTAAATCGCTGGGGACTGGAAAAACCGACTTTTGCAGCTATGCCGCTTACTTTTATATCTTTCTGTTCCAGAAGTTTACAGGCATGATCAACCCGAACCTGCATCAGAAAAGTCATGGGACTCATCCCTGTTTCATCGCGGAATGCCCGTGTAAAATATCCCTGGCTTAAAAATACGTATCCGGCTGCGTCGGCAACCGATAAATCATGATCATGGTTTTCAACAATAAAGTCGCGGGCAATCCGCACCAGTTCGCGGGCCTTGCCGGTTTTTACTCTTAAACTCTCTTCCCATTCTTCACGTAAACCGCGAGCCAGTGCAACTAAAAGCTCCATTGCCATTAATTGCATCATTAATTCACGTCCGTATGCTTCCAAACGGCTTTCACGCAGAATTCGCTCCACCAAAACGGCAATGTCCTGACGGCTTTTTCCTTTGATGAGAATATAGGGATCACCCGTTTTGTCACTCTCACCGGTCTCTTGTCCATAAGCAAAATGTATAAATTGCTCCAGTGTTTTCGGGGCTATATCCGTTGTGCTAATCCTTCCGTCCTGGCGAGTTTCAGATGACACATGTTGTGTGAATCCGAAATAGAGTACCAGCATATCTGCTGATCCTTCCGGTATCTTAATGGCATGGGACATCCTTGGGCGAATAACGAGCGTACCGCCTTTTTCCAACCATACCCGACGACCGTCAATCATGAATTCAGCTTTCCCGCTACGCATGTAAGTCAATTCATGATAATCATGACGGCTGGGACTGGTTGTGGTGGAATTTCGCTCAAAAGATCGCTCAATTCCCTTAAAAACAACCGGTATGGAACCGGCTGCATCCATGATGCTTCTTTCAACCGCCGGTAATAAATCTTCAAACATTCGCATCACCCGACATTATGATAGCAGAAACAACTGCGAATGTAAAAAAGGAGGCAATAATCAATTCACCGCTGCCGCATTATCGTTAGAAATAATCTGTGGTTCGTTTATTGCGGCAAGTTTAATTTCATAAAAACCAGAACTGCTTGCAATAAGCCGTGCCTGTTCTGATGATAAATCGAGACATATAAGGGGATTACCGGCAGTATCCTGCAGAACGGATCCGTCTGGATTTGACGTTTCGCCAAGAACGGACATGATCCGAACTCGCTCCATAACTTGAATATCTGTTGAATTATCTCTTGATAACGGAACCAGATACAGATCTACCAGACTGCCGGCCGCAAGCCAGAAGCCATTGGCTGCGGCAGGTTCCAGTTCGATGGTTAATAATCTCCGGCCTATGGCGGCGTCAGGATATTGCAAGCCGGCCGCATAAGTTCCCAGACGCGAAGAATTCAATAGTTCTCCCTGGTTCAAAAAACCGGCTGTCCATAAACCGACGGCCTGATCAACATTCCGGATGTATTGTTCAACAAACAATTCAGCTGGCAGCTGAATATAAGCAAGGTCTTCCGCTTTTATTTGAGTTCCGGCGGCAATATCGCGTTTGGCAGTGACAACCTGTACATACTGGATATCAGCTTTGTGTCGTCCGGCTAACCAAGTTATGCCAGCTAACGATAAGGTTATCAAAATTGCTAAAAGTACTTGTCGTGATTTACGCATACTATATTTTCCCTACATTCCTTTTGCTTTACTGCAGGACATATTCCAGGGAATGGCAGATTGTAATCACCCCATCCTGGTAATCGGATAACTCAGCTTGGCAAACAATGATCGGCTGTATTAGCGGCTGATTTTTGCCCAGCCAGTGATGCTCATCTGATTGAAGCCGTTTGATTTTAAAGGATATGGATTTTAGACTTAATCGACCGGCAAGCATTGGCGGCATATTTTCATTAAACTGATTTCTTAATGAATTGCGGGTTGTCATTGTCATAAATTTAGCTTTCCCTTCACTTAAGTCACTGGGACTTAATCCATGGACTGCTGATGCCAGTATTTCCTGAACATATTGGTGTGATCGCTGAACAAGAACCCACTGATGTATCTGTCGCAATCCTGTTATCCCTATAGGCAGCATAATCAGGATCACAGCTGCTGCCCCAATCAGGGTTAAGCCTACGGATCCGCGGCGTAGCTTTTTATTTTCCGACAGATCAGGCTGGTTTGATAATCGAATGATAAAGACACCTCCTTAAGCACCCAGGCCGGAGTAATCTGGAATGTAGTAAAATCAGCCTGGATACTAAATGATAATTCATCGCCAAAGCGCGCTTGCTCTGTACCGGTAATCTTTCTAACCGTAAAACCCCGATCTTCCATTTCTTGCGACAGGCGCTTAATCGCTGTCGGTGATAAACCGCCGGCTTGATCCATGATTAAAACATATTTATAACATAAGGCATCATATTCAAGGCGGCGGAAAAGAGGCAGACTGCAAAGCAGGATGTGCATGCCCAGAACAGTCATCATCATGCCGGCTGTTACTGCGGTAATCATTTTCCCGATCATTGTGTTCCTCCAGTCCACTTTCCATAAAGCGAACAGTATAACCAAGCTCCAGCCGGCAGATGATTTCAGCGATCAGGTTGTGGCAAAAACTTGGGTAGCCATATCATTCCACCAACTGGTCAGGTTTTTCAGGACATCGCGGGCAAATACCTGCAGTCCGGGAATTACGACAACGGCAGCAATGATAATCCCTGCAGCGATACCAATGACTTCATTAATGCCAAAGCCACTCCGGGCTAACAGGAAACCTGGCAAGCGGTTCCGGAATCGCATAGTGATGCGGCTTAAACGGATCGTTAAGATTTTCTCCCATAATAGCGATGTGTCTTTCTTTTTCATAATTGCCTCCTGTGAATTATATTTCTAACAGTGCTAAGCCTGTTATTATCGAAAAATCGATTGAATTGCGGCAGACGCTCCAAAAAGCAATGGATACAGGAAAAGAATAATTAACGGGATAACACCGAATAAAGCGGTCAACAGTAATTGGTTTCTCAGACGTTTTGTGTCATTTTGCATTAAACTGAAGAAACGGGTAAACAGCAATTCTTCCATTCGAATTAATGATCTGCCGGCTTGTCCGGTCTGAACGCACTGACGGATATGAGTGGCCAACAGTTCACAATCAGCGCCTGAAAAGGACATTCGGATTATATCAAGCGCAGAATCTATATTAAAAGTTAGTTTATATGATGCTGCAAATCGAACCAGAACAGGATGAACAACTGAATCCTGGACCGCATCCGGCAGACCCAATAATGCATCTGTCGTTCTTATTCCGGCAGTTATTTGCAGGTCAAGAAAACGGTATATTTTATAGAGGGACTTGGAAAAGGCAGTTTTCCTTTTCTTTATTCGACGACCGATCAACTGATTCAGTATAGAAATAAGAAGAAGTGGCAGCAGAATCATCCAGGTTGCCGTTTTGCCCAGTAATAATCCGGCTAAAAAACATATCAGGCAAAGACCCATAAGGATAGCTATATAAATAAGCCACGCGGATGATGACGGGTAACCGGCTGCTTTTAACTTTTTCGCAATTAAATATTGCCAACGGGCTAATAATGAAAATGACTTCAGCCGATCGGAAAAATCGTCGTCATATTTTTCAGTCATCCGTATTGGTTCCGATATTTCAGCCAATCGTTTGTTTAACCGGCAGTAGATAACAGGCAGCAGATGGTAAACGCTGTATGTCAAGATTACAAAGGATGTTACATTGAGCAATTCCGTCATGTCGTCCTCCGATGGCTTGTCCGGTCTCATTTCTGCAGATTGGCACTAAGTATAATGGATCATTTCGATTGATAAATTAGTGATTGATCTTGCGTTGAATAATCATGGCACATCCAATTGCTGACAAGTAGGCTATAGCGCCCATTATCGCTAATCCAGCACCCAAGGAGCTGCTTTGAAAGGCAGTTTGAACGCCGGCTTGACCATAATAACGAAAGACGAACACAAAGGGCACAACAATCAGAATAACGACGGTTAAATTCCGGTCATGGGCATTGGACAAACGACGTCTTGTATATTCTTCTTCTATATGATTCATTTGCATTTCCAGGTGTTCAAGCAAAACCGGCAGATCGCCGCGATAACGGAAATTAAAACGAATAGCCATAATCAAGTCTTGAAAATGTTCTTGATGCAGACTGTGTTGTAAAAGATCCAGAGCTTTTTCAATGTCCATGCCACCCCGAACACGAACCAGGAAGTCCTGGATAACTTGTTTCATCGGCTGTTCCAGGCCTGTTTCCAAGCTTTTTTCAAAAGCATATATTAAATCCTCACGAACCTGGCACCATCGGCAGAGCATATTGACTAATTGCAAGGATTGCTGCCTGATTTTCTTCTGCGTGCCATATTTCGTCAAAATCAAACTCATCATCACCTTCCCGATATCCTTTTACAGCTAAAACCTGCATAACACGAAAGTCATGTAGATAAATAATGATGTCAATACTACTGCCCAGCATACGTTTCAAGGTTCGATCGCTTTCGCCGTGCGAAGCCGGTCTAGCCAGAGCCAGCATGCGATCCGGAACATCTGATGCCCTTTCAGCATGAATCGTTGCCAGACATCGGTGTCCTGAAAAAGCAGCCCGCAGAAATTCCATTGCTTCATCACCAACGATTTCACCAATGCAATAAGAATCAAGCGACATGGTCAGGCCATCGTTAATTAAATCCCGCAGGGTTATGGATCGTCCTCCTTCATGAGCCTTTTTAACCCTTTGCATCAGGCAGCAGGGTTTCTCAGGATATAACTCGCAATCGCTTTCGGCGATCAATACACGCTCCAGGCGGGGCATGGCTTGAATAAACGCTCGCAGCAATGTCGTTTTCCCTGCGGCGCCTTTTCCGCAAATTAAAACAGTTTGGCCTGAACAGGCCCATAATCGGATCATGTCGGCCAAATCAGGAACCAGCATACCCATCTTAACTAAATCTGACAAATCCCAGGTTTGTTTGCGGTGTTTCCGGATGCTGATTGTCGGACAATTCACACTGCGCGGAGGGACGGTCACATTGATGCGCAGCCGATAATCGGGATCTGAAACACGGCAGTGACTATCGTTTTCATTAATAATGCCGCCGTTTCGAATAATGACCAACCGGCAAAAGGCATCATAAGCCTGCTTATCGGCAAAGCGCAGATCAATTTCCTGTCTTATTCCGTCAGCTTTTATTGTAAACTCACCCGGTCCGGTACCATCAATATCTGTGACTGCATCCCGATCTATATAGGGTTGCAGCGGGCCATATCCAAAAAGATAATCCATCACCTGCTGCCGGATGTCATTTTCAAAAAATCCAGCTCGTAAACTGAGTTGTCCGGCAGTGCGGCCAACAAGATCCAAGAGAACCTGCCGAGGCGTTTGCCGCGCGGCGACACGCGCAACCAGTTCAGGATCCGTATCAAGAATTTTACTGCATATTTGTATAACGAGGTCATTAAGCCCATCCATGCTTGAAGTCTTTTCCTCTGACAAATTGTCAGAAAGAGATTTGTTATTCGGAGCATAAGATTTATCAGCCATATATTGGCTTAGTTTTTCTGCAAAACGTGTATGAGATGTGATAATCGGCATGGTTGTTTTTCCTCCTTGACGTGTTCAGGCAAAAGCAGGCGACGGATTAAAGCATGATATTCACATTGATTGATACGATCGAGCTCCGCCGCATAAGGAACGGCGCCGCACTTCATCGAAAGACGTTTTTTTCGGTCGGATATACAACCGGCCAGACGGCCGCAGCAAAGCTCATCCATGGTGCCCCAACTCAAGTCTGTTTGAGCGCAATAGGGAAAAGCCACATAATGCAGCCGATCGGATTTTAATTTGTATTGGCCGACCATAAAATCAACCATTCTGTTAATTTCACGAAACGAACCGGCATTACCGGCCAGCGGGACAAGGATGTGATCTGCTGCCAACAAACAGAGACAAGTGAAAGCATCAAAAATCAACCGGTTGCATAAAATAATGACAAAATCACAGATTAGCCGGGCTATTTTGATCACTTCATATAATCGCTCGGTTTGATATGATTCATATGAATTAAGATTACTGCGGATCGTTAGCAGCCGAACCCGGCGAACCTGTGTTTTTTCAGCCAGATGATCGATTAATTCACAGCTTATACAGTCGTTTTCCATTCCGCTTAAAAACATATCAAGACCAGTGGGCTGCGTGAATAATCCCGATGAGCTTTCTTGTGCTCCAAGCAGCATATCGGCTCGCGGATTCAGCAAATTGGCATCAATAACGATGACATCCTGATCGGCTGCCAAGACGCCGGCTAATTCACAACCGCATTCCGGCCCGTCCCAAATGGTCATAAACGGAGCCGATGATATGCGGATTTTCGGAGCCGATACAGCCGGTACGGGGCCTTCAGCTGCGTCTTCCGGTTGCTTCTGCGGTCCGGATAATTCTACCGGAGGTAAAGCGTTTTCATGCAAGGGTTTTTCGTTTTTTTCCGAATTTTCTGTCTTGCTGACCCTTGCGGCAGGTGTCCTATGCCAAACAGCGTTTAAATCATAGGCTAATTCTTCCGCTTGGGTATAGCGCAACTGTAAATCGGTATGTAAACACCGGCCTAATATCCGGGAGAGATCATGATCAATATCAGACATCAATTCCGGCAGGGGACGGCTGCGGCATTCCGCCGGAGGAAAACCGGTCAGCAAAACCAGCATCGTCAGTCCGAGCGCATAAATGTCGCTTCCTGAACACGGCCGGCCGGCAAGCAATTCCGGCGCCGCGTAATCTGGCGTTAATGCCCGCCTATTCAGCGAAAGCCCGTCAGACTGGCAAAGCGGGTTATCCCCTCCGGATCCAATCTTCGGTTGACCTGACGCGATGTCCGGAATAGCGGCTTGACGGTCGTTGCAAAGCATGGCAGCGCCGAAATCGATAAGACCGGCCTGACCCTGCTCATTGAGAATCAAATTACAGGGCTTTATGTCCAAATGAAGGACGGTCCAATCATCTTGCCGGTGCAAAAATCCCAGGATACCGGCGTATGCAGTCATCGCCGGCAGTAAAATATCCGCCGCAAGGATTCCATGATGCTCATTTGCTAAAATGTCTAATGATTTACCTGGCAAATATTCGAATAAATTATAAATCACATTCTCGAGGTCAATATTCTGAACCAGGCAGCGCGGCAAGCCGGGGTGTCTGATTTTATTCAGCCAAGCCGGTATCTGCGGATCTATGAAACAATCCGCCGGTTTAAGCAAACCTAAAACACCGTTGCGGATATCCTTAACAAGCCACGTCGTTTTAATAAAATCAACCAGTTGATAATAAGAGGCAACTCTATCTCCAATCTGCATCATCCATCTCCTGTTCACCAATAGCCTGTCTATTTTGATTGATGAATTGAACATGAATTCAGTACGATCAGCATACACAAAAAGAGCATCCGTGCGGATGCTCTTTCAACGACAAAATTCGACAAAATATTATGCCCGATATTCTTTTACATTTTAACCAGCCGGTTAATCATGCTGATTTATCCGGTTTCAAAATAATCTCAGGCTGCTTTTTCTCCGCTACGCTGGCTTTGGTAATAATGCAGCGGGCGACATCTTGCCTGGACGGTATTTCATACATGATATCCAGCATGATTTCCTCAATAATGGCGCGCAGGCCGCGGGCTCCCGTATTGCGTTCAAGAGCCTGGCGGGCGATTTCCTGAACGGCTTCCGGTTCAAAGGACAGCTCGACGCCATCATAGTCAAAGAGTTTCTTATACTGCTTGACCAGTGCGTTGCGCGGTTCTTGCAATATCCGGATCAGCATTTCCTCACTAAGGCCTTCCAGAGATACGACAACCGGCAGACGTCCGATAAATTCCGGTATTAAGCCAAATTTCAGTAAATCCTGAGGCATGATTTTCGCAAGAATTTCGCCGACATCTTTTTCTTTGCGGCTCTCTACAACAGCGCCAAAACCAATAGACTTCTTGCCGATTCTGTTTTGTATGATTTTCTCCAGTCCATCAAAAGCGCCGCCGCAGATAAACAGGATATTTGTTGTGTCGATTTGGATAAATTCCTGATGCGGATGCTTTCTTCCGCCTTGCGGCGGGACATTGGCAACCGTACTTTCCAGTATTTTCAACAGTGCTTGCTGTACGCCTTCGCCACTGACATCGCGGGTGATGGAGGGGTTGTCCGATTTGCGGGTGATTTTGTCGATTTCATCGATGTAGATAATGCCGCGCTGGGCGCGTTCGATATCGAAATCGGCATTTTGAATCAACTTCAACAAGATGTTCTCGACATCCTCGCCAACATAGCCGGCTTCCGTCAACGCCGTCGCATCAGCCATCGCAAAAGGAACATCCAGGACGCGTGCCAGAGTCTGAGCCAACAGCGTCTTGCCGCTGCCTGTCGGGCCAATCAACAGAATATTGCTTTTTGTTAATTCGACCTCTTCGGCCGCGCCGGTCTTGGCATCTTTCTTTTTATTCCCCGGATCAGCGAAGACCCTTTTGTAGTGGTTATAAACCGCAACCGACAAGGCTTTTTTAGCTCGTTCCTGACCTATAACGTATTGGTCAAGGGCTTCTTTGATCTTGGCCGGCGACATCAAATCCGTCAGGGCAGGCAAGTTCGTCGAGTGGGCTGTCTCCTTCTCTTCCTGGCCTTCCTGAAGAATTTCATTGCACAATGCCACACATTCATTACAGATCAATACACCCGGACCTGCTATAAGGCGTGTGACCTGACTATCGGATTTACCGCAAAAAGAGCAGCATACCGGTGTGTAATTATCGCCGCCTTCAGTCGGTTTTTTACCGCTTCGCCCGCCGCTGCGGGTTCCGGTTCGGGTTCCGCCCTTGCCCTTATCGTTACCTTCGGCCATGTTTAAATCCTCTTTTCCATGATATGGTCGATAATACCATAAGTAAGCGCTTCGTCAGCCGACATCCAATTATCGCGTTCCGTATCGGCAGCGACTTTCTCAATCGGTTGCTTGCAGCGTTCTGCTAAAATATGGTTCAAGCGATCTTTCGTCTTCAAGATATGTTCCGCGGCAATCCGGATATCGGTAGCCTGGCCTTGAGCTCCTCCAGACGGCTGATGGATCATGATTTCCGCATTGGGCAAAGCAAACCGTTTACCCGTTGTGCCGGCAGCAAGAAGAAAAGCGCCCATACTGGCAGCCATGCCCAGACAAATTGTCTGAACGTCGGCTTTAATATACTGCATGGTGTCGTAAATCATCAAGCCGGCATTGACTTCACCGCCGGGGCTGTTGATATAGAATTGGATGTCTTTGTCCGGGTCTTCTGCTTCCAGGAACAATAATTGGGCGGTAATCAGACTGGCGGTAACAGAATTAACCTCATCGCTGAGAATAATAATCCGCTCCTTCAGCAGACGGGAAAAAATGTCATAAGACCGCTCGCCACGATTGGTCTGTTCAATAACCATTGGTACTAAACTCATAAAAACGCTCCTTTCATATGACGATAGGGGACCTGCAACAGTTCCCCTATCCACATCTATTTATATGAGATCGGCTGGCAAAAGGCCATAACGATTCTGTAAACAAACTGAAACTAAATTTATTTCAATTTTCCGAATCGGTTTTGGCTTCTTCAGCGGCAGGCGCGGCAGTTTCTTCGGGCTCTGCTTCTCCCGCTTCTGCAGTTTCGCCGGCTTCAGCCTTTTCGGGTTCTGCGGGCGGCGCTACCGGAACAGCTTGAGCGGTAAGACGTTCAACCGTTTTACGGCTGATGACGCTCTCATGAACAAAGCTGCTCTCTCCTGACGGGAGCCGGGATTTTAAATCGTCGGCTTTCATATTGTACATCGCTGCCATACGCTCAATTTCAGCATCAACTTCAGCGTCGTCGGCCGTCATGTTTTCCGCTTTGGCAATGGCTTCCAGGACAAGGCGGGTCTTAACGCGGCTCTCAGCCGGTTCATGAAGCTGCTCTTTGAACGTTTCCATAGTCTGACCAACATAACCCAGATATTGTTCCAGTTCGATACCTTGATAATGCATCTGATTTTTTTGTTCGTCAACCATCTGGTCGATTTCGTTGTCGATCATAACATGAGGAATGTCAACAGCTGCATTGGCCGAAACGGCTTTAATCACATTTTCCTCAAAAATACCGGCTGCGCGTTTATTATTGTTTTCGAGCAGTTTGGTTCTCAAGCTTTCCTTATATTCGGCCAAAGTATCAAATTCACTGACGTCCTTGGCAAAATCATCGTCCAGCACAGGTAATTCGCGAATTTTAACCGAGTTGATCTTGACTTGAAAAACAACCGCCTTGCCTTTCAGCTCATCGCTGTTGTAGTCTTCCGGGAAGGTGATGTTGATATCAAATGATTCGCCGGCATTATGGCCGATGACTTGGTCTTCAAAGCCCGGAATAAAAGTTTTGGATCCGATCTTCAGGTCATAAGCCGCGCCTTTGCCGCCATCAAAAGGTTTCCCGTCCAGAAAGCCTTCGTAATCGATATTCGCCGTGTCGCCATCCTGAACAGGACGGTCTTCGGCAGGAATCATGCGGCTGTTCCGCTCCTGCACGCGGCTCAGTTCCTTTTCAACATCATCGTCTGTCACAGGAAATTCAGGCTTGACAGCCTCAACGCCCAGATACTGGCCTAACGTAACATCCGGTTTTACGGTAACGGTTATGGTAAATTTAATACCTTTGTCCCGCCCGATATCCAGGATATCCATTTCCGGCCGCGATACCGGCTCGATTCCGTGTTCGGCGATTGCCGCCGTATAAGCCGGGGTCGCTGCAAATTCGATGGCGTCGTCATATAATACGCCTTCGCCATAATACTTTGTGACCAAGCCCATAGGCGCCTTGCCTTTACGGAATCCAGGGATTGCAAACTTGTTGACATTTTTCTTAAACGAACGCTGCAAGGCGTCGGCAAAAGCTTCAGGCGTCACATCGATGGTTAGTAAAACCACGTTGTCCGCTTTTTTTTCCAGCACAGAAGCCATCTTATAATCCTCCCAAACAGCACAGAAGTGCTAATTTTCCAAATGCTACAAAATTTTAGCACAAGCGCCCCTGTTTGTAAAGAATCATGCTAAAAATGTCGTTAACCAGCGATCATGTCATGGCATAGCGGTGCAGTAAAAATGTCACCCCCAACAGACAAGGAGGCAGGAAAAGAAACCGCGAATTCCACCAATGTTCCGGACAGCAACTGCCGAAGCGTCAAGAGCGCCTGTTTACAGTAAAAAACGTGGCAGCGCAATGAGCTCTATAATACAATAGTAGAAAACCGAATATTATATGGTATAATACATAGAAATATTTTACTTGGCTTATGTAAGCATGGATTATCTACAATCCTTTAATTCAGAGGATTTCATATGACGATATTACAAAAATTCTTTAGACTATCGTTCAATAATAAAATATTATTTGCGGAAGCATTATGGTGGCTTGGATTTTACCGGTTTCTGATTTTGATTTGTCCATTCCGAAAAACAGCCCGCCTCCTCGGTGAAGCAAATACGGAGACGCCTGTATCGGATCAAGGCGTGGATATTACAACGGCCAAACGGATTTCAACAGCGGTCAGGGTAATGAGCAGGCATACTTTTTGGGAGAGCAAGTGTTTGGTACAGGCCTATGCCGCAAAGAAGATGCTTCGCAGACGAAAACAAAGAGCCACCGTTTATCTCGGCGTGTCTAAAAATGCGCAGGGGAACATGATTGCGCATGCCTGGCTCCGCTGCGGTACAATATTTGTGACCGGCGGGAACGGGCAGGATAGATATGCCATAACGAGCTGCTTTTCAGATGTATCAAAAAACGAAAGGACGACTGTATGATCCGAACCGATACTTATTTCAACAGCTGCGGATTTTTACCTGAACTTGAGCTGCTTTGTCTATGTTCTCAGAAATCGGTATCCATTGAGGATATAAAAGCGGTTGCGGAGCTGACCGATCAGGCGCTTGACTGGGAACGATTCTGTCGGTTGGTCAAAAAGCACCGGGTTTACCCTTCTGTCTATAAAAATCTGATGGAAATTGAAAATATACATAAAGACGAACAGGCTTTAACGTACCTAAAGCAATTATGCACGGTGAATACGATGAATTCACTGAAGCTGACGAAAGAACTTTGCAGGATCGCCGCAGCCTTTGAAAAGCAGGGCGTTCGTATGATTTCCTTTAAAGGCCCCGCTCTCGCTATGTCTGTCTATCATTCCGTTTCGTCCCGGGTATCGAGAGATCTGGACATGTTAGTCGATCAGAAAGAATGGCATGAGGCGGTTGACGTACTCTCGGGTTTAGGGTTTGTGTCGGATAAATCCCTTGCAGAATTGTCGCCAAAGCAGCTTGCTTATTGTAAGAAACGATTACATCATCTGGGATATATAGGCGATGGCATTACGCTCGAACTGCACTGGAGATTTGAAGTAAGTGATGACCGTTTTGATTTTGAAAAAGTATGGGCAAACAAAAGCGACATGGATTTGTTCGGTACAAAAATCCATGTTCTAAATCCTGAAGAAAACTTTTTGTATCTTGTTTTTCACGGTTCAAAGCATGCCTGGAAACGGCTGCGGTGGCTGAATGACATCGCCGAGCTGATCAGGGAAAACCTTCTGGACTGGGACTATATTCAAAACGAGTCGGTTAAGCGAAAACAGGAATATATGATGATTCAGGCTCTGATTCTATCTCAAGCGCTTTATGGAACTGAGCTGCCTCCCGAACTGATCGGACAGACGAGAGAAACAGTGCTTGCCAGACAGCTATCTCTGTTATGTATCCCATTTTTTGAATCAGCAGAAGAGGACGAAGAACAGCGTACGTTATATTTGCAGATAAAAAAATACGGGTTTTTATGGAAACGCGGTTTGCAAAAAAAGCATTCATATTTTATGGCGCATGTGACGCCTACATTGAATGAATTTACTGCCTATAAAATTCCCGACCGATTTTTCGGTCTTTACTATTTTATCCGCCCGTTTAACATCATTAAAAAGCTAATAAGCAGGAAAATTAAATGAAATTAATTGCAAAATATATAAAAGAACTTTACGCGTACTCCCGTTATCAATTTATCATGAATCTATTGTTTATACTGATTGACGGAGTGACAAGCAGTATCGGTTTGGTTTTGCTGGTTCCTCTTCTGTCTTTGACGGGGATTACGGGTCAATCGGCTTCTTCGATCCCGTTTGTCGACGATGGCCTGGCTTTACTGAACACCATGGATATAAAAGCACGGCTGGTTGCCATATTGGCGGTATATTTGCTTCTTATTATTATCCAAACCGTAATCAACCGAAAAATGTCTGTTCTTAATACCACCATCGTACAAGGCTATACAAAGCATCTGCGGAACGATTTGTTTGAGGCCGTCGTTAAAACGGAATTATCCTGTTTCAACGATAAAAAAAAGTCCGATTTTACCAATGCCTTTTCGAATGAAATCACGCGCATTGCGGCGGGAACTTTATTTTTTCTGCGGATTATTTCTCAAATCATGCTGTCCGCCTTCCAGATAGCCGTCGCTTTGTATATGTCGGTTCCTCTGACACTATTTGTTATGTTCTGCGCTGCGGTCATCTTTCTATGTATGAAATCCATTTTAAAAAAATCAAAAGATCTCGGTGAATCGCTCCGCTTATCCAATCAAAAGATGATGAGAAAAATATTCGAGCAGTTGGATGGCATCAAGGAAATCAAAAGCTACGGCATCGAAGATGATCAGATTGCCGGTATCAGACAGACGACGGAAGATACGAAAAACAATATGGTTGATTTCACAAAGCTCCAAACAAAAGCGACTATGCTGTATAAAGCGGCAGCAGCGGCAGCAATCGCCGTTTTGTTTTATATCTCATTTATCTATTTACAGGTAAAGCCGGCGGTGCTGCTTGTTTTAATATACATCTTTGCACAGTTATGGCCAACGTTCACCTCCTTTCAAAATAACCTTCAAAATGTGCTGTCAATGCTCCCTTCTTTCGAGTCGCTGACAGATACCGTTGCGGACTTAAAAGCAAACGCGGAAAACTATGGTAATCAGGGTAATAATGCTTTCCTGAATCAGCCTTCGTTTTGCGTTACCTTTCACGATGTCGGTTTTGTTTATAAAAACAATGAAGGATTTACTTTGAACGGTCTTAATTTTGCGATTCCCGATAAAGGAATGACAGCGATTGTCGGCAAATCGGGCGCGGGGAAAAGCACGGTTGTCGACCTTTTGTTGGGTCTGATACGGCCGACATCGGGGTATATCTGTTTGAATTCAACCTCGATTGATGAATCAAATATTCGGAACTGGCGAAAATGTATCGGCTATGTGCCGCAGGACCCGTTCCTGCTTAACGGTACAATCGAAGAGAATCTCAAAAGATTCAATCCGGATGCGTCGCAAGAACAGATTATCCGGGCGTTAAAACTCGCGGCCGCCTGGGAATTTGTTGAAAAAACCGGACAGGGCCTGAATACGGTAATCGGCGACAGCGGAGTCAGGTTGTCAGGCGGAGAACGGCAGCGGATCGTATTGGCAAGAGCGCTTTTAAGAAACCCGCGGATTCTCGTGCTTGATGAAGCAACCAGCTCGCTGGATACTGAAAACGAATGCAGAATACAGGAGGCCATTGAAAACCTTGCCGGCAGTATGACCATTGTCGTGATCGCACACCGCCTGTCAACCATCGTTAATGCGGACAATATCATCGTCATGGATGACGGCCGCATCGTTGAGCAAGGTTCCTATCCGGTGTTAGCCGGCAAAGAGGATGGCTATTTCAAAACACATCTTGTCTATAATACTGTAACCCCGTGGTAAATCGCGGGGTCACAGTATTATCACTGCCCATTTGTTATGGATTTGCCACGAGTAGGTTTTCATCACGAAGCTTTGTTAAAAACGCGATGAAATCCGTTTGGCACTGCTCTTCGGAGACATCAAATTCTTCCGTCAGAATACGAACCAGCTGTATAACGCTGATGGGCTTTTCAATGTTCTCCCAGATTGCTGTGGCGATTTCATCCATACCGTAATATTTGCCATTTTCAACGCTCATCATCACGGCCTTTCCATCCAGCTGAGCTGTGACAATGTCTTCCCTTTTGTGAATAAATGCGTTTTTATCGATTACCATAAACGATATTCCCTTCTATAGCGGATACGAGCTCATCGAGCAAAAAGCCTGATTGGGGACGTTGTACGGTATAAACTGAAGCTTTATCAGCGACTGCCGCGCACTGCTGAAAATGCAGTGATTCCACACCCTGTGCCTGCAGAAAATGATACCGGTAGGTATTTTTAATAACCGCTTCCAATCTGTGAAGTCCTTTAATCTCTTTGATGTCGATATTCTGAATATCAGCGGCATTTAAAATATAAATCTCATTTAGTGGAACAATACTGTCAAAAAAGTTTTCGCCAGCTGCTACCCGGAATTTTTCAACGTCTCTTTTTACCGGTTCAAGTCCCCCTATATCTCTGCCGAACCATTCGGCTGTGTCTTTACACAGCTTGACGCCTGGAAATCCCGGAATAACAGAAGTCATTCCTTGTTCGTCAACGCTGACGGCACAGACATCGTCCGTTAGAATCCGGTATCCTTTTTCGTAAAAGGCGGCCGCCAATGTGGATTTCCCGATGCCGGAAGCGCCTGTAAAAAGGACTCCCTGTCCGCCAATTTGCACAGCTGATCCATGCAGCACAAGATAACCTTTCTGCTGAAGAAGCGCACAGAATGCCGATCCCAACAGAAAAAGCCGGATTCCGGATTCATCATAATCTCCTTTCGGTTCAATGATGATTTCGTTTCCATTGGCTATATAATAAGACGCAACATTGTGGACATGCAGCAAAAAAGCCTTCCGGGATACCTGATTATCCGTTATTGAAGAATCCGTCAAAGCATCGGGAACCGAACCGAGCCGTATAGAAACGTCGGGATGTCCTTCGGACATCGGCAATTCGGGCAACGGTATTTGAGATGAAAGCAGCAGTCCATATGCTTTATGGAGAAAAAACTCTTTCATGCAATCTCCTGAACACATACTGAGATCATTCGTTTTGTCCTTCAAAGCTCCGTAAAAACCGTGTGAATATCAGCGCTCTGATAAGCAGTCTTACGCCGCTTTCTGTTCCGTCATTGTCGTTGGGAGAAAGCTCTTTGTTCGCGGCTAAAAAGCGCTTAATTCGCGGGATGTCAAGATATTTTCTTTCAAGCTCGTTATCGCCGATTGTCTCCATTTCTTTATAAACCTTGGTCCATTCGGGCGCTATTCGCTGCATCCAGTCCGCCGCCTGTCTTCCGCGCACAGTCGTATTAAGCCGCACCATATCCGGCATATAGCCTTTCATGGCGTGACGGATAAACCGACGTTCCTCTCCGTCGCGCACCCACTGGTTTTCGGGCAGATTGATGCAGAAATCAATGACTCTTTTGTCCCTGGTCGGGTCGCGCTTTTCCACGCCAAATGCAAGCGAGTTTTTCGTTTCAATCGCGCCTAAATGTGAAAATCCGGAAGTCTCCAACATCATCATGCGCTCATCAAACGAATCCCTGTGTTCGAGGAACAATGGGTCAGCTTTATACATTTTAAACCTTTTTTCGATCTTCATCGCTTTAGCAAATTGTGGATTAATCGGAGAAAGAAGCTCTGTAAAATCCTGTCCGTTCTTTTTCATATATCTGTACTTTTTTATTCCATGCGGCATGAAATTAAAACCGATGGCGAGCGTCAACCGCAGCGGATTTGTTTTATGTTGTTTTGAGTAAGCTTTGATTTCTTTGAAAAAAGTCTTCAGGCGCATGTTTTTTAGTAAATATATCATATGAGGATTGAAGCTCCCCCATGACACAGTGGCGTTGCCGGTCTGTCCGTTCAACAGTACGCCTATGCCTATATCATTCGCTGCTTGGAAGCACGCATTACCCCAATAAGCGTTTTCAAACGTTTTATAGGGCTGTTCCAACGTGATAAGTCTTTCATTGATTTCGGTTAGCGGGCTTTTCCCCTCCGATGTTATATAGTGCGGCTCGATATTGCCCATACAGGCGCAAATCTCTTCCACATATTCCCGCTCGTCGGCAAGCTTGCTTTCAGGAAGCCAATCCTTGTAGCCAACCATCGGCACTTGAGTAAAACTATATAGCGTTTCGTTCCGTTTTTTCAGTTCCGGCGCCGCCATGCAGGCGACTGAACCGGAATCCAATCCGCCGCTCAGCAGAATACCCACTTTTTTGTTACTCCTCAAACGGCATTTGACCGCCTCGGAGTAGACCTTCCTGAAAGCTTCCTCATATTCCGTGTCGGTATCGAAATGTATCTCCCTGGTCTTTTTTATCTCCCAGTAGCGCCACTTTTTCGAGCCGTTCTTATTAACAATCATGGCGCAGGCAGGAGGCAGGTTGAAGATATCCTCATAGAGCGTCATCTCATCGCCAAGTTCATGACGCACACTGGTAACCGCAAGGAAATCAGCAATATAAGTCTCGTTCAGCCGCTTTTTTACGCCGTCGATTTTAAATAACGGTTCCATAAGTGTTGAAAAAGCAAATACTTCCGGTGAATTATAATAATAAAGCGACCGCTTCCCGACATGATCGCGTGCGCAGAACAGCACGTTTTTCTGCTTATCCCAGATCGCGAAAGCAAAATCACCGACTAAGTACTCTGGACATCTCGCTCCCCACTTTTTATAGGCTTTTAAAATCAGAAGGCTGTCCGGCATGTTCTGTTCTTCAACCGGGATGGCAAATATCTCGAAAAGCGCATCGCGGTTGTCGATGACAGCGTCCGCCGTAATGACAAGCGAAGCTTCTTTCTCCTCATATGGCAATGTCTCTTGGAGCGATTCGGGCGTTACACAGTTTTGATGACAGCCTAAAAAAACGGGGTCTTCCGTGAAGCGCCCCGTTTTATCAAAGTGGTATTTACCCAACTCCTTCAATACAGCTTGAACTTCCTCATTATTCAGATAGTTGTTTTTTTCATAGATGCCGCAGATTGCGCTCAAAATATCACTTCTTCTTCATTGCTATTCGCTTGTTGTCATTTTGATATTGCTGTCAGCTGCCAATGTCTATGCCATCACTACTGCCTGACATTCCGCTTTCGGCATCCCCATTAACCGACAATGCAATCATCTCCGGGTTCTTCCATTCTTCTTTGCTTCTTTCATATCCGCGTTTCCCTCTCAAATAGGTTTAAGATTTCGAAAAAAGAGATCATAAGCGTTCGATATCTTATTATATGAACTGCCTTTATTATTATAGAAAAATCATGTGCTAAGTTCAATATCTTTCGCTAATAAGCTTATTGCGATGCCACACTTTTTAAATAAGTTCAAAATATGCTAAAATATCAAAAGAATTGCCGCTTATCAAACGGAAGGAACCGTGCCATGCCAATACCTTATACAACTGCTTGCCTGACTGTTTTTGCTGCTCTGTTCGGTCTCTTAATCGGCAGCTTTCTTAATGTTTGCATTTATCGTCTGCCTAAACATGAAACAATCGTCCGTGGCCATTCGTATTGTCCGAAATGTCATCATCCTTTGAGCAGCGCTGATCTGGTGCCGGTCTTCAGCTACCTGTTGCTCGGGCGTCGCTGCCGTTACTGCCGGGAACCCATATCCGGCCGGTATGCCCGCATTGAGCTGACAACATCCGTGTATTTTGCCCTGGCAGCCTTTCTATGGAGCCCAACCCGCTCCAGCATACTTCAAAGCAGGCAGCCCGGCTATCTTGGCGTTTTAGCGCCAGAGCTTTACGTATTGATCTTGATCGGCCTGATTCTGGCTTGTTTCAGTTCTCTGCTGGTTTGGGCCATGATCCTTAAAGACCAAAATCAACCGCCGTACGGTTTATATCTGTTTACGATCATTCCGGCTGCCGGCCGGCTTTTATTTCAACCTGAACTTCTGCTCAGCCATTTGGCTGCCATGATTTTCACCGGTTTGTTTTGCTTTTTCCTGCACTGGCTTCATCTATTGCCGCAAGACACGCCGGACAAACTGCGGCATGAAATAGCCGGTTTATCACTTTTAGGTCTGACAGCAGGGCTAACTGCCATTCAACCGGTTCTGGTTTTCTATCTGATAGAAGGAACGCTGACGGCAGCCTGGCAAAAGAAAAAGAGCGGCGCATCGGAACGTGCCGTCCGGCTCGCCCGGATGATACCTCTGGCCGGCGTGCTGGTTGGATCTGCAGCCCTGCTGGTCTTTTAAGAATTACTCGTCGTTTTTGCCAGCCGGCCGCCCTGACAACTGAAAATCATTTTTGCGTAAAGCAGGCTCGCGGCGGTAATGAACAGCCAGGCCGGCTTCGTCGAATGTAAAATCCAGCGCGTCGGTAAAAGGCGTAAGATTATAAATCATCTTGACCCTGTACCGGCCGTTCTGCCAAGCGCCGGCGCAGGCAACCCGGCTGAAAAAATCAGCGGTAAAGCTCAGTGATTCCTCTTCTGTAACTCCGGTTTCATTTTCGAGCCAGACGCCATGGCCGATAGCTACTGTGAATGATTTTGCGTGAAGACTCAACGTCAAGGTATCTGTATCGCCGAAGGTTAATGCCATGCGGGTTATCCCCAGATTATTGACGGCCATATGGTAAGAAAGGCCGGAATAACGGACAGCCCGACCATCGGATGCCGTTCCTGCCGGCACGGCAATTTCGAGATGAGAAAGCCTGGCGGACAATTCCTGCTGCGCCTGATCACCCGTATCCGACGCGCCGTCGTTATACGGCGCGTCGTGAACAGCCGGCAACAAGACATCCCAAATCAAGCGCAAGTTTTCGCTCATGTTTTGATTGCCGGAGGTCATGGCGACAACCAGATCCCTTTCGGGCAGCACCACACAATACTGGCCGAACGCACCGTCGCAGCGAAAAGCGCCCGGAACAACACAGCGCCAGAATTGGAAACCATATCCCTGCTGCCAATCCGGTCCGGCAGCCGTTTGGGCAGCTTTGGTTTCGATCTGTTTCGCCGCGGCCATTTCGATCCAGCCGGGCCGTAATAACTGCCTGCCGTCCCAGGAACCGCGATTTAAAAGAAACAACCCGAATTTGGCGATGTCTTCTGTTTTTAAGTTCAGCCCAAAAGCGCCGGGATTGACGCCCTGGGGATTTTTTTCCCACCTGGCATCTGAAATTCCCAGCGGGTCAAACAGGCGGGGCTTGAGATAATCGAAGACCGTCATGCCCGTTTGTTTCTGCAGGATGGCGCTAAGCAGATAGGTTGCCCGGTTATCATAAACAAATCGGCTGCCCGGTTCAAAATCCAGATATTCCGTCAGACAGGTGTAAGTCCAGGGTCGTTTGCTGTAAATAAAATCCAGCTCATTTTCCGAATGGCCCAGACTCATGGTCAGAAGGCAGCGAATCGTCACCCGGCGCATGTATTCGCAAGGTTCGCAAGGAAGCTCCTGCTTAAAAAAAGGCAAGACCAAATCATCCAGAGTCAAACAGCCTTCCTGCACCGCAAATCCGACAGCAATAGAAACAAAGCTCTTGCTCATGGAATAAAGCATATGGCCGGCCTGTTCACGGTAAGGATGCCACCAGCCTTCCGCCGCAACCCGTCCATGCCGGAGCACTATGACCGAGTGGCATCCCTGGCTGCCCAGCTGATCGACAAAATCAAGGATGCCCCGGGGATCGATGCCTGCCGAGGCCGGTAAAATCCTGTCTAAACGGCCCATGATTATAAGATCTGAAACAATTCTATCCGTTCGCCTGAAGGACCGGCAAAAAAGATGCAGCGGCTCCCGCCGGCAAAAAGATCAATGTACCGTGCCGGCGCAAAGAACTTGATGCCGGCTCGCTCCAGACGGACAACTTCCGCGTCAAGATCATTAACCTTCAGGGCGACGTGATCAACCTGCCCTGGTTTCAAAGCGTCAAGAGCCGCTTTGTCGGCCGGCGCGATCAGTTCAAGGACACAATCGCCCACCCGCAGAAAAGCCAGCTCGGTTGGCCCCAGCGTCTGGCGGTTGGCCAGTTCGAAATTCAGATGCTTGACATAAAAATCAATGGATTTCTGGATATCGGCAGTCATGATGCCGATATGAGCCAATCCGCAAATCGTACTTTTTTCCATGTTGTAATGCCTCGCTCCATTTGGATTGAACTTACTGATGTGATCTTAGCATAAAGCCGGTTGTCTGTTCAACTCAATTGTGCGTTGAGGCATCATTGTTCTTCAGCCATACCGCCCCGGTTATATTTTTCTGGCAATTTCATTGCCGCCCCATATGGCGTCCAGGACTTTAGAAGGCTTCGCCGCATCACCAATGACATAGTAATCGCAGCCGGCCTTTTTAACCATATCAACGACCGCCGTATTGCTTTGAGCGCCAACGGCCACCACAACCGCGCCGCAGCGGATCCGCTCTTTAAAACCGCTCTTTTCAATGAGAATGTAGTGTTCGCCGATTTCCACACATTTTGCGTTGGTTATAACCTGGACTTTCTGCTTTTCAATGATATCAAACATATAAGGCCGGATATACATTTCAAGATCGTTCCCGACTTGATCAAGCATCTCAACAACCGTTACTTTTTTACCCTGACCCAGTAAAACTTCCATCGCTTCCAGGCCGACTAATCCGCCGCCAATAACGACCACATCATCGGCAGCGACCAATGACTCCGCGCAAATAACCTTGCGGCCATCAAAGACATGACCTTTTTCAATGCCGGGGATGTCCGGTTTCACAGAATCCGAACCGGTGGCGACAATAATGACATCCGGATGAACGGCCTTGATTCGTTCCGGTGTTGCCGGTGTATAAAGATGAATGTCAACGCCGGCTTTATACGCGCGATATCCCATATGCATGGCGGCAAAACCAAACTCCTGCTTATGGGGCGCATTGCCGGCCATAACAAATTGTCCGCCCATCATAACGCCCTTCTCAAACAGAACGACAGTATGGCCGCGTTCCCGGGCTACCCGCGCTGCTTCCAGGCCGGCGGGGCCGCCGCCGATAACCAGCACTTTTTTCTTTATTTCAGCCGGCTTGATGACCACTTCCTTTTCATGTCCGGTTGCCGGCTGGAAAATGCAGCTGGCGCCTAAGCCGGCAAACATCCGTCCCACACAACCCTGGTCACAGGCGATGCAGCGCACGATCTCATCTGTTCTGCCTTCTATAGTTTTTTTCACATAATCAGGATCAGCCAATTGCGGCCGTCCCAATGAAATGAAATCGGCTTTGCCTTTGGCAAGAATATCTTCCGCCAAATCCGGATAACTGATGCGTCCGGCAACAATAACCGGAATACTGACATTTTTCTTGATCTGCGACGCATGATACACATTGACCATCTGTGGATAATAATAGGGCGGAACCGTGTAAGCCAATGAATCATAACAACCCTGGGAAATATCCAGAGCATCTATTCCGGCTGCTGCATACAGTTTGGCTGCTTCAATGGCATCTTCCAGAACAATGCCGCCGTTTACGTTTTCGCGGGCGCTCATCCGCATCAGAATTGGATAATCCCGACCTACTTTCCGGCGGACATCCTTGATGACCTCGCAGCCAAACCGAGCCCGGTTCTCTAATGAACCGCCGAATTCATCTGTACGGACATTGGAATAAGGATTCAGAAAACAGTCGATGAGGTAACCGTGCGCGCCATGAATTTCAACGGCATCAAAACCGGCTTTTTGGGCGCGGACAGCCGCGTCGCCATAGGCGCCGATCACTGTTTTTATTTCCTCAATCGTCATCGCATGCGGTTCTTCTCCGATAAAAGCACAGGTAATGGCTGATGGAGCACAGGGCTTGCCGCCAAAAGGTTTCCCCGATGTCTGCCGGCCGCCGTGCCAGAGCTGGATGCAGGCTATGCCGCCGGCTTCCTTGATCGCATGAGCCAATTTTGCCAGGCCGGGAATGAATTTATCGTCATAAATGCCAAGAATCCCCGGCGATTTCGTTGTCTGATGAACCGTTGATATTTCGACGATATTCATGGCGCAGCCGCCCTGAACACGGCGGACATGATAATCAATCAACTGTTCTTTAGGGTATTCATCGATTGTTACATAACCGGATCCCATAGGCGGGAAAATCGAGCGGTTCTTCAAAGTCAGGTTTCCAATTTTCCCAGGCGAAAGAAAATGATCATACATGGCAATACCTCCCCGATATCTTGCCCATCAAGCAAAACAACGCTGCAAACAATTATGCTTACGCCATTCTTCAAGTTTGGTTGCCAATTCCTGAAAGGTTTCTGCTGCTCATCTGCCCGATCCGCAAACACATCCGGCGGTTCCGTCATGGCAGCCGGCGGGCTGTCCGGGGATAAGGCATCGGCGATATGATTTAAATTAATATTAACATGCTGTCCTCATCTTTTCAATCAATGGCGATTGTTGCCATTTTGAATGGAGCCGCCGATGTCCCCGCAGTCAATCGAGCCGCCGGCTGTGCAGTCGCCGCCGATGTCCCCGCAGTCAACCGAACCGCCGGCTTCACAATTGCCGCCGATATCCCCGCAATTGACCGTGCCGCCGGCCGAGCAGCTGCCGTTGATATCGCCGCAATTGACCGTACCGTTGGCCGAGCAGCTGCCGCCGATGTCCCCGCAAGTCAGATTGCAGCCGGCCGCCGCATCATGTTCGATCGTATCGCAGGTAATCGAACACTGGCTGGTGACATTCAATGCCGCTCCGTCGTAAATGAAGTGCAATTTTTCATGTTTGCTGTCTTCATTTTTCAATAATTGGCGGCCTTGAAAAAGGACCAGCCGAAGCGTTTGGTCGTCAGGCCAGGGCAAATTGGCCGCCGGCATCTCTACAGGAGGCGCGGAAGGTGTTTCCAGCCCAAACAACGCGTCAATACTGACGCCGAATATCTTGCCAAGTTCCGGCAGCAACAGGATATCCGGAAAGGACTGGCCATTCTCCCATTTGCTGACCGCCTGAAAACTCAAGCCCAGCTTATCCGCCAATTGCTCCTGGGTCATACCCGCTTTTTTACGTAACTCAACAATCTTGCCGCTTAAGGTTGATCCTAAAATCTGGTTATCCATACGATCATCTCCTAGTATTATTAATTTGCGCAATCAAGCGCAGGTTATCTTGTTGCTTGATATAATGCACGCAGACGCTGTGGACTGGTTTCATCTCCTACCGCTCGACGGTTTGATTAAGGCTCCAGCCACAGCTTTTTGCAA
>JAYFQE010000012.1:0-146899 GCA_034927345.1 Clostridiaceae bacterium
AACAATTGGGCAAAATGCTGTGGTTGTAAACTCCAAAAAATCGTCTAGCGATAGGCAAATAAACCAATCCACAGCGTCTGCTCGCATTATACAAACAACTAATAAAGAAAGGGAAATATAATGCATTTGCATTATACAAGGCAATTATATGAACCAGAAAATTGCGATCCTGTTTCAAAATCCGACGGCAGAAGGAAAAATATTAGTTTATCATGGTTCGCTGACCGGTTTAAATATCAACCCGGGTAAAACCGGTGAAAACGGTACTTTTAGTTCGGCAAACCGGACGTCAAGCCGTCTGACTTTGACCGTCGGCGATGTCCGGAATGAAGCCGGCGCTTTTGCCACACGTATTTACGTGAAAACGGCGGAGTTTGGCTTTAGCTTTTTCTTGCGTGATGTTAACCGCGATTTCCCGATTTATATCCCTCAATATGGCGTTGTTGTAACCGATGCCGATGATCGGCGTTCCTTCGATCTTGTGGCGGGCAGCATTAAAACAAAAGGCGGCCAAAGCGAATTGCAGAAAATTGCTGCCGCGCCCGAAGAAAGCTTTGAACACTGTATAGCAGGCCTGCGGGAACTCCAATCGCCTACTTGGCTCGGCATATCGCGCGATATCAGGATTTTTGAGGTTGGCATCCGGGATTATTGTGCAGAAACCTGGGATTGTGTATCGCCAAAATTCTTTTCCATCCCGGAAAAATCGCCGGAATTGGGGGATGGGCCGGTAAAATATTGTTTTATGGCAGGGCGGGGCATCGGTTGTGAAAAGAACCTGGAAAGGAAACTGGAAGACGGCGTGCTGCCGATCTTAAACGCAACCAGCCGCGACGGTGATGTCGTTTACCAAACACGCTATTTTGTGACACAGGAAGCAAGTCCTCTGGACCCGGAGCATGTCAGAGGGACCGACATGTATGTCGCCGATGTACATGGCGCCGGGCATATGCTGACCCCTGAACAACAAAAACATACGGACCTGCTGCTGGAACAAGAGATACACCGGGATGAAGAAACGGTCATGTACATCCGGATTAACGTTGTCAACACCGGAGCCGTTCCTCGGTACAGTTTTGTTCGAATACCGGATCCGCTGTCTTTTCGGGAGTATGCCGGTTATCAATTCGAATTGCCACATTATGACGGAGAAACAGGATATGGCGTTCTTTCCAACGATAAAGTCTTCATGATTGCCACGTTGGATGGCAGCCCGGTTCCGCAAGAAGAGATGTCGGTCTTGATTTTACCGGGTGAACAGAAAACTTATCTGTTCAAAATTCCACATGCTCCGATTAGCAAGGCCAGAGCAGAAGCCTTAGCTGCCCAGGATGCCGAACGGCGTTTTGCAGAATGTAAAAGATTTTGGCAAAGCAAGCTGATCGATGCTGCCCGGATATCCGTACCGGAAACCCGGATTAACGATATGATTCGTGCCGGTCTGCTCCATATGGATTTAGCTTATTTCGGGCTGGAGCCAGATAAACCGGTTGTTCCCATCGTTGGCGTATATACGGCCATCGGCTCGGAGAGCTCGCCGGGGATTCAATTCCTGGACGCCATGAATAAATGCCAGCTGGCAGAACGCGCTTTACAGTACTTTGTCGAAAAGCAGCATGATGATGGATTTATTCAGAATTTCGGCGGATATATGCTGGAGACCGGTTTTGCTCTGTGGTCCATGGGCGAGCATTATCGATATGGCGCCGGGGTAAAATGGGCCGAATCGGTTGCCGATTGTGTGAAAAAAGCCTGCGAATATACGATTCGCTGGCGTGAAAGCAGCCTGGATGAATCGCTGCGGCTCAAGGGATATGGCATGATCGACGGCAAGGTTGCGGATCCCAATGACTTGTTTCATTCTTTCATGCTTAATTCAGGCGCATATGCCGGTTTTGTCGCTGCTGCCGATATTTTGGAAAAAGTTGATCCTAAAGCTTCGGTTAAATATCGCCTGATTGCCGAAACGCTTAAAACCGATATACGCGCCTCGCTTTTCGAAAGCATGGCACAGTCACCGGTTATTCCTTTGGGTAACGGCTGCTGGATTCCCGGCTGTGCGCCCTGGACCGAATATCCGGGTCCGCTGTCCCTTTATGCCGAGGGCGGTAAATGGTATTCTCATGCCACAAGCACCATACGCGACATCCTGGGTGTACAATACTTGATTTTACACGGAGTCGTCAATCCTCATGAACAGGCTGCCGATTTTATAGCCAACTATTTTGCCGAATTCCTTTGCCAGAGAAATGTTGCTTTTTCACAGCCCTATTACAGTCCCCATAGTTACAACAATCTCTGCCGCGGTGAGGTGAAAGCCTTCCTGAGTGAATTTTATAATGGCTTTGCCGCTCTGGCGGACAGAAACACCTATTCTTTCTGGGAACATTTTTTCCATGCCAGTCCGCATAAACTGCATGAAGAAACCTGGTTCCTGATGCGCTGCCGCTGGATGCTCTATCTTGAAGACGGACAGACCTTGAAATTGCTGCCTGGCGTGCCGCGCGGCTGGCTTAAAGACGGCCAGTCAATATCGGCGGAAGGCGTCAGAACATGTTTTGGCCGGTTGAGCTTTCATGTCGAATCCCAATTGGCAGCCGGCAGAATAAGGGTCTCTGTTCACATGGAGGGAGATCATTTGCCGGAGAAATTACTGGTCAGAATACCGCATCCTTGTGAAGGCGCCCGGGCAACCGCGGTTAGCGCCGGCCAATATGATGAAAAAACAGAAACGGTCAAAGTGACTCCATTCAAGGGCGATGCATCTTTTGAAGTCATTTTCTAAAGGATTACAGACATAAATCGTTGCCCGGGAGGATGCTATATGGAACGATCTATCCGTCCTTTACAACAAAATCTGAAGATCGACATATCTGTGAGCGGCGGCAATCGTGCTGATCTGTATCCTCTTGAAGTGAGAGACATGAATTTAGCGGCTGCAGACGGCGAGGCTAGAATAATAACATACTCGCCGTCGCTGCCGCCGGACTTTGCAGGTAAAATCGACGCGACTATTACAGCCACCTTTCCGATGGCTGGAATATCCAGAATTCTCCTGTCGTCTGATTTCAGCGCATCGACCCGGCTGGGCCTTCAATATCAAAGCCATTTGCAGACCTATGCCATGGGGTTTGAACCCTATGCGATATTTTTAGATAGTGCCGGTAAAAATCTTTGCTTTATCGGTGTCGATCATCTGGAATATGCAAGTGAAATCGATGCCGATAGCGCGGGCCCTTCAGCCGAAGCAACAACAGCGGAAGCTTGTGCCCGGATAATGATCCGGCGAAGTATTTACCCGGCTGCCGCTGAACCGAATTTAACAGTCAAGCCGTTGGAAGAACAAATTTATATTGAGACAACAAATGACGAGCCTCATGAAGTGATCGGCCGCTATTTCGCCTGGCTGGGCCGAAAATATTCCGCCGGCGTGAATATCCCCGCGTGGGGAGATGAGGTACAATGGCATTCCTGGTATGCCTTTAACAGTAAAATAGATGAATCAATAATCAAAGAACAAGCAGAGCTTGCGTATCATCTGGGCATACGGCGAATACATATTGATTATGGATGGGATGCTGATCCGGATAATCCGGAAAATACCGGGAACAACCAGTTTAATTTAAGTCGGTTCCCCAATAATCGGGCGATGATTAATCAGATGCATCAGCGCGGGCAAAAGGTCTCGTTGCGCTGGACTCCGTTTATGCTGCATCCCGGCAATCAGCTGGGGCAAAAATTGTTGCCTATGCAAATTATGCCGCGTCCGCAAAATCCATATGGCAGTTATTTTTATCCATGTCCTTGCTGTCAGGAAACGGAAGACTGTCTGGTTGAAGAAGCAGTTAGAATTGTCAAGGAATATGATATCGACGAGCTATGGTTTGATATGATGGATGATTTTCCGGAGCTTTATGAGCCGTGCTCGGCCGGACATGTCCATCGGCCGGGAACACCGGGCGAGAATGTGATCAGAATCCTGCAAAGCATATCGACGGCGCTCAAAAAAATTAAACCGGACATAGGCCTGTCATACAGGCGGCAGGAAGCAAACCCGGTCACGAGACAGTTTATGACCCACATATGGCCGCATGACCGTTATCATGATTATATCGGCAACCTGCGGGAGTGCCTGCTGATCAGAAAGATGGCCCGGGGCGTGTGGGTGCATAATGTGTGCATGTGCTGGAACAAACAGGAACGTCCTGAGATTGTGGCCAGACATATGCTGACGATGATATTTGGCGGGATACCGGCTATTTCAGTCGATTTAGCCAAACAAACCCCGGATAATATAGCTGTAATAAAAACCTATATCAATTTATACCAGGAAAATAAACACTGGCTGAATACGGCAGAACGGATTATCTTGTGTCCCGAAGACTCGGTAAGAGCGATCAGGCTGGATCATGAGCAAGAATGCTGGATCCTGTGTACAGCAACAGCGCCCGGATGGATTGAAATTCCCGAACAAACCCGTTTTATACGCATTTTTATAACATCGGCGAACAGGGTCGGCAAATTATTGCAACCGATAAGCGGTCGCTTGAATAGCAGTGAATGGAATGGCGTTGTTCGAGATTGCACCATGAACGTCGTAGGATCTGTAAAATTGGAGATGGTTAACCGCGGAATTTATGTGATGGCTGAAGGAAATCCGCTTTTTTGTATTGATCTTGTGCGGAAGCCGGTGTAAGCCGGCCGGATTGCGCCCGTATGCGGCACAGTATTCACTTTATCCTTTTATATTCAATATAAGCAATTATGAAAATCACATAAAAATATCTTTTCCACTCATTAGAAAAATATGAGTATGTCCTTATAATGGCTAATTATCAATGTTTTTACAACTAATGCGGTAAAACAAACATCCTTGACAAGCGTACGATGCTTATCTATAATCAATATAAAAGGTTTTAGTATAAGGAGGTTGAAATTATGAATATTCTGGCGGTTGGTGCTCATCCCGACGACGTCGAAACTTGCTGTGCCGGAACGCTGGCTAAATATGCCAGTCAAGGCCACAAAGTCTTTATGGCGACTGCAACGAACGGCAATGTCGGTTCGACAAAGCACACCATGGAAGAGATTGCGGCTGTCCGTAAAGCTGAAGCAGCCCGCAGCGCGGCTTTAATCGGCGCCGAATATATCTGTCTTGATTATGATGACGAAATGTTCTTCGAGAGCCGGGAGGCAAGAATCAAGTTTATTGATTTGGTGCGTTATTGCCAGGCTGATATCATCCTGACCCATAATCCGCAGGATTATCTGCCCGACCATGAACTGACCTCTAAAATCATCAATGATATTGCCGTAATGATCCCCATCGACCATATAAAAACGCCGAACCGGCCTAATAAAAAAATACCTCAGATTTACTATTTCGAACCGGCGCTCGGTTTGGGATTTGTTCCAACCGAGTATGTCGACATTACGCCTTTCTTTGACATAAAAATGAAAATGCTTGCCTGTCATGAGAGCCAGATTCAATGGCTTAAAGACAATCTGCAGGACTGCGACAGCCAGGGCGAGGCCGGCCTTTTCCGGGATCCGTCGATCACCGCCCAATACCGGGGCATGCAGTGCGGCGTCAAATATGCCGAAGCTTTTGTACGGGCGATTAAAGCGCATCGGGTCACGCCGGAACGGCTGCTGCCCTGACAGGGTCATCGGTTCCGGCAGCGAGCTTGGCGTTTGACGCTGCTCGTCCGGAATGGACGGCGCGCAGATGACTTTTCATCACTTGACGCAGAAAAGTCCGGTAAAAACTTAAACGTTTTGTAAACATATTGACAATATAGTTCAGATCATTTATTATTTAGATGCAAAACGATTTATATCGTTTGGCATCATGATCAAGGAGGAACGATCATGAAAGATCAGCTGGCCCTTTATGGTGGGCCCAAGACGAAGACAACCCCGAATTTACCGATGTATCCAGGCGGTATGGAGATTGGGGAAGAAGAACGCAGACAAGTCCTTGAGGTGCTCGACCGCAAGTATTTGTTCCGTTACTATGGACCGGATCAATATCCGTCCAAAGTACGGGAATTCGAAGAGCGTTTTGCCGTCCGGATGAATGCGAAGCATTGTCTGGCGGTTAATTCCTGCACATCGGCGCTGATTGCTTCGCTGATTGCCTGCGGCATTGGCCCGGGAGATGAAGTCATTGTGACCGGCTATACTTTTTTTGCCTCCTGCGCGGCGATTGTCGCGGCGAAAGCCATACCGGTCATTGCTGAGATCGACGAAACCCTGACGATCGATCCTGAGGATATCGAGAAGAAAATCACGCCTTCAACGCGGGCGCTGCTGATCGTTCATATGCGCGGTGTTCCCTGCGATATGGATCGGATCATGGCCATTGCCCGGAAGAACAAGCTCCGGGTCATTGAAGATGTCGCGCAAGCCTGCGGCGGCACTTATCACGGGAAAGCACTCGGGACCTTCGGCGATTGCGGCTGTTTCTCTTTTCAATTCCACAAGATCATCACGGCCGGCGAAGGCGGCGCGATCATCACGAATGATGATCTTTTGTATGACCGCTGCATGGGCTATCACGACACGGCTGCCTGTTGGAGGCCGGACCGTTTTGCTGAGCAGCGGTATGACGGCGAATTATTTTGCGGGGTCAACTATCGGATGAGCGAATTGACCGGCGCCGTCATGCTGGCGCAGCTCGACCGTCTTGACGATTTGCTGGCGCGGATGCGTCATGCGCAGGAGCGGATTGCCTCCGGTATCCGGAACACGCCGGGACTTCGGCTGCGTCCGGTTTATGATCCGGAAGGCGACGTCGCCGTCTGCCTGATGTTTTATCTGAACGATAGCGGTAAAGTTGCCGAATTCACCCGCGCTTTACAAGCCGAAGGCGTGTCTGCCGGCAGTGTCTATAATGCCAGCATACCGGACTGGCATATTTACAAGCACTGGAAGCATGTAATCGGCCAGATGACGCCGACCACAATCAAGTGCCCCTGGAGCTGCCCTTATCATCAGGGCGAGCCGGTCGAATATACCGCGGACATGAATCCCAAGACGCTCGAATATCTGAGCCGGGCGGTTACGCTGGATATTCCGCCGCAAATGTCTGATGAAGACTGTGATTTGATTGCAGCGGCCATCAATAAGGTCGCGGCTGTGCTGGCCTGATCGGAGGAAGAGGATATGGCGAAGATATCTCTATGCATAGAGCCGGTTCTGACGGAATATGCTTTGGAAGACCGGATCCGGATTGCCGGCGAAACCGGCTTCAAAGCCGTGGAATTCTGGGACCCGGCCGGCCGAGACTTATCGCGGCTGGCATCGGCCGCCGCGGCAAGCGGAGTCCGGATTGCCGGCTGCACCCTGAACCAGGCCTGGACTTGCAGAATGGATCAGTCCGCAGATCAGGTCGTCGCGAATGTCAGGCGTTCGATTGAGATGGCCGGGGAGTTAGGCTGTCCGACGATGATCGGTTTGGCCGGCGATCTTACCGGCCGGACAGACACGCAGAAGAATATTTTGATCGAAAACCTGAAGCGCGTCGCCGACTTGTTTGTTCAGGCCGACCTGACCCTGGTTCTGGAAGCCTTGAATTCCTATGTCGATCATAAAGGTTATTATCTGGATTCGTCTTTGGTGGCCTTTGAAATTGCCAAATGCGTCAACTGTCCAAACATCCGCATGCTCTTCGATGTTTATCATATGCAGATTATGGAAGGCAATATCATAAGCCATATCCGTGAGAATATCGACTGGATCGGCCATTTCCATACCGCCGGCGTTCCCGGGCGGCATGAACCGATGGACGGCGAAAACAATTATCCCTATATCCTGAGTCAGATTGACGCGCTTGGCTATGACCGCTATGTCGGCCTGGAATATTGGCCGACTTATGATCATCGGCAGTCGATAGCGGATTGCCTGGCACATATGACCGTCTGACAACGAGGATCCGTAAACCAGCAGTTTGTAAACTGAATATAAATCGGAGGCATAACAAGATGAAGACCATGAAAGCAGGCATAATCGGCACCGGGTATATCGGAGTCAGCCACATCGAAGCGATCCGGCGGATCGGCTTTGCCGAGCTGGTTGCGGTGGCCGACGCCAATGGCGCCCTGGCGCGGAAAAAGGCGGATGAATACTGCATCCCGCGTTGTTATGAAACCATCGACGAACTGCTGGCTGATCCGGATATCCAGGTCATCCACAACTGTACGCCCAACAACCTGCACGCCCGCATCAATGAACAGGTCATACGTTCCGGTAAACATTTGTTTTCGGAAAAACCGCTGGCCCGCAACAGTGAGGAAACAACGGGACTTCTTGCCTGCCTGGCAGAGCACCCGGACATCGTGGCCGCGGTCAATTTCAATTACCGTATGAATCCGCTGGTCCAGGAAATCCGCAGTCGGATTGAAAAAGGCGAGATCGGCAAAGTAACGCTGGTTCACGGCAGTTACCTTCAGGATTGGCTGCTTTACGACACGGATTATAACTGGCGGCTGGAACCGGAGATCTGCGGGATCTCGCGCTGCATTGCCGATATCGGATCGCACTGGATGGACGCGGTGCAGCATGTTACCGGAGCCCGGATCACGGAAGTCTGCGCCGATTTGGTGACGGTGATACCGGTACGTAAGAAACCGACGACGCAAGTCGAGACCTTTTCAATCAATAAAGCGGCTTCTTACGAAGAAAAACCGATCGTCACGGAAGATTACGGAGCCGTAATGTTCAAGATGGACAACGGAGCGCACGGGGTGTTCTGCGCTTCGGAAGTCAGCGCCGGACACGGCTGCGCGCTGAGTTTCGAAATCGACGGCAGTAAGGCGTCGCTGCAATGGAACCAGCAGACGGCGGATCAGATGTGGATGGGATTCCGCGACCAGGACAACCTGTGTGTGATGCGCAATCCCAATAATCTCTCGCCTGAAGCCCGGGCACACTCCTATTTGGCCAAAGGGCATCCGGAAGGCTGGAATGATGCTTTCAAAAATAATATATCCGATTTCTACCGGTATATCCGGGACGGCAAGCGTCTGGGCACAGATCCCTGCACATTTGCCACATTCCAGGATGCCGATTATATTATCCGCCTGACCGAAGCTATCGTTGAAAGCCATAAAACCCGCCAATGGATTTCCCTAATTTAAGGAGGTAAGCCCTATGTCACAATTCAAATTCTCTGCCGGACCCTGGAATGTCCATGAAGGTGCAGATGCTTTTGGCCCGGCCATTCGCCAAAGCATCTCGCTGGAAGAAAAAATGTTCCGTTACAAACAGATCGGACTTGACGCCATGCAGTTCCACGACGACGACGCCGTGCCGAACATCAATGACCTCAAGGAAGATCAGATCAGCGCCGCGGCCCGCAAGGTCAAACAGCAATTGGATCAGGCCGGCCTGGCGGCCGAGTTTGTCGCGCCGCGTCTCTGGATGGATCCCCATACCGCCGACGGCGGCTACACCAGCAACAGCGCCGAAGACCGGGCTTTTGCTCTGTGGCGTTCATACCGTTCCATCGACATTGCCCGCGAGTTGGGCTGCGATAAAATCGTTCTTTGGCTGGCCCGCGAAGGTACCCTGTGTGCCGAGAGCAAAAGCGCGGTCGAAGGCGTTAAGCGTCTGATCGAAGCGATCAACCAGATGCTGGCTTACGATAAGAAAATCAAAATCCTGATCGAACCTAAACCCAATGAGCCGATTGACCGCAGTTTTTGCGGTACGCTCGGTCATGTCATGGCCGTTTCGTCCGCTACAGATGATCCGACCCGCGTCGGCGGACTTCTGGAATCAGCCCATGCCATACTTGCGGGACTGGATCCGGCCAACGAGATTTCATTTGGCCTGGCTTTCGGCAAACTGTGGGGCGTTCATCTGAATGATCAAAACGGCATGAAATATGACCAAGATAAAGCTTTTGGCGTAGAAAATCTCCGCCAGGGCTTCAATCAGATCAAAGTCCTGGTTGAAAACGGTTATGGCAAACATGGCGAATACATCGGCCTGGACGTCAAAGCCATGCGCACGCAAAAAGACGAGGCTTGCTATCGTCATCTGGAAAACAGTCTGGCCATTGTCAAGCTTCTGGAAGAAAAAGTCGCGAAATATGACTACTCCTTCCAGAAAAAGTGCCAGGAGAATCGTGATTATGAAGCGCTGGAAATGTATGTCATGAAATTACTGTTGAATTCCTGATGAGCGCTCCTTTCATTTTTCACAGGCAGATGGGTGAAGCGGCCTTTTCATAAACACGGGAGACGTTGCCGCCAGACTGCATGTGAACAGAGAAATAGCAAAAAAGTAAAACGAAAGATTAAAATCCTTCACGATTATGGCTTAACTGAAGCAGCTGATTTAAAAAAGCTGTATTGTGAAGGATTTTGTCTATTTTCGGGGCGGTTGCTTTGTGCCGGAACGGGAAAACAAAATATGCAAGTCGTCAATTCGTAAAATGCAAAGATTAATGAAAGCGATACGAAATAGAAACGTAATAAAATAATTGACAAAGCATAAGGCACATGTTATACTGCCTTTCGTGGTTTGTTTTTTCACCGCGATGTTTCGGTTCATTTTAGGGATAAGTTACCGTGTAAGCGAGATAAAAGAAAAGGGGTATCTGTTATGAGCAATAGCTATAATGCTTATGAGAACATGTTGAATTCATTGGATAGGGCTGCGAAACTGCTTAATCTGGAGGAAAAAGACTACATTGCCCTGAAATATCCGGAACGCGAACTGAAAGTTTCCATCCCGGTTGAAATGGACGACGGGCAAATCCGGGTTTTTGAAGGTTACCGGGTACAGCATTCGACATCGCGCGGCCCTTGCAAAGGCGGTTTGCGGTATCATCCCAATGTCGATATAGAAGAAGTCAAGGCCCTGGCCGCCTGGATGAGCTTCAAATGCGCGGTTGTCAACATTCCGTACGGCGGCGCCAAAGGCGCCATCAAGGTCGACCCGCTCACCTTGTCCAAGGCTGAACTGAAAAGGCTGACCCGCCGTTATACAGCGATGATTCTGCCTCTGATCGGACCGGAAAAGGATATACCGGCGCCGGATGTCAATACCAATGCCGAGATCATGGGCTGGATCATGGACACTTACAGCATGTTCAAAGGCTACACGGTACCCGGCGTTGTCACCGGCAAACCGATTGAAATCGGCGGTTCGCTCGGACGCGGCGAAGCGACGGGACGCGGCGTTATGCTGGTAACCCGGGCGACGCTTCATCGTATGGGCATTCCGGTTCTGGGCACATCCGTAGCCATACAAGGCATGGGCAATGTCGGCGGCACGACGGCGAAACTACTGCAGCGGGAAGGCTGCCGCATTGTGGCGGTCAGCGACGTATCGGGCGGCCTTTATAAACGTTCCGGCTTAAACATCACGGAAATCCAGGATTACTTGCAGGCTCAAAAGGGCAATCTGCTGATCAACTACAATGCTGACGGTGTGAAACATATAACCAATGAAGGACTTCTGACCCTGGAAACCGACATCCTGATACCGGCAGCCATGGAGAATCAGATCACCCTCGACGTGGCGCCCCAGATCAAGGCCAAAATCATTGTTGAAGCGGCTAACGGACCGACAACCAACGAAGCCGATGAAATCCTCGAGAAACAGGGCATTGTCGTTGTACCGGATATTCTGGCCAACGCCGGCGGCGTTGTGGTTTCCTATTTCGAATGGATCCAGAACATCCAGTCGCTGACTTGGGATGAGGAAGAAGTCAATCGTACGCTGGAGAAAATCATGATCCGCTCGTTTAACGATGTATGGGAAGACTCCCTGCAAAGCAAAATCACGCTGCGCATGAGCGCTTACAAGGTGGCTGTCGGCCGGATCGTCAAAGCGAAGAAAATCCGCGGCGTTTTCCCCTGATTTTTAAACGCTAAAAAACAAACCGAAACAGATATCAGACCTTCACGGAACGTGCATATTCCGTGGGGGTCATATCTGTTTTTTGGCGAAAAACACGGCAAAAATGAGCGCTGCTGTAGAATCCCAGATGATCGGCGATTTGGGTGAAATTCAGGGAATCTTCGCGGATCAGCCGTTTAGCCTCTTCGATTTTCAGTCCCTGGATATAATCAGCCGGACTGCAGTTATAGTTATTTTTAAAAACCCTTTTCAACAGGGATATGCTGATGTTGAGTTCATTGCTCATGGTTTCGAGGCGAATACGCCGATCGAGATGTGTTTCCATATAGAGGCCGATTTCCCGGGCCAGTTTTTGATATTGATTAGATAGTGTGGCCGGCGTTTGCCGCTGGCGCTTCAGGATGCTGTCCCGCCGGCGAAACAGACTGATCAACAGCTGTTCCAGGCCGGAACGGACCAATTGTTCTGCGCCCGGCGGCGCTGTTTTTCGTTTACTCATGCCAAAAACCAGGGACTGTTCGCTGAGCAGTTCAAAAGCGCCTTGTCCCTCCTCAACGACCTGTGATAATAATTGTTTTTCGTGATCATCGAGAAACAAAATCTTGTTCTCGAAATATTTCATGCAGGAACTGCGGCATTCGAATGAAACGACAATGACATTCGGCGCGATCGTTCCGTCAGCACGCACATCGTGAAATTCTTCCGGACGGTGAAAGGCCAGCTCACCGGCTTTCAAACGATAACCGCTCGTTCCGGCTGTGATAAGCAATTCACCTTTATCAACATAAATGAACTCCCAAAAATCATGTTGTTCTCCGGCAAACATAAAATTTTTCGGCAGCTTGTAATAGATGATAGTGATAATATTGGGAATACTGATGAAATCTTTTAGTTTATTGCGGACAAAACGATCTGCAGCCATCGATCCACCCTCATATCCCTTCCTGTCCGATAAAAGCATTAAGATGACATTGATCTGATTATACAAAAAAATGGCCGCTTTATGTAAGGAAAAATAAATAAGCCTTTATATAATGGAACTATAAAGGATTGATCCATTTGATCTGATTTTGCAAAGCCGATTCAAGATTGAGAACCACAAAATACATTCAGCCCATTAAAGAAAGGATGTGAGCCCATTGAAAAAATCGGTCAGTATCTGGTCCTTTGCCGGCCAATCAACTGAAGATGCGATGGCGTTAGCGAAAAAGGCCGGTTTTGACGGCATTGAACTGGACATCAGCGAAAAGGGTGAATTCACCCTTGAAAGCGGCGATCAGGCCTGGCTTTCGGCCAAGAGCAAAGCGGCGGAGCGGGGTCTGGCTTTGCCAAGCCTGGCTACCGGACTGTTCTGGCAGTATTCGCTGACTGCCGACGATCCGGCCCAGCAGGCCAAGGCTTTACACATTGCCCGCCGTATGTTGGAAGCCGCTAAATTAATCGGGGCCGATACGGTCTTGATTGTACCGGGCGGCGTCGGCGTCGATTTCGTGCCCGGATTTGCGGCAGTTCCATATGATGTGGCTTATGATCGGGCTCTGGAAGCATTTGGCTGCCTCAAAAAAGATGCCGAGAGCTTACAGGTTCATATCGGGATCGAGAATGTCTGGAACAAATTTTTATTATCGCCTTTGGAAATGCGCAGTTTCATCGACCAATTGAACAGCCCGTATATCGGAGCCTATTTTGATGTCGGCAATACCGTAGCCTGGGGTTATCCGCAACATTGGATTTCCATACTGGGTTCCCGGATAAAGAAAGTTCATTTCAAAGATTACCGCCGCAGCGCTAACGGCCTGGCGGGCTTTGTCGATCTTCTTTCTGGCGATGTCGACTGGCCGGCCGTTATGGCCGCGTTTAAGGCTGTCGACTACGACGGTTGGGTCACGGCAGAAATGCTGCCGCCATATGCTTATTATCCGGAGCAGATGATTATGAATACGGCTAACGCCATGAATTGCATACTGGGAGGGAAAAAACATGTTTAAAATCGGTTTGATCGGCGCCGGCATGATGGGCGGCGTACATGCTTCTTGCTATCACAAATTGGAGGCTTTGGGTGTAAAGGTAACGGCTGTTGCCGATATCACAGAAGGCCGCGCCGGCAAATTGGCCGAACTATCCGGAGCAGAAACTTATGGGTCTGGATTTGACTTGATTGAAAAGGCTGATGTTGACGCCATAGATATTTGTCTGCCAACGTATTTGCATACCAGACACGCTTTGGCCGCCATGGACAAAGGCCGCGCTGTCTTTATCGAAAAACCGGTCTGCCTGACCCGCGCGGAAGGGCTTGCCCTGCTGGAAAAGCAGCGCCAGACCGGTGTTCAGGTCATGGTCGGGCAGTGCCTGCGATTCTGGAACGAGTATGTCTGGCTGAAGCAGGCTGCAGATGATGGCCGGTACGGCCAGATTCAATCCGGCGTGTTCCAGAGGCTGAGCGCTTTACCGTCCTGGTCCTGGGAGAACTGGCTCAATCGGGCTGAATGCAGCGGATCTATGGCGCAGGACATGCATATCCATGATACGGACTTTATCCGCTATCTGATGGGTGAACCGACCGGCATTCATACTGCGGCAACCCGGGATGAAAGTCAGACGATCAATCATATCTTTACAACTTATCACTATCCGTCCGCCGTTCTATTCGCCGAAGGCGTCTGGGATTATCCGGCCGGTTTCCCGTTCGGCATGGGTTACCGGGTAAAATTCGCCCGGGCTACTGCAGTCTTCGATTCGAATACATCGCCGTCGCTCGTGGTCTATCAGGATGATGGTCAAAAAGTTGTTCCGGAACTGAACAAGCTGATCCTGGACAATCAAACCAGCGCCGGCAATCTGTCAGATCAGGGCGGGCATTTCAATGAACTGAACTATTTTGTAACCCGCTTAATTGCCGGTGAATCCATTGAAGAAGCTGCTTTAGCGGAAGGCGTACGATCGTTGGATCTGGTTCTTGATGAAATCGAATCAGTGGGCGGCGCCCGGCTGAATCCTTAAGAGCGGACGGTTCCCGACTTTTTGCCTCATGCGGATGATCATATTAATCTGGTGAATGATCAGTAAATATGATAAACTTAGGCTGTCCTTTATCATTGACCTGTTAAGATTCCGTAAAAACCGCATGGAACGGCAAAGGAGTTAATTCATGGGAAAACGCGTTCTCGTGATTTGGAATGATCTATACCATCCTGCAGACCGATATGGCTTTTTAATGGATCAGGTTTTTACGCAAAACGGCTGGCAGGTCGAAACGGATGAATCCATTCGCCGTCTCTTGCTGGTTAAGGAACCGCCGGATCTGGTTGTCAGTCTGACCGCCGGCAGAAAAGACGGAGAACCGCCGCTCAAGGGACAAGAACAGCTGAAGATGGTCAAGATGGTGGAAAACGGCATGGGCTGGCTGTTTATTCATGCCGGCCTTGCCGGAATCGAGCTGGACGCCCATCTTTATGAATTGTCATTAGGCCGGTTTGTCAGCCATCCGCCCGAACCGACTCTGGTAACCGGAAGTGCCATGCCCGGCACGGTTCATCCGATTATGCAGAATTTTACGCCATTTACCGATTACGATGAACAGTATTTTTGTCAGATTGATCTGATAAAAACCCATCCTTTTTTATGTACCCTTTCCAATCACGGCACCGAGATCGGCGGCTGGAGCCGCGAAGTCGGATCGGGACGCGTTGCTTGCCTGACGCCGGGCCACACAGAAGCGATTCTTGCCAAGATGATCCCGCTCATCGAGCATGCTGCCGCCTGGTGCGTTCATGAATTGTAGGATATAATGAATGCGTGCAGAATAAGGGAGGGAATCATATGAATATGCTTTTCTGTACTGTGGGAATTTTCAGTTTTATCGAAGGAATCGGTACGCTGCAGGCTATCTTCTTGATTCTTGGCCTGTTGCTGCTCGTTGCCGAGATGTTTACGCCCGGTTTTGGCATTGCCGGCGGGAGCGGTCTGCTGCTGCTGATTATTGGCATTATTATGACTGCGCGGTCTCCGTTCGAAGCTATGGTGATGGTGCTGATTCTTATTCTTCTGGTCGCCCTGATGCTGTTCCTTATTTTGCGTTCGGCCAAGAAGGGTAAACTGGCCAGAAAACTGATTCTCTGGTCCGCCGCCAAACATGAGGAAGGCTTTAGCACATCGGAAGATCTGTCTCAGATGATTGGCTGGGAAGGAATAGCCCTGACTGTTTTGCGTCCGGCCGGGTCCGGTGATTTCAATGGCCGCCGTCTGGATGTTGTATCCGACGGAACTTATATTGAAAAGGACATCAAAATTAAAATTGTCAGCGTCGAAGGCCGGCGCATTGTTGTCCAGCCGGTTAAGGAGCAGCCATAACCGATTATATTTGAGAGGAGCTATTCATATGGGCGGAGAATTCATGGCATATACCCTGATCATTGCTGTCGTTGTGGTCATTCTATCGTTGTTCTTCAGTTTCGTTCCGGTCGGACTCTGGATTTCAGCGGCGGCAGCCGGCGTCAAAGTCGGCATTTTCAATCTGGTAGGCATGCGTTTACGCCGGGTTATCCCGACACGCGTTGTCAATCCTTTGATTAAAGCGACAAAAGCTGGTTTGCAGGTCAGTATCAATCAGCTGGAAGCTCATTTTTTAGCCGGCGGCAATGTCGATAAGGTTGTCAATGCCTTGATTGCCGCGCAGCGCGCGGAAATACCCCTTGTCTTTGAAAGGGCGGCCGCTATTGACCTGGCCGGCCGCGATGTTCTGGAAGCCGTGCAGATGAGCGTTAATCCGAAAGTGATCGAAACGCCGCTGGTTGCCGCTATCGCCAAGGACGGCATCGAATTAAAAGCAAAAGCCCGGGTTACCGTACGGGCCAATATTGAGCGCTTAGTCGGCGGCGCCGGCGAGCAGACGATTATTGCCCGCGTCGGCGAAGGTATTGTCACCACCATCGGTTCGGCAGTTACCCACAAAGACGTTCTGGAAAACCCGGATCGCATATCGAAAACAGTGCTCAGCAAAGGCCTTGACGCCGGAACCGCTTTCGAAATTCTATCGATCGATATCGCAGATGTCGACGTCGGCCGGAATATTGGCGCTCAATTACAAACGGATCAGGCTGAGGCAGACAAACGGATTGCCCAGGCTAAAGCCGAAGAACGCCGGGCTATGGCCGTTGCCCGCGAACAGGAAATGAAGGCGGCGGTTGTTGAGATGCGCGCCAAAGTCGTTGAAGCCGAAGCGGAAGTGCCGAAAGCGATGGCGCAGGCGTTGCGCGAGGGAAAACTTGGAGTCATGGATTATTACAACATGCAGAATGTGATTTCCGATACCCAAATGCGAAGCTCAATTGCCAATGTCGGTAAACCGGATGCCGCTCCTGGCGAACATAAATGATTATGCCGTTTTCGGTTAGAGTGGTGATATGATATGGCTACATGGTCGGATAAGATTAATGAGCTGTTATCCAGTTTGGAACAAGGCAATATGCCAGCTCAGATGATGGACAGAATCAACCGTTCCGGCGTGTATGCAGGCCGTCAGAACCAACCGCCTGCGCCGGGACAGCCGGCCGTTCAGCCGGCTGCTCCGGAAACGCCGCCGGCGGAGCTTGTAAATCCTGCCGCGTCAGTTCAGGCCGAACCGGCCGCGCCGGCGGAAATGACTGCCGGAGTCGGGACAAGTCCGTTCCTGCCGGAACTGACGCCCCGGCAGATGATGCAGAGCGTCATTATGTCGGAGATACTGGGGAAGCCGGTTTCCCGAAGGCGAAATCGAAGAGGATAACGAATGCTAAGTGGGATGAACTAGTTTCCTATAAGCGCCAGGTGTGATACCCTCTGCTTTTTTAAATACCTTGATGAGTGCCGTGCCGTTTAAAAAACCTACCTGGAGCGCTATTTCATCCATGGTTTGATCGGTGTCCTGTAAAAACACCTTCGCTCGCTCGATTCTGATCTGATATAAATAGTCCAGTAAAGCCATACCCTTTTGTGCCTTAAATAGTTTAGATAAATAGGATGGAGAAATGTTCAGCATTTCACCCAGGGCGTTGTTGTTCAGATTCACATCGGTAAAGTGGCCTTGGATATAAGTGGCAGCTCTATCGCAAACGGTATGACTTTCCCGGTTGCTGATCCTTTTTAGCCTCAGCTGTTCTACAGCCGCAGAAAGCAAGGACTGAAATTCCTCCAGTGTTTCCGCGTCCAGCAGTCGCCGGATAAGCAGCGTTTCCCGCTCCATGGGAACGGGCTCAATTTCATGCAGGATTTTATTCAGGACATTGACCATATCGTACTTAAAACAGCGAATTGCCTCCAACGAGCTATCTTTATCAACAGAGGCGCTGCTCCAGATGGAAGTTATGCATTCCGCCAGTTCCTCCGGATGACCCTGCCGGATATAGCTCATCAGAATCTGGGCGGCTTTGGAATCAGCGGCGCTGTTATAGGAGAATGGTCTGCCAGAAATATCACCGTAATATATCTGTACACCTTTTCCGAAAGAAAACCGGTAGCTCATGGCTTGATCGGCCTGCCAATAGCCTATGTGGATTCCTGAAAGGCCGCTTTGCACCTCACTTAGCGCCATAGTACAGAAAATTTCAAAATTTTCCTTGATAAAACATGAGAGCCTGCGGCAGATTTCCCGCGTGTCGTCCAGATCGTTTTGCTGGTTTATAGAAAAATTGATCATACCGGCAAATTCGGCCGGCCCAAGACTGATTAAGAAGCCTTGATGAGAAAGAATCGCACAAAGTTCCTCGAACACATTTGCCAGTATAAAGGAAAGGTTTTTCTGCCCTTCCCGGGTTCCCTTTTTCCCAACCAGCTTTTCTTCAAAGCTCTCCACTCGGATCAAAACCACCTCAAAGCGATCTGACAATAATTCAATATCGTGCTTGGAAAAAGCATTTTCCTCGCCTTCCGGTTCCCGAGGTAGAACGCCCTGCATAGCCCGGAGAAGAAAATCCTCGCGCAGCGTATGTATTTCAGTTTGAATTCGGTCTGTCAACATATGGTTTTCATCCAACGATTGGCGAAGCACCTGGCCGATAAACTCCATTTCATTTTCATGGCGATTGTCGAAGGTTCGGCTGGTTTTACTGCGAATGGTGGAAAGCAGCATCGAAATGGGATGAAAACTCCGTCTGGCCAGCATCACGGCAATCCCCACGCTAAGCAACATGCAGAGAAAAAGACTGATCATGCACACCATGCGCAGGGTGTTCAGTCTCTGCCAAAAAGAGGAGGTAGGCGTCAGGGAAACATATGTGCAGTCCAGCACGTTTGATTCAGAGGACTGAACCACATAGGGAATGTTGCCGATGGTTGACCGGGAAAAATCCTGCCGGGGAATGTCGGTAAGGGAAAGGCTGGATGGAAGATCCCGGGAACAAGCCAGTATATTTCCGTTTCCGTCAAAAATAGCCAAAATCCCATCCTGTTGAAAATCAGCGCTATGCAGCATTTGGGAGAGCACCAGAGGATTGAGAACCAGGCAGGCGCCAACATTGGGAACTCCCAGGGCATAGTTGGTATTTTGCGAGAGTACAATTGCCAGGCTGGGGCTGGTCAGTTCTCCGCCCAGGGAAACCAACTGGGGAGAATTGGTTTTTTCTTCAAAAACTGTATTCTTAAAGCTTTGTACGCCATAAAGAAATTTATCTTGATAATAGATCCTGTAATATTCCTCCATAGTAAGACAGGAATAAGTGGCTGAGATAACCGAGTCGGACTGTGTGCAATAGATAAAAAGGTCGGACAGAATATTCCGGGTGAGATTTTCAAGGACTTTCTTCGTTTTATAGATCTGGTAGGCGGACTGCGGATCGGTACGAAGCTCCTTCCGGGCAAGTATTTTCACGTCCGCGTTGTTAAGGGCTTGAAATGCGGTGTTCGACATTTCCGAAAGACGTGAATCCAACATATTGAAGAATTGGTGTAGACTATTGGCATTGGAGTTTAATATTTCGGTGCGAATGGTGTATTCTGCTGTGGAATAAGTAAAAAAAACCGTAAGAAAAGGTATGATCAACACAATAACGTAAGAAATTAAAAAACGACTGAAAAAGCTCTTTCTTTTTATAAAAAGCTTCATAGGATTTTTCCTCTCCCATAAATTGAACCTCGGTTAAATACACAAAATCCAAAATTATTATAACAACTATATTCTTTTTAGCAATTAACGTTCCCGGATTTTTTAGAAACAGGAAGTCTGTTTTAGAAACAGGAAGCCCGACTTTTCATTTTGAGCAGCCGTTTTCACAAACGAATTCTATATTCTGAGCACAATACGCAATATAATTTAGTCGTTTTCAATAAACCGGCAAAACCGGAAAAGTACAATCTATATTGTAGGAGGTTACTATGAAGAGAAAAAAATTTCTTGCGGTTCTTCTTGCGGCGGGAATGCTCTTGTCCCTGTCCGCTTGCAGCGGCGCACCCGGAAGTCTGAACGACACGTCTGCGGAAAGCGGTACAGGTTCGGCGGCTTCAACAGAAAGCAGTACGGGCTCGGCGGTTTCAACGGAAAATACCTTTGCCGGGTATCCCGTAGACACAGACATCACCCTTACTATGTGGAATCCTCAGGTCGCATCGCTTCATTCTTCTTATACCAGTTATACAGAATCCCCTTTTCATACAGGGCTGGAGGAAAAGACGGGCATCAAGGTGGACTGGCAGTTCCCGGTAGCCGGAACGGATCGTACTCAGGCTTACAATCTGATGCTGGCCAGCGACACGCTTCCCGATATTATCGTCTATACACTATTTAATGACGCTCAGCAATATATCGACGACGGCATTATTCGAGATTTAACGGATGTTATGCCGGAATATTCTCCCGACTACTGGAAAGTCCTGCAAAACAACGAACGTTTCGATAAGTCTATGAAAACCGACGCCGGCCAATATTGGGGCTATGGAAGCTTCCGCGAATCTGCTTGGGCGGCGACATACTGCGGTCCGGTTGTCCGTCAGGACTGGCTGGACGAGCAGAATCTGGAAATGCCCAAGACTATATCCGACTGGGATAACGTGATTCGAACTTTTAATCGGGCATACGAGGCCAAGCTGGCATTTGCTATCACTCGGACAAATCCAGGATTTGCCTCCGCTTTTGGCGCTTACACAAGCTTCAGCGCTGCCAAATATGTGGATGACAACGGTAAGGTGCAATACGCCATAGCGCAGCCTGAATGGAAGAACTACATGACCCAATTGCATTCCTGGTATTCCGACGGCATGATCGATACTGATTCCGTGACTTTGGATGATGCCGGCGTGAGAAGCAAGGTGCTGAACAATAAGGTCGGTGTTTCGATAACAGCTATCAGTCAGCTTACCAACTGGGTGAATGATGCTAAAGCGGAAAATACCGGCGCCGAGTGGGTGGGAGCGCCTTATGTTCCTCAAACGGCGGGTAGTCCAGTTAATTATATTCAGGGTGAAGATATGGTTTCGGTTTACGCCGCGGCTATTACCACCAGCTGTCCCGATGAGAAGCTGGAAACCGCTATGCGCTGGCTGAACTACGGGTACAATGAAGAGGGTTTCATGTATTGGAACTACGGAACCGAAGGGAAAACCTACACCATGGTGAACGGGGTTCCTACTTATACCGACTTGCTTACTAAAGATCCCGAGGGGATCAACATGGCTCTTTCAAAATATGTAGGTACCGTGGGAACCGGTCTTGCCATGCAGGCTGAAAATATGGTGCGCCAGAAAAACGCACCGGCATCCGTTGCGGCAGTAGACACCTGGACCGGTCAAAAAAACGAATTGTTTGACCATATGTATCCGGCTGGCGTCAGCCTAACCACCGGCGAGAGTACCGAGGTAAGTTCGTTGGCAGCGGCCATTGACACCTATGCTTCTGAAATGGCGCTGAAGTTCTTTACCGGGGAAGAATCCCTGAATAATTTTGACCAGTTTGTTGAAACACTAAAAGGCATGAACCTTGAGCGGATGCTGGAAATTTATCAGGCCGCTTACGACCGGTTCACAGCGCGCTGATTATCTGCACTTCTCCGGCGGATTCCAAAAACGATGGAATCCGCCGGGTTGCTTTATCACGGCAAAGGAGGTCGTAAAAACGTATGCAGCCTGTGAAAATAACCGCCGGCAGTCATTCTGGGGGCGGTGTAATGCGCCGCCTGTCCCGCGATTTCAAGCAAAACAAGTGGAAGTACCTGATCGTCATTCCGGTAGTTCTCTATTTTATTCTTTTTGCCTATAAACCCATGTACGGCGTCGTTATTGCTTTTAAAAAGTACCGGCCTGCGCTGGGAATTTTGGACAGCCCCTGGGTCGGGTTTGACCAATTCGCGACATTTTTCAAAGACATCTATTTCTGGCGGCTTATTAAAAACACTTTCAGTATCAGCGGATTGTCGATTCTTTTCGGCTTTCCCGCGCCAATTATTCTTGCGTTGCTGCTTAACGAAATCCGCTGCGTATGGTTCAAGCGCACTGTGCAGACCATTTCCTACATGCCTTATTTTATCTCCATGGTGGTGCTGTGCGGGCTGATCAAAACTTTCTGCCAGACAGATGGGGTTTTCAACGACCTGATCGCTGTTTTCAGCAACACACGAACTAACCTGCTTTCAGACAAAGGACTGTTTTATCCTATTTATGTGGGATCCGGTATCTGGCAGGGAATCGGCTGGGACTCCATTATTTATCTGGCGGCCTTAACTGCAATCGACCAGGAGCAGTATGAAGCCGCACAGATAGACGGAGCGGGGCGGTTTCGCCAGATGGCGAACATTACGCTGCCCGGCCTGATGCCTACCATTACCATTTTGTTTATTCTTCGGATGGGCGGGATACTCAATGTGGGTTTTGAAAAGATCCTGTTGCTATATCAGCCCCTTACCTACGAAGTGGCCGATGTTATTTCTACTTATGTGTACCGCAAGGGAATTCTGGAGGCCAATTACAGCTATTCCACCGCGGTGGGGCTGTTTAACTCGCTGGTCAATGTCTGTTTTTTATTTATTACTAATGCGATCAGCAGGCGGACAAGCGAAACCAGCCTTTTCTGACAGGAGGGATATCTTTGCGAAATAAAAATATTGGAGACCTTGCTTTTGATATTTTAAATCTTATTTTCATGTTGGGGTTAATTTTTGTTACATTATACCCCCTATATTATGTTCTATGCGCCTCTTTAAGCGACAACACTTATTTGGTTGCTCATCCCGGCGTTTTATTTTGGCCTCACGGATTTACTCTGGGCGCTTATCGCATGACCTTTGAACATCCCCTTATCCTGAGCGGGTACAGAAACATTCTGTTCATTCTGGCGGCGGCGCTTCCCCTAAACATTATCATGACCCTATTTTGCGGCTTCTTCATGGCGTCCAAGGGGGTCCTGTTTAAAAAAATAATCGTCATATTTATGATGTTTACCATGTTTTTTTCCGGGGGGCTGATTCCTGGATATTTAAACATCCGCGACCTTGGTCTGTTCAATACGCTCTGGGCGTTGATCATTCCCGGCTGCCTGTCGCTGTATAATGCCATTATCTGCAAAACGGCTATCGAAGGAATTCCCGATGGGTTGATTGAGTCAGCCCATATAGACGGAGCTAACGATCTGATGATTCTATTTACAATCATCGCTCCCCTGATCATGCCTACTACAGCGGTGCTTTTGCTTTATTACGGCGTGGGTCACTGGAACAATTGGTTTACTGCGTCCATTTATATCACCGACAGCGAACTTTTACCCATTCAAAATGTTCTGCGTGCGCTTCTGATTACCAACTCCGAGATTCTTGGAAGCGGAGCGATTGTGGGAGATGAGTTTGACAGCTATGCCGAAACCATCAAATATGCTGCCATTATCGTGACTACCGTTCCCGTCCTCTGTATCTATCCGTTTCTGCAAAAGTACTTTGTAAAGGGCGTTATGATCGGTGCGGTTAAAGGCTGATCAACACCGGCAAGCGAAAACAAAAGAGAGAGGCGTTGTCCCGCAAGGGATAACGCCTCTCTCGGCATACATGACAACACAGTACGAATTTTAAGCCAGCCCCTGTTCTTTCAGGCTTTGTGCCGGTTTCTTATTTGCTGACTTTCTTTGCCGTATTGCGGATACCCTGAATGATATTGTCCATATCCGTCTGGGTCAGGCGCGGATGCTGCGGCGTATTGAATTCACGGCGATAGAAGAAGTCTTCGGCATTCGGGCAGAGATCCTGCGGGTAGCCCATTTCTTTAAGCGCTGTGAAATGGTAGGTGGGCTGATAATGAAGGATACCCTGGATGCCTTCTTCTTTATAGAGAACACGCAGAAAATCATCTCTGGTGGCGCCGAGTACTTTAGGATCGATACAAACGGTATAAAGATGATAGATATGTTTGCAATTGGGATCTTCATAAGGCGCGGTAACACCTTTGAGGCCTTTCAGACCTTCGGTGATATAGTGGGCTTTGTCGGCGCGGAGCTGGTTCAGCTTATTCAGCTTATTCAACTGAGCGATACCGGTGGCCGCCTGGATTTCATTCATGCGGTAGTTGTTGCCCCATTTGCCGTCGAAGGTTTTGATATCAAAATGGGAAGGAATCCAGTAATCGACCTGATTCTTCCAATGATCAAGGCTCATGCAACGTAAATTCTCGATGCCTTCGGCATAACGGTCGTTGTTGCAGGTGATCATGCCGCCTTCGCCGAGGGTCGTCATATTCTTCAGAGAATGGAAGCTGAAACAGCCGAAATCGCCGATTGAGCCTGCTTTGCGGCCTTTGTATTCAGCACCCGGGGCATGAGCGCAGTCTTCGAGAACGATCAGATGGTACTTGCGGGCGATCTCCATGATGGGATCCATATCGACCATTTGTCCGCCGTAATGAACGACATAAATAGCTTTGGTCCGGTTGGTTACTTTTTTCTCGACTTCTTTCGGATCGATATTGAAGGTACGGGGATCAATATCGGCATAAACCGGGGTGGCGCCTTCCTTCAGGATAACCAACGAGGTTGCGATGAAGGTGTTAGGCGTTGTGATAACTTCGTCGCCGGGACGTAAGCCGATAACCTGAGAACAAACATGCATTGCTGTTGTGCAGTTCGTTACCGCAAAAGCATATTTTGTTCCGGTAAAGGCGGCAAAATTCTTCTGGAATTCCTGGACTTGCGGGCCCATGGTCAGGGAGTCCTGGGTCATGGCTGCCGCGACGCGCGTTCTTTCATCATCATCAAAAATACTGCCAAAATAGGAATATGGTACTTTCAAAACAACACCGTCATCCACTTTGTAGCTGCTGGTGATTCCGCCTTCAGATTCTTGACCAACTTCGACTTTGCTCATAGGGAGACCTCCTCATTATCATTTGAACAATTAATTTGTTCATTGCTAAAATAAATTATAGTACAAATAAACCAAAAATCAAGAGGTTTTCAAGGATTATTTTTACGATTCAGGGTAAAAACATGGCTTAGGCCTTATGAACGGTCAGAGCGTAAAACCGGATAATTCAAAAAGCTGATCGGAAACATATAAGGCCAGCCCGCGAATTTCCTCCGCCGTATCAATGCATACTTTTTCGTAACGGACACTTTTGGAGAAAAGCTCGTTGACGCGCGCGTCTGCCTCAGCCAACGCTGTTTGGTAAATCGATTCTTCGGTCAATAACTGGTCGCCGTTGATCAGAATCTGCTGAGGATTGAAAAGACTGATGATATTAGCCAGCGCGATACCCAGGTATTCGCCGCATTCACGCAGCACAGCGGGAATATCGGGGTCACCCTGGTGAAAAGCCTGCAGAATCATCTCATAATCCGGCGTATCCGCAGATGCCTGGCTCATCACCCTTTTCAATACAGGACAACGATTCTGAAGAAGCAGTTCGCTGCACTGATTGATGATGGCGTCAACGCTGCACATCATTTCCAGACAACCATGGTTGCCGCAGAAACAGAGCGGTCCGTCTTTTTTAACCGTGGTATGGCCGATCTCGCCGATCACAGCGTCGTTGACTCTTTGGTCATAAAAATTGATAATGCCGACGCCCATAGCCAGATCAAGAAAAATGATGTTCTGTTCCGGTTCTTCTTTAGATTGACGCAGCCGCCAGAGCGCTTTTGTCCGCGAATTATTCTGAACAAAAACCGGCAGGCTGAAAGCTTGTTCAAAGTATTCTTTGAGGGCTACGCCGCGCCAATGCATACTGCTGGATAAGACCAGTTGATTGTGGTTCAGAACCAGGCCGGATAAAGCAATGCCGATACCGGCCAGGTCTACGGGATCCGCTTCATATTCGCTGCGAATAGCCATGATTTCCGCTTTTATCCGCTCCAGGCTCTCTTTTTCGCTCTTTTTAGGGTCCAGGACTAATTCTTTGGTCTTCAAGGCATTGCCGGCCAGATCGGTTAACGCTAAATCAATTTTTTTGGCTTCAATATTAACGCAAACGATCTGGAGGGCGGCCGGATTGAACTGGATAACGGTTGCTTTCCGGCCGACTTCCCGCGTATCTACGGCGCCAGATTCCATGAGCAGTTTTTTCTCCAGCAAAAAGCCGACGATGTTGGTGACCGATGAAGGGCTGAGACCGGTTATCCGGACAATCTCCGGACGCGACGACTGCCCCTTGGCGCGGACAAAATTTAAAACCTTCAGACGGTTGATCCGCTGCATCAGTTGAACATTACCAACGGTTTTATCGATAACCAAATTCGTTCGACCTTTCCCCAGATTACCTGGCCTTAACAAGAAGTGTTGTTCAAATCATACTATTTGGTGTTTCGTAAAGCAATACATTCGCGAAGCGATCGGTTCGCCTGACGTTGATTTTGTCGTATCAGCGCAAACGGGCTTGCCGCAGCTCATCACGATGGCGATTGGATATGCGGGCCATTGCTTCACCGGTTATTTTCCAGGTCAAATCCGGGCATTCGGCACGATAATCATTGGATTCCGAACCGCGGTAACCCCAGACCAGAATGCTGCGAGCACCGGCGTCATAAGCGGCGTCCGTCGCCAGGATGATTTCTTCTTCACGGCCGCGGGGGGTGGCATAGCCCTGGATCCAGATGTTGTGATCCTTATGGTATTGGCTGCAAACATCCAGGTTTTGCCGGGTGGCGTCGTAAACGAATTGATAAGGATCGACGCCTTTATGACCCAGCCAATAAGGATCGGAACCGATATTGTCAAGCGATTTGAGACTGGCAATCTGATCGAGCGTATCCAGATTGATGCCGTGTGAAGCGCCCAGCATGACGCAAACGATGTTCTCCATGTTCTTCGCTTTGCTGTATTCGGTTACTTCGCGGAAATAATCCACTACGGACCAGACACGGAAAGCCGCGACTTCAGGAGTAAAGGTTTCCGGCATCGCCATAGAGTATTGTTCGGCAAAAAGCTTCTGGCAGCGGGGGCAGCGGCAGGACCAGATAACCGGTTTGTCTTGATCCATGGTCTTGGCAGCCAGATGCGGTTCATCCCAGAAAATGCTCTTGCCGCCGGCTTCCTCGACAACGTCAATCCATTCTTTCGTGAAAGAGCGGAATTCCGGGCTGTTCAGGCATACACGGGTCGGATCTACACTGCCGTCGGAATAAATTTGGTGGCAGTCCGGATGATAGGACAAAAAGTGGGATTTATCGCCGGGAGGTCCTCCCAGACCCCAGTTATCTACCCAGAAATCCAAGCCATGCTCGGTCGTTATGTCGAATATTTCCTTCATGATGTTCTTGTGGCGGTCCCAGTCGTTATGGGAAAACATATGGACGACCAGGTTGAAATTGTGGTCGATGATGTCGCGCATGTCCTCCTCAACATGACGCAGTATGCGGTTGCCATGATATGCAACGCCTTTTTTCAGGATGGGGATGGTGTTTTGATTCATCGTCAGGCCTCCTCTTTATAATGGATTTTGGGGATACAGTTGAACAAAAAGGATCTTATAAGGTCTTGTCTAATTTATTTATTTATTGTATAAACAATTTGAATATAATGCTTGCCTCTCTTTTTGTCAATCGAGCAATTTCTGCATTCGTCTACAGGATAAAAAGAGTGGTAGTATTGGATCAAGCCGATTATCTGGAGGAGGAATTCCGATGAATGGATCATTAACGTTTATTTTTCCCCTTGACGGAGACATGCTCAATGGTTATGACGGTCAGGAAACAGAGCAAGCGCTGGAAATCACGGCTCGTGTTTCAGCGCCGAAAGGATCCGTTATAACCATCAATGGCTTTCCGGCTGCCTTTGACGGCGCTGCTTTTCAGGCGAAGGTCTCTTTGACCGAACGCGATAATACCTTGACTGCCCGGGCGCAAAACGGCGGGCAGCAGCAGATCCGGGTATACTGGCTGAAAAATTCGACCGGTAAATTCCGCGTTTCTGTCGATGACAACATTCATTTTCTGAAGGATCTGGCCCGGAATGCCGACCGTTATACCTCGATATTCGATAATGCTTATCTGCGCGTTTATCGGGAGGCACATGAGCGTTATCAGGCAAAAGTCCATCTCAATGTCTTTTATCAGGAAGATGGCTTCGATCTTTCCATGATGCCGTTAAAATACAAGAGTGAATTTAAGGAAGTGTCCTCCTGGCTGCGGATGCAGTTTCATGCCGAACAGGAATTCCCGGATAAGCCTTATCAGTTTGCATCTTATGCGACTGTCAAACGCGATTATGAGCGGATAGCGGAACAGCTGCGCCGATTCGCCGGTTATGAAGACCTGGCGCCGACAACGACCGTCCATTGGGGCGAGCTGAACCGGGAAGGCGGCCGGGCCTTGCATGATTGCGGGCTGCGCTGTCTGATGGGCTATTTTCAGAAAATGGATGACCGGTGGATCGTTTCCTACTATCTCAATGAACAGCAATGCGAACACATGGCCGGCCGTGATTTTTGGATGGATCATGAATCAGGCATGACTTTTGGCCATATCAAGCGCGTCATGAATATCGGTCCCAAATCCGGCATCATCCCCGATTTGGAACAAGCTTGCCGCAATCCCCACACGGCCGGCTTCATGGAAGTCATGATCCACGAACAGTATTTTTATCCGGATTATATGAACTACCTGCCGGATTTCCGCGAACGAATCCTGGATACCTTGGAATGGATTACAGCAGCGGGTTACAAACCGGCCTGGGTTTCCGATGCCATCGGTATTTGATTAAATCGGAACCTGCCGCGGAGAAATTAGCGCGGGATTGAGGGAGGATTGCCGGATGAATCATGAAATGCTGGTTGACGCCAAAGCCGTCATCGGTGAAGGGCCTGTCTGGGATGAGCAAACGCAGCGCCTCTTTTGGGTTGATATCAAAGGCTGCCGAATCCATCGCTATGATCCGGCGAGCGGCCTCGACGAACAGATCGCGACGCCCCGGATGGTCGGCGCCGTTGCTTTGCGGCGCGACGGGTCGTTGGTGGCTGCCCTGGAGGACGGTTTTTATCGGGTCGACTTCACGACTGCCCATATAGAAGAAATCTGGCAAACCGACCAGGAAGCCGGCAATCGGTTTAATGACGGAAAATGCGATCCGGACGGCCGCTTCTGGGCCGGCACCATGAGCCTTGACGGGCTGCGCCCGTCTGGTGCGCTTTATCGGCTGGATAGCGATCGGTCGGTGCGGCGTTTGCTGAGCGGCGTGTCCATATCCAACGGCCTGGCCTGGTCGCCGGACAAGAAAACTGTATATTATATCGACTCGCCCTGCCGGGAAATATGGGCTTTTGATTATCATCCGGCCGATACCGTCCTCGCCAATAAGCGGACCGTCGTACGGACAGCCGGGAATGAAGGCGTTCCGGACGGTATGACGATCGATTCAGAAGGCCGCCTCTGGGTAGCCCACTGGGGTGGCAGCCGGATCTGCGTCTATGATCCCCGGAGCGGGAAGAAGCTGGATGAAATCATATTCCCGGTTGAGCAGGTATCCAGTTGCACTTTTGGCGGGAAAAACCTGAATGATCTTTACGTGACGACCGCCTGGAACACGTTGTCCGACGCGGCCAGGGCCGAGCAGCCGCAAGCCGGCGCTTTGTACCGGGTCAGGACGGCGGCGCAAGGGTTCCCGGCTGATCGCTACGCCGGCTGATGCGGTTGTCAGATCCAATAGACTATGACATAATGCAGACAGGTATATTCGGCGTCAATAACCGATGTTTCATCGGAATAAATATCGACTGATCAAGGAGGCCATTATGAAACCAGTTAAAGTTGCCATTATCGGCTGCGGTACGATTGCCAATTCTGCTCACGGCCCGTCTTATGGTAAAAATCCCAATGCTCAGATTGCTTATTGTGTGGATATTATTCCGGAACGGGCATCTGCTCTGGCTAAAAAATTCGGCGATGAGCAGACGAAAGCGATAACGGATTATCACGACATGCTTAAAGATCCGTCGGTTGATGTTGTTTCGGTCTGCGTTCCCAATTATCTGCACGCCCCGATCTCCATCGATTGCCTGAATGCCGGCAAACATGTGTTATGCGAGAAACCGGCTTCCGTGAACTACCAGCTGGTCTTGGACATGAAGGCCGCCGCCGACCGCAATAACCGGATCCTCAATATCGGCGTCGTCAACCGCTTCAATACCGCTGTCAATAAAGTCCGCGACCTGATCAATGCCGGAGAGCTGGGCGATGTTTACCATATTTATTGTTCATTCCGCGCTCATCGTTCGATACCCGGCCTGGGCGGCCAGTTCACGACCAAAGCGATGGCCGGCGGCGGCGTGCTGATCGACTGGGGCGTCCATTTTATCGATCTGATTTGCTATTGCATCAACACGCCGGTTGTCAAATCCGTATCCGGCGCCGCATACAGCAAGCTGGCGAATAAAATGACCGATTATGTCTATACGGACATGTGGGCCGGCCCGCCTAAATATGACGGAACCTACGACGTCGAAGAATTCATAACCGGCATGGTCAGAACAGCGGGGCCGAGCATTACCCTCAATGGCGCCTGGGCGCAGAATATTGACGAAGGCGCGATGTTTATTGAATTCATGGGCGACAAGGCCGGCATCAAATTGCAGTATGGCGGCGGCTTCACCCTTTACAGCACCCAGAACGGCATGCTGACCCAAACGGTTTACAATATGAAAATGGCCGACATGTTTTATGATGAAATCGACGCGTTTATCCATTGCGCCATGGCCGGAGAGAAGATCCGCTCGAATGTCGATCAGGTCCTGGTGACGGCTCAGATTATGGATGCCTTGTATCAGTCGGCTGAAACAAACAAGGAGGTTTCCTTTACATGAAAAAAATCGGTTTTATCGATTATTTTCTTGATGAGTGGCATGCCAACAACTATCCGCTATGGATCAAAGATTCCCGCTATGGAAACCGGCTTCAAGTCTTTGGCGCCTGGGCGATGCAGGATAAAACCGGCGGTCTGACAACGCGCCAGTGGTGTGAGAAGTTCGGCGTTCAGGCCATGCCGTCCCAGGAAGCTCTGATTGAAGCCTGCGACTGTCTGGTTATTTTGTCGCCGGATAATCCGGAATATCATGAAGAACTGTCTAAGCTGGCTCTGCAGTCGGGCAAGCCGACTTACATCGATAAAACCTTTGCCACCAGTTATGGATCGGCCAGGCGGATGTTCGATCTGGCAGCACAATATCAGACGCCGATGTATTCAACTTCATCCCTGCGTTATGCCCGGGAACTCGAGTGGTTTGCCAAAGAAGGAATCAGCCGGAGCGAGGTCAGCTTTGTTTCGGCCCGGGGCCCCGGCGTATTCTTGAATTACTCCATCCATCAACTGGAGATGATCGTAACCGTCATGGGTCCCGGCGCCTGCCGGGCGCTGGCCTTGAACAACTCGAGTGCGCCGGTGGTTGTTTATGAATATGCGGATGGCCGCAGCTGCGTTTTAAACCATCTGGCCTGGTCGGGTTTTTCTCTGGCTGCTCAGACCAAAGACGGCCGGGGCTGTGCTTTAGACATGACAACCGACTTTTGGCCGCCCTTTATCGACGCCTTGCTGAACTTCTTCGAAACCGGCAAACCGGCGGTTTTACAGGACGATACCTGCGCGGCGATCGCCATGTACGAAGCCGGTCTCGCGGCTTGTAAAGCGCCCGGCCAGTGGATTAAAATTCCCGGCTGACAGGATTATTCCCGGCTGACAGGATTTAAGAAACAACACGGAAAACCGCCTTAACGTTGAAAAACCTACAGGCGGTTTTTTCATCGGCAGCCGGGCGGCATTTAAATTGATTTCTGGTTCAGGCGGCGGAAATCGGACGGCGGCAGTCCCTTAACTTTTCGGAACATCTTGGAGAAGAGCAGAGGATCTTCATATCCGACGGCATTGGCAATGCTGCCGATGGGCAAGTCCGTATTCTTCAGAAGATCAAGAGAACGATTGATGCGATAGCGAATGAGATATTCTTTGATGGACAGATGCACGTTTTTTTGGAAAACAGCACACAGATAACTGCTGTTTAAACCGATATGACCCGATATTTCAGTTATGGATAAATTTTTGCGGGTGTAGTTTTTCGAAATGTAATCGATGGTCGTCCGGATATAATCGTCGGCTTGCTTTAACGGAGCAAGCGGTATTTCGGACTTGGCGTTGTGTTCGATCAAACAGGACATGATGCGAAGCAGCAAACCGAGCAGTCCCAGATTTCGCTCCTGGTATTGGCCGTTGACTTCGGTTATTTGTTTAAAGGTTTGTTCCAGAAGGCCTTCATGATCGCTGCTGAAAAGTAAAGAAGGCGGCGACAGTCCCGCAAGCTGCATATAGTGCGCCGCGCTGGCGCCGCTGAAATCAATCCAGCACACAGACCAGCCGGAGTCGGAATCGGCCAGGCAAGAGCAGTCGGCTGCCGGATAAAGGCAGATACCTTGCCGTTTTTGCACTTTAAATACTTTTCCGTCGACAGACAGCGTTAAACTGCCGTCCATAACATAAAACAGACGATAATCATCTTCTTGCCCCAGACAGACATTCTGCCGGTGAACGCCCGATTGGATGCCGGCCTGCTGTATGGACAAATCCAGTGAATATTGCGTCATGGTTTTTACATAATCACGTTTAACCCGGGCGATCATGGATCTATCCTGAACCGATTGATTATTTTTAACGCACTGTCGACAAGCTGATAACCTGTTTCCGGGATTAAGCGGGTATAGGTCGAGAGCTTTGTTTCATAGCCGCCCTGAGGGAAGGCTTCGCGCGTGGCAATATAACCATAATTGCCGTTCGATAGGGTATCGATCATGCAATAAGGCTGATGTGCCTGCTTTTTAATGTCCAGGCCAAATTCGGTAAAAACTTCTCCCGGCAAACCGACCAGCATCAAAGGACCTATCTGAAAAACCTGCACGATGGCTGTTTCATCGGCATAGGGATGATCGGCGACGTAAAGCAGCTCATTGGCAAAAAAGCGATCATTTCCATCAGCGGCATCATCATGAGCACAGCGGTATGCCTGTTCAATTTGGCGGCTTTCCGGGCGCCGGGGACTCAGGGTTAAACGTTCGCATCCCATGTTTATAACCTGATGATCGGCGAACGGTTCCGAATATTCGGCCGAAAGAACGCGTTCTGCCAGGTACCGCCCTATTTCACGGTAATAATCTTTTTGCATGGTTTTCTCATTATCAATATTGACATGGTTGATGTTGCCGCATGCGCCGGTTAAAAAGACCGTTACAAATGAGTCTCCATAGGCATCTTTCAAACAGGAAGACAGTTCGCCGGGATAATCGGCGCTCAAAGCAGTGCCGCCGGCAATGTCGAGGTGGCAGGCAAAATTGACAACGGCGCCCAGCGGCGTGCCATCCGGTTTCTTGACCATCAGAATCGTCAGATCCGGATCGACAGGTCCCGCCGGCCGGTCAACCAGCGGATTATGTAAACCGGGATTCGTTCTGTAGGATCCGTCCTTCATCAGGAATCTGCGGTTAAAGGAGTAGTCTTTGATTGTGCTGACGGCAGCGGACAACACGACCGGCTGACGGTCATGATAGGCTTGAATACCGGCATCGGCGGCTTTCCTGATCATGGTTTCCGTGTAATGCCGGTCTTTGGTATGGCCATAAGCGGCCACGGCCGGCGCGCCGGTATGCGTATGCGTGGCGGCAATCAAAATCGTTTCGGCCGCCAGCCCGGTTTCGTCAACAATCCGCTGCCGGATTTGCTCAGCGTCCTCATGATCTATGCAAAGCAGGTCCAGAGCGAGAACGATAAAAGTCTGATGATCGTCGCCAAGGGCCGCGGCTTTGGCATGCAGCGGATCTTTGACGGCGTCGGAAACGCGGATATAAAGCTGTCCCGGGATATGAAGGCCCAGTTCGGGGGTTATGTCGACTTCCTTTAAACCACAATAATGCATACTTTTCCCTCCTAGTTATTAAGGTTCAAAATCGGAACTAAAAGTTTCGAGACGCGTGTTTTTTATCAAATTATCCAGCAGCAGTTTTGCTCCGCCCAAAGTCGCCGCGTTTCCTTTGATCTGCGAACAATAAAGATTAGCTGCTTTTCCGCCGGTAGAGGCTTTCAGAGCGGATTGCGATACATAATGATCGATTCGTGAAAGCAGGATGTCGCCCAATTCGGTCATATCACCGCCCAGGATGACGGCCTGAGGATTAAGAAGATTCAGAACCGAACTGATGCCGGCAGCCAGAATGCGCGCTGTTTCATCAATAGCCTCCAGCACAAGTTCATCATGATCTAAAGCGGCCTCCCGCAGCACATGGATATTGATCCGATTGTAATCGCCGCCGGTCAATGCGGATACCTTGGTCGGCCGGCCGGACATCATGCCGTAGACGACGCGTTGGATCAACGCCGGCACATTGGCCATCCGTTCCAGACAGCCGCGATTGCCGCAAAGACATTTTGGTCCGTTCAGATCGACCGAGAGATGGCCGATTTCGCCGGCCAAACCGTCCGAGCCGCGCAGAAGGCGGCCGTCAAGGATAATGCCGGATCCGATGCCGACATTGATGTCGATATAAATCAGATTACGTAAGCCGGCGTTATTGCCGATTTCCTTTTCGGCATAAGCCGATAAGCTTGACTCATTCTCCAGAATGACCGGTATGTTCGTAAAATGAGAGCGGACGATGTGTAAAAAATCGTTATCTTCATGGATCGGGATTATGGTGGAATTAGTGACGACGCCGCGTTTCGGATCAATAAGGCCGGGAACGCCAAGGCAAAGCCCCCAGAGCCGCTGTTCAGGTAAATGGAGTTTTTCAAGCAATTGGGCGACCGCCTGAATAATACACCGGCCGGCGTCGGCATAATCCTGAATCGGCTCCATGATGCTGCCGATTTCATAGCAAAAAATATCATAAGCCGCGATATAAATCCCTTCACAAAGCAATTCAGCCGACAAGATATACCCGCCTAAGGGGACAATTTCAAGCATAATGGGTTTTCTGCCGCTGGATTGTGTCGTTTTTGTTCCTTTATTGACAACTAAGCCGCGCTTGATCAGTTCATCGACCAGAGAGGAGACTGTTGTCGGACTCAGCTGCGTTCTCGCGGTAAGATCGGCGCGTGATAAGGGCGCAAATTGATAGATCAAGCTGAAGATCACTTTTTGATTGACAGCTTTGACTTGTTGCAAGTTGGCAGTTATTTTCGGCGTCGCCATCTTGTGAAACGATGCTGGCATGCTTTTACTCCAGAGAATGGAATAATTCCATCATAACATCGAAAAAAAATAATGCAAGATGGATATAAATTGAATTGTTATCTTTATAAAAGAAACGATCTGGACTAATTTCATACTGACCTTGGATTAAGTCATAATAGGATTATTCCATTCGATGTAAAATCAAAATCGTTAAATGATTTTGATCACTGTTCGGCAGAGTTATGTGATAAGATAACCCTTGGCATACAACAGGTTTGCGACATTACATACAGATCGGAGCTTTGATTTTTCATGAATCATTATCGTTTTGAAATGCATTTTCACACCGCAGAGGTCAGTTCCTGTGCCACGGTTTCCGCTGCTCAATCAGTCGGATGGTACTTGAATCTGGGTTATTCCGGCATTATCGTGACCGATCATTATTGCCGCCAGCATTTTGAGAAAAACGGCGAGATGGACTGGCGCAAACAGATCGACGGATATCTGGCCGGATACGATCTGGCTGTGGAAACAGCACGGGATACCGGATTGACTGTGCTGATGGGGATGGAAATCCGTTTTGACGAAAACGGCAACGATTATCTTGTTTATGGGATCAGCCGAAAACTTCTGATCGATAATCCACATCTTTATGAGATGACTCTTCATTCCTTCAATGTATTGGCCAGGGAGAATAACCTGATGGTTTATCAAGCTCATCCGATGCGCGATGGAGCGACCATCACCAATCCCTGCCATTTGGACGGCGTGGAAGTCTGTAATGGCTGTGTTCGCCATGACTCGCGCAATGATATTGCCGCCATGTGGGCGAAAAAGTTTGACCTGCAGGCCATTGCCGGATCTGATTTCCATCAGCCGGGCGATGAAGGCCGGGGCGGATTGGATTTTCATCAACCCGTACCGGACAATGAAACTTTGGTCATGCTTTTGTCCAACCAGGCATATACGCTCGTTATTCTCTGAAAAAAATATAGTAAAACACGTGTTCAATCTGTAATAGCACTAGATATAAACCGCGTAAATAAAGCTGAACGCTATTTGACAAGGCGTTCAGCTTTATTTAAAATTATTTGTAAGATGGGGTTGACAGAATGGAACACGTGTAATATGATCGGAGTTGAACAAAACACCAAGCGAAAGGGGGCGTTGAATTGGGCGGAGTAACAATCAAGGATATTGCTTATGCAGCCGGCGTCAGCCATCCCACCGTTTCGAAGGCCTTGAATAACGCTCCCGGTGTTAACGAAGAAACCAAACAGCGCATCCTGAAAATCGCCAAGCAAATGAATTATGTCCCTAATATGGCTGCCAAGCGCCTCGTCAATAAGAGCAACCGCAGTTTGGGTTTTGTCTGGCCGAAAGCTGAAGGTATCTTTTTCTATCATCTCTGCAATGCGCTGCAGGAAGAAGCTTTACGCCGGCAGGTCAATGTTCTGGTTTCCATGTCGGAACCTATCACGGCCTTGAAAACGTTTCGCGAGCATTTTATCGATTTTGTCCTCTACTGGTTTTTCCCCAATTGGACGCCGTCGTCGGATTTTATCCGGGAGCGCGAACAATATCCGGGCGAAGTGGCTATTATCGGCGGCGGTTATATGGATCACGCCGCAATCATAGAAATCGACCGTATGCAAAGCATTTATAATGCCGTTAAATATCTTGCCGGCCAAGGCCATAAGCGTATCGCTTTTATCGGTGAAGAAACAGACAAGAGCAACGGTTTCCTGAAGGGGTCGCTGGAGTTGAAGCTGGAATACCATCCGGACTACTTCGTAAAAATTTCCTCGACCTATTACCAGGGCATACAGGAAAATCGCAGAGAGTTGGAACAGAAATTCAATAATCTTTGGCAAAGCAGTAACCGGCCGACCGCCCTGATCCTGGATTCTCAGGATACGGCATTTGGTTTGATCAATATTCTGCGCGAGCATAATATATCGGTGCCGAAAGACGTATCGATCATCAGCTATGACGACATCCCGGAATTGTCGATCTATGAAGTGCCCCTGACAACATGCGGCCCGTCGATCAAGGAAATGGTACAGATCATCCTTGATCTGTACGATTGTTATAACAATAATGAAACATGGGATAATGTAAGGAAAATCGTTTCAAAAATTGTCGTAAGAGATTCCACTCCAGCTATTCATTGAATACCTATTGGCGGTCCGAACTTTGAAAAATAGATAGTTCATGTATTGGGTGAAACAAAGATCGTATGAGAGGGTCAAACTTTGCTGCCTCTGATTAAAAGGATGATCAGGATTAATGAGGCTTCTATTTTTGCGCTCAAAAACAGTAAAACGAAAGGAACAATTGAATCAGATCGGTTTACTGTTATGATTAAGGGGGGTTATTGTGGAATCAAATCGTATTGCTCAAACTGCCGTGCCTGATTTGAGGCGGCATAAAAAGAACAAGATTATCGATCATTATCGCAAATATTGGGTTTTACATCTGATGGCCTTACCAACGATTGTTTTAGTTTTTCTTTTTTCCTACGCCCCGATGTTCGGTATAGTCGTTGCCTTCCAGGATTATAAAGCGGCTTTGGGCGTTTTTGGAAGCAAGTTCACAGGCTTGAAAAATTTTGAGTTTCTTTTTGCTTCAACAGATGCCTGGAATATCACGCGCAACACGATTGTCTATAACGTTATATTTATAGTTATGAATTTTTTCTTATCCATATTATTGGCTATCCTTTTCAGCGAAATGTGGTCAAAGAAGTTGTACAAGACGCTGCAGACAATTTATATCATGCCGAATTTCCTGTCTTATGCGGTTGTTTCCATGATTGTGTACGCTTTTCTGAACGGCGGCTGCGGATACTTGAACACCCTTCTTGAAAGCATGGGCTTTGAGGGTCAGAACTGGTATCAGACGCGGAGCTTTTGGCCGGGTTTTCTCATTTTTCTCAACGCCTGGAAAAGCGTCGGCTGGAGTTCCATCATCTATACCGCGACGATCACCGGCATTTCCATGGATTATTACGAAGCGGCCATGCTGGACGGCGCGTCAAAAATTCAACAGGCCATTCATATAACGATCCCGCATCTCAAGTATATTATGATCATCTTATTCATTATGAGCATCGGCAGCATTTTTCACGGCGATTTCGGTCTCTTCTACACGGTTCCGCAAAATAACGGCTATCTTTATCCGGTGACGGATGTTATTGACACGTATATTTATCGGGCTCTGACGCAGATGACCAATACGGGCATGTCGATGGCCGCGAGCCTTTACCAGTCTGTAGTCGGCTTTGTCATGATCATATTGTCCAATTGGCTTGTGCGGGTTTATGATCCTGAAAGCTCTTTGTTCTAGAAAGAGGTATAATCATGAAGGAAAAGAACGTGATTCCGGAAAAAAGAAGCCGCAGCAGTTATAAGTTCTTCAGAGTATCGGCTCCGGCTAACGCGATCATATCAACGTTTCTGTCTTTGCTTTCTCTGGTGTTTATTTTACCGATGCTCCTGTGCGTCGTGGTTTCCTTTACAAGTAAAGAAAGCATCGAACAGTTCGGTTATTTATTCATACCTAAAGGCTGGTCGATCTATGCTTATCAAGTTGTCATCAGTTTGGGCGACCAGATCTGGAGCTCATATTTAATCACGATCATCACGACGTTGGTGACAACGGTTCTGGCTCTGCTGGTCATGTCGATGTACGCCTATGTTTTAGCTCATGATACGTTCCCTTTAAAGCGGATCTATACCTTCTATATCTTTTTCACCATGTTGTTCAGCGGCGGTATGGTTGCCAGTTATATTGTCAATGTGCGCTACCTGCACCTTTACGATAACTTCTGGATCCTTGTATTGCCAAGCCTGGTATCGGCCTATAATATCATCATCCTGCGAACGTTTATTCAGACAACTATACCCAAAGAACTCTTTGAAGCAGCCCGGATCGACGGCGCCGGCGACTTTTATATCTATACCAGGATCGTTTTGCCGCTTTTCAAGGCCGGTTTGGCCACGATCGGATTGTTTACGGTTGTCAGCAAATGGAACGACTGGTTTACCGCCATGCTTTATATCGAGAATGCCAAATTGATTCCTTTACAGACGATGCTGATCCGGATTCAATCGACGATCCAGTTTTTAACAGACAATGCAACACTTGCGTCAACGCCCGACGGCGCCCGGTTAAAGGCAACGATACCGACCGACAGCGCCCGCATGGCGATAATGCTGCTGGCCACATTCCCCTTGCTTTGCTCCTATCCGTTTTTCCAGCGGTACTTCGTGGAAGGCATGACCATCGGCAGCGTTAAAGGTTAACGCGCATAACACGAGCTTTAGACAAGTGATACACAAGTCGTTTTCATCCGGAACGGACTGCAGCTTTTCCGGATGGCAGATAAATAAAACGAAAAATCTGAAGGAGGATCTATCAAAAATGAAAAAAGCATCAATCTTTTTCTTGTGTCTGATTCTGCTGCTTTCAATGGCTATGACCGGATGCCAGTCCGCAGCGACAACTACGGCGACAACGGCTAATACGACCAGCGCGACGACAGCCAAGGCAACAGAAGCCACGACAACAGAACCTACGGCCTCGACAAAGGAATTTGTTGAATTAGAATGGTATACGCCGGCAGGCGATTGTCCTGACGCGCAAATGGTTTTTGACGCTCTGAACGTTTCTCTGAAGGATAAAATCAATGCGAAGGTCAATATCCATAGCGTTCCCATCGCTGATTATGGAACAAAAATGACCGCCGTAGTCGGCGCCGGCCAAGCCTGCGACATTTTTACGACAGACAGTGAATTCCCGTTCGCCAATCAGGTTGCCCAGGGCGCTTGCCTTGACATTACCAAACTGCTTCCGATTTATGCTCCCGACATCATGGCTTTGCTTCCTGAAGGCATGTGGGCCGGCGCCAGCTATAAAAATGCTGTCTACGCGATTCCGACCTATAAAGACAACGCCAGCCTCAAAGGTTTGCAGTATAACAAAACCTGGGCGGAAAAATATCAGGTAACCATTCCTGAATGGACATCCTTCTCTGAACTCGAAGACGAAATGTATGCCGTCCGCGCCGGTATGGATAAGGAAGGAACCTACAAGGATTATATTCCGGTTGTTGGAACAACGTCAATTGAACCCAGTTTCTGGTTTACTTATAATAAGCTGATTTCCGATTTGGCTGTTACAACAGTCACCGGCGTGAATAGCTTTGCCGGACAAGGCGACAGTGATAAAGTGTTCTGCCTTTATACGACGGATGAATACAAAGCTTATTGCCATTCCATGTTAAAATGGGTTACCGATCGAATTCTGATCAATAAAAACACAACGCCCTGGGGCTTCCATTACGAAAAGGGCGAAGTATTCAGCACAACCTGCGACGGCTGGGCCGATCTGCCTGAGAATTTCTACAGTGAAGATTGGAAAGCTCAACTGGTTGTGAAGAATCCGGTTGTCATGACCACTTCATCGGTTCAGGGCGCCATGAACGCCATCGCAATTCAATCCAAGAATCCGGAACGTGCCTTGATGCTGCTTAATATCGTCAATACCGACACGCCTACCGCAACGCTGCTGCGCTTCGGCATCGAGGGCGAGCATTACAACAGGGACGCCAAAGGCCTTATCTATTTTACCGACAGCAAGAGAAATTCCGATTCGTCTGCCTATGGTTATTATCAGTGGTACGGCATTGAGTGGGGCAACATTTTCGCCATGGAATTGCCGGCATCCCAGAACCAGAACCTGTGGAAAGCGGTCAAAGCTTATAACGAAAAGGCTTTAGTTGACAAAAATCTCGGTTTCTCTACCGATGTCAGCAAGATCACCAATCAAGTAGCCGCTTGCTCAGCCGTTGTTGAAGAGTATAGAGAGAATCTGGAATTAGGCCTGTACTCTGATGACGCCATGGTTGACAGTATGCTGAAGGAATTTACCGACAAGCTGAAGGCCAACGGCCTTGAAGAAGTTCTGGCCGAATGCCAGAGCCAGCTCACAGCTTGGCAGGCAGCCAACAAATAAGTCATCATTATTTAGAATTAATTTCCGAACCGAAACCCGTTAACTCATCCGATCCTATAGCTGACGATGGTTTGGATCACGAAGCCAACACGTGATCCAAACCGCCGCGGCTGATATCTTGAAAACAATAATTCATGAACGTGTCATTTTCGTATTGCCGGTTAAGTCTTGTGCAAAACCGGCCTGCGCCACTCGTTTGAGGAGTGGCTTTAATGATGAAAAATATATGAGTCTGAGCTGGTTGCCAGACCCAGTAATGATAAGGAAGGACATGATATCGATGATTAATGAAAGGAAAAAATATGTCATAATCGGAACCGGCGGCAGAGGCTGTGATTCATACGGAAAGGTTATTCTGGAAGATTTTTCGGATTGCATCGAGCTGGTCGGCTTATATGACATCAACCCGAAACGCTGCCGCGTAGTCAGTGAAATGCTTGGCGGCATACCGGCCTTTGAAAGCTTTGAAACGATGATGGACACCGTTAAGCCGGATGGAGCCGTCATTACGACAGTAGACCGTTTTCATCACGAATACATCATTAAATGTCTGGATCGCGGCGTCGACGTCATAACCGAGAAACCGATGACCATTGATGCCGACAAGTGTAACGCGATTCTCGAGGCAGAAAAGCGGAACAACCGGAAAATTAAAGTAATTTTTAATGTTCGTTATGATCCGCACTTTGTGACCATTAAAAAACTGATCCAGAGCGGCGCGGTCGGTGAAATCATGAACATCGATTATGAATGGCTGCTGGACACCGACCATGGCGCCAGCTATTTCCGCCGTTGGCACCGCATGATGGAAAATTCGGGCGGTTTGCTTGTTCATAAAGCAACCCATCATTTTGACATTATCAACTGGCTGATTGAACAGGATCCGGTAACGGTCTATGCCAATGGTTCCTTATCTTTTTATGGCAAGGACAGGAGGCCGCATGGGGAACGGTGCAGCAACTGCCCGTATACCGGCCAATGTGAGTTCTACTGGAAAGTAGACGACTATCATCAAAAAATGTACTTGGATTGCGAAAGCGAAGACGGTTATTTTCGCGACCGCTGCCCATTTGATAACGAAATCAATATTTATGATAATATGTCTTTGAGCGTGAAATATTCAAAAGGCGCTTTAATGAGCTATTCTTTGATCGCCCATAGTCCGTATGAAGGCTGGAAGCTGAATATCAGCGGCAGCAACGGACGAATAGAAGCCAATCATTTTTCCAGCGGCCGGGACGCCGGCAGCCCCTGTATGCAGGTTACCGTTTTCAATCGCGACGGCGACGTCATTACCTATGATACGCCCAAGGTATCCGGCAGCCATGGCGGCGGAGACGCCAAGATCATGCGCATGCTGTTCCGCAACGATATCCCGGACACGCTGCATCAGGCAGCCGGTTCCCGGGACGGCGCCATGTCGGTGATGATCGGCAGCTGCGCGAACATAAGTATTCGCGAGGGTGTGCCGGTCCGCGTTGCCGATCTTGTCGATATAACAAAGTATTATCCAAATAAGTAATTGAGGGAAATCAGGCTGCCGCGCGGCATTTGCTGTTTGCGGCAGCCCAAATGACGAAGATGATTTCACCGGTTGGAGGTTTGTGTGGAAATATTAGTCAGTAAGGATGCCAAAGCATTAGGAAAGAACGCGGCCAGATATGTGGCCGATATCCTGAGAGAAACGATCGCCTTTAAAGATTCGGCTCGCCTTGTCTTGTCGACAGGCGCGTCACAGTTGACAACATTAGAGGCGCTGGTTCAGGAAGATGTCGATTGGTCTAAGTGCGAAATGTTTCATCTGGATGAGTATGTCGGTATGAGTGAAACCCATAAAGCCAGTTTTCGCAAATACCTGAAGGAACGCTTCGTTGATCTTGTTCATCCCAAGGCGGCGTATTTTGTTAACGGCATTCCTGATGAGATCCCCGCCCTGACCCGGGAATTGCGCCGGGCGCCGATTGATATCGGACTGATCGGCATCGGCGAAAACGCGCATATCGCTTTTAATGATCCACCGGCGGATTTTGCAACGCGTGAAGCTTATATCACGGTCACCCTCAATGAAACCTGCCGGAATCAGCAGATTCATGAAGGTTGGTTCGACACATTCGCAGAAGTACCCGAACAGGCGATATCCATGACAGTCTATCAGATCATGCAATGCCGGCACATTATTTCATGTGTTCCATACGCCTGTAAAGCTCAGGCGATTCAAAAGACGCTTCATAATAATGTAACGAATTTAATTCCGGCCACAATCCTTAAAGAACATAAGCAATTCACCCTTTTTGCGGATCGGGAGTCTTTTAGTTTGGTCGATCAAACAAAGATCCTGACGGCAATGAATGAGACCGGATATTCGTTGAAAATTGTCGAATAATTCAAAACAGGCGTAACGCCTGCGGATTATCCTATCATCCGCAGACGGTGTGCCGGGGACCGTCCGGCCGGAAAGGATGCTGGTTATGAACGAGGCAGAATCACTGCTCAAAATGTCGCCTGAGTCGGCGGGAATATCATCCGCGCATATTATGGAATTGATCAGCGAACTGGCTGATCAACAGATCAATATGCACGGTTTTATCATGATCAGGCACAATCATGTTATTGCTGAGGGATATTGGAAACCCTTTGACGAACATTTCATGCACCGTATGTATTCATCCAGCAAATCCTTCGTTTCAACGGCTATCGGTTTAATGATCGACGAAGGAAAACTGTCGCTTTCTGATAAAATCGCCGATTATTTTCCGGAGTACCAGCCGGAACACATCGATCCGCGGATCGCCGGCATGACGATACGGAACCTGCTGACCATGGCGACTGCGAATGACGGCGCGAATTATTCCCAATTTACCGAAGACTGGAATAACAGTTTTTTCAACACCCCGGCCAACCATTTGCCTGGAACATTTTTCCATTATGACACCGGCGGCAGCAACTGCCTGGCCGCGTTGGTTGAGAAATTGAACGGCATGCCTTTCCTGGAATATATGCGGCCAAGAATTCTCGATCCGATTGGTTTTTCCAAAGACGCGTTTTGTATTCAAAATCCGGACGGTTATTCTTTTGGCGGTTCCGGCGTGATTTGCACGACGAGAGACTTGGCCAGATTAGCGCTTGTCTGGCTGAATAAAGGCAAATATAAAGGACGGCAGCTGATATCGGAACAGTATATTACGGAAGCAAGTTCAAAGCAGATCGATACAGATGTTCGTCCTTTTGCGGATTTCAACAGAAATTCCGGTTATGGTTATCAGGTTTGGATGATGCGTGATCATGGCTTCGCTTTCAGGGGCATGGGGTCGCAGCTGGCCATATGCCTGCCGGACCGGGATTTCCTTTTTGTCTGCACGGCGGATACCCAATCGAAACCATGCGGCGACGGTTTATTGTTTCAAGCCTTATGGCGCTGCGTGATTAACCGGATGACCGACCAGACATTGCCGGAAGAACCGGCTTGCCATGCCGCTTTGGAAAGCCAATTGGCGAACCTGGAAGTTTTGCTGCCTGAAGGCGCGCCATCTTCGCCTTTTGCCGCTGCTGTCAACGGAAAAACGTACGTTATGAAGCCCAACCGTATGGGGATAACCCGCGTAAAATTTGATTTCGACGCCGATCATGTGCTTTTTTCTTACACGAATGAGCAAGGCGATAAACAACTCAAGCTTGGCTTGGGCCAATATATAATGGATCGTTTTCCGCAGACCGGTTATTCAGGGCGTAAGATCAATGTTCCTTCTGATCAGGGGTATCAATGCTTGAATGCCGCCACCTGGGTTGAGAATCACAAATTGCAGCTGACGATAAACGCGGTTGATTTATATTTTGGCAATCTGACCGCAATATTTTCTTTTCAGGAAAATGCTGTCAGTGTCTATATGGTCCCGCACGCCGAATGGTTTTTTACCGAGTATAACGGTTTCGCCGCCGGATATGCGCAATCGTGACAGGTGGTTTATAAAAGAACCGTGCCGGAAAGGATAAAACATGAAAGATTTGAAGCCATTGCCGCAGTCATCGCCTGAATTGACAGGCGTTTCTTCGGGAGATATCCTGGAATTTTTACAGGCGATAGAAGATCAACGGATCAATTTGCATAGTTATATGATGATCCGGGATAACCAGATCATTGCGGAAGGGTATTGGAAACCCTTTCATGCCGAATTCATGCACCGTATGTATTCGGTCAGCAAATCCTTTGTATCCACCGCTGTCGGCATGATGGCCGATGAAGGGAAAATCAGCCTGACGGACAAAATCGTGAAGTACTTTCCGGACAAGCTGCCGGATCCCGTCCATCCCTATATTATGGAGATGACAATCCGCGATATGCTGATGATGGCGACGGTCCGTGACGGATCAGTCTATGGCGACGACTGGACCCGCGAGTTTTTCAGCGCGGAAGCGACGCACAAGCCTGGTTCAATTTTCTTTTATGATACGTCGGGGAGCAATACGCTGGCAGCGTTGGTTGAGCGGGTGAGCGGCATGCCGTTACTGGATTACATGCGGCCGCGGCTTCTTGATCGTCTCGGTTTTTCCCGGGACGCCTGGTGCATCCAGACGCCGGACGGCTATTCCTTCGGCGGATCGGGCGTTATTTGCACCATGCGCGATCTGGCCAAGGTGGCTCTGGTCTGGCTGAATCAAGGCCGATATCAAGGTGAGCAGCTTATCTCCGAAAATTATATCAAAGCGGCATCCACCAGGCAGATCGACAATGTCATGCCGGCTTTTTCATCAGTCGGCCTGAATGCCGGGTACGGCTACCAGACCTGGATCTTGCGTGATCATGGCTTTGCTTTTGAAGGGATGGGTTCGCAGCTGGCGATTTGCTATCCCGATAAAAACTTCCTGTTTGTCTGTACGGGAGATACGCAAACCAGTCAGGCTGGCGATAGTCGGATTATCGAAACGCTTTGGAGGCTTGTTGTCAATAAAATACAATCAGAATCCCTTCCCGAGAATCCCGCTTTCCTGCGCCGGCTGGAAGAAGTATCAGGATCGCTGGAAGTCTTGCTGCCCGAGGGAAAGCCGGAATCACCGCTAGCCGGGAAAATCAGCGGCAAGACCTATGTTCTGGAACCGAATGATACCGGCATATCCAAAGTGCGCCTTGATTTTTCGGACGATCGCGTTTTATTTTCCTATACGAATAAAACGGGCGACAAACAAATCGTTTATGGTCTGGGGAAGTATCTGGATGGAGAATTTCCGGATCATAGCGGTCATTATTACGGCGCGAAAATCGGCACGCCGGCAAGCCGGGGGTATCACTGCATGAACGCCGCCGTCTGGGTCGAAGAAAACAAGATTCAGCTGGTCACGAATGCCGTTGACGACTATTTTGGCAACTTGACGGTATCATTGGCTTTTATGGACAATGAAATCAGCCTTTATGGCCTTTCCTGCGCCGAATGGTTCTTCCGGGAATATAACGGGTTTGGAAGCGGTAAAGCTCGGCAAGATTAATTTGTCCTGGCATTGACCGTCGGTGGATGAAAGGAAAACGCCTAAAATGGATCTATGGACAGAAGAATTGCTGAACGAACGCTTAACAACGCCGTCTCCCGCTTTGATTGAGGACATTAAACAGATTAAAGGCGATATCCTGGTTATCGGCGCTGCCGGAAAAATGGGCCCGAGTTTATGTGTGTTGGCTAAAAAGGCAGCTGAAGCGGCAGGCGTTGCCAAGCAAGTTACCGCCGTCTCCCGCTTTTCGGATCAGGAAACAGTTCAGTACTTATCCAAAAATGGCATCAGGATGATTCAGTGCGATTTACTTAAAGACGGCGCTGTCGACGCGCTTCCGGATGTTGAAAATATTATCTATATGGCCGGAAAGAAATTTGGCACAGCCGATAATGAATGCATGACCTGGGCGATGAACGCAACGCTGCCCGCTCTGGCGGCGCGTAAGTTCAAAAAGTCGCGCATTGTCGCCTTCTCAACCGGTAATGTTTATCCGCCGGTTCCGCTTCATACAGCCGGCATAACGGAAGAATGTCCTGTCAATCCGGTCGGTGAATATGCCATGAGCTGTCTGGCCCGTGAACGTGCTTTTGAATATGCTGCCAGCCAGTATGGTACAAAAGTGTTCATTTTCCGGCTTAATTATGCTGTCGATTTACGCTATGGTCTCTTATATGACTTGGCAAACCTGATCATGCAGAATAAACCGATTCCATTGGCTTCACCTTGCGTCAATTGTATCTGGCAAGGCAGCGCCAATGAAATGGCTATAAGGGCTCTGCTGCATGCTGCTTCGCCGGCCAATAAAATGAATATAACCGGACCGGAGCTTTATTCTGTACGTAAAACAGCCGGACTTTTGGGAAAGTATCTGGGACGTGAGCCTGCATTCAGCGGAGAAGAAGGCAACGACGCCTTTATCATCGATTCGTCACGCGCCATGGAGACATTTGGCTATCCCGCGGTTTCTTCAGCCCGACTCATTCGCTGGCAGGCAGAGTGGCTTCTTGCCGGAGGACGGACGCTGGATAAGCCGACCCATTTTGAAGAGCGCCAGGGCAAGTTTTGACAACCGGCTTTGCCGGCATCGTATCCTAAACAGAAATGAATAAAAAACTGATCTGATCAGTAAAGTGAGGTAAGAATATGAAAATAACACTCGTTGGCGGCGGATCTTATAGTTGGACAGACAGCTTGTTTGCAAGCTTTCTGGGCAATCCTTTTTTTGATCATGAAACGGAACTCTGCCTGTATGATATGAATGAAAAGGCACTGTCTGATCTGCAGGCCTACTGCGCCATGTATAATCAGGCGTTTCCGGATCTGGCTATCCGCGTTACGACGACAACGTCGCTGGATCAATCATTGAATGGCGCAGACTATGTGATCGCGGCCATTTCACACGGCGGATTGAAAGCCGAGCTGGAGGATCATTATATTGCCCGCCGGCACGGCTTTTATAACGTCAAGGGCAGTGAAGCGGGTATTGCCGGCGCATCGAGAACCATCCGCCATGTCCCGGAACTGGTACGAATCGCCAGGAGAATGCGCGAGCTTTGTCCTGATGCCAGATTTCTGAATGTGACCAATCCGCTGACCGCCTTGACGCGGGCGATAACGAAATATACCGGAATCGAAGCCATCGGCTTCTGCCATGGCATTAAAAATCATCTTGAGCTGCTTCTCCCCTATATTGGCGCTAAAAGCGTCAGCGAATTGAATTTCGAAGTGGCCGGCATTGATCATTGCTCCTTCTTGCTCGACGTCAAATATCATCAGCAAGATGTATTTGAGCTTCTGCGCGGCAGCGGCCGGATCGAAGCGGCCTGGCGCGGAGAATCGTCAGGGACTTATGACGATCCTTTCGCCGGTCGGGAAAATCAACGGATACGGTTTATTCTCTGGGATATTCTCGGTTATTTGCCGGGACTGAGCGATGAACATTGCGCCGAGTTTTATTATCAGGTTATCGGTACGCCGGCTTTGCGCGAAAAGTTCAATATGCATTATGACCGCATCGCGGACAGAACAAAATCTGCCAATTCAGCCAGAGAGAATCTGCTTGCTGCAATAAAAGCCGGGCCGAAACCGGCAGTTCCGACCTGTTCAGAGATTCTGGACCGTTTTATCGAAGCCATTAATGGCGGCCGTCCGCTCCATGATGTCCTGAACTACCGTAATTATGGCCAGGTTCCCAATCTGCCGTTGGATACGGTGGTAGAGACATGGTGTTATGTTGACTCCACAGGCATTCATCCGGAAATAACCCGGCCGATGCCCAAAATTGTCGAGTCGATTGTCCGGCCGATGGCTTTGCGGGAAGAACTGTATATGGAAGCCGCAATGGAGCAGGACGAACGAAAACTGGTGTCTGCTTTGGCCATGGATCCGATTGTCAATGATTTTCTGCAGATTAAACAGGTTGCTCATGAAATAATGGAATACAACAGCCAGTTTCTGATAAAATAACCGGATAAGATTGCAGAATCATCCTTTATAAGCAGAAGGGAACAGGATATGAAAATAGTATTGATTGGCGCAGGCGGATACGGCGTTACCTATTTATCGATTTATGAGAATTATATCGATAAAGAAAAACACACCCTCTGCGCTGTCGTTGATCCCTATGCGGATCGGTCCAACTCTTACACGTATATTACAGAACACCATATTCCGGTTTTCCAGACCCTGGATGATTTTTACTGTCATGATACGGCGGATCTGGTCATCATTTCCTCGCCGATCCAGTTTCATAAGGAACAAACGCTGACCGCTGTCCGGCACGGATCCCATGTTCTTTGCGAAAAGCCGCTGACAGCAAGGGTTGAAGACGCGCTGGAGATGCAAAAGGCAGCCCGGGAAGCCGGATGCAAGATCGGCGTCGGGTTCCAGTGGTCCTTTAACGATGCCAATGCCAAACTCCGGAAGGATATCCAATCGGGGCTTTATGGCCGTCCCTTGTGCTTCAAAACCTGCATGTCCTGGCCGCGGCCTAAAGAATATTTCGAAGGAAGTACCTGGAAGGGCCGCGTTTTTGATAAAAATTCGGGCTCGCCCATCTACGACAGCATTGTCACCAATGCGACCGCCCATTACCTGCACAATCTCTTTTTTATCGCTGCTTCACAGCCACGTTCGTTCAACTATATTATTTATCGGGCTTATGACATAGAAACCTTTGATACCTGTGTGATCAAGGGCGTCATGGAAAACGGCTGCGAATTTTTCTACGGCGGGACGTTTGTCGGTGAAATCAAGACTGATGTCGTTCAGGAATTGAAGTTTGCGCATGGAACGGTCCGTTATGGCGAGGGTCAAGACGACTTCCTGAAGGGTTATCTGAATGACGGAACCGTGATTGATTATGGCACGATGTCCGGTTCGCGCGATGTGGCAAACAAATTGATCAAGATGATCGAGTGCATTGAGCATAACACGAATCCCCTGTGTTCTGTCGATGAGATCGTGCCCTATCTGTCGGTTTGCAATCAGATCTTTGAAAAACTGGATGTGACTGCCTTTCCCAGGGAAATGATTTCCGATATCGGCGAACGGTTAGTGGTCAAAGGATTGTGGGAAAAAATATCGACAGCTTTCGATCAGTGCGAGCTGCCGGCGTCGCTTCTTTAAGTCAGACTGATTTGCAGCAAAGGATGAAAAATCTTGACTCTTTTTGCAGCATCCGGTAGACTGTTTGATAGTCCGTTTAACGGCCTAAGCAAGTTGAAAGATCACGGCAGGGAGGTAAGATTATGGCTTTGATACTAAAAACGATCGCTCAGGATCTTAATCTGTCCCTGTCAACGGTATCACGGGTTTTAAATAATAAGTCCAATGTTAATGAGAAAACCCGGCAAATGGTTCTTGACTATTTGCAGGCGCATAACAGCATGCAAAAAGTTGCTCCCAAATCATCGATGGCGATTAACGATGTTGTTGCCGTCGTGATTCCGGATATCAGCGAAGATTATTTCGATTTTGTCGTCAGAGGTATTGAGAACTGCTTGTGGCAGGAACATATCGGGATGATGCTCTGTGATACCATGGAGGATGTGGAAAAAGAAATCCAGCACATGGATATGCTGATTGAGAAGCATTTCAGCGGCATCATTCTGGCGACCATCGATAAAGATGAGGAACGTCTCAGCTCTTATCAAAAAAGAGGTACAAACCTTGTTTTTTTTGATAATTTACCGAATATTTCATTACATTACAACTCAGTGATCACCGATAACATTAAAGCCAGCGTCTTGGCGGTTAATCATCTGGCGTCGCTGGGCCACGCCCGTATCGGGTTCATCTCCGGCCGGCAGGAAGAGACGACCGGTTTTGAGCGGTTGGTCGGATACCGGCGCGCCATGGAGCTAAATCACTTGCCGGTTGTGGACAGTCAGATTGTTTACGGCGATTTTAAGGAGAAATCCGGTTATCAGGGCATGAATGACCTGCTGGATGCTAATCCCCATCTGACGGCAGTCTTTGTATCCAGCGCCAAAATGACATATGGCGCTTTGAAAGCTTTAATGGACCGTAATTTGCGGGTTCCCGAGGATATTGCCCTGGTTGGGTTCGATGTCCACGACGCAACGGGATTAATCCGGCCGGGCATTACGACGATTATCCAGAACGAAGAACAAATCGGCCGCTTATGTGTCGAACTGCTGCTGCGCAACAAGCAGGAAAAACAAGCGGGGCCGGTATCGCACAATCAGCGGATTCTTCTGGAACCGCAGCTGCTGATACGGGATTCGTGCGGCTATAGAGCGAAGACTTCAGGAGATGTATCTCATGAGCGTGCAGATCGATGATTGAATCAAAACGGTACATTAATGCTTTTTGCTATTTCGCCCTGTGTTTGCTGGGGGTTTATTTGTCGGTCTACCAAAGTGTCGTCGCGGATATCGCGCTGGACTATCATTTGGATGCCGGACAAACCGGCATGATGATTTCATTTCATTTCCTCGGTTCATTTTTATTACCGCTGATTCTGGGCGAAGCCGGAGACCGTTTTGGCACCAAACCCATTTTACGTTTGGCTTTTATGACCTTGATTGCAGGTCTTGTGTTTATTATTGCCGGCCGGGTTCCTGTCCTTTTCTTAATCGGCACATTACTGGTCGGCGGTGGTTTTTCTGTTATTGAAGGCATGCTTTCCGGTTTGCTGACCCTGGCCAATCCGGACCGCGTTAACTCGGTCATGAATTTATCGCAAATGTATTTTTGCCTGGGCGCTGTCGGCGGCCCCTTTGTCGTTTTCGGATTGAAGCTGGCCGGCTGGGGCTGGCGGATCAATTACAGCTTGATTTTGATCCTCTTCTTAGTTTGCCTGATCGTTGCCGGCCGCTTGAGCCTGCCGGCATACCGGACCGCTCCGATCAAAGGCTTGCAATTGAAGCGTTTGCTGCGGGACCGGACCTTTATTATTCTTCTCATAGCGATTTTTCTTTATGTCGGCGTTGAAGAAGGCACGGCTTTCTGGGTGACCAGTTATATAAAAGAAGCCTTGACGACACAGGTGCCAGGTTTGATATTCCTGTCCGTTTATTGGCTGGGAATGGCTTGCGGACGTTGGCTTTTCAGCATGCTGAAGCAATCGTTCAAACGTTGGCTCATCATCGGCCTGGCCGCTGCCTGCCTGTTTATGTGTTCATTCCTGCTGCTGCAGCAATCCGGTTGGGTTCTGATCTGTCTTTTCCTGGTCGGCTTCGGCTTCGCGCCGGTTTGGCCGGTTCTGATGATGACAGCCTCGGATCGGGGTACGGACGCGACAAATTCGGCTATGGGCGCCATGATGTCTTTAGGCGCGGTCGGCGGTATGGCCGTACCCTTTGCCCTGGGCCAACTGGCTAATTCGACCGGCATGACCCGGGCTATGCTGTTAATGCCGCTTCTGTTGTTTGTTTTAATGGGGCTGGTTTTATCAACCGGCAGAAAACGGAAAGACTAACCTATTCCTGTATAAAGAGTATCGGCTGAGCAATCTCTTGACAGCCCTATGTCATTCGCCTATGATTAGGTCGATTTAACTGCGGTGATGTAAGGATGTGGATTAATGTACCAGATTTCAGCTGTTGCATTTATTAAAGGAAGAATTTTGTGAAAGCTTTGATTGTCGATGATGATCACTTTGTGCGAAAGGGTTTAACCAGCATGATCCCCTGGTCGGACCTGGGGTTTGACAGAGTCCTCGAAGCCGATAACGGTTTATCCGCACTAAAACAAGTCAAGGACGAATGTCCGGATTTGATTCTTACGGATGTACTGATGCCGGTTATGGATGGGATAGAATTTTGCCGCCTGGTTCGGGAGCAGGATTACCATTCTTATATTATTATGTTGAGCGCATATGATGATTTTGAATACGCTCGTTCAGCTTTACGCTACCGTGTCAGCGAGTACATTCTGAAACCACTGACTGATGCGACTTTGCAAGAACTTAAAGAAAAAATATCGGTTATCTGTGTTCAGATTCGTCAGGAACAACATTTTTACCACAATTTATATAGTCGTCCGGATTTAATCAATGAAATTGACGATATAATAAAAAGCCATGATCAAAACCGGCTGGATAACCTTTTTCATGACGTATTTCCTGAGCTTGGGCTTAGAGAAGGCAATCACAGCAGGTATTTTTGTCTTTTTCTTGTTGACACCTTGTCAAAAACACTAAAAAGCATGGGCTACAGCCAGCAGATGCTCAATGATGAAAAGGAAAATGAAGTAAAAGTCATTTTATCAAATCAATCGGCAAGTCAAACTTATCAGTATGTCTATGAAAAATTCTGCAGTGCTTTGCACCGGGAAAAACCCAATATGTCCAATAACCAGATTTTGATCAACAATATAAAGGATTATGTCGGCAAACATTATAACGACGATAATTTAAGTATCGGTTTAATTGCGGAATATTTTCATTTAGTTTCGCCATATTTAGGCACTGTTTTCAAAGAACACGAAGGGATTAGCCTGAACGCCTATATCAGTGAAATCCGTATTGGTAAAGCTTGCGCCCTATTGCAGGACTCATCTTGCCGCGTTCATGAAATTGGCCGACTGGTAGGCATAACCGATCCGAATTATTTCGCCAAGCTATTCCGGAAAATGAAAGGGATGTCGCCCAAAGAATACAGGATGTTTCTTTTCGATCAACCGAATCATCAAGATGAGATGCCGACATAAGAAATGATGGCAATCCGGAAAGCGGGTAAAGGAATGAGACTTTCAATCCGGAATAAATTATTCATAACGATAACAGTGGTCTATATGGCGATTCTTCTTATATCGATAACATACATCTCTCAATATCTCAAGAATATCCTTCTGGAAAGATCACAGGAAGAACAGCAGAGATTGCTGATTCAAAGCGCATCTTCCATTGAGCAGGTCATTAACGAATTGGATCGCATTACCTTGTATTTGACTGGCGACCGGTATTTTGCCAGCATTCTCAACAGCGATCCGCAGAATGATGTCGATACAATCGGAGTCGCTGGTAAATTGAAGGATAGTGTCGGCGTTTATACAAGTTATTCGATAACGTCGTCATCCATTGATTATAAAACGACGCTTTATATTGACGATTCGTTCGACGTCGCGCGATATCTACCGTCGTATGGCCTGGATACAGCATTTTATCGAACGGGCGAGAAAACGAACATTTGCAGCTCAACAGCAGTTAAAGACTGTCCATGGTATTTGGACACGGTATCTTATAATTCTCAGGTCTATAGTTTTACCGATGATAATCTGGATGATTATCTGTTGTTTGCCAAACTACTGCGCAACAGTAATGTCGGCGAAGCATCGCATAATAATATTGCCGGAACTATCGTCATGGCTTTACGAAAACATGATATGGAAACGATCATGAATACGGCAAGGACAACAGATCATACGGAAATCATGTTGATCAAGAACAACATGATTATTGCGGCCACCGGTTCAGAAACTATTGCCAATGGTGTTGTCCCGGATAAGTATCAGCCGATTATGGAACTTGAACAGGATAGTAATTTTCATTCGACGAATATAGGCGGACAATCCTGCCTGGGTATCCGATCGGGTATTGCCGGCCAATGGGAACTGGCATCGGTCGTTCCGCTCGCAGATATTACCGGCCAGGTCAATCATCTGACTTCACAAATTGTCATTATTGTCATCGCTTTCTCCGTTCTTGTTTTATTTGCGGCAGCGATCCTCTCCAGGTTTTTTGCCAAACCGATTCAACGCTTGTCGTCCGTTATGAGCCATGTAAAAACCGAAGAGGAAATCGCTGTTGTAACAACGAATTATAAATATAAAGATGAAATAGCCGAATTATATACCAGTTATAATATAATGATTACGCGGATACAGAATCTCGTCAATAATGTCAAGGTAAAAGCCGAATTGCAAAAAAAAGCAGAACTCAGAGCGCTTCAGGCACAGATCAATCCTCATTTCATTTATAATACGCTAGATACCATTAATTGGATTGCCATGTGTGAGAAACAGAAGAATATTTCTACAATGGTTACTGCCCTGGTATCGATCATCCGCTACAGCGTGAAAGACCCAGATGCCATGGTTTCATTGGATGCTGAAATCAATTATCTCAAGGAATATTGGTCTATACAGAACATTCGCTACCAAGGCAAATATAGCTTCCATATCCAAATTCCAGCGAATTTGCTCAAGGTCGAGTTGCCTAAAATGTCTATCCAGCCGCTTGTTGAGAATGCAATCAATTACGCCCAGCCCGATTCCGGGGATAATGTGATTGGCGTTGCGGTATACGAAAAGGGTGAACAGGTGGAAATTATCGTTTCCGATACCGGGAAAAATGCTGATTCCGGCTTGCTTAATCGTTATTTAGAACATGAAGACGTATTCACAAGCCAGGGATCCGGCATTGGAATCCGAAATGTCAATGACCGTATAAAAATGTATTTTGGATCGGAGTTTGGCCTGCTCTATAAAAACACTGCAGAAGGTCTTCAGGCTGTTCTTCGAATTAAAAAGTTAAGCAGCTGATAATATGACTATAAATCTATACTTTTTACTATCCGGTTGATTTGTGCAATCTGTTATAATATTGACAACAATTGGCTCTCTATTATGATAATAATCACACGAGATAACAGGCTTTATTCATGTATCTGGGTTCCCGGGAGGATTAAGATGGCCAAGAGATACATAATATTGTTCATTGCCCTTATCTTCAGTATGCAGCCCTTGTCGTGTGACGGGCTGAACCACTATGTACCTGAGACAAATTCTGTTACCAACATTGAAACCAATAAAAAAGATGACCTTGTGTCGCTGGATTGGTATGTTGCGATCTGGGGCGACACGGAAGACAGTGAACTTGTTTACAATAAAGTCAATGAAATCATGAAGCAAAATTTAAACATTGACCTAAAAATCCATGCCAGTTCGTATTATGAATATAATAATAAAATTTCGACTATGCTCAATGCCGGGCAAAAAATGGACATTCTGTTTTGCAGCGATTCAATCGTCCCGTTTCTGAATAATGTACGGAACGGCAATTTTCTGGCTTTAGAAGAACTGCTGCCGCAATATGCGCCGAAAACGTGGGCGGGAATCCCCGACGCCGCCTGGCAGGCCGTAACGAGCGGCGGTCATATTTACGGCGTTATTCCTCTAAAAGACTTGGCCGATTGCTATTCGATGAATTATGATAAGCAATTGATTGATGAATTAGGTTTGATACCACCCAAGTCAGGGGAATGGCAGACAATGTTTGATCTTCTAGATTTTCTGTATAAAGGTAAGGCGGCGCGGGACGCTCGTTATCCGGAGCAGGCCCAGTATCCTGCTATACGCGGAGGCAACCAAACGCTGACACTCTATTTCCCTTATGAACCGATAAATTTTCTGGTAGGCGCTAATATCGAAGGTTCGGAGAGTTTTTCCGGTAAGGGTCATGGTGAGTTGGTCTTTAATGTTTTTGACACACCCGAATATTTAAAATACGCACAAACCTTGAGGAAAATGGTCGTAGATGGCATCTATCCTTATGATTGGAAAAATTTCGACAGAGAAAAACGACTTAATATTAAATACATCTTGATCGGAACTCAAGGGATGGTAACCGATGATAAAACTGAAAATCCAAATTATGTTGTAACCTTGCCAAAGCAATCGTTTATGTACAGTAATTATGTACGAATGCAAATAACGGCTATCACAACATACTGCAAATATCCTGATCGTGCCATGCAGGCGATTGAATATGTTAATCAAGATAAGCTTGTCAGTACCATGCTTCGCTTTGGCATTAAGGATGTTCATTGGCGGGAAACTGGTACGAATCAAATTACTTTTGAAGGGACTGCCAATCAAGATGCCTTGAACCGCAGGTATTACTTTTGGTATGGTACAACCTTTGGCAGCATGGCTAATATTATGTTACCCATATCGGAAGACCCGTTTCTAGTGAAAAAAATTATCGATATGACAGAACATTCCAACCAGAAATCGAATCTTGGATTCATTTTTAACGAAACAGCCGTTGTTAATGAACTGGCAGCTTGTCGCAGCGTTGTTGAAGAATATGAACCGGTTATTCAAAGTGGAATGGCAGAAAATGTTGAGGCGATATATGCGGAATTTGTCGAGAAATTGAAAACCAACGGTTCGGAGAGAATTGTTACTGAGGTACAGAATCAGCTTAATGCATGGAGAAAGACTGTTGGAAGGTGATGTTATAGGACATTTTGTTCAAATTATTACGACTATTCTATAGTTATTACGCTTTTACCTTCCCGGTTATCTTGATAAGATATAAACAGCAAGAATTACTGCTAAATAGCATAAATATCGATAGAGGAATACGATCAAGAACAGGGGAAAACGGTAGTTTATGACTAATATTGTACATAATCATCTAAAAACCGGCAATAAATTAAAAAGAAATATAAAAAAAGAATGGCTGTCAAATCGCTATCTATATTTTATGTCGGCGCCAGCCGTCGCTGCTTTAGTTATATTTTCTTATTTACCGATGTTTGGCCTGATTATGGCTTTTCAAGATTATTCGCCGCAAAAAGGTATACAAGGCAGTCCGTTTGTTGCACTTAAAAATTTTGAATTTTTATTTGCAACAACCGACGCCTGGAGAATTACACGAAATACGGTTCTCTATAACACGATTTTTATTGTTTTGAATTTGGTTTTTGCCGTCGCTCTCGCGATCGTCATTAGTCAAATTAATAATCGTTTTCTAGCAAAAGTTCTTCAGACGATTTATATCATGCCATATTTTCTTTCGATGGCCATTGTTGCTATTATCGTCTTCTCAGTCCTTAGCGCCAGAAGTGGATTTTTAAATATTATTATGAAAAATTTCGGTATGGAAACCAGAAATTGGTATATGGTGAAAGAACCGTGGCCTTATATTCTCATCCTGGTCAATGTATGGAAAGGCGTCGGCTATTCGGCGGTGGTCTATCTGGCCTCCATTGCAGGTATATCCAATGAATACTATGAAGCCGCAATGCTGGACGGCGCGTCAAAGCCTCAGCAGGTCAAATATATTACAATACCGCATCTGAAACCCATGATCAGCATCTTATTAATTATGAGTATCGGCAGTATTTTCCGCGGCGATTTCGGCTTGTTCTATCTTGTGCCGCAGAATTCCGGCCCTTTGTATGCGGTTACCGATGTGATTGACACCTATATTTATCGGGCTATGACAACCCTGAATAATAATGGCATGGCTACGGCGGCCGGATTGTACCAGTCGATTGTATGCCTGATCTTAGTTCTGGTGGCCAACAAAATCGTTGCCAGGATCGAACCGGATAACGCCATGTTTTAAGATCCTGTTTTCATCAGAATGAATTTATTATTGATACTCTATGTTGTTGGGGAGGCATCTTTTTCATGCAAACCACCGGTAATCGCTTCAATCGTCTATCGCCTGCCAGTAATATCATCTTATCCGCGGTTTTATTGATATTAGCGATCATGACCCTGCTGCCGTTGATCCTGGTTGTCATTATTTCATTTTCGTCCAGCCGCAGCATTGCGGAAATAGGATATAGCTTTTTCCCGACTGAGTGGAGTTACGAAGCTTATCGATATTTGATGAAGACAGGACGGCAGGTTCTTCTGTCATACCGCGTCACCTTGTTGGCAACTGCGACCGGCACGATTGCCAGTCTGTTTGTTATGTCGATGTTTGCCTATGTCTTGGCGCAAAGAAGCTTCAAACCTCGAAAATTCCTCATGTTTTTCACATTTTTTACGATGCTTTTTTCCGGCGGACTGGTTCCCTCATATATTGTGAATGTCAATTATCTGCATCTATACGACAATTTCCTCATATTTGTTCTGCCGAGCTTGGTTTCTGCTTATAATATAATTATATTACGGACATTCATTCGAACAACAATACCAGAAACGATATTTGAAGCAGCTAAAATAGATGGCGCTAACGATCTGCGGATATTCTTTCAAATTGTTGTTCCTCTATTCAAGCCCGGTTTAGCCACTGTTGGTTTATTTAATGTTGTATCGCGATGGAACGAATGGTTTACCGGTATGCTCTATATCGATAATCCCGATCTCGTTCCCCTGCAGACCATGCTTACGCGGATACAGCAAAATGTAGATTTTATAAAAAACAACGCAGCCAATGTCGGCGGAGGCATGTCGACACAGCTTCAGGCGGCATTAAAAAGTTTACCTTCCGATAGCATGCGTATGGCGATTGCCATTGTCTCAGTCGTTCCGATACTTTTTGCATACCCATTCTTTCAGCGCTATTTTATTTCAGGATTAACAATAGGCAGCGTTAAAGAATAAGTTTCGAGCATTTACAGCGAATCCGATTCGTTCAATATAGGTTGCATGGCCAGCAATTTATGAGATATAAAAATTTAACAGGAGGAAAGAAAATGCTTAAAAGAGTAACAAGTATGGTCATTATTCTGGTACTCATTCTGGCGCTGACCGCAGGTTGCGCTAATTCTGCTTCAACCACAGGCACTACAGGAGCAACGGGATCGTCATCGTCAGAATCTGCTACGGCAAATACGACAACCGGCGCTGTCGACAACAGTAAACGGATCACCCTTGATTGGTATATGGCAACCTGGGGTGATAAAAAAGATGCTGACGCCGTTTATGCTGAAGTCAGCAAAATCATGCAGGAAAAGTTGAATGTCGATCTCCAGATCCATTATTATGAATATGGTGATTATGACAAAAAGGTTTCGACCATGGTCAATGCCGGACAAAAAATGGATATTTTGTTTACAAGCGATTCCTTGGTTCCGTTTTTAAATAACGTACGCCAAGGCAATTTCCTGGCTTTGGATGATTTGCTGCCGCAATATGCGCCAAAAACATATGCAAATATTCCTAAGGCAGCCTGGGACGCTGTTACGGTAGACGGACATATTTATGGTATCGTACCGATGAAGGACCTGGCGGATTGCTATTCTATGCAATATGATTCCGTGTTGACACAAGAATTAGGTTTGACCCCTCCCAAGTCTGGTCAATGGCAGACTATGTTTGATTTATTGGATTTTCTTTATAAAGGCAAAGAAGCCCGTGATGCAATGTATCCTGATCAGAAAGATTATCCGATTATTCCGGGCGGCAATCAGCAAATAACCCTATATTATCCTTATGAGCCGATCAATTTTCTGGTTGGCGCCAATATCGAGGGGACGACTAGTTTTGCCGGCAAAGGTGATGGCGAAACCGTCTTTAATGTCTTTGACACGCCGGAATATTTAAAGTACGCTCAAACAATCAAAAAAATGGTTGATGACAAGATATTTCCTTATGATCCCAAGAATTTTGATAAAGATAAACAATTGCCGATCAAGTATTTAATGGAAGGCTCGCAAGGTATGGTCACTGACTATAAAACTAACAATCCCAATAATGTCGTGACCCTGCCAAAAGAAGCCTACATGTATAATAATTATGTCCGCGCTCAACTCAATGCCATTTCCGCTAAATGTGAATATCCGGAAAGGGCTATGCAGGTTATCGAGTACGTCAATCAAGATAAACTGGTTGCTACTATGCTCCGTTTCGGTATTAAGGACGTTCATTGGAAGGATATCGGCAACAACCAGATTTCCTTTGACGGAACAGCTAATGCCGATCCGAAGAGCCGCGGATATTATTACTGGTATGGTACAACATTCGGCAGCCTGGAGCCGATCATGCTACCTGATACCGAAGATCTGCAGCTTGTTAAGAAGATTGTTGAAATGACGAAAAATTCCAATCAAAAAGGCAATCTTGGCTTTATCTTCGACGAGACGCCTGTAATCAATGAAATCGCCGCCTGCCGCAGTGTTTATGATGAGTACAATACTGTATTAATGGACGGCCTGGCAGAAGATGTTGATTCATCCGTAGCTGAATTTGTTGCGAAACTTAAATCGAATGGCGCTGAGAAAATTGTTGCTGAAGCCCAGAAGCAATTGACCGACTGGAGAAAATTAGTTGGCCGGCCGGTGCAATAAGCAAACACAACCTGAGTACAGAAAATGAAAGGTGATGCTGCGGCAAAATGATAATCATTTTACCGCAGCATCCAGCCGCGTTGTTCGGGGGAGGATAACCTATGCCCAATTATCTTGTCGAACGATTCACAGATCATTATTATAGACTGATTAATCAAGCCGGCGTCCGTCAAGCCAGACCACAGGCCGAAGGTAATGAAAATTTCAATACGTGTTGGGACGGCGCCTTGTCGCCGGACGGCACCATGTATTTTTCATTGTCATCAGAAGCCGGAAAATGCGACCATGCCAAACTGGTTCGTTATGAATATGAGCAAAACAAGATCGTTGATTGTTTTCATGCCGGAGACCTTATTCTACCGAATGAGCGGAATCTTCCCGCCAGCAAATTACATACCTCAATCAATTTCCTACCGGATGGAAGAGTCATTGCGACAACACATTCAACCGATAAAGCCAAAAATCATCCTGAATGGATGCCGATGGGATATCATAATCACGTATGGGAAGGATTCCCCGGATCACATATCCTCGTCTATGATCCAAAGACCGGCAAATCAGAAAACTGGGGGATTCCTGTTCCGCATGAATCAATTTACGGAGCCAAATATGATCCTAAACACAATCGGCTTTATATGATTGGTTTTATGCGCGGCCATGTCTATGCATACGATCTTGATCAAAAGCGCGTCAAGGATCTTGGCAAAGCCGCCGAGTTGTATTGTTACCGTCTGGTGTTAGGCGCCGACGGCAATATTTACGGCTGCACAAAGACCGGATTCTATTGGCGTATCAATACGGAAATGAACAAACTTGAAGACTTGAACTATACGGTTCCAGATCTGCCTGGCCCCGGGCATTATGTTAACAACACCTGGTATAAATACCTGGTATGCGGGCGCAATCATTCATCTGGCCAGTTTATTTACCTGGCAAATCTTTGCGCCGACAGTCTGTTGAAATTTGATTTTACAACTCAAAAGTTTTCAACCGTTGGCAGCTTAGTTCCTAAAGATGGCTTGATGGCTTATCCGAACGAATTCACAGACCATCACTGCGATACTTTTGCCATCGATAAATATGGCGTGATTTGGTATCAATACTATCTGTGGAATGTGCAAAATACGGAAAATATCCGCTACAATCTGCCCAATTATCTCATGCGGTGGGATGTTGAAAACGGCAAGGAGCCTGAATTGATGGGCGTTCTCGGTACGCCGAACTGGATTCAGCGGTTAACGACAGAGATGGAAATCGATCAAGAGCGGGATATCCTGTATAGTGTTGATGCCGGCAGGGGTTTTGCTGAAGATGGGCCGAGCATCGTCGCGATTGACTTGGCGGAATTCCGTTCTCATATGTACGAACCGGGTCCATTACCTGTCGATGATTTTTTAAAGCCTGTCGATATGACACCTGCTGAAATCAGCCTGCGCGATGAACGGATCCGGAATAAAGCCGGGGAAGAAGTTACGGCGAATAATCCTTTCCAGGCATTTCCCATAAAAAATTGCTTCCCTGTGCGCATTTGGAGAAGCGTTCCACATACTGAGATCGAAGAATCAGCCGTTATCGGTATGTGTTATGACGAAACTGGGTTGCTTCATGTTGTTTGCGGAAAATCCGGTATTTTTGATCAGGCGAGATTTATTTTCAAAATACAGGACCGCCAGATAATTGAACGGCTGGATTTTAACGCAGTTGACCCAATTTATAAAAAGTGGCTGGAATCGCATATTCTACCTGACCGGTTTACGTTTGACGCGTCGATTCGTTTACCGGAGGCAACCGGCCGGCGATACCGAGCTGTTGCTTCAGCCGTTGCGGACTGGAACCAAGACCGCCGAATTGTCGGGACGCTGGATGCCCTGATGGCTATCGTCAATCCGGATAATTCCGTCTATTCGCTGGGCAATGCCGCGGCGTATGGTCCGGTGCGCTGTTTGTGTACTAACAAAGCGAAGGATAAATTATGGGGTGTTGCCGGCGATGACGAAGATCTGGGATATGTTTTTACCTACGATGACCAAAAGGGTTTAAATCAATTAGGTATCATTAATTATAATACCCATGGTTATTATGGTACGACAGCCTCTAATATTTTATCCAGTATTGTGCTCAACTTCCAAGAAGATACACTAGCAATCGGCGGTGCGGATCGGATCGCAACGGTTCATATTGTAAGCTTGTAAATCATGGAAGGGTCGCTGTGGGAAATGCTGCAGCGGTCCTTCTGGTAAAATCAAAACATTTTTCTTGTTTATTATCCTTAAACTGAATTTGCCGCATCCCGCAGAGAACCTGCAGGATGCGGTTTTTGATATGCTCTGACATTTTTGCAGAAATCTGTTGACGTCTGAAAAAATCTGTTCTATGATGTACCTGTTTGATATAGAAAAACAATTGATTTATATATTCATTATTAACGAATATATAATCGCATTTACAACTTCCACTTCGATTCTGCGTCAAGGATGATACAAACAACAATCCAGCCATTCGTCAAATCATAACCACCCTTTGAAAGGAGATCTTATGGAAAAGTTCAAACAAGATATCAAACTGGCTGCCCGGCAGGGGCTGGTCGATTTAGTCGGGTTTGCCGCCCGGGATCGATTCGAAACGCTTAATCCGCAGAAAAATCCCTTCAGTTTGTTTCCGAAAGGCGAAACATTGATCATGATCGGACGCCGCATTACCAGAGGTACGCTGAGGGGTGTAGAAGAAGGCATCAATCTGGGCGATTATGGCATGTTCGGCAAGAGTTGGCTGGCAGATGAATTTGTAGCCCAGTCGACTTACGGGCTGGTACAATTCATTGAACGTGCCGGCTGGGAGGCGATGCCGGTCGTGCCGGGAAGCCGGCAAGCTGTATCCGGAGTTGCAGAACCGGTGACACCGGATTTCAAATACGCGGCCGTTGCCTGCGGCCTGGGCGAAATTGGATTGAGCGGCGAGCTATTGACTCCCCGCTTCGGGCCGCGCCAACGCTTTGCGATGATTATTACCGATGCCAAAATGACGTCCGATCCATTGCTGGACCGGAAGGTTTGCACCCGGTGCGGCCGATGCCTGGCTATATGTCCGCTTCATGCGTATGACCGGGAGAAAACCTCTGATATCGTCATTTGCGGTAAAACCATGCAGATCGCGCCGTGTAACCTGGATTTATGCGGAATCTGCAAGAACGGAGCCGAAGGGAAAGAACAAACCGATCGTTTGGCCGCGCTTTGCGTCCGAACTTGTGTCGACGAGCTCGATAAAGCCCGCATTCTGGATCAGACGTTTGAAACAGGATTTCGCAAGCGGCAGGCCTGGGGGAAGAATGAATTCGGCGAGGCTGTCGATATCGCGGAAGGAGGTCAAAAATGAAACTGACATCGCAAATGATCAAGGATAAAGCCAAAGAACTGGGGATTGATTGCATCGGCATCGGCAGTATTGATCGATATAAAGATGCGCCGCCGCTGATGAATCCCAAAAATTATTTTCCTGAATGTAAATCGATCGTCATGCTGGCCATGCGTATTCCGCGAGGAACTTATCGCGGCATCATCGAAGGAACACACTGGCATAATTATACTTTTTATTCTTACAACCGGCTGAATACTCTGTTTCGGCCACAAAAAACATACGCAATGGCTTGTTTTATCGAAGATATGGGCTGGGAAGCCATTCCACATTATCCCGCGGTTTGCGAACGCATGGGCGAAGGTGAACCGGTTGTTCCCGGCAGGCTGCCGAATGTAGCGATGAGCGTTCGCATTATGGGCGTCGGCGCCGGACTGGGTGAAATGGGACACTCAAAAGTGTTTATGACCCGCGAGTTTGGCCCGCGCGTTCGTTTGGGCATGATCATGACCGACGCCGAGCTGGAACCGGATCCGATCATCAAACCGGGCACTCTGTGCAATCGCTGCGGCCGCTGCGTCAGGGACTGCCCCGGCAATGCCATTCCACCGGTTAAAGACAAAGACAAATATTTGCATATCCATGTCGGCGATGAAGATATCTATTGGGGCGATGTCGACATGGGCCGCTGTACTTTGACCCATCACGGCTTGAACAACCGCATCTCGCCATTCCTGAAAAAGGATCTGCCGAATTTTGAACTGGATGTTCAAACAGCAAACATGACAGAAGAAGAAGCATACCGTCTGACTTATACCATGGCCCTGGGCAAATGGGGTTGTGTTTATGACCAGCCGGATAATTCGATCATGCATTATTATCATTATGTGCTCAGCCACGTCGGTTATTTTGCTATTTGCGGCGCCCGCGGCTGCATCTGCAGTTGCATGGATTCGCTGGAAAAGCGCAAGGCAATCAAAAACCTGTTTCATAATCCGCTTTATAAACGACCGATCTGGATCCTGCCATGCGAGAAGAAGGTAAAAACAGGCCGGATCAATCCCTGGCGTGAGGAATATCTGGATAAACGTGACCCGTCAATACGCAAGAATGAATATTAAGGCAATCGGCCTGGGAGGTTTGACATGGACGAATTCAAATGCGCCATTAAAGCAAAAGCTGAAGCTTTACAAATTGACCTGATTGGTTTTGCAGCCAAAGACCGTTTTACGGGTTTGGATCCGCAATATGATCCGTTCAGTATTTTTCCCGACGGACACACGGTAATTTTAGTTGGCCAGATGATTCCGCGCGGAGCTCTCCGGGGTATCGAGGAAGGGACCGACACAACCGCTTACAGCAATTTTGGTTATAGTTGGCTGGACAATCAGTTTGTTGCCCAATCGACTTATGATCTGGTCCGGTTTATTGAAGATGCCGGCTGGGAAGCCTGTCCGATTTTCCCCAATCCGCTATCGACAACCGCGATGGGCGTACCGGTCGCCGAAGGAAGGCCGGCTCCGAATGTTACGCCGGATTTCGATTATGCGGCTGTCGCCTGCGGTCTTGGCGAACTGGGCTTGAATCAGGAGATTCTGACCGTGTCTCTGGGCCATCGCCAACGATTCCAAATGATCATCACAGATGCCGAGCTTGAATCCGATCCCCTGGTTGCCCCGGCGTTGTGCGATCATTGCGGTGCCTGCGCCGAAGCTTGTCCGTTGAAAGCCGTTCATGCCGACAAGATAATCGAGCGGACGATCTGCGGTCGGTCATTCACTATGGCGGATATTGATTTTGAGTTGTGTAAAAAGTGTCCGAACGGCGGTATGGCTAATCGATTGCATCCAAGCGGCAAACCGGACCGCTACGCAGCTGCCTGCAACCGGGCTTGCCTGGCGGAACTGGATAAGCGGGGTATCGGCTCGATGCAGCAGCCGTATCGAACACATGAATCCTGGAAGAAAAACCGCCGCGGCGACTTGATTTAAAACCAGGTGACAATTGAGTTCTACAATGTCAAATGATATGATGAAAAGCAGAGTAATGAACAGGAGCGGGAATCATGATCAAGGTCATTTTAAAATGCCTGAAAATTCTGGAAATCGTTTCAGCCAGCGGTAATGATGCCGTGAAATTATCGGAAATAGCGCAGAAGATCGACGAAAAGCCGTCGACCGTGGCAGGCATCGTCAAAACAATGACCGAAGCCGGGTATTTACAGAAAGATCCTGTTCGCGGTTATCATTTAGGCATTATGGCGGCGACCCTGACGCATGGCGATCTGTATAATCGGAATTTACTGATCGCCGCTCAAAAATATATCACGCCTGTCGCTTTGGAGCGGTCGCTTTATCTGTCTCTTGCTGTTTTGCGGGATAATGTCCGTCATTCTATTCTGGAAGTCAACAGCAAAGGCGAGGTCATCATGCAGGCCAGAGCCAACGCCGGCGTCATGAACTCGTCAACGGGCCTTATGCTGGTCAGCCATCAGCCGCGCCATGTACAAGATTCATTGCTGGATTTTTATGGTGTGCCCAGACGTTTTGGCGGTTATGAAGAATTCATCCGCTATCTGGAAACGGTAAAAACGCAGGGATATATTGAAATAGCCCGGCCGTCAAATACAGTAGCCATTGCCGTGCCGGTCCGGGATGCCAAGAAGGTTGTGGCGGCTCTCGGCATCTATATCACAACCGTGCAGCGAAATGAATGGGAATTGCCGCAGATCATAGCCGTTCTGAATGAAATATCCGCAAAAATCACTTACGATTTGATAAACGGCACTGAAATTAATGATCTGGTAACGCCTTAAGCAGGATCATAATCGTGCCTTCACTTTTTTCGGATTATTGCCCTACATTTGGCCTGATCGATATGCGACATATCATAGTCATAGGTAAATCCTAATGGTTCCAGGACTCGACGGTATAGCAAATCACAATGGCCGCAATAATTATAATAAGGTTTCATCTGATCCAAATGAAGCAGCCGGCCTTTTGACGGGCAGTTATGCATGTCGATGATGAAGGTACCCTCTTCTTCATCAAGCGTCATGGTAAAATCAGCGGCTTCTTCATTCAAGGTATGACTCCAGTATTCATAACAGCCGCGCAGTCCTTTTTCAGCAGCCAGGTCGTGCAGGTTGCCAAGAAAACGATCCGATAAATAACACCAAAAGTCCTTAACTTCTGAACTGCCGCCGCGGCGGTCCAGAAAAGCGAAAAATTCGCTATATGCAGGTATAAATTCCGTACAGGAAATCATAACGGTTCCCTCCTTGAAAATGTTTGGACGCAAGCTCCTGTATCCGGATCATAATCAGATAAAGTTGCCTGGAAATCGCTGCCGGTGCAGATGGTTTCATTAACCACGGAACTGGTTAACTGAAAAAGCGGCGAGACAGAATCCCCGGCTGCCCGGATATGGGCGACTGCCGGACATGATCGGACCGTGATCGACAGCCGTTCGGGATTTGGCAGCATTTCGATTGTCACGTCGCCGCCCTCCAGATCATATAAATGTTGAAAGTGTTCCTGTAAGGCCGCGAGACCACGCTTTTTCAGATCTGCCGCAAGCGGCGCATAATAAGCGGCGCTGAAATCATGCAGATAGGCGCGTACCGCTTCTTCACCGTACCGACGCTCCAGATAGATCAAAGCATGATTTAAAGCTTTATGAAAATCTTTATGCAGATAGACGTTATCTGCAGCATGCCGTTCCATTTTTAAAACAGCCATAATAGGTCCCCCTGATATTTTAGTCAACTGAAAAAAACCTGGTTTATAGCGTCCGGTTATCGCGGAACCGGCAATTTGCGGATCCGCAGACGATTCAGGCAGCCGCCGTCGCTATTGCCGCCGGCGCAATAAGCCAACATGAGTTGATCGTCGATGAAATGCATGGCAATATAGCAAAATCCACGTGCCGGATCATCTTCTAAAATAAAGGGGTCCTTCCAGGATTGTCCGTCATCGCAGCTCACAGAGCATACAAGAGGCGTGCGGCCGCCATTCCAGACTGCCGATGTTTTTGGTCTGGTCAAGTACTCCGGTATTGGATTCCAAACAGCGATCAGATTGCCGGTTTCCGGATCCCGCTTCATGGACAGGGGAGAACACGGCGACGTGAAATGGGATGGCTGGGGCGCTGTCCACGTGGCTCCGCGATCATGAGAAAACATCTCATATTGTACGCCGACGTCGGTTCTGGCCCATCCGTACAGGGAACCGTTTTTCAGCTCAATTAAACCAGGTTCTTGCAATCCGGAATGCGATTCGCGCGCATTAAGGGTGCATAAATTGGATTCATGCCAGGTTTGGCCATCATTATCGGAATAGTAAAAAATAGTTGTGCTGCGGCCATCCCAAGTTTCTGAATCCTTGCCTTTGCCGGTAATCGTGCGATGATAGCCGGTTGGCACAATGAGTCGTCCATCCCGCAGACGCACGACCCGATCATTATTGGTAACATAGTAGCCGCGTGCCGGAACACAGGCCGCCGGACTGGTCCAGGTTTTTCCTTCGTCAGATGACCGGCGCAGATATTCTTTGCCGTCATCGAAACCACGCCGGATAAAATACAGCAAGCCGATATCGCCATTAAGCATTTGCACGGCCGATACGCTCATAATGTTTTCTGCGTGGTCTTGCTCAGCCGTAATGACGACTTTTTCTTCCGACCAGGTTTCCCCTTTATCTGACGATTCAATACAGGCCAGATGGGCCGGGGCGTTATCAGCTGCGTCTGAACCGTTAAAACGTGAATAAATGAACAAGACGCGGCCGTCTTTCAAATTAATAAAAGCCCCTTCGCTGTTGCGGGGGTTGCCGTCTTTAGGTGCAAGATCCAGAACAATCCTACCCGTTTGATTCATAATTTTATACCTCGAAAATGATGATCTGTTGTCCCAAACGCCGCAATTTTTCTCCAATCGAATCGATGTCCATATAATGATTCTCTTTGGCCATTAACCTCATAATAGCTAACTAAATTTGAATTGTCAAGAATAAATCGAAACGTTTTAATTATCGGTTTAATTCGGCTGCGATCGGTTGTAAATAACGATAAAACCAGTTGACAATAACGATAAAAAAACCTAAGATATAACTTAAAATGTAAAACGTTTGAATATTATTTCCAATTTATAAAACAGGTATTGCCGGGAAGACAGGATGCGAAGGGTATAGTAATGAGCGGATTTTCCAAAGTCACCATCAAAGATGTTGCCTTAAAAGCAGAAGTGTCCGTTTCCACGGTATCTCTGGTTGTCAGCGGCAGCACAAGGGTTGCCGCTAAAACCAGACGGAAGGTTCTGGCGGCGATCGATGAACTGGAATATATCCCCAATGAATATGCTGCTTCTCTCCGCAAAGGGAAGCGGGATGTCTTTGCGGCAGTCATTCCTGATTTGAATAATCCTTATTATATTGGCATTGTGCGCGGGCTGCGCGAGCGGTGCACAAAGCAAGGTATTGTTTTGCATATTTCGGAAACATTACATGATTACGAGGTTGAGAAAACGGAATTACGCTTCCTGAGGGGTGTGCAGACTTCCGGATATGCTTTTATTGGAACTGTTCTGGACGATGAATTGATTGAAACATTAACCAACTGCAAGATTGTGTCCGTTGATAAGGTATATGGGTTTGCGGATCAATATCCGCAAGTCCTGATCAACAACCGCCATTGCACTTATGAAGCAACGACCTATATGATCAGCAAAGGCTGTAAAAACATCTGGTATATAACCCCTCCGACACGGACGTTTGGCCTGGAAGAACGTTTAGACGGTTATCGGTCGGCGCTGAAGGAAGCAGGCCTTGACGGCGAAGGGCATGTATGTGTTTCCTATGACGGTCAGATGAATATGATAGAAGCAGGATATATTCAGGCAAGTTCCATTTTATCGAAGACGAAACCAGACGCCCTTCTGGCTACTTCAGATCTATATGCCATCGGCGCTATGCGGGCGATTCGGGACAAAGGCCTGCGCATTCCGGAAGATGTCTCGGTTATTGGCTTTGATAATACGGAATATGGCCGTTATTATCAGCCTTCCTTGACTACTTTCAGTTTACCGCTGGTTCGCATGGGCGAGATGGCCTTTGAATTTCTGAATGGCGATCTGGATAATAAGATCGGGAAATTGCGTGTTAATGCGGATTTTATTATTCGCGAAAGTGTACGGAAGTGAATTGAAAATCAACATTTACAGACTATAAACGGAAGGTGAAAGAAACAAATGGAAATTAAAAACGGATTCTACACGGCGCTGGGAACTTCTCAAGATAAGGACGGCCTTTTCCTGCAAAAGAGCTTTGCGCAGCAGGTCAAGGACCAGACAGAATTCGGGGCGGCCGGATTATTGGTGATGGGCTCGATGGGCCTGGGTGTTTTTGTCCGGGACCGTGATTATGTCAAGGTAGCCAAAACAGCCATCAGCGCTGCCCGCGGGGCTTGCCCTGTCTTCATCGGCGTCACGGATACGACGATCGGCCGGACCTGCGATCGCATTGACGCATTGACCGGATTGGATTTTGACGGCGTTGTGGCAACACCGCCTTATTATTATGCGGCATCGGAGCGGGAACAGATTTGTTATTATGGCGAAATTGCCAGACGCTCGCCAAAACCTGTTTTCCTTTATGATCTGCCCAGCGCCTCGCGCAGTAAAATAACGCTGGCCACCATTCAGGGACTGCATGGCGAAAAGAACATCGGCGGTATTAAAACAGCTGATCTGCCGTTGGCGCTGGAATTGGATCAAATGGTTATGCGTCATGAGCTCAATGCCGGCTTTAAAGTTTTATATAGTGGTTTGGATACCTTTGATCTGGCCTGCAATAAAGGTATTGGCCGCAATCTGGACGGCATGTTTGCCTGCACGGGACAATTGGCGCATGATCAATATCAAGCCTTTGCTCTGGGCGATATCACCGGCGGAACAAAGTATCTTAAGCAAATCATCGCTTTGAGGGATGTTTTTGCCGAAGAAGAGATTATGCCGTCCTTCACTTACGCTATGAATTTATTGGGTTATGAAGGCTATTTTCATCAGGATTATTGCTTTATGCCCAGTCAAAAGCAATGTGATAAAATAGTTGATACCATGAAATTATTTCATCTGGTTTGAGTATCGGCTGACCTGGCAGACTTGTATAGCGGAGTTAAGAGCATGACGGATAAAAGATCTGTGTTGGATATGTTTTCTTTATCGGGGAAAATCGCCCTGGTCAGCGGCGGATATGGCCTTTATGGCCGATCGATAACCGAAGCTTTAGCCGAAGCCGGAGCAACCGTTATCATCGCTGCCAGGGATGTTTCCAAATGCCGCGGCCTGGCTGATGAATTGATTCAAAAAGGGTTGGCGGCAGACAGTATGCCCCTGGATCTTGGCGATGAGCAATCCATCATGACCTTGATTCATGCTGTTCTGGACAAGTTCGGCCGGCTTGATATTTTGGTTAATAATGCTGTCTGTCGGACGGAGCCCCAGAATCTCGATGAATTGACCGCCGAAGCATGGCAAAAATCTCAGAAAGTAAATTCAACCGGCCTGGTTTTGATCTGCCGGGAAGCAATCCATGTCATGCGGCGTCAGCAAGCCGGATCGATCATCAACATCGCTTCGATTCAAGGCGTCGTCGGACCCAATTTTACCGTGTACGGTGAAACCGGCATGACCAGCCCGACTTATTATACCTATGAGAAGTGGGGCATGGTCGGTTTGACCAAATGGATGGCTAATCGTTATGGTCCTGATAATATCCGGGTCAATTGCATCAGCCCAGGCGGATTCAATCCGGATTTAACCCGGGACGAGCACAATGAATTTGTCTGCAATTATAAACGGCTGACCCCTTTGGGCCGGTTCGCGGATGAGGACGATATCAAAGGACCGGTCCTGTTCCTGGCTTCGGATGCCGCCAAATATGTAACCGGGCATAATCTCCTGGTCGATGGCGGCTGGACCAGCTGGTAATCTGTGGTATGATAGCTGTAGCGGCATATTCTGCTGCCCGGACACCGACACCTTGAGCGAAAGGCTGGACTGAAAGATGAAACTGGGAACGATTATCGGTTTAAATTTGGATGAACTGGAGCATGATTTACGTAAATTGCACCAAATGGGATTTACTTCCTGCCAATTGTGCTGCTGGCAGCCGGATCGCATGACGGCAGAGAGCGCTGTTATTGTGAAAAAACTGGCCGTTGAATGCGACATTGAGATATCTGCTCTCTGGTGCGGATGGGAAGGCCCCTGTGAATGGAATCTGATTCATGGGCCGGGAACGATCGGCCTGGTTCCGGCAGCATATCGCCACAAACGTCTGGACACCTTGATGAAGGGTTCTGAATTCGCCGAAATGATCGGTGTAACCGACGTCATAACGCATGTCGGGTTTATCCCCAACAACCCTTTCGATGCGGAATATACCGGTCTGGTAGAGGCGCTGCGCTATCTGGCGCTGACGATGAAGCAGAGAGGCCAGTATTTCCTCTTTGAGACCGGGCAGGAAGCGCCGGTGACACTGCTGAGGACAATCGAAGACATCGGTACGGATAATATCGGCATCAATCTTGATCCGGCCAATCTGATGATGTACGGTTTGGGCAACCCGATCGACGCCTTGTCGGTTTTCGGAACTTATGTCCGCAATGTACACGGCAAAGACGGCGTATGCCCGAATAATGGCCGTCAACTCGGTCATGAAACGGCGATCGGCCAGGGTATGGTGAATTATCCGGCTTTTATTCGCAAACTGAAAGAAATCGGCTATGACCGGTACATCACAATCGAACGGGAAATCAGCGGCGAGCAGCAGACCAAAGATATTACGGCCGCCAAACAGTATCTGGAGCAATTGTGGGCGCAAGCCTAAACCGGCAGGAATGATTATATTCCCGCTTATCCATGTTCCGGCGCCTGAAGGGTTATTCCTTCAGGCGCTTTGACTTGGAGTCCGGGCGTTCCTGAGACTGCGTTCCAGTTGACGGAAATGGGGCCGGCCGGGGTCGGCACCTGACCGGAAAAAGCCGGGAACAAGGCTGTCAGCGGCTTGACCGCTGTCAGCCGGAAACCGGGTTCCAAGGGCTTGACACCCAGGACATAAGCCTGATACAGATAAACCGGGATCGCCGACCAGCCGTGGCATAAACTGCCGGCTTGATCGAAATCGCTGCTTCCCTTGATGGTTTCCCAGAAACTGGTTGCTCCCTGATAAAGCATATAACCCCAGTCACGGGCAATGTGATCGAAAACCAGACCGGCATAGCGGTCCGGCTGCGCCAGTAACGCTTCGTATTTATAAATCGAATGGCTTAGGGTTACAGGTACCAGGTCAGTGTGCCCCAGAGCCAAGGTCCGGCGCAAATCATCGGCCAGGTCCGCCGGGCAAACGCCGGCATACAGCGCCAGAGCCTGCGTCAATTCGGCAAAATGCTGTTTCTGATGTTCCGCACCGGCTGTAAAGTACCGGTAAGTTTGATAACAGCGCCGGTTTTCCTGCCAGAATTGCCGGTGAATCTGACCGGCGAGCGAGGCGGCTGTCCGGGCAAGTTCATCTGCCCAGATGTTGTCTGCCAGGGACAGGGCCATCTTGGCCGCGGCCTGAATAGCCAGCAGGAAAAAGAGATTGAGCGGCGCGTCATAACGGAGCAGATCCGGCTGCCCGCGCAGTAAAGGATCATCCTGACCGGACAAACCGTCGGACCATTCATAAAAATTCCAATATCGTTTGCCGTTTAGTGCCGGCAGCAAGCCGTTCTTCATCGCGGAGAGCAGGGTTGTCAAAACCTTTTTGACAGCCGGCATCCGCGCCTGCATGACATCAATCCGGCCGCTGTAAAGGTAATGTTCCCACACTTCAATGACCCAGGCTAAACTGAAACTGGGAATAGTCAATTCGAAGGCAGAAGGGGCTATCAGTTCCAGCAGGCCGTCCGGCTGCAGACTGTCGCCGAGTAAGGCAAAGGATACAGCCGGGAATTCGTACTCGCCAAAGCTGTAGTAGCCGCAGAGCGCCTGATTGCGCGAATCCATGGCGTATAAAGCCTGCTCGCGCCAGGGGCAGTCCTCATAATGCTCGTGCATGCAAAGAAGCAGTGTTCTCCGGCTGATTTCATAAATCCGGTTATGCAGGCTGTCGCTGCATTGAAAACTGCCGCGTTCCACGAGCGGATAGACGGTCGGCCGCACGCTGGCCTGATGGAGAATCAAGCGCCGGCCGGCCGGCAAAATGTGCAATTCCAGATAGCGGCAGCCGATCCGCCGGAAACAAGCGGAAAAATGCTGCCGGCCGCCGCGGCAGACATAGCGGGCGGCAAAGTGCCGGCCGCCGACGGTCGCCCGCACGCGCAAGTCATCCAGATGTTCGCCGTGGGCGATATCGATGATTGTGCCGGTATCCGTATCCAGATCAAGATCCAGGAATCCCACCTCTTCACGGCCAAGGTCGAAAAGAAAGTAAATACCCCGATCCTTTCGGATCATTTCCGGTTTAACAGTCAGCCCGGATGCGGCGTCTGACAAGACGGGCGGCAGATCAGCGTCGCTTCCGGGGAGCGGATAGGACGCGGCGGTGAAAAGATCTTTACGCAGGCAGGCTGCCAGGAGGTCATGCTGCACGGACTCAGCGGGCGTGGCAGCGCCGCCGGCGTCGCGGATGAAAGTGCCCTGGGCAATCAGACGGGAATGGACGGGATCTTCAAGAATCAGCTTTGGCAGGGGGCGCGGTCTGAGCCGTGTCTGATAAAATCGCGCCGGTTCTTTCATCGGCCGGGCCGGCTGCCAATCTGGCTGACCGGCCGTGTAATCCGGCTGCAGCCATGGGTCCTCGGCCGCGGCGTCATAGGCATATGAAAATCCAAGCTGCGGAGTCGTTTGATAGATGGGTCCCTGATGGTATGCCCGCGAAAACCGGCAAAGGGTCTTTTCATCACTGACCATGACCTGGCGGCCGATTTGCATGGCATAAAGCAGGCCGGGTTCGCCGCGCAGATAAGAAAAATTACTTTCACCCCAATAATGAACCAGAATACACAAGGCATTTTTCCCGGCGTTCAGCCAGGGGCTTATAGTCAACGTATCATAAGTTTTATCATCCGGGAAATTGCTGAATTGACCACAGTCGACAAAGGCGCCGTTGCACCAAACCGCATAGTTAGAATCGGCGGCGATATAAAGATCGGCCTTTCCGTCTGTCCAATCCGGCGACAAGGTAAATTCGCGCCGGAAGCAAACGTACCGGTTAAGACCATCATCAGGCACAGGCGTATCCGCCCATATCCAGGCGGCTTGATTCAGGGTAAAAGGCTCATCGCACATACATTGGCCTCCTTGGCTGTCGGATTACGGCAACAACGATTTCATCATATCAGGATTAGCTGCGAAGTGCCAGTGCCCTGGTTTATCGCCGGAGGGCGTTGTACAATATTGACAGAAGGCAGACAATCAGGCCGAAAGCTGCGCTGAAGCAGTTTCATGTGGGATAACAGGTGAGTCGTATGGATTATTTAATCGGTATTGATGCCGGAGGAACCGGAACCAGCAGCGTTGCCTATACGCCGGACGGGCAGTTAATCGGCCGGTGGCGGGCGGGGCGGGGCAATCCGGCTGCCGCCGGCTTATCACAGGCCGTAGCCAGTATTCGCCAGGCTATGGACGCCGGCCTTGCCGAGCTGGGCAACGGCTGCCGGGGAGCCCTGATCGGCGCTGCCGGCGTGGAGACCGGCTGTCTGAAAGTACAGCTGGCCGAAGTGTTAAAAGAGCATTATCCGTTCCCGATTGATGTGATCAGTGATGCCCAGCTGGTTCTGGAAGCCCGGTTTGAAGGCGGGGACGGAATTGCCGTTATCGCCGGAACGGGATCGATCGCCTGGGGACGGAAAGGAACGCAGGTGGTTCGCTGCGGCGGCTGGGGGCATTTGATCGGCGATGAGGGCAGCGGTTATGCGATAGTCATAGCCGCGATCAGAGATCTTTTTCAAACGGCAGACCGCGGCGAAACGCCGGGTTTTCTGGCAGAAAAGCTGATGCAGGGCATGAAAGCCGGGGACCTGCGTGACGTGGTCAATTTCGTTTATCAGCAGGATAAAGCCGCTATTGCCGCCTTGCTGCCGATTGTTGCGGATATGGCTTCCGGCGGAGATCCGCTGGCCTGCCAACTCTTGAACGAAGCCGGAGAGAAACTGGCTGATCTGGTTCTGACCTGTCAAAGCCGTTTGGCTTTGACAAAACCGGTCGTTGCCACCAGCGGCAGCGTTCTCTGCCATGTGGATTTAGTACGCGGCCGATTCCGGACGGTTATCCGTCGGATGCTGCCGGAAACGGCGGTTCTGGAAGATGACCGGGAAGCCAACCGCGCCGTTGTTTCGCATTTTAAAAACAAATAGCCGGTTAAATCCGGTTTATGCCGACCCGCCGCCGGTCAGCCAAATTCACGTTCCCAGCGCAAGGCGTCCAGATACAGGTTCATATATTGGTCCCAGTCTTCGTTGAGCTCTTGTTCTGGAGTATCGTTTTTTGTCCATTGGGCCTTTTCATAATTAATAATGACATTCAGCATTTGCCGTAATTCGTTATCTTGACCCAGAAGAGCCTCCTTGATATAGGATGTCAGAGGCAGCTCGTTGACGATATCGTCCATATCACGGCCGAGAATAGAATCGATGGCGGAAAAAAGTCCGGTAATGAAAAACTCGGAGCTGCGCCGCTTCATGTTGAGCGTAGATGAATAGAGTTCCATTAATTTGCCCCTGACCAAAGAGGTTTTGATCAACTCGGCATTATCCGGATTTTTAACTTCTTTCAACATAAACAGATAGATCCATTTGGTGATCTCCTGCAGGCCAAGACGAACAACGGCTTGCTGGATGGAATTGATTTTCGAGCGTCCGCCGAAATAGACAGAATTGGAAGCCTTGACAAGTTTATAGGAGAGACCCAGATCCTTTTCAATAATGCCGGAAATCTGATCGATCTCCGGTACTTCGTGATTCAATTCTTCAAGGATGCGAATCAAATTGATATTTAAGGCGCCGACTTCCCTGCCGCGGCTCATCATCGGCTTGCTGAAAAAATAGCCCTGGAACAGCTGATAACCCATGGCGGCAGCCAGAAGAAAATCATCCCGGGTCTCAAGTTTTTCAGCTAAAAAAGCCGTTTTCTTGCCGAATTTCTTGATCATGCGGATCTGTAAATCATACGGCAGCGAAGAAAATTCGATTTTAACGATATCGGCATAGGGCAGCAAGGCTATCGAGCTCTCTGTAAAGATGAAATCATCCAGCGCTAATAAATATCCGTTCTCTTTAAGGCGATTACAGGCTTTTAAGATGGTTTCGTTTACTTGAACCCGTTCGACGATTTCGATAACAATCTGATCTTTGGGCAGCAGAAAAGGGATGCCCTTTTCTAAAAATTCCTGAGAAAAATTGATAAAGGCGCGCGAACCGCCGGTTAAATCTTTTAGACCGAAGGAAAGGAAAGCGTTGTTGATCAGTTCGGCGGTTGCCTGGCTGTCGCTTGTCCCTTCGTAAAAATTGTTTTCACTCCGGCGATAAAACAGCTCATATCCGTATACACTCATGTTTCTTCTGAAAATGGGCTGACGGGCAACATATATATTCATGTCAACACTCTTTTCGCACATGCTGTCCAAATTACGAATAAGGCCGCCTGACTTTTACCAAATCATCCTCATTGACGATAGGGCAAAGAGTTATTCAACTGATTTACTGATAGTATCGTCATGTTTTGGATATTCTTTAACAATATGGATAGCGTTCATGACGGCGGATAATACATCGGCCTGATTTTGCAGGCCCGTGGCGTCAATGGAGGCGAGCAGCTCGCCTTTGTGGGTAACAACATAGGTAGGCGGCAGATTGTTCAGCGCTATAGCCATAACATCCATGCGGCATTTAGCACAAGAGCACAGGCTTGATTCGGGAATACATTCATCAGCTGTTTTGGCGACAATATCTTCCATACAATTTTTGAGTGCGTACATCATGATTCCTCCGGCAAACTTATCGATGATCCTTTCGACAGATCGGTAAAAACTTCGCTCATCTATCATATCGGGCATTTTTATAAAGTCTGAAGGGGTTCAATCAGATTTTTGCGGCATGAATCATCAGGTTCGATTACGTAAAACCGGTTGGCTGGTCTGACCGGCTGCCGGTTCATGATCATTAAAAGCTAAAAGCAAGGTGCCGGCGGCCAGAAAAAAAGAAATAATGTACATCAGCTGGAACATACTATGTTGGAAGATCTGGTTTTCCACGACAGGAAGATGACTCATGATGACGCTGCCCAGGGCCGGCCCAACGAGCATGCTCAGGCCGTATGCGGCGCCGTACCAGCCTTCGTAAACCGTTCTGTTTTCTTCGGGCATCAGGCTGTACCGGTAATTGACGACAAAGACGTTAAAGCCGCTGTTGCCGATACCGGCGAAAATCGGCGCAAAATATAGCAGATAGTAGGTGTCTTTGGTTAGAAAACCGTAGATGAGAAACTCGATTATGGCAAACAAACCGGTCAGCTTGAACACGCGCACCAGGCCGATGCGGCTTTCGAACCGGCTCCAGATCCTGGTGCAGACGATCATAAAAAGATAAGAAATGACATTGATCAGCGAGATGAATTTGTAATCAAAATGCAGATATCGTACCAGATAAAGCGGGGTAAATGAAGACGACAGGGTCAAGCTGGCATAGAATAAGAAGATAAACAGCATAAACAGACGATATTTGCGGCAGGCCAGAGGCTCGAAAAAAGCCGCGGCGGTAAAATGGGCTTTAGCGGCAATCTTATGGACCGGCTCGCTGATTTTAGACAGGACAACGGCGTCGCCGAGCGACAAGGCCAGGCTGACTAAAAAGACAAGAGCAAATCCGGTGTAGGCTTTGCCAAACCAATCCAGAACATAACCCATGGTAATGGTGAAAAGGGTAAAGGAAATTCTCAGCCAGAACATCCGTTGAAAGATAAACGCGTTGCGCGATTCCTGAGTAAAAGAACTCATCATCCAGACGCTGGAGCCGATACTGTAGATACCCCAGATGACGTTGCCGATAATCACCATGGCTGTAACCAGATAAAGCGAAGTCTGGTTAAGGCCGAATATCAAAGGTACAAAAATGGTTGCGCAAACCAGTGAACGGGACAAGACAAGCATAACCAGAAGAAAGGTTTTCCGGTTTTCCATTCGTTCATAAATAAGGAAAGAAAATAAAGCGGCAATGGAAGCCCAGCTTAACGAATTGTTCAGAAGGCCGACAACAAAATCCGATCCGCCCAGATAGATCATATAGCCTGAGAGAAAAACGCCGGATGTTAAAACCAGGGCGGCATTGATCAAGACACCGTCGATAATAAACAGCAATTTGGTTTTCGATAGCTTTTCCGGACTCCTGGACCGGAAATAAGGTAAAAAAGAGCGGATAAAAACCACCCCCGCATTCCATGATAGGGTATTCAAGACTGATTGGCAATCAAACGCCGCATATCGCCGTGGATCAGGCCATTTGTCGCCAGGATGCTGTCGGCATGGCTTAAAGCCGGCATAATGCCGTTCCAGTTGGTGATCTGGCCGCCGGCTTCCTGGAGAATCAAAGCGCCGGCAGCATAATCCCAGGGCTGCAGCTGCATTTCAAAGAATCCGTCCAACCTTCCGCAGGCGACATAAACGATATCCAGAGCAGCCGATCCGGAACGGCGGATCTCCAGGGATTGAAGGAAAACACGTTCAGCCAGGTCGAAGGTGAAATGGGCTTTGTCGCGCGCATAAGGCGTCGTGCCAAAACCAACCAGACAGTCCTGCAGCCGGTCATGACGGCTGACCGATATCGGGCGGTCATTCAGCCATGCGCCCTGACCGGCAACCGCGCTGAAGCATTCGGCGGCATATGGATTCAGAACCAAACCTAACTGCAGCCGGTTATCAGCCAGCAAAGCCAGAGAGACCGCAGAATGACGATAATTGCGCATCAGATTGGTTGTGCCGTCGACCGGGTCCAGGATCCAGGTCGGCCGGGCAGACCCATAAGGATTCGTTTTTGATTCTTCCGCAATGATGGCATAATCCGGCGTTAAGGCCGTCAGCCGCCCGACGATCAACTGCTGGACGGCCAGATCCATTTCGGTGACATAATTAGCGGCGCTTTTCTCGGTTATCTGTAATTCATCGCCTTGCCGTCCGATGATCAGACGGCCGGCTTCCAGTACGATTTGACGGACCGGACCTAACAATTCCTGCCAAGTATTCAAAGTAACGCCTCCGGCAACCTTATATTCTTATTCAGACTTTATCGCGCACTTATGCATATGCTTATTTTGATACATCAGCATATCCACTTCTTTTTGAAATTCTTCCACTTTCAAATGCCTATGATAATCATACACCGCATAACCCATACTTACCGATAACGGATAAGGTGTTTCACCTTTTTCATTGAATTCGGCCAGACGGTTTTGGATACGCTCAATAATCCTTTCCAACTGATCCTTGGTCGAGCTATCCAGAATCAGATAGAATTCGTCGCCGCCAAACCGGGCTATAAAATCATGGGACCGAAGACAGCTGTATAAAAGGTTGATAAATATATTTAAGGCCTTATCGCCGGTATCATGACCATAGGTATCGTTGATTTCCTTAAAATTGTCGATATCCATCAGGACCGCCGAAAAGGTTTTCGTCTCGGTACTGGCGGCTATTCTGGCTTTCATATAATAATCGAGTTTTTTACGGTTGTTGGTTCCCGTAAGATAATCGATGTATAAATTCTGGTTTTGAATATTGAAAAATACGATTAGCAAAGAGATGACAACGCTGTTCAACATGAATGAAATCCCATAGAAGAAGATCTGCAGCAGCACACAGATGAAAGGCGGAACTGCAAAAAAAACCAGCGAAAAATAATATCGCGGTTCGATGCGTTTGCGATTCATAAGCAGCATAACAAAAGCCGCAACGATAATGCCGATGGTTAAGAAGGCGGGAAGCAGAAAGAGCGGCCCGCGATGATAGATATTTCCGCTGTCGATCGTATAGAACCATGCATAACGGAGCGACAGAAGCGAGAGAATGCCATTGACGCCGCAAATGGCCGCCAGAACCCACCAGACACGTTTCCCCCTGGCCATGTCGCGAAAGATCTGATAATAGGCATAAAGAAACCATAAAGCCGGCAGAACGGGGCTTAACATATAAATAAGCAGATTCCCCCAGAAATTGACGTAGGGATAGAATGTTCCCGGCCGGCCGTCAAAACGGCTGAACAAATCAACAACCAGAAGAAACGCTGTAATCCACAAAAGCGCCAGATAGAGCTTGTCCTGAATCTGGGTATGATCGATGTGTTTCCTGCCGTTGACGTAGATAAAGAAGAGAATGATCAGTGAATATACATTCAAAGCTATATTGACCGGCATATTCAAGGCAATCCACGCTCCTTCACCATAACCCCATATCGCAGGATATGATATAAACGTTCCCATTCTATCATGGGTAAGATTGATTTCACAAGAATAAGCAGTAATCCTCAATTAAAGAAACGGTGGTTACCGCGATCCGGCCTTGTTTCCCGGATAATGAAAGAAAGCCGGAAACCCGGCCGGAATGAAATTGCCGGCGATCCCGGTTGTTCGGCGCCGGAAGGAGCCGATTAAAATAGGGGAGATGATTATCATGAACAAAGTTTATACAACAACCATGAACAATACCGGCGGCAGGAACGGCGGCCGCTCGGTTGACCCGAACGGCCCTTTTGCCGTCGATATCGCGCCGCCGAAGGAATTAGGCGGCAAGGAATCAACGGCCACCAATCCCGAACAGCTTTTCGCGGCCGGCTACAGCGCCTGCTTCAACAGCGCGCTGGCCTCGGTGCTGCGAAAAGATAGAATCAACAAGCCCGCCCAGGTTTCGGCAACCGTTCATCTGCTTAAGGATCCTGCTGAAGGATATAGTATTGCTGTCGACATAACAGCAGCGGTCGAGGGATTTACCCAAGCCGAAAATCAAAAGTACGCTGATCTGGCCCATCAGGTTTGCCCCTATTCAAAAGCGGTCCGCGGCAATGTGGCGGTGACGGTAACCGGACTATAAATGATTGGCAAAGCGGCCTTGCTCGCGATAGACAGCGGGCGTGACGCCGTAAGCCCTTTTAAACAGGGTAAAAAAGTAAGTCGGATTGGTCAGCCCGACCTGTTCCCCGATCCGCTGCACCGGCAGTTCTGATTCCGTAAGCAGACGGCAGGCAGTTTCCAGGCGCAGATGGGTCAGGTCATGGGAAAAGGAGACCAATTCGACTTGTTTGTATAGTTTTCGTACATATTCCGGAGACAAATGAACAACATCGGCTACCGTATCGATCGACAGGTTCGCTTCATGATAATGGCGGCCGACATAAGCCTTGATCTGCTGGATCACCAGCAGGTGTTTTTGTTCGCCGTGCAGATGGAGGGCGTCCTGGATACCTTTGCCGATCTCGATGGCCAGCTGCTCCAGCGGCTCGATCATGCCGCCGACCGTATCGGTAACCTGGATTTGATTGACCAGATCTGCCGGGAGCGGTCTGGCCGTGCCGGCGGCGTCGGCGCAGCGTAAAATAGCGAATATCATCTGGGCGGCATAATGATGCACATTATCGCAGGCAGTTTCTTGTAAAATTTCAATAAACGATTTTATCGCCGTTTTAATAGCGTCGATATCGGTATTTTGAATAGATTTGATCAGCCCGGTTTCCAAATCATAAGGATATAAGGCGTCGTTATTCAAATAGGGCTGGATGTTATCCGGCGTCAGATAACAGCCATGCCCCATAAACAGACGGTATGCGGTCAATTTATCTGTAGCCAGATAAGATTGATGGATAGCCGGCAGCTCTTCGATGAACGGGCCGGCCGCTGTGCTGACGGTGGTCTGTAAAAGCTCTTCACAGGCGGCCGACAGCCGTGCGGCTTGTTCTGTAAAATCATAAGCTTGCGGCAGGCAGCATAAGGCCGCTACCCGGTCATCGTCAATCGATGTGCTGGCACAGCAGCAATGAGCGGAAAAAAGTTCATTTACCATATTGGCCAGACAGTACTGGTTGAGCAGGACAAGGTCTGGCGAGCGGTGCCGCAGGGATTCAGCATTGTCAAAGCAAAAGATTAAAACCTGATAATAAGCGGCTTGAAATTTATGCGTTAACCGGGCGCGCATCTCATCATCAAGCTGGGTATTGCGCACACCTTGAAATAACTCTCGTAAAAAGTAATCCTGGCATTGCATTTCATGGTTGTTCTGATACCAGATGTTGCTGGAAACTGTACGGGAAAGCGTTTCGATATCGTTGGAGGCGGCCGGTACGCCGCCCAGGCGATCGAGCATGCGGCGAAATGGATTGTAGATGCCGCAGGCCAGAATCAAATAGATGACCAGCGCCAGCACAAAGGCTATGGCGGTCGTTCCCAGAATAATATTGCGTGTTTGCCGCAGACCGCCGACCACGCTGTCATACGGCCTGATGCTGATAAAGTACCAGTCATAAACCGATGAACGGGTATAAGCGACAAGACACATGCGGCCGTCGATTTTTTCGGTCGTATAGCCTTCCTGGTTTTGGATTTCCGACGATTCATCAAAAAAGCGGCCGACATAGTCCTGGTCCGACAGGTCTTGTAAAAACCGGCTGTGGTCATTATGGGCCAAAACAATATTTTGCTTGTTGATCAGCATGGTTTGTGAAAGCGGATCGGTTACACTATAACCAATGATGTTCTTTTCAATATAGGAAACATCGAGGTCGAGAATAACCATGGCTTGTGTGCGGATAAATGTTTGCGGCCGGAAAATGAAGGAAAGGACTTGATAAGTCTGCGGGGTGGTTTCCTTAGTCAGCGTAATCTGCCGCGGCAGTAAACGGAAATGATCATAAGCCAGATCCTGGTACAATTGTCTGGCTTCTTCCGCCATGAGCGGCTGTTCCGATATAACCGGCCGTTGTGTGTTGAAATAGACATTAGCCTGTGCATTGTACAGTTCAATGGCGTGTATGAACGGATATACGCTCATCAAACGCTTGAGCACCAGCGCCGCCCGGTAAGTCAGCGCTTTGTCTTCTTTTCGGGCATAGACAAAATTCTGCAGATCCAGCTCGACTAAAAGTTGGGACTGGACAATACTCATCTGTTCAAAAAGCGTATCGGCCGCCGAAGCGGTTTGTTTTAAGGAAAGCAGTGAATTTGTGCCGATATGGTCAAGGACAATACCGGACATCAGCGAATAAAGTGAAAGACAGATAATTAAGGATGTGATCAGAGACACAAGCAAATAAGCCAGGATCACCCGGTTTCTAAACTTGTAGCGGTTGAACCAGGGCATAAAATGACGAAGCATAGGATCTCCTTCCAGCCAACAGATAACCCATGCCGCAAACGATTTATTGGATGCTGTAGCTTCATTATAAAATCAGCGGCCGCAACTGGCAACTGTAAAAAACGGATTTCATCAGCAGGGCCGGATATCCGGATTTTACAGTCAAATTTACGGATTGAATAAGCTAAATATCCGCATAATGAATAAAAAGAACTAAATATGAAGTTGATCATTTGTGCAGAATGACCTAAGATGAAGCTGTGAGCAAAGGCTGGTATTCAAGAAATCAGGAAGGTGGCTGAGGCTGGATGGCGACCGGAGATCGACTTGCGCTTGAAACGACCGGACATCGGAAACATCAGAATCAGAAAAAGTATAGTTTGTGGCAGGATGTCGCCCGCAATCCGATTTCCTATCTGATGGGATTGCCGGTCATTTTGTATACCCTGATCTTTGGGTATTTTACTTATCCTTACATTATCATGGCTTTTCAAAAATTCAATTATGTAACCGGTTTGCTGCACAGCCCTTTTGTCGGCTTTAAAAACTTCGAGTTCTTTTTTAAATCAACACAATTGCTGCATATTACCTTGAATACACTTAAATTGAATCTTCTTTTCATCGGCTTTGGCACCGTGGCTTCGGTTATCCTGGCCCTGATGTTCAATGAGCTGCGCAGCAAGGCTTTTATCCGGGTGACGCAATCGCTCTCTTTGTTTCCCAATTATTTGTCCTGGGTTGTGGTCAGCTATATGATCTATTCGATTTTTGCTTCGGATTACGGGTTGCTGAATACTATTTTAAAATCGCTGGGCTTGCAGAAGGTCCTCTGGTATAACGACGCCCGTTACTGGCCGACGATTTTGACCGTTATGAATGTCTGGAAAAGCGCCGGCATGAACGCTGTCATTTATATCGCCACGATAACCGGCATCGACAGTACTTTTTACGAATCGGCAGCTCTGGATGGCGCCAATCGCTGGCAAATGTGCAAAAGCATCACCTTGCCCCTGATGATGCCGACGGTGGCGATCCTGACCTTGCTGGCGATCGGACGCATCATGTTCGGCGATTTCGGCATGCTGTATGCGATCATCGGCGACAACGGCATCCTTTACGCGACGACCGATGTGATCGACACATACGTCTACCGGGCGCTCCGGAAAATCGGCGATCCGTCCAACGCTATGGCGGTCAGTCTGTTCCAGTCGCTGGTCGGATTTGTCATGGTTTACGGTTCCAATGCTTTGGTGCGGCGTTATGAAAAAGGAGCGGCCTTGTTTTAGGAGGAGGACGAGATCATGAAGCATTTGAAAAGGCGGTTTACTCCGGCCAATTTGTTCATCAGCGCCGTGATTTTGTTCTTTGCGCTTTTTTGCATCATGCCGATGGTTCTGACCTTTATGGTGTCGATTACCGATGAGGACATGGTTCATCGATACGGTTACAGCTTCTTCCCGAAAAAGCTGACGCTGTATGCCTATCAGCTGATCTTTGTCCGCGGTTCCCTGGTAACCCGCGCTTATGTCGTTTCGATAACGACGACGGTAGTCGGAACGCTGCTGGCTGTCGTCACAACCATGATGGGCGCCTATCTGCTGGCCAACAAAAATGTACATTACCGCAATCAACTGTCGTTGTTTTTCTTTGTCACGATGGTGTTCAGCACCGGTATTGTTCCCTGGTATTTCATGTGCCGGACCCTGGGGCTGGTTAATAATTTCTGGGCGCTGATCATTCCCTCGCTGGTGTTTTCGCCGTTCAATCTGTTTTTAGTCCGCAATTTCATGGCGACGATCCCGGACGAGTTGCGTGAATGCGCCACCATCGACGGCGCCAACGACGGCACGATCGCCTTCAGGATCTACCTGCCGCTCTGCACGCCGGTTATGGCGACCGTCGCCCTGTTTTACGGCCTCGGCTACTGGAACAACTGGTTCAACGCCATCATGCTGGTCGAAGATAGGAATCTATATCCTCTGCAATACATCCTGATGCAGATTCAGTCCCAGATGCGCTTGATAACCGAACTGCAGCGATCATACGGCCAGAATATTTCGAAAATCACACCGCCGACCGAAACAGCCAAAATGGCTACGGCTATTATTACCATTGGCCCGATCATTTTCTTATACCCGTTTCTGCAGCGCTATTTTGTCAAAGGCTTGATTATCGGTTCAGTCAAAGGATAACAAGATCTGATTTGGATCTTGCAAATAAAAAAGGAGGATGACTATGAAAAGAATTTCTATTCTGCTGCTTGTTCTGCTCCTGTTGTTCAGCCTTGTCGCCTGCCAGAGCACGAGCACTTCCACGACGGCGACATCAGGCACGACTAAAAAAAGCGAGACCAGCGCGACAACCAAGGAGAGCGGAACGACGACCACCGCATCAACCGAAGTGATTACCATGAAATATGTTATACCGGGCGATCTGATGCCTGACGAGAGCAAGGTCATGGATCTGATCAACCAGAAGCTTCTGACCGACGGAGTCGGCATCAAACTGGTGCGCGAAGGCATCCCCTGGGACGTTTGGGCGGACAAAGTCAATTTGAAATTCACCAGCGGCGAAGAATTTGACATGTTCCATATTATGCAGGACTGGATTCCCTATAATAACTATTACAGCCGCGGCGCTCTCGTCGACGTGACCGACCTGATCGACGAATATGGGCCGGTTGTCAAAGAAAAAGTTCCGGAAGCCATGTGGGAAGGCTCGAAAATAGGCGGCCGCAACTACATCATCCCAACCTTCTGGATTGAGCTGGCCGTAGACACCAATATGTTCTACCGCGCGGATGTTTTCGAGAAATATAACCTGGAAATCCCGAAGACGGCAGAAGACATTCTGGACTGCTTCCGGACTGTCCGGGCCGACTGGGACGGCGTCAACCTGCCGATCCTCAATTTCTCGCAAGCCACTTATGACGCCGCGGTATTGCAGCTGTCGCCGACTCTGCACCGCCTCTACGACACCTATCCTTTTATTGTCAAAGATCAGTTCTTCCAGATCTTCCAGGACGGGACGGTCAAGTCCTGGTTTGAGTCGGCAGAATTCAAGCAGGACTGCGCCTTTATGAACGAAGCCTACAAAGATGGCATCATTCAGCCGGATATCCTTTCTGTTAATTTTGACTGGTACAACAACTATATGGCTAACGGCGACGCTTTCCTCTGGCAGTTCCCGACCCTGACGCAAGCGCAGAAGAACAATCCGGATGTCACGGCCGACGACCTGAAATCTTTCCGTTTTGCCGAAGACAAGCCGGCTATCCGCAATTGGGGCATTAAAAACTGCAATGGCATTTCCGTGACTTCCAAGCATCCGGAGAGCGCCATCAAATTTATCAACTGGCTGTGGAGTGATCAGGATAACTATGATCTGTACATGTACGGTATCGAAGGCACCCACTGGAAACGCGATCCGAATAATGAACGGGGCATGGTCAGCATTCTGGACGCTACGACGAACCAGAACAATTATCAGACCGGCGATGACTGGAAGGTCGGCTATATCAGCATGGTCCGTTACGATACGACCGGATTTAAAGCGTATAACGATATTGCTTATGTCGAAGATAAAAAAGCTGAAAATTCGGTTGCCGGCGCTTTCTTCTTTGACGCGACATCCATCGCCACAGAATACGCCAATGTTCAGGCAGAAGCCGCATCGGTCCTGACGCCGATTGTCATGGGCGTTCAAGCCTATGCCGATTATTATGACGCCGCCATCAGCCGGATGAAAGCCGCTGGCCTGGACAAGCTGGTTACGGAATATCAGAAACAACTGACTGCATTTATCGCTGCCCAGAAATAAAAGGTTGACGGATCTTATGGGCGGGTCTCCAGCCATTTCCCGCTCCGGATCCGTATCGCGATTTCAACCGTGGCCGGGCCGCAGCAGCCATTCTGTTGCGGCCTTTGGCCGCAGTTGAATCCGGCGCCGCCAAGATGAGCGAGGCATGATTATGGATAATATATTAAAAGTTGGCATCATCGGACTGGGTTATATTTCAGCCGTTCATTTAAAAGGTTATCAACAATGCCCGAATGTCCGGCTGACCGCTTTTTGCGACTTGATTCCTGAACGGGCGGCAGCGGCGCGCCGGCAATACGGCGTGCCGGAAGCTGAAATCTATACAGATTATCGCGAAATGCTGGCCAATGAATCATTGGATGCCGTGAGCATTTGTACGGAAAACAATCAGCACGCGCCGATTGCTTTAGCCGCCCTTGCCGCCGGCGCCCATGTCTTCTGTGAAAAACCGATGGCCATAACGGGAGCGGAAGCCGAGGCCATGATTGCGGCGGCCGAACGTTATCATAAAAAACTGAGCGTCGGCTATCAGCTCCGTTTTTCCAGCCATGCCCGGGAACTGCATGAGCGGGTTGTCCGCGGCGATCTGGGGCAGATTTATTATGCCGAAGCGAAAGCCATGCGGCGGCGCGGCGTTCCGACCTGGGGCGTTTTTCTCAACCGAGCCAAGCAGGGCGGCGGGCCGCTGATCGATATCGGCACACATCTGGTCGATTTCACCCTGTGGCTGATGAATGATTATTCTCCCGTCGTATCGGCATTAGGCAATCTGGACGACCGGCTGATTCCTCTGGGCGGCTACAATGACGGCGGCCCCTGGGACATTAAGCATTTTGAGGTTGAAGACGGCGCTTTTGGCCTGGTTACTCTGGAAAGCGGCGCCACGCTCTTGGTCAACGCCACCTGGGCTGTCAATATGAAGGAAAAGGGACGCGACGGCGCTATCCTTTACGGCGTTAGAGGCGGCGCGGAATTAATGGACGGCCAGCTGACCTTGAATGGCGAACAGCAAGGTCACCTTTGGGAATCGGTCAGCAAACCGGAGCGGGATCGTTCCGGATTATCTGAATATGATAAAGAGATCATGGCCTGGGTCGACTGCCTGCTGCAGGACAAAGAACCGATGGTTAAAGCACAGGAAGCCGCGCAGGTCGTCCGGATACTGGAAATGCTGTACCAATCCGCGCGCAGCGGCGGACGGGCCATGACAGCAAAATAAGCCGGAGAGGCAGGAGGATAAGCCAAGTGGGACAATATGCATATGCCGTTGAATTGTACTCTGTCAAAGACGCGCTGGCGAAGAATATGCCGGATACATTAAAGAAGATTAAAGCGATGGGCTATATAGCCGTTGAATTTGCCGGCAATTTCGTTCATACGGCGGCCGAAGTCCGCCGGGCGCTCGACGAAGCCGGCCTGATCTGCTGCGGCTGGCATACGCCGGTCGAATATCTGGCGGACGACCGCTTTGAAGCGACAGTCGCTTATTTCAAGACGGTCGGCAATGAGCATGTCATTATCCCCGGCTTGCCGGAGGAGATGACCGGCAGCCGCGAAGCCTGGCTGCAAACGGCTGCGCTTTTCAATCAGTATGCGGCGCGTTTGGCGGAACGCGGATTGCGGCTCGGTTATCACAACCATGTCGGCGAAGTCGCCTTGTATGCCGGCTCGCGCGATTGTCCGCTGACGGTGTTCGGCGACAATACCGACGCGTCGGTTATCATCCAGATGGATAATGGTCACGTCCTCAACGGCCGCGGCTATCCTATGCTGGATCTGATCCGGCGTTATCCCGGCCGTTTTACCAGCGTCCACCTGAAACCCTATAGCCTGGCCAAAGGCGCGTCTGATCCTGAAGCCGGATATCAGACGATGATCGGCGAGGACGATGTGCCCTGGAAGGAGTTCATGGCTTTATGCCGGAGTATCGGCGGCACCCGCTGGTACATTGTCGAATATGAAAGTCCGGAGCTCTACCCGGAACTGGAAGGCGTGGAACGCTGCCTGAACGCTTTGCGGGATATGGAAAAGCGCGGCGTAATATAGCGCCGGGAGGAGCAGGCTATGAAAATCGGCAGTGTCGCCTGGGGCTGGACACCGACGCCGGAAGATCTGCCGCAAGGCGATTCGCTGGAACGGATCACCTCGGAAGTCGCGTCGGCGGGCTTTGATTTAATTGACTATTTATCCACCTATGAATCTCTGGATCTGTTCTATACGCCGGAGCGCTGCCGTCTGATCCGCGATCAGGCGGCCAGAACCGGTCTTTTAGTCGGCGGGCTGGTGTTCCAGTCCGATTTATGGAACAATCCCGATCCGGCCGTTCAGGAAAAACAACTGGCTTATTTTGCCCGCTGCGTGCAAACGGCGGTTGATCTGGGCGCCGGCACTATATCGTGCATTATTCCGGGTCCCTATGGCGCCAAACCGAACCGGCGTCGTTCGCCGTCCGAAAAAATGGCTTCCAATCTGCCTGCCGGCTACAGCTGGCAGCGGGATTGGGCGCTTTTTGTCGGCATGCTGAGCCAGGCCTGCGATCTGGCGGCAGCGAACCATCTTCGGGTGGCCATGGAGTGTTTTCCTGAATCGCTCTGTTCGACACCGCATGCCATGTGCAAGCTTCTTGACGATGTCCGGCGGCCGAATCTTGGCATCCAGCTCGATACGGCCCATCTGATGAATCAGCGGATCGATATCGAAACAGCGATCTTCATGTTGGGCGGCGAACGGATTTACAACGTCCATGCCAAGGATTCCGACGGCATGACCCGCGACAATCTGCCGGCCGGGTCCGGCCTGGTTGATTATACGGCAGTTTTCCGCGCTTTGCGCTATGTCGGATATGCCGGAAACGTCTCGGTCGAAGTCGAATTTACAGATAATCCGCGCCGTTATATGACCCAGGCTCTGGAGCATGTCCGGCTTTGCCTGGCCGAACGGTACTAGGCTATGCTGTGCGGCGTCCAGTTTTTTCGTTATCCCGGTCCGCCGCCGGAAGAAATCGGCCGCGATCTGACGGTTTTCAAAGCCTGCGGCATAACCTGCGTCCGGATCCAGCAGGTTTGGTCCTATGAGGAACCGCGGCCGGGCCAATATGATTTCAGAACGCTTCTGGCTTTGCTGGATCAAGCGGCGGCAGCCGGCCTGGATGTCCTGATAACCCTGACCCTGGAAAATGCCCCGTCCTGGCTTTATCATGAACAGGATATTTGTCAGCGCAATGCTTTCGGCGAGATCATCCGCGATACGAACCCGTATCCGCTCCCGTCGGACGGCAAACCGGGGCCCTGCTGGGACAACCCTTTCGCCCGGGCTGCCGCCGAGCGTTTTGTCGAAGCGCTGCTGCAGGCTGCCGCCGGCTGTCCGGCGGTCAAAGGCTGGGTTATATGGCAGGAACCGACGGCCCTGCCGCGGCAGGACCCGCGCGAACCGGGGGCTTCTTCCTATTGCTGCTGTCCCCATACCCTGAAGAAGTTTCAAGCCTGGCTGCAGGGACAATATGGCACCCTGGACAAACTGAACGAGACCTTGATGGTTCATTATCAGGACTGGGCGGATCTTGAGCCGCCGGTTCATCAAATGAATCCTCTGGCCAACGCCTTCTGCAATTTTTTGCGGGTGCGGATGGCCGAAATCGCCGCCTGGAAAAGGGCTCTGGTTAAAAAACTGGATCCTCAAAACCGGCCGGTCATGATCCATGCCGGCTACTCCATTTTAGACCGGGGCTTCGGCGGCGGCTGGCACGACGATTATATGCTGGCCAAGAACGCCGATATTTATGGCCGTTCGCTTTATCCGCTTTGGTTTGGCAGCGAAAACGGGCCGGAAGCCTCGATCCGCGCCATTCATCTGGCTCTGGACGGCGCCCGCGGCGCAGCTTGCGGCAAGCCGGTCTGGGCGGCCGAGCTGCAAGGCGGCCGCGCCTGCTCGGCTTTTGAACGCTGGCCTTCGCCGACCGGCCGCGATCTGGTCAACTGGACGCTGGCCAGCGTCGCCGGCGGCGCCAAAGGGCTGATCTACTGGCAATACCGTGAAGAACGGATTTTTCACGAAGCTTATGGGCACGGCTTGCTAAACCGCCGGGGCGAAGCCATGCCCTGGCTGGCTGACCTGGCTGTTGTCCTTCGCTTTTTACACCGTCATGAGCCGGTATTCGACGCGGCTGTGCCCGAATCCGCGACGATAGCGATTGTAGTCAATACCGACAATTATATTCTGGGCTATCAGGCAGCGCGGGAAAACTGGGTTGCCGATTCATTGCCGGGACTTTATCAGGCTCTGCATGATCTGGACCTGCCGGTCGATCTGGTTTGGGCCGACACGGTTCTGCAAAGCGGCCTGGCAGGCTACAAGTTTGTCTTTCTGCCTTTCCCCGCGGCTATGGCCGCCGATTACGCCCGGGTTCTGGCTGATTATGTAAGCGGGGGAGGGACGATCATTTCCGAGGCCGGGGCAGCTTTATTTGACGAGCATTCGATTGCGACTATAGAGAGTCCGGCTTTTGGCCTGGACCGGGTTTTCGGCGGCTGTGAAGACGACCTGTTTGATCTGCGGCACGAAGCTGAAGCCGGACAGACTGGCGAAAAAAAGCCGGTGACCGAACAGTCCTTCGATCTTGAAGGCTGCGGCGTTATGGCGGGTCTGTCGGTCCCGGGCCGGCACTGGCTGCAGACTTACCGGATCCAGACCGGCTGTCCCGTTTTCCGGTGGCGCGGCCGAGCAGCCGGACTGGTCAATCATTACGGCCGGGGTAAGGCCTACTTGATCGGAACCTTCTTTTCACAGTCGGAGCCGGGTTTGAAGATTGTAGAGAGGATTTTGCAAACCGAAGGGCTGATCACAGCGGCGGCGGAGAGAGAACAGGTCCGCTTACGCCGTTTGACCGGCCCGGCCGGCGATGTCCTGATCCTTTATAATCCGGGCTCCGCGGCCGCTTGCCGGTCCGTACCGCGCCGCCGCAGCCAAATGCTGTCGGCGGTCTTTCAAGCGGACATATCGGAAAAAAAAGGTGTCTGGGCCGTTGAAGTAGCGGCATATTCTTCCGCTTGCCTGATCATCAGTCAAAATGAATCTGTTTTCGGGACCCCCCCGGACAACTGAACGTCCCTTGAGCTCAAAGGTCGTCAAATTGATGCGAAAATACCCATATGATGCCTTTCATCTGTTCCTGTTCTGTTATATAATTCTGTTATCGGACAAATTAATAGACAGAATAAGGGGGTTTTCGAATGGACGACTATTCGGAACAACGGCTGCAGGAAATGGTCAGGCATTTTGGCGACTGGTTTTTAGACGAGCAGAATTGCCAGAAAGGCCGGATGACGCATAACCTTTATCCTTATACGCAAATGTTCTCGCCCATCCGGGTCAACCGGCTGAAGATTAAAAACCGTCTGGTGATGGCGCCGATGGGCAATATATCGATGGCAGAGGAAACCGGCCGGCCTAACGAACGCATGGTTGCTTACTTTACCGAACGGGCCAAAGGCGGCGTCGGTTTGATTACCTCCGGCTTGATCCCGATCAGCTTCGGCATCGATCATTCTCTGATCGAATTGGGCGAACTCTCTTATTTCCCCCGGATCGACCGGTCACGCACCGTTTTTGCCACCTGGCGGGACATTGCCGCCAATTGCCATGCCTGGGGCGCCAGCTTTTTCATCCAGCTGACGCCGGGCTTAGGCCGGGTCGGCAATCCGCAATGCCTGGTCAGCCAGCACAAATTCCCGGTCTCGGCATCCTGGAATCCGAATTATTACATGCCGGCTTTGCCCTGCCTGCCGCTGTCGACCCATCATTTAAAGAAAATCATTAAAAATGGCGGACAGGCCGCCGCGGACGCCAAAGCGGCCAATATTGACGGCGTTTATCTGCATGGTCATGAAGGTTACCTGCTGGAACAACTGACCAATCCGGCTTTCAACCGCCGGTCCGTCGGCCGGTATGCCGACTGGCAGGCGTTCGGACTGGACCTGGTGCGGGAAATCCGCCGCCGCTGCGGCGATCGTTATCCGATCATGTACCGGATTGACCTTTCGCTTGCCTTGAATGAAACCTACGGATCACGCATGAATACCGAAAAATCGTTAAAAAAATTCCGGCATGAACGGAAAATTGCCGAAACCCTTGATTATATGCGCAATCTGGTTCAGGCCGGCGTCGATCTGTTCGATGTCGATCTGGGCTGTTATGATAACTGGTGGCTGCCGCATCCGCCGATGTCCATGCCGGCCGGCTGTTATCTGGAAGTGGCCGGACTGGTCAAATCTTATTTTGCCGATGAAAAAATCCTGTCCAACGCCGGAATTCCCGTGCCGATTGTCGCGGTCGGCAAGCTGGGTTATCCTGATCTGGCCGAAACCGCCCTGCGCGAGGGCCGCTGCGACATGGTCATGCTGGGCCGGCCGCTTTTGGCCGATCCGCAATGGCCGCAAAAAGCCTTTGCCGGCCAGGTGGACCGGATCCGCCCCTGCATCGGCTGCCAGGAAGCCTGCATCAACGAGTTTGTCGACGGCGGGCATCCCCAGTGCGCCGTTAATCCGCGCACAGCCTTCGAGTTTGAACTGCCGGCGGAAATCCCGCCGGCGGCAAAACAGCGGAAAGTCGCCGTAATCGGCGGCGGGCCGGCCGGCGTCGAATGCGCCCTGGCCGCGCTGGCCCGCGGTCACGAAGTCTTTTTGTACGAACGGGAAGCGGAACTCGGCGGCATTGTCCGCCTGGGCAGCATACCGCTGATTAAATATGACATAGCCAATTATCTTCTGTGGCTGCAAAACCGTGCCCGCCGGGCTGAAGCAAATCCCCGCTTCCATTGCCTGCTGAATACGGAAGCAACCGTTGCCGGATTATCAGGCCGATATGACGTCATTGTTGCCGCGACCGGCACCCGGCAGCAGCTTCCGCCGGTACCTGGAGCGGAATTAGCCGTTTTCGGCACATCGCTGTTGGCCGATCCGGCCTTAATGGCCGGGAAAGACCGGATTATTGTAGTCGGCGGCGGCGCTGTCGGCTGCGAAATTGCCTACTGGCTGGCTTATGAACATAAAAAGAACATTCAAGTCGTCGAGATGCTGCCGTACTTCATGAATCATGTCTGTACGGCTAATCGCGGCCATTTAATCCATTATCTTGAAAAAGCCGGCGTCGGCCTTTTAAACGGAACGCGTCTGCTGGCTGTCGAACGCGGCCAGGTTCGGCTTTCCCGCAATGTTTCGCCCTCCCTGCCCAATCCTTATAATACCTGGCAGCCGATTTTGCCCGAGAATATCGAAAATCCTCTGGCCAAACCGATTCGCGAGGATTTGCGTGAAGTGACGCTGCCGGCTGATCTGGTGGTTATCGCCACAGGCGGCAAGAGTGATGAAACCTTATATGAAGCTTGCGTGCAAACGCTTGCCGCTCCGGAACTGCATAAGGTCGGCGACGCCAATACGCCGGCGAAAGTTATGGAAGCGGTTAAAGCCGGATATCGGCTCGGCTGCAGTCTTTAAGGATATCGAAGGAGGAGCCCATGATCAGTTATCACATGAATCTGACCGAGGATGAAGAGGCCATGCTGCGAGGCGATAAAGGAGATACCCTGCGCAAGATCATGGAAACATTGGTCTTGTATGGCGAAACCTTCGGCGCGGAACGCATGGCGCCGGTTACCGGCGCTTCACATCTGGTTACGAGCTTTGGCATACCGCTGCTGAAGCCGCTATTCCGCATCATGGACCAGCTGGTTGCCGGAGGATTGACCGCGCCGCGTCCCTTTACCGCCGATCCCCGGCCGCTGGATTACCAGAACGTCCCCTGCAGCATGATGGAAAAAATCGTTTTTCGCATTATGTACGGCAAACAGCGGGAATACGAACAACAATTGCTTAAAATCGGCATGAAGGAAAATGGTTTTTCCTGCGCCTGCTATTTACCGGAAATGGGCAATTGCCCGCAAAAAGGGGACATTTTGTCCTGGGCCGAGTCATCGGCGGTGGTTTACGCCAATTCAGTTATTGGCGCCCGCTGCAATAGAAATTCCGGCGTCCTGGAGTTGTTCGGCACATTGGCCGGCCGGGTTCCGGTATTTGATTTGTTAACAGATGAAGGCCGCAAAGCAAAATGGGTGATCGAAGTTCGAACCTCCGGTTTACCGGAGGCGCAGATTCTGGGCAGCGCCATCGGCTTGAAAGTCATGGAAGCGGTTCCCTATATCAAAGGTCTGGATACCTGGCTTGGACGGTCTTTGACTGACGAAGTCAAGGCTTATCTAAAAGATATGGGCGCGGCGACGGCTTCCAATGGCGCCGTCGGCCTTTACCATGTGGCGAATTTGACGCCGGAGGCTACAGAGCATGGCGAAGCGTTGATTTTGCCTGATGCCGCGACCTATGTGATCGACGACGCGGAGCTGAAGCGGGTGCGGGAAAGTTATCCGGTCATGTGGCCTGATCCGGCGGCCCGGCCGCGGCTGTGCTTTATTGGCTGCCCGCATCTGAGTTACGGCCAGCTGCTGGACTGGTCGGAGAAAATTCTGGCTGCGCTGACCAAACAAAATCGGCAAACCGTTGCCGTACCGACGATAATGACCGCCCCGCCGGGCGTGTTGGCCAAATTCAGCCGCTCTGAACTCAGTAATAAACTGCAGGCTGCCGGTGTCCGCCTGACTTCGATCTGCCCTCTGATGTATATGAATAATCCGATCGCCGCGAAAAAACCGGTCGTCACTAATTCCAATAAACTGCGGACTTATACAACGGCGCGCTATGATACAGATGAGCAGATTATTAAAATCATCAGCGGGGAGGCGATTCAATGAGCGCGATTTTTAAAGGACGGCCGGTCGTTGCCGGTTCTGTGGCTGCCGAATGCGTTGTATCCCGCCAGGGGGTCAATACGTTGGCGACCTTTCAGAAAAGCGCCTTGAAAAAGGCAAAATGTGTTATATCATCCGATCAGAACAATCCGGATCTTTTCGGTAAAAACCTGACCGGCAAGATTCTTTGTTTGCCGCGGACAATCGGGTCGACAACCGGCGGCCTGGTCTTGCAGACCGTATGCGACATGGGCATTGCGCCGGCCGCCCTTTTGTTTTCCGAATCGATCGATTCGCTGGCCGCCGCCGGCGTAATCCTGGCCAAGGTTTGGGACAACAGCCCGATTATCGCTGTTGACCGGCTGGGGCCGGAATTTCTGGCTGCGGTAAAAAGCGGAATGAAGGTACAAGTTGATGCAGACGGAACAGTAACGATTTTAGAAAACGACGGCGCGCTTGCCGGCGTATTTGGATCAAAGGAATAACGGACAGCATTTGCTTTTCATAGACTGGTTATTTGAAATAGCGACTATTATAATGAACGATAGACAATATGCGCCAGGTCATAAACCGCCAGGCCTGATTCGCCTTGCTAAGCCCGGCCATTGTTGTCGCGATCATTGATATTAGAGGAGAAACGACATCATGAATCAGAAAGATCAGATCAGAATCGGTTTTATCGGCCTTGGCGGCCGCGGGCAAGGCGAGCTGTCTATCCTTTTGGATATGCCGGACATAGCGATCAGCGCGGTTTGCGATCTTTATGAAGATCGCGCCCTGGAAGGCGTCCGGCTGGTTGAAGCATCCGGCCGGCCCAGCCCTTATTGGACTCAGGACTATCGTCAGGTCATCAGCCGGGAGGATGTTGACTGCATCATCACCCCGTCGTCCTGGACTTCCCACAGCCAGATTATGCTGGCGGCAATGAAGGCCGGCAAACCGGTCGGTACCGAAGTCGGCGGCGCCACGTCGATTCAGGATTGCTGGGATCTGGTCCGGGCTTGGGAAACAACCGGCGTCCCTTGCATGATGCTGGAAAACTGCTGTTATGGCCGGGAAGAATTGACTTTGCTGAACATGGTCCGCCAGAACTTATTCGGCGAATTGATCCATTGCCAGGGCGGATATGAGCATGACCTGCGGTCGGAAGTCGCGCAGGGGATCGAGAATCGTCATTATCGTTTCCAGAATTATGCCCATCGCAACGGCGACATCTATCCGACCCATGCTTTGGGGCCGATCGCCAAGATACTGGACATCAACCGGGGCAACCGTTTTGTCAGCCTGGTGTCCTTTGCCAGCAAAACCCGCGGCATCAAAGAATGGGCCATAGCAAATCTGGGCGCCGATCATCCGGCGGCCAATACAACGTTTACCCAGGGCGATGTCGTGACGACGATCATCAAGTGCTCACGCGGCGAAACGGTTGTTTTGACGCATGATACGTCGCTGCCGCGGCCTTATTCGCGCGGCGGCAGAATCCAGGGAACCCGCGGCATCTGGATGGAAGACAACGGTTCCCTCTATCTTGAAGGCCGCAGTCCGCTGGATCAGTGGGAATCATTTAAAGATTACATGGAAGAATATGATCATCCGCTTTGGAAAAAATCAGATATTGCCAATTTCCAGGCCGGGCATGGCGGTATGGATTATCTGATTCTGCGAGCTTTCCTTGAACCTTTGCAAAACGGCCTGACAGAGCTGCCGATCGATGTTTACGACACGGCGACCTGGATGGCGGTTACAGCTTTGTCCGAGGAGTCGATCGCTTTAGGCGGACAGACTGTTGCTTTCCCCGATTTTACCAATGGACAGTGGATCAACCGCAAGCCGGGGCCTGCCCACCGTTACACACTCGATCGTATTTAACGATTTTTTCGAGGAGGTAGAATATGAATATTCCGGTAAAGGCTTTATCTCAACATCCGACGATTCAATTTGCCGCGCAGGAGCTGGTTCGCTACCGGCATCTGATGGATGATGAAATAGAGAACAGCAGCCCGGACTCATCGGCCGGACAAACGATCCGGATCGGTTTGATGGCCGATTTGCTGCCCGGGCGTACGGTTTCGGGCAATCCATTTGACGATGAGATTGTCCTGCAGATCGAACGGGGAGGCGGCATTCTGGCCGGAGCAAATCCCCGCAGCTGCTTGTTGGCCGTTTACCGGCTGCTGCGGGAGGCCGGCTGCCGTTTTTTACGGCCCGGTCCGGCCGGCGAACTGATTCCCAAAATCAATTGGTCCGGTCTGACGGTTCATATCGATGAAAAACCTTCATATCGCCATCGCGGATTATGCATTGAAGGCGCTGTCTCCAAAGAAATTTTTCTCGGCATCCTCGATTGGCTGCCCAAAAACGGCATGAACGCCTATTTTATCCAGTTTCGTGAGGCTTTTACTTTTTTTGATCGCTGGTATGATCACAAGCATAATCCTTTCGTTCCGTCGGAGGCTAAAAGTCTTGAAGAAGTTCGGGCGATCATTGCCGAAGGAACAGCGGCCATAAGCTTGCGCAGCTTGATCTACCACGCCGTCGGTCACGGCTGGACTTGCGAACCCTTCGGCATTCCCGGCCTGAGCTGGGAATCCGTGCCGGAGATACCCGCCGGCGCCGCCCGGTATTTTGCCGAACTGAACGGCAAGCGCGAGCTCTTTGGCGGCGTTCCCCTGAATACAAATTTATGTTATGGCAATCCGCAGGTCAGCGACATCATTGTCAACAGCATCGTGGATTACGCTGCTGAACATCCGGAAGTGGACTTGATTCATTTCTGGCTGGCCGACGGCGTGAACAATCACTGCGAGTGCCCTCTGTGCCGCGATACCCGTCCGGCCGATTTCTATGTGGCCATGCTGAATGAACTGGATGAACACTTGACGGCGCACCATTTGCCGCACCGCATTGTTTTTTTGATTTATGTGGATCTGTTATGGGCGCCGGAACATGAGCGCTTAAATAATCCCAATCGTTTCGTCCTGATGTTTGCGCCGATCACCAGAACCTACAGTCAGCCGTTCACGCCCGGAAGCAGGCTGCCCGCGCTGCCGCCTTATAAACGTAATCATCTGACCTTCCCCAAATCGGCCGGCGAGAATTTGGCTTTTCTCAAACCGTGGCAGTCGCTGATGACCGAGGGCCAGAAGAACGGCGACAGCTTTGATTTTGACTATCATCTGATGTGGGATCATTACAAAGACCCGGGATATGAAGCTCTGGCCGCCGTTCTGCATGCCGATCTGGCTAATCTGGCCGGCATGGGGCTGAACGGCCTGATCAGCTGCCAAGTGCAGCGGACCTTTTTCCCCAGCCCGCTGTTAATGGCTGTGATGGCGCAAACGCTGTGGAACCGGCAGATCAGCCTGGATGCCATCATCCGGGATGTTTATGATTCAGCCTTCGGTTCCGACGGGGGAAAAGTCCATGCTTTTCTCAGCCAGATTTCCACCTTGTTTCATTCGGCCTGGCTCCGTCTGGAAGAACCTCTGCTCAATCCGGAACAAGCTGAGCGGCTGACCCGGATCGCGCCGCTGGCAACTTCATTTGCTCCGATTATCCAGACTCATCTGGCTGACCCGGATCCCTGCCGCCGCCAGTCCTGGTATTTACTGTCTCTGTATACGGACTATATGCTGCTGCTGGCTGATTTTTGCCACGCCGTGGCTTCAGATCAGGTCGAAATTGCCGGCAAACGGTTGTCGGCGTTAAAAAACTGGGTTTTTGCCCATGAGCCGCAGCTGGTTTATGTTTTCGACAGTGAAATTATGGTTTCAGTCTTTGACGGACTCTATCAGACGATGACAAATAACCGCCGCTCCTGAAAACATCGGCCCGGCCGGTTCATCTGACGGTGTTCCGGCCGGCGCTGCCGCCTCGAATGTTCAAATGCTGCCCTTTCCCCAGAGCAGGAAACTGCTGCCGTTTATTTGCTTGCATTGCTTCTGGACTTTGTCCGCTTGCTCCGACAAACTGAAAATGCTGCCAAACAATCGGCTCTCGTTGATGATGCCGGCGATGGACAAAGACAGCAGCGGGATCTGCCGTTCGCCGCCGGTCTGCGTTTTTATCAGGGAGTAGCCTCTGGTCCAATCGGTCCGCGAATAATAGGCCGATAAAGTCCGGTCGAAATCGTGGATTATGCTACGGCAGGCTTCGGCAGGGTCTGTTTCATCCAGAATAGCAATAAAATCATCCCCGCCGCGATGACCGAGAAAATCATTCTGTGCAATATTCCGGCCGATAACAACAGACAATTGCTTGATGATGATATCTCCGTTTTCAAAACCATAAACATCGTTATAGGCTTTAAATCGATCAATATCCAGATACAGAACACTAAAAGGCCGCTCGGAAGCGATGCATCGTTCCAGACATTGCTCGATGATGATATTGCCGGGCAATTCGGTCAGCGGATTCAAATGCCGGGCATTGGCCACTTCAATTTCCATGGCCTTTTCCAAAAGGCTCTTGATCGTGACCAGCCCGAAATAACGGCCTTCGCGGCTGATGGTTATGAAATCATAAAGACTGTTCTGATCACGGGACATGGCCAGTTTGGATACAACATCAATCGGCGTGCTTTCATCAACATTAAGAAACTCGCGGTTCATGATAATCGACAAGGGTTTATCTGAATACAGGCTGTATTCATACAGTCCGCTCAGCTTCTCCCGCAGCCGTTGTTTGGTGATGACGCCGACCGCCTTGCCGTCCTCGGTAATGCAGAAACCGGGGCAGGCGGCGTTTTTACGCAACAGGTCTTCAGCCTGGGAGATCAGAATATTGGCTTGCAGGCTCATTTGGTTTTCACAGATATCGCCGATTTGGATGTTGGATAATCTATAGCCGTAAAGATGATTTTTCTTGATGTTGGCAGCTTTGATGATCTGCGCCACCTCGTCTTTGAGACGGGGCAGGGTACGGGACGGCTTTTGAATGAAAAACCCCTGACCGTAATGGACGCCGATCTTGATCAGGGTTTCCAGCTCCCGGCGGGTTTCTATCCCTTCGCCGATCAGGAAAGTATGAGTCAGATTGGAGAATTCGACCATACTTTTGACCAAGGCTTGTTTCATGGTATCTTTGTCGATTCTATTGATCAATTTCTGATCCAGTTTAAGGTAATGCGGGTGGATGTCGGAGATGAGATTTAAGCCGGAATAACCGGCGCCCGCGTCGTCAATCGCCAATTTGTAATTCTGGCTTTTGTAATGATCGACAATCTGGATAAAATTATTGATGTTTTCAATCGCGTTGCTTTCCGTTATTTCAAAAACGATGCTATCCGGATTCGTCGAATAACGTTGCAGGTAGTTTTGCGTAAAGACATCCTTAAACTGCTGGTTGTTCATCGTGCTGGGATCGACATTGAGAAACAGTTTTCCCCGCTTCTGGTGTTTTTGATAGGACTGCAGCGCCTTATTCCGGCATAACCAATCCAGTTCCCAAAGCAGGTGATTTTGCTGCGTGATAGTGAAAAGGACAATCGGCATGTGCAGCGCCGTATCGGCAGGCCCGCGGCTCAGCGCTTCATAACCGAGGACCGAAGCGTCGCGCAAGGAAACGATCGGCTGAAAGACCGTTGTAATCAGGCCGGCGTCGAGAATTTTCCGAAGTAGCAACAGATTGGCATCCTGGTCAGCCAAAGGATTGGGGAACAGCGGTTTGACGATGGTGTCCAATGTAAAACCCCTTTCATGCTCCCTTACATTTTACAAGAGATAACTCAAAACGTAGTCATGGCAGATTAAAATGAAATTACAACTCTCTTTCGATCCTGTTGCGAAGCAGCGGACCGTTGATAAAAAGCCATGCCGCATCATCATGATGAAACGGCATGGCTCTTGTACCGGGCGTCGATTTTATCGTTCTTTAGCCGTTATAAATCCCATTCATGTTCGCCGGCCGGGAATTCCTGCCCGCGGAAAACGCCGGTTACGCCGGCCGGCAGGGAGATCTTGAGGTGAATCCGGGCGGAACCGGCCTGATTGATACGCTGCCAGTCAACCGCGACGCGGCCGTGCACCGTGTCGCAATAACCGCGGCAAAAATCCAGATCCGGCAGGAAAACCGGTGAGAACAAGACGCGGGCATATCCGGGCATATCCGGATCCGGATTGATGCCGGCCAGATTTCTGATCAGCCAGGCCATGAAGTGGGAATACATATGATGGTTTTTAGAATTTCCCGGCTGCCAGGTTTCCCATAATGTTGTCGCTCCGCCCTCGATCCATCGGGTATAGGAAGGATAACCACGCGCCGTGATGATCCGGTACGCGTATTCAGGCGCGCCGATCAACGTTAAAGCTTCATAAAGATGGCGGAGACCGACCATACCGCAATAATGGTGGAAATCATGTTCTTCGACCGTCTGCTTCAGTTGGGCGGCTAACGGCGCCAGATGATCATACAAGCCGTGGACGATCAGCATGGCCACCGCGGTTTGCTCATGAACCGTACAAGTGCCGTCCGGCTTTATATAGGCGGCTTTAAGCAAGACGGCCAACCGTGACTGTTCTTTTTCGCATTCGGCCGCGGCGGCCAGGTCTCCGGCGCGCCGGGCGGCCAGGACCGCTATTTTCAGACATTTGACGGTTAAAACCGTATCGGTCAATTCTTTAGGCGTGGGCGGTGAATCCAGGGAATCAAACGGTCCGGCCCAGTCGCCAAGGCCAAAGCCGATCAATCCATGATCGCCGGCCCGGCTCAGAAGATAAGCCAGGTGACGCCGAAAATACGGCAGGCTCTGAATCAGCGGCTGATCGTCGCCGGTCTGCAGATAAATCTGGTACGGCACTTCAAAGAGGACCCCGCTGGACACCGGGCCTGTGCCCCATTCGTAACCCCAGGCAGGCGTAGGAATGATGCCGGGAACCGCTCCGTCCTCACGCAGTGAATCCTGAATATCGACCAGCCACTTTTTGAAAAAGCGGACGGTACCGAAATTGATCATCATTTGTTCCGCCGAGGATTGGGCGTCATTGGCCCAGCCCAGTTTCTCGCGGGTCGGACAATCGGTCGGCACATGCTGCAGGTTGGAGAGCGTTGCCATCCGGCCAAGCTGATACAATTGGTTGAGGACCGGATCAGAACATTCAAAACCGGCTGTCTGCGGGACATCCAGATGGATGAAAATACCGGAAACCATAGACAAATCAGGATTCTTGACACCGCTAAGCTCAATATAGCGAAATCCGTGGTACGTAAAACGGGGCGACCAATCCAGCTGGCTGCCGTCACAAATCAGGCGATCAGTTTGAAAGGGACTTTCCGGATAGAATTCATCCATATGATTGAGCTGCAAAGTCAAATCCGGATTAAGCTGCTCGGTATAGCGGATGGTTATCCTGTCGCCTGCCGCCTGCTGGATCCGCAGACGGATAAAACCGGCGATATTCTGGCCGATGTCGAAAATGCAGCGGCCGTCCGGGGTGAGCTGCATGGACTGCGCCGGATATTCTGCGCAAGCCCGCACCGGTTCGCAGGGATATTCGCGGAAAATGCCTTGCGGCGGCGTAAAATCGAAAATCGCCGGCTGCCAGGATGATTCATCGCAATCCAGAGTGTTCCAGTCCGGATCCGCCAGCCTGGCGTCATAAGTTTCGCCGGAACGCAGCTGATTGAACAGAATCGGCGATTGATCTTTGGCCAGCCAGGAATCATTACTGGACAGGACGACCTGTCCGTCGACAGTCAGTTCAAAAATAAATTTCGGATTGTCGCGCCATGCCGCCTGATTATGATGCCAGGGCGACGGGTGCGTTTCATTATACCAGCTGTTGCCGCAGATCAAGGCGGCGACATTATCGCCAGGCGCCAGTAAAGCGGCGACATCATAAACGTTGTACCAGAGCGTCCGCCGATAATCGCCGGCCGGCGCCGCCAGCAAATCCTGGCTGACCGGCCGGCCGTTCAGCCAGCAATAGCCGGCTCCCAGACAGCAGACAGCCAGGCTGGCCGTGCGAAAAGCCGGCAGACGGAAACGCCGCCGGAACAATGGCGCCGGATTCCTGTCTTGGTAGTTTTGTTCAAAGGGAAGCGCTGTTTTAATAAAGGCAGCTGATGAAAAAGCCATGAGAAACACCAACCTTCCAGCTGATTTATCTAAAAAAATTAACCGCGCCGGCTTTGCACATCGGCCTCATAACGTTTTAAGCTCTGCAGCCAATCGGTACTGACCCCGGTATCCTGTTGCAGGCAAAGCTGATCCCAAACGGCCTGGACCGGCAGATTTTTGAATTCTTCCATCAGGATCAGGCGGGAAGTAAAATCACCGGCTGCTTCCGCTTCTTCGAGCAAATGACTGGGTTCCAGCAAGGCCGAGAGCAAAGCTTTGCCGGCGGACCGCAAGCCGATGATCCAGGCGGCGACCCGGTTGATGCTGGCGTCGAAATAATCCAGGCCAATATGAACTTGGCCGAGAAAATTACCCCGTTTCAATTCCAGCATTAGGTTGGACAGATCGTCGCCCTGAATCAGGACATGATCGCTGTCCCAACGAATACCCCGGCTGACATGCAGGAGGACGTCGTCGATTTGCAAAGCGATTGCCGACAGCTTGTCGACAACTGATTCGGTCGGATGATAATGCCCGGTGTCCAGGCAAACGCCAAGGCCGTGCCGGGCGGCGTAAGCCAGATAAAATTCATGCGAACCGACTGTAAAGCTTTCCAGGCCGATGCCAAACAGTTTGCCTTCCAGAACATCAATGACATCCTGATGATCGTAGGTTTCGGCAAAAATCTGATCCAGCGAATCCAGCAGGTTTTCCCGATAAAGCCGGCGATTGGCCGGAATATCTTTTAAGCCGTCGGGAATCCAGATGTTGTTGACGCAAGGCGTTCCAAGTTCGCGTCCGAAGGCGGCGGAAATCGCCCGGGCGCTTTTGCCGGCCTTAATCCAGTAATCACGGACATCCCGGCGCCGGGAGGCCAGCGAGAAACCGTCGATCATCATCGGATGAGTAAAAAACGAGGCGTTGAAGTCCAGTCCGTATCCCCGGTCTTTAGCCCAGGCCAGCCAGCCGGAAAAATCATCGGCCGTCAGTTCGTTGCGCGGCGTCGGCCTGACAGGCTCGGCATACATGCTGTGCAGGTTAACCCGGTGTTTGCAGGGAGAGCAGGCAAAAGCCTGTTCGATATCCCGGCGCAGTTCATCACCGTTTCTGGCGGCTCCCGGATATTGGCCGGTGACCAGGTTCTGGCTGGCTGCTCCGCCGACATCCTCAAATCCCCGGACATCATCGCCTTGCCAGCAATGCAGGGATATCGGTATCTGCCTGAACGCGGCGATCGCAGCCTCGGTATCGATGCCAAATTCGGCGTAAATCGATTGAGCGGCCTGATAATTCTGGTTAATTCGTTTTTCTTGATGCTGATACATCGTCACTCATCTCCTGTTTTTAGATTTGGTCAAGAAACACATTTCGGTTAAATAATACGGAAAATAAACAATACATGACAATTAAAGCGCTTTAATTTCATATTATCCAAGAATTAACGCTTTGTCAACAAACGCGCGCCGGAAAAATCCGGTTTTCGTTGACAGCGTAAAGTTCGCATGCTATTTTTTAAGGGTAAATCATAAAGAAGTCAGGTGAATGATCTGATTACGATCAATGATGTCGCCCGGGCCGCTCAGGTATCCACGGCAACCGTGTCGCTGGCCTTAAATGGCAACCCCTGTGTCAAACAGCAAACCCGCGAACGGATCATCCGGATTGCCAAAGAACTAGGCTACTCCCCCAATCGGCTGGCCCAGGGACTGGCGCGCCGGAAGAGCGGGCTGATCGGATTGGCCGTGCCGGATATCGAAAGCCTTTATTATGGCAAGATTGTCCGGCATATCGATGAAGCGGCCGGACAGAACGGTTATCAGCTGACTTTAGCCATTTCCAACGACAATCCGGAAACGGAACGGAAAATAATCGGCAAATTCATCGATCAACAAGTTGAGGGCTTGATTGTAGCTCCAATTAACCAGCCTGTTCAACAAGTCAATTATTTTCAGGAACTGGTGAAGACTAAAATTCCCTGCGTTTTTATCACAGCCTATTATCCTCAATTAAAAGCGCCTTATGTCATGGCCGACCTGCAAGCCGGCAGTTGTGTTTTGGCAGAACATCTTCTCAGCCAGGGGCGGCGTCACTTGTGTTTCTTATCGGGCTGTCCTGAAGTCATCACCACCCAAATCCGCACAGCCGGCTTAGAAGAAGCCGTGCGGAAGGCCGCCGGCCGGCAGGCGCCAAAGGCCAGCCTGCGCATTATCGCCTGCCAGAGACTTGATTATGCGGCCGGCTATGAACAGGCTTGTCTGCTATTAAAACAGAATCTGCCGGTTGACGCCATCATCACGATTAACGATGAAATGGCTTTAGGCGCTTTGAACGCGGCAATCAGCCTGGGCTTTGACATTCCCGGCCAACTGGCGGTCGCCGGTTACGACAATATGATTTTCTCCAGCGCCGCGACGGTGCCGATTACGACCGTCGACCAGAATATCGATCTGATGTGCCGGCAGGCTGTCGACATGCTGATGACTATGATGAAACAAAGCGGGCAAGAAGCAAACGGACATCCGTCCGGAATCATGCTGGAACCCCGTCTGGTTATCCGCCGCTCAACAGAGCGTCCGTAACCGCCCGAAAACTCCGGCAGACGCAAAAAGACCGGAGAATATAGGTTTCTCCGGCCTTTTTGCGGTACATTAAGCAGATTCAGCCTGTTTAATCAATGGATGCCGTAATATTTTTCAGTTTCCGTCAAAGCGTCTTCAATAATGTCGAATCCCTTGAGCAGCATGTCGTCTTCCATGATTAAAGGCGGCGAGAGGCGCAGGATATGGTGGGCGGGAACCCAGGCCAGACCACGGGCGAAAGCTTTCTGATAAACCATGTGGCCGGCTTCTTCGAACGGTTCTTTGGTTTCGCGGTCCTTGACCAGTTCTAATGCCAGCAGGCAGCCTTTGCCGCGGACATCGCCAAGGATCTTATGCCGGCCCATCATCTCGCGCATGCGCTTCATGGCTACGTCGCCCAAATGGGCCGAACGTTCGCAGAGCTGTTCTTCCTCGATGACTTCGATCGAAGCCAGAGCTGCGGCGCAGGCCATCGGATTGCCGCCGTAGCTGGATGAAGCGGATATTTTTTCGATGCTTGATTTGTAGCGGTCGCTGACGCACATGGCGGTAACCGGGAAACCGTTGCCGAACCCCTTGCCTAAGGTGGTGATGTCCGGAATGACGTTCCAGTGCTCCATGGCAAACATCTTGCCGGTTCGTCCCATGCAGGTCAGTACTTCATCGGCGATCAGGAGGCAGCCGAGTTTATCGCAAAGCTGACGCAGGCGGGGCATGAAAGCATCCGGCGGCACAACCGATCCGCCCCAGCCCTGGATCGGTTCGAGCACGATGCCGGCGAGCTGGCCGGAGGTTTCGTTTTTAATGGCCATTTCCAGATAATCGGCGCAATAACACTGGCATTGATCCGGCTTCATTTTAAACGGGCAGCGGTAGCAATTCGGCCGCGGCGCCAGGAAAAAGCCTGGCGCGCGCAATCCCTGGGTTTTGTCAACGCCGGCGCAGCTGACCGCGCCCATCGTCTTGCCATGAAAATCGCGCCAGAAGGAAACAAACTCTATTTTGCCGGATGCGGCCCGGGCGCAGCGCAGAGCGGCTTCGACCGCCGTGGTGCCGGAATCGTACAACTGGATGCCGTTGAGATCGCCGTTGGTGGTCGCCGCCAGTTTTTCCAGAAGCTGCATCTTAACCGGCGTTGTGAAATCATGGCAATTCATCAGCTGATTGGCATATTTAGCCACCGCTTCGCTGATCTTGGGATGGCAATGCCCCAGGCCGGTCACATAAATGCCGGATGAGAAATCAATGAAGGTGTTGCCGTCGACATCGGTCAGCGTGCAGCCCTTGCCGGATTCAAAGGCAACTGGAAAAAGCGTAACCTGGCTGGAATAGCCCTTCATGTATTTAGCTGCCCGCTGATGATATTCGCGGGACTTCGGGCCCGGCAGCTCTGTGTGGATGGCGGGCAGTTTGTCCAGATCAACTTTAGCCCAATTTTTGTCGTACATAAAAACCTCCTTGAAATTAACTCCGGCTGCGACTGTCTGCCGCTCAGACCGGTTCGATCGTTTTGTAATGATGGGAACGCAGAGCCGCTGTCTGCAAGGCATGGGACATGCGGGTTTCTTCCGGCGTGAAACAGCCGAATTCAACGGATTTGCCGTCAAGCTCCAGCATATAGGCGCCCCACATTTGCAAAATCGCGTCGGTAAAGCCAAACTCGAAGATCGGGCCGGTGATGACCGGAAGCATCGGCTTATAACCGACATTGACGTCAGCCCAGGCTTGTTCTTTGCCCCAGTCGACCGTGTAGCTGAAAATGTTGGGATTCTCACTGGTAAATCTGGCCGATGCTTTCATGCCGTAGATTTCAAAATACCAGTTGTCCGTACAACCGGGCGCCATCCGTTTGGTTTCCAGATACATGGTAAAAGAATCACCCTGATGGTCGGCCGTATCGCAGATCATCGTACCGTTGTCCCAAGTATCGCAGGCAGCCATGCCGCCTTTGCCGTCCGGACGTTCGGTAATAAATTTCCCTAATTTGGCACAGACATTTTTCGGCATAAACCCCATGCGGAAGGGAATATGCTCGGCGTGAATGCCCAGATCGCCCAGACAGCCATACTCGCCGTTGATTGCCGCCTTGCGTTTCCAGTTGATCGGCTTGTTGACATCCATGTCGCTGCTATGGCAGAAACCGCCCTTGATTTCCAGAATCCGGCCGAAACGTTCCTCGCGAATCCAACGGATCAGGAGCTGCATGGCCGGGAAGAAAGGAAATTCGCTGGAGCAGCGGGCAAATACTTCCGGATGTCCGGCCAGTTCTTCCAGGATGGCTTGATTCTGTTTTTGATCCATGCCAAAAGGCTTTTCGCCCATGATATGCTTGCCGGAGCGAATGGCTGCCGTGATGATTTCCTCATGCAAAATATGGGGGACGGCGATATAGACCGCTTCGATATCTTTTTGCGCCAGCAATTCCCGATAATCCGAATAAACGGACCGGACGGTCGGTATATTTGCGCTGAACCAGGTCGTGTTTTCCGGATTGACATCACAAACGGCCACAATTTCCGGCCGGGCAATCTCTGTTTTAAAATGACACCAACGAGCTGCGGCACTGGCAAATTCGCGGCCCATCAGACCGCAGCCAATAATACCAAATCGATAAGTGCGTGCCATGATCCTGTCCCCTTCCGAACCTTTCGGTTGCTTCAGATGTCCTATTGCGAATGATTATAAACGATCATAAAACGAAAGTCAACACAACATAAATGAAATATAAAACCAACCTAAAAAACAAACCCGGATTGCTTTGCGGCAATCCGGGTTTTGTTGTTCTTGCGGAAACAGAAAGGTAAAGTTCACGTCGGGTTATGGGGGGGACCGGTCCTGAAACCGGATCGTTTCAGGCATGTAAGGGACGAACCGGCCGGGCTTCGATATAGCCGCGGTAACCCATCGGCGCCAGCTGAAAACGAGGACCATCGGAATCGGCCCATTGAAAGCCATAAAGCTCCGGATTGTAAATTTTTATCAATTCCCAAACTTCGCCGATCGCATCTTCGTAATGGTCGTCATCATAGGGCTCACCTTGAAAAACCATCATTTTACAGGGCGGCAGATCGATCATTTCAAGACCTTCGGGTATCGGGCCGGCGTAACCGGCCGGCATTTCCACGCCTTGGACGTACAGGGAAGTGCCGGGTTTGATCAGATGATCCGGCAGCCATAGGCCGATGGGTTCATATAAAGCATCCTTGATGCCGGTCAGAATTTCCCAGATGTCGCAGCCAACTTCTTCACAATAAGCATAATAATCGGTTGCCTTAATCCCTCGTTTTAAAATCAATTTGCGCGCCGGGCGGTCAATGACCTGTACAAAAATGGCGCTGGCTTTCTTTTTATCGGACATCGTGTTTTCTCCTTTATTGATACCAGGATAGGCGTCACGGACTTTTTCCGGCAGAAACAAGCGAACGGGCCGGGGATGCTTTTGCAAAGATTTCGGGGTTAATCCAAATTCTTTCGAAAAAGCGCGGGTAAAACCTTCGTGTGAATCAAAAATGAAATCGAAAGCAACGTCAATAATCCGCGCGTCCTGATTCTGCAGCCTCAGGGCGGCACGGGACAGCCGCAAAGTCCGGATGTATTCAAAAGGTGTTTTGCCGGTCAGATCCTTGAATAATCTCGCGCTGTGCCAAGGTGAATAGCCGGCCGCACAAGCGAGGTCGTGCAGACTGATCGGCAGGGCAATATGGGTTTCAATATAGTCCTGCATCCGTTGAACCGCGTCAATCTTGTTTCGGTTATCCATGTTTTGCCTCCACCACCACTATACATCGTCCGGGGGAAGAAAACTTGACCCTGCTTGCTCAGATTTCTGCAACAACAACCTGGATTCCCTGTTCGGTAAAGGCGCGTAAATCGTCTTCCGAGGCGTTCCAATCAGTAATCAACATATGTAATTTGTTTGACGGACAGATACTGATAATAGAATCAAATCCGATTTTTTCAGTCGGATACAAGCCCACTGCAATTTTTGAGTTATCAATGACTGCGTTTATCAGTCCGATGTTTCTTGATTTCTGAATGGAAAGACCAAATTTTGCCGAGATGCAGGCAGAGGTTATAAAGCATTTATCGAATTTCAACCGTTTGATGGTTTCTACCGTAAAATCATCGTAAAAAGCGCCGTTGCGGTTCATTTCGCCGCCTGTGACAATCACAGTTATGTTTTCATATTTGCGCAGCTCCTCGGCGATTGAAATCGAGTTCGTTACAAGGGTGCAGCATAATTCATGGGGGAGATTTTGGGCTATTAAAGCGCCAACACTGGCCGGCGCAAGATAGACGACATCGTTGGGCTCGATGAACGTAATGGCTTTTTTGGCAATCGCCAGATAATTGTCTTTAACCATTTGAACTCTTTCGGCAGAAGATAAATCATGACATTCGCCGCCTTGACCTATTTTTCTGTTTGGGATGGCGCCGCCGTGAGTTCTCTTTAATAATCCTTTCTCTTCTAATATCCTTAAGTCTCTTTTAGCAGAATCATAACTGATTTCGAACTTTTCTTGAATCTCACCTGTAGTTATGCTTCTTTTTTCGGATAGAAGATCAAGAATAGCTTGATGACGTTCTTCGATAAACATATAAATACCTTCTCTCTGAATTCGTTTTGAAGCTTGGTTGCAACAAATGCTCATCATCATTAACAGATTATAACGAAAATTAACGTATGTCAACGATATATCATAAATATGGGTGAAAATAATTAACGGTTATTCACATATATCCATCGCTTGCTGCTTATCGTTTGAGGATGTCGCTGAACAAAACGAATATGACCGCCGGCAGCATGTGTATTTTGACAACTTTATGGTAAGTGAGTATCCTGAGTCCATAGACTGATGAGGCGCATTTTTGCCCGATGAAAGATTTTTATGAGATGACAAGTCAGCTTTGGGAGGGATTTTAATGATTAAAGTGGGTATTGCCGGAGCACGCGGCCTTTCAGCGATAACGGGCCTGCGGAGCATAGCGGATGTGGAGATAACGGCGATTTGTGATTTGAATGAAGATGCCCTTGATAAAATGGCAGCTGAACAACATATTCCCCATAAATACCGCGTCTTTGAGGATATGCTCGATTCCGATCTGGATGCCGTCTGGATCGCCACGCCGATGCAGTGCCATGTCCCGCAGACTATTGCCGCTTTGGAAGCAGGCAAGCATGTCATGAGCGAGGTTACGGCCGGCGTTACCATGGATGAATTATGGTGGCTGATGGAGTGTGTTGAGAAATACAACAAGATCTATATGTTTGCTGAAAACTGCTGTTATGCCCCGCAGCACCAGATGGTCCGCGAACTGCTGCGCCGGGGCATATTGGGCGAACCTTATTATGCTGAGGGTGAATACCTGCATAACTGTTTGCATTTGTTGAAATATCCCAATGGGAAAAATTCCTGGCGCAATTACTGGCAGCTGGGTACGCACGGTTCGTTTTATCCGACTCACAGCATCGGCCCGGTTATGCAGTGGTTTGACGGCGACCGGATCGAGCGGGTCACGTGTTTCGGCAGTGGTCATCACGTCCGGCCGGATATCCGCAATGAGGACACAACGGTGACCATGTGTCAGCTGAAAAGCGGCAAACTCGTAAAAATCCGTGTGGATTGCATATCGCCGAGGCCACTGCCAAGCACGACTTATTTTCAGCTTCAATGCACGAAAGGCGCTTATGAGTCGCCGCGCGGCGGCGGTGACAGCGCCAAGATCTGGCTGGAGAGCTTTAGCGACGGATCTGAAAAAGCAGAATGGCATCGGCTGGATGATTTTCAAGCTTATTTGCCTGAACGGTATCGTCAGGCAACCGATAAGCAAAGATCGGCCGGACATGATGGATCGGACTATTTTATTGTTCAGGATTTTATCGAAGCGATAAAAACCGGGCAGCAGCCTGAGCTTGATGTTTATAAAGCCTGCGAATGGACTGCGGTCGCTTTGCTTTCGGCGCTGAGCGTAACCAATAACAGCCGGCCGATGTTGATGCCGGATTTCCGAAAAAACATGCCGTCGGCGGAGCAGCATCTGTCCTTGGCCGCCGCGGAGGAACAGCGTTCCGGAAAAAATTGATCCGGCTTTCGGTAGTTTCCTGTAATATGCATGCTTGTTCGTAGAATCCGTGCAGAAATGAAAATTGACCTTGCTATAATTAGAGCTGAAAGGGAGGTCAATGCCTATGCGATATTTTGATTGTAATGCTTCTTTTGGCAGAAGAAGCCTTGTGATGCCAGGATCTTTTTATCTTAAAGAAGACCTGCTAAAAAAGATGGATGAACTATCTATTGATCAAGCGTTGGTTTATCATGCTTTGGCTAAAGAATATGATCCCCGGACCGGCAATGAATTCTTGCAAAATGAATTAGCCGGCGAGACCCGACTTCATCCGGTGTGGGCGGTCTTGCCTCACTATACCGGAGAGTTCGATCCGCCGGACGTGCTGATGCAAAAAATGCGTGAGCAGGGAATCAAGGCTGTAACACTCTTTCCGGCGCCGTCGGTGCAGAATTTCAGCCTGTCCGAACTGAATTGCGGTTCCTTGTTCCAAATGCTGGAAACCTGGCAAATTCCCCTGCTGATCGGTTTTGACCAGCTCGGCGGTTCCATGCAGGCTTTTGCCGGTCTGGTTGCCGCTCACCCGAACTTGCCGATTGTCCTGACACAGGTTAATTACCGGATTGACCGCGATTTATATCCGCTCATGGACCGATACGAACATTTCTATCTGGAAACATCCGGATATAAAGTCTTTGAGGGCATTTCCCGTTTGTGCCGGCGTTTTGGCGCCCATCGTCTCCTGTTCGGCACCGGCATGCCGCAGACATCCGGCGCCGCGGCTGTCGGCTTATTGCGTTATGCGGATATTTCGGACGCAGAAAAGCAAATGATCGCCGCAGATAATCTGATCCGGCTTTTAGGAGGCGTCCGTTTATGAAAACTTTAGCGGAAAAAGCTTTGCAAGGGGAACCGCTCGATGACATAACGATCATCGACGCCCATAATCATATTGGTTGCTGGTCGGCTTTTTATGTTCCGGGCGGCGGGACGATCGAGCAGATGATCCGCCGCGCCGATTGCCTGGGCATCGACAAGCTTTGTATTACGGCGCACGCGTCGATCGGTCCTGATTATGTTTATGGCAACGACATGGTTTTTGATGCCATTCAAAAATATCCCGATCGTGTGATCGGGTATGTAACCGTCAACCCTAATTATCCGGAGGATATGCGCCACGAACTGGACCGCTGCTTTAGCCGTCCCGGTTTCCGGGCAATTAAGCTTCATCCGGGCTGCCATAGCAGGGAAGTCGATTATCGGACTTACGCGCCGGCTTATGAACTGGCCAATGAACGTAGCCTGACGATCCTGATTCACACCTGGGGCCGCGCCGATGTGGTTGCCGTTGACCGTCTGGCTTCCCGGTATCCCCGGGCCAATTTCATCATTGCGCATATGGGCGGCGATCAATTGGTCATGGAGCAATCGCTCGATATCATCAACAGCCATGACAATGTTTATGGCGATCTGGCCATTTCCACACCGCAGGAAAGCAATGTCGAGTATTTTGTACAAACTGCCGGCTCGAAAAAGATCATTTTCGGCACCGATATGCCCTTCTATGATCCGAGTTTTACCCTGGCGCGAACAGCCGCCGCCCAGATACCCCTGGAAGCAAAAAAAGACATCTTCGCCGGCAATATCAGCCGCTTGCTTGGCCGGATCCCGGAGCTGTAAACCCGGACCGGATCCGCAGGAATATGCCCTGGGCTGTCCGGTTGATGTTGAATTGCCCGAATCGGTAAAACAAGGCAATAAGCGTTGTCTGATGCAGGTAACCCGGATTAGGGAAACTGAAGAAACGAATGGCGGCACAAGAAACGCATTGCTGTAAAAGTGGCAAGAAAATCATCAATCCTTACCTTGTTTCGAAAGATAAGCCGCTGTACGATAAAGGCTATTCGATCGGAGGGGGACTATAACATGAAGGCTAAATCAATCAGGAAACAGCAGCTGGATTTTCTGAACTGGGAATTTGGCGTTTTTTTCCATTTTGGCATCCGGACATTTTACGAAGGTCATAAGGACTGGGATCTGCAGTCCATGCCTCTGGAAGGATTCAATCCGACCGAATTGAACTGTGAACGCTGGATTGCCGATATCAAAGAGGCCGGAGCCGCTTATGCCATCCTGGTCTGTAAACATCATGACGGTTTTGCCAATTGGCCGTCGCGCTATACCGAGTATTCAGTCGCGCATACGCCCTGGAAGAATGGCCGGGGCGATGTGGTGCGCGAGTTTGTCGAAGCCTGCCGCAAATATGATGTGAAAGTCGGCCTCTATTATTCGCCGGCTGAATTCGGGTCGAAAAATAAATCAGCTCAGGAATATGACGATTACTTTATCAACCAAATCAGCGAACTGTTGACCGGATACGGCAGGATCGACTATCTGTGGTTCGACGGCTGCGGCAGTGAAAACCACCAATATGATACCGGACGCATCACCCAGGTCATCCGCTCCCTGCAGCCGGACATCTTGATCTTCAACATGTGGGATCCGGATACGCGCTGGGCGGGCAATGAATCAGGCATCGCCCAATCGCCAAACCGGAACTGGGTTTCTGATCTGGACTTTTCCATACAAACGATAATCAAGGAAAAACTGGATCAAATACGCTTCCTGCCGGTCGAATGCGACTGCCGTCTGCGGCTGCATAATTGGTTTTACAGCGACCGGGATGAAGACACGGTAAAATCCGTGGATGAATTATTAGGATTATATGAGCTGTCCGTTGGCCGGGGCGCCAACTTGCTGCTCAATGTCGGCCCCGACCGGCGCGGGCTCCTGCCGGACAAAGACAGCCGGCATATCAAGGAATTTGGCGCCGAAATCCGACGCCGTTATGCCAAGCCGCTGGCCGAATCCTTTATTCGGGAAGATGGATTTTATACGATAAAGACAGAAGAGCCGATTCTGGTAAACCAGATCGTTGCCGCAGAAGATATGACAGCCGGCGAAAAAACCGGCGCATACCGAATTCAGATTCATCCCTTTGCCAATGGCGCGCCGATTACCGTTTACCGCGGTGAGATAATCGGGCATAAAGCCATTTGCTCCTTCCCGGCCGTTCTGACGAAAAAAATCGATCTGGTTCTGGAAGACGGAGCCGGCGATGCCCGGATCGTCCGGATGTCGGCTTACCGGGTATAACCAGCGATAACCTGAGTAAATTGTTTGACGTTTTTCGGGCTTATGCAGTATACTCTGGATGCAATCCAGAGTATATTTCATTATGGACAAAGCAGCGGAGAATAACCGGCGGAAAGGACGAGGCGTGTTAAAAGGGCATCATATCTGGACGAATACGCTATTCATCAAATTGTCCTTATTAACGGTCTTGCTGACAATCGGTTCGGTGCTTCTGGCCGGTATGGTTCCCTATATTTATCTGGACAAACAGATGGATTCGGATGTGAAACAATATAATTCGCAAAAACTGACTTACGTCAAGGATACGATGGACAATATGGTCTTTTCGCGGATTATGTTTTCTGTTAAAGATTTTGTTGTTCTCGACAATATGTACGACGTGATTGACGAGGTAAGCGGGAAAGCCAATTACTCCGGGATTAAGAGCCTTTATGAACTGCTGAATAAGAAGCTGGCTTCCTATACCGGGATTATTTCCAATATCGCTTTATATTACCAAGAAGATGAAATTTTACTATCGACCTCGTCAGGCGTGAAATTTCTCAAAGACACCGGTACGGCCTTGCCGTATGACACTGAATGGATCAAATATGTGAACAGCCAGGCAGGCGCCAATACACTGCAGTGGATCGGCACCCGGGATGTGCCCAATCTTAAATATGTCGGCCTGCCGCTGACCGATAAGAGCTTTTCCCTGATCGTTCCGTTGCGTCATGGCGCTCAAGAACCGATTTATGCCTGTTTCAGCGTTTCTGAAGAATTGGTTGTCGGGTTATTCGATCAAATCAACCCGGATGGACAGATGGGAATTTATCTGGTCGAACAGAATGGCAATGCTATTGTCGGAACCGATATGTCGGACCAGATCGCGGCTGCCATATCCCGTTTATGGCCGGCGGTGACAAGCGATAAATCCCTGATCCTGGACGATAAACCATCAGATACTACGCTTTGCGTCGCTAAATCCGAATATACGGACTGGTATTATATTCTAGCTGTGCCGAATTCGTTTTATTACCAGAAAAACGGCATGTTCAGCCACCTGGTTTTACTGGCTTGTGTGATCATTGCTTTGCTGGTGATGATTATCGGCGTGCCTGTTATTTTAAAAATGACATACCCGTTTGGCCGTCTGGTAGAAAATGTCAAGTCGTCTTTTCATTCAGATGCGTCGCTTAAGACGAAGAATGATTTTAACCTGCTGGAAAACGCTTTTACAAACTTGATTGTGGAAAACGATTTGCAGAAAAACCTCTTGACTGATAACCGGGCTTTGATGCGGCAAAACCTTTATCAAATTCTTCTTGAGGGCAAAGGAGCAACGCCTTCCGATATTGAAACGTGCATGAAATTCCTTGGCATCCGATTGGACAAGGCTTTGTTTACCGTTGTGGCCTTACGCTTCAACATGATGTCGGACAAGACGGCGGCGCCTGATATGGGGGCTTTCGAAGCCGTTCTCGCCAGCTGCCGCCAGACCGGGACAGTTTTGGACGCAGAGTTTTTGCCGGTCCAGTATATAGGCGGTTTCTTTTCCATGGTCATCAATTATGATGAAACCGAAGCGTTGAAGCTGATCCCGTTTTGCGAGAAATTGAACGCAGCGCTGGAAGACGCCATGCTGTCAGCTTGCTGTATGGGAATCGGCGGCACCTATAAATGGATCGGCGATATTCATAAAACGCAGAATGAAGCCGGGCAAGCCCTGCGTTATGCGGCTTATTATCCGAACATTCGCCTTTTCCCCTATGAAAAGACAAAGACCTGGGATCAGAATGATATCTTTGACGAGTCCCTTCTGACCAACCTGATCCGAAATATTAATGCGCATCATGCTGATAATGTTAAATTCTATCTGAAGGCGCTCAACACATCGATTACGGAAAACCACCTGGCTTATCCAACAACGCTATCGTTGGTCAGCCGGATTATTGTGACGGCAGAGCAAGTCGCTAAAGCGAATAAACTGGATCTGGGCGAGCTGTTCAGCCGGCCTCTGGCCGAACAGATCAACGCCTATTTCTTTTTAAGTGATATTTTCAAGTGCCTTGAGACCACGGTGACGCAAATCCTGTCTTACGCGGACACGACAAATCTCAACCGTTCGGGCAATTATGCTGAGAAAGCGTTGACCTATCTTCATAATAATTATCACAAGGATATTTCCATCCAGGATATTGCCGATGAGCTGAAAATCAGCCGCTATCATCTGTGCCGGGTATTCAAGGAGACGCAGAATATTACCTTGATCGAATATCTGTCCGAACTGCGCATGGCCCGGGCAAAGGAGCTTCTGGAAACCAGTAATATGAATGTCAATGATATTGCGGAGATGGTTGGATTTAATAATACCGCTTATTTCAACAAACGATTTAAACAGGCTTATGGCGTAACTCCATCGCAGATCCGGCATCAGTAATATGGCGGGCTGATATAGCACCTTGCCCAATCCGGAAGCGTTCTGACTGCCGCAAACAGTCAGAACGCACTATTTTTTCATGATGGCAAGAATCTGCAAGCCTCCGATAGCAATACAGTGCAAGAATGGCAAGAATGCTCATTTGACAGCCGGTATACCGCGGCATAGCATTTGGACAGACAAACACTGTGACGAAAACGGGCGGAGGTAAGCATTGAAACAGATGGGACGACAGCCGGTATGGATAAGGCAAATGAAACCTCAGACTATAGGCGTTTTCCAACGCTATATCAAGAATTATCAACTCTTGCTCATGTTGCTGCCGACGATTTTTTGCCTTTTGATTTTTAATTATGCGCCGATTTACGGATTGATTATTGCCTTTAAAGATTACTCCATTTCTAAAGGCATTCTGGACAGCAGATGGGTGGGCTTTGAGAATTTCCGCAAATTATTTATTACGCCCAGTTTTTCGGAGGTTTTCCGCAATACAATCTGGATCAGTTTCCTACGGATCCTCTTTGGCTTTCCTGCGCCGATCCTTCTGGCGCTGCTTCTTCATGAGATAAAAATCACCGGATATAAAAAAGCGGTCCAGACGATCAGCTATATGCCCTATTTCTTGTCCTGGGTCGTTCTGGGCGGACTCTTCATGCAGGTTCTTTCGCCCTCCGGCGGTCTGGTCAACCAGATTATCGCCTTCTTCGGCGGTACGCCGATTTATTTTCTAGCCGATACGACCTTCTTTGTCCCCATGCTGATTGTAACCGGTATCTGGCAGAGCGTCGGCTGGGGCAGCATTATTTATCTGGCGGCGATCACCTCGATCAATACGGAGCTCTACGAAGCGGCGGTTGTGGACGGCGCCGGCCGTTTTAAACAGATGCTTCACATTACGCTGCCGGGAATTTTACCGGTAATATCCGTCATGTTTATCCTGCAAAGCGGCAATTTGATCAACGCGGGCTTTGATCAGATCTTCAACCTGTATAATTCATCGGTTTATAAAGTAGCCGATATTCTGGATACCTATGTTTACCGCCGCGGCCTGATCGACATGAAATACAGCTTTTCCGCTGCCGTCGGGCTTTTTAAGAACATCATATCCTTTGCCCTGGTCATTGTAACCAACGTCATTGTCAAAAAGATGAATTCAGGAGAAAATGGCATATGGTGAGTATAATGATGAAAAGAAAACATTCCGGCGGTATTCAAACGGGCAAAACAGAATTATTCTTTGATATCCTGATTGGATTTCTTCTTCTGTTGTTCAGCTTGACCGTCATTCTGCCTTTCTGGTATCTGCTGGCTCAGTCGTTTGACCAGATGGGCAATATGTCGGGAACGGATTTCTATTTATGGCCGCGGTCTTTTACTTTTGCCAATTACAGCATCATTTTACATAACAAATATATCTGGGCAGGTTATGCCAATACTTTGTTACGAACGATTCTGGGCACGGTTCTGACTTTGTTCTGCACAACGATGGGCGCCTATACACTATCAAAAAAATACTTCCCGCACCACACCTTCTGGTCGTTCTTTGTCATCCTGACGATGTTTTTCGGCGGCGGCCTGATCCCGACTTATTTATGGATCAATCAACTGGGCCTGATCGACAATCGTATGGTTCTCATCCTGCCCAGCCTGGTTGGCGCTTATAATCTGGTTTTGGTCCGTAATTTTATGCTGCAGATCCCGGCGGAACTGGAAGAAAGTGCGCGGTTGGACGGCGCCGGTGATTTCCGGACCTTTCTCAGCATTGTGCTGCCGGTATCCAAGCCGATTCTGGCGACAGTCGCGCTCTGGGTCGCGGTGGGCCACTGGAATTCCTGGTTTGACTGTCTGCTCTATATCCGGGATCCAAACAAACTGGTCGTGCAGGTCGTTCTGCAGCGCATCATCATTCAGGGCACCGATAAAATGCTGCTGGATAAATCTCAACAGCTCGAGTTTGACGCCCGCCCGGAAATGATTAAAGCCGCTTGTATTTATGTTACGACTCTGCCGATTTTATGTGTTTATCCGTTTTTACAGAAGTACTTTGTCAAGGGCATTTATGTTGGGTCTTTAAAAGGGTGACAATCGGCGGCAACGCCGGTTCATGGTTAACGGTCACAACATTATTTTGGGAGGAAAGAGCATGTTTAAACGAATCACGGTTTTTGCACTCGTCATCGCCATGCTTGCTTTGGCAAGCTGCGCATCGCCAGCCGCCACCGGCAGCAGTCAGACGGTTGGAACAACAGCGGAGACTGCCGCCGCGACATCCGCTGCCGCGACAACAACGCAGCCGGCGGAAAAGTACACTTATGAGATCGTCCAGGGATTGCTGGCGCCGGTCGAAGAAAATGCTCCGATGATCAAGTACTGGGAAGATCAATTTGGCGTTGATTTCGTTATCGATTATGTAGAATCGGCTAAACTGACGGAAATCATGCCGCTGCGTTTTGCTTCGCAGGAAATTCCGGACGTTATTACCAATCTGGGGTATTCTACTTTTTATGACCTGGTAAATGAAGGAATCGCCGGTACCTGGACCGAGGAATTCTTGCGGTCGTCGGCGCCGGATATTGCCAAGCACCTTGACGAGCTGGGCGATGATGCCTGGGCGATCAGCAAGCATGACAACGGCGAGATGTTTACGATCCCCGGTGTCAACGCCGAATATATGTACGGTTCCGCTATCATCTGGCGGGATTCCTGGCTGAAAAAAGTCGGGGAGAGTATCCCGAAAACCTTGGCCGACGCGGAACGCGTTCTGTATAAATTCCGCAATGACGATCCTGACGGCAACGGCCAGAAAGACACCTATGGCTTATCGCAGGACGGCATGACCCAGATCTTCGGCGCCTGCGGCGCGCCGATGTCTACTTTGTTCGGCGCCAACGGCGACAAAGTCAGCAACTGGATTAAAGACGAAAATGGCAATATGGTTTATTCCAGCGTCGCTTCCGGAGCGAAAGAAGCTCTGACAATTCTGGCCAAATGGTATAAAGACGGCGTTGTCGATCCGGAATTTATCACCGGTGAAAACAAAGGCGGCTACTGGGCGATCAGCCATGCTTTCTGCAACGGCCGGATCGGTTTTACGACCCGCGGCATCAACAATCATTGGCGTTTGCCGGAAAATCTCCAGACCGGCACGGCAGCATTTGCCAACCAGGAGCTTTTCATGCAGAATTATCCCGGCGAAACCTATGATTTCGGTTACCCGCTGGAAGGCAAAGACGGCACGCGCTGGAGCGGCTTCCGCAGCTACGCGTTCTGGTCCTGCTTTGCGAAGAAAATGACCGATGACCAGGGCAAGTTTGCCAAATTTCTCCAGATCATCGAGAAAGTCAACGGTTATACCAAGCCGGAAGATTATCTGACAGCACGCTTTGGCATCGAAGGCACCAACTGGGATTATGACGCCAATCATGTGCCGCAGTCCAAGGACGGCTTTAAAACGGCAGAAGAACTAACCGCCATCGGCGGCGGGACCGTCTTTACTTTCGCCAACAACTATGTGGCGTCCAATCTGCTCAATCCCTCCTATTCCGAATGGCGCGATAAAATGTACGCGGATCCGGAACGCAGCGAGGTCTGGAAAAACTACATCACCCGTCCGCTTCCTTCGGCAACCGACTACCAGAGCGAGCTGGACAAGATTATCGACGAAGGTTATGTCAGCATCATAACCGGTGAAAAACCAGTCAGCTATTTTGATGAACTGGTGGCTGCCTGGAAAAAAGCCGGCGGCGACATCCTGACTCAAGAAGCCAACGACATGGTTAAAGAATGATTTGAAAAGGCGGCACGGCAAAACCTGCCGCGGCGAATAAAAATGCTCAGCAACCTTCCCATCCGGCTTGGCAGGATGGGATCGTTGCGTATCAACGCTTTGTAAAACCGATCAGGAGGATCATCATGCTTTTTTGTCAACCAAGACCCATCTTGCGGACAACCTCCCTGCTCCCGCCTGTTCTTGTGACCCTGGTCGCACCGAAAAACGCTGCCGGCAAGACCGCCGTGCAGGCTGTACGAGACTGCCTTCTCCGGCAGGCGGCCGTGACGGTGCTTGAAAATCCTTCTGAACCGGAATCTGTCCTTTATCAGGCACGCGGCCCCTTGATCATCATCGGCAATCTGGCCGACAATTCATGCGTGCGCGTCCTTTATTACAAGTCTCTTGCCGCCACGGACCTGACCTACCCGGGTCCGGGCGGTTATGAGATACGGACTTTGCTTGATCCGTTTGCGACCGGTTATAATATCATTCATATCGGTTATTCCGATCAAAACGGATTGAGCAAAGCCGCCGCCCTTTTCCTCCATGGCGTTCAAGAGGGAATGCTGCCTTACTATAACGAAATTTGTGCCGTTCAATTACCGCTTCCGGCCGAGAAAGCCAGGCAGATAGCCGATGAAGTCTGTAATCCAGCCGACCCGACAGCTGCCTATAACGCGCCGATCGATGAAAAAGGCTATCTGGCTTATCTGACCGGCGACTGTAAATTGCTTGCCGATTATGTCGGCGCCTGGCGGCTGATTTTATTGAAACAAGAACGATTGCACCTGAAGTTATACCGCCGCGCCGCAGCCTGGCGCCTGTTGGAAATGACCGGCATGTTGCCGGATGATCTGCGAGCCGAATGCGAACGGTTTTTTTACGAATGGGCTGATGGTCCGGAAGGATGGGGCTCGATCCTTGAGCCGATCTATCAGCTGCCGGATTTCCCCCGACAGAATCATGGCCTGATCCCGGCTCTGGGCCTTGTCATTTTAGCCGATTATTTCGGCCGTTTTTACCCGGAGATGGATCACCCGGCCCAGTGGCGGCGCGATGCCGATCAGGTCTTCAGCGTGTATGATGCCGGGCATTGGAAACCTCTGTGCGACGGCCTTTGCCACGGCTGGTGGCTGTCACAGCCGGCGATGCTCGAATATGGATTGTTTGATGACCGGCATGCCTATTTTACCAGCGGCGGAGCCCGGCAAGCCGCGCTCTGCGCTATGGCGGTCGTCAACAATGAAGGCTGGATGCCCAACGCCGGCGACATGGGCATTCAAAGGCAATTTCCAATTTATAACTTAAGTATCAGCGCCGCTTATTATCAGGACGGCCGGTATGCTTTTATGAAACAAAAAGCCCCTCTGTGGCGGCAGGGTTACAGCGGCCCGCTGAGTTATCTGCCGCGGGCTTTCGACACCGGCCTAACGCCGGCGGCGCCGCGTGAACTCGTCGGCGCAACCGTGATTCCTATGGATTCATTGGTTTATGACGCCTGGAGTAAAGAACCGGCTCTGGCTTCGCTGACGGCCAATACCGCGCCAAGCGCGCCGATTGAGCGTTGTTTTGATAAACTCTCGGTCCGGACCGGTCTCGGGCCAGATGATGAATTTCTGCTGATTGACGGCCTGAGCGGCGGTTCGCATGCCTATGATGATGCCATGGCCATCCTGGATTATCAAAAGTACGGCGTCAGTTTTCTGGTTTCAGAAGACCAGCTTTATTGGATCGAACCGGAAAATCATTGTTCCTTAACGATATATCGCAATGGCTGCGTCGGTCCTCTGCCTGGATTTGCCGAACTGGAGGACCTGAAGCAGGAGCCGGACGGCAGGATTTATCTATCGCTGCGATTGCGTGGCTTTGACGGAGCCGACTGGCACCGGGAGCTCTATTTCCTGCCCGATCAGTGTCTGGTTATCCAGGATACGGTTCTGGCTATCCAGGAAGGCCTGTTTTCTGTGGAATCGCATTATCGCACCCCGGGACAAGCCGCCCTGGAAGGAACGCTGCTGCAAAGCCGGCGCCGTACCCGCGACGGCCGTGCCGTACAGTTCCAGATAAAAACGATTGCCTCGCAGCCTGTCGACTGTCAGATCAGAACGATCAACCTCCATAATGCTTACCGTCCTCTACCGGGAGAGAAACCGCCGGTCGCGCCGGAGGTCGATCCGGTCTATTTCGCTCAGGAACGGTATCACCTTGAGTCGGATGAATTATGCCTGACCGCATATACGGCGAAAACAACCGTCCGGATGGCTCCGGGCCAGTCTCTCACATTGACGACGGTCATACGCGCTTCAGCGGATCTGAATGCGGCCGTGGATTTCGTTCCCGGTCCTGAAAATCTGGGCGTGAATCTAGATGGAACCTGGATCAAAACGCCATTGCTCAGCCGCCAAAGCGGCCTGACTCGGGTAACGGCGGCGGCGGAAGATCCGGCCGGCTTCTCAGCGGCCGCTGGTAAAGCTGCCGGCGGTTTAGCAGCAAGGCCGGCGACTCTGGCCGGCCGGCTTCTGGCTGGTTTTAAAAGCCGGCAAACCGTTGCGCGCCTGGCCGGCGAGCGCTTGCTATGCGGATTTGAAGACGGCCGTGTGGCGGCGGTCGACGACGAGGGCAACATCGATCAGCTTTGTCGGACTGCCGGCGCCGTTCATGACCTGGCATCCGATGCCGGATACTTGTATGTCGCTTATGGACCGGATAAAATAGCCTGTTATGCCGAAGATCAATCCCGGCTGCTTTGGCAGGTCAATCTGGAGCGGATTCCGACCCTGTACCCCTGGTGGGAATTAGACACCCCTCTGGCGGCGCGTATTCAAATCGGCCGGCTTAACGGGCTAAAAACTTTGCTGGCCGGCTGCGGCGATAATAGTCTGCGCTTTTTTTCGCCGGAAGGACTGCAGCTGGATGCCTACTCCTTTTTTGCAGCCGTTCCGAATCTGATCGAATTGGCCGATCTGGACGGAGACGGCCAGGATGAAATATTACTCGCCGGCAATCTGATGACTTGTATTTCGCAAGTGGATGTTTTACGGGCGGACCATACAATGATTGATCAGTTTGGCAGTGAGGACTGGACCAGTATTGCCAAAGTCTTGCGCTGCTTTTCGTTTAAGGGGAAGCCGGCTGTCGCTCTGGGTGTTAATCATCGCCATAACCTTAAGGTTTACGTTTTTACGAATGACGGTTCAATGAAACATCAAACGGCGATCAGCGAGAGACTGCCGGGCGCGGTTGCCGATATCGTGATCGACGAGGCGAACGAACAATTGGCCGCCTGTACGACCCAAGGCATCCTGGCCGTTTATCGGTTCACCGGCGAACGTTGCTGGACCGCCTATTTTAATCAGCCGCTGTGTTCTCTGATCTGGCTGCATGACGAAATCTGGGCTGCGGACGAATCCGGCCGCGTCGTCGTTTATCAGGCTGCGGGCCAGATATCGCGGTCTTATGATCTGCCGGTTCCTATCCGGCGGCTGCTGTTAAAAAATGGCCGGGTCCTGGCTTTGGGCGACCAGGAAATCTATAGGCTACCGTTTCCCGAGACTGTTTAAGATCCGGATAGCCGGCTCGATCTCGTTATTTATCGCTCCTTACTTTGAAAATCAATCAAGTTGATGCGGCCTTCGCTTTCGGAAACCGTTTGAACCAGGCGGACTTCCTGTACCGGATCGTCCGGGTAGGGGTTTTCGGCCAGAAAGGTAAATTGGGTTGTTCCGTCCGGCATCCGCCGGGGCAGGGTTGTGGAACTGACTTCGATCAGCAGGTTGTCGACCAGATAGATATCGAACGCCTTGTCCAGATGACGATCCCAGAACCGATTGAGATTGGTGATGTTAACGCCGTAGACGATCGGAATTTCCAGCGTCCTGCCGCTTTTATAACGGATTTCATATCGGCCGATCGGCTGCAGGGTCATCGGCATGCTGGTGATATAAACCCATTCCCGGAGTATCGTCGTATTATGGGTAATGGAAAAGTGCAGCTGCTTCAGGAGACGGCGATATTTATAAGTAAAGAGCTCTTCAAAGAAAACCGGCAGCAACTCGGTATATTGTTCGTCGGCATAATCCTGATGCCAGTACAAATAGGCGCCGAAGACGATGTCCATTAATATGGCGTCGCGCTGCAGATTGAGTTCTTTTAAATGAGTCCAGCTGGATGTGGCGCCGCCGCGGACGCCGGCCCGGATGCGCTGCTGCCAGTGAGGAAATTTTTGCGGCGAGAAATTGCCATAGGTTGTTTCAATGCCGCGTTTGAGAAATTCCAGCTCCAGTTCTTCACGGAGTTCCCAATACCAGTGATGGGCCCAGACATCCCGGGGAATCTTGTCGATCGCCGGCCAGGTTGCCTTGCGGATGATTTCGCGGGCGCCGTTGTCACAAAAGTGATATATTTCGGCGCCGCCAAAATGACGGCCGGTCTTATCTGCGACGTCAAGCAGCTTTTCCGGCCAGAACATGGTGCGGATACCCTTTTCTGCCAGGTAATCGTGGATTTTAATCAGATCGCCGGCGTAGATATCGGCCGGATCGCGATCCCGGCAGAGTTCGCAAACACCGTAGCTGTAGTACTCATCGTGGCCGATATGAATGGTATCGGGCTGAAAGACATCGATGACTTCATCCAGGACATCGAAAACAAGAGGATAAACGCCGGGCCGGGAGGGGCAATAGGCGTCGGGGAAAGGATCGCAAGACCGTTCGGCGAATTCAGGATGGGCGTTGAGCAGATAGTCGCTGTGGCTCAGCGTCGGCACTTCAGGAATTACCTGGAGTCCCCGTTCCCGGCAATAAGCGACCAGTTCCCGGACGGTCTCCTGGCTCAGCCAGCGGCCGCCGCCGTTTTCAAAATGGATGGAATTTTTATCCCAGCGGAACATACCCTGGACTTCCGCCGCCCGCGCAGGATATCGGTCCATTTCCCGGCAATAGGCAACCCAGCTTTCATTGATTTCCGGGTGCTTTTTGTAGGCCATGGCGCCGCCGACTTCAATGATGACGCTGTTATAGCGATAATAGACCATCATGTCGATCAGCTGACGGAAGAAAGCGATATCTTCGGCTGCGGGCAGGTAGATTTTTACGCCGCGGTACGGGCAGACCGGCGTATTATAGATCAAACCTTCCGGAATCAGGCCTTCATGAGCTTCCGCCTGCTGCAGCAGCGTATAAGCTCCGTAGAGTAGACCGGCCGGACTTTCTGCGTAAACCGTGATCTGACTCTTTTCCGCCAAGACAATATAGGACTGGGGATCATTACTGTAAACGGCCTGCAGATCGTCTGCCAGCCGGCCTTTCACCGATTCGGGCACCGAAGCGATGAAAGAGAGCTGACGGTAAATCTCAGGATCGGCGGCTTCAGATCCATCGGACATCGGAATTTGGCTGATAATTGATTGTAAAACAGGATTCCCGGGTAAGGTCAGTCCGTTAGCCAGAGCATGGGCGGGTCCAGACTTGGCATAGGTATTCAATTGATTCATCATAGGTACAATCCTCCAGGTAATCCTGTTATATTCCTTTGGCCTTCACTTTACAACAACACAAAAAAGAAACGTCCGGCACATTATTGATCCGGTTGTATCGACAAGAAACGTCCGGCTCTGCGGATGCGGTTTTGTGCGGGTTGTATCAAAAATGTGCAGATGAAGCAGTCAGGAAAACATGGTAGGGTTGAAACGTGCCGGCTGGCTGAATCATAAACCGGCAACACCAATAGATGGAGTTTGTTTGGAAATGCAAAGCCAAGTCAAAGTCAAATCCAGAAAACGAGGCCTTAGCCGCGACGGTAAAGAAAATCTGGAATTGTATCTGATCATGCTGCCGACGGCTATCTTGATTATCATCTTTATGTATATACCGCTCTATGGCGTAGTCATCGCGTTCCAGGATTATGTACCCGGCGCCCCTTTCTTCGGAGCAGGAACTCAATGGGTCGGACTGAAACACTTTGAACAATTTATCAATTCTGTCTATTTTACGCGGATTGTCCGCAATACCATCGTACTCAATCTGATGAATCTGGCTATGGGATTCTGGATTCCGATTGCCTTTGCCCTGTTATTAAATGAATTGAAGGATACGTTTTTCAAAAAATTTGTCCAGACCGCCAGTTATCTGCCCTACTTCATCTCGTCCGTGGTTGTCGCCGGCATGGTCCTGTCCTTCGTTTCGACCGACGGCATCATCAATCGTCTGATAACCCTTTGCGGAGGGACTTCGCAAGCCTGGAACACCAAAGCGTCGGCCTTTCCCTGGATTTATACCCTGACTTGTGTCTGGCAATCCTATGGCTGGGGCAGCATTCTCTATCTGTCAACCATTTCATCCATCGATCCGGATCTCTATGAAGCAGCCAATCTGGACGGGGCCGGCCGGTTCAAAAAAATTTGGTATATAACGCTGCCGTTCATGCTGCCGCTCATCATCATCCAGCTGATCTTCGCCATCGGCGGCATCATGTCGGTCGGCAGCGAGATGATTTTACTGCTCTATAATCCTTCAACATACAGCACAGCTGACGTCATCGGCACTTATGTCTACCGCGATGGCTTATTGAAAGGTAATTTCAGCCCAGGAGCGGCCGCCGGCATCTTCATGTCGGTGATCAATCTGGCTCTGACCTTTGCTGCGAATTTTATATCGCGTAAAACAACGGATTTTTCATTATGGTGAGGTATGTGCAATGACGAATTCAATAAGAAGAACAGGGAAGAAGTTCGACAAAGCCCAGCCGATCCTGATCCTGTTCTGTCTGGTCAGTTGTTTTATTACGATTTATCCCATGTATTATGTGCTGATCATGTCCATTTCCGATCCGGCCCAGGCCGCTAAAGGCGCCGTCTATTTTTGGCCGAAAGGTTTGTATTTCGGCAGTTATGAAATGATTCTCCATGACGGGAAGCTGTGGCGCGCTTATGGCAATACGGTTTTTTATGCCGCCGCATCCACGCTGCTGATGCTTTTCAGCACGGTAATCATGGCTTATCCACTGACCCGGCCCAATCTGCGGTACCGGAAAGCCGTCATCTTTTTTCTGCTGGTGCCCATGTATTTCGGCGGCGGCCTGATACCCTCCTTTCTCCTCGTCTATAAACTCGGCATGTACAACACCATCTGGGCGATGATCCTCCCCAGCGTCAGTATCTGGAATATCATTTTGGCACGTACCTTCTTCATGTCCATCCCTAATTCGGTCGCCGAATCGGCTTTTATGGATGGCGCCAATCATTTCCAGGTTCTGCGCAGCATCTATTTGCCGTTATCTAAACCGGTTCTGGCTGTCATTTCCATTTACACCATCGTCGGCGTCTGGAACAGCTGGTTTAACGCCATGGTTTATCTGCCTAATGAGAATCTTCACCCGCTGCAGATGTATTTGCAACGGATTCTGATCTCGCAGACCGTCGATCTGCGGAAAATCATGAGCATGGAAGAAATGCGGGATGCGGTGAAAAAAATGCTTTCCTCCCAACAGCTCAAGTACACGATGATTCTTTTCATTTCAGCGCCAATTATCATGGTTTATCCACTGTTCCAGAAGCATTTCATTAAAGGCATTATGTTGGGGTCCCTGAAAGGTTAATCAAGAAAGTCCAGGGAACAGGCTTTATGTACCCTATATTTATATATAATATACTGGAGGTAAAGACATGAAACACGGATCCATTTTCAAACCGACCGCGCTGCTCCTGGTTGTCCTGATAGCGTCCTTTTCGCTATTCGGCTGCAGCGGCGCCGGCACACAGACAACGGCGGCGCCGGCCACATCGGCCGCCACATCGGCAGTGTCCGATTCTTCGTCCGGCCAGACCACTGCCGGTGTGGTCAAGGAACATCACCTGACGATTCTGGGTAAAGACCGCCGCTATGACTGCGCGCCTTTCTCCGACCGCGATCAATACCCGACGTGGCAGGCTGTTGAAAAACTCCTGGCTGAAAACGGCATTACCTGTGAATTTGAGCTGGTGCCGAAAGAACAGTATCCGACGGCAATCCAGGCCCGTATGGCCGCCGCCAGCGACTTGCCGGATATCGTCAATCTGATTGACCTGGATGATCAGACCGTACTCGATATGGGCGCGCAAGGCTCGATCATCGATGTTAAAGCGGCGATCGATCAATATTCCAATGGCAATACCCTGGCCATGTGGGAAAAATACTGGCCCGACGCCACAAAACTGATAACGACGCCGGACGGTAAAATATTCTGGTACCCCAGCTTTTCCAACCGCCAGCTCAACGGCAAGGCGACCGAAGGCACGGGTTTCGCACTGCAATACCGCGGCGACTGGGCTAAAAATCTTGGCCTCTCGGCGCCGAAGACGATAGACGATCTCTATACGATGATGAAAGCGTTCCGCGATCAGGATGCCAATGGCAACGGAACAGCCGATGAGCTGGCGTTGGTCTCTGTCGACGGATTCCTGAATGGCATTGCCCAGTCCTTTGGCCTGGCGCCCAACTTATTCGATATTTCCAACAAGGCCGATAAAGCGGTAACGCCCTGGTACCAGCCGGGTATCAAGCAATATATTGAATTTATGAAGAAGTGTGTAGCCGAAGGCCTGATTGACGCCTCGTTGATTGGCGCTACCGGTGAAGTCAGCGATCAGAAAATTACCGAAAACAAAGGCGGCCTGGTATTTAACTATATCCAGCAGAACTGGCTGGAGCCGATGACCGGCCTGGACACGGCCGATTATGTGCCGGTCATGCCTAAAGCCGACGGTCTGGAACCGGTTTTCGAACGCGAACCATCTGCTTTGGTATATGAGAAATACTGTGTGACAAAAAACTGTCAGGATGTTGAAGGCGCCGTCAAACTTTTTGATACGCTGTACACTGAAGATTATGCTCAGCTCAGCATGTGGGGCGTAGAGGGCACCAGCTTCAAATGGGACGGCGACCGCAAGGTAGCGATATATCCGGATTATACCGATGAGCAGCTGGCAGAGGCAAAAGCTCTGGTCGGTCATTCACTCTGCGGCCATACGGTGTTCCCGGTGGTTAACATTCAAGAAGAATGGGCGGATGTACTGACCGCGCAGAAGGTTTCACAAGCCAAACAGGACTATGAAATATCCATGCAGTCTTTTACCGACGACTATAGCACTTCACCGGCTCTGGCACTGCCGACCGAAGATGAACGCGCGGTTGCCGACAAATATGCCACGACCTTGAATACCTATTCCAGCGAATTGCTGGTCAACCTGATTCTGGGCAATACATCCATCGATGATTTAGACGCCTCAATCAAGGAAATGCAGACGATGGGCCTGGATGAAATGCTTAAGGTCTACCAGTCGCGGCATGATCGTTTCACCGCAACGAAATAAAACGAGTCAAAAATCCAATAACGACGACGTGCACCGGAATAACATTTTGTGATTCCGGTGCGCGCCTTTATCATTTATGATAAACGGGGGGAGCATTCATAGAAACCGGGGGGGATCAGGTGAACCGAAAGTACTATAACAGCAGGACGTTTTGGAAAACCTTTCTTTCATATATTTTATTGTTGACAACAATTATCTCTGTCCTGGCCGTCCTTTCATGGTATGGCGTCATCAATCGGGCGGCGGCTGACGCTAAAAAAGTAAATACCGAATATGTAAGCAGCATCACGCTGGACATTAATCGGCAAATAGAAGAACTGGCGGTATATACCCAGCAGCTGCGCAAAGTAACCTGGGTGCAAAAGCTATATTCCGGATCCAGCGTTTTCGATCCCTATTTCGACGCCACCCGGCGGCTGGAGATTATCAAAGAATTGCCATTGTACCAGAGCAACAGCGGTATGGTACAAAGAATCGCCCTGATTTTCCCGCAGCGTGATGTCAGCGTGTCGACTTATGGCTGGCTGGCCATCGGCGACTTCCTGCGATTAAACGGTATGGCGGATGCCGATTTGCCGAGAATTATAGCGGAAGACCAGGAATATAAAGGCGGCATCCATCAATCCGCCATAATGGAGCAATCTTTACCCGATCGGATTGTCCTGATATCGGCTTTGGAAAACATCTCAGAACCGCGGGCGTATGTCTGCTATTTTATAGGAAAGCAACAACTGCGAGATCTCATCCAGAGAATGATGCCGGTTCATCTGGCTGATTTTACGATAAACGACCGGACGACCGGGAATACGGTCCTGACTGTCGAAGAGACAAATCATACGGAGGGTCCGGCCGATACGCGGACCGCGCAGTCGGTTTTGCTGAACTGGAAGTATTCTTTTACGTTTTACAATGGGATTCTCGGTATGCCGGCAGAACAATTATTCTCTCAACTGGCGTATTTTTTGTTTTTTTTCATCCTGGGCATTTTTCTTTCCTTTGGCCTGGCTTTCCTGACTTATCGGCCTTTGGGCAGCATATTGACCCGCGCCCTGCAAAATGGCGGTCAGGCCGGCCGGGGAGTCCCGGACCGCGGCGCCTCCGACTATAACATTATCGAACATTCTTTTGATCATCTTGAACAAGAAAATGCTCATATGCGCGACCTGGCAAACCGATATGACGGAATAGTCCGCAGCGATGTCGTCAAAAAACTTCTAAAAGGATATTTCGACCAGAACGCCATCGAGCGCGACCTGGCTCAATACAAAATCCCTTTTTGTCCTGAATTTTATTATCAAGTTATCGCGATCTCGGCCGATGATACCGGCAGCCGTCCGGAAACCTATGCCGCCGTCGACCTGATCGAAAAATTGGGCAGCCGGTTCTCAGGACTGACCGGCTGCCGGTATGAAATAGTCGACAGTATGGATAGCGATATGATCATTATCGCCGCTTTTTCCGGCGAACAGGATGCCGGCCAGATCACGACGGCTTTTATCCGCGAACTGGCCTTGCTGGCCAGATCTCTGCTCAATCAACATGCCCTGGTCAGCGTCGGCGTTTTGCATCAGGGTTTTATCGGCATCAGCGTTTCCTTCCATTTTGCGATGGAACGCCGGCTGCACTCGCCGAGGAGCTGGGAATATGTCTTCAGCGATGAATCGTCCCTGACCGGCCGGTATTATTATCCTCTGGAATGGGAAAATCAATTGATTGCCAGTCTAAAAGCCGGCAACCTGGATTCCTGTCTGAATATTCTCGAGGAACTGCGCCGTGAGAATAAACAATTGAAACTGTCGGACAGTCAACCGGAATACGCCGAGGGCGGGTTGAAGCTGATTGCCTTGATTGTTGAATCTTTGCTGCGGATAGCTTCGGAATTGAATATCAGCGACCGGTTGTTCATGGAAGACATCGATGTGATCTTTACCAACGAATCTTTTGACCATAAATGGGATTGCCTGGTGAATATTTGCCGGGAAATCTGCCGGTCTGCGGAAAGGCCGCAGGAAAACAATTGCTCCGTTATGGGGCAAAAGATGAGGGACTATGTGGACGACCATTATACCGACAGCAGCCTGTGTCTGAAACAACTGGGCGATCAGTTCCACACATCAATCCAGACCATATCGAAAATATTTAAAGCAACGGCGGACGAGACTTTCTACAGTTATCTCTATCATAAACGAATGGAGCTTGCCTGTACGCTGCTCCGGACAACAGATGCGGCCATGGCCGCAATCGCCAAACAGATCGGTTATGACAATGAGTTTTCTTTTAAACGCGCTTTTGTCCGTTATGCAGGCGTCCGGCCGCGGGATTATAAACGGAACCATCAAGATACGCCGGATATCGAACCATAATTCTAACAAACCAAGCGGGCCTTTTACAGGATCATCTCTTGACGTCCGTCCGGCTATTCACTAGAATAGATTTAGAGCGAAACGTTTCGCGACAGACGCGAAGACGGAGGAATCCTGATGGCGACGATCAAGGATGTGGCCAGGAAGACGGGCTTGTCGTTAGCGACAATATCCAAATATCTGAATGGCGGCCATGTTCTGGAGGAAAACAGACAGGCCATCGAAGCGGCGATTAACAACCTGGGCTATTCGGTCAACAGAATGGCGCGCGGTCTGAAAACCAGCCGCAGCATGACGGTCGGCGTCCTGATCCCCGATCTGGAAAATGCCTTTATAACCAGCATTGTTTCTAATCTGGAGAATATTCTGCTGCAAGCCGGCTACAGCACATTGATCTGCGATTATAAACACAATCCCGTGATCGAACATGAAAAACTGGCTTTTTTAGCTGCCCGCTCTATAGACGGCCTGGTGATGATGCCGTTGAACGGCTGCCCGGACGATTTGCGAACGCTGCAAATGCGCCATGTTCCGGTTGTTTTGCTGGACCGGCCGGTTCGCGGCCTGACCTGCGACGCGGTTCTGGTCAAGAACCGTCAGGCGGCGTTCGGAGCCGCCGACCTTTTATTGACAGCCGGCCATCGGCGGATTGGCTTTATCGGCGGCCCGACCGGCATTTATACGGCCGATGAACGGTTGGAAGGCTATCTGGCGGCGCATCAGGCGCACGATCTGACGGCCGATCGCCAATTGATCCGGCAAGGGCAATATGACGCGGAAAGCGGCTATCAGCTGACGGTTGAACTGCTGTCTGCCGCCGACCCGCCGACGGCGCTTTTTGCGACGAATAACGAGATGACTTTCGGCGCGGTTCTGGCTATGCATACGCTGGGCATTCATATACCGGAGGATCTGTCGGTTATCGGTTTTGACAATCAAATGCTGGCGACCGTTCACCAGCCGGTCCTGAGCACGGTCCTGCAGCCTTTGCGGCAGATCGGCGAAACGGCTGCTGAGCTTTTGCTGCGGCGCATGCGGGGCTGCCTGGACGATTATCCGGCTGTCCACCAGCTGGACACAATCTGGCTGCCCGGCGCTTCAGTTAAAAACTTGCAGTCATAAGAGGAGGATAAACAGGATGACCATTCCCATGAGAGCATTAAGAGGCGGCGCGGATATTCCCGCGATCGGACTGGGGACATTCGGCTCCGACCGCTATGACGCCGCCGCGGTGGCGCAAGCTGTTCGCCTGGGCATCAGTCTGGGTTATCGTTTTATCGACTGTGCCGCCGTTTACGGCAACGAAGCCGCGATCGGGCCTGTGCTGGAGGAAGCTTTTACTGCCGGGATCAGCCGAAGCCAATTTTTCATTGTATCCAAAGTCTGGAACGACCATCATGGCCGGGGCGATGTTCTTCTTTCCTGCGCCCGGACCCTCAGGGATCTGCGCCTGGACTATCTGGACTTGTATTTGGTCCACTGGCCGTTCCGCAATTTCCATCCCCAGGGAGCGGCGCCTGATTACCATGACGCATCAGCCCGTCCTTATCTTCATGAACGTTATATGGAGACCTGGTACCAGATGGAGCGGCTGCAGAGAGCCGGCTATGTCCGTCAGATCGGCACCTCAAACATGACGGTGCCCAAGCTTGCCCGGCTGCTGCAGGATTGCACAATTATGCCAGCGGCCAATGAGATGGAATTGCATCCCGCCTTCCAGCAGCCGGAACTCTTTGATTATTGCCAGGCACACGGGATCCAGCCGATCGGCTTTTGCCCGCTGGGGTCGCCTTCGCGGCCGGACCGGGATCGTTCGGCCGACGACGCGGCCGATATGGAAGACGCGGACATAAAACGGATTGCCGGAGACCATGGCGTCCATCCGGCGCTGATTTGCCTGAAATGGGCGGTTCAGCGCGGCCAGATTCCGATCCCGTTTGCGGTAAAACCTGAACAATTGCGCGCCAATCTGCAGGCTGTGTCGGAAGATCCGCTGACCGGCCGGGAGATGGCCGAACTCGCCGCGGCCGACCGGAACTGCCGGCTGATCAAAGGACAGGTTTTCCTTTGGGACGGCGCCAAAGACTGGACCGACTTGTGGGATCCGGACGGCCGGATCAGCGGAGATGAAAAGAAATAGGGAAGGATCGGTGACTGACCATGATCAGCAGCCATACCGACCGCCGCCGCTGGCTGCGGGAAATCGATCGGGTTATAGCGCAGGGGCCCTTTTCGGCCTCCTGGGATTCTCTGGAACAAGCCCGGGTGCCGGACTGGTACCAGGACGGAAAATTCGGCGTTTTCATTCATTGGGGCGTTTACAGCGTACCGGCTTTTGGCAATGAATGGTATCCGCGCAACATGTATATGCGCGGCAGCCCCGAGTATGAGCATCATCGGCAAACCTACGGGCCGCAGGACCAATTCGGCTATAAGGACTTTATTCCGATGTTCCGGGCGGAGCATTTCGACGCCGACAGCTGGGCGGCGTTATTCCGGCAGTCCGGCGCGCGGTTCGTCGTACCGGTCGCGGAGCATCATGATGGCTTTCAAATGTACAACAGCCGCCTGTCCGGCTGGAACGCCGCACAAATGGGACCGCAGCGCGACGTGCTCGGCGAACTGGGCGCGTCGGTTCGTCAAAACGGCCTGGTATTCGGCGCGTCGAGCCATCGGGCCGAACACTGGTGGTTCATGGGCGAAGGCCGCAATTGCGCTTCCGACGTCAATGATCCGGCCTATGCCGACTTTTACGGCCCGGCTCAACCCAGTCCGGGCGAGCCGCAGCAGTGGGATAATTATCAGGCCAGCCGGCCGGACCAGGCTTTCCTGGAAGACTGGCTGGCTCGAGAGGACAGAATGAATGTCATTTGAGCGTATCCGTTCTCGGAAACATATCCACTACGTTTTTGGCACTATCGGTAGGCGGGAACATATCGACCTTCAACTATCACACCATTAAATGTGTTTAGTTAATAATATCGCCTTTGTTTTTAGCTAAATTTTCATGCCATTCTCGTCGCTTAGTAGCTGTCGGTTTCGTCCACTCTGTTTCTTCACCAATAATTTTTAAAGGTTCTTGTGAGCGATAAGAACGCGTTAAGTTACCAGGGAACTTTTTGTCAGTAACATTTGGGTCGTTTTCAAATTCACCTGTAGGTTCTACTATATAAACGCGTTCTCTTCCTTTTCCTTTTGCTAATGCTGCTGCAAGACCTGCCCCATTGACATTAGCAGTGAAATAAATATGGTTCATTTTAAGCCCAGGTTTGTAATTTGAATTTCCACCCGCTATCAGAAAATCACCAACTTTCAAATCTGCCTTTGTCCCATGGTAAAATGGGCCTTTATCTGTTAGTGCACCATTATATGATTTGGCCAATTCATAATTTCTAGTTGCCTGTTCAGAATCACCCAACTCCTCATAACAGTTGGCAATGTTTATATACAACGTGGAGTAAGCACTCTTAACGTTATCATCATCTATATTTTGTGCACACTGTAAGGATGTTTCCATCCATTTTAATTTATCTGTAATATTTTCTTGTATACGAGCTAAATGATAAGCTGCGATAAATCTTTCATAGTCATCCGTTGCTTCGTGCCATGCTTTATGAAACATCGCAATCGCACCCTCACTGTTTCCACAGTCCTCCAATCCCATCCCACTCATGCAGATTTTAATAATAACGTTATTTGGATCAAATTTTTTATTCATCTAATCTTACCTCCAAATTAATTGAATGTTATGATGAGTATATCCAGAACTTCAACTGCTCAAGATCTTCTCCATTGGCTTGCCTTTTGCCAATTCGTCGATTAATGAAGCAGACCAAAATAATCACTATCCCAAATCCCCCAACAAATCTCACTAATATACTATCGAAGTATAGCAGTTGAAATTCAGAACGAACAGTCTATATTTGCAATTTTGTATATGTTATAATTAAAGTGAGGAAGAGTATATTATCAGTGAAGTTAAGCTTTTATTGTTTCGGGGGTGCCTAGCACAACCCGAAATTAGCTACGCCAAACATTCACCAATCGTACCGTTTACGAAAAGGGCACTCTTAATAGGAGCGCCCTTTTCGTAAACATTGATGTAATTAATAGTCTTTTTTCTTTACTGGAATCCAAATTTCGCTTCTATACTTAGGATTCCCAGTGTCTGGACTCTCACTCCATAAAATTTCAGGACCTTCAACCGCCTCGTATCCTGATGATGGAAACCACTCTGAATATATCCTACCCCACACATTTTGAAGTGTTTCCGGGAATGGTCCAATCGATTCAAATACAGCCCAAGTACTAGCATCAATTTTTAATACATCAAATTCTGCTGTTTCATCACTTGAAGTTGCTACACCGATGTAATGATCTAGTTCTCCTCTTTCTTCCATTCTTCCTTCCGAGAAATTAGTGGAAGCACTAATAATACCTGTTGGTTCTACATTTGAAATTGCTTTTAATTGTTTAATAACATCCGTGGTTAAAAGTTCAGTCATTTTTGCAATCTCTGGATTGACACCTTTAAAAATAATTGGAACTCTCTTCTTAAATCCTACTAACTTAAAAGGTCCTTTCTCAACAATACGATAGTTCATTTCGCATCCTCCTTTAATTGATAATTGAAAGGTCATTCGAGGATAAGCTTTTAATTGTGTATTCTCACTCCTTGCCTCAGAAGGGAGAATGCCATGCAGGGAATGAAAAGCACGGGAAAATGAATCAGCCGAATTATAGCCATATTTGACGGCTACATCAATTATTCTCAAATCCCTATCTTTCAGATCAAGTGCAGCCAACGTCAGTCTTCTTCTCCGAATATATTCTGATAAACTTATGCCTGCTAAAAAAGAAAACATCCGCTTGAAATGATACTCTGAACAATAAGCGATTTTAGATACTTCACTATAATCAATTTCCTCTGTTAAGTGCTCTTCAATATATGCCAATGCATTATTCATACTTCTTAAAGAATCCATCAAACAACCTCCTTTCATCATCAATATTATCAGAGGATGCATTTACCCATCCGACAATCTGTGCACAATGTAGTCGACTCACCTTATTCGGGAAACCCTTTAGTTTACATTTGTTTATTCATTAATTGCTCTAACCCTGCTTCGGATGTTAACATTTCAAGATTATTAAATATTTCCTCTTCGCTCCAATTCCACCATTGAAGCTTTAGCAAGAATTCAATCTTTTCGTCACTAAAGCGTTTTTTGATAAACTTAGCTGGATTCCCACCATATATTGAATAGGGTTCAACACTTTTTACTACTGTTGAGTTAGCAGCAATAATCGCACCATCTCCAATTTTAACACCTGGCATTATGGTTACATTTTGACCTATCCACACATCATTGCCAATCACTGTGTCACCCTTAAAAGGAAGTTGTTCTATTGTAGGAGTCACTTTTTCCCATCCACAGCCAAAGATATTAAAGGGATAGGTTGTAATTCCATCCATTCTATGATTTGCACCATTCATGATAAACTTAACACCCGCTGCAATTGCACAGAACTTGCCTATAATGAGTTTATCTCCAAGAAATTCGTAGTGGTGCTCTATATTATCATAAAATTTCTCAGGAGATTTATTATTGTCGCTGTAATAAGTGTATTCACCAATCTCAACATTTGGTCTTTTAGGTAGATTACTTATATAGCAAACCGTCTTTATATTTTCATTCGGATAAAGCTTTTTCTTATCTGGCCCCGTCATTGAATATGGGCTCCTTTCAGGTATTCAACCTCATTTACTAGTCTTTGAAGAATCTCTATTCCTTTTCTTGTACAATCTACATTAGTTGATATTAAGGAAATAACCTTATCGACCCTTTCCTTGTAATCGCTTGGCTTGATCTTAAAATCCTCGATCATCTTAACAGCCTTTTTTTCATTTATACAGTATTCTTTATTTATTGCAAATAAGACTTGATTAAGGGAAGATATGCTTCGAAAGCAATGCCCGCAAACATAGGATACATCGTCTTTATCTATATTGTTCTCAGCAAACATTAAAGAGAAACCTGCCTCAAACATAAAAAATTCAGTTAATCCTTTCTGCAAAGCGGTTGGATAACGTTCTGCTTGCTTTTTAAACTCATAAAAGTTTTCATCATTAGCATATAGTATTTTGCTAATCGCTAATTCTCCTCGATACATAGCACTTATATATCCATGGGGATGCCCCGTCTGATAATTAGCAGTAGCAATTCCTTGCTCCGTATCTTTGATTATTTGTACCACCCGTTTAATATCACGTAAAATTAAGTCCACATGATATCCGTTTATGACTAACCATCCGCCGCCATTAATCCAATCACCCCATGCTCCGGGAGGTACAATAAGGTTGCTTCTATTCTCATCATCCAACTCTGTAGCAAGTTGATTAATTACTGTAATGTCAAATAACTCTGAATTGTAATAGATTCCGAAATCTATATCAGAATCCTCTGTATGGGTGCCTCTTGCACGAGAACCCCCTAATACGATGCCTTCTATATAAGGCAAAGAGGATAATTTTTCTGTCACTGATTGAATAATATTATCTATCATACTGAATCACTCCTTTCAATATCAAAAGCTATATCTCATGTTGAGAAACACCTTTTTTGCCATATGTTCCTTATGCTTTACGTATATTTATATGGAAAGGGGGCCTTCAGAATTCATCTTGAAGGCCTTATTTTCCCTGATTAGTGATCTAAACTACTTAGCGCTTAGATAAAATCCATAATCTTTTTCACTGCCCTACTTACGATCTGTCAAATAAGAAAAGTAAAATAATTATCGGACTAAGTTTAATTTCTTATCTTTGATTTCATAAATCACATTAGCCACATTATCAAGTAGCCGATTGTCATGGGTGATAAATACTATAGTTCCGGCATACTCCTTCATTAGTATTTCCAAAGCCTCTAAGCTTGGTATGTCAAGGAAGTTGCTCGGTTCATCCATTAGTAAGATGTTATATCTACCCATAAGCATTTTAGCTAGCAATAATTTAATAATTTCTCCGCCGCTTAAAACAGATAAGCTTTTTCCAATATCATTCTGTTTCACCCCCATGGATGCTAGCACTGAACGAATTTCCGATACATTGTAATCACAATCCTCCTGCATAAACTCTAGGACATTCTGATTACTGTTGTACTTGTAACCATTTTGTGCAAAGTAACCTATTTTTGCCTTAGGTGAAATAGAAATTCCATCTTCATGGTTTAAGATCATTTGGATTAAAGTTGTTTTTCCGGTTCCATTACTACCAGTTAATGCCACTTTTGCTCCAAGCGGAATTTGAAAAGATACATTTTCAAACAATACCTTATCTCCAAATATTTTATTAATTTCCGTACCAGCAATAGGATATGGATTGTGGAGCTCCAATGCTTTACTTTGCCTGAAACGAATCCTACGAATGTCTTCTGGGGCTTCTACTTTTCCTAAGGCCGCAATCCTATGTTCTAGGGACTTAGCGGCATTATGCATCTTTTTTTCCTTACTTCCCATTGATTTTTGATGAGCTAAACGCCCTCCGCCTTCAGTACTTTTTTTCTTTGAAGCACCTTTTGCCTTTTTTTCTATTTTACGGGCCTGCTTTCGCTTTTCCTCCGCAGCCCTTTCCAATCGGGCACGTTCCGCAATAAATTGTTCGTATTCTGCAGACTGGCTCTTGCGTTCTTCCTCTTTTTGGCGAAGATAATCAGAATAGTTTCCCCAATACTCAGTGATTTTGCCATCTTTCAGTTCCCATATTTTATCTACTACCTCATCAAGAAAATAGCGGTCATGGCTAATAACTAACAGTGCACCTATAAAATATTTTAGCTGTCCGATTAGAAAATCAATTCCTTCACGGTCTAAATGACTGGTAGGTTCATCCGCTAAAATACCATGAACCTGTGCCGATAAAGCTTGTGCTATTTTAAGCCTTGTTTCTTCACCGCCGCTCATGGTCTGAATATCTAATTGATTAACACCAAGCTTGCCTACAAGTCCAAAATCTTTTTCCTCTTGCAAGGTTACCTTGTCCAACTGAGGGATATAGGCAAGTTCACCTAGACGATTCATTTTACATCCTGGAGGAGTTAATTCTCCTAAAATCACCTTAAATAAAGTGCTTTTTCCTGCACCATTTGCTCCTACTAAACCAATACGGTCATAATCATATACTTCTAAATCGTCTATATCTAAAACATCGCGTCCTTTAAATTCCACACGAATGTCTTTTGCTTTTAATATCAATTCCATAACATTTTCCTCCTGTCTATAATCGCATGTTTTCATTTGCTTGTACGCAGGGAAAACCATACGATTTAAGCAGGAAGAATTACATGAAAATTAAATACATAAATATGTCCCTCCTATGAATTTTGTTTTAAATCTAATTTTCTAATCTCGGTCATCATCGGGCAAACGATAGCAACGCCAATAATTAAAATACCTGATAGTAAAAACCAATGATTTACACCGATTCTATCAGCAAAAAACCCAGAAAGGATTAAGCCAAGCGGCATAGCGAATGACATAATACTTCCGGTCAAAGAAAATATACGTCCTAAATATTCAGGCTTAATTTTCTCCTGAAAAAGAGCTGTTTGCACACCGCTATAAAATGGCACCGAAAGCCCCATTATTGCACAGCAGACTACAAACATTACAAATCCATTTGAAGGAAGTAATCCTGCAATGGCTAAACTAGCTCCCATCATAAAAAATGAACCCGTTATTAATAGTACACGCTTTTCGTAACTTCCCAATCTTCCTAATATCAAGCCTCCTGCCAGCATACCAGAGGCAAACGCAATTTCGGTGATAGAAATATGCATCGGTGTCCCATTAAAATATTCCATACTGAATAAAGGGTATAGTGCATTAATTGGCATATAAACAAATGTATATAGTGTGCCTAAAAGTAATAAGGCAAATAATCCTTTGTTTTGTTTCAGTACGACAATTCCATCTTTCATTTCTTTTATGAAATTTGGTTTTAAACTTTGCACTTGATCGCCAAGCTTAGGAATACGTACAATTGCTACCGTAATAGACGCAATCACAGCACCCAATACATCGATGGCAATAATAGCATTTAATTCCCAAACAGAATATAACAATGCTGCAACCGCCGGACTAACAATATAGCTTATAGACTGCAAAGACTGACTATAGCCTGCACATTTCGTAAGCTGTTCTTCTGGTACTAAAAGTGGAGTAACCGCATTGAGAGCCGGGGTATGAAAAGCTGTTCCAATGCTACGGATAAACAATACTACCATAACCATCCAGATAGGTAACTCCATATACAATGCAACAATAGCTAGCACGGCCCCAGCTGCTGCGATAATTAAATCAGCACCAATCATTATCTTCTTCCTATCATGACGATCCACTAATACACCAATGGCTGGTCCAAAGACCGCATAGGGTAAAAAACCTACAAGTGAAGCCATAGACAAGACCATCGCAGATCCTGTTTTTTCTGTAAGGTAAAAAATAATCGCCATTTGCAGGATGGCACTAGTGATTAATGATACTGCCTGCCCTGCCCATATTGTATAAAACTTAAGTTTCCAATTGTTGTATTTTTCCATTTATATTATCTCCTGCATATTATTTTGCTTGAATTTCTATTTTGAATAGCATTCTAGGCAATAAAAAATGCAGGCCTAAATCCACAATGTGGCTTTTGGTCTGCATACATACAATATGGAAACATTCATAATAAAGACATAGTTAAATAAAGGTATAGTTAAATGACCTATATCCTCACCGTAACTAATGAATGCTCAATATCGTATAAATAAGCACAACAAAAAAGCCTATCATCGGGGATAGATTCTGCTTTTTTTATTGCCAGCTTATCTTAAACGCATTGAGGCTGTCATAGTTTCGGTTCCTCCTAAATTCTTATTTGTATCAGCGTATATTTTAACACAACAAGTCGTTTTAAGCAACTTTAAAATTAAAAAAATCCAATATTAACCGCCAAAGGGTGCTGAAGCCCTCGGTAGACCACAGCGCACCTTTGCCGACCAAATGAAAAAATATCGCACTGATTTAAGAAGAATCAGGAACGGCAAGTAATATCCATACACGAACCGCAGTCTTTCCGTCCAATATCCAACCTTGGGATGTTGGCCGGAAATTTTTTATAAAATCCTCCGCTCAAATTGACAGCTCATCTCCAGTGGAACTTGAAGGGCACAGAAAGCTCCTTCAGAAAGTGAGGTGAACAGATGATGTATCGAACATATGCAGACGCTGGTGGAAACATCAACGAAGAAATCAAACTTCTCAGTTCCGTCAGCTATGTATCCGCCCGACTGGCAAGAAATCTTTTAATTCTTGCCGAGCAAAGACAATCCGAGAAAGGAGAAAGAACCTATGAGCAAAATAGCAGACATGAAACAGACAATCGAAGAGCTCCGCAGTGCTGCTGCCGCTATTAACGACGCAGCCGACTGGCTTTACCAGCAGTTCTCCAGTACAGACAATTCTGATAAGAAGAAAACTTCTAAATCTACTGCTACAAAAGAAGAAACCAAGCCGGAATTAAAGCTGGAGGACGTAAGATCCGTTCTCGCTGGAAAATCACGCGCCGGACACACTGCTGAGGTGCGTGACCTGCTCCAGAAATACGGAGCGACAAAGCTCTCCGCTATCGACCCAGCAAACTATGAAGCCCTTATGAAGGACGCGGAGGCAATCGGAAATGGCAAGTAAGCAGCACGCAATCCTTTCCGCATCCGGCGCTGACAGATGGATTCACTGTCCGCCATCGGCACGGCTCTGCGAAACCTACGAGGATAAAGGAAGTGACTACGCAGCGGAAGGCACTGATGCTCATGCACTCGCGGAGTTCAACCTTAAGAAAGTGCTGGGACTCCCGGCGGACAATCCGACAGATGGACTTTCCTGGTATTCCGAAGAGATGGACGACTGCACCAGTGGCTATGCCGAATTCGTGCTGGAGCAGATCGAGGCCGCAAAGAAGACCTGCGCTGATCCGGTTGTCCTGATTGAGCAGCAAGTTGACTTCTCCCGCTGGGTAGAACAGGGCTTCGGTACCGCCGACTGCGTCGTCATCGCAGATGGCACGCTCCGGGTTATTGATTTCAAATATGGTCTCGGCGTTCTAGTTTCCGCTGAAGAGAATCCGCAAATGAAGTGCTACGCCCTCGGGGCTCTTGAACTCTTTGATGACATCTACGACATAGATCAGGTCAGCATGACCATCTATCAGCCAAGACGTCAGAATGTCAGCACTTTTGAAATCAGCAAAGATGATCTATACCGCTGGGCGGATGAAGTGTTAAAGCCCACTGCAGAGCTCGCCTTTGCAGGAGATGGAAACTT
>JAYFQE010000015.1:0-326000 GCA_034927345.1 Clostridiaceae bacterium
TTGCGCATATCGGTATAACCGCAGGCCAGGTAGATTTTTGCACCGGCCGGACTGTTCATTGGCGCAGGACGCCCAAGGCGCGCATTGTTGCGGCCAGAGTCTGTGGATTGGCACCATTATAGATTTCCAGACAAAGATCATGACTACGGATGACGGCGCAAATTCCGGCCGACGCCGGCGGTATGGATGCTGTCTCACGGTTTGTCACCGGCAACTCAGCAAAGATAGGCTCCGATTGTTGAACGGCCAGTTCTTTGCCGCGTAAATTGTGGAGCCAGTAATAATATTTGCTTTCTCCGATGTGTTGTTCGGCGCACCAGCGTTTGATGTTCAGTCCGCTGGCTTGCTGCTCCAACACGCGCTTCTTCCATTCCTGGATTTGTACTTGATGTTTAACACTGCGCATATCCATTGGCTGCCTCCGATGTCTCTGCGAGTATTCCGATACACTCTGTTTACTCTGAAAGTATTTGAAGTGAACTCAGTTTACTCCAAGAGTATTTCAAAGGACATTTTCGCATTTGCTAGGGCCAGTGGAAATCCAGTTGCGTAATCCGGTGAATGTTTACAGCTAATCCGGCGAGATGTTAACAGCGAATCCGACCGGATGTTTACACCTTGTGAGACGTTTCCAATATACCAAAAATCAACTGGTCACGCTAGATTTATCACCACCTTTTCGGCTCCGCAGGAGCCGCATGGACTCACAGGCCAGTGGGATGCGGATAGCATCGTGCACCAGCCGGTCGAGCACAGCATCGCCGACGGTCACATCCGCGAACAGCGGATGCCACTGAGCAATCGGCAGCTGGCTGACAATCATCGTCGAACGCTCCTGACAGCGGTCTTCAATAACTTCGAGGAGATCACGGCCAGCGGTGGCGTCCAGCGGCGCAAGCCCCCAGTCATCGAGGATCAGCAGTTGGGCTTTCTTGAGAGTCTTCATCAGTTTGTTGTAACTCCCGTCGCCACGGGCAATGGCCAAGTCGGTCAGCAGGCGATTGACTCGGTAATACTGGACCTTGAGCCTCTGGCGGCAGGCACAATTACCGAAAGCACAGGCCAGAAAGGATTTTCCAGTGCCGGTGGCACCAGTGATCAGCAAATTGTGACCTTCCCGAATCCAGCCACAACTTGACAATTGAATCACCAAATCGCGCGAGAGCCCGCGACTGACCGAGTAATCCAGGTCTTCCAGGCAAGCATTCTGGCGCATGCCGGCTTTGGCGATCAGATTGCTGAGAAATTTGTTCTGGCGAGCAGTAAACTCGCTGTCAACCAGCAATCCGAAGCGTTCGTCAAAAGTCAGCTGAGCCATCTGCAGATCATCCTGCTGGCGCCGGTACTCCGCGCACAGCGTTGTCAGTTTCATCCAGGTCAACTTTTCCAGGGTTTGTTGGTTCAGCATATCTTGAAGTCTCCTCATCAGCAGTAATAACTGGCGCCCCGCTCATTTTCGTGGTGTGCGACCGGGATGCTGTCGGTGGCGTAATTAAGCTCAATGACCTTGTCCTGACCGTTTTTCAGGATGTTCTGGACGGTGGAAAACGAGCAGCTGTTCAGGGATCTGGCCTTGGCGCAGGCCGCTTCCAGACGTTCCTGCCCATAGCGGCTGCCTAGTTGCAGGAGCCCCATACAAGCTTTGTAGGCCTGTTCCTCGAACTTCCTGCTCAGCAGCATCTGGTCAATGACATACTCGGCATTGTCGCCAATACTCCTGGCCCAGCTACGGTAGCGATCACCATCCCACTGTTTGAATTCGCGGTATTTCCGGTGCGACTCTGGCATATGCTCAGGATTGGTGACGTATCTTTCATGGGCTCGGCGGCTGTGGCTTCTGGCATGGCTGCAGATCCGCAGGCCGTTCAGGAAGATCTCAATCGTTGTGGAATTAGCTCGCACCGTGACCCGCTGGCGGTGGTATGTGTAGGGTACGCTGTAATAATGGTTATCGTACGGGATATGGTAATTGTCCGGAACGCTGAATTCCTTCCAGTCTGGCTGCTCGAAACGGCCGGATGGCAGTGGCCGCAGCGCCGGACGGTCATATTCCTGAAACAGGTTGTAGCGAGAACCAGGGCGCTTTTGAAAGGGTTGGCTGACCAGTTCCCCGAGCAGAAAGGTAATATGTTCGTTGAGTTCTGCCAATGTGAAAAAGACCTTCTTGCGAAGCCGGCCCAGCAGCCAGGTTTCCAGCCAGCCGACACTGCCTTCGACGACTGATTTGTCCTGAGGTTCAGAGACTCGCGCCGGCACAATGGCGACAGCATAATACTCGCTGAACTCCTGGTAGGTTTTGTTGATTTCCGGATCGTAATAGTTTGGTCGATTGGTGGCGGTCTTGCAGTTATCGGGGATCAGGACTCGGGGGACACCGCCGAAATACTCCAACGCATGGATATGCGCGGTGATCCAGCTGTTCATTTTCTCGTCGGCGAACGCCTCACAATAGGGGTAGCCGCTGAATCCCAGCGCGGCCACGAAAAAGTGCGCCTTGCTCAGCTCACCGGTTTCGCGGTCGCAGAGAATCTCCAGCTTGTCGCCGGCCCAATCGACCTGCATTTCATAGCCAGGCTCGCGATCGACCACCATCGTCACGTTATGGCGCTGCGCCCATTCGCGATAGCGTGCACAGAATTGCGAGTATTCCAGACCATCGGCGTCCTGGGTCTTGTATTCCGTCCACAAAAACCGCAAATTCAGGCTTTTGTGACGTTTCATCTCATCGTGAATGGTTTGAAAATCTGGTTCCGGCTTCTTGAAGCGTGGCTGCCCGGCCTCGGGGTGGAATAGCCTGACCAGCTCGTCATCCTGGATTTTCTCGGATTGCTCCCAGTCCAACCCTAACTCCTGAGCCTTCTTCAGATACTCGATGACCTTCGGCCTGGATTTGCCAACGCTGGCGCTGATCTGGGTGTTGTTGAGCCCCATGGATTTCAGTCGGAGCATTTCTCGTATCACTTTGCTTGTTAGCCTCCGCATACTGCTTTCCCCTTTACAATGGTCTTCGACCATTGTAAAGGCTGGCTCACAAGGTGTTAACATGCCACCGGAATGGGTGTCAACATGTCGCCGGATTCACTGTAAACATGTGACCGGATTGGGTGTTAACATGTCGTCGGAATATGCACCAGTGTTTTATTGGACGCTTACGATTGTACTTCATAAACAATCAGCCCCTTTCTTTATGTGTCTGGAACCCATGGCGGGATTCCGACCGATAAAAAAAGAAGAGCCATTACTGGTTCCTCTTAGCCTTGATTAGAATTTCAAACTTGATATCATTCTGAATAGTATCGATATGATTGAGTTAATGCCTTCTCGACTTCTGCCGAAATTTTATCAGAAATAATTGAAAGCGTCTTTAATTGTTGATCGCAGGCTAATAATGAAATACCTTCAGATTCTAATTTACTTAGATACTCCAAATATTTCAAAATTCTAACTTTTCGTTTTTCCATTCTTGCAGGAATGTATGTCTCATAATCAATCAAATTACTTGTAGAAAGCAAAAACTCCCAAGTGTCTTGATCATCAATAACTGTGTCATATAAGCATGCTTCTACATAAACAAGCTTGCATGATAAGTATTTGATATAATAAGCTCCACGCTTTGTAATAGAAATTACAGATTGCCGCGTAATTTCATCAGAATTAGTACATCTCAATAATCCGAATTTCAACAAATCTATAATGCATCTTATAATGCTTGCCTCAGACGTTCCGAGTTTTGTGAATACTTCAATTAAAGTTCCAACTATCACTTCCTTGTCGACATCACTTCGGGCAGCCAAAAACAAATATTTTAAGATATATAAACGAAGAAGCCTTATATTCTTGTAGCCCAGCTTAGACTCGAAGATGTTAATACATTCTGCACGATCTTCCTTGAATAATTTCCATTGTCCTAGGATTGAACCTTTAAATACCTCATGAAAGGGAAAGCTATAATTATATTCGCCACTTAAATATGACTTTATAGCTCTGTCTGCTTGAATGTGTCCTGATGACAAAAAATTGATCGCTAAAGACAAACCCTTTCGAATATTATTATCAGCGATCGATTCTATAAAAATGCCCGTTTCGCCTTGTAAAACACTTCGCTGAACTATGTCAAAGAATATACTGAGATCAGGTACTTCAAGAAACATGCCATTTTCAAGTGGAATATGTGCTGATTTTTTTTCAAGTACTTTCTTTGAATATGTAAACCTTTGCGATAATACAGCTCTAAAAGATGGTGGATCTAACCAAAGTTTTCGCAGTTCATAAGCATCAAATAAAGAGTCATTTCTATGTTTAATAAATGTGCTGTCACGGATAGACATAATAATATTTGCATTAATCCTTTTTGATATGGCTATTCCTTCTGAAAAAACCTTCGTTTCAAGTATTTCATCTTCATAAAGATCGATGTTATCAAGAACAATTATACATGTCGACATTTTCGTCATATATGACAAAACTTTCTCAACATATGGTTCTTCCCTTTCAAAATCGTCAGCAATTCTTTGTTGAATAATTCGATTAAACTCAGTCTTATCACTTGAATATATCAATGCATACGGACCACGAGCTAATGCAGATATTTCATCTGCATATGCAGGTTGAATAACATTTTTGTAGTCTATAGGATTTTCTTTATGATCCATATTAAGATATTTTAATAGTTCTTGAAAAATGAATGAACGTGGCTCAACCCCCTTACCCATTGCCTCAAAGTCAATATAAATCCATCTGACTCTATTTTTTGCAATAATATCACTTCCTGATACATATTCAAAATGCTTAAGATATGTTGACTTGCCTGCACCCACTTGACCAATTACAAGCGTTACTGCTTTTGATTCTCCACTTGTTGACATTGAAGAGATTACTTTAAGCGAATCGCTTTTCATGCGTTTAGCAGGTTTGATAACATCTGGTTTAGTGTCTGATAAATATATCCCTAGAGTTGAGTCAAACTTTGTTCTTCCTAAGCTAGTAATAAAACACTTCTCAAGTTGATCTTTGTTTGATAAAAGAGATCCAGAATAAAAAGCACTATCTAACGCGGGCGCTATATAATCAGCAATATTGTTCCTGTCAACTCTTGCATCTGAATCTTTAACTTCATGAATAAGTTTTTTTTCAGGTTCAAATGGGGCTAAACTCGTTATTAGTTCAGTTGAACCATTTTCAACTGCTGGCATACAAAGATGTCTGAATAATTTCTCAGCATCTATTATATTTTCAAAAGGGAATACTAAATAAGCATAAGAATTTTCATAATTATCTGTTTTACTTCTTTGAAAATAGCACCAACATTGTCCATTGGTTACAACTACTAAGTCTGCACTTTTACTTAGTGCATATTCTCTTGCTTGGTGTATAGCGTTTTTGATCTCTCCAACACCAAGAACTGATCCATTGATTTTGAGTTTACTTTTCTGTGTTGGATTCGGGAATGATAAACCAGCTTTTTTGGCTTCAACAATAATCGTCATATCTGCAACTCGAAGTGTATAATCTACATACCCTTGCCTACTTGCAATTGATGATTCTTCGACAGTTATCTGACCATTTTCCCAAAGTAGGACTTCCCTAATAATCCTGTCGATGATAGAAAAACGTGTCTGTGCTTCAGATAATAAACTTAGATCCTTGTTCTTCACTGATTCATATATCTCATCAAACGTATCCGAAACTACTCCCCAATCTACTTCATACATATTAATCCCTCCTGAAAAACCTATTCGCTTACTATCTCGCACATCTGTTTGGCTTGTTCCATGATCAACCTGACTGCCTCCTCAGAAGCATCAGGCGGGTATCTATATTTCTTTAACAGACGCTTGATGATTACCCTCATCTTGGCCTGAACATTTTCCCGAATAGTCCAGTCTACAGACAGATTATTCCGAATGGTGCCAGCCAACTCAGAGGCAATTTGCTTCAAGACCGCATCACCCATAAGATCAACCGCTGACTTATTGGTCGAAAGTGCATCATAGAAGGCAATCTCATCAGCTGACAGTCCCAGCTGCTTGCCACGATCCATCTCTGATCGGACATGTTTGGCCAGATCTAGCAGCATCTGAAGGGTTGCCAGGGTGTCAATTGACCTCGCAGTATATCTATTAATGGCATCTTGAAGCATATCAGAAAACTTGCGCGACTGAACCAGGTTGATTCGACCAATAGATCTGATTTGTCCAGCCAACAGTCGTTTTAAGGCTTCCAGAGCCAGGTTCTTGTAGGGCAGCTTCTTGATCTCATCCAGGAATTCATCAGACAGGATCGATATGTCTTGCTTTTGCATGCCAGCTACTGAAAGAATATCTACGATCTGATCACTGATTACTGATCGGGAAACCAGTTGATTGATCTCACGATCCAGCTCAGTAATCGTCTTTTTCCCGTGACCACCCAGAGCCTCCAGCTTGACGATTCCTGCCTTGATGGCCTTGTGGAAGCCTACCAGCTCATCATATGGTTTGACTTCATCCAGCGTCTTGCAGAGGGCATAGGCCGTACCAAGTTCCAGTACCAGGTTCTTATATTCTTTTTTATCCTCTTCATTCTTGACAATAAAATCAACCGTTTCAGCAATGGCTGCCAGTTTATCCTTGGTTGAGCCAGTGAAGAACTTCTTGCAGCTATGACCATGCAGAAGGATATCAATTTTCTCCAAGATCTCTTTGAGCTTATCAAGAGCCACGTGAGGATCGATGCCTGTCTTGTCTCGATCACTGGGTGTGTAGTCCGAAAGCGCTTCCTTAAGGTTCTGGGCAAAACCAATGTAATCAACGATCAGACCGCCTGGCTTGTCTTTGTAAACACGATTCACACGGGATATGGCTTGAATCAGATTATGACCTGACATTGGTTTATCGATGTACATGGTGTGCAGAAACGGAACATCGAAACCAGTGAGCCACATATCCCTGACGATAACTATCGCTAACGGATCTTTGGGATCTTTCATCCGATTGGCCAGCTGTTTTTTGACAGCAGCAGTATGGATATGCGGCTGGAATTCCTTGGGATCTGATGCGCTGCCAGTCATAATGACTTTGATTTTACCTTTGTTATCGTCATCTTCATGCCAATCAGGGCGCAGCTTTACAATGGCATCATACATTTCCACACAGATACGGCGAGACATGCAGACGATCATGGCTTTGCCCCAGATGGCTGACTGACGCTGTTCAAAATGAGTAACAAGATCTTTGGCAACAAGCTCAACGCGTTGCTCGCTGCCGACCACCTTTTCCAATTGCGACCATTCAGCTTTTTTCTGTTCTTTAATAGAATCTTCCTGATACTCCGTAATATCCTCGAAGTCATCATCAACAACAGGCTTCATGTCTTCAGGGAAGGACAGCTTAGCCAAGCGACTCTCATAATAGATCGGTACTGTCACTTTATCTTCAATGGACTGGGACATGTCGTAGATGTCGATATAATCGCCGAAGACAGCTGGGGTATTCTTATCCTTGGTTTCAACAGGTGTGCCTGTGAAGCCGATGAAGGAAGCCTGGGGCAGGGCATTGTGGAGATATCGGGCATAACCGTACTTGATCTCGGCATCATCTTCGGTCTTGACAACTCGGGCATCAAAGCCATATTGAGAACGATGGGCTTCATCAGCAATAACGATAATATTCTGACGGTCATTGAGCACCATTTCCGAATCAACATTGTCTGGCTCAAACTTCTGGATGGTGGTGAAGATGATGCCACCCGACTGCCTTTGCATCAGCTTTTGCCGCAGATCAGCACGGGTAAGTGCCTGTTCGGGGGTTTGATTCAACAGCTCAGCCGAATGGCAGAAGGTGGTGAATAACTGGTCATCCAGATCATTACGGTCCGTGATGACGATGATAGTTGGATTGTTCATTTGGCAAATTAATTTTCCGGTGAAGAAGGCCATGGTGAAACTCTTGCCTGAGCCAGTGGTGTGCCAGATGACACCAATCCGCCGATCACCAGAGGAAGCAGAGGCTCTATGGGCATTCAGTACGGCTTTATTAACGGCATAATATTGCTGATAGGCCGAGAGGATCTTCCAGGTGTTCTTGCCATCGGATTGGAACATAACAAAGTTGTGGATAATGTCTATTAATGTCTGTTTATTCAAAAGGCCTGCTGCCAGAGTCTCAAGTTGTGGCATGCTATCTGCTGCTTGAATTGAACCGTCTTTGGTTTTCCAGAAGGTGTAACGGTCAATTGAAGCGGTCAGTGATCCTGCCTTGGCCTGCAAGCCATCGGAGATGATCAGAAATGAGTTGTAAACCATCAGGGAAGGAATGTCATTCTTATAGGTCTCCAGTTGATTCCAAGCTAATTCGATGGTGGCTGTCTCATTGATCGGGTTCTTGAGCTCGATGACCACAAGCGGAATGCCATTCACATAGATGATCACGTCAGGTCGGCGGTTGTGTTTGTTTTCGATGATAGTCAGCTGATTAACCGCCAGGAATTCATTGTTGTCGGGATGATTCTGGTCAAAGAGCCAGACCTTCTGGGTACGATATGATCCATCTGGCTGTCTCATCTGGACATCGATACCGTGAGTCACCAGGCGATGGAAGGCATGATTATTGAGGATCAGGGACGCGTGCTGGGGAACGAGGACTTGACGCATGGCCTCATCGATGGCTTCAGCGGGCAATCCTTTGTTTATTTGTAACAGACATCTTCTAAGTCTATCTTTAAGAACAACCATACCATAATCATGACGCTCATCAGCTATTCCATCAGGAGAGATGTCACCACCTAAGGCATATTCATAGCCCTGTTCCTGCAGCCATTCGATTAAGGTTTGTTCCAAGTCAGACTCGTAATACATGCAGTCATTCCTCCGTAAAGGGGATACGAATTTCACCTGACATGAGTTTGGGAAGGAGGGTATCACGGATTTGGGCTAGTTTTTTAATCTCATCAGACGATGATCGCAATAGACCAAACAAGTTGGTAGTCTGTTGCCTAAAGTGTTTTGCTACCTCTGCAGACGGTAGGACGGCAGGTAATTCATTCATGTTTTTTTGCGTTATTTTAGGTTGAACAGCCCCTGTTACTATATGAACAATATTCGTCTGTCTTAGTAAAAGGTAAACATATTCAGTTGATATAAATGCTTTCCCTTGGAGGATGTGTGCATGATTATTAACCCAAAATTTTCCCCAAACATACTGAAGCATTGGAGTACCGTTATCCATAATAACGGTACCATCTTCACCCATTAGTACATAGATCCCGTCGAATAAATAATTATCAACGAAATCCAATTGACTTGCTGCTCCATAATATGGATAGATCTTTTCTAACTTTTCGCGCTCTCTGCTTGATAACGGTACACGCTTACTATCAAAATTTAATATGATAAACGATAAGCTTGAGGCTATCCATCCCTCAGGAATCATCCCAAGTTCACTCTCAATCATCTTACCACCGGATGACTTATATGGATTACCATTTTCATCAGGAAACTCAAAGTCAACAAACCAGCGTTTGAACAAGGTCTGGGCGATCTCTTCCAGAGTCTTATTCACGCGATTATTCAGCTCGATCTTGTCATCAAAAGAAGAAAGAATGCGGGCAATTGCTTGTTGAGATGACAAAGAAGGGAAAGCTAATTGCAGTTGGCGAAGTATTTCTTGAGTTAAAAGTGGTTGGCTCGAACCAATCCTAAGATTATTCAGATTGGCACTTAACAGAGCATAATAAATAAATTTGGGATCTGCATTGTCATTAGCTTTAGCAGCTATAGCATTATCAGAAACCCAACACTTTCCACTTGAATAATATATGCTTCCGCAATATGCGCCGACTCTTCCAATTATTACTGTATTACCATCATTATTCCAGTCATCACAGTAATCAAGGATGCCATTTCCACCATATACTGGTATTTTCCCTTGACTAAGGGGACGTTTTTTGCCATTTTTGAACTCAATATACGTATCACAAGAGTTGGTCATTATTTCATAGTTCATATCCAATGCTCCCCAGATTCTTCCTGATCTCATCCTCCAATTCCTTGGAGCGGGTGAACATCTCGGTCAATTCACTGGTCAGTCGTGCCATCTTTTCCTCAAAGGGCTCACCATCATCAATAACATCCTCAATGCCAACATAACGGCCAGGGGTCAGCACATAGTCATTGTCTCGGATCTCCTGGAGAGAAGCGGCTTTGCAGAATCCTTTGACATCTTCATATTGGCCGTCCTTGTTACGCCATGCATGATATTTCGAAGCAATAACGTTAATATCGTCATTCGTTAAGATTCTGTGTGTCCGATCTTCCATAGTTCCAAGTTTGCGGGCATCGATGAAGAGTGTTTCACCTTGCCTGGCTCGATGGCCGTTCTCGGACTTGTTACGGGTGATGAACCACAAACAGACGGGGATCGCCGTAGTCAGGAAGAGCTGTCCAGGCAGCGTGACGATACAATCGACATGATCCTTCTCGATCAGATTCTTTCGTATCTCATACTCAGCAGTTGTGGAGGTAGACATCGATCCATTAGCCAGGACGAAGCCAGCTGTACCGTTAGGAGCCAACTTGGACAGCATGTGTAAGATCCAACCATAGTTGGCATTGCCAGCGGGCGGGATGCCATAATCCTGCCAGCGTTGGTCATCGATCAGATGATTGCCACCCCAGTCCGATATATTGAACGGTGGATTAGCCAGGATAAAATCTGCTTTCAGTGTCTTGTGCAGATCGTTATGGAAGGTATCAGCATTCTGTTGCCCCAGATTGCCATCCAGACCGCGGATCGCCAGATTCATCTTAGCTAACCGCCAGGTGGTCGGATTGCTTTCCTGGCCATAGATGGAGATGCTACCGATATTGCCCTGATGCTCTTTCACAAAACGGCTGGATTGAACGAACATCCCGCCAGATCCACAACACGGGTCATAGATACGACCATTATAGGGTTCCAGCATTTCAACCAGGGTGCGGACAACACTGAGTGGAGTAAAAAATTCTCCCCCTAGTTTACCTTCAGCTGCAGCAAATTTGCCCAGGAAATACTCATATACACGACCAAGAACGTCCATTTCCTGGCTGACTTTATCACCGATCTTGAAGGACAGGATATCGATCAATTCGCCCAAACGGGTTTTATCTAGATCAGGACGGGCATAATTCTTTGAGAGAACACCCTTCAAGGATGCATTATCTTTCTCGATGGCGATCATGGCATTGTCGATGATCTGACCGATGGTTGGCTGCTTAGCATGATCTACCAGATATTGCCATCTGGCCTCGGGTACAACCCAGAAAATATTATCCGCCAGGTATTCATCACGATCTTCTGGATCAGCATCAGGATCTGACTTTAACTCATTATATTTTTCCTCAAAAGCATCAGATATGTACTTTAAGAAGATCAATCCCAGAACGACATGTTTATATTCAGCGGCATCCATATTGTTTCTGAGCTTGTCGGCTGCCTGCCAGAGTGTTTGTTCGAAGCCGACACTGCCATTAACCTGACCATTTGACATGATATATGTACCCCATTTAAGATAAATATGACATTCTATTTATTATTATAACAAATTAAATCGCATTAGGCATAAAATAGCCTAATATTCATGATCTATAATCTGATTTCTGAGATGATAAATTGATCTGATACTTAATTTGAATAAACGGCAAAAAGTTCAAAGGCAGAACAGTAATCTACTTAATTTGGTGATGATTAATGGTACTCATTCTTCGTGGAAAGCAACGTATAAAGCAATACATAAACTAGTGCAAATTGCGGTGTGCCAGCGCCGCCATTCCGGCAGGATGAGCACCAGGATATGAACTGAACCCCATATGTTGGACAAAATGAGTACACAAGCAACCTTTAATGCTGATTTATATCCAGGCTTTTGTCTGCCCCCCAGCCGACAATACCGCCATTATCCGATACACTGACAACAGCCCGAAAGTTCCCGTCCATAGAATCCGAAATGTACTCATAGCCGGAGTTGTTCTTTTTAAAGCCAAATGGCTCCAGACGATCCTAGATGAACCTTTTACGTCTGAAAACTGTATCTTCTATGCCTATGATGCTCATGTATTCAACACCTTCGTTTTATAAGCCTCCGGGCTGATCTCTACATTAGGACCGCATACAACTTCTTCAAGCTGATCGCAGCCGCCGAAAACCCAAGCGTATATATTTTTCATTCCCGCACCGCAAACAACTCTTTTCAGGTTTTTGCAATCTTTGAAAGCAAAGGGTGGAAGATAAGTCAGCTTGTCCGGCAGTACGATTTCTTCAAATCCACTGCGGCAAAAGGTATAACCCCACAAGCTCGTTAGACTGGAAGGCAGTTCAATGTGGCGGAGATTTTCGCATCCGTCAAACAAGAACTCACCCAAATCGGTAACGGTATCGGGAATATGGACAGAAGTAATTTCCTTGTGTCCGGCAAATAGTTTATCATAAAGAACCGTTACATTGCGGTTATTCGGGATCACGACCTCAGCCTCATCCCCTTGATATCTCATGACACAGAAGGTGTAGTCCTCAATTTGTTTGTATATAAAATCCTGCATATGTTTCACCTCTAATGTCAGCTTGGCCATGGTACACCTCGGTGTTCATAATACTGACGATTATACCAATCTTGTGGGCATAATGGGCATAAAATTCACAAAGCAAGCGATATAATGCTGATTTCAATCGTAATTTTCATCTAGATCGGGCTATAGCTACTATCCGAGAACGAATATCAAGAATGGATTGAATAAAATACAATAAACTACTTACAGTTTTGCTAATAAGCTGATAGAGTGAGATCGTGTGGCGATATTGCATTGGTTCCTTACTGGTATCAAGCACTGCCCGCTGCTCCATTCCCACTTCCTCCAAAAAAAGGCTTGAAAGCATATAATATCATGAAAGGATTGACTACCTATGAAAAAGATTGACATGCATGCTCATCCTATACCATTTAAAACTATTGAACGGATTGAACGGACTCCAGCCGCCGCCGGTGGAACATTTGTAACTCCGCAGGAGCTGCGTGATATGTACGATCCATTAGGTATCGAAAAATGCGTTATTTTACCTATTGTCTCTCCGGAAGCCCAACATGTCTGGATATCAAATGAAGAAGCGTACAGACTTACAGTAGAATATCCTGATCTGTTTTACTGGTTCTGCAACATTGATCCCAGAATAGATAAAAACAGCCCGGATTCGGATCTCTCTTATTATCTTGAATATTATAAGAAGCTTGGAGCGCGTGGTGTGGGTGAAGTTACGGCAAATTTGTATTTCGATGACCCGCGGGTTCTCAACCTATTTTACCACTGCGAAAAATGCAATTTACCGATTACATTTCATATTGGGAGGCAGGGGAATGATTACGGCTTAATTGACGATCTGGGTCTGCCTCGTTTAGAAAAAGTACTCAATATGTTTCCAAAACTTCGATTTTTAGGCCATTCCCAGAAATTTTGGGCTGAGATCGGATCGGGCATCACCGAGGAAAATCGGAACGGTTATCCAGAAGGGAAAGTACTTCCCGGTGGACGAATCGTTGAACTAATGCGCAATTATCCGAACTTGAATGGCGACTTGTCGGCAGGCAGCGGCAGTAATGCCGTTATGAGGGACCCGGATTTCGGATATGCATTTATCGAGGAATTCCAGGACCGGTTATTTTTCGCTACAGATATTTGTGACCCGAGAAATGTTAATAATCCGATGTTGAAACTGTCCGCATGGCTGGACGAAGCGGCGTCTACTGGTAAAATCAGTCAATTGGCTTACGAGAAAGTGTGCAGGGGAAATGCCATAGCTTTACTTGAATCGTAAAATCGCTAACAATTTAGTAAGGAGAACCAAAAATTAAAGCAGGCTTTGCCCGAATGAACATAACACCTTCGAGAGGTTGTGGCAAGAATGCAAAGGAGTTATTCCATGGCAAACAGATTGATCAATGGCATGCGGAGGTAAATCATGAATAAGCAAGGCAAAGTGATTATTATTGCGGGGACGCCAAGATCGGGCAAGACAACGCTGTCAATAAGGTTATCGAGAAACGGATTCAGCCGAATCTCTTTTGATCATCTTGGAAATGCATTGAAAACAGCCTTTCCTGATATAATCCCTGATTCACATGATCAAGACACCTGCTCTGCCTGCTTGTTTGAGTTTTTCCAGTCTCTAGTCATTTCCGCTTATGAGGACGCCGCTCATTATGGCGTCAACACCGTGTTTGATGTGTATGACTTTACGCCGGAATACATCAGAAAATTACCTCATCAAGAAATGCTCGATGCCTATTTCCTGGGGTATCCTGATAACAATGTACACGAGATAGAACAGAACATCGTATACTATGCTCAGCCAACAGATTGGATCACTCAGGTGAATGCTCAGTACTTGAAAGAGGTGGCAGCCAGATGCTATAAAGTCAATCAAAATTTGATGAAACAGTGCGTACAATATGGTTATCCATTTATTAATACAAAGAGCGGCGATGAACGAGATAAGATCCTTGATGAATTATATAATGCAGTGATGGCCAAATAAGCTGTGGGAACAGCCCATCCTAGTTCGTGACATTGATCTGTGTGAAGCGGTTTGTGATGGTCCCATGAATGCATTTCTCCAAGGATTTTTCAAATAGGAGGGCATTGATATGCATATTGCCATACTGTCCGGGAATCCAAAAACCGATGGCTTGAATCAAACAATGATCGAGGCGGCAGCTGCCGGAGCGGCAGCCGGCGGCGCGACTGTCGACGAAATTAGGTTGGCTGATTTCCAATTGCTGCGTTGTCAGGTTTGCGGCGACGGCTGGGGTCCCTGTTCAGAAGATCGGCTTTGCCAATATGGTGAAGATGGCTTTGATACCGTGGTTAACCGGCTGACCTGTTCCGATGCCGTGATCCTGACAACACCAGTCTACTGGGGTGAAATGTCAGAATTGCTGAAATGTTTTCTCGATCGGCTGCGCCGCTGCCAGCACGGTCAGGAAGGAAAGCTAGCCGGAAAACAGGTGTTGATCTTGGCGAGTCCCGGGGATTCCGGCTACGGTCAGTTGTCTTGCTTTGAGCAGATGGATCGCTTTTGCCAGCATTGCGGTATGCTTGTCTTTGACACAATTGGCGCTAAACGTTGGACACTCGATTATCAGAAGCAGGCAGCTTATGCTGCCGCCAGAGCGATGGCCGGTTTGGGGAAGGCCAAATAATCCGGCGGCAAAGATGGCATCGACAGACCGGTTTGGTCGGATTATCTCCAAAATTATGTTATGCCGGCAGCGGGTGTTTGCGATTAGACACCGCTGCCGGTTGTATCTATTTGCACCTGTATCCCATTCATGGCTTCATCGGCATGGAAGCACACCGCTCCTTTGACTGGATCGTATTGCCAGTCGGCGGCCGATACCGATAGGGGAGATGGGCAATATACCTCGATGTAATATCTGCGTTTCTTGGGCATACCTTCATAGCTCCCCGCACGAGGGGCGACATTCAGGACGATGTTCTTGCCGTGCGCATCGCAAGTGATGTAGGTGAGGGCGAATTGCCCCTGCTCGTACCCAAAACTTTCTCCATCGTCCTCATACAGGGAAAATTCGCTATGCCCCTCGGGATAGACGCGTAAGGTCAGTTCTTCGAGTACTTTTTCACCGACATAATTGACAGCCGGCCAATAAGGAATGATCGCACCTTTCTTGATAAAAAGATACCCGCCCCGGTTGGCCGGATAGCCGCTGGTGATGTCTTGCATGCCGTCATATTCTTTTCCCGTCCAGTAATCGATCCACGTGCCCTTCGGCAAATAGACCCGATCGGTCAGCGCGCCGACCAGCAGCGAATCGCCGAACATATATTGGTTAATCAGATTATAGGCCCGCGGATCGTCCGGATACATCAGAACCATTGCCCGGCAAATGGCCAGGCCGGTGCGGTGGCCTTGCCAGGCCGCCGAGTAGATATAAGGCAGCAGAGCGTAACGCAGGCGGGCGTAAAAACTGAAACCGGCATGCAGTTCGTCGGACAATTGCCACGGTTCGGCCATTTGAGCCCAGCTCATATGTTGAGCCCAACCCATGAAAAAGCCAAAATGAAAATCTTCAAGGGAATCAACATCAATATCCGAAGCGAAATTCATATGCCCCTGCATGCTATAGTTCAGCATTCCGGTCAATGAGATCTGTTTGCCGCCCACATCTCCCGCCCAAGTAGCCGTCCATTTCTGATTGCCGATAAAGGTCGAGGGCGTAAAGATCATCGGCCGCTTATCGGCATAAGCACGGTAACCGTCATAGTACTGTTTGGCGATTAAGGACTGGTTGAGATTGTGCATTTCCCGATCGCCCCTGTCATTGGCGTAGTGCCGGTCGGGATGGGGAACAATGATGTTGCTGCCGTCCTGTTTCAGACCCCGGACTCCTTTGTCGAAGAATCGCTTGAAGTGGTCAAACCAAGATTCCTCCGGGACGGTGATCCGGTCGGCTATACGTTTGCCTTCCATATTGTCGTCACGGATTGCGCCTTCATGCAGCTCAACACGGTTGAAGACCTGGTATCGGGGCGGGTTGCATTCCGGCGGATGTTTAAGGTCGGCGTTTCGTTCGGCCTCATAGGTCAGATCATAATCACAAGGAGTCCATAAGCACAGCTTGAAGCCTTTAGTCTGAAGGGCGTAAAGAAAAGTTCGTTTCGGCGGCATCCAGTCGGATACATGATACTTATTGATATCCCAATCATTATGGGTGCTAAAATCATAACGTTGAGCCATCCAGTCGGGCTCGAGACTAAGCGTATCGCACGGAATTCCCTCGGCCCGGAAGCGTTCGGCAATATCAAGCAGCGTCGACTGGTTCAGGCACTCGCTGCAAATATTGGTCAGGCCATATCCGAAGAGGGGCAGCAGCATGGGCTTGCCGGTGATATCCGTATAGCGTTCCACGATATGACGCAAATCGCCGGTAAAAATGAAAACGTCGAATTCGCCGTCTTTACTCCATAATACGAGCTGATCAGATTCACGGCTGCCAATATCAAAGTAATTTTCAAAGGAGTTGTTCCATAACACGCCCCATCCCCCGCTGCTTAACAAATAGGGAGAAGGACCGTAATTCGTAACATTAATGCAGCGGTTCTTGAGGATTCGGCCACGGTATTCCAAAGTTGGATCCGCGCGATATCCTCCGCCGTAAAAACGTTCCTTTTCTCCGATGGTGAAAGTGCCGCCTGTTCCGGCGCCGTCCTGCATGGCGATGGGCAGAATTTTCCGGATGATCGGTTCGCCGTTGGCATTGCCAAGGGACATGCTGCCATCAATGGTCGAAAGAGTCAGCACCAAGTCGCCTGAGAATACAGAGACGGTTTGTTTGGATTCCTCGATACGCAGCGATGCATCATCAAATTCAGTCTCAATCAGATCGTACCGTTCGGCAAGCGAGGGTAAAAACACTCCTGTGGCATTGCAGCGGATTCGTATGACGTCGCGGCGAATAGCCTGGATACGCAAGGCATTGTGATTGCAGAGCCATAGATCAAAGTTTTTCATCGTTATCTCCCTTTAGTCGATTGGCTATATTAAATCATCAACAGGAATAGTCAGAAAATAGTGACTCACGCCATTTTCTACAGCTAAATAAAGTATATCATTTTCAATAAAACCATGCGGATAAAAAATACACGCTTCGCGTTGGCAGATGGCTGTTTTTTTATAAAATGATAACAAATTATCTTTGCTGGCCCATATTTCCATATGATTCCTATTTACAAACCCTTTATTTGAGTCGTGCAGATTATTAAAGTTATTAATCAACAAGATGGTATCGCCAACTTTTTTTAAGCAAAATTTGCTCGCCGGATTGGGGATCTCTGTCTGTTCCGGCGCGGTCCATGATAGCCCCGCATCATAACTGTCTGAACGATATAGCCAGCCTGTACCCTCTGCCCTCATGAGCATGACCAGATGCTGCCCGGTTAACGCAACGCAGGCAGGTTCCCAAAGATGGTATCTATAGTCGGGCAAATGAATATAGCCGTACTTTTGAAATTCTTTTCCTTTATTATTTGTCCTGATGACGCCCGAACAGTACATCCACTTTTTGGTTATCGAGGATTTATTGTTTTCATCCCAATTCCATCCTTCGCGAACCTCCATCCAATGAACCGGAAACAACCATGTTCCATCCTCAAGCACCATTCCTTCACGGACCGCATAACTGCCGCAGCCATTTACCTGAACCGGATTGCTCCAGCTCCGGCCATTATCGTCAGACAGACTATTAAAGGATGATATTTCCCGATAATTATGTTCCGGCAAAAAGGTCGAAAAGAATAAAATCGGATTCTCGCCATAGGTGAAGATTTCTGTCGGCATTACTGCACGCCGGGGATGACTGAAGAGCACGATCGGCTTTGACCAGGTGTTTCCATTATCCTCGGAACGAATAAACAGGACTTTGTTATCGATGTGAGGTTCATAGGGACCGCCTGAATAGATCGATGCGACTAAGGATCCGTCTTTCATCCTCCGTAAAAGGGGTTCACGTCCATAGCACCATTGATCATCCGCTTGAAACATGAGTTTGGCCGGATAATTAAACTCATTAATATTCTCCATTGCAGTATCTCCTATTAAGAATCTTCATTTGGATTTTGGCGAAAACGATGTCTGAATTAATCTTATAAAAATTTGTTATGGATTTCTATTACAATAATTCAAAAAAATATTGTAATTTCCATATTCACTCGATTTTAGCTTGTCGCTATCGCCGTGGCCGCGCCATAATATCTATCAGACGATGATGTGTCATACAGGCCAAATCCCAGGGATTATTCGGAAATTGAAAAATCTAATCATTTAGAGAATGAGGTTGTTTATAAACATACTAAAAGAGAAATTAAAGCAGAAAAAACCTATTTGTGGTACGCATGTTTCATTAAGTGATCCAAGTATTTGCGAGATTATTGGGTATCTTGGTTATGATTTTATCTGGATCGATATGGAACATACTTATATTGATTACAAGACGCTCGCGATACATCTGAATGCGGCAAAAGCTACAGGAACCCCTGTAATTGTCAGGGTCCCGGCAGATGACTTCACGACCACTAAAAAAGTACTGGAAATGGGTATAGACGGCATTATATTCCCAATGATTCAAAATGCCGAGCAAGCCAATAGACTCATTGACTTTACTTTGTATCCTCCTGTAGGTACAAGGGGATTTGGTCCTATTCGGGCTATTCGTTACGGTTTAGATAATGTTAATGAATATATAAACAGTTCGTCGTTTGACATTTGCCGGTTTATTCAAATTGAACATAAAGATGCTGTTGATGATTTGAACGAAATCATAAAAAACCCTTATATTGATGGATATATTTTTGGTCCCAATGATCTGTCTGGATCTATTGGCGAATTAGGCAATGTTTTTGGAGATAACACAACCGAATTAATTAAAAGGGCAATACAAATACTAAAAAACGCCGACAAAACAATAGGCGTATCTACCGGAGATACAAATTGTTCGACTCTGGAGCACTGGCATGCATTAGGGATAAACATGATATCGGCTGGAGCAGATTATAATTATATTCTTACAAGCGCTTGTGAAGCGTTGAAAAATATCAGAAAGGTTCTGAAATAGAAAAAGAGGTGGCAATACACCAAATTACGGAGTAATATAGTGGAGATCCAGAGAAACGCTTATCTGGAAAAAACAGCCTGGACCTGTAAAATGTTATTAATACAACAATCGTAACTTTAGGGGGGAAATATTCTGGATTTACATACTTTTAAGATGCTTGAAAAATATATGCTTACGTGTATGGCCGACAGCGCGCACGACAAAGATCATATCAAGCAGATCCATGAAAAACAATCCTGAAATTCAAAAACAAATTGAAATCGAAAAAAATGACGAACGCAATGTAGCAATGATGAACCGTGCAAAGGCAAAAGCTTATGACATAATGACTTTCGTATTCGGGGCGCTAATGCTGTCATTGATTCAATAAAAAAGCAATATGCAAAAGCTCGGAATAAGTTTGCTGGACGGTATTAACAACGCTTTAGGAAAATGCTATACTGTATTACGAATAAAGGTGGCAATACACCAAATGTCGGAGTAATAGAATGGAGATTCAAAGAAACGCTTATCTGGAAAAGTTGATACGCAGAGAAAAGAACGGGCTGATAAAGGTTATTACCGGCGTCAGAAGATGCGGTAAATCTTATTTACTGTTTAATATCTTTCATCAATATCTTACTGAAAAGAAGGGCGTTGATGAAGCGCACATTATTGAGGTTGCTTTGGACGACCGCAGCAATATCGAACTGCGTGATCCGGACAAAATGTTGGCATATGTAAAAAGCCGAATTGTTGACACCGGGACATATTATATTATTCTTGACGAAGTCCAGCTTATAAAGGAATTTGAAGATGTACTGAACAGCTTCCTGCATATTCGCAATGCAGATGTGTATGCCACGGGAAGCAATTCTAGGTTTTTGTCTTCTGATGTGATTACGGAATTCAGAGGCCGCGGAGATGAAATCCGCGTTTACCCGCTGAGCTTCAGAGAGTATTTCTCTGCATATAACGGAACCGCCGACGAAGCGTGGGACGATTACTTCAACTACGGCGGTCTGCCGCTGATCCTGACCCGTGAAACCCAGGAAGAAAAAGCGGAATATTTGATTTCATTATTCAAGACAGTATATCTATCGGACATTGTTGAGCGTCATAAAATCAGAAACAAAGAAGAAATCGACGAGTTGGTTGACCTTCTCGCTTCCGCCATCGGATCGTTGACCAATCCCTTAAAGCTCGTAAAGACCTTCAAAAGTGTCAAGGGCAAAACAATCAGCGATAAAACGTTGAAGAAGTATATCGAGTACCTGATAGACGCGTTTCTGATCAGCAGAGTATCCCGATACGATATCAAGGGGAAGAAATACATCAATTCTCCGGCAAAATACTATTTTGAAGATGTGGGACTTCGTAATGCACGTTTGAATTTTCGTCAAAACGAGGAAAACCACATCATGGAGAATCTGATTTATAATGAGCTCCGAATACGGAGCTATCAGGTTGACGTAGGCGTCGTTGAGGTATATGGCAGGAGCGATAACGGCAAGACCACAAAAAAGCAATACGAGGTTGATTTCATTGCCTCAAAAGGCAGCCAAAAGTATTATATCCAGTCGGCTTTTTCCATGAGCAGCCAAGAAAAAACCGCACAGGAGCAGAACTCCCTGCTGAACATTAACGATTCGTTCAAGAAAATTATTATTGTCCGGGATAACATCAGGGTCCGAAGAAATGAGCGTGGTATCATGACCATCGGAATTCGCAATTTTCTTCTGGATGAAAAAAGCCTGGACCTGTAAAGTGTTTTTAATACAACGACCGTAACTGCACATTCGTTTTTCAAGACTAAATAATGTTGGTAGGTTTGGCAAGTGGGGGGAAATACCTTGAGTTATGTAGAAGAACTCCGTAAAAAAATAGGCCATGACGAATATATTGGGGTTGGCGCCGGCGTTTTTATCTATGAAAATAACAGAGTCCTGTTGCAAAAAAGAAAAGACAATTTGTGTTGGTCGATGCATGCCGGGGGGCTTGAATTAGAAGAGACGGTTGAAAATGCCGCGAAACGGGAATTGCTCGAAGAAACAGGCATTATCGCGCACCGCCTTGAATTATTAGGCGTATTTTCAGGCAATGGTATGCGTTATACATATCCCAATGGCGATAAAGTCAGTATTGTTCAAATCATATACGTTTGTAATGACTTTTCGGGCAATATCCGGCCTGAACCTGATGAAATTACGGAATTGGCATGGTTCGATATCGATAATCTGCCTATAAAAATCAGCCCGCCGGATGTTAAGGCGTTTCAAGCTTTCGTTGAGTTTATGAAAGACATAAAATGAATAAAAAGCCTCGGCTACAGGACAATTCGTTCACAATCAAGAATAGCCTGCAACAGCTGCATCTATGATATAATCGTATGCAGACTAATACCATTTTATGATTTTACGTGCAATTTGCCTCTTAAAGACATAAAGAACATTGGGGGTGGATTGATGAAAAAGACGCTATTTGTATGGATAACCGTCTTGTTGGCCATATACATTGCTGCCTGTGGCGCGCCTGATGAGACGACATCTCCGTCATCTTCGGCTGCGAAGGAGTCCGACGCGACGACGCTCCCGTCATCTTCAGCGGTGGGGACGCCCGAAGTCGTGACATTCGCCGATCCGGCGCTGGAGGCGATGGTGCGCGGGTCGATGGGAAAACCTGAGGGCAACATCAGTATGGTCGAAGCGGAGTCGGTGACCCGACTAAGTCTCAGCAATGAATGGCAGCGTTTTATTTCCGAAGAAACGGTGATTCACGATATCGGAGGACTGGAGTTTTTTAAAAATCTGGAAAGCCTTGATCTATCCTTCAACGCGGTCGCCGATATCACGCCGATTAGCGGATTGAAAAAGCTGGCCTCGCTGTCGCTGGACAGCAACCCGGTCAAGGATCTCGCGCCGCTCACCGGACTAACGAATCTCAAGGTGCTGACGCTGTCCGGCTGCACGGCGCAAAATTACAGTCCGCTTTCGGAGCTTGTCAATTTGAATTTGCTGATGCTTGACAATTCGACACTCGCCGATGTGTCGCCGCTTGTTTCGCTGACAAAGCTCAAAGGTCTGTATCTGGCAGGCTGCTCCATAAATAATTATTTCCCGCTGTCGGATCTCTACCAAACCTTGGATCAAAAGGATTTCACGATTGCGTTTACGCTTTCCGAGCTTGGATTTGTTATGGACAACGACGGCAAACAGGCGATTTATGACGGCGAGAACGCATCGGTGCGCATCAATCACATCGAGTGGGGCGATCCGCCGGAGGAATGGCTGAGAAATTGCATCCGAACGGTTTTCGCGCAAAACGGTTATAAGATCGACATAGGGTATTACCCGAAATTCGACGCCTATGTGATAATGGCCCATAAAGACAATGAGCTGGTGTTGAACTATGTCTATGATCACGCCAAAGGCAGTTCTGGTTTCAGCACGGGGGATCGGGAGCGCTTGGAGCGGACCGTGCGTGCGATATTTACCGGCGCGGACGCCGAAGATATATTGCTTGCGCCCGTTCAGATCTTTCAAGATATCCTCGCAGAGACGATAGGCATCGCGGTGGAAACCTTGTTTGAGATGCCCTTTGATGAAGCGGACGACACCTTGCCGTCTCCATACGAAAAGTTAGGTTTTGTCATGCTCGATTACAAGGGAACCTGCTTATACGAGGAGCAGACGCCTCATGCTCTGAGCCTTTCCATTCACAGAACAGAGTGGGATGAAAATGTGCCCGCCGAAAATCGGGTGGACTGGAGCATGGAGTTTAATGATTCAGATGTGAACGGTTATAAGCTGCAGATTCTGTATTATGCGGCGGAAGAGCGATATCACGTTTCCATAGAGAAGAACGGGGAAAAAGCCGCTATCGACACTTGTCCCGCGAAGGGAGAACGCGGCGGCGAATGGCCTGACTTGGATACGGCCCATCGGTTGTTTAACGATGCTTTTGGAACAAAAGAGAAGGAATTATATGATAAGACGCCGGCTTACTTTGAGCAGGTCGTTCAGGAACGTTTCGGCATGAGCATCAGCGAATTATATGCGCTGCCGGCGGGTGGGTAGAAATCCCGAGTTATTGACAATGCTTGTTGATATTAATATATTAATATAATGTGAAGAACGCCAGTTGATTATGACTTATCATCGGCCATGGGCGTATTAACTGCATTGTCAAGCGAAGTCTGTTTTTAAAAAATCTGTATGCAACCTTGATCACTGATTGAACACAGTCGTGTAGCTTCATGTCCTTTTTGTCATTAATTCGTTTACCCGCGTAAACAAATTTTCGTCAATATGCTTGACGCGTTTCGGTCATCATGCTATAGTAATGCCAGAAAATCAGTTAACTGTTTATCAATTATCACAAGTTTAGTTGCTAATTAATGTTGAAACGACCCGATATACTACTTACACGGAAAACCGGAGGAGCCCATGAAATCAACGCGTGACGATGTTGCCAAGCTTGCAGGTGTATCAACCTCAACTGTGTCTTATGTGCTGAACAACTCTAAAGCTATATCACCGGAAACATCGGAACGAGTCTTGAAAGCCGTTAATGAGCTGAACTACAAACCCAATATAATTGCCCGTTCATTATCCACTCAAATGTCCATGCATTTGGGTGTTTTTGTTGAGGATATTGCTAACCCGTTTTATGGCGATATCATTCATGGCTTTGAAAGTTGTGCTCATGAAAAGGGCTATTTTGTCAGTGTCTGCACCAGTTTGCAGCGTTATGAGGAATATTTGGAAAATGCCATTTCCCGGCGGCTGGACGGCATTTTTATCGCGGTTATGCCGTCGAGATTCGAGCTCTCGGTTCTTAATTGTCTGTTGACAAACGGCATCCGCATTGTCACCAGCGGTTATTCCAATATCGATTTGAAGAAAGTTTCTTCAATCGAAAATGATCATGTTACAGCCATGAAAGATGCCATGCTGCATCTTTACGAACGCGGACATCGGGAAATTGCCTTCATCACCGGTCTGAACCGGTCACATGAGTTCGATCAGCGTATTGCCGGTTATCTGGCGATGGTGAAAAAGTTAAATTTGGCTACAGGCAGCGATTTGTTGATTGAAGGGAAATCGCCGTTCTCAACAACCATTCAAGATGGTTATGACTTGACTCAACAGCTTCTGAAATCCGGCAAGCGGTTTACCGCCATGATCTGTGTCAACGATTTGGTTGCGCTGGGCGCTTATTCCGCATTGAATGAACAGAATTTGCGAATTCCTGAGGATGTCTCGGTGATCGGATTTGACGACATTATTTTCTCCCGTTTCTCGAATCCGTCCTTGACAACGATGTCTTTGGATAAGGTCGCCTTCGGGGAAAAAGCTTTTGAGTTGCTTTATACCAATATTATGCTCGGCAATACCGGTTTCTATCTCAACCGCCTGACCCTGCAGCCCAGACAATCTACAGCTTTCCGGCGGTAATATTATCCAGTTATTCGGACATCCGCGGTGTCTGAAAATAAGAAAATCAGAGGAGTGAAACAAATGAAAATCAGAGTATTGGCATTGACGCTCGTTATTTCGATGTTAGCGGTTCTCGGGTTGGCTGGTTGTAATAACAACACAACAGACCCGACGACGACCGGCAAGACGAACGTCTCCACCACCGCAAGTAACACTGCGGCATCCACATCGGCTGCCCCGGCTGCCGCTTGGGATACAACCAAGGATGATACGATTGTTCTGTCGGTCATCAACAACTATTACACAGCGGGCTGGAAAAAAATGGCTGAAGACTACATGGTTTTGCATCCGGAAACCAAGGTTGTTGTCGATGTCGTTGCTGATAATGACACCTACACCCAGAAAATGACAACCTGGCTGACCTCCGACGATCTGTCGCAGTCTGCCGACATTGTTCATATCAATTTTGCCGCAGGCCCTGTAGGCGGGTACAGTGTCATGTATCAGAAGGGCATCGCTTATGATTTTACCGAGATGCTTGACGAAACCAACCCTTACAATGACGGTAAAAAAGTCAGCGAATGCTTCAACGCAGAAGATCTGGCCTTACAGCGTGTTGCTGAAGGACAAGTTGCCCTGCCTTTCGACTGGGTTGGAATAGCTTTCATGTACAACAAAACCCTGCTTGATTCCAAGGGTATTGCTCTGCCGACAACTTATGAAGAACTGGAAGCCGCTTGCGCCAAGCTCAAAGAGGGCGGCATGGCTGCTCCTATTGCAGCAACCGGCGAAGCTTCCTGGTACCTTTCTTCCTTTGCTGATTCAGCTTTGAGAACCAACGAACAAGACTTCCTGGTTCAGCCGACTGACGGTATTTGGGATGAAGCCACCATGGCTGCCAACAAAAACTTCAAGTTCGATGAGAATGACTGGACTTGTGACCGTTATACCGTAGTATCCGGCGAGCGGGTTGCCAAGTACAAGGCCGATAACAAATTAACCGATGACAAGACTGTTGCCGTTTGGGAACAGTATGCCAACATTGCTAAATATTTTCAAACCAACTATGTCTCATCCGCTTCAACCGAAGTTCTAACCAGTTTCGAACTCGGCAACGCTGCTTTCCTGCTGTCCGGTTCCTGGAATGTGGGCGTCCTGAACAGCGATATTTCTGAAATGGGTGACGATGGCTTTGAATGGGGCGCTATGGCTTTCCCGTCTTATGCCAATCCGCCGGCCGGTTTCCAAGCTAAAATGAGAACCCTGTATGTTTCTGGTAACACCATGGGCATTATCATGAGCAAGGGTGAAGGCGACCATCTCGAACGCGTCAAAGATTTCTATAAATATTGTTATAACCCAACCGGCGCCCAAGTCATGTTCGAAACAACGCTCAACGCCGGAAACTTTGTTCAGGGCCCGCCTGCTATCCTTGGCGTAAAACTTTCTGATGAACTGAATGTCAAATTAGCCGGCTTTATCCAAAAAGGCGCCGTTAAAGGTGACTTTGGCGGTATCGTTGGACAAGACGCCATCCTCGCAGCCGACAAAGGCGCATACGTCGAAAGCCTGAATCAATTGCTGTCTGGAAAAATCACAGCCAAAGAATTCTGCACGGCCATCTCCCCGTTATGCGAACGCTACAATCAAGATATTATCACCAAAAACGGATATGATCTTGATCCGGCTACCAAAGATACGGCTAAAGATTAATCCGACTATCTGAAACATGATCTTGATCTGTCGGGGGTGGGACAAACCCACCCCCGGCTATCTTTTTATGAAGGAGGATGAAAAGATCGATGATCAAAAAGAAAAAAATTAATTTTATTCCTTATCTGTTTATCCTGCCGACGTTTATTTTAATCTTCATTTTTTCGTATTATGCGATCTTTGATGCCATCAGAACATCGTTTACCGATGCGGCAATTGGATTTAAAAACAACTTTATTGGCTTGGCCAACTACCGGGAGCTTTTTAGCGATAAGGTTTTCTGGACAACCTTTAGAAATCAAGGCATTATTACCATTACGGCGGTTTTTTGCAGTGTTTTTTTCCCGCTGCTTGCAGCCGAGCTTCTCTATTTTATCCGCAGAGCCAAGATTGCCAATGCAATAAAGACGGCTTTTGTCATTCCGATGTTGGTGCCGGGTATCGTAACCATCCTGACCTGGCGTTATCTCTACAACAACGACTTTGGTTTTAACTCCTTGCTTAAGGCTATAGGATTGGGATCGTTAGCCCAGAACTGGCTTAATGATTCCAATTACGCTCTCTGGTGCATCATCCTGGTCGGCTTTCCTTTTGTTTCCGGGCTCTACTTCCTCATATTCCATGCCGGTATCAACAATATCGGCACCGACCTGTTTGAAGCTGCGACCATTGACGGCGCAACAAGCACGCAGGTTGTGACCCGGATTCACTTGCCCAACATTATTCCTTATGTCAATGTTGTTTTCACGCTATCCCTGATCGGCAGCCTCTCTGGCTTCGGCTTGGTTGCGGCGACCACCGGCGGCGGTCCAGGCAATGCAACCATGATCCCGGCCATGTTGATGTACAAAGTCGCGTTCGGCGAGGGCGATTTCGGTTATGCCTCGGCAATCGGAGTCGTGCTCTTTATAATCATCATGATCATGACGCTCCTGACGCGCAGAATTTTTGCTGAAAAGGAGGAGCGTTAAAGTGGCTAATTTTAATCGCAGGATTGGCGGTACATCGCTTTCCTCATTTTTTGGATATCTGACTTCTCGTCTCGTGATTATCATTCTTTTGGTTACGACTTTTTTCCCGTTTGCCATGTTATTAAATATGTCCTTGAAATCCAATCTGAAAATCAAACAGGATTTTTTTGGACTGCCAAATCCGATCAAATGGCTCAATTATACGCATGCGATGGATTTTGTTTTTAATCCAATTGTCAATTCCTTGTTTATCTGCGGCGTATCCCTGGTGCTCATCCTTGTGATGGTTTCCTTGAGCGGCTACGCTTTTGGACGGATGGAATTTAAGGGTAAAAAGCTGCTTTTCAATATGCTGCTGGCTGTTCTGATGATTCCGTATACCCTGTTGATCATCCCGAATTATCGGATCATTTCATCCATGGGCTTCCTCAACAGCTATATGGCCTTGATTCTACCTTATACTGCCGGGCAGCAGATTTTTGGCATTATCTTGTCGCGAACCTTTTATGCCTCGTTGCCCATGGAAATTTTTGAAGCGGCTAAAATTGACGGCGCAGGAGTCATGCAAACTTATATCCGGATCGCTTTGCCCCTCTCCGGCCCAACTTTGATCACGGTCGGCGTTACGGTAGTCGTTGCCATGTACAATGACTATATCTGGCCGACCCTGGTATTGACGACAGGTGACAAGATGAAAACATTCTGTCAAATTGTTTTCAATAATGCGGCAGGAAATGGCGCTTCTGACCTGGGTCTTCTGGCAGCAGCCTTTGTGTTGGGCACGATTCCGCTATTGGTCATCACTTGTTCTTGTCTCAAATACTACTTGCGTGGAATTTTGGAAGGCGCCGTCAAAGGTTAATCATCCTGAATCGCAAACAATGGGTTAATGACCATGAATTTACAGCTGTTGAAACCGTCAGAACAAGGCTCTGAGCTTTTTCTGGCGGTTTTGTCATATGGACGGTCGATTGATCGCCGTACCGCTTTTGTATTCATCAATCCCTATCTATAGGTTCCTCCGTATTATCTTGAATATCGGATTTGGGTTTGCCTTATCTTTTGAAAAGACTTCAATGGAGAGCTCCTTTCGTTTGACATATATTTCCTTATTGTCTGTAACCATGATTATGGGCATTTTATGCATCTATATTTTGCGTAGCATTGTAAATTCACTGCAGAGCAGTTCGCCTTTTAGTCATGAGACTGTGAAAAGTATTCGTATAATCGGCTGCCTTATATTATTGCAAGCCTATTTTAAGCAGATTTTGTGTTATCTGCTTGCCAGCAGTATGACACAAAATGCTCAAAACGGACTTTTATCAGTTATTCAACCTCGCTTTAATTTGGTTCCTGAAGGAGCATTCCTCGCCGTTTGTATTTTTATCATTGCCGAGATATTTCGATTTGACCGTAAAATATCATTAAATGATTTAGCGCAGAAGGTAGGAATCACGATTGCCAATCTTTCAAATCTAAAAAATGCAAAAATAAGCGCTGTAAAATTGAGTACGATGGAGGCTATCTGTCAAGCGCTGGACTGTCAGCCAGGGGATTTATTTGAATATCGTCGTCAATAATAAAATTATTAAGATTAATCATAATACAGTTTAAATGATAAGCCGTTAAATAAGCTGGTTACATAAATTGTTTCCAGGGGTTTTGGCAAAAAGGACTACTAAGAAATTAATGCAATTCCGTCTGAATTGTTATCAAGTCACGGAAAAGTCATTGACTTTATAAGATATTTCAGTTATTTTGAACTTGAATTCCCTAATGCAAAGAGTATCAAATAACATTTTTCGAACAGATGCCTTAAATTCGAAGACGATGAAATCATTTACTGCGAATTGGAGGTCAAAGTATGAAGCCGAAGGTTGCGCTTGTGGGGTTATCCGGAGAATTCGAGATAGGCTTCGACCAGGCGCCGGCTCTGATGAAGGAAGCGGTATCACGCCTGACGGCCTCCGGAGTTGACTTGATCGACACGCGGTGTGTGTTGTACAACGACGGAACAGTGAAGCAAGCCGTCGAGCGCCTGAAGGGAGGCGGATTTGACGCGCTCTGCGTGTGTGTCGCCACCTGGAGTGAAGATCACTATCTGTTGGATATTCTCGAGCTCCTCCATGTACCCGTAATATTATGGGCTTTTCCTGCAATACATACGGGTTCGTTGTGCGGAACACACCAGATTTGCAGCGTTTTGAAGGAGTTGGATAAACCCTATTTCTTTGTGTATGGCAGCACGGACGATCAGAAAGCTGTCGAACGCATTGTCATCGCCGCGCGCGCGGCTTCGCTTTACAGGCGGATGAAACAGGTACGAATCGGTACCGTTGGCGGCCGGGTTAAGGGTATGACCGAGATTGCGTGTGACGAGTTTGAGATCAAGCAGCGCATCGGCGCGCGCATTATCAATCTGGATGAAAGCGAGTTGTCCGCCGCCTGTGACGCAGTGTCGGCGGAAGCGGCGGCATTCGTCTGGCAAAACGCCAAATCCTGCGCCGGACAGGTATTGTCATCCGACTCGCAAGGCGCGGAGGCCGCGCGGTTGTATCTGGCGATGAAAAGACTAATCGGCGCCTATGCACTGGATGGCATCTGCGTGAAATGTTACCCGAATTTTATGGGCAAGGTGTGCCTGGGTTACACCTTGCTTTCCGGCGAAGGCATCGTATGCGGCTGCGAAGGCGATGTCATGGGCACGGTGGCGATGAAGCTGCTGAGCGAACTAACCGGAGGACCCGTACACAATACCGACCTGCTGTATCCTGAACCCGAGGGGAATACTATTCTGTTTTCCCATTGTGGATCGGGGGCCTTTTCACTGGCTGCAGCCAGTGAGGATGTGCAGCTTGCGCCGGTGAGGCTGGCAGAAAATGGCGTGTGTACGCTCTTTCCTGCGCGTCCGGGCGTGGTCACGCTGATCAACCTGGTAGGACGGCGAGGGACGCTGCGGCTCTCGGCCATCGTGGGCGAAGCGGTAGCATGCGGTATGGTATTCCCCGGAAATCCGCTGAAGGTACACTTTCAGCCTCGTGTAACGGATCTTGTGCAGAACATCGCCGAGGAGGGCATCGGCCACCACTGGATGGCCGGATATGGCAATGTGATCCAGGAACTGGAGGCCTTTTGCGCATTGGCCGGCGTGCGTATGATTCGGCTATGATGATCACAAGATGGTTTAAGGCTTCCGGTTTACCGCATTATTTTGTTGGTTTGACTATGACTTAAGCCATATTGCTTTGGCGTTGTACCGACGTGTTTTTTGAACATTCTGATAAAATGGGCGTCGTTTTTATAGCCCACGGCTTCTCGTGTTTCCGAAACGGAAAAGCCGTCCCCTAAGAGCTTTTGCGCCAAACTGATTCTTCGGTTCACAATATATTCGTTTACGCCAAAGCCGGTAACATTTTTAAAGAGGCAGCAGAGGTACGACCGGCCGATAAAGAAAGTGCGTGCAAGAACGTCGATCTGCAGGTCGTTATCGATATGATCGTGCACATACTGTAGAATTGGCTTGATTCTTATATAATTGCTGTCGTTGTGGAAAGTGGTCACGGGGGATTCTGTTCTGTATACTTCGTTTATGATGAGAAGGATCTCTTCCAGTAAAATTCTCTTTCTGATATCAGAACCGTAAGCAACCGAGTCTTCAAGCAATATGCCTGCTTCGAACAGCTGGGATAATTTCGCAAAGGAAAGCTCTGATGGATGGACACAGTGATGAAAATCGATATCTCTGTCCAGAAAACACGCCAGGAGATCGGTTGAAGGCGTGGATATTTCTTCAGCAAGAGAAAGGGAAAAGGTCATAATATATCGGTCATACAACACGCCGGCCGGAAGAACGGTTTTGTGGATATCCAGATTGTTAAAGACCAATAGGTCTCCCTTTTTTAAAACATACAGTTTATCGTTGACAAAGTACTTGACGTTTTCTGTCATGGACAGATAAATTTCGAACGCGTCATGAAAATGAAAATCAGGCATGCTCCAATGCTCGCTTATGGCGTGCATGATTTTGATATCATTGCTTATTGACAGCTTAAGGGCCGGTTCCTTCATAGCTGTTCACTCTTTTCCCTTCTGGTTTATCAAGAATAATAGAACAAGACGCATAGTTTTTCAATATATACGAAAAGATTTTGCTTTTTATGCTTCCTATAATGTTAAGAAAAAGCATGGAGGTTAGCAAGGATGGAACAGCTTGATGATATCTTGAAGTACCTTGAAGAGCATCTTGACGCAGACCGTCTGGGCAACTCGCGAAAACGGTATATGAAGAGTTTTTCATAATTTATCATCCGGATTCTAAAAACCTTCCGAAATAACGATGCGGTATGAACAAATAAGAGGTATATCCGGTATGATTTTATAGAGTATAATTATTCACAGATCATTGAAGGCGAAAGGGAATGCCAATGAGAATATTGTTTCAAGGTGACTCGATTACAGATGGAAACCGGCTGAAGACCAACGAATGTGATCTAAACCATCAGATCGGCCATTCGTATGCGTATCTTGTCACATCGCAATGGAGCTTTCAAAATTATAACAAGCAGTTGAAATTCATCAACAGGGGCATCTCCGGAAATCGTATCTTCGACCTATATGCCCGATTACAGGAAGACGTCCTGAAGATAGAACCGGATGTCCTCAGTATTTTGATCGGCGTAAACGACGTGGGGCAGCAAGTGAAAGAAAAAGCCGGCCATATGCCGAAAAGGTTCGAGAAAGCCTATCGAATGCTGCTGGATGATGTGCTGGAAGAACGGCCGAATTGCAGAATCGTACTCTGCGAACCGTTTATCCTGCCTGTAGCGCAGGTCAAGGAGCAATATGAATTATGGAATTGTTTAATTTCCGAAGTTCAAGCAAGCATTGGCCGTATTGCCGAAGATTACCCGGTCCTGTATATTCCGCTGCAAGAGAAATTTAACAAACTGGCGAGCCTGCGCGAGCCCGAGTATTGGCTTTGGGACGGGGTGCATCCTACCGAAGCCGGACACCAGATGATCGCAAACGAATGGATGGCCGCCGTTTCCCCATGGGTGACGAACAATGCATAACGAACAACGATTATCACTGGAGCAGCTGCAGGCGTGGGAGAAGCTGGGATACGGGATGTTCCTCCATTTCGGCATGAGCACGTTTGATACCAGGGAGTTGAGTCTGGGAGACCGGCCATCCCCATTTTATTCACCCGACCGGTTGGATGTGGACCAGTGGATTCGCGTAGCCCGCGACGCGGGGATGAAATATGCTGTATTGACCACAAAACATGTTTCGGGGCATTGCCTTTGGCCGACAAAATATAACGACTATAACGTAACGACCAGCGGCGACACCACCGACGTTGTGGAGAGCTTTGTGAAAGCCTGCGATAAATATGGCATTATGCCGGGCTTTTATTACTGTTCATGGGATAATCATAATACGTTCGGCTCGCTGACACCGTCCATGACTGAATGGAATAACGCCTACACCACGGATGAATACAGGGAATTCCAAACCAATCAGCTCATCGAGCTGTTGACGCAATACGGGAAAATCGGGGAGATATGGATCGATATCCCCAAGGTGCTTCCCAGAGACTATCGGCATAGGCTTTACGCTCGTATGGCGGAGCTTCAGCCGGATGCGGTCATTATGATGAACAACGGCATCGGCGACGGCTCCCATTTATCTGTACCAGATACGTGGCCTACGGACATCATAGCGATCGAACGCTTTCTGCCGGCCAGTCCAGCAGGGCATCAGCCGGTACGGGAAATTGAGGGGAAACAATATTATCTGCCCGGTGAAGTATGCGATCCCGTCGGCAAAGAGTGGTTTTTCGTGGAAGGCGATGCGCCGCGAAGCGACGAAGAACTGCTGGGCATGTACCTTGTCTGCAGATCGCGCCATACGAATCTGCTGCTGGATGTGCCTCCGGACAAGCATGGCGTGATCCCGCAAAGCTCCGTTGACGCGCTCATGCGCCTGAGGAAAAACATCGACGCGGTTACACAAGACCGATATTTGATTTGATGGTGAGATCATGATAAAAAGAGAACGCGTACTGGCGACCATCGGCAGACTGCCTGTGGATCGAGCGGCGAAATGGCTGGGGCATCCTTCGAAAGAAGCCTTACCTATTTTGTATGATTATTTCCACGTGAACGAATATGCCGGCCTTAAGAAGAAAATCGACGACGATATATGGGAAGTGGAAGCGCCCTACCATAACGGCACGACAAACGCCATATATGCGGCGTTTGATTTTCAAAGCGAAAAAAGCGGCTATACTCTCACAAAAAGAGGGTATTTCGCCGATCATACCGACCAGGATGAAATTGATGATTTTGCTTGGCCGGATCCGGAAAAATATCTCGATCCGGCGGAATGCAAAATAAGCGCAGACGCCGCTCCGGAGGGATATGCCGTCATGGGCATGTTATGGAGCGCGCATTTTCAGGATGCCTGCGCTGCTTTCGGAATGGAAGAAGCGTTAATCAAAATGAAAACCGAACCGGTTGTTTTTAAAAAAGTCATCGACCGTATTGTAGCGTTTTATTTGAAGGCCAATGAGATCTTTTACCAGGCAACCATAGGGAAATTGGATATGGTGCTGATGGGAAACGATTTTGGAACACAATTGGGGTTGCTCTGTTCTCCCGAGGACTTAAGAACCTTTGTTTTCGATGGCACGAAACGACTTATCGATCAGGCGCACCGGTACGGACTGAAGGTTGTCTATCATTCCTGCGGCGCGATTTTTGATATTATTCCGGATCTGATCCGCTGCGGCGCGGACGTGATTCACCCGATACAAGCATTGGCCAGGGGAATGGAGCCCGAACACCTGAAACAAGCGTTTTCACAACAAATTAGCTTTTGCGGGGGCGTGGATACCCAGGAGCTGTTGGTTCACGGTACGCCCGATGACGTGCGGCAAAAAGCGCGGCAACTGACGGACCTTTTCCCGACAGGGCTGATAATCTCTCCCAGTCATGAGGCCGTGATGCCGGACGTGCCGCCCGAAAATATTGAAGCGCTGTTCCGGCACTAAGATGATGGGAAACGCAGATTGAACCTGGTTTCAAAATAAACCCCAATTACACTGGGTATTACAATATAACTTGTTCAATTTATAGCTGTGGATCATCTTCCCGCCAAACAATGGGAACGCCGGCATTTATTTAACTTTTTTGGCTAACATCAATAAAACAACTAAGGGCAAAAACAACAATGCAATAATCAACATCGGTATAAGCCTCCTTGTCTGATTGAAATCATTAAAGCTTTAACACAAAAGTGAATGGATACATTGCCGGCAACTCCCTTAAAATCCATGGGCAGAGCAGGAGAAACTACCATAGACTAAGGTAGAGGTTTTTCGGGCTGCCTTTATTATTAAATAAATAGTAACACTTAAGCAATTCAATAAAAAGTATATTTATGTTATTTTAAATTATTGCGTTTTTATCATATATAATATTTATCCAGATTAAAAGAGCACGCAACAGATGGTAACTAACGCCGGGAATATGATAAAGACATATGTATGGTGTAAGTGACGGCAAATGCATTTTGTATATTAACGTTTTAATACGTTGGGAGAGCGAACTGAACTTTGTATTATCGATAACTTCTTGTGCTCTGCCGCGCTTGGTGTAAAAGGCGATACCATAGCCAGTTTCTGTTCTACTGTGCCTGTCATGGATAATGCCGGTCTCGCGCTCATGAAAGTAATCCTAATACTGCCTTGGCAGAGATCAAATGAGGTAATTCTATAAAAACGCTGATCGATTTAAATAACCAATCAGCGTTATATTTAACAGCGCTAAGTCAAATCCGCCGTTTACAATCCGAGCTCAATCCGCGCGGTATGCGGGCGATGGTCGGACGCGGTTATCGCGGGAATATCCGCTTCCAGAATACGGCACCCGCGGCAAAGAATATAATCGATCTTGATTTCAGGATGATCGGAAGGGAAACTGAGTTGCGGATGTGTAAACACTGAAGCGGTATCATCCATTTCTTCCAGAAGCGGCGCAAGGTTCGGGTCTTCTGGCGTCATGTTGAAATCACCCATAACAATGACCGGACAATTTTCCTTTGCCAGCAATTCTCTCACTCGGGCTACCGCATTGCGCTGCTCGGACTTTGCCAATCCGAAATGGCTGATGAGAACGGTAAAGCCGCCCGCTTCCAGAAAATGCGCGCGCAGAACACAGCGTGTTTCATAATAAGCGTCCTCATCCTGAACGGGAGGATCCATAATGGTAACCGTTTCAACCGATTGGATCGGATATTTGGAGAGGATTGCGTTTCCATAGGGATTTTTACCGTCAAACTTCAGGGCACAGGCAAAATAGCAGTGATAGTCCAGTTTGGCTGCCAGCTCTTCCGCCTGCGCGATATAATCGTAAGCCTGCCCTGCGCCGCGTACCTCATTCAGACCGACAATATCGGGCTGTTGTTCCCGGATGACGGAGGCTATAAGGTCAAGATCGATGGTATCGGCCATGCCGCTTGTTGAATTGTTGGCAAGCTGCTTCATATAATCAATGCCGTGCTGGATGTTGTAAGTCATCAATCGAAGGTTCATGGTCAGTCTCCTTTTACTTCTTCGCTATAAGCGTCATTGTATTTTATTCCACAAAAGGGATCAACACTTTTTCTGATATATCAGCCGCGAGGCGGTTGACAACCGGAGGCGTTCATCATACAATCAAAAATGTTAAACGAATTAACATATGAGGTGAATGCTGTGATCATACTGATACCGGTCAATCCGGGAAGGAAACGTCTGAAAGCTGTCTTGTTCGATTTCGACGGCACGATTTCGACGCTGCGCTGCGGTTGGGAAGACGTGATGGCGCCATTCATGGAGGAAGTGCTTGCCGGAAGCCGGAAAAGCGGGGAAGCCGTTAAAAAGGGAGTAGCCGAATACATCGACGCCTCTACAGGCATCCAGACGATTTTCCAAATGCAGTGGCTCGCGGAGCAAGTGCGGGATCAAGGCCGGACGCCGCTGGATCCCTGGGCTTATAAGGCCGAGTACAACAGCAGGCTGATGCAGACGGTGGCGGAACGCCGGAAAGCTGTGGAAACAGGCGCCAAGAACGCAGAAGAATATCTTGTCGCCGGCAGCAGGGCTTTTTTGCAGGCCTTAAAAGCGCAGGGCATTCCGCTGTTCGTGGCCAGCGGCACTGATCAGGCCGACGTGGAGCGCGAAGCGGAGCTTTTAGGCGTCGCGGACTATTTCGCCGAGATCGCAGGCGCGCCGCCGCATGAAGCAAGCTGTTCCAAGGAGCGCGTTATCCGCAGATTGCTGGACCAAAGCGGCATGACCGGCGAAGAACTGGCCGTGGCGGGCGACGGTAAGGTGGAGATTGCCATAGCGCGCGAAGCGGGCGCTCTCGCGCTCGGCGTAGCCAGCGACGAAGCAAGACGCAGAGGCGTCAATTCGGTGAAGCTGGCTCGGCTTCAGGCCGCGGGGGCGCATGCGATTACGGGCGACTTTGAAGACTTGCCGGGTCTGTTGAACTGGCTCGGCCTGCGCGATGGGTGTTGTAAGGCATAGAAGGAGATAAACATGGCGGACAAATACGAGGATTCCATCGATTTCAGTAAAATAAGAACTTTTTCCATCCGGGACAGGCGCAATCTCGTAACGATCGAAAACCTGGCCGACCCGGAAGCTGACGCCGCGCCCGACTGGGGCGGCGCGGATTTCGACGAACTGGCGGAACGCGTGGCGCAGGCTCGCAGACTTGGCAGGCCTGTCGTGTGGTCGATGGGCGCGCACATCGTCAAGAACGGCCTTTCGCGTTACATCATAGAGCTCATCCGGCGCGGGCTGATCACGCATATCTCCGGCAACGGAGCTGTCAGCATCCATGATTTCGAGCTCGCGATGGCCGGCGGAACTTCCGAAGATGTGCCCACGGCTATCGAGGACGGTTCCTTCGGCATGTGGGAGGAAACGGGGTACCATATGAATCGCGCCGTCAAGGAAGGCTGGAAAGCCGGCCTCGGCTATGGCGAGAGTCTGGCTGTTTATATGGAAAACCACCCGGAGCTATTCCCGTACAGAGATTTCAACCTGGCCTGGCAAGCCTGGAAGCACGGCATTCCGGCTACTTACCATATCGCTCTCGGCACGGACATCATCCATCAGCACCCCACGGCTGATTTCTCGGCGATCGGCGGAGCGAGCGGCATCGACTTTAAAAAAATGTGCGTCTCGATTTCCAGACTGGACCGCGGCGTTTTTCTGAATTTCGGTTCCAGCGTCATCGGCGCGGAAGTATTTTTAAAAGCGCTTTCCATAGCCCGCAATCTGGGTTATCCGACCTTCGACATCACCACGGCGAATTTTGATTTGGTTGATTTGGGCGATTATAAAAAGAAAATCGGTTATGATGATCCGCTGTATTACTACCGGCCGCGGAAAAATATTGTGAACCGGCCCGTGAGCCGGGGGGGCAAAGGATACCATTTTACGGGCGACCACAAGGTCACGATCCCGAATTTATACCGCAAGCTCATCACGCTGCTGCCGGAGGCGGAACATGGAATACGCGAATGAGCTGCGCGAGTTCGGCTATATGAAGGAAGAGCGATTTGAAAAAATCCTCGCGGATATCGGCGGCGTGCGTGCGGCGCTCGCGGGCGACCTGTGCCTGGACGCCTACTGGAGAGCGGACATGACGCGGAGCGAGCTGTCGCGGGAAACCCCGCATTTTCCGTTGCCCGTCGTGGAGGAGCGATATGCACCGGGCGCGGGCGGCAACGCGGCCGCCAACATCGCGGCGCTGAGACCCAAATCGATTGCGGCCGTCGGAGCGATCGGGCAGGACTGGCGCGGCGACGTGCTGCTGCGCGAATTATCGGCGCGCGGCATAGACGTCTCGCGCGTGATCCGGCATCCGGACAGGATCACGAACGCTTACATCAAACCTTGCCGCCGCGGCATATCGGAGATTGAGTATGAAGACCCGCGGCTGGATTTCGAGAATTTCACCGCTCAGCCGAAGGACTTGGACGAAGCCGTCATGGCAGAACTTGAAAAGTTATCTTCATCCATCGATGTCCTGTGTGTCAGCGATCAGTTCCGCTTGGGCTGCATAACGGACGCGGTCAGGGGAAAACTGGCCGCGCTCGCTTCGGCCGGTCTGAAAATCATCGTCGACAGCCGGTATCGGATCGGGCTATATTCCGGCTGCGTCCTGAAGCCCAACGAGCTGGAGGGAACGGCCGCTGTCGGAGCGGAGCTCCGGTCGGGCGACAGCGGACTGGCGGCATACGCCGCCGCGGCGCGGAGCCTTTCGCAGCGCGCCGGCTCGCCCGTCTGCATGACACTGGGCGGGCAGGGCTGCATCGTCACGAGCGTGGCCGGCCCGGCCTGCCATGTACCGGGCGTCGGAGTAGAATCGCCGCTCGATATCTGCGGCGCGGGCGACACGTTCCTGGCGGCGTTTTCCTGCGCGCTGGCAGCCGGCGCGGAAATGGAGGAAGCGGCATATATTGCGAATCTCTCCGCGAGCGTCACCATAAAAAAACTGGGTCAGACGGGCACGGCGTGCCCGGAGGAAATACGGGCGCGCTACCGTGAAAGGAACCGCGCATGAAGAAGAGCACGCGAAACGCGTTCACGATGAAAACGGCGAATATGCGCGAAATAATCAGCATCCTGCGGCAAGGACCGGTTTCCCGCGCGGATCTGGCCAGGGCGACGGGACTTACGCGCGCCGCCGTCACAATCATTGTGGAGCGGCTCGTTAAAAACGGTTTGGTTACCGAACGGGGAACCGGCGAAAGCAGGCAAGGTAAAAAACCAATCCTGCTGGACATTGTAAGCAGCGGCCTGTGCTTCATGGGCGTGGACATAACGCGGGTGGATTGTTCGATCGGCGTCGTTGACATCAAAGGTAAAATCCTCGCTCACGACACCTTCCGTCTTTCGCCGGACGGTTCGTTTGACGATCTGCTGCTCCGCGTCGTTTCCGGCCTGCGCAGTTTGCGAGCGACACTGCCCGATCCCGGCAGTCTGCTGGGCATGGGCGTCAGCGTGCCGGGGCCGGTGGATTCGAACACAGGCAATGTATTGAATCCACCGAATTTTGGCATGCTATGCGGTCGGAACGTGCTAGAGCCACTGAAAGATGCGCTCGGTTGCGGCGTCTGGATCGATAACAACGCGGCGGCGCGGGCGCTTTATGAGAAGGATCTCGGCGCGGGCAGAAGCTTTACGAATTTCATTTCGATGATCGTGGATACCGGCGTAGGTTCCGGGCTTGTGTTGGGCGGCAGGCTTTTTCGCGGCCTCGGGTTCGCGGGCGAGGCGGGGCATATGTCCGTCGACATGAACGGGAAGCTATGCACTTGCGGCAATCGGGGATGCCTGGAGCTTTATGCCGCAATACCGGCACTTATCCGCCGCGAATGCGCCGGACGACCGGATATTGCCGGCTGGTCGGATGTTGTGGACAGAGCCGCCGAAGGCGACGCGCTGTGTCTTTCCGTTATTGAAAAAGAGGCGAGGTATCTTTCGCAGAGCGTCGTTAACACGACCAATCTGCTCGACCTGGAGGCTGTTATTTTGACGGGCTTCGTGACATACAAGCCTGGTTTGCTGCTTGACGCGATGAGCCGGTTTGTTCAGGGAGCTCGGATCGCGGCCGGCGCACACAGGCTGGAAATTCTGGCGTCCGGATCGATAGAGCACGTCGGCGTGGTCAGCGCCGCGATGTTGGCGGCAGAGCGGTTTTTGACCGGCGAGACGGACTGGGATATTTCGGGTTGATATGATTGGATATCGATAACATAAACAGGAGGATACGATGATGTACGATCTTGAGAAGCGCGTCGGGCGCGTGGTTCAGGAACTGGAGAAGCTGATCTTTCAAGACATCCGTCAGGTGCCCGGCATAGAAATCCGCCGCGGTCCGCTGCCCGGGGGGACGCGCCCGGACGACATAAAGGACGGCTGGGAACCGTATGAACAGGGCGCTCCCTGGGCGATGCCGGGTAACGGCGAATTCGCTTTTTTTCGTGTCAAGGCGGTCATTCCTCCGGAAATGGCCGGCCGGTCCGCGGCACTGCTTTGCCGCACGAACAAGACCGGTTGGAACGCGTTAAATCCGCAATTCCTGCTTTATGTTGATGGTGAAATCCGGCAGGCTTTCGACACGAACCATACCTCGGCCAGGCTTTCGGAGAACGCCGCGGCGGGGCGCGAATATACGCTGTATCTCTCCGCTTTCGGCGGGTTGAATGTTGAAGGCCGGAATGCCGACGTAGAGCCGGTCCGGCTTTTCCTCGAGATTGCCGCGTTTGAAAAGGATATCTGGGATCTGTATTTCGATCTGCGTGCGCCGCTGACACAGTGCAGGCAGCTTCAGCCCGACTCGGCCGAATGGCAGCGCACCGTGGAGCCGTTGAACGAAGCTTGCAGCATCCTTGATTTGCGCGCGCCCGGAAGCGGGGAATTCCGGGCGTCGGTGTCCGCTGCGCGGAGCTTCCTTCAGAAAAACCTGTATGAAAAGCCTGTGGGAGCGCTGCCCGCCACAGTCAGCTGCATGGGCCACACACACATCGATGTGGCCTGGCTCTGGCAATACCGCCACACGCGTGAAAAAGCCGTGCGGTCTTTTGCCACGGCGCTGGAGCTCATGAACGAATATCCGGACTTTCTTTTCATGTCCAGCCAGCCGCAGCTTTTCCAGTTCATCAAGGAAGACTACCCGGAGCTTTATGAACGAATCAGAGCACGCGTGAAAGAAGGGCGCTTCGAGGTGGAAGGCGGCATGTGGGTGGAAAGCGACACGAACCTGCCTTCCGGAGAATCCCTTGTGCGGCAGTTCCTGCATGGGAAGCGGTTTATGCGCGATGAATTCGGCAAGGAAAGCCGTATCCTCTGGCTGCCGGACGTGTTCGGCTATTCAGCGGCGCTGCCGCAGATCATGAAGAAGAGCGGCATCGACTACTTTATGACGAGCAAGCTCAAGAACAACGAGCTGAACAAAATGCCGGACAATACATTCCTGTGGAAGGGTATCGACGGCACGGAGATATTGACGCAGCTTACAAGTTACAACCCCAGCTTTTACAACGGCCAGGCTCAGAATGGCGAAATGCTGGAATGCTGGAAGGAGTACCGCAACAAGGGCCTGTGCGACGACGTGCTCTACACTTACGGTTACGGGGACGGCGGCGGCGGCCCGACACGGGAGATGGCGGAGACGATCCGGCGGTTCAAGAAAGGTCTGCCCGGAGCGCCAAAGGCAAGGTTCGCGCGCGCCGGCGATTTCTTCGCCGCGCTGGATAAAAAGGTACGACATCATAAACGATTGCCCGTATGGAGAGGCGAGCTTTATTATGAATTCCACCGCGGCACCTATTCGAGCATGGCGAAGAACAAGAAGAACAACCGCAAAGCTGAATTCCTGCTCGAAAACGCCGAATGGGCCAGCGTGCTGGACACGCGGCTGCTCGGTAGCTCCTATCCTGCCGCGACGCTTGATTCCTGCTGGAAAACGCTGCTTTTAAATCAGTTTCACGATGTTTTGCCAGGCTCGTCCATCAAGGCTGTCTATGATGATACGGACAAGCTCTACGCGGATTTGTTCAGCCGAGGCGGCGGCCTGCTCATGAATGCGCTCGGCCATATAGCGGCGAATATAGCCACGCCGGCAGGCTCCATCATTGCGTTCAATCCGCTCTCCTGGGAGCGCGAAGCGGCCGTATATTTTCAGGCCGGCGACGGGAACTGGGCGCTGAGCGACGGAGCGCAGGTGTTCTCGGCGCAAAAATGTACAGAAGGCGGCTATGTTTCGCTCGTGCGCGGGATCCCGCCGAAGGGCTGGCTCGCGCTGCGGATCGTGCCCGGCGTCGCCGCGCCGGTTGTCAAGGCTTCGCCTTCATTGTTGGAAAACGACTGCGTACGCGTGCGGCTGGACGGTTCCGGCAACGTGAAAAGCGTATACGATAAACGCGCCGGCAGGGAAACATTTCGCAAAGGCGCGTCGGGCAACCGTATCCTGGCCTTCGAGGACAAACCTCACGGTGAAGACAACTGGAATCTGGATGCCTATTACACGGAAAAATCCTGGGAAGTTCCGGCCGAACGCGTGACGCTCGCGGAACAAGGGCCTGTTCGCGCCGTTCTGTGCGTAGAACGGCGGTTCATGAACTCGGCGATCAAGCAGCGCGTCATCCTCTGGCGCGGCAGCGCGCGCGTCGATTTCGAGACCGTGATCGACTGGAAGGAAAAGGATATTTGCCTGAAGGCCGAATTCCCCATTGACGTAAACGCCGAGCGCGCGACCTATGAAATCCAGTACGGCTGCATTGAACGCAACTGCCACGAAAACACATCCTGGGACAGGGCGAAATTCGAGGTTTGCGCGCACAAGTGGGCGGATCTCTCCGACGGCGGTTTCGGCATGTCGCTTTTAAACGATTGCAAATATGGCTATGACGCGCTGAACGGCAATCTGAGGCTCACGCTGTTGCGTTCCGGCTGTTATCCGAACCCGGCGGCGGATAAAGAAATCCACTGCTTCACTTATGCTATTTTGCCGCACGCCGGAGACTGGCGTGACGCCGGCGTCGTCCGCCATGCCTATGAACTCAATCAACCCGTTCTTTCTCTTCCGGGCGGCGGCGGCTCCCTGCCCGCCCGTCAGGCGTTTGCGGAAGTTTCGGAAGGAAATATCGTGCTCGAAGCGGTAAAACAGGCGGAAGACGGAGACGGCATAATCCTGAGATTGTACGACTCGTGGAACCGAAGTGGAAACTGCCGTATCAAGCTTATGGGCGGCATAGCCGCGGCAGAAGAATGCGATCTTCTGGAAAATAAAATCGCAACCGTGGATTTCCACGGCAGCGAGCTGGTGTTCGGCTACAAACCGTTTGAAATCAAAACCTTCCGTGTGCGGTTCGGTTCCTGAGTCGCACGGGTGAAGATGAAGACGGCGGATCAGTCGTAGACGCTCGCGGCCGGGAAGACGAGGCCTTGGAGATAGTCCGACCGGACTTGCCGGTCGATGTCAAAACTGCTCTGCAGGACAATCTGGTTTTCCTTAAACCGGTAAATGCTGATCAGGTGATTGGCTGCGTCGACGGTCCAATATTCCTGCACACCTGATCGCAGATAAAGACTCATCTTGCGAATCAGGTCTTGGCTGCGGCTGGACGGCGACATCACTTCGACGGTTACGCTTGGCACGCCGACGTAACAGCCCTTCTCATTGAAGAGACTCTGGTCGTAGACGACCAGGAGATCGGGCTGAACAATATTGTGGTCGGACAAGCGACAGCCGAGATGCACATCCAGCGGCGATAAATAAGCCCGGCAGGATTTGCCCCGGAGAAAGGTATGAAAGATGATAAACAGATTGCCGATAATCCGCTGGTGTTCTTCACTCGGCGCGCTCATCAGCCAAACTTTGCCATCGATGAATTCATAACGCTTATCCGTATGCTCATGCATCTTGATGAATTGATGATAAGCCATGGGTTTGCCGTCATGTTCGTCAGGCGTTTCATTGCCGCCGCCGTCGTCTGGCACACCGTATTCAGCAGGTTCCTCACCTAGCCGCAAACCTTCCTGCCAGCCGGTTTGCGGGGACAGCCGGGCGACCGGCTTGCCGTTGCGCAGAATAATGACATCCTCCTGCTTCAGAAGGCTGAGATAGTAGCCGAAATTATTCTTCACATCAGTCGCGTTCACAAGCATCTGCGCATACCTCCGCTATAACAGCCGATATAATAGCTAATATTTTAGCTATAATAATGGCTGTTGTCAAACAACGCGGATATATCCATATCCCCAAATGGTGTACTTAAGCCTAACCAGATTGATCATTCTAAAGTTTATCCTTTGATCGAGCCGATCATGATTCCTTTAACGAAATATTTCTGAATAAAGGGATAGATGCAAAGAATAGGAACCGTAGCCACGATGGTTGTACTGTATTTAACTAAGGATTTATATAAGTCAGACTCGTTGTTGGTGTCCGCAATTTGCATTATTTGTGTCGTGTCGTTTTGCAGCAAGATTTCACGCAGGATCAACTGTAAAGGATATTTATCCCGTGTGCGGAGAAAAATCATGGCATTGAACCATGAATTCCAGTGTCCAACCGCATAAAAGAGAACCATGACAGCTACAACTGGTTTAACCAAAGGCATAATGATGCGAACAAGGATGATGAAGTCATTTGCTCCGTCTATTTTTGCCGATTCCTCAACACTGACGGGTAAATCCAGAAAAGAAGTACGCATAATGATCAGATTCCATGCGGAAATAGCGGAAGGTAATATTAAGGCTAAACGGTTATCAATGAGTCCCAAGTTATTCACTGTCAAGTAAAACGGGATCAGACCGCCGCTGAAGAACATTGTAAAGGTGATGATGAAGGTGAAGGGGCGGCTGAGTAGGTTGTTCCGGCGCGAACAAACAAAAGCACCGAGCGATGTAAAGATGATGTTCACTGTTGTAGCAACGATCACATAAAACAGCGTATTTTCATAACCAACTCCGATGATCGGATTTTTCAGGACCAGGCGATATCCTTCCAAGGTAAATCCCAGGGGATGCCATATCAGGCCTTCGTTCTGCGCCAACAAATTGGGTGAGCTGAAAGAAGCAAATAAAGTATGTATCACCGGTACAAGACACATCAATGAGATGATGAATAATAGAACTATGTTGATTAAGTCGAAGACCGTATATTGCCTGCTATAAAACTGATTTCTGCGCATTGTTGTTCTCCCGTTTACCATAAACTTGTTTCCGAATATTTTCTACTCAGCTTGTTGGCTATCACCAGCAGCGCAAAATTGATCATCGAGTTAAAAAGGCCGACGGCAGTCGAGTAGCTAAAATTCATTTCCTGTAATCCTTTTCGATAAACAAAGCTGGATATGACATCGGCAGTGACATAAGTTGAGGGATTGTATAAAAGGATGATTTTTTCATAGCCAATATTCATCATATTGCCGATCCGCAAAATGAGCATGATGATGATCGTTGATGATATACATGGGATTGTGATGTAGAACATCTTGCTCCATCGCCCGGCGCCATCGATAGTGGCGGCTTCATAGAGCTCCTGATCAATTCCGGCGAGCGCGGCAATGTAGATAATACTGTTGAAACCCAGGTATTGCCAGATATTGGATATCACAAAGATGGACCTGAAGTATTTAGCATCGCCCAAAAGGCTTTTCTTTTCAAAACCAAATAATGAAAGCATATCGATGATAAAGCCCCTGGAAGACGTAAATTCAACAATTAAGCCGGCGACGACAACCAGAGATATAAAATAGGGCATATAAGTGATTGTCTGAACCGTTTTCTTGAACTTATTGCTTTTAAGCTCGTTCAGCAATAAAGCGAAGATAATTGGCGCCGGGAAGGCAAAGATTAAATCGTATAAATTTAAAATAAAAGTATTGCTTACTAATCTTAAGCAATAGTAGCTCTTGAAAAAATCAGAAAAATTCTTTAATCCGATCCATGTACTGTGTAAAATGCCGTATTGCGGTTTATAATCTTGAAAAGCCATCAGGATTCCATACATAGGTACATAGGCGAAGATAATAAAAAAAGTTAAAACCGGAATCGCCATAACATAGACATATTTGTTTGCCATAAGATCTTTTCGCAGGATGGTCCATTTGTATTTAAATTTCTGGCTAGTGGCTATCGGCTTTATTAAAGCGGATTCATTGACACCTCGTATATTTGAATTCAATGTATCTTACCTCCAGGTTATTGTTCAGATGTTAACTGCGCCAAGAATACCCTTGGCAAGTTTGCCGGTAAACCGCTGTTTTTTTTTGAACTATCAGAATCTGCCATGATAAATCGAAAAACCGACCTTAACGGCAGAATGAATGACATAAAGAGGGAAAAAAGCTAGATGATCAACTTGATTAAGGAAGGTCAAGACGCTATGATAACAAATATTCGCCAAACAGTTGCAAAGGACGTGGGGACATATAATGAGTGCTTTAGGAAGAAAAACAGTTCTTAAGTACTGGTTGTTATCTTATTTGATCATATTGGCCATTCCGTTATGCGTCGGCATTCCGGTATCGTTTTATGCGGCATCCATTGTAAACAGCGAAGTTCAAAGCGCGCACATCAACTCAATCAATCAGGTCAAGAATTATATTGATAATAAACTTGCCGAGATGACGAATATTTCCAGATATCTATGTAATGACGAACGAATCAATGTCTTAAAGAGCATATCCTGGGAGTTGGAACCATCTCATCGCTATATGTTTACCGCCATTCAAAAAGATTTAGCCACCGTGATACGATCCAATGATTTTATCGACGGCATATTTATTTATTACAAATATAATGATTTTATCTTATCTGATTCGGATATTTATCAACGCAATAATTTTGAATTTGCTAACCGGTCCAATTTTAATGTTGAATCAGATACTTTCAATTCCATGTTAACCCGAAAATATAAGGGCGTCGGCGAATTTGTTTTGCATCATACGCTAGATGACCAAGGCCGCGCGGCAACCTGTCTTCTTTATGCGATTTCCATTCCGACAAATCCACTAGACGATGTTCAAGCCAATTTATTTATTACTGTTAAATACGAAAAACTTTTGGAAATCCTTAGCAATGATTCATGGGCCAAAGGTAATGCCATAACCTATTTTCAAGATGATAATACCCATGTTGTCAATCCGGTATTTGACCAATATCATTTAAATTTTGATACGCATAACTACAATCGCAATTTTGACATTCAAAACATCCGGATTGACCAAGAAACTTATACTTTATCATATGTAAAATCAGAAGTAACCGATGGAAAATACGTTGCCATAATCCCCAGCAAGGCGCTACAACAAAAAATCAGCAAACTCCTGTGGATTATATATTTGTATATTGCAATCAGTGTGCTATCCGGTGGGATTTTCTCATACTATTTTGTACGCAGGAATTATCAGCCGATACACAATTTAATGACGACTTATATACCGGACAAGGGTAAAGCAAAAAGAAAGTTTACCCGGAATATCTTCAATCAGCCGAATGAGTTTAATCAAATCGACGAGTATATCAAAGCGCTGACTAAGACCAATAATAACGAAGCAGCTGAGAATTACAGACGCGATGAATTGGTAAAGAATAATTATATATGTAATATTTTGAAGGGTAATATGCATGATGATAGCCTGACAAAAGATGAAATTAAAAAGCTTGGCTTGGATCTGACATCCAATCAGTTTATCGTTGCTTTAACCAGCGTACGCGAGTATCAAAATCTGTTTCTGGATAACCAGGTGTCAGAGAATATCAATTATTACAAGACAGCCTGTTTTATTATAAAAAATGTTGCGCAAGAAATTTTATCCAGATCGTTGACAACAATTACTGCTGAAATCGACGATACAATCGCTTTTATCGTTTGTGCCGACCGTAAAACTGCCGATTGCGCGCAGAATGATATCTACGTTGCTTTCAGGCAGTCTGAAGAGGTGATAAAATCACACTTTAGTATTGAATTCACCATTGCAATAGGCAATCTTCACGATAAAATCAGCGGGATTGCCACATCCTATCATGAAGCTTTGCAGGTGTTTGAATATAGCGAATTGACGGACAATACAGAAGCTGTTTTTTATAATAATATCAACGATATTGATAAACGGATCAATCATACCACTTCCGTGGAGCTGGAACAGAAACTATATAATAGTATTCGCGCCGGCGATTATGATATGGCAAAGACCTATCTGGACCAGATATTCACGGAATATTTTGAAGATCATGCGTATTCTCTGCAACTCACAAAATGTAAAATGTTTAGTCTTATCAATTTATTGACGGCTGCTATCGGAGATATGAAATTACGGGCCGATCGTGAATTTTTCGAATCAGTAGATCCCGTTAATAAGCTCTTAGGGTGTTCAAGTGTCAGCTCACTGAAACAAGTCATGTCGGATATTCTTGACATGTTCAGACAATACTCGCAAAAACGCGATATTGAAATGTCAGATAAAAAGCGTCGGGACATAATGAATTTCATTGATAGCCATTTTGATGATATGAACCTCAGCATCCTCGAGGTTGCCATGGAGTTCAACCTGAGTACGTCTTATCTTTCGCGGCTTTTTAAACAGCATAATAACATTGGTTTTTTGGATTATGTCCATAAAAAACGTATTTCAAAGGCCAAAAGCCTTTTAGAAAACACACAAATGAATCTCAAGGATATTGCAACGGCTGCCGGATACGGCAATGATATTGCCTTGATCAGGGCTTTTAAAAAGTATGAAGGAGTTACGCCTGGCAAATATAGAAGTATCTGATGAGGTCGGGATAAACAGAATTCAGATAAATAGATACACATCGGCAATAATCAGCTGTCCGGAAAAAGGTAGCAATTTTATATTGATCAACGAATGTAATCGGTGAATGAGTATAATCACGAAAATGATAATCAAGAAAAAAAAGGCTATATACGGCTTCCGCCAAGCCGATTAACCTGAATTCGTGTTTTGTGGTATACACGAAATGCAAACAAATCACAAATAATGGATGGAGGAAATTTTCATGAAGAAAATGGTAAAAATCATGTTGTTGACATTCATTTTCTCGCTTCTGGTCGGTTTGCTTCCGGCTTGTTCTGCCGTTTCGCAGACAACCGGAACGACCAAAATGGAAACCAGCTCAACAACAACGGCCGGCGCATCGCAAACCGGCAAAGGCGACAATGCTTCTTCGCTGCCCATTGTCAAAGACCCCTTGAAACTAACGATGTTCTTTGGCTGGAACGGCAATGCGGCGAAATCAATGAAAAGTTGGAATGAGAACTCAGTTTGGCAGGAAATGGCCAAACTGACCAACATATCCCTGGAATTTAACACACCGCCTTTAGGACAAGAACAAGAACAATTCAATTTAATCGTTGCCTCCGGCAATTATCCTGATTTCATCTGGACAGATGGCATAACCTATCCAGGTGGCGCTGATAAGGCTATTGCTGACGGTTCATTTTTAAAGCTGAACGATTTAATTGATCAATATGCGCCAAATTATAAAAAACTGATCAATTCAACTGAGACATTCCGCAAAGAGACCATGACTGACGAAGGCAACATTTGGGGTTTTGGCATGGTTGAGAATAAAATCCAGGGCGCCTGGTTAGGTATGGTCGTCAGACGCGACTGGCTCGATGATCTGGGTATGGCTGTCCCGGAAACTTTTGATGAATGGGAAGCAATGTTAACCGCTTTTAAGACGGAAAAGGGATGCGAGTACCCTCTTCTTCTCTCTAAAACAGGTGTTGAATCAGACGAATCACTCATCGCAGGCTTTGGAGTTGGCGGCAGTTTTTATCAAATAGATGGAAAAGCTAAATATGGGCCGATCGAGCCCGGATATAAAGAGTATATAGAAAAAATGTATCAATGGTACTCTTTAGGTCTGATCGACAAAGATTTTTCATCACGCGATGGCACACAAACCGAAAATTTTATCGTGACAGATCAGACCGGCGCCTGGCGTGATGGCTTCTATATGCTGGATAATTATGTGAAGAAGGCTCAGAATTCAAAATTCCATTTAACCGCCATTGCTACGCCGGTGAAAAACAAAGGTGATGTTGCTCACCTGCGGCAAACCAATTTCAATGTCAGAGGTTTGTATATGGCAATATCCTGCGATTGTAAGTACCCAAAAGAAGCTGTCCAGTTTATGGATTATCTTTACAGTGATACCGGTTATTTGCTTGCCAATTACGGTATTGAAAATGAAGCGTATACTATGGTGAACGGAGAACCTCAGTACACCGATCTCATGACGAAAAATCCGGATGGACTGAACACCACTGAAGCGCAGAACAAGTATGCATTGCAGCAAGGACCAATGAACCGTATTTGGTGGCGCGAAATGTTCACATACGGAAAAGACGCTCAGGAGTGCGAATCTATATGGGGAAAAGCGCAAAGCGATTATGTCATGCCTTTGATCACTATGACTGCTGACGAAGGAAACCGTTATGCAACAATCATGGGTGATATCAATACCTATGTATCGGAAAATCGCGTTAAATTTATTATGGGTGTCGAGCCGATGAGCAAATATGAGGATTTTGTCGCTCAAATTAAAAAAATGGGCATCGACGAAGTCATTGCCATCCAGCAAGCGGCGCTCGACCGTTATAATACCAGAAAGTAATAAAGTCCTATGAAAACCAGGATACATGGCTTTTACTGTGTATCCTGGTTTTCAACGATCTAAGGAGAGAAAAATGTCTAGAATACTCAACTTAAATGGTGATGATTGGAAATTATCCGGCTGGTTGAAAAATCAATGGCGTAATCAAAGCATGGAATTGAATATGGTTCAGAAACCTGCCATTTCAATCATAAAGGCTCATGTGCCAGGAGCCGTTCAACTGGACTTGATCAAGGCAGGTCTGTTATCAGATCCCAATTATGGGCTAAAAAGTATGAGTAACGAGTGGGTAGAGCATCGGGAATGGTTTTATGACAAGGCCTTCTATATGCCGGAACAATCCTTAGAGGCTAAAGCATATTTGTGTTTTGAAGGTTTGGACTATCATGGCGAAATATATCTGAACGGTATTAAATTGAGCGAATTCAAGGGTATGTTTATACCCTTGGAGATTGAGATAACCGGTGTAGTTAAAATCAATCAGGTGAATCATTTGCGTGTTGTTTTTTATTCACCTCCTGAAGTTGATGGCCAGTTTGGGTATTCAAGCAAAATAACGACAATAAAATCCAGATTTAACTATGTCTGGGATTGGTGCCCACGAATGGTGCCTGTTGGCATTTGGGACAATGTTTATATTCGTTTCATTAAAAATATCAAAATCACTGAGTGCTTTCCCAGCGCTCGAATTGTTGACATCTCTGAAAATAATGGCTTGATATCAATGAGTCTCAACCTAGATGTCCATGTGCCGGGGCAATATCGCTTGCATTATTCGCTTTCATTGAATGGAATGATAAAAGTAGAACAAGATTTCTATGAAACATTAAAACCGGTTTCGCAATGGCTGAAACACCAGATCAGTGTTGCGGATATTCAATTATGGTACCCAAATGGATATGGTGAACAACACCTTTATGACATCAATGTCGAAATTAGTAAAGAGGGCATCCTGTGTGATGATGATCAAAAACGAATTGGTTTTCGTTCTATCGATTTTGTATGCAATAAAAACGCGCCGCAAAATGCACTGCCTTATACTTTGATGGTTAATGACAAACGGGTCTTTATGAGCGGCGTAGACTGGGTGCCGATATCACCCTTTTATGGCGGAGTTATTCGAGATGAGTATCAAAGAATACTGACTCGCTTTAAGGAAATGAATGCAACTATTCTGCGTGTTTGGGGTGGGGCTATTCTCGAAAAACACGATTTCTATGACCTCTGTGATGAATTAGGGCTTATGGTCTGGCAAGAGTTCCCGCAATCCTCCAGCGGCCTTGATAATACGCCGTCTGATGATCCACAATTACTGGCTGATCTTGAGCAGGCAGCGTCGGTTTTCATAAAAAGAAGGCGGCATCATGCCTGCCATGTGATTTGGTGCGGCGGTAATGAGCTCATGTGGGAAAATTATACGCCGATCAATGAGAACCATATCAACATAAAAATGCTGAAAAATCTGGTTGAAAAAATGGATCATGGTAAATATTTCTTGCCATCCAGCGCATCAGGTCCGTCCTTTGGCGCAAATGAAGTTGATTTTGGCAAACACATCCATCATGATGTTCACGGCCCCTGGAATTATATGGGCGATCCTGATCATTACCGGTTTTTTAACGGCGATGATTCGCTTCTCCGATCTGAAACCGGCTGTCCCGGCAGTTCACGAATCGAAACACTGGAACAATATCGAGAATCCTTCCCAATATGGCCGCCTGATGAAACTAATCCATATTGGATGCATAGGGGCGCCTGGTGGATTCAACTCGATCAATTAAGCAAGCTTTTTGGTCCATGGAAAAACGACGGTTCTGAAACATGTGGTTATGTGAAGGCCAGTCGCTATTTACAGGCAGAGGCCTTGCGTTATGCAGCAGAGTCTACTCGTCGCCGAGAACCGGAAGCATCGGGTTTTATCGTATGGATGGGGAATGAGCCTTTTCCGAATAATGCCAATACATCAATTATAGAATATGACGGTACGCCGAAACCCGCGTTTTACTGGTTGAAATCGGCATTTTCCTGTTTACATGCTTCGTTAAAATATTCTGCATTATGTTATAAAACCGATGACATTTTTAATGGCGAGGTGTATATTCATAATCATTTCAGCGATGATCTTTCATTAGCGGTTCAATCAGAAATATTTGATGTTTATGGCCATGTATTCTTAAACAGAAAAAAAGAAATAAATATTTGCCAAGGTGTTTCAGCGGCTGATGTGATTCAATGGCGTGTAACAAATATTGTTTATCAAACATTTTTCATCCAGATTACGATATCTGATCATCATAGAATAGTCGAAAAACAGACCTACCTATTTACAATTAACGGTTTACATTCATTGGAACCTCTGCGCAATCTGCCGACAGCTCATATAGAAATTGAACGGGTCAATGAACAATGGATTTTAAAAAATAAGTCGGATGTAGTGGCAACTGGCATCCATATTTACGGTAATTGCCCCAAACAAAACATAACAGCAGATCCTAATTATTTGACACTAAAACCTCATGATGAATGTACCATCATGATTACCGGTGAGTATGCAGTGACACGAAAAGACATTATTGTTGACGTATTTAACAGCTGAGGCCATTCATTCCGCGCCGATATAGGCGATGACTTCCCGGATTGGAACCGCGTTTCCGGTTTCCTGGCGGCAGATGCAGTTGGCCTCATAACGCTCCAGCGCGGCCTGATCTGCCGGCCTTTGGAGCCAGCGCTTTCTTGCTCCTGCAAAATTGCCGGCCGCGACACGCCGCATGATACCCCGGATGTCAGCGGTCTCTTCTTTCGTGCAGGATGGTTGTTCGCACAGCCGGCAGCGCCGTGCCTGGGTCATTACGGTTCTTTCCGGTTCGCTATGAGTTTCATAGAGCCTGTCCGAAGTAAATGGCTTTTCGACAAGCCTGACATAGTTTTTCATACCCTCATGATAGACAAACGGTTCCTTTCTCAGCCTTTTCAGCAGCGTATTGGCCGCTGTAAGACCGGAGGTCGTGACGGTCGGCGTCCCGGTACCCATCACGGTCGATTCGCCGCAGCAGAGCAGGTTGTCCCATTCGCTCCGGGTATGCAGCCGGCAGAACAAATGCTGCCCCAGCATTTGTTTAGGGCCGGCAACGGCTCCGCCGTTTTTCATGGTATATCGTTCGATGGTCCGCGGAGTTGCCAGCTCGGCATAACGTACGGATTGCTCAAAACCCGGGAACCGCTTTCCCAAGACTGAGATCAGGCGTTTTTGTTCCCTATGTTTCTTGTTTTGATACAAGGAATCGTCTGTGGTAATCCAGCTTTCGAAAGTTGGGCCGATAGCGATAACGGTGTGTTCATCTTCAGCGCAGAGCGTTCGGTCGTCGATACTGAGGATATAGGCTGTAACTTCGCTTTCATCGAGTTTATCAGGATTGCCGACCAGCATCTCGATGGGAGCGGTATCTTCCGGGATGACATCTCGGCCGACGACGGCATACAGGACGACGCTCGGATAGGTCGGCGCCTGGCATTTGGCCCAGTCGCGCCGCTCTTGTGTCGTATGAGCCGGATCGATGAGTTTGCCGTATAAGTTCCAGACGGTTCCGGAATAAATCATGTACGGCGCTTTAAGCACACTGCCGTCATTCAGCAATACGCCGGCGGGTTTTTCATTTTCAAAAAGAATAGTAACGACTTCGCGTTCGAGCAACATGTCGCCGCCGTTTTCTTCGATCACCTTCTCAAGCTTTCCCGGCAAAAACAGCGTTGAACCTGCGGGATAATAGCTGCCGCCGACATGGTTGTCAACGAACATAACCGCAGCCAGCACGGCAGGCGATTCTTCCACTGTGGTATAACAATAGGTTGATGTCAGCTTGTCAAAGAACAAGAAAATCTCAGGATCGCTGAAATATTTCCTCAGCAGGTCTTTTGCGCTTTTATTCAACAGGCCGAGAAACCGCGCGTAGGACACAGGATGTCTGAGCATGCTTTTCAGTGCGGTCTGCCGGTCTGTTTCATCGGCGGTCGTGTAACTGGGCGTTTCCACCATGACGTGCCGGTACATTTTCAGCATATCGTGGTAGAAGCGGCGGATATTTTCTTTCTCAGCCGGAAAAATTCCTGAGAGTTCTTCGGCAAATTGGTCAATGTCCGCCCAGAAACGTATCCGCCGGCCTTTGAAATTCATGCAGTATAAAAGGTCGTGACGAAGGATGTCAATGGGTTCTTCGAGACAGTTGAATACAAACCGGTGAGCGTTGAAACCGTTCTCGCCGAAGCCGTAGAGCATCGCCGCGCCCTGGTCGAATGTCGTCTCGTCGCGCTTGAATACGCCGCAGGACCCGCCGGGATTATAACTTTTGTCGATGACGGCAACTTTTAGCTGACGTTTGGCCAGAAGACTGGCTGCCGTCAAACCGGAAAGGCCTCCGCCGATTATCATAACATCGTATGCCATTTCTGCCTCCTGTTTCCTTACAGGCTTCGTAAAAACGCGCTCAGCTTTTCCGCCAGAACATGATGGCCGGCGTCGTTGAAGTGCAGTCCGTCTGCGGTGTACTGCGCATAATCCGCCGGGTTGTTGGGATCGATGCCGAGATCGGCATATAGATCGAGGACCGGGATCTGGTAGATACCGGCTGTATCCTTAATAATTTTGACATAGTCCGGGAGCGGCAGCGCGTCGGCGCGTTTATTCGGGTTGTCGGAAACCCTGGCGTCGCTCAGCTCCTCCATATAATTGCAGTGGGCCGGCGTCATGAAGACGATCATTTTTTCCGGATAACTGGTTTTCAGGAAATTCATCAGGAAATGTACCGCGCCGCAAAAGGTGGCCGGCGTGCGGTCGCCGCTGCCGCCGACCGGCGCGTCGCCGTGAATGAAATCGTTGATACCGCCGTAAACGACGATGATATCGGCAGCCGGATTCATGTCGTAAGCCCGGCCGCAGAAGCATAGGTCAAAACGCGGGATTTCACTGGGCTTGGTCTGGTGGGCGAAGCGCGAACCGCTGACGCCGTAATTGTAAACGGCTTTGAGACGACAGGTCCGAAGCATCACTTGGTCATAACGGTTGTTCATGTCGGCCACGCCGATGCCTTCTGTTATACTGTCGCCGAGGAAATCGATAATCTTGCCTTTAAGCTCCAAAATTGCCACCCCATCTTTCTGTTTTACTTGCTTTTAAGCGCTTGCCTTGCTCCGCGAGCGATCTGATCGCAGAGCAAGTTTCTCAATCTAAATGATATTATGATTTTATCATATTTCCGTCCCGTCACTTCCATCTCCGGCGGCCAGTTTCGCGTTGACGCTGATCTTCCGCGTCGTATCCAAGGCGTCGAACTGAATGATATAGGCGTTCTGATCGCGGTCGATATCGATAACTTCGCCGGCGCCGAACACCGGGTGGACGATCCGGCTGCCCGGCAGGAAAGGTAACCCGGCTGTCTTGGACTCGATTGCCGCTTCGCTTCTGGAGACCAGCCAATTGGTTTCACTGACGAGGCTTTCGTCCAGCTCGTCCGTATAGTTCAATAGGTTCTTGTCGACATTGAGGATAAAGCGCGAAGGGAAGCGATACGAGCCGTCCAGGTTCCGTCCCTCGGCATCGGTGAGATACAACGCCTTTTCCGCCCGGGTAAACGCCACGAATGCCAGACGCCGTTCCTCCTCCATGCCTTCGGGGGTGGAGGTCTTTTTAGACGGAAAGACGCCCTCGTCCAGACCGCAAAGAAAAACATAAGGGAATTCCAGTCCTTTGGCGGTATGGACGGTCATGAGCTTGACCGTGTTCTTACTTGAAACAGCATCGGTGTTCGTCAGCATCGCGACATGCGCCAGATAATCTTCAAGTGAACTTTCTTCACCGCAGGAGTTCTCATATTCATACACCGATTGTTTCAGTTCAGCCAAGTTATCCAGCCTTTCCTGACTGCCTTCGGTCCGCAGCAAGATTTCATAGCCGCTTTGGTCAAGGACCGCGCTTAACAGTTCCGAAACGGGCATATCCTGGCACAATCCGGCAAAATGCCCGACCAAAGCCACCAGACGGCGCGCTTTTGTATTCTTGAAGATCTCGTCGTCAAGGGTTTTTTCGAGCGCGCTATAAAGAGAACAATGATTCTGAGCGGAATATTCCTGCAGAAATTTCATGCGCCGCTCGCCGATATTGCGCTTCGGCACATTAGCCACCCGCATGAACGACAAGTCATCTTGATAAGCGATCAGCCGCAGATAGGACAAGGTGTCCTTGATTTCCATCCGTCCGAAGAACTGGACGCCGCTATAAAGCGTATACGCCAGGTCTTCTTTTAAAAAAACTTCCTCCAGCGCGCGGGAGAGATAGTGCGCCCGGTACAGGATGGCCATATCGCTGAGTTTCACGCCTTCGCCCGCCAGCCGTTTGATTTGGCCGGCGATCCATCGGCTTTCCGCCTCCGCTGTCTTGGCATGATGGTAAACCACCGGGACGCCGTCCGGCAATACAGGCAGCAGATCCTTTCTCACCCGTTGCTTGTTTCTGGCAATCAGGGAATTGGCTGCGGCGATAATCTGCGGGGTCGACCGGTAATTCGTCATCATCATGATGGTGCGGGCGTTCGGAAATTCTGTTTCGAAATCCAGGATATACCGCACATTGGCGCCGCGCCAGGTGTAGATGGTCTGATCCGGATCCCCGACGATGAACAGATTGCGATGATAACCGCATAAGACCTTCATCAGGCGGTATTGCAGCTCGTCGATATCCTGATACTCGTCGATCATGATGTATGCCAGTCGCTGCTGCCACTTCAGCCTGATCTCGTCATGCATACTGAAGATGTAAAGTGCATATTTGATTAGGTCGTTATAGTCAAGGCCAAAACACTTTTTCTCTTGGTATAAATAGCCGTAAAAGATGATATCGCCGGCCTCGGCGGCATCCAGGTATTTTTGATGCAGCTCATCCGTCGACAAGGCGATCATGTATTCATAATAATCCGGTTCCGTGATCGTCTTGCGCATTTCGATCATGTCGCGTGCTCTGGCAAAAGTCATATGGCGCAGTGTTAAGCCGCGTTCTTCATAAATGATCTTCAGCATGGCGTCGATATCGGCGTTATCGAGCACTAAAAAACTCCTGGGATACTGCACGGCATGGATATCTTCCTGCAGAACCGATACGCAGAAGCTGTGGAAGGTGCTGATGTAACCGGTATCGTTGTCTCCTGTGAGGCGGCGGATGCGCTGCTTCATCTCGTTGGCCGCCTTGTTGGTAAAAGTCACGCAAAGTATATTGGCGGGCATGATGCCGAGTTCGTTGACCAGATAGGCAAAGCGGTGCGACAGGGCGCGCGTCTTGCCGGATCCGGCGCCGGCAATCACCCGAATGAAGCCTTCGGTGGCTGTGACAGCCTGACGCTGCTGATCATTTAAGCCGGCTAGTAAATCACTCATGCTCTTTCATCCTGCCTCAGCTGATATGCGGTATTGCTTGTCTGTTTTCATCATCATACCAAAAATTTGTTCGCAAAGAAACCCTTTGCGCCGGCTTGTGAAAGCGAAGAAGCGACAGCCCGACATGTATGCCATCGGCTCTATGCGGGCCATTCTGGAAAAGGGTTTATCCATCCCGGGTGATGTTTCGGTCGTCGGCTTCGATAACAGCGAGCTAAGCCGCTACTGCCATCCGCCATTGACAACTTTCGGCCTGCCATTAAAACGGATGGGCGAGCTGGCCTACCAATTATTAACCGGTAATCTGGACAACAAGATCGGTAAATTGCAGATCAATGCCGATTTTATCATCAGGGACAGTGTGAGGCACTAATTCAACGATTTGCGTTTTCTGTGCAAAACAAAACGCTGCACCGGATAATCAAATTCAGTCAGCAATTCCTCCGGTTCAAAGCCGAACTTCCGATATAGAGCCCGGGGCGCCGTGCCTTTAGCATCGCCATCGCGGAAGGTTGTGACCTGTATATCGCCTTCCGGCATCCGCCGCAGCATTTCCGATATCAGCGCTGAGGCTATTTTATTATGGCGATATTCAGGATGTACAGCCATACAGGACAGGCAATGGCGATTCGGCGAAAAAAGCAGAATACCGGCCAGCTTGCCATCCTCCCTGACGCACAGCGCGGTCTGGCGGGCGATGTTCTTTTCTAATATTTTGGCATATTCATCAAGGCCCAAACCGGGAAAATCATCGGCGACGGCATGAACAAGCGCAAGCCAGACCGGGATATCCTTATCTGTCGCACAGACGACGCGGATGGCCGGATCAACGACGGCATTGTCCTGCGTGAGTGGCAGGAAGATGTTTTTACACCATCCCGAAAGCTTTTCAACGAACCAATCTTCCTTGGTCCAACTCTCGCAATGCAGCATGATACCGAGCAGAACATTCAACGCGAAGGTATAGTCGACGGCGCGCGAATCAAACGTCCCCCCGGCTGCCCTGTAGCCGTCCGCGATTGCCTTTCGGTTGACGCTCCCGCCAATACAGCAGAAAAGCGCGCTGATATCCATCATCGGGTGGCAGTAGCCAAAGAGCGAGAAGTCGATCGGCGCGAGTCCCGCTTCGGTGATCAGCATATTGGAACAAGAAAGGTCCGAGTGGACCAGGATACACCGATCCTCCGTTTGTCCCAGAAAAACAATGATCTTACCCAGCGCGGCCGTCATCACTTCGCTGTATTCCCGGCTGATCGTTCCCGTACATACCAGTTGTTCCAGCTTGTTCTTCAAGCGTTCGCACAATAAGCCGTCATATCTCAGCGCGGGGACAGAAGCGAAGCTCCGCGACGCTTCATGCAATTTGGCAGTCATGACGCCGATCTTATAACATAAAGGCGGAAGCAGCTCGCTTTTATCAACGGTATGTCCTTCCAGCCAAGTCAGAACCGTAGCCAGAGTGCCGTCGGATAACCGGGTCACCCATTCGCCGTTCAGATTCGGAACCGGCGTCTGGACATTCAGGCCGCAGGCTTTCAGATGGGTAATAAACGCAATCTCGCTATCGTAAAGCTGCGCGCGGTCAAGACCTTCATAAATCATGCCGGTCGTGAAGCCTTCATGATGCTTATGAATCCGCAGGAGATAATGGCTGCCGATGCGGAAGGTCATATTTTCGTTATGGCGGATCAACTCGGCGTCGCTTTCTCGAAAACCATAACCGGCAAGCGCTTCGTCAAGCATAAGGCGTTGATTTTCGTCCATCATGCCGGCCTTTAGCGCCGCAAGCCGCGTTCCCGGGCTATCCGCAGCGCGGGGACCGGATCGTTGCAGGTGACCATAGCCGCGCCGTTATCCAGACACTGGATCATTTGCTCAGCCGTATCGGCGCAAAAAGCGCAAGGCCAGATATTTTGATCGCGCCAGGAATGGGTGTGCTCCAGCGTCACATCCTGCATCGGCACGCCTACAGACCAGAGCTTGACAATAGAGTCCGGCTGGACATTACGCATATATTGAGCGTTGTAGCCGAGATTGGGCAGCCCGTAACGGTCATGGATATGATCTGTTACCGCGGCATTAAACGAAGTAAAAACGCAGCGGCCGGTCATGCCGAAGGCTTCGGTCATGGCTACGGCGGCGTCCAGGCAGGCGATATCATTGGGTTCTTCCTTGATTTCTACGGAAAAAAGTAAAGTCCCATAGGGCTTGGTCAGGGTGAGAAATTCTTCAAATGTAGGAATTTTCAACCCTTCGTAATACTTGGCTTTCCAGCCGCCGGCATCCAGCTCCTTGAGCTCGGCGCAGGTTTTTTCCCGCAGCAGGCCGCTGCCGTTGGAGGTGCGATCGAGTTGACTGTCGTGCATCAGCATGGGAATGTCGTCCGCCGACAAATGCAAGTCAAGCTCCAACATGTCGACGCCCAGCTCGATTGCCGCCTGAAAAGACAGCAGTGTATTCTCAGGATACTTGGCGCAATAGCCCCGATGACCTGATATAATAAATTTCTTATTCAACGCATCTCTGATCATCATGCTCTCCTCATTCTGTACCGGCACAATAACCGGGTATGTCGATCAATAACCGCCGGCCATAAATATTTTCGCATAGCTGGAACGACTTGTCCAGACCGCCGGCGTGAGGAGGCTATCCCTTGACTGCCCCGAGCATGACTTATGGCGTCACGGCTATGGCGCGCACCGGCGCGCCGTCTGAAAGGCGGAATTTGAGCGGCAAAGCGGCAAACAAAACGGTTTTACCTCTGACTGGCGTTAAGTTGCACAGGTTCTCAATAATGACCAGATGATTCGCCATCAACTTATGGTGGACCGGGAAATCCGTACTGTTCATCCGGTCGACGCTCATCGTATCGGTTCCGATCCCTTTAAGCCCGAGTTTGAGGATATAATCGACGGCATCTTCAGACAGCACAGGAAAATCGCTGAAATATTCTTTCATACCCCAGTATTTTTCCCAGCCGGTAGATAAGACCAGATAATCGGCATCCCACAATTCGAGATTATTCCGCGCCAAGCAAGATGCTTTACGAGCCAAAATTGACGAATTGAACGGACTTGAATCCGGATGCCTGCGCATTGGTTCATTTTTTAGCGTTTCCGCCTGCTGGCTGCCGGAGATTCTCAAGGATTTTCATGCCCGATATCCGAACATCCGGTTTGAATTAAAACATGGCGAGTACGGGGACATTGAAAAATGGACGCTTACCGGAGAAACGGATTGCGGTTTCCTGACGTTGCCGGCAGATCCGCGGCTGACAACGCGGCTGTTGAAAAGGGACCACATCGTTGCGGTTATTCCCGAAGGGCATCCCCTGGCGCTTAACGAAAGCGTAACCGGCAAAGAACTCCTCCGCTGGCCTTTCATCCGGTACGAGGACGGCTCGGATACGGAAATACGCGATGTCCTGGCAAATCTGGGCATCGAACCGGAGGCCGCCATATCGGTCAAGGATGATTATACGGTCATTTCCATGGTCGAACACGGCCTTGGAGTAAGCATCTTGCCGGCGCTGCTTTTTAAAGACAATCGATACCAGGTTGTCGTTAAGGAACTATGTCCGGCAGGATACCGGGATATTGCCCTTGCCTATCGGCATGATCCGGCACAATCGCCCCTGCTAAACAAATTTCTCGACGTGGTTTTCGAAAAGATTCATGAGATATAATCAAGCTCCAAAAAGCGACATGCTCCATAATTCTCGGGGGGAGGTTTTTTGCTATAAAGATCATAACGGTAATAGGCGATATAACGAACATCCGGTGCGACGCGATCGTCAATGCCGCGAACACATCGCTGCTTGGCGGCGGCGTTGACGGAGCCATTCATCGGGCGGCCGGACCTAAATTGCTGGAAGCTTGCAAAGCATTAAACGGCTGTGAGACCGGCAAAGCCAAATTGACAAAGGGCTACAACCTTCCGGCGAAATATGTCCTTCATACGCCCGGACCCATCTGGAGAGGCGGCTCAAATCACGAAGAAGAGCTGCTGACGAGCTGTTATGATCAGTGTTTGAAACTGGCGGTAAAAACCATTGCATGAGCATCGCTTTTCCGTCGATCAGCACCGGCGTTTACCGCTTTCCGCTGGCAAAAGCTGCCCGGATCGCCGTATCGGCTATGCTGGATCACCTGTTTGCCCATCACGAGCCTTTCGAGGTCAGAATGGTCTGCTTTGATCAGCAGACAAAGGCGGCATATGACCAGGCTTTGAAAGAATTAATATAATCCGCTTGACAATAAGTAATATGTTGCCTATCATAAAGGTAACCTATTGCCTAATGGAGGACCGGCTGATGACTGAGCTTGAACAGAAGGCCTACATCTTTGGAACAATATTTACTTTATCAAACAAGCTGCAGGCCTTGGGAGACGAATTTGATCAGAACATAACCACGAAACAATGGCTTTTCATGATCGGCGTTTCAACCTTCAAGGAATCGCCGATGATCAGCGAACTGGCAAATTTTATTGGATACTCGCGTCAAAACGCCAAACGGATTGCAGCGGTTTTGCAGAAAAAAGGGTATATTACGCTGGCGAAGGATCAATATGACGCGCGGGCGCAGCGCATTGAGCTGACTCAAAAATGCAAGACATACTTTGCCGAACGTGATAAACGGGAGATAGAATTCCTGGAAAAAATATTCGCCGGATTCGATGCCGGTTTGACAGACTCTGTATATACAGGTTTATGCAAATTGGATTTAACGATCAAGGCGATCATGATGTCAAATGAAAACGCGGCTCTGCAAAGCGCTTCAATATAAAGGGTACGCCGGGGGATAAAGATCATGGTTATCGCACTGGTGGTGCTGATTTGCCTTTTCGGCGGCGTTGCGGTATTTTTTAAAATCCCTTATTCGCCGGCATACGCGACATTCATGTCGTTCCAGACGCAATTTTTGAAAAATGCAGCAGAAAACTCAGGGCTGTTTACTCAAGAGGAGGTTTCGCATCTGCCGGCGCCTGTCAATAAATATTTTAATTATTGCGGCTATATTGGTACGCCGAAAATGGGCTCAATGAAAGCAACATATAAGAATGTCAATTTTATCTTTGGAAAAGAAAAACCCGCTGTGCGAATCGATTATACACAGTGCAATACGGCCTATAAACCGGCCAGAATGGCCTATATTGACAGCGCTGTACATGGCGTGCCCTTTGAAGGCCTGGACACATATATTAACGGCAAAGGTTCGATGAAAGGCGTTCTGGCAAAGCTGTTCAATCTGTTTAGCCAGACCGGAAAAGCAATGGACCAGGCAAGTCTGGCCACTTTTTTATCAGAATGCCTGATTATGCCGAGCGCCGCTTTACAGGATTATATAACATGGGAAGAGCTGGATGATTTGCAGGCGAAAGCTGTGATATCGTATTGCGGCATCACCGCCGGCGGCATTTTCAGGTTTAATGAAAACGGCGCGGCGCTGTCGTTTACAACGGACGACAGAGCGATTATCGCAGCTGACGGCACCATTAAAAAAGCAAAATGGTCGGCTGTTTTCAATGATTATCAAGAAAAGCAGGGAATTAAAAAGCCGACGACGCTTCAGGCCATTTGGCATGATGATGATGGCGATCTCCTGTATTTTGATGGGAAAGACGTTGCGATTGAATATGATCCGAAACAATAACGCTAATCCACGCGAGGTGAATGGAATGAAAAAAGTGATTATCATCATGACTGCCGTCATAGGAATATTCATAATTTTACTAATTACGATGCAACTAAAGATGAATAATGAATTAAAGCATCTAGAATATGATAAAGTCGACCTGAATGAAATAGCCGACGGGATTTATCAAGGCAAAGCGGAAACGACTTTTGTAAAAGCCGCGGTAGCCGTAGAAGTCAGTAAGCATAAAATCATCAGAATCGATATCTTAAGCCATGACAACGGGATGGGGAAAAAGGCTGAGCGGATAACCGAGGACATGATCAAGATGAATACATATGACGTCGATGTCGTGAGCGGAGCGACGTCTTCCAGCCAGGTTATTAAAAGCGCGGTCAGCCATGCGTTGGCAGCGGACTAAAACTATTGTAAACGAATTAGGGCAGCAGCTATTCCAAACATCATCATTGATGCCTTCAGCGGATTGACTTTATTCTATAATATTCCTATAATTTGGTCAGACCACCTGACCAATATTTATCTTTGCGGGTTAACCGCCAAACGATCAGGAGAGCAGATGGACGTTAATCCGATCAGCATGAAAAGAGTTTATCAATCAGTCATCGAACAATTTATCGGCCTGCTGGGAAGCGGTCAGATTAAGTCCGGCGACAGGCTGCCTCCGGAGAGAATTCTTGCCGAGAAATTTAAGGTCAGCCGCGCGTCGATACGCGAAGCATTCCGGGCGATGGAGGTTATCGGCATTATCGATGTTCGTGCCGGGGGCGGCAGCTATGTGACGGACTTAAATATTGTTCCGTTTATTACGACTATTGCGCCGCTTTTTTGGCGTACGGTAAGCCGGGAAGAAGACCTGCTCGATTTCAGGCGGCTTCTGGAAACAGAAGCGGCCCGGCTGGCCGCCGCCAGAGGAAATCCGGAACATATTGACCGACTGGAAGACGCGGTGCAGCAGATGCGCGTTTCTCTCCGGCAAGCGAATCTGGAAATGGGCGAAGAAGCAGATATTCGTTTTCACAAACTGCTTTTTCTTTGTTCCGAAAATGAGATCCTGATTAAAGCCGGCGAATGTGTATCATGCTTGCTGGAGAATTCTGTTCGCCTGGGGCGGGCGAGAATCATGAAAACGGCGGCTCAGGCAGAAATCCTGCTCGAGCAGCACGAACAGATCCTGGACAGGATCCGGCAGGGCGACAGCCAACAGGCCGCGCTGGCCATGGAGGACCATCTGGCTTTTGTGCGTCAAACCCTTCAAAGAAAGGATTAACAAAGTAATGATGAGGCAGATCAAAATCCCTTATGCAAAAGAACATTTACTGCTGGAGGTGGAGGAGGAGCGGCTCAAGGCTGTTCTCGAGCCGAACCCGGATTCGGATTCCAGTTCGGATCCGGACCGGGATGAAGCGTCCATCGTCCGCAGAGCGCTTGCCGAACCCGTCGAATCCCGCCGCTTGTCGGACCTGGCGGCCGCGGCCGCTCATGTGCTTTTAATTACAAGCGATCATACGCGGCCTGTTCCCAGCGCCATAACCATACCGATCCTTCTTGAGGAAATCCGCAGGAACAATCCGGCTGTCCAGATTAAGATCCTTGTCGCTACGGGTTGCCACAGGCCGACGCGGCCGGAAGAGCTGCTCGGTAAATTCGGCGAAACGGTGTTTCATCAGGAAGATATTGTTATCCATGACAGCCGCGACCGGGCTCATCTGATCGATAAAGGCCGGCTGCCTTCCGGAGGGGAGCTTTGGGTCAACGACCTGGTTGACTGGGCTGACTTAGTCGTCGCGGAAGGCTTCATCGAACCGCATTTTTTCGCCGGCTTTTCCGGCGGACGCAAGAGCATCCTGCCCGGAATCTGCGCGGCAGAAACGGTGCTGGCCAACCACTGCGCCGAATTTATCGCCAGCCCGCAGGCCAGGACGGGCAACCTGGAAGGAAATCCGCTGCACCGCGATATGCTTTTTGCCGCGCAGGCCGCAGGACTGGCCTTTATCCTCAATGTCGCTCTGGACGCGGACAAGAAAATCATCAACGCCTTTGCCGGGCATCCTGACCTGGCGCACCGGAAAGGCTGCGACTGGATCGGCAAACGGGCGCTGGTCAGACGCCGGGAAGCAGACATCGTCGTCACTTCGAACGGCGGGTATCCGCTGGACCAGAACATTTACCAGTCGGTCAAAGGAATGACGGCCGGCGAGGCCTGCGTCCGCGAAGGCGGCGTGATCATCATAGCCGCGGCTTGTGAAGACGGTCACGGCGGCGAAGCTTTTTTTCGCTGGTTTTCCGAAGCGGCGTCGCCGACGGAGGTCGCGGCAAAGATCGCGATGATTGGCCGGCAGGATACCCGTCCGGATCAGTGGCAAGCCCAGATCCTGGCGCGGGTGCTCGGCCGGTGCGCCGTCATTATCGTAACAGACCGCTGCGATCCGCAGATTATCCGGGCTATGCATATGCAGCAGGCTCATGATTTTACGGAAGCCTTAGTCATGGCACGCTCCATCGTTGGCAGTAGGGCGGATCTGGTTGTTATTCCGGACGGCGTATCGGTCATCGTTGGAGATTAACCGCCGGCGTGTCCGGTTCTTTTAATGGCCAGAAAGAGGAATGGAATGGACATTTTGGTTTGCATCAAGCAGGTTCCGGGCGCCGCCAATGTCGCGGTCGATGAAGTGACCGGCGTGCTCAAGCGGGATGGTGTTGAGAGTAAAATGAATCCCTATGATCTTTTCGCGCTGGAAACCGCGTTTCGGATCAAAGAAGAAAAGGGCGGTTCCGTGACGGCTTTGTCGATGGGACCGCCGCAAGCCAGAGAAATCCTGCTGGAGGCGATTCAGATGGGCGCCGATGAGGGCTGCCTTCTGACGGACCGGCGATTTGCCGGCGCCGATGTGGCGGCGACCGGCTATACCCTGGCTCAGGGGATTCGCCGGATAGGGCCTTTTGACCTGATCATCTGCGGCAAACAGACGACGGACGGCGATACGGCACAGGTTGGCGCCGAAATGGCCGAGTTTTTAAACTTGCCTCACGCCGCTTATGTGACCCGTTTTGAATCGGTAACCCGGGATCAGATCATCCTTTTTGCCAATTTGGAACATACGGTCCAGAAGCTGAGTATTCAGATCCCCTGCGTGGTTACGGTCGAGAAGGACCTTTATACGCCGCGCCTGCCATCGTATAAGCGCCGCTTGCAGACCCAGGACAAGCAGATCCGGGTTCTGACGCTGCAAGACCTCGGCGACCAGGATGAACGGCATTATGGCTTGTCCGGGTCTCCGACCCAAGTCGAGAAAATTTTCCCGCCTGAGCAGACTGCCGTCAGGCAGATTTTAACCGGGTCTGCGGAAAGTCTGTCCGGCCGGCTGCTGGATATTCTTGCAGTGCGGAAGGTGATATGAATCCGGCTGTTTTAGAAAAGAAACAGAACGAAACGGGCAGAGAGGATGCATAACCGGCATGAAAGAGATGATCCTTGACCAGACCAAGATTGATGAAAAAACAGCAGAAGTCCTGCAGAAGCTTTGTCCCTTCGGGGCTTTCAGCCGCGAGGACGGAAAACTGAGCGTCAACGCGGGCTGCCGCCTATGCGGTTTATGCGTCAAAAAAGGGCCGCCGGGCGCGGTCATCATCCGGGAAAAAGCTTCTGAAGCGAAAATCGATAAATCCCTCTGGCGCGGCATTGCGGTTTTGGCGGATACGAGCGAGGGCGTCATCCATCCGGTCACCTTTGAATTGCTTGGCAAGGCGCGCGAACTGGCGGCGGTCATCGGACACCCCGTTTATGCCCTGCTGATCGGCTGCGGCAACGGACCGGCAACCCAGGAACTGCTGCAATATGGTGCGGACGAAGTTTTTGTCTATGATGATCCGGGACTGGCTGATTTTTTAATCGAGCCCTATGCGGCCGCGGCAGCCGATTTTATTGAAAAGGTCCGTCCGACGGCCCTGCTGGTTGGCGGGACCAATGCCGGACGGTCGCTGGCGCCGCGCGTCGCCGCCCGCTTCAGAACCGGGCTGACGGCAGACTGCACCGCTCTTGAGATGCGGCCGGATACCGACCTGGTTCAGATCCGGCCGGCGTTCGGCGGCAATATCATGGCCCGGATTTTAACCTGCAACAGCCGGCCGCAACTATGCACCGTCCGTTATAAAATTTTTACCGCGCCCCGGAAACAGGAGTCTGCCGGCGGCCGGGTGATTCCGATGATTCTGCCGCCGGAACAGATAGCCGGCCGGACCGCCTTGCTGGCGAGCATATCCAAGGAACGGGGCATTGACCTTACCGCGGCTGATGTGATCGTTGCTGTCGGACGGGGGATCAAGAACAAGAAAGATCTGGAGATGATCAGGGAACTGGCCGGTCTCTTGCATGCTCAGGTAGCTTGTACGCGTCCGCTTGTGGAGAACGGCTGGTTCGACCCGCGGCTGCAGATCGGCCTGAGCGGGCGGACGGTCAGCCCGAAGCTTATCATGACAATCGGCATAGCCGGATCAGTTCAGTTTGTTGCCGGGATGAAGGGATCGGAAACCATTATCTCGATCAACAACGATGCGGAGGCCGGAATATTCCAGGTTGCGCACTATGCGGTCATCGGCGATCTGTATGCAATTGTGCCGAACTTGATCAGCCGGATCAAGACGCATGAACCGATTATCTGAAGAGGGGAATTATGGATACAAAGGAAAATCAAAATCCGGATACGACAGCCCGCGCGTCAGCCTATAAAAAGATCGGCGAAGCGGATATTGCCTATATCAAGTCGATAATCCCCGGCGAACGGGTGTTCTGCGGATCGGAAATCAGTGTGGACTACAGCCATGATGAGTTAGGCGGCGTCGCCTGTTTTCCGGATGTGCTGATCAAGGTCAAAAGTCAGGAGGAAGTCTCGGCAATCATGATGTTTGCCGGTGAACAGATTATTCCCGTCGTCGCCAGAGGTTCCGGGACCGGCCTTGTCGGGGCCGGCGTTGCCGTTTGCGGCGGCATCATGCTGGACATGACCCTGATGAACAGGATCCTCGAGCTGGACCCGGATAATCTGACCCTTACGGTCGAACCGGGCGTTCTGCTGATGGATCTCGCGAAATATGTTGAAGAGCATGACCTTTTTTATCCGCCCGATCCGGGTGAGAAATCGGCGACCATCGGCGGCAATATCAGCACGAATGCCGGCGGGATGCGCGCGGTCAAATACGGCGTGACCCGCGATTATGTCCGCGGCCTGACCGTCGTCCTGCCAACCGGCGCCATCATCGAACTCGGTGGAAAGGTCGTCAAGAACAGCTCCGGATATGCGCTGAAGGACTTGATCGTCGGCTCGGAAGGCACTTTGGGGATTATCACCCGGGCTATCCTGAAACTGCTGCCTTTGCCGCAGAAAAAAATCAGCCTGCTGGTTCCGTATGATGAAATGACGGCCGCCCTGGAAACGGTGCCAAAAATCATTCAGTCAAAAAACATCCCGACGGCCATCGAGTTCATGGAACGGCAAACCATCCTGTTTGCTGAGGAGTATCTGGGCAAGCGGTTTCCCGACACCGCCGCGCCGGCTTACCTGCTGCTGACCTTTGACGGCGGCAGTCGCGAAGCCGTCGAGGCGGAGTACCGCAAAACGGCCGATCTTTGTTTGGCCGAGGGCGCCAAAGATGTCTTTATTGTCGATACGGATGAACGGCAGCAATCGGTATGGAATGCGCGGGGCGCCTTTTTGGAAGCGATAAAAGCCTCAACCACAGAAATGGATGAGTGCGATGTCGTCGTTCCGCGGAACAAGGTCGCCGAATTCATTCTTTATACGCATCAACTGGCGAGGGAGATGAACATACGCATTCCCAGTTTCGGCCATGCCGGCGACGGGAACTTGCATGTCTATATCTGCCGTGACGCTCTCGATGAGCCCGCCTGGCAGGAGAAGCTCAATCAGGTTTTTGACCGGATGTATCAAAAAGCCTTTGACCTGTCCGGGCTTGTATCCGGCGAACACGGCATCGGCTACGCGAAAAAGAACTATATGAGCAGACAGTGCGGACCCGTTCAGCTTAGCCTGATGCGCGGTATCAAGGCCGTTTTTGACCCTCTGAACATCCTTAATCCCGGCAAGGTCTGCCAATAATCTATAAAGACTCCATACGGCGCTTTTCGATCTGCCGGAAACTCAGCCCCTGGTCAAGCTGCCGGCGGCAGACATCCATGTCCATGGCTTCGCTGATTCTTTGAACGCCCAGCGACTGCAGATCATTCATAAAGCTTATTTGCCGGCGTTGACGGTCAGGCTGCTCGTCCGGCAAAGCAAAGAGCTGCACATAAAGGAGCGGCAGCCGCAATTTTTTAACGCGCTTCAGGATTTCCGGGTCATCGGCCGCTTGCTCTGCGCGGTCGAAACAATCTGACGCCTGTTCCAGAAAAGCTGCCGAAAGCCGGTTTTTGTCGGGCGAATCATAAATGCCGGCGTGAACCTTGCTGCGCGCGGTTTCCTGCCAAAAGAGATCGAGATACCGCCTGATCCAGACGGCTGCGTGACTATAGCACCCTGCCAGAAAATCATTGATGACAGCGTCGACATCGCAGCGTTCATCCCAAAGCAGTTTGGCGAGTACATAAGCCTTCAATTCGGAAAAATCTCCGCCCGCCGACTGGCCGTTTCCTTGTTCGAAAATCCCTTTTACCTGGTTTTTGATAAAAAACTGTATATTGGGCTGAAAAACAGGCAGATTCGGGAAAGGCATCAGATAGTGGTTGAAATTCGTAACGTAATCCCAGATGTACAGCTGTTTGCTGATCTTCGACCAGCCCGCCAGATCATCGGCGAAAATCGTATCCGGCCGGCCGGATAAATTAAAGGGAAAACTGATTTCGCGGCATTCTTCGAGCGGGTGCGAAAAGCAGCACTCAATCGAGCAGAGGCGGACGACGACGTTGGGTTCCGGCTTGATGTGCCTGGGCGGTTTACGGGTATACTGGTAAGCCAGCGTGTCGATCAGAACATCGGGAAATTCAGCCGCGACGGCTCTGGCAATCTGGTTGACGAAATAAATGAGCGTTCCGCTGTGGCTGCCTTCTTCCTGGTCCAGCCGGCGACAGGATTCGCATTGGCAGGGATTGTAGCAGTCATTCTGCGAAACGGAAACGATCCGTGCGTCCGGTTCGTCTTTCAGCCATTGCCGGACCTGTTTTATGGCGATAACCGCAACTTCCGGATTAGTCAGGCAAAGCTGGGTTTTTTCGGACAGCCTGTGGCCGTCAACCTCGGAAAAGTATTCCGGGTGCTCCGCGAAATACTCGCCGGCAGGAACCAGTTGATCAAAGGTGTGGACAAAATGGGCGTATGAAATGTTGCCGCCATGTTCCGGGTCGAGTTTTTGGGTATGGCCGTTGATTTTATTTCTGACAAGCCAGTCCTGATCAAAAACATCAAAGCAATAGAGATCCCGATAATCCAGTGAAGGCTGGCCAACGATATTGATGTCCGGCAGCTCAAGCCGGGAACGGCGCGGAATTTTATCGACAGTCGGCGTAAACCAGCGGCAGCCCAGATATTTTTCAAGAAAGGAATAAACGCCGTACAGCGTTCCGCGCGGACTGCCGCCCAGAATAAGCAAGCTGTCATTCGCCGTGCGGATGGTAAAACGCTCCCCGGTCAAGGCCTCCTGGCCAGATTCCGGATCGGCGAGGGGAAAGAGCGCCGTCGCATGATTGCCGGGCCCGACCAGAATCTCGAAAGGTTCAACGGGCGTTTGGTCGTCCTCAATGGCAAGGCAAACCCCGGTGCTTTCCAGCAAGAAGCGCTGCAATTCTTGCGCAGCCCTGATTTCCGCGGGCGCCGCCGATCGGCTGATGATGATTCGCCACTTGGTTTGACCGTTTTCAACGATTAAGTGATTTTCTTTCGTTTGCATCCTGGCTCCAATTCTCCTTTCAACACGATAAAAGGGCTGTCTGTGGGCATACCGCTGATGCGGATTTTATCTGCCGATTAAGACTATTTTCAGTATAATGAATGACCCTTCTTTTGTCCACCGAATGTCGGTATACTGATAGCAAACAGACAACTGACAACCATATGGCGCAGCCTGAATCCGAAAAATCACCGGCCGGTTGTTTTATTCTCAACAGATTTGCGCTGGCAAGAATAAACAGTTTTCAATAGAGTGATTAAAGCAACCAAAATCATTTTGCCGGGAGGGCGGAAAACCATGAAAATGAATATCGGCGAGAATTTAAGAAAACTCAGAATACGAAAAGACCTGACACAGGAGCAGCTTGCGGAGTTTTTCAACGTGTCGCCGCAAGCGATAAGCCGCTGGGAAAACAATTCGGCCTATCCCGACATAACGGCGCTTCCGGGCCTGGCGAATTTCTATCATATCTCCATTGATGAGCTCATCGGCATGGACGAAATTCGCAAAGCAGAAAACCTGGACCAAATATTTCGCCAAGAACACGACGATATGATTGCCGGCCAAGTCGATCAGGCGATCCATATGCTTCAGGACGCGATAAAACTTTATCCGGATCATAACGGGCTTCTATCTGAACTTGCTTTGGCCATAACCGTGAAGGCCAACGAGCGTGAAGATCCTGAAGCGATAGAACAAGCGATTACTTTGTCGGAACGGGTGCTGCGGAATCCTATCAGCGCGAAACTGAGAAGCACGACGACAGTCAATCTCTGCTTTTTATATTTAAAAGCAGGCCTTCATCATCAAGCCGAAGCGGTAGTCCAATCGCTGCCGCATATTTGGGAAAGCAGAGAAATCGTGATGCCCGAATTGTACGGCGGCGATGAATATATCGGGCAGCTAAAAATATCGGCCCGTCTGGCCATGACCATCCTCTGCAGAAAAATAAAAGCGGCGGAAAACCGTAAATTCGCCAATGTGGACAACAGCCTGATTTCCGGCGTTGAAGCGGATGCTGAGGCGGATATCCATGAAATGCTGGAGATAATAGAACATTTTTTTAATGAAAAGCAAAATTAGCCGGTCGGCCGTCCGAAAATGGCCGGCGCGTTATTTATGCTCAAATCGTCAAGCATAAATATAAAATACCTTTTATACTGTCTTTACAACCGGTTGACAGAGGCGCGGCAATGAATAAATTTATGATTTTAACGGAGTCCATCAATTTCATAGAGTTGAATCTCTGCGAGCCGGTTACGCGCAGAGATATAGCCAGTCATTGCCATGTCTCCGTATCCATGCTCGAAAAACTGTTTCGCTACGCATTAAACCTGAGTATTAAGGATTATATTGAACGGCGGCGCATGACAAACGCAGCCCATGATATTGCTAAAGCGAATATGACTATAACGGATGCGGCCATGAAATATCAATATAATTCCATTGAAGTTTTTTCGCGCACCTTTAAACGAGTATGGAACGTCAATCCATCTGAGTTCAAAGAAAACTGGAAGTTCACCGGCTTATTCCCCAAAATCAATTATGAGTATAACGAAGGAGATGATTTTTATATGGCACGGAAAAAAGTCGACTTAAGCGACGCATATGATTTCTTTAGAAAATCAAAAGGCAGTTATGTTTTATGCTTCGATGCTCAGCACTTGTCCGGACTCAACGCCATATCGAGAAAAGCCGGTGATCTGGCTATTCTGGAAATGGCTTCGCGCATTGATAACGCCGCTTCCGACGAGATGCTCGTTATACGCATCGGCGGCGACGAATTTGCTATGGTAACCGGCCTATATGAAAAAGAACGCGCGCAAAAACTAGCCGATCAAGTTCTCGAAGAGAATGGCAAGCCCATTCTTGTTGAAGGAAAAGAATACCCCTTGTCGCTCTGGTGCGGCATGACGCAAATCCCCGAATCGTTGCGTTACAGTGAGTTCTTCACCGACCTGCACAACACAATTGAAAACAGCAAAGGTTAGGGCTTGTCTTCCAGACTGATGTAATACAGATTAATATCGGCGAACTGACCGCCGTTCATCCGGAATCCGCCCGGAATTGTGCCCAGCCGATGGAAGCCGAGTTTTTTATAAAGCCGGTTGGCGGCCGTATTCGTGCTGACGACGGCGTTAAATTGTAAAAGGGTAAATCCTAAGCGCCTTCCCTGAGCCAGGCAGTCGCGGACCAGCAGTTCGCCGATGCCCCGGCCGCGGATCCGGCTGTTTACCGCGAAAGAAGCATTGGCAATATGGCCGCAGCGTCCGATGTTATTGGGGTGCAGAATGTAAAGCCCAACAATTTCATTGCCTGACGCCGCAACTCCGGCATAAGTTTGAGCGGCAAAGAAAACCCGTGCCTCATCCGGGGACAGGGAATCTGTTTGCGGGAAAGCGTCGCCTGCTTCGACAACCGTGTTCCAGATGGCCGTCATGGCCGGGATGTCTGGCTGTTGAAATTCGCGTACGATCAAGGGCATATCAGAATCATTAACGGCGGACATCTTCATTCCTGACTTTCATTTCTTTACTCAGATGAATTGATTATAACGATATTAAATAAAAAAGTAAAATTAAATTTAACACATTTTTACGATAGTGCAAGTTATAGCCGCATGATATAATTCATATGAAAAGATGAAGCATAAATGTATACGAAACAAATAAGCGAGCGTGAGGAGTTGCATAACCTTTGCCAACAACCGAAAAGACCGGATTCAACTTCATAAAAACCGAACCGATCGCCAGGGGCTGGTCGGAAGACAAAAAGTACTGTGTGACAAAAGAAGACGGTACGCGATACCTGCTTCGTATTTCTCCCGCCGAGCGTTACGATAAACGGAAAGCGCTATTTGACCTGCTGAAGAAAGTGGCGGCGCTTGATCTGCCGATGTGCCGTCCCGTTGAATTCGGCACTTGCCCGGCCGGCGTCTATTCTTTACAGAGCTGGATTGACGGCGCCGACGCCGAGGATGTGATTCCGCTGATGTCCGACACGGAACAGTATGTTTACGGCCTGAAAGCCGGGACGCTCTTGAAGAAGATTCATTCCATTCCCGCGCCCGAAACGCAGGAACCGTGGAATATACGATTCAACCGGAAAATCGACTCGAAAATACAGTGTTATCGCCAATGCCCGATTCAATATGACGGCGGCGAAAGATTCGTCGCTTATCTCGATGCCAATCGTCATCTGCTCGACGGCAGACCGCAGTCCTTTCAACATGGCGATTATCACATCGGCAACATGATGATCGAAAACGGTGAACTGACAATTATCGATTTCGACCGTTTTGATTTCGGCGATCCGTGGGAAGAATTTAACCGGATTGTTTGGTGTGCTCAAAAAAGTCCGTTATTTGCGTCGGGTATGATCAACGGCTATTTTGACGGCAAGCCGCCGCAAGAATTCTGGCCGCTGCTGGCGCTTTATATTACGAGCAACACCCTTTCATCCGTATCCTGGGCGATACCGTTCGGACAGGCTGAGATAGACACCATGCTGAATCAGGCAAAAGAAGTGCTCCAATGGTACGATGGCATGAATCGTGTTGTGCCGGCATGGTATTTTCAAGGCTATTATCTTCAATACGCGGACAAAATCCCTTATAAACTGAAAACGCCTTATGATTTCAGCTTTTTACAAAAATACGGCCAGGTGTTCAAGATATTTGACGATCAAGATTCAGGAAACCTTTGCTTTGGCACGGAAAAGGACGGGAGTCGCTATTTCATCAAATATGCCGGAGCGCCGGCGGAGCAATATAGCGGAACGCCCGAAGCTGCCGTCGCCCGTCTGAAAGCAACCGTTGCGGCGTATGAAGATTTGCGGCATCCGAACCTGATTGAATTCGTTCAGGCGGAAGAAATCGGCGGCGGATTTGCCATGGTGTTTAAATGGGCAGACGGCGCCTGTATGGGTAAAATGTATCCTCAGTCGCGACAGGAATTTTTACGGGCGACACAAACGGAGAGACTGGGCATATTCAAGGTGATTTTGTCTTTTCATGAACACGCGGCGAAAAAAGGCTATGTGGCTGTCGACTTTTATGACAGCAGCTTTTTGTATGATGCCGCGGCGCAGAAGACGGTGATTTGCGATATCGATTTTTATGCCAAAACGCCGTATATCAATAAACAAGGCCGGATGTGGGGCAGCTCGCGCTTTATGTCGCCGGAGGAACATCGGCTGGGCGCCGTGATCGATGAACGAACGAACGTCTACACGATGGGCGCAACCGCGTTTGCCTTATTTGCGAATGATCGGCGAGACCGTGAAAGCTGGACGCTTTCCGAAGGAAAATATGAAACGGCAGCCCAGGCGGTCAGCGATGCCAGGGAAAACCGGCAGCAGACAATCAGCCGGTTTATCGAAGCGTGGGAGGCGGCAGAATGAATCTTTCCGGCTTGATTCCGCCTGACTTTTCCGGCTGCATTCTGGTAACCCAAAACGGCGCGCCGCTTTTCGAAGGCAGCTTTGGTTATCTGGATTTACCGAATAAAATACAAAACAGGATGGATACTCGTTTTGCGACCGCCTCGGCGGGCAAAGCGTTTGTCGCCTCGGCGATTTTACAGCTTATTGAGATGAACCGGCTGCGGTTTAGCAGTGCCATCGGCGAATTGTTCGATTATGATTGGCGGGCGATCGACCGCGGGATAACGGTCGAACAGCTACTGACGCATACCTCGGGCATTCCTGATTATTTCGACGAGCGTACGATGGAGGATTACGACGATCTGTGGCGCGATTACCCGAATTATAAAATTCGCGCCTCATCCGATCTTCTGCCGCTCTTTATGGACAAACCGATGATGTACCCGCGCGGAGAACGCTTTCAATATAACAATACCGGATTTGTCGTTCTGGGGTTGATCATCGAAAAAATAACAGGCGTTCTGTTTGACGAATATTTGCGGAAAAACTTGTTTGAACCGTGCGGCATGATGGATACCGGGTATTTTGAGCTGGATCGTTTACCGGAGCGGTGCGCGAATGCCTATATCCTGGACAAGCGGCGCGGCGGTTATTATACCAACATCTACAGCGTCGATGTCAAAGGCACGGGCGCGGGCGGCGCATTTACGACGGTCTGGGATGTCCAGAGATTCTGGAATGCCCTGCTCGGTCATCAGCTGCTGTCGGAGACAATGACCCGGACGATGTTTTCGCCGCACGCCGGCGCCGGCCATGATCATTACGGACTCGGCATTTGGCTGGATCAAACCGCGGACGGCGGTTATGCGCCGCGTTTTGAAGGCTGCGATCCGGGCGTCGGTTTCATATCCGGTTATGATGAAAGCGGATTATGCATCACTGTTGTCAGTAATTTCGGGCAAAATGTATGGCAAATACAGCGGGATATCATCAGGGCATTAAAGCCATAACTTCTTTACGTCGAATCTTTCTGGATTGATCAGTCTATTTTTTACAATTCTGTTTTTCAGGCTTGACAAGTCTGTTTCCCAATGGTATGTTTGTGTAGCGGTTAACTACTACACTAACTAACCGTTTGTATTGAGGAGGGATCAGAGTTGTCTTTTAATGACGAGCGTCCGATTTTTCTCCAGATTGCAGAACAATTGGAGGAAGGTATACTCTCCGGCGCTTATCCGGAGGAAAGCCGTATACCGTCGATAACTGAATATTCGCTGACTTATAAAATCAACCCTGCAACTGCCTTGAAGGGCATCAATCTGCTGGTGGATTCAGGATTATTGTATAAAAAGAGAGGCTTGGGCATGTTTGTGTCAACAGGGGCTAAGGAAACATTGAAATCCCGGCGCAACGATCTTTTTTATCGGGATTACATCAAAAAACTGATACGGGAGGCTAAGAATTTAGGCCTGACGGCTGCTGAACTAGACAAAATGATAAAGCGAGGTTTTGAAGATGCCGATTGAGATTGAAAATGTGACTAAGTATTTTGGCGATACCTGCGCGTTGAGCCATATGACGATGAAGCTGGAAGACAATAAAATATATGGCCTTCTGGGCAATAACGGCGCGGGTAAAACAACGCTGATGAATATCATAACCGGCCGGCAGTATCCTTCGGAAGGCACGGTGACGCTGGACGGCGAATCCATAACCAATAATGACGCGGCGCTGGGTAAAATCTTTCTGGTGGCCGAACAGAACATGTTTCCCGAGGATATGAAAGTTAAAAAAGCTTTCGACGCGGCAGCACTGTTTTATCCCGGCTTCGACCGCCAGTATGCCGAGAAGCTGGCAGCGAAATTCGGCCTGAACACGAAGAAGCGAATCAAAACGCTTTCTACCGGATATTCCTCGATTCTCCGGCTGATCCTCGGCTTGTCTGTCAATACGCCGTACTTGATTTTTGACGAACCGGTTTTAGGGTTGGACGCGCAGCATCGGGATATGTTCTATCGTCTTTTACTGGAGAAGTATGCCGAAAATCCCTGCACGATCGTGATCTCTACGCACTTGATTGCCGAAGCGGCAGAGCTGATCGAACATGCTTTGATCATCCGCAACGGCAAGCTTCTCAAAGATTGTGCCAGAGAAACCCTGACGGCGGATGCCTATGCGGTATCCGGTCCGGCGAACCTGGTTGACCAATATATCATGGGGAAACAGGTTTTAAGCACCAACGCGTTTGGCGGTTTGAAAACAGCTTGCGTGAAGGGGCAGCGTGATGAAATGCCGGAGGCATTAGAATACGCTCCGATTAATTTGCAGGACTATTTCATTAGCTTGATGGAGGAAGAAGACAGAAAATGAGCATGAATATCAAACCTGCTTTTCGTTATCAAATGAAGAGTTACTTGAAAGGCGGCATAACGATCTATCTGATTCTCATGGCTATTATTGCCGCTCTGCTGATCGGTTTAATCAATGTCCGGTCAAGCACGGCGACGACCGTTTCTTTTTCCGGGATCAGCATTACGACAGCCATTTTCTTGTTTGTGACGGGTATCGTCAACATCCGCAGCGATTTACGGCTTTGCCTGCAATATGGCGTTTCGCGGCGTACTTCTTATATCAGCGAACTGCTGGTCATCGGATCTATTTCGGCTGTCCTGGCGGCGGCGGGCGAACTGCTGTCGGGCGTCATACAGCTGATCACCGCGCATGATCAGCAATTCTTGATGTCCGATCTATATCAGTTGATTTTTTTGGGCTCGGAAAAAACGACGCTGAATTTCAGCCAGCATATCCTGAGCGCTTTAATCAACGTTGGCCTGATGTCCGCAGCCTGTTTATTCGGCATGTTCTTCTCGTTGATGTTCTGGCGTCTGAACAAATTCTGGACGGTCGTGGCTGCCCTCTCCATTCCGGTGCTGCTCAATGTCGTCCCAATCCTGATCAGTGTGTCGGGACTGGATTTGAAGCCTTTCCTGAAATGGGTTGTTTCCTCGCCTTTCTGCTTGATTCTTTCCTTTATTCTTATGGCGGCGTTTTTCGGCATCATCAACTGGCTAATGCTGCGCAAAGCCAATATCAGGGAAGCCAACTAGATACACGGATTTCCTTTTCTTGCGTGGCAGGCTGTCTGACTGCGGCGCAAGAAAGGCCTGCCCCCTGCGCGGGTGGGATAGTTGAGTCAATAATCATTTCGCACGACTAGATAAAATGCATCTCCAGTCAGTCTTCTTCGCTTTAGCTATTACTAGATTATATTAGCTACATCAAATAGATTGATTTAGCTAATCGTTGACATTTTAGCTAATAAATGCTATTGTTATCACTATTCTACTTGCGGGAGTGATGACAGATGCGTGTGACATCAACAGAAATCCAGAACAGTTTTGGGAAATACCTGAAAGTCGCTCTGGAACAGGAACCGGTTGTTATTACCAGAAACGGTCGTGATGTCGCCTGTCTTGAACCCTGTTCAGATGCGCTGCGGCTAGCCGAATCCAAGCCCGTTTATGATGTCGGGAAAATGCGAACGACCTATGATGAATTTTTGGAAATGACTAAAAATTCTGAGGAGCGTTATGAACTTATTGATGGTGAAGTCTATTTGCTGACCTCACCGTCTTATGGCCACCAAGCGATTCTTGGTGAATTGCATGCCATTTTGCATACCTGGTTTAAAGGAAAGCCCTGTCGCCCGCTATTTGCGCCGTTTGATGTCACACTTTTCAAAAGTGCTGAGAATATCAATGTTGTCCAACCGGACATTCTGGTCGTCTGTGACAAAGATCAGATCGACAACAAGGGCAAATACCGGGGCGTGCCAACGTTGGTTGTCGAAGTGATCTCCCCATCGACGCGTCGTAAAGATATGCTGAAGAAGCTGGACCTCTATATGCAAACTGGCATTCAGGAATATTGGTTGATCGATCCGGATAAGCAGGTCGTCTATTTCTATGCATTCGAAGCCGGCGATTTCGCAGACACCCAAGCCTATATTGGCGATGCGATCCTGCAATCCCGATGTTTCCCGGGATTGGAGATCCATTTGCCGGATATTTTCAATATTGAATAAACGGACAGCTGTCCGGATTCGATACAAAACTGATGCGTTTGGTCTATCTGAAAAAATATGCAAAAAAGATCGGTGGTTGAACGATGGAAAAAGAACAACATAAAGAACTCTGGCGCGTTGTAAAATTTTTGCTGTTTTCGATCAGCGCCGGCATCATCGAAATAAGCAGCTTTGCCTTGCTCTATGATGTGCTGCATATCACCTATTGGATCAGCTACCTCGTTGCGCTGATCCTCTCGGTGCTGTGGAACTTTACCTTCAACCGGCGCTTCACCTTCAAATCTGCGGCCAATGTACCCATCGCCATGTTGAAAGTGATCGGCTACTACTGCGTGTTTACGCCGCTGTCCACGCTCGGAGGCAACTATCTGGAGGGTGTTCTGGGATGGAACGGCAACCTGGTGACCTTAATGAATATGGTTGTGAATCTCATTACCGAATTCATGTTTTACAAATATGTCGTCTATCGCAAAACCATCGACACGAATGACCTGGCCAAAAAGAAACAGGCGGCCAACACCAAATAGGGAAGCTGAAACGCGTGAATCACATATTAATGTCATACCGATCATGATTTCATGCCCTCGCTTATTGTTGCGGCTGTGCCTGCGGCTTCGATTACGATTTCTCTGACCGCCGTTGCCGCATGTTCCGTACAACCTTACGTATCAACCCCATGGCAATGTATGTTAACAACGTGGGGATAGCTGAAGCGAGCGCTACCACGATGGGTGGTATAAGCAAGATCAGAAATATCGAGTAGCCGGGGCTTGTAAAGAAACTGGCAATGATATTAATGATGCTGGCGACGATACAGGTTACCAGATACAGACTGATCAGATCATCTGCCTTGATGACCACGATTGCTATGAAAAGCCCGATTATAATGGATAATACCATAATGACTAAAAAAGGAGTTTCTGCTGGTCCGGTGGCTTGAATGATCGCCCACCAGATCAGGCCGAAGGAGAACAGTATAAACAATATGCCGAGCAGACTGAAGCAGCTGCTGCCAGAACCCGAGCCGCCGCTTACCGTTGAAGGACTCTCACCGGTTGGTTCCGGCGACGAGAGTGATGCATCGTTCGCAGACGACGAGAGTGATGCATCATTCGCAGACGACGAGGGCAGTTCATCGCGCATCAGCAGCAAATACGCCGCTGCCTCTGCACCATCGCCCTCGTAGGTGCCGACTGTTATGTAGGATGTGCTGCCACTGAAAACATATATGTGTGTACTGTCGTATGTGCCGATGCTTTCTTTGAAATAGCCGGTTCCATAGACCTTGCCGTCGCTGTAGCTGCCGACCTTTCTGGGCATAAAACTGCTGCCTTCTTCGAAGACTTCACCATTATTATACGAACCGATTTTTACGCGACTTGATCCAGATCCTTTATAGATATACCCGTCTTCACAACTGCCGATAAAGCTGATGGAATGGTCCACGACACGGTAAAACTGTCCCATTTGAGCTCCCCACTAATTTCAATGATGAACACACTGGAGTATTATAGCGCGCCCAATCCGAATTATAGTGTCCGGGTCGGTAAAAGTCTAGTAACCGTTTCCATCGTCTATGTTCACAAGAAATATGATCAAGATTTCAAGGATTATCTGCGATGGACGCAAACCGCGCACCGCCAATATGAAGCTATCGGCCGGCCGCGCGTTCTTTTCTTTTATTAAGCAGACGCTGTACGCGCGGCCGGTTATATCTTTGTACGATAATACAGGGGAAATTGACGGCCAAGGCGTATAGCAGCATGATCCATGGCACTTCCGGCGGCGTAAAGAATCCGAATACCCAGAACGGAAATATGGCAAGCCAGTGCGTCATCTCGCCTCGCGCCGATTCAATCAGAAATCGGTTTAGGTACTGCTCTGTATAATTATTCAGCCTTTTCTTCCGAAAGCCCCGCTTTTTCCAAGCCGCGCCGCCGTCCGGCAGCAGGTGCTTCCAGTGTTTCACAAAGAATAATCTGTTATAAATTAATCCGTTTCTTTCGAAACGATGCGTCCGGTAAAAGAAAGAATCCGGTGAAAAGAAATGGTCCGGCAGATTAAGGCAGATCAGCGCCGCAGACACTTGCAGCGCCGCCCAAACGATGAAACACAGGAAAATCGTCCAGCTGCCCGGTAAAAAGATTATCTGCATGGCTTTTCGTCCGGCGCGATGACTCGGCCTTTCCAGGTCACCGGAAGTCCAAATATTCTGATGAACAAGGAAACGGCAAACACACCTAAAAACACAAGCAGCGGCAGGGGATATAGAATATAAGGCCAACGGTGAAAATGCCCGATCCGTTTTACGAGCCGATAAAGGATGGCTGCCCATCCAAGATACGCCAGCGAATAAACGGCCAGCCACGGCCAATTTGATGATGCCGCCGACTTGATCAGCTGCAAGGGTACAGAGGCAAGCGACGTCATCCAAAGGAAAACCATAAAGAAAACCGGCAGAGGCGTTTTTACCGCGCCTGTCGCGATATTTTTTGTCCAACCTTGAAGTAAGCCGCGGAGCCCGCCGCCATACATGCGGAAAGCGACATCGTTATCGCCGATAAAAAGCCGATAGGGAATGCCGGCTTTTTTAAGCCGCGAGCCCAAAGCCATATCTTCAATAATGCTGTTCCTAACGCTTTCATGACCGCCGATTTTCCGGTAATCCGATGGCGCAATCATAATGACCGGCCCGTACAAACCGGCGTTCAGCGGCTTTGGCAGGGCTGTACCGTTTGCGGCAATCTGAATCAAGTTGAAGAACAGGGATCCTTGTTCATAAAGCTTCCCAGTTTGATGATAAGGCTGAACAGAAACCGTGCAGCCGCTTTTTAAATAAGCCTGCATCAACTTGCCTATACCGTCCTTGCCAAGTCTGACATCCGCGTCTAAAAACAGCAGCAGTTCTCCCCTGGCGGCATTAGCGCCATTCTGGCATGCCCAGGATTTTCCTATCCATCCGCCGGGCTTATGATGCAGCGCAATCAATTTTGCGCCATAAGCCCGCGCGATCTCCGCTGTCGCGTCCTCGGACGCGTCGTCCACACAGATGATCTCAAAGGGGGGCCAGGTTTGGACGCTGAGGTCGCCAAGCAGCAGCGGAAGGTTTTTTTCTTCATTACGCGCCGGTATGATGACGGAAACTGCAGGGAAGTCCGCCGCGACACCCTTGATATCCGGCAATGCCGGAAAACGATAAAAGAGAATCGCAGTCATCGCTAAACCGATGAGGACGATCAAGAATTCAATGATGATCAAAATCATAACGCCATACCGTTCGTTATACCATTGTCATGAATCAAGAATGAGCCGACGGTTTGGCGCTGCTCCTGGTTTTGAACAGCGTGTATAGAAGCATCGCAATGAATAAGGCGAGGCATATACTGACGGTGATGATGATATCAGGATATTGATTAGAAAATCCGGCGGCTGTTGTATGTTTGATCAGTATTCCGGCGTATGCCCACACAAGAACGAGCCCATAGGCAAAATCCCTATACCGTATGATTACAGCCGCGCCGATTAGCGCGCCTGCCGCAAGCATGAGGATGGTCCATAATGATTCCGGCAAACCGAATCGGTCCCAGCCGACACTGACAAGAAGCGCCGTCGCGTTTGCTATGGTTGCCACCGTAATCCAGCCGAAATAAACACTGAACGGCAGACGGATCAGGATTTTTTCTCTTGCCGACAGGCTCTGTGTATTGATGATCACGCGAATATCGATCAAACCGATAAGCAGGCAAACCATCAGAATCATGGATAAGGGAATAATCCGATAATGCCATGAAAATATCCAGGCGGCGTTGATTAAAGATGTGACCGCGAAGATGATACCGATTTTCCGCAGCAGCGCATCCGCGGCCTTCCCATCTTTGCTCCGGAAAAGCCCAAGCTGATAAAGCGTATGCGCGGCAAGCAGGATATAAATAAGTCCCCATATGGAAAAGGTTAGTCCGGCCGGAGCGAATAAATTGGGGTAAGCGTCAGAAACCGCCCCCGTGCCGATGCCATTGATGGGCAGTATATTGGCCAGAGCATTGACGACAATCATAGCTGCAAAAGTGACAGACACGAAAAATTTCAAAAGAAAATCTGGCTTTTTACCTTCCATTCTAAGGTCCTCCTTACTATGCAAAAGTAAAGGTTTTCAGGGCTTCTTAGTCGCTTAAAGGCTCGGATTGGTCCAGATCATCGGCTTGGAAAACGCTGTCTTAATGGTACAATGTTACAATTGATCTGTCAATCAAAGCCTGATATAAGCCTTTGGATTGAATCTGGGTGTTGTAAGCAGAAAGAACAATATGCTATTCTTTTCAGCGGATCATGGGAACAAAGTTTTGTAAAGCTGCACGCTTGTGAGGTATATAGAATGAAATTAGATGAAATCAAAGCGATCGCCTTTGACAATATGGCATGTAAAAGAAGCCATGCCTGGAAAGAACGCGGAAACAAATATTATCATGGCCTGCGGGTGGCGAAGCTGGCTATAACTCTGCGGGGGATGATTTTTCCGGACGACACGGCGCATGACGACATATTGACGGTCGCCGCGTGGTTTCACGATATTGCCAACGGCAGTGATGAACACGCGGTTCTGGGCGCAGCCAAGACGCGGACCCTGCTTGAGAATCTTTGCACACAAGCTGAACTGGACGAAATTTGCGGCATCATAGCCGTTCATGACGACAGAGCATCTGGCTGCCGATCGTTTCCCGATACCGTAAAGTTGCATCAGGATGCCGATTATCTCGACCATTTCGGGACATTTGATATCTGGAGCGGTTTTTTATACGCCGCGCCGCACAACCAAACCATCGAAGAACAGCGCGATTTTATGATAGAACGGTTTCAAGAATTTGCGAGCTATCGGAATGAATTGAATTTCGATGTTGCCAAAGCGATTTATAACGAAAAAGTCAATTTCTTCCGGCAATTTACCGAACGTTTTGCCGTGGAATCCGCCGGCGACATCTGGCATTTGGATGAGATCGTGGAAGCGTATCGCCAGACTGCTTATGAAACAAACAAAACCCCGGGGCACCACTCCCGAGGTTGTTTGTTGGAGGAGGAAAGAATGAAAAAGAAGGAATTTATATTATGAAGCTTACGTTGATCTTGTCGTCTTGCTTCGATGTTTATAGAATACCCATTTGATGTGAACTGGATATGATATAAACGTGATCATTCGTAAAAGATTTATGAATGTCAGCTGAAGAACGCCAATCTTTGAAATTCAACGTTTGGATTCGGTCGTGTCAACGAGTATCCAACTTTATGCTATAGGATCGATTCGCTTGTACAACTCGGTAATGAAGTAATTAAAGCTCGGAGACTTATTTAAATTTAAATTCATATGTACACCGATGTTCTTGGCCCACTCGGCCTTTTTCTTGCCTATTTCCATATATGAAGGACAATCTTTTTTCAATCGCATCAATCCACCAGGATAAATTACATCTGCGAGTTTTTGCCAAGTTCCGCAAATAGAATCCTGAACATACGAGCGCAGTACCGATTGTTTAGCTTGTGGATATGCCGCCAATAATGCTGCTTCATCACCCAGAAGCCAAGCCTCTACTTCTTCTACTGCAATACAATAAACATGATCAATTATTATATTGTTATCTGCAGTAACTTGCTCAAGTTTCGCATAAAAGGCCATAGTATCGTAGTCGTCATTATCCAAAATAATAAATATTGCGGAAGGGAAACCTTGAAGACTTTTATTAAATCCCCGTAAATAAGTTGCTAAATCATTTAATAGCTTACCAGTTCGCGTTTCTTTTATTGTATTCTTTTTTGTAAATCCACCGATACCTCTAAATGATTTATAATTATATGTTATTTGAGTATTTTTTCTTGCAATCTTCTGCATAAGCTCATTTATGAGTTTTGCACTCGACTGATCTTCGATGAGAAATTGAAAATGCATTATTACTCCTCCATCAGCCGAAATACTTGCTATACCACAAGTCACCCATGAATGCGCCTTCATTAACGAGGTCATTAACGAATTCATAATCTGACGCTCTCTTTGCCTTTGAGAAACCATCCGAACCTTTTTCAAGTACCCATACCTGTTCCGGAGACAAAGCGTTAACAAAGAAAGGACTGTGAGTTGTCACAAATAACTGTTTACTGTAGCCGGTACCAACATTCTTGGTCATTTCGATTGCCAAATCGGCCAGATATTGATGATACAATCCATTTTCTGGCTCTTCAATAAAAACAAGTTGGCGTGGGTTTTTTTCATGAAGCAACAGATAATAAGCGAAGAGTTTCAATGTACCGTCTGACATTCGCTGAGAAAAAAACGGTTCACTAAAACCATTCTGCCAGAATTCCAAAACCATTTGGCCGTTTTGCAGTTTTACAGGTTTGATTTTCGAGATATTTGGAATTTTTGCCTGGATATCCATAAGTATTTTTTCAAACTCTTTTGAGTTCTCACGATACATATATTGCGCAACATTATTCATGTTGCTGCCTTCTCTGTTTAGATAAGGAGTGGGCGCAGCAGTTTGAATTTGCCGTGCTGTATCCGGAGAGAAATAGCACAAGTACCAGCTGCGTAGAAATGAAAGAAACTTCTCAATACGAGAGTATTGTTTCATTGCTCCCAAAGTCACAATACCCAATTTTCTTGTATCATTTAGTTCCACATCGACCTTATTTCCTGTAATTTCCCCTTTATCGTCCTGGCCACCTGTGGATCCCTCAAACGCATAACCTTTCCCATCGATCAAGTAGAAAAAAGACAAGGGACGTCCTATTTTTTGTACACGCTGCCTCAATCGCTCTTCTTTAACATATGGCCGTTCGCTTTGATCTTTGGCGATGGTCAATTCGTAAGTTATTGGACGGGAATTACTTGTCTCACGATAGTATATTTCAAAGTGAATGGGTTTGTCGGCTCCCTGAGAGATAATTTGATCGTATCCTCCACGATTTTTCGCATCGCATGCACTTTCAACATCAGTAGAGAGGCAATCGGAAATAAAACCGAAAGCATCTGCGAGTGTGCTCTTCCCATTTCCACTTGGACCAATAATTGCCACCATGTTGCCAAGAGGTGTTCCCTCACGGTCACTATATAACTGTCCCATTTTTATTCCTTTTAGTGAGCCATAATTCTGTATAGCAATACCTAAAATTTTACCCATTTTAATACCGCCAATCATAAATTTATATTCTTATTTTTACTACCATTCTCATAATCCAACTTCTCCAACTCTTCTATCGCCCATAGCGGCATATTCAGCAGCCAGCCTTCCTTCTTATAATCAGCCATAGATAACCGGATAGACAGCGCGGGGTTGAATTTTTCCCGATAGGTTTTCAAACTCTTCGCCTGCAAGTTGATCTCGGCTTTTACCTCAATAGGTATAATGGCATTGCCTGTATCGACGACAAAATCTACCTCGGAAGTACCGCGCTCGGCTGTCCAGTAGTAGGCTTGGACACCTTTGAGCGTCTTGAGCTGTTGCAGGACGTACTGTTCAGTCAGCGCGCCCTTAAATTCCTTGAACAACTCGTTGCCGTCCAAAAGGACGCCCTGACGGAGTCCGACCATACAGGACAGCAGCCCTATGTCTACAAAAAACAATTTAAACGCTTTAAAATCCTCATAAGCTTTCAGCGGCAGGCTTGGAGCCGTAATCCTGTGCACTTTGTGAATCAGCCCGCAGTCGGTCAACCATAACAGGGCGAGCTCATAGTCCTTCGCCCGAGCGCCCTCTTTTATAAGTCCATATATGAATTTTTTATTTTCTTTGGTCAGTTGTGCCGGAATACTGTTCCAGAGCATCCGAATACGTGGCACCACTTCGTTGGGAGCGTGTTTGGAGAAATCTTGTTCATAAGCCGACAAGATACGTTGCTGGATCTCCCGGACCTCATTAAAATCTTTATTTTCCGAAAAGCTCAGCACGGCCTCGGGCATACCGCCCACAAAGTAGTAGTGCTTCAGCAGATCAATATAATCCTGTTTAAAGGTCGTGGCCATCTCCAAGTCGCCCTTTTGCAGCAACGCTACATACTGTTCCTTGCCCATCGCCATCATGAACTCAAAAAATGACAGAGGATATAGGTCAAGAAACTCCACTTTTCCAACGGGGAATGACGTGCCTTGATGCAGGGCCACTCCCAGCATGGAGCCGGCACAGACGATCTGATACTGCGGCGCATCCTCATTAAAATATTTCAGGCTGGTCAGCGCCTTGGGAACCTCCTGAACCTCATCAAAGATCAACAGGGTGTTTTCAGCATTGATCTTGTGCCCGACATACAATTCCAAACCGGTAATAAGGCGGCTGATTTCCAGGCTGCCTTCAAACAGATTCTTCATCCGTTCGTTGTTGTCAAAATTGATATAGACCACATTGTCATAATGGGTAACCCCAAACTCTTTCATCAGCCAGGTCTTGCCTACCTGTCTGGCGCCGCGTATGATCAAGGGCTTACGCTGTTTCTTTGCTTTCCACGCCTTTAGTTGTTTCATTGTCATTCGATACATAGTTATTGCTCCACATAAATTCTAACCACATTATAGAGCATAAACACAATAATTTAAATGACTTTTGGTATTTTGTTGATTATTTTTTCAGAAACGACTTACTTTTAAGCGGTTAACCTGGCTTTAGTAAACAGAACGGCGATGTGGTTTGCCATCAGCCATACGATATCCTGTTCAAGCGTAATAGGCAGTTATAAAACAGACAGTGCACAGCCTTTTAAACTAAGCACTGTCTGTTTTGCGTTCGCTGCGCTGGAGCTCTAAACGTTCATTCGTCCAAATGATATTTGAAGGAGAGTTTAATCTTGGTTCGATATAAATGAATCTTTCCATCCTCGATCTGGGCATCCATCATCACAACTTCAGCGATCCGAAGATCACGCAGTTTCTTCGATGCCGTTTCAATGGCGTTGGCGGTTGCTTTTTCCCACGATTCGGTACTGGTTCCTACCAGCTCAATGATTTTGTAGACGCTATCCGGCATAAACATCACGCTCCTTGCCGACAATTGGGAAGGCCATGTACACATTATGCTTCATCCTCTACAAGATCAGCTTAGCACAATAGGAAATGTGCGGCAATCCGTCCTGTAATCTGTCTATAAATACAAATCGGACTAATTGCTAAACGGAATGGACTAATTGCTAAAGCATTGTTCTTGTACATTATTATAATATATATTAAGTTAAAAAAAGATAACCATATAAACGGGAGATAATCATGGGCGGTGCGTGTAAGCTGGGCGTAACCGAGGGAGCATCGGAGAACTGCATGACCATAACGGCAGTATTCGGCTCATGATATAAGAGGTTAAAATGAAATTTTTTCACGTGTATAACGAGGAATGCTTCAAAGGTCTGGAAAAAAACGGACTCCTGAACCAGGACACCGGCTTGAAGATCCAGCATGTGTTTTCTCTGCCTGAAAAAATGAAATTCAATCAATTTGCAGCGAAAGACAGTAAGCTCTACCGCCTGATTCGGGACGGAAATATTCCCTTTTATGTCGATCGGATTGCCGGCGGCGTGACTTATCACAAGTATAATTTTGACTTAGCATTGATCCGCGAATACGACCGAATGCTGGGGGACTGGTTTCTGGGGTTCCAGCTTCATGAGAGCGGCAGCAACCGACGCGGGTCCGACTGGCAGAAAATTCTGCAGTGCATGGGCGGGAAGGGCCCCTATGACGCGGAAAAGCTGCGCAGTGTTTTAAAAAGCGACTATGCCGTAACGCCGGACGGAACGGTTCTGCAGATGCTTTCCCAAGATCCGTCCGATGAGTACGCCAAGCGCCGTTATGCGGAAACAGCGGCAGAGTATATCGAAGAAATGAAGGATATGTTCACCAGAAGAATGGCGGAGGTGGACGGCCATATCCTGCCCTGCGACAGCTATTATCTGGCTGCCAAACTGCAATCCGACCTGGGTATGCGCACATTTATGCCGGAGGTGGGCTGCCAGATCCCGCTGATGCGTCAGGAAGTCGCGCTGGCTCGCGGCATGGCAAAGGCCGGAGAAAAAACTTGGGGCGCTTATTATGAATGCTGGCGCTACACGCCAGGCATTGGCTACACGATGCCCTGCTTTAATACCGCGCCCTCCAATGAGTGGTATTTAACACAGGATCTCCACCCGGACGATTTTACCTCTTACGGTGAAAATGGCGGCAGCTCCAGACTCTTGCAGAACAGAATTTATTATTACGCCCTGATGAGCGGCGCGGACTACTTCTCGGAGGAATGGGGCCTCAACTGCAGCTATACGGACATGAAGGAGTTCTCCCTGTCGTCCTACGGCGAAATCAAAAAGAGCTTTATCCGAACTGCGGAAACGCTGCAGGACGTTCAGGCGGTAATCCCCTTTGCCCTTGTGCTGCCAAAGGCATACAGCTGCGTGGAGCTTCACGGCGATCTCAAGGATAATGAGTTGGGCGTGCATAACGACAAGTATCTGGACAGCTTGCTGAGTTCGGAAGAAAAGTGCTATTTTGGCCATATCGAGGATGTTTTGAAGCTGTTCTTTAACAGGAACGGCGAAATATATGGAAACGAAGGCCATGTCATCACGAATTCCCGCTTCGGCGATGTGATGGATATTATTTATGAAGACGCATCCGAGACGGATATGAAACGCTATGATTATCTGATTGACGCGAGTCCGGACGGCGATTTCATGCAGGCCAGGGCAGGCAGCGGCCTGAAAATTCTGGGAAGCAGTCATTTGGGAAAGCTGGAAAAAGAGGTTCAGGAGCTGATTGGAAAGGTAATGCCTTGTCAGGTTGACGGCCTGTGCTGGCTGGTATCCACAGAGAAAACCGGAAGACGGCTGCTATCCATCTTCAACAACGAGGGTAACGAGCGCAGTCTGGAGCATGGCGACATCATCAATGCCGAAGCAGACAAGGTTGTTACCATCACTTTTAAAGAATCCGTCAATCTCAATGTACTGAAGGAGTCCGCCGCTGCCACAGAGATCAAGCAGGTGGATGCGCTGACTTATTGCGCAAGAGTACCCGCAGCCGGTTTTGTAATTTTTGAGTTTTAAGAAATTGAAGACCGGAGCGTAAGTAATCAGCAACTTCTGAACGGGTCAGCCAATCTGACCCATAGCATGAATATCTGAGATCAGCTCGTCAACCGACTCTTTTTTCGTTGCCCAGCTCGTACAGAAACGCACAATACTATGGTTTTCATCAGCTTTTCCCCAAAATTCAGAGATGTATTTTGTACCGAAAAAAGCCAGCTGATCGTCTGTTAAAATCGGGAATTGCTGATTGGTCATGGAATGGCCGTAAAAAGAAATACCCTCTTGCTCAAAGGCCTGGCGGATTGCCAGGGCGTGGCCGACCGCTGTCCGGCAGATGTTAAAGTAAAGGTCATTTTCAAACAAGACATCGAATTGGATGCCGATCAAACGGCCTTTGGCCAGCATGCCGCCTCTTTGTTTGATATGATATTTGAAATCCTTTTTTAAGGCATCGTTGGTGATAACGACGGCTTCGCCTAAGAGAGCGCCGCATTTTGTCCCGCCGATATAGAAAACATCGCAGCATTGAGCGATATCGGCCAGGGACAGATCATTATCGGGACTCGTCAAGCCGTAACCCATTCGCGCGCCGTCCAAATACAGAGGGATACCAAAACGGTGGCATGTTTCGCTCAGGTCGGTTAATTGTTGTTTGCTGTACAAGGTGCCGCTTTCTGTTGGAAATGAAAGATAAACCATGCCGGGCTGAACCATATGCTCCCGGATTTCACTCTGATTGTGATCCTCCATATAAGCCGCGACCTGGGCTCCGGTAATGGTTCCGTCCCTGGAGGGCAGCGTCAGAACCTTATGCCCGGTTGCCTCAATCGCCCCTGTTTCGTGACAGGCAATGTGTCCTTCATCAGCAGCAAGGACACCCTGATGCGGACGCAAAATAGAAGCGATGACCGTGAGATTGGTTTGTGTCCCGCCCACTAAAAAATGAACGTCGGCAGCCGGCGCGCGGCAGACTGCCAGGATTTTTGCTTTTGCGCGGTCACAATAGGGATCATGACCATAGCCGGGAGTCTGTTCCATGTTTGTTTTGGCCATCATTTCAAGAATTTTCGGATGAGCGCCTTCGACATAATCGCTTTGAAAATTGATCAAGATAAATCCTCCCTAATGTCAAGTCCACCGCGCAGGTTATTTTTTTTGTTTGTTTTCAGGGACATATCCGTGGGTGCGGATATATTGCAGGATCAGTTTCAGCCCGTCGTCGTTGGGGTGCAAGCCGTCCTTCCGCATGAGCTCGTCTTTGGCGTTGCCTTCGTCGTTAAGCAGCACCGATATGGTGTCCAGATATTTGCATCCGGTATCTTCGGCTATCTTAAGGATCCAGCTGTTGCCCGCGGTTATCGTGGCGTTGGTTATGGAACCCCAATGCTTATATTTATGGGTTATTGGATATATGGACTGGAGGATGAGCGTCGTATCGGGACTGATCTTTTGTATGTCTGTAACCAGATCCGTGTATTCTTTGGTGAAATATTCCTCGTCCATAAAGGAGATGCCGTTTATTCCCAGCGCGATGATGAGATAATCGGGCTTGTGCAGTTCGACGACTTCGCGTATCGGACGCTCGGTTTTGTCATAGGGATCCAGAATGCAATAATTGCTCTGGTAAGCAAGGGTCATCGTGCCGGTGGGGCCGGTCCAGATCTGTTTGGAATTTTTCCCGCCGCTGAGAAGCTCGTGCGGCCACATCCAATAAGTGGGGGAGTCGCAGATGAAGGTGATCCGGTCGATATAATCCTGCCCCATATCGTCGGTGGGCAAAAGCAAGGCGGGAGAACTATAGTTTACGGGCGTAAGCTTGGGATTTGCCGTATAGATGTATTCTGCGCTGCGATCCGGCTGAGGTACCGGCGTCGGCGTCGGCGCAGGCGTTGGTATCGGCGTCGGCGTCGGTGTCGGAGCGGCTTTCGTTTCGGTGGCCGTCTCGCCCGTGGTTTCGGAGCCGGATACAGCCGGGGACCCGGCAGTCCCGGCAGTCCCGGTAGATATGCCTGCTGCCCCCGCAGAACAGGCCGTCAGCCAGATGGCCGCCGTCAGGATTGCGGCAATCAATATTTTCGAGGAAAACTTTCTTTTCATAGCATTTTTCCTTTACGAATCATTACAGTCATACTGCGGATTTTTTCCAGGCTGTTCGGTATTTATGGTACCTATTCTAACATAAATTTAACGGGTCTTGCGCAGGATTGTCCAGCCATTTTCTGTTTGGGTGTTATATACTGGATTTATTAAACAGGCGCCGATATGGGCCTGAATATTCAATGATTATGGAGGGTCAACATGAACGCTGTCTACCAAACCAGGAAAACGCCGGGCGACACAGCCTGGTTCGTTCGCGACCGTTTCGGCATGTTCATTCATTTCGGCCTTTATGCCATGCCGGCGCGTCATGAGTGGATGAAAAACCGGGAAAAGACTCCGGAAGCAAAGTATGACAAGTATTTTCAATATTTTAACCCGGACCTGTTTGATGCCCGCCAGTGGGCTGCCGACGCAAAGAATGCCGGCATGAAATATGTCGTCCTGACCGCGAAACACCATGAAGGATTCTGTAACTGGGATTCTCAATATACGGATTATAAAATCACCAACACGCCTTTTGGACGCGATTTAGTCAAAGAATATGCTGAAGCCTTTCGGGAGGCCGGTATCCGGGTCGGTCTCTATTATTCGTTGATCGACTGGCATCATCCGGACTTTCCGATCGATGTCCTGCATCCGCGCCGCGACGACCCGGACGCTTTCGAACAGAACCAAGGCCGCGATGTGCGAAAGTACGCCCGGTATATGCGCGATCAGGTAACGGAATTGCTGACCCGTTACGGCGATATCGATATCCTGTGGTTCGATTTTTCTTATGGCAAAAACCAGGGCGCCGGCGACAAAGCCTGGATGATGGGAAAATCCAAGGATGATTGGGAAGCCGAAGCGTTAATTGCCACCGCTCGCGCCATCCGCCCCGGCATCATCATCGACAACCGTACCGATCTGGAACAGGATCTCTGGACGCCGGAACAATGGCAGCCCCTGGAATGGGTCCGTCATGAAGAGACCGGAGAGCGGGTCGTCTGGGAAGCTTGCCAGACCTTCAGCGGTTCCTGGGGCTACAATCGCGATGAATCCTCCTGGAAATCACCCGCGTCGCTGATCCGGATGCTGGTCAACACCGTTTCCTGCGGCGGCAACTTGCTGCTCAACGTCGGTCCTACAGCCCGCGGCGAATTCGATGCCCGCGCCAAATCCGCCCTCACGGCTATCGGTGAATGGATGCGTCTGCATAACCGGTCGGTCTATGGCTGTACGCAATCGGAATTTACGGCGCCGCCGGACTGCCGCTACACCCAGAACGGCAGCCGCTTGTACCTGCATATTTATGCCTGGCCGTTTAAAACCCTCTTCCTTGAGGGTCTGTCCGGAAAGATCGATTACTGTCAGCTTCTGAATGACGGCAGCGAAATTTTCTGGAAGGAAAAAGACGGCAAGGTGGCTATCGAACTGCCGATTCAGCAGCCGAACGTTCTTGTACCGGTCGTAGAGATTTTCCTGAAAGAAGAATAAGTTCCGCGCAGCGGCCGCATCAGGACTTGGGATTGATCAGGCGGACTTGATCAACCAGGTGCAGCTGGTATTTGGCGGCAAAATTCTTGCTTAAGGCAAAAGTGGCCTGGTCGTTCATCGCCGCGGGATTGTGGGCATCGCAGCCTCTGATGACGGTGTTGCCGATTTCCGCGGCGATTTGGAAAAAGCGGCCGTCAGGATAACTCCTGTGGTCGCTGAGGCCCAGATGGTTGATTTCCAGGGGCATGCCCATCTCCAGAGCGCAAACGCACAGTCGGGTCATGTGACGGCGGTATATCTCCGGGCTGCCGGTAAAATGAAGCAGGTCCGGGTGGGCCAGATAAGTGAATTTCCCCGTTTTCATGCCGGCGATCGTCTGGTCGACATAAAGCTGCAAGATACGCTCCTGATTCGTCGGTGTTCCGCTATAGAGCCCGCTCATCTCGTTTTCCAGGAAATGCTGCCCCAGAATCAGGTATTCATAGGGGTAAGGCTGTAAATCATCCAGCATTGAGCTGAATAAATCCGGATAATATTCAGCTTCAAAACCGATCAGAATCTGAATATCTGATTGGTATTCGGTCCGTAACGCGCTCAGCGTCGCGACATAATCGTCGGCTTCCTGCAGGCGCATCCGGAAATTGGAATAGAAGTTCTTCGGAAACGGGTAGGGAACATGATCAGAAAATCCAAGAACTGAAATACCGGCTTCAAGGGCTTTTTCGATGTATTCACGCTCCGTACCGCCGGCATGATGACAACGGGCCGTATGCGTGTGGTAATTGGCAAACATCATTGATTTCTCCTAATCGTTAGCTCGTTGTCTGATTTGAAAGCAGACAACGAAATATTATATCATAAACGAGGCCGGACAGCCGCCAGACGATGAGTTCCGACAAAAGCAAGGGCTGCCGGGAAGGATCGCTGAACCATGAATGAATTCATGAATCAATTGGGTAACGCGGGGATATCCGTTTCGCTGAAGGTATCCTCTTTCAGGGGCTGCGAGCCGGCCGGAGAAGCCAAGAAGGAAATCCGGCAAAACGGCAGCTTGATGCTTGCCGCAGATCAAGCATCATGGCGCTGCTCGCTGGCCATGACGGCGGCAGTGAACGGGGATATCGACGCCGAAGCCACCTTCGTCGTCGAGTCGGGGAGCGAACCTTGCGGCAACGCCGCCGTTGTTCTGGATTTTCAAGACTGGTCGGCGGACAATGATGTGTTCATGCCGGCCGCCGTATATCAGGGCAACCGCTTCCGGACCGTTGCGGCGAAATATCCGCCCTTCCTTCATGAAGAGGATGGCATCGGTCCGGATATGCCGGTCACGATTACCGATGTGCCGCATCTTAATCCCGGCGAAGGTTTTTCTCAAATCCATCTGCGGTCCGGCGACATGGCGACGCCTTGCGCCGGGGTATTCATGCCTGTCCGCAGCAGCGGGTTTCTGCTGTTGTTTGAGTCGGCTACGCCCTTCGGATACACGGGCGTAAAGCTGACCGAAGCGCCGGATCGTCTGTCGGCGCGGCTGGAGTTGGAGGCGCCGGCGGTCCGGAGGAAAAAGTATACGATGATGCGCAGCGGCAGCCCGAGCGACGACAGGGGAGCGGCTTTTCGGCAAGGAGACCGGATTTGTCTCCGCTTCCGCCTTGTTTTATTCGAATGCCCTGATGTATCCACGCTTTTTAAAGCTTTCTTCGATCGCCGCAAACTGATGGCCGCTGCAGCCCGATCGCCGCACAGCGTCCCTTTTTCTGCGGCTTACCGGATTATTGAACAAAAATATAATCACACACAATGGAACCGGGAATATGGGTATTATATGGACGGTCCGGAGAGCGAAGACACTATTTATTCCGACTGGCAGGCCGGCTGGTGCGGCGGCGGCATGAATTCGCTGGCTTTGTTGTACGACGGGCTGCCGCTGTCACAGGAACGCGCCGACCGGACGATGGATGCCATCTTCGGTATCCTGCAAACACCCAAAGGTTATATTCAGCCGGTGTTCTGGCAGGGCAAACCTCTGGGCGATGATTTTTGCCATACGGAGCGCAGCACAGTGCTGCTGATCCGTAAGGACGCCGACGTGCTGGTTTTCGCATCGCGTCATATCCTCCTCAAACAACGGCGGAACCAGGAGGTATCCGGGACATGGCTGAGCGGCCTGCGCGCGCTGGCCGCCGCTTTCGTACGCCTGTGGAAACGATACGGCCAGTTCGGCCAGTTTATCGATGCGGATACGGATGAAATCCTGCAGGGCGGCACAGCCTGCGGCTCTATGGCGCCCGGCGGCCTGGCGCTGGCCTGGCAGGTGCTGAAGGATGACGAGTTTTTACAGACGGCGGAATCGTCCGCGCGTTATTATCATGAGCGCTATGTTCAGACCGGCCTTCTAAATGGCGGCCCGGGGGAAATACTCCAGAATTCCGACAGCGAATCGGCGTCGAATATGCTGGAATCATTCATTATTCTCTATGAAACGACGGGAAACAGAGCCTATGTCAGCATGGCGGAGGAGGCGGCCCGGATTTGCGCATCCTGGCAGGTATCCTACGATTTTATTTTTCCGGCCGATTCCGCCTTTGGCAAACTGGGCATCCATACGCTGGGCAGCATATACGCCAATGTGCAGAACAAGCACTCTGCGCCGGGCTTCTGTACCCTTTCCGGCGCGTCGCTGCTCCGATTGTTCCGCGCCACGGGCGACCGGCGGTATCTGGAGATGTGCCGGGAAACGGCCCATGGCATCACCCAGTACCTTTCCCGGGCCGACAGGCCTATTCCGGCCTGGGATGGAAGGATGCTTCCGGCCGGATGGATGTGCGAACGGGTCAATATGAGCGATTGGGAAGGAAAAGAGCATGTCGGCGGCGTGTTTTACGGTTCATGCTGGTGCGAAATTTCTTGCATGCTGACTTATGCGGAGATTCCCGGCGTCTTGTTTCTCAGCGATACCGGAGAGGCCATAACCATCGATCATATCGACGCGGCGGTTGCCGATGCCGGCGACACCTGGCGCCTGACTCTGAGTAACCCGACATCGTTTGACGCAGAAGTGAAGCTGCTGGTCGAACCGCGTCTATTATTTGCCGTTCCATGGGATCCCTGTGTGACAGACAGCTGCCAGGTCGTCCGGGTGCCGGCAAAGGCTGCCGTCGATCTGCCGCTGCCCAAGGATAAGGACCATGCTACTCCCATTTGAAAAAGCGTATGGATATCACGATGCAGGCAGCCGCGAGCAAGAGCATCACCAACAAGGGAACAAAAGCTTGATCGGCCGGCAAACCAAGCGAAGCGGCTTTAAGCAGTTTGATGCCTTGCGTCAGAGGCATGATGTCGGCAACCCGCTGAAGCGGCGGCGGCATGATCTCGTAGGGCAGCGTGGCGCCTGAGAAAACAAGCATCGGAAAATACAGTACACTGCATAAGAGATTGGCGGTTTTCGTGCTGGACGCGATGCCGCCCACCATGATGCCGATGCTGTATATAGAGATCATGACCAAAAAATACGCTCCTAAAAACCGGATCCATGAACCGGCCATCCGATAGCCGAAAAAGATCCTTGCCGACGCGTAAACAAGGATGAGCGAGGCAACGGCGTAAAGCACATTGATGACTGCCTGAACCAGCAAAAGCAAGGCCGGGCTTGCAGGGGTCACCCGAAAACGCTTCAGAATCTTCTTGTGCCGGTAATCGGAGATAACCAGAGGCAGCCCCATAACGCCGGCGGCACAAAGGGCGATCGCTGCCGCCGCTCCAAAAGACTGTTCCAGAAAAGTGTATTCCGCGCCGTCAAAAGCCGGTTTGCTGCCGTAAATGCTGCCGAGGATGATGATCAAAACGACCGGCATGCAGATCGCAAAAATAATCATGTCCATACCGCGCAGGGACAATTTCAACTCGGTTATGAAAAGGGCATTAAAGGCTTTCATGCTTGTCTTCCTCCTCATCGGTATACCATAAATAGGCATCTTCGAAGCGTTCATGCGGACTGGCTGCGACAGCTTCCCGAACCGTTCCGCTGAAGACAGTCTTTCCCTTTTTTAAAATACAGATTTTATCGCACAAAGCCTCGACTTCGTTCATGTCATGCGAGGTTAAGAGGATGGTCAGCCCTTTGGCCTTCAGCTCGGCGAGGCACTTCCATACCTCCCGCCGCGCTTTGGCATCCAGACCGGTCGTCAATTCATCCAAAAAAACAACTTCAGGATCGGGGATAAGCGTTAAAACAATGAACAGACGTTGTTTCTGCCCTCCGGAAAGCTCGCTGACCGGACTTTTTAGCCGATCCGACAAGCCGAACCGCGATAAAAGGCCGTGATAATCAGCCGCGGTTTTGTAAAGGGCTTGTGTGACCGCGCACAACTCGGCAACCGTTATCTTATCCTGGTAAGCCGCTTCCTGAAATTGAACGCCGACCCGTTCAAAGAGCGCTTTGCGGTTCAGGCGGGGATCGAGACCTAAAACGGATACGGTTCCGCTATCTTGCTTCCGGGTTCCCAGCAAACATTCAAGCGTTGTGCTTTTACCGGCGCCGTTAGCTCCGAGCAACCCCATGACTTCTCCCTTGCAGACCGAAAAGCACACATTGTCCACAGCCTTGATATCGCCATACGATTTGCAAAGGTTTTCCGCCTTGATGGTTATTTCCATACAGTAACCCCCTCGTTTTCTTGATGGCCTAAAAATAACACCAGCGCAAAGGCTGGTGTTATAGTGGAGGGTTTGCTGAGTATTTCTTTTTCATCTGCAGCAGGTGCGACCGCATCTGCTGCGCGTTTTGCTCGGCATGCCGCAGGGAGGTGAGCAGTTTGTCGCATACCGATATGATTTCCTCATTATTGCCGGGCGTGTCGATTGCGGTCCGGATATCGGCCTGCGGATCGCGTGAGAGAGCGCTCAGCATCCGGAGAATCGCCGTAAGCGAGTAATTGGCGCAGCGGAGAGCGCGAATGATTTTAAGCAGTCTGATGTCTTCGCCCGTATAGATGCGATATCCATTTTGTTTCCGCCGGACAGCCAGCAGCCCGTTCATTTCCCAATTGCGCAGAGCATCCGGCGTTATATGCAGGAGGTCGGCCGCCTCTTTGCGGGTATAGAAACGCAGGCCGGGCTCCGGCACGCCGCCGGACAAAAGCTGCCTGGCGATGAATAGGGCTTCTTCGGCGTTAGCCTGTTCGTTTTTCAACTGTTGCAGATAGTCTTCGGTCAGACTCGCAGCTCGGTCAAAATCGCCGGCGGCCGATATTTTAATCATATCGACCGCCATTTTTCGCAGGCCGTTTTGCAGAACCTCGATTTTCAAGGCGGTCCGGGCGAATTGAAACTGCTCGACATGAAGGTCGGTAAACACGCGATACCCGTTCGGCCGCCGTTCCGGCCTGGAAATAAAGCCGAGTTCTTCATAAAGCCGGACCGTATTGGGATGTATGCCTATCCTGCGCGCAATTTCTGCTGTCTTGTATGTCTTCATGCTTCAGCTCATCCGGCGTTTTTCTCAGATACTCAAGTTCAGATTCAGCAAGATCACGACGTAGATTGACATGACGGTGACTAAAAGGAGTGAAATGACAAAAGCAGTTCGAATCACTTTATTTTCTTCGCCGAGTTTGTCAATAGAAGCGGCGGCATTTTGCAGCTTGGCCGGCGAGATGATGCTGGCCAGACCGCTGCCGAAAGCCAGGCCGGCGGCAATAATGATCAGGGAAGCGACCGGCATATTTAGATTTTTAGCTGTTGTCAGCGCGTATTTGGCAAACATGCCGATAGTAGACGCTTCACTGCCGGTGATAAATCCGCCGAACAAGCCGATAAATCCGGAGATAAAGCTGTAGGCGCCCTTGAAGAACTGAGCGGAATAATCGGCGAGGATTCTAACCATGCTGGGCGTTTCCCATTTCATGCTGCTCATGCTGAAGCCGGCCATGTTCATGACTTCACCGATCGCGAAGAAAATTGCCGCGGAAAAGACCGGCCGCGGAGCCCTTTTAATCCACGTCTTTAAAATATCGCGCCACTCGGATTTTGACGGCCGGATGAAGGGGATAGCCAGGAGAACGCTGGCGAAAATCCAGGTATAAGCGCTCCATAACGCACGGGTGGGGATGCCGTTGACCAGAGCGTCATTGGCGGCAATACCATAGATCGGCATGGTCAGGGTCCGATACAGATAGTTGAAAACCGGTTTGGGCAGGTTGAGCGCCAAAATCAATACAATCAGAATAAACCAGGGCGTCAGGGCTTTCCAAAGCGGATGCTGCCTGGCATAAGCGATTTCATCTTCCGTCAGCAGGCTTTTGTCGATGACGGGGCGGCGGGTCAGCTTGAGATAGACGACCATGGCGCCGATGACGCCGATGCCGCACAAGACGCCGGTCAGAACGACTGTATTTTCCACCCGGTTGGTAAAATAGGAGATCACGCCGATCACGGCGCCTGTAATCAGGCATGGAAGCCAGCCCTCGCGGATGGCCTGCCGGCGGCCGACGATCCAGAGCATGCTGAAACCGATCAGCATGGAAGAAAGCGGGAGAAACCAGAAAAAGATGCCGCCGGCCTGGGCGAGCGTGATGGAAGTGACTCCGTTGATCGGATTATCTTTTAAGAAACCGTTGGCGATGTCGACAAAAGCGACGATCGGAGCGCCCAGCAGCGCGTAGGTGCAAAGGGAATCATAGCCGATCGCCGGCAAGGCAATGGCGATATAGGTCGAATACCCCATGGCCAGAAGGATGGGCGGCAGGATGGAAACCGGCGTGGCGCCAACAGCGACCATGAGCGTTCCGAATCCGATGTTGACCATCATGATTTGCGCCGCGCGCGCCTGGGGGGAAAGCGTTTTGATAAAAATAGTGATCCGCTTCAGCCCGCCGGTTTTTTCGATAAACGCCATCTGCAGCAGGGAAGTGGCGACAATTAAGGAGACCGAAAAAGATTTGATGAAGCCGGCCGCCGTGGAGCGGAGAACAACCTCAAGACTGGTCTGGAAGAAGAAAACCGCAACCAGCGATATAACGCCCCAGCCAATGATACCGCTGATATCGGCCGGTTTCCGGAAGACAAGCAGCATGACAAGAATCACTGCAATCGGCAAGAGTGTCCATAAAAGCGACGTTAAAGACATAACCATTCTACCATCCTTCATTTCTGATTAATCAATCGGCCTCTGATCATCCGATGATCAACAACACATAAAAATTATAGTGATTAATCTAAAATGTCAAGCGTGCGGATTTCCTTGCACTGACCTCGGCTGTATGGTATAAAAAGATGGGCAATCGATTTGAGTTGAATGAAATACTGCTCAAGGACTATTGTTTAATAACATAGATTAAGGACAGAAGTGTATGGATAGTGGAAGTATTCAGATCTTAATTGCCATGCTGCTCTATATCGCGACGGTTATTGGCATCGGTATTCATTACGCAAAGCGGGCTTCCGAAAGTTCAAAAAATTTCCTGCTGGGCGGCCGCTCCATGGGCCCGTGGATCACCGCCATGGGCGCGGAAGCATCCGACATGAGCGGATGGCTCCTCATGGGGTTGCCGGGCGTCGCTTATTTTTACGGTTTAAGCGATGCAATCTGGACTGCGATCGGTCTTTTGATCGGCACTTATGTCAACTGGCTGATTGTGGCAAAAAGAATCCGGAATTATTCCGTTGTTGCCGGAGACGCCATAACCATTCCCGAATTCATCAGCAACCGGTTCAAAGAAAAGAAAAAGATCATTATGACCATAGCGGCGCTGTTCATTCTCATCTTTTTCACGGTTTATGCCGCCAGCTGTTTTGTCACGGTCGGCAAGCTCTTCAGCACTTTGTTCCATTTGAATTATCAGTCGATGATGATCGCCGGCGCCATCTTCGTCATCTCATACACCTTTATCGGCGGCTTCCTGGCGGAAAGCGCCTCGGACTTTATGCAGGGCGTTGTCATGTTTATCGCCTTGACGGTCGCTTTGGTTACCGGCATTTTCAAAGCCGGCGGACTTTCCGCTGTTGTTGAAAACGCCCGCCAGATCCCGGGCTTCCTGGAATTTTTCGGCATGGCGCAGCCCGTTCTGGTTGACGGAGTCCAAAAAGTGGAGGGCGGTAAACCGATATTTGGTTCAGCGGCTTCCTATGGTTTGCTGACTGTCATATCGACTCTCTCCTGGGGCTTGGGTTATTTCGGCATGCCGCAGGTATTGATTAAATTTATGGCGATTCGTAAAACCAGCGAGTTGACCTTATCGAGAAGAATCGCCACGATCTGGTGCGCGTTTTCTTTGATGGCCGCCGTGGCGATCGGCATTATCGGCCGCGTCCTGTACCCGACCGCCCTGCTGACCCAAAGTACGGCTGAGAATATCTTCGTCGTCCTGTCAACTAATTTCTTTATCCCTATTTTTGCCGGTTTTGTGATGGCCGGCATCCTCGCGGCGACCATCAGTTCATCGGATTCTTATCTTTTGATCGCCGCATCAGCCTTTTCGAAGAATATCTTTCAGAGCCTTTTTAAGAAGAATGCGTCTGACAAGATGATCTTGATTACAACCCGGCTGACTTTAATCGTTATTGCGATTATTGCCATGTTTATCGCTCTGGATGAAAACAACCGGATCATTTTCAGCATCGTTTCCTTTGCCTGGGCCGGATTCGGGGCGACCTTCGGACCGATCATGCTGTTCTCCCTCTTTTGGAAAAGAACGACAAGATCCGGCGCGATTGCCGGCATGCTCGCCGGAGGCAGCATGGTCTTTATCTGGAAATTGCTGATCAAACCGCTGGGCGGCGTTTTGGGTATTTATGAATTGCTGCCGGCCTTTATCGTGTCTTGTGTGGCGATCATCGTTGTTTCATTGCTGTCTAAGGAACCCGATCTGGCCATACAGCAAGAATTTATGCACGTTAAAGCAATCAGCCATAAATGAAACAATGCCGCAAATTCTGACAAGATAAGCGTCAATGAAAAGGGGCACATCGCTGTGCCCCTTTATTTATGCCAGTAATTTCAGAATGGCCTTCACGGCTCCGTCGATGCCGAACTTTGACGTGGAAATAGCCAGATCATAGGATGAGCACTGGCCCCACTTGTCGTCCGAATAGGTGTTATGATAACTGGCCCGGTCCTTATCAATTTTCCGTATGAGCTGCGCGGCTTTTTGCGCGTCGAGTTTTTCGGTTTCCATAACGCGTTGAATCCGGTCTTCTTTCCGGGCATGGATAAAAATGGAGATCATATCCGGATCGTCTTTGAGAATAAACTCCGCAACACGTCCGATAATGACGCAGGATCCCTCTGCCGCGATGGCTTTAATGGTTTGCGCCTGCATTTGGTATATTCTGTCGTTGATGATATAGAACATGGCGTCATAATCGATTTGATACGGATTGCGCAGTCCCATGGGAAAACCCATGGAAGACCAGCTGACCGGTTTTTCGTCCGCGCTTTCAACCGCTTCTTCAGACACGCCGTGCTCCAGCGCGGTCTTGGCCAACAGCTTCTTGTCGTAACAGATGATGCCCAGCTGCTGAGCGAGCGTTTCGCCGACGACCCGGCCGCCGCTGCCATACTCGCGGCTGATGCAGATGATCCTTCTTTTATCCATGCCGACTGCCCCCAATCCGGCCTCTCAAGGGAGACCTGCGATAATTATGCCGAAATGCCCCAAATCAACCAGAGAACAACATAGGCGGCGGTTATGGCCGCCAGGGTATAAGGTACGCTGATCTTCATATATTCGCCGTTTTTCACTTCATAACCTTGTTTGCGCAGAATGCCGATGGCCATGATATTGGCGGAGGCGCCGATCGGCGTCAGATTGCCGCCCAGCGTCGCGCCCGACAGTAAGCCGAAATAGAGAATATAAGGCTCGACGCCCATAAAGGAAGCGATGCTGGCGACAACCGGCAGCATGGTCGCGACATAAGGGATGTTGTCGATGAAAGCGGAAAGCAGCACGGAAGCCCACAAAATGATGGTATACATCAGAAAGACCGAATTGCCGCCGATTTTAACAAATAATTCCGCGATCGCGTCGATGACGCCGGCTTCCTTGATCGCGCCGATGACGACAAAGAGAGAAGCCAAAAGCAGAATGGTGAAATAATCCATTTCCATGAAGGACCGTTTCAGAATATCCCATTTCTTTTGCCGGATGATCTCGTAGATGATGCCGATGATCATGAGACTCATGCAGATGATGCCGTTCGTCACGTCCGGCTTGTTCGGGATGAAGGAGGCGACGATGAGCAGGACAATTGTTCCGATGAGCAGAACGGAAGGAAAGTAATCCTCAACTTCGGTGATCTTGTCGACGTCAACCTTTTCCTTGAAATGGCGGAAAACGAAAAGCAAGGTCGCTGTTGCCGCCAGGAGTCCCAGCTGCACGATCCAGAACATGCCCGGCTTGCCCTGCATCCAGAAAAAGTCCAGAAAATCCATTTTGGCGCGGCTGCCGAGCATGATGGAAGTCGTATCGCCGACCAGGGTGGCGGCGCCTTCCAGATTCGAGGCGACAGCGATGGCGATAACGCTCGGGACCGGCGATATTTTAAGCTTCTTGGCAATCGTTACGGCTACCGGAGCGACCATTAAAACGGTAGCGACATTGTCGACAAATGCTGAGATGATTCCGGCAAAAACTGATAAAGCAATAATGGTCCACTTGATATTAGGCACTTTTTTGATGATCAAATCAGCAAGACGCGACGGCATTCGGGATTCGATAAAAATATTGACGACACCCATCGTGCCGGCGATCATGAAGATAACATTCCAATCGACAGCCGGCAGAACCTTGTTTATGGGCATGACGCCGATGATGACAAAAAGAGCTGCCGCGGCAAGGGCGACATACGCCCGGTACTTGGGTAAAGCAATCATTAAGGCATAAGTGATTAAAAAGATTATCAGTGCTGGAATCATTTTGATAAACCCCCGCTGTTGACAGCCACACGCATCCTGACATCATGGCCAACCTCATTTTTTTATCATTATAGCATATCAAGCGGGTTATTTGGATCAGATCATCCATGCGGATCCGGCTGGCCGGCTGCCGGTTATTTAACCGATTGCCGGCGGATCAAAGCGATCAAGAAAATGAATAGCCCGGCGGCCAGCAGCGTCCATCCGCAGACATTGAAAACCGGCAGATAGGAAGATGATGTACCGGCGATCTCCATGACGCCGTTTAATAAACTGCTGACCGTCAAGGCGGCCAGCCCGGAATGATATAGATTGACGGCCGGCCGGTAAGCCCTGATCCGGCAGGCTTCCGGAACAAGCAGCCCGAGGATCAGGAAGGGCAGCATGCCGCCGGCCAGAGGGTAAAGATACATCAGGGACATGGATGCTGAAGAGACGCCGTGACCGAACAGGGCATAAATTTTATCGAAAATAATACAAAAAGCGGAAACCGCCAGATAAACGATGGCTGTTTTACAGACTTGACGATTCTGTTTGAATCGATTAATAGCCAATGGAAACAATGTCGCTCACACTCCTCTCGGACGAAGACCGGCCGTCGGTTGGATTGTTGATGACCCGGCCGTTGAACCACATAGTCGAAGAACCGCCGCCGTCGAGATTATAGGCCACGGTACAGCCTCGCTCCTGAAATACCTGCGCCAGCTCGAGCAGCGACAAACCGGCGCTTTCGCTGGTCCGGCCGTCAGACACAATAAAAATATAATGCAGGGCAGAGACCTGGCCGATGGCTGTGCGGGGGTTGCTGGACATCGACTGGCCGACTTCGCTGTTGGTGGTGACGGTTATCTCGCCGTTATTGATCAGGGCCGGCCCGAAGGAAAAGATCTGCCAGGCGCCGGCATCAGCCAGACTGGCGGCGCTTGTCTCACTTTCGCTGATGATGGAGAAATTCCCCTGGCTGTCAATGAGCAGCGCTTCGTCGCTGCCGGATTTACGGGCTGTATCGCGATATAGGATGCCGTTGCGGAGGACGAAGCCGTAATCGCGGAACCCATAATAATCGCCGTTTATGGCGAACAGAGCGTTATTGTCTTCGGCCATGGCGGATGTCGTTTCCTTGATGTTGCGGCCGTAGGTGTTTTGGGCAAAGGCAGTTTTCAGATATTCAAGGCTGGCAAGCTGAATATCCGCGATATAAATCGTGGTATTGTTTTTATAGACCGTGTCGATGGTGATCTGGATCTGATCATCCTGGTACGAGGTGCTGGTAATAACCGGCGAGCTCGTTGCGCCGCCTGTTTGCCCGGAAGCGGACGCGGCCGGTTCGGAGGCGGAAACGGCGCCGGCGGACGCGGCTGTTGTCGCGCCTCCTGCGGCGGTCGCGGCCGATGTGCCGTTACTTGCGGAAAGGGCGCTGACCGGAATGCCTGCCCGCGGTATGACAAAGGTGTCCAGTAAAACATAAGCCGTGAAACACGTCAGGACAAGCGCATAAAGGATTGCCCAACGAAATGGTTTTTGAAAGAAATTTTTCATGTGGCTATCAACCTTTCTCTTCTTTTCAAAACCATTGTAGGGTGTCCATGTGATGTTCGCGTGACGATCCATGAACTGTTTCAGGATTTTTCAAGCTGCCGGCCGCCTCGCCGGCGTTTGCTTTAGCAAAGGAACAGCCCGGCGAAGCCGGCTCCGAGCATGACCCAGACCGGATCGGTTTTTTTGACCCGCAGAATGATCAGGCTGACGGCCGCGAGGGCGACAGATACAAAATCGATCGACGAAGGATCCGCCGATGCGGGACGGCCGTTCCAAAAAGCCAGAACCAGCAGCGAAAGACCGGCGGAAGCAATCAAAGCGACGACAGTCGGCCGCAGGCCGCTTAAGGTATTTTGCATCCAGGTCAGATTCCGATACCGGTAATAAAGAACCGCTAAAAACAAAACAATGATGAAAGACGGGAGCACGCAGCCAAAGGTTGCCGCCAGAGCGCCGCCCCAGCCTGCTATGCGCAGCCCGACAAACGTCGCCGAGTTGATGGCGATCGGGCCCGGCGTCATCTGCGAGACCGTCATGACATCGGCGAATTCAGACAAGCTCAGCCAGCGGTGCAGTTCGACGATCTGATGCTGAATGAGCGGCATGGCCGCATAGCCGCCGCCAATGCTGAAGAGACCGATTTGGATGAAACTCCAGAACAGCGCGAGTAAAATCATCGGGACACCCCGGCCGCCCGTCGGCGGCTGCGGACCAACGCGGCGGCGGTGCCTAAAAGGCCGCCGGCCAGGATGATCAGCACGACGGGAAAATGGAAAAACCAGGAAGCGAAAAAAGCTGCGGCCATCACGGCTATGGAGACGACCTCTTTCTGACGGACGATGTCTCTGCCCATGACGAAAACCGCATCGGCAATGACGGCAACGACGCCGGCTTGCATACCCTTTAAAAATTTACCGACCAGGACATTGTCGCGAAACTGCGTATAAAACATCGATATAAAAGACAAGACCAAGAAGGGCGGCAACACGGTTCCCAAAACGGCGACCAAAGAACCCGGCAGGCCGGCCAGCCGGTAACCGACCAGTATGGAGGCGTTGACCGCGATGGCGCCAGGCGAGGACTGGGCTATGGCAGTCAGGTCCAGCATCTCCTGTTCGTCAATCCAATGGCGTTCGGCCACAAATTTCTTTCGCATCAGCGGAATGATGACATAGCCGCCGCCGAAGGTAAAAGCGCTTAGCTTGAACATGGCGGTAAACAGCTGGCGGTAAAAAGGCAGATCTTTCTTCATCATGATCATGTCGGCCTCCGATTTCCCGACTCCATTCTAGACCTTGACAAACAATAATGAAAATAATATGTTTTAATCATAATCATAAGTAAAATGATATGAGGATCCGGCATGACGCGAAGACACCTGCGGATTTTTGTCGAAGTCTGCAAAACCCTGAATACGACCTCGGCGGCCGCCCGCCTGCATATGTCGCAGCCGGCGGTCAGCCTGGCGATCAAAGAGCTGGAGCAATATTATGGCGTTCACCTGTTTGACCGGATTTCACAGCGGCTTTCCCTGACCGGCACCGGCGAAACGCTCTTGAATTATGCCTCGCACATTCTGGCCTTGTTTGACGATATGGAGCAGAATATCCGGAATGCAGACGCTCTGGGCCGCTTGCGCGTCGGTTCCAGCATCACCATCGGCGCTTTGCTGATGCCGGATTATGTCAAAGCCTTTTCAGCGGTCTGGCCTCAGGTTCAGCTTAAGGTTTTTATCGACAGCTCCGATGTCATTATTCAGAAAGTTCTGGGCAACGATCTGGATCTGGCTTTGATTGAAGGCGTATCCCAGTCGCCATACCTGGCGGTCGACAGCTTCATGTCGGATGAACTGGCTGTGATCTGTTCGCCGCGGCATAAACTAAGCGCCACCGGCAAAATTACGCTGGATGAGCTGCGTCAGGAAAAAGTCATGCTGCGGGAACCGGGCAGCGGCACCCGGGATTTATTCGACCATGTCATGGCATCGCTGGGCGTCAGCATCGAACCGGCCTGGGAAAGCACCAGCACGACAGCGTTAATCAACGCGGCGGCCAATAATCTGGGCATCGCTGTGATCCCTTTGCGTTTTGCGCAAACCGTCCCTTCGAAAGGGAAAATCGCCTTGTTGAAATTGGTAAACATCAGTTTGCATCGAGTATTCAATATCATACATCACAAAAACAAATTTCTGACGCCTTCGGCTCAATCGTTTATCGATATTTGTAAAAAAATGGCAGACGAAAAAGCGCCGCTGCCGGCTGCCGTTGAAAACGAAGGCTTCTGACAAGGGAATCCCGGCGCTTTCAGGTTTCCAGCCGCGCCAGCATTTTGCGAAGCCGCGGGCGATTGTAGCGCTGGATGATGATAAAGGGCATATGCCCAAAATAGCTTAAAATAAGAATCACACAAAACAACAGCGGCGGATTCCAGATGGCAAACAGGAGGGTCTCGATAATTGAACGAACATGATGCGATTCGCCGCGGCAAGTCTCGATCATGAATTGCCGCAGATATTCCGGCGAAGCGTTTTTCAGGCTTTTCTTGGAAAAGTTATTCAGACTGTTGACAGCCGGCAGCTTGTCTTTCCATCGCCGGATGTTGAAATATTTCTGGTAAACGGCCCCGTCCTGTTCCCATCGCCAGGATTTGTAGTATGGGCTGTCCGGATTGATCCAGCGTCGCGGTAAAAGCATATCGGTCCCGATACGAAGCGTCTGGACTGCGGCATAGACCAGCACATCGATAAAAAACAGGCTCCAACTGAATTGTATTCCCAGCAGCATAACGCTCCCTCTCTTCAATGCCGGTCTTCATTATATGGGATTTGTCAACGGCAAACAATGCCGAATCAACTGAAAAAAGCTTGAAAATCAGCCAAATCATGGGGAAAATAACATCATACTTGAATCCGCCGCCAGGAACCGGCATAATAGATGAAAAGAACTGATGCAAGGTGGCTGGCTTGAATGGCAAATCCGCTGGTAAGCGTGGTTGTTCCGATTTATAAAGTTGAACAATATTTGGAACGTTGTCTGGATTCGATCGTCGGGCAGCACTACCATCCGCTCGAAGTCATTTTGGTCAATGACGGCTCGCCGGACGGCTGCGGGGCGATCATTCGGCGTTATGAGGAGAAATGGCCTTTTATCCGGTCCATATGGCAAGAGAACCAAGGCCTTGGCGCCGCCCGGAACGCCGGTATCGCCGGCGCCAGGGGCAAGTATCTGGCACTGATCGATTCCGACGACTTTATCGAACCTGACTTTGTCAGCAGTCTGGTTGAGATCGCAGAAAACGAAAAAGCCGACGTTGCCGTATGCAATTTTTTTCTCGATTTTTCTAATGGCATTGAAATCCCCTTTCGTTTGATGACCCTGGAAACGAACATGTCCGGCGACGAAGCGGCGCAGGTTTCCTTAAAACTGTTAAAAATTCCGGTCTTCGCCTGGAATAAACTGTACCGGAGAGAGCTGTTTACTGAGACCGGCATTGCTTATCCTTCGATTTATTATGAGGATATTGCGACAACGTCAAGAGTTTTGATCAAAGCGAGACGAGTCGCGATCACCCATAAACCCTATTACCATTACTGCCTGCGCAAGTCGGGCATAACCGGCAATTTTGGCGTCAAGAATATCGTCGATTTTTTAAAAGCTGTCGATATCATTCGTCAATTTATCTGGAAAGAAAACCTCTGGGAAGCCTGGGACAAACCGTACCGCAATTTCCTGCGAACGGTCGAAGCCCAGCTGCTGCTCGAGATCACGTTGCAGAAAAATTCGATTCCGATCAAGGACCGCCATCACTATATCCGTTATGTCCATTGCCAGATCCGCGAACTTGGCCTGGCGCCAACCTTGTTTCATCTGGAACCCTTGTTAAAATCAACTGAATTGCAGGAGAATGATGAATTTAATGCTTGAAATACTCCATTGGTTCTGTGTTGTTGTCATGGCCGTGAGCGGCGTTTATGGCCTTTATCAAGCCTATATATCGCTTCATATGTTCGGTTCGTTTAAGCCGCCGCGTCCGGCTGCGGACAAGACGAACCGGTTTGCCGTTTTGATTTGCGCTAAAAATGAGGAAAGCGTCATCGGCCAGCTGTTGGACAGCCTGCATAAGCAGAATTATCCGCCGGAGGCTTTTGATATTTTTGTTACGGCTGATAATTGTACAGACCGGACCGCCGCCGTCGCCAAAGCCGGCGGCGCCATCGTCTATGAACGCTTCGATCCGGCTCATAAGGGCAAGGGTTATGCCCTGAACTGGTTTTTCGAACAATTCCTCGGCCAATATGCCGACCGCTATGAAGCCTGTATCATTTTTGACGCGGATAATGTCGTCGATAAAGAATTTTTGGCGGCCATGAATCGGCAGCTGAATGCCGGTCATCCTGTCGCCACCGGTTTCCGCATGGGCAAGAATCCGTCCAGTTCCTGGATCTCCGGCTGCAGCAGCCTGTTTTGGCTTATGCAGACCCGCTGTTTCTACATCCCGCGGGCCAGGCTCAATCTGCCTTGCTGTTCCGTCGGCGGCACCGGATTCATGTTTGCCTTGTCGGTGCTGGGAGGCCGCGGCTGGCATACTTATTCCGTCTGCGAGGATATTGAATTTACGCTCAACAGTATCGCCGACGGCCATTTTATCGCTTTTGCGCCTGATGCTGTTTTTTATGATGAACAGCCCCTGACCTTTCTGCAATCGCTTAAACAGCGTTACCGCTGGTCTCTGGGCAGTTTCCAGATCCTGACGATCAGCACGCCGCGCCTGTTCCGGGCCTTCCGTTCCGGAAAACCGCGGATCTTCGACGCCCTGCTTTACAGCCTGGGCGTAGCCATTACCGGGGTGACCAGTTTATGCTGGTTTATACTGATCTTTGTCGACGCCGCTATCGCCCATAGCTGGACCAGCCTTCCGGGAACCTTCGCCGTCGCGATGGCGGGCGGGTACCTATCCGTGGCGCTTTTTGCCTGGCTGGTTTTGATTCTGGAGAAAAAAAGCTGGACCGGCGCCTGGAAATCGGTGCTGACCTTTCCCATTTTTCTGGTTTCCTGGGCAGCGATCAATATTTTCATCTTTTTTTACCGCAACGCGGTCTGGCACGATATTCCCCATACCGAGAGCCTCGGCATTGAGGAGATGGAAAAAAAGTCGCTGTAATTTTTTGGCAGTCGATATCCTTTTAAACGATGCTCGTTGTCTTTATGGTTATTGTAGGCTAAAACACCTCATTCCCAAAGACTTCTTTGGGAATGAGGTGTTTTCTTACCGTATTCAGTTTGCCCTATGAGGTTGGTTAATTGTTGTATGCCTTGTATTTCGCATAGGCCGTATTATAAGCTTCCAGAACATTGTCGATGCCCATGCCTTTAACGGCGGTTACAAAAGCGTCGAATTCATCGAGCGAACGGTCGCCCATGATAAAATCGTTGGATTGTTCCTGAACATAGGTCTGGATATCGGTGATGATGCCGCTGATGTCGCTGAGGACGGCTTCATCCAGAGGAACATTCGGGAAGGCCGGGTAAAGGACGCCGCTTTCTACATAAGTCGTCCAGGCATTTTTGATGGCTGCGTCGGTAGCGGCCTGAGATTCGCATGCCAGTGTGGCGACGAAGGGCAGGCCGATCTGCATGCCTTCTTCACCGCGTACGGTCGCGGGATCCTTGCCATCTGAATTCTTCAGGACATAATCGGTGAATTGCGGCTTACCGCTGCTGTCCAGCGTATAGTCTTTGTCTTCGACACCGTAATTCATCAGGATACTGCCTTCTTCAGAGAAGAGATAGTCCAGATACTTGATGGTTTCAACTTTATGCTCGTTGGTTGAGCTGATAACGGTTCTCGGCGCAACCATCGCCTGCGGGCGTTCTTTATAACGGTCGCCGTTGGGGCCTTTGACCGGCAGCATGGAAACATACTTGTATGACGGATTGAGATTAGCCACGGTTGTGTTGCCATAGCCTAAACCGCTCATCGGCCAGGCATAGATCAAGCCGGCTTGATTCTTGGCGATCTTGGCGCGGAAAGCCTCCGAATTGTTGGCATTGACATAATCTTTGTCGATAAGTCCTTCAGCGTATAATTTGTTGCAGTAAGCAAGTCCTTCTTTGTAGGCTGCTTCCAACGGACCGTATTTAATCGTACCGTCTTTAGCATCGACATAGAGATCTTCGTGCGAACCGAAAGCGTTCATCAGGATGGTCAGGTCTTTAAGTCCGCTATCCGGCACGAAAGGAATGGTATCGCCGGAACCGTCGGCATTCTGATCCTTGAAGGCTTTCAGAACCGTGTAAAGGTCATCGGTGGTTTCGGGAGCTTTAAGATTCAGTTTGTCCAGCCAATCCTGGCGAATGGCGAAGATTTCACCGGTGTTGACCTGTGTCACATTGGGCAGACTGTAAAGCTTGCCGTCGGAAGAGGTCAATTCGGCTTTCAGATTTGGAATTTCATAAGGCGGATTGGTGAGGAAGTTTTTGATATTCGGCGCGTTTTGCTCGATCAAATCATCCAAAGGGGTTAAGAGACCCTGAGATGCGAAGCGGTCGAAATTTTTCTTTTCATCGCCGAAGCCGGAATAACTGATCAGATCCGGCAGCTTATCGGATGTCGACATAATGAGGTTTAGTTTTGTAAGATTATCCTCGGCTGGCAAAAGCTGCCATTCCAAATGGATGTTCGTCCGTTTTTCCAATTCCTGAAATACCGGCATGTCGTTGCTATAAGCGATGTCACCCCAGTTGTAGCACAGGAACTGCAATGTCAGAGGCTCCGCGGTGATCGTGCCGTTTGTCGCTGCGGCGGCTGTTGTGCCTGCTGTGCCTGATGTACCCGCGGCGGTTGAACTCCCGGCTGTCGAACCGGTCGTCGGACTGCCCGCACAGGCTGCCAGACTTAAGCAAAGCGCAAAAATCAGTACCAGAACCCCTACCTTTTTCATGTTCATCTTTTTGCCTCCTTTGAATCATGACTTCTTGGTAAATCGAGGTCTATATATTCTGTCGTCCGATCCGTTCATCAACCCTTTATGGCGCCGACCATAATGCCCTTGACAAAGTACTTTTGCAGGAAAGGATAAATGCAGAGAATCGGTACGGTAGAAACAATGATGGTAGCGAAACGGACGCTCATGGTTACCAGATCTTTGCGGTCATAAGCGCCGCCCGCCATGCTGTTGGCGTCCAGACCGATCAGAATTTTACGCAGGATCATTTGCAGGGGATATTTTTTTTCATCGTTTAAATAAAGCAAGGCGCTGAAATAGCTGTTCCAATGGAAAACGGCGTAGAATAGCACCATAACGGCGATGACCGGGCCGGAAAGGCGGATGACGATTTTCCCCAGAATCTGCAAATCATTACAGCCGTCGATTTTCGCGGCTTCGATCAGGCTTTCCGGCAGCTCGGAGAAAAATGAACGCATGATGATGACATAGAAGGTATCGATGGCCGTAGGAATAACCAAAGCCCACATGCTGTCGATCAGTCCCATGCTCTTGACGACCAGGAAGGTCGGAACCAGCGGGGCTGTAAAAAACAAAGTAACTGCGATAAACAAATTGACAGCGGTCCGGCCGTAGAAATTTCGCCGGGAAAGCGGATAAGCCATCATCGAAGTCAGAATGACGTTAAAGAAAGTTCCGACCACGACATACCAAAGGGTATTGGCGTATGACCACCATAATTCATTCGTGGAAAAGACATTCTGATAAGCCTCCAGCGTCCAGCCTTTCGGGAAAAATATTACTTCGCCGCGGACAACGGCATAGGGATCGCTGAACGATGCGCTTAAAATGTAAATGAAAGGATATAGCGTACACAGGACAATGATAAAAACCAAGGCGTTATTAATCAGGTAAAAGGCACGCTCGCCTTTGGATAGCCGACTGCTCATTCAGGAACCTCCTACCAAAGACTGACTTCACTCAGTTTTTTACTGATTTTATTCACGATAATAACCAGAGCAAAGTTGATGACGGACTGGAACAAGCCGGCAGCGGTACCAAAGCTGTACTCCGCGTTGACGACGCCGCGGCGGTAGACATAGGTATTGATGACGTCGGCTGTTTCATAGGTATTGGTATTATAAAGCAAGATGATTTTTTCATATCCGACGCTGAACATGCCGCCCAGACTCATAATCAACAAAATGATGACGGTCGGCATGATGCCGGGAATGGTAATATGGAAAATCTGTTTGAATTTATTGGCGCCGTCAACCGTTGCCGCTTCATAGAGCGATGAATCAATGCCGGCAATCGCCGCCAGATAAATGATGCAGCTCCAGCCGAGATCCGTCCAGATGCCGGAGGCGATGTAGATCGTGCGGAACCACTCCGGTTGGCCCAGGAAATTGATGGATTCGCCGCCGATCGCTTTAATGAACAGGTTAATTAAACCGTCGTTGGGACTAAGCAGATTGGACAAAATACCCACGATGACCACAGTTGAAATAAAGTGCGGCAAATAACTGATTGTTTGCGCAATTTTTTTATACGGCCTGCTGCGGACTTCATTGATCATTAACGCGAAAATGATCGGCGCGGGGAAGCCCCAAAGCAAACTAAAGACATTAAGCAAGATGGTATTGCGCATCAGCCGGCCGAAAAAAGGGCTGCTGAAAAATTGCTCAAACCACTTAAACCCGACCCACGGCCCGCCGAGTAGACCGCGCAGCGGCGAATAATTTTCAAATGAAATAACCAAGCCAAACATCGGCGCATAGATAAAAATAAGATAGTAAACAATGCCCGGCAGCACAAGCAGCCATAAAAATTTATCCCGCCATATAAATCTTAAGAATCGTTTACAGCCGGTTTTGCTCGCCGGGACCTTCCGGGGAAAAAGCAAATTCCGTGACTTGCCGTCCAAGAAATCACCCCTTCATGCTGTTTTATCATTTGAGTAAACTACGAATTTTCGGCTTCGTCATTGAAGTCCTTGTTTACCGTAATCCTACCATCCTGATAACAGCCTGTCTTTGTTAAGATTCGCTGAGGGGTGTTCAATTCTTGCTGTTTTAATTGTGAAAAATTATAATTCGGCTATCCTTCTTATATAATCAACACTGGCTCTGGTTTCGGCCAGACAGGAGCCGACGCCTTCATATTCTATGCAAAGATATCCATCATAGCCGATTTCACGCAGCTGTCGGATAATGGCCGGGAAATCGGCCTCTCCTTCGCCCAGAACAGTACCCTGATATAAAGTATTATCTTCCGCGGTAATCATGAGTCTTCCGTTTGGCTTTTTAATACGTCGGATGTCATTCAAGTGAACATATCCCAGCATATTTCGCAAATTGCCGACAGCTTTTACCGGATCCTCCCGCTGTAACAGAAAACTGATGATATCTGCGTTAGCTTTCAGGTTTGGCGAATGAATGAGCGAGACCATATTTTTGAGCTTTTGCGACGTTCCCAGCAGGACCCCGGAATTCTCCAGAACCAGCGTTACGCCCTTGTCTGCCGCGTAATCGAGGCAGCTTCGCAAACCGGCTTCTATAAACGCTTCGCTGCGGCTTTGTGTCAAACCCGCCTTGGTGCTGCCATTTAGAACCCGCAGCAGTTTTGCGCCAAAACGGTTCGTCAAATCGATGGAATCTTTGACATATTGAATCTGAGCCTTGAATTCCGCCGGCCCGTCGGCGGTAAAATCGACCTCGATAGAAAAAGCGGCGACCGGTATTTTTTCCGCCTGAAGTAAACGGATGGCTTGTTCGACTTCAACTTCGCTTTTAAAGAAATAGTCCAGCAATTCGATGCCATCAATCGGCCAGAGCCGCATGGTATTGATAAATTTCAGCGTGTCGATTCTATTGGCATAAAAATCCTCCTGAACACTCCATATGCTGACACATATTTTCATACCTGTTCCCTCCATCGTTTCCACGCTTATTACGTCAACGTCCAATCTGATTATATCTTAACAACTTGTTGGAAATAGAAACGACATTCATGAGTTGTTAAAATCAAGCAATTCACTCGATTTATGGGATATTATATCATACGCTTAAGGGTATTCATTTATTCCTGTTTGTTCTTTTGGTGTCCTTTCTTGCTGTGTTTGTCTTTCGCGGGCTTGATACTGCGCAGGCGAAAGCCCCATTATTTTCTTAAATGCCTTACTGAACGAATGAATGGACTGATAATTCAACACTTCAGCAATTTTGGTAATGTTAAGATCTCTGGCTACAAGCAACTGTGCGGCCTTCTCGATCTTTTTATTTGAATAATAAGCCTGCAGGGTTAGGCCGGTTTCTTCAGAAAAAATATGTGACAGATAAGAGTAGCTATAGCCTAATGCCTTGGCAACCTGCGTTAAATCGATGATGTTGAGGATATGATCATCCAGGTATGAAATGATACTGCGGATAATCGCTTTATTTCCTTCCATCTTGGAACCGACAGTATAGTTGTTTTCCCAGTTTAAACAAAAATTTCGATAAACTAGAACCAATAGTTGATTCAGATAAGCGGTTATTAAAATATCTGAATAATCGCTTTCTGAAAGCAGCTCCTGCAGAAGCAGCTTGAACGGCGGGATGATGCCGGATTGATCCGGCCGGACCAGCGTCTCGGTTTTCTGCAGCATTTTCTGGATATGGTCGAAGGGACTAGCCTGGTTACGATGATAGTTGAACGAAAATTTCAGATAAGCAAAGCGGAAAGGATTCAATGGATCCGCTCCGCCGGAAACCACCTGCTGCGGCAGACTGATGACCACATGACCGGTTTGAACGGCACAGCGGCGATTATCGGCGGAAAACCAGCCGCTGCCGGACAAGACACAGTAGAGGCCGTAGCTTAACTGCACCTGACTCTCCAGGTGATAATCGGCCTTACAGCTGAGATCTCCGGCTTCGAAGACAGAAATATGGTCATATACTCTCGGTTCAGACCAATTCGCCGTAGAAAAATGGAATTTAACCGAAGGATTGATATTGTCTTTAGTCAACTAAAATAACCCCGCAACCTCAAGCTTTGGCGAAATGAAACATTACGCTCTCTATCATTCCATGTCATATCCGCCTTGTCAAGGTGGTAGGATACGGATTGCCGCGCCAGTCCTGTCAATGACCGGTCGGTCAAGCCTCCGGGCGTACCGGCGGCTCCATGCGGCATAATCGGATTTCCTGCCAAACCAGCCGTGCGGACCGGATCGCCTCCGTTAGCGGAGAAATGGCAAATGGCGTACCGTCGGCAAGACTTTTGACGAAATATTTCAATTCATTATAATAAGCGCTCATATCGGTAATGTTTAATTGTCCATTCAAGTTATGATCAAGCTTATTGTTAAGTGCATGTTCAATGGGCGGTATGATTTTACCGTCGCTCTTTGTATAAACCACCAGCGCAGGAACGGCAGAAGAATTAAAGACAGCGGTTGCCTGTTCAAATTTCACGATAAAATTCATCATAAAGGGGAACCCTTCGGGATAATCGCCGCAGCCTTCCGCGGCCGCGACGACATTGCCGTATTCAAATGTTGAAAAGATATGCCTGATTTGCCCCTGGTCATCCCTGGCGGCCGCCGTGGTTATCTTCTCGGGCTCACCCAGCAGGTAACGGATATAATCGACATCATGGATGTGCAGATCCAGAGGATCGCCGCCGCTGAATTCCTGCTTGCCCCACCATTTTTGCCGGGGCCGGGCACATGCTCTTTTAAAAGATGCCGATTCGATAGCCCCATATTGTTTCGTATCGAAAACGCGCTTCAACCAGGCATATTCATCCCAGTAGCGCATGACATGGCCTACCATGACCTGCGAACCGGTTTCTTTCTGTGTTTGCAGGAGCAGCTGGGCTTCTTCCTCGTTGATGCAGACCGGTTTTTCAACCATAACGGCCAGATTACGCTTCATGGCCTGTAAAATATACTGCGTATGGAGATAGGTTGGCAGGCAGATATCCACAGCATCGATATCGGCATGGGCAATTAATTCATCTGCGGTAGCAAAGACTGCTGCACCGAACCGATCGGCTATCGTTTTTGCGGTATCAGGATTCACATCAGAAACCGCTGCAACGGCTGCGTAATCTTTTAATTCCTGATAACAGCTGCTGTGCATCGTACCCATGCCGCCACAGCCGACCAGACCAATTTTCAACATGCCAACTTCCTCCTTGAATTTTTTCCGGCTTATTTATGTTATTATAATACGAATCTAGCGATAATAAATAACACCAAGCCAAAAATAACCAGTCTGCATCTTTAAGCCTGTGTTGATGTCACTTTACATAATCTGATTCTGATATCTGGTAGTTTGTTTTACCATCTATGCCATCCAAAATGAAGTCTTCACTATATACAATTTTTGTTATAACATAATCATCTTCCGCGTTACGCGTATATTCAATTTTGAGTATGCCATCTTTAAGTAAATGGATTGAAGTTGGTCCTACACCTTTTTCAATGTAGCCTTTTAACGCTTCATCAGATCCCGTATCAAAAAATTGGATATACTGCGAAATAATTGGATCTATCTCCCCGACGAGTTTGATACTATCACCTGTTCTAAAAGCTTCAAAATCTTTAAATGCCAGCTTCTTTTGCATAATAACCGGAAAACCATCGATTGTCGCATAGTTATTCTTTTCTTTTGAAAAAAATAAATATAGTCTCACACCAATATCAGTATCATATATAGCATATGCTCCTGATTTGTCTGGCGTTTCACGAATCGCATCTGTTGGAAACACTGATAAAATTACTTTTGCCAGATCATGCCTTGTATTCGGGTATATTGAATAAAATCCTGAATCTCTACCAAGATAAATCCTAGAATCATTCGTACTGTGGAGCAAATCGATATGATTATATAAGGGTACATTATCTAGGTTCGTGTCATATGCATTTATTGATTCCTTTGATTCTATATAGCCCACATAGTCTTCCATCAAATCATATTGTTGCTTTTCATTATTGTAAATCGGTTTTTTTGAGAGGAACCCCTTAGCATTACACCGGATGTTGATAGGAATTTGTATCACAAGATCGAAGAAATCTTATTTCTATCGAATATTCTATGGTTCTGCACATTCATTACATTTATTTCTGTACGCGATGACGAGGTTACATCTCACGATTTCACGATTTGTTTGACATCATTGATTACAAATATAATAAAACGTATTTTATTGCGAGTCAATATCTTTAAGCTCGTGCCGTAGTGCCGTAGTCCATATCCTTGGCAAAATTAAAGCCAATTTAAGGATGCCGCCAGCCATCTCTAGATGAGTCGGGATTTTAATATTGTCTAGGCCGCAACTGCAATAACGTATAAATGAATTGTCCGCAGAAATGATTTGATACTCTTCGCCAAAAAAGGGAAAAGATCAGGTAGGAGTTAAACTCCCAACTGGTCTTTACTATGTGCGCCACGCAAGGCGCTTCACTTGACGGTGATAGTCCGTTATGGGGGTATGTAGCGACCAGCCATTAGTTCAAGGCAAGGATGTCTATCGCGAGGTGGAATCTGAAGGAAGCCAGCGGCAAAGTTCTGGCCCGAGGAGCACGAACAGGATGTGGCACAAAGCATTCGACAACCTGAAAAAGGTCGGTATTGACCGGGAGAGAGCGTGAATGATGGAATGCGACGCTGCAACTTAACCTGTAATCTTTGGAAGCGCCGGATACCGATCGGTACGTAAAGTGCTTTGGGTTGTCTCCCGGTTAGCTAATAGCCGGGTCCTACCCGATTGTTTTTATTTCATCCCATAAAATGTAGCGAGACCGATTTTCGGTTAACCGCCGCTGTTCTGGTGTCTCAGCCATTCTTGCCGTACGGCTTCATAGGTAGAATCCGGAATATCGCCGTTACTGGTTGAACAAAACGGGGCCAATTGATCCCCTGCGATTTCAGGATTTGTACACCAATGATCATGACGATACTGCTCACGGACCTGTTTATTACGAAAATCGGGGACTTCAATCGGTATATTTCCGCTGCAAATTGAGCGATAAGCCAAGATGCCCGGCAAGCTCATATCCAGCGCCTGGTAGACATCGATGCATTCCTGGCCGTCAGGCTGTCCGAGGATCTTTTGAATGAAGTAATGCATGGTATAGAAATCACCCCCGCCATGGGAGGAGATCAATCGGGATAAGGGGGTATCAACTTTCGCTTTGGGCTGGTAGCCGATCTGAGTGTCCGACAGGGGATTGTCTTCCTGGTATAAATAGACTTTTGCCACGCCGTCCTGCCAACGATCAGATTCCATCATTCCTTTTTTACCGTAAACAGAATACCAGATCGAAGCCGGCTCTCGCTTCAAATAGCCATTTAAACTCTTAACTGTCGCGCCATTATCCATTTGAGCCACAATCAATCCTGAAGTACCGCCGCGAAAACCGCGGGCCGCCATGTTTTCAACATTTGGCGTTTCAAACCCGACGACCCGGATCGGCCGGGTTCCGGTAATCGTAATAAGCGGCCCAAAGCTATGGGTGCAATAGAAAGTAGAATAAAGCCTATTTCGCCAATGATTCTTTTCACCATATGTAATATCGGCCCAGATTCGTTCACAATCGTGGACATATTCCCCTTCGCCATGCATAAAGGTTCCGATAGCGCCGCTTTGGTAAACTCGTTTCATCTCTTGTGTAGCGGCAAAGTAACAATAATTTTCGGCATAAGCGTATATTTTGCCGCTCTCTTCAACCGCCTCCGTCAGGTCGACGGCTTGCGCCAAGGTTTCACAGGGAAGCACCTCGCTGACGACATGGCGGCCGGAACGCAGCATTCTCGCGGCAAACGGTTCGTGTTCATTGGCGTAATTGGCCAATACGACAGCATCCATGTCATGATTAAAAAAATCTTCAAAGTTATTGTAGTAGGTTATATGAGAATTGGTTTTATCAGCGATTTCTTTACATCGATCAAGCGCCGGCTGGAATTTATCACAGATGGCCACCAGTTCTGCGTCCGGATGGCGAGCCATAATATTGATCATGGTCTGTCCCCGATAAGCGCCAAACACACCGACTTTTACCTTTTTCATTTGCATCCTCCTTGTTGACTCAGAACTATGCTTTAACCGCTCCGACCAATAAGCCTGAAACAAAGTACTTCTGCAGGAAAGGATAAAGCATGACAATAGGTACACTGGTTATGACGGTAATGGCCATCTTAAGCGTCTGTGGCTGCACGATCCGGCCGTTCCGGGTGGTCAGGCTTTGCTTGGTCGGCGTATAGGAAACCATATAATTATACAGAATATACTGCAGAGGATAGAGTCCCGGGTTTCTGTAGTTATAGAGCTGCGTATCGACATAAGCGTTCCATTGTCCTACAGCAGAATAGAGCAGGACGGCAGCCAGAACAGGCATGCAAAGAGGCGTGATAATCTTCAGGTATATTTTAAAATATCCAGCTCCATCTAATAATGCTGATTCTTCGAGCCCGGCAGGTATGCTTTCAATGTATGCCCGGATGAGCAGGATAAAAAACACATTGGTCATACCCGGTATAATGTATACCCAGAACGAATTGGTCAGTCTCAATGAGTTGATAACCATATATGTGGGCAATAAGCCGCCGCTGAGGTACATGCTGAAAAGACAGAATTTACGGATTTTCTTGATTCCCAACAGGTCATTTTTGGTTAAGACATAAGCCAGCATGGATGAAACCAGCAGCATGGCAAACGGGCCGATGATGGTTCTGGCAATAGAAATGACAAAACCATTTAAAATGTCCTGATTACGGAAACACTGGACATAGGCATCTGCATTCATGCCGCGCGGCCACAGAATCAAGCCGCCGCCGGTTTGAGAAGGATCGCTTAATGAATAGCAGATTACATACCAGAAAGGATAAACCATCATTACAAAGACGAGTATCATAATAAATACATTGAATATATCAAACAGTGTGACCGGGGGTTTTCGGATTGCCATGGCGTTCCTCTCCTGGTTAAAATATTGATTTGTCGCTATATTTTTTTGCTAGGCCGTTTACAATGAATATAAGGATGATACTGATAAATGTCTTGATGATCCCGGCTGCCGTGGCATAGGAGTAATTCATCAATTTCATGCCATAACGGTAGATATAATAATCCAGAACTTCCATGGTGGAGATGTTCAGGGTATTGGTGAAAATAAAGTACTGATCCAAACCTGAATTGAAAACATAACCGGTATTGATGATCAACAACACAACAAGCGTGGGTACAAGATTCGGAACGGTAATATACAGGATTTTCTGGAACCGATTGGCGCCGTCAATTTGCGCCGATTCATATTGCTCGCTGCCGATGCCTGCTATGGCGGATATGAATATAACGCTATTATATCCAAGGCCATTCCAAATGTTGACACAGATGATCAAAAGCCAGGAATAACGGGAATCGCCGAGAATGTTTTTAGCTTCCGAGATCCAGCCCAATTTAAGCAGCGTCGTATTGAAAGCGCCGTTCGTGACTGATATCAGGGAATAAATGACGGCATAAAGGATAACCCAGGACATGAAATAAGGGAAAAACGACACGGTTTGAATGACTTTCATAAAACGGTGATTTCTCAGTTCCTGCAGTAAAATCGCAAAAGCCAGAGCCGAAAACAAGCTTAAAACCAAGGTCGATATGTTCATGACCAGTGTATTGCGGATAACGGACAAAGCTTCTGTACTGTCGATGAAAAACTCTTTAAAGTATTTTAAGCCGATAAATTGGGCGTCCCAGATACTCTTTCCCAGTTGGTAATTTGAAAAAGCCATATACCAACCGAAAATGGGTATATAGGTGAAAACAAGAATAATCAGCAAACCAGGCAAGGCCATGAAGTACAGTTCCTTTTTCGCCAGAATTGTATTGACAATGAGATCTGAATTTTTATGATGACGCAGATGATGGGAATCCATTAAATTACCCCCTGGTTTTTCCGATATATTGCAAGCCTTACTGTTTATGAAATTATTTCGACGAATTTGACAGATTCATGGATTATGCAGAAGGAAAGGGAATTGCTGTACGCTTTCCCCTTTCCTTCTTTGGGCATGCTGCAATTAGGGCAGGTATTTGGCCAGATTCTGTTTATTGACGTTAAGAATACGGTTGTATTCATCGACAACCTTCTGAATGTCCATTTTTTCATACTCGGTATTCAGTTCGGCCAACGTCGCATCGAAATCAGTCGCTGTGATCAGTTTTGTACCGGCTGATGCTCTCCAGCTGATAAATTTTTCATTCAATTTGGATATATCGGAATTTGGGTCAAGAGAGCAGGTTCCGGCTAATCCTGTCGGCGCTGCTACCGATGTCTTTTTCCAATAATCCATCGAGGATTCCCATCCTAGTTTTTTCAAGGCTTCTTTCTGACGATCGGTCAGAAACAACTGGTCTTTATATTTTATTTCCTTCTGCAGATCATAGGAGATCCCTTTAGAATCCTGTGATTGTGTGAGACCCAGAACATCTCCGGAGTTTAATCCGGCGGTTTCTGTATATTCGGGGTCGCTCATGATTCCTTTAGTAAATTCTTCCGTAGGTTCACGCTCGCCCTTATCATTAATAAGATAATGCTGGCCTTCTATACCGCTTTGCAGAAGAATCTGACCTTCCTCGGACAGCGACCAGTCTAGGAGACTAAAAAAGCGAGCGGGGTCTTTGCAATTCTTGGTAATCACATAGGTGTCAAACGGGCGGGTTGTTTCCAGACGCGATTGCCGTTTGAGGCCGGCTTTCACCTGGTCATTGCTGCGGATAGGCTGATGGATATACTGCATCTCCGGATGTCCGGCCGCAATAAGCTGAGCGTTTGCACCGGTGCCGAAACCGTAGATGTACCAGAAAGCGATAGCTTGAGCGTTGTTTCCTTTTTCCGTACTCTGCTGTGATGTGTCGGTAAAGCATTCCTTATCCAGCAGGCCGTTGAGGTAAAGCCGGTTGAACCACCGTAAATTCTGGATAAAATCGCGGTTGGTCCAGGCAGCTTCCCAACATTGGTCAACCTGATTCCAGAGCACGGCGTCATTCGTAGCCTGATCGTTGGTGATACCGCCCTTTTCAATAAATTCGGTTGTTAATGAAGGTCCCCAGGACTCGCCCATCGGGAAAGTGATGCCGATGGTCGGCTGACCGTTGGTCTCTGGGAAGTCAACCAAAGCCTGCTTCAGAAAATTAAACCAATCGTCTTCTGAAACAAGATTCGGCCATCCTTGGGCTTCCAGCGCGTCGGTACGTACGCCGATATCCAGATAGTCGCCGGCCACATCGATATCTTGCGGCACTGAACGTTCCCATTTATAAATTTTCCCGTCAGTCGTAGAGAGACGCCAATATGGCAGCTGTTCTTTGAAGACTTCGGAAAAGTTGGTTGAATCAGCAATATAGTCATCAAGGCATATCGCTGCGCCGGCTTCTACATATTTACTGTACATCAGGTTATTTTCGAGCCGGGTTACTTCCGGATAATCTCCGGTTGACAGCATGAGCGTTTCCTTTTCGATCGCATCGCCGGTTAACGGCAAGTATTCAAATACGACATTGAATTTATCTTTTATGACTTTGCCAACCGGCGTTTCATCACTCCGTTTGACGACTTGTTTGGGGCCGGTAAGAATCTGGATCACATATTCTGATTGTGTTTGGTTTGTTCCTGTCTGGGTATCGGTGGCCTTGGCTGTGGATGTCGGACTGGTCGTTTGCTGTCCGGTTTGCGCGGTTGTATTACAGCCCAAGCAAAAACCGGCTACGAGACCTACAGAAAGAGTAATGCTCAACCACTTTCTAAACCTTTGTTTGATCATTAAAACACCCTCCTAGACGTTTTTTATCATGAATCGACCAGATAAAAAGGAACTGAACTGCCATATGTTCAGTATATAAGGCATTTACAGACAGCATACCTGTATATTTGCACAGGGAAACCGGACAAATTGCACTTTCTCTGTTTTATGACCGGAAGTGTATTTTATGTAAGAAACCTTTAAATTGTTTTCGATCGAGCTGATGATTCATGAGATGTTTTCCGGATATACCTGGAACGATAATCGCTGGGGGTAAAACCGGTTTTTCTTTTGAAAGTAAGGCCAAAATAATCGTAGTCATTATAACCGCAATCATTGGCGATTTCTGAAATCAACCGGGAAGGATCCTGCAGCAGCCGGGTCGCGGCTTCGATTCGGCAATTTTCTAGAAAATCATTAAAGCTGAGATTTGTATACTTCTTAAAAAGTCTTCCCAGATAGGCCGGATTCAAATAGTATTTATCGGCAAGCTGTTTCAAGCTGATTTTGTTCTGGTAATTTTTTTCAATATATTGAATGATTGGCTCCAGGATATTACTTTTATAGGGCGTATCAGTGATGACATAAATACCCTCTTGCTTTTTGTCAGCCGGCTTATTTTGCATAACCCGCTTAACCGCTTGATAAATCACAGGAATATGCTCAAGCTGTTCGGCAATATTGCTGACAATAATTTCCTGTCCGGGCATGGACAATTGTTTCAGGTTATCGGCAATGATACTTAGATCGGGCCTGCTGCTAAAGGATATCAGGAGAAAATAATACTTGCCCTCAAAATAACTATAAGTCTCGCATGTATAGGGGAGCATGTTGTTAATTTGACCGACAATTTTATCCTGCCGGATTTGGGGATTCGTTTCCATGAACAATTTATCATTAAAACCAAGACACAAATAGCAGTGACCTTTTATCATGACCCCTTGATCTTTCAGTTCATCTTCGTCCGGGGCATCGCCGTTCAACAGCCGGCGGATAAAGTTGTCGCGGATTATTTTCGTGCTTTCCAGCAGAATTTCTTTCTTTTTACTATCGGCGTCCAATTCATCCTTTAAAGATTTAAGGGTTTCCAACAGCTGTTGCTCGTTGATGGGCTTTAGAATATAACGCATGACATTAAATTCCAAAGCGGCCTGAGCATATTCAAAATCCCGAAATCCGCTTAATATGACAACGTGAACAGCCAGGTGAAGGGATCTGATCGTTTTACATAAACATATGCCATCCATTTTGGGCATGCGAACATCGGTAATTACCAGATCGACAGGTATATTTTGCAGAATAACCAATGCTTCTTCGCCGTTGGCGGCTGTCCCGGCAATATGAAATCCGTTGGCATGCCAGTCGATATAAACGGCCAGTCCCTCGCGGATAGCCGGTTCGTCATCGACAATCAAGGCCTGATAATAGTCCATGCTTATTCTCCTTCAAGATGTTTTTCCGGCAGCCTGATCATCACATGAGTGCCTTGCCCTTCATTACTGCTAAGCTGTAAGCCATATTGTGATCCAAATTGAAGCTTTAGTCTGCTGTTGACATTGCGTAAGGCGATTCGATCGCCATGACCAGAATAACCGGTCGCATCCTCATATTCAAGCTGATGCTGCAGGCGGACCAGCAGATTTTTTTCGATACCGACGCCGTCGTCGGCAATGGTGATCGCCAGGACGCCGGCACAGGCGACGGCGGTCAGACTGACGCATCCGCCGGTGCCTTTGAGCTCAATGCCGTGGTACAAAGCGTTCTCAGTTAACGGTTGAATGATCTGCTTGGGAATCAGGCAATTCATCAATTCATCAGGGACATGAACGGAGAAATCGATTTTCTCACGAAAGCGGTACCGTTGTATTTCAAAGTATTTCTCGATGAATTCGATTTCTTGGGAAAGCGGATATTCTTCTCCGTCATCTTCAATACAGGCGCGAAACGACTCGGCAAACAGACCTAATATATATGCGTTTTTTCGGTCGCCTTCTAAAAGAATATTCATGCGGATAGTCTCAAGCGTATTAAACAGATAATGCGGATTAATCTGGCGTCTTAATGACAAAAGCTGGGCATGCGCCTTTTCAGCTTGCAATTTATTATTGGTTAGTTCGATTCCCTTGACCTTCAGGTTGGCCAGATACACTTCATTGATCAGTTTATAGGTTTTATCAGCCAGTTCATTAAATCCGGTTTCAATATGCCCGATCTCATCGGTCCCGGTAACCTCGACTTGCTTCGCGAAATTGCTGTTCCAGACTTCTTTCATGTTTTTTAAAAATGATTCAATACGAGAGGATAGATTGCCTGTAATATAGCTGACAAGTAAAATGGATAACAGAACGCAGATTAACCCCAATAAACTGCCGGCCAGATACGTCGTTTTTATGGTATTGAAGAGCTTATCCGCAGGCTTTAAATTAATGATGGTCCACTGCGAATTTGTACCGCCGACCGCCATCAGGCTGCTTTCGGAGCAAAAATATTTTTTGCCGTTGTAATTGATAATCTGGTTGTTGTCTAAACGCTCCGTGACCGTACCCTGAATGAAATTAACTTGATCAATGGATTGGAAAAGCAATTCACGTTCGGTCGTGGATATGATTTTGCCGGTTTGATCGCACAGGAAAACAATGTTATTGAAATTTTGCTCTGTCGATATCAAGGAATAGAATTGAGCTTCGTCGAAAAAAACAGCGATGACGCTATTGCTCGAAATAGAAGTACTTTCATGCGGAATAAATCGATAACATCCGATATAATGACCGCTGTAGCGCCCTTTGATCGTTCTGGCGCTGGTCCAGGTGATCTGGTTGCCGAAATGACCGAGATACCAGTTTTCTTTTTCCAGATCAGCAATGGAGTTGTTCATTTCCTCAGAAAAATAGATGCTTGAATTAGCTGAAAAAACGCGGAATTTCATATTGTAATTACCGTACATTCTGCGGACATATTGACTGATGTCTCTTTTAAAATCTTCAACGGCATCATCGGGCAGCTGATAATCTGTTGAGATATAACGCATGATCGAATAATCATTGATGAAATTATCCATAATCGTATTATAATTGCTTAGAATATTAACATAATTATTTTCCAGCTGAGCCAATGATGCGGCAGCAGAATCCTGATAATTGGCCATAGCCATATTGGCCATTTGTTTTGTCAAGAAGAAACAAATGATGCAGATCGGAATGAAAACAGCCGCGATGTAAATCGTAATGAGCTTCTTCTTTAGACTGATGGAATTCAAGCCTTTAAGCTGATGTTTATAACGTAAAGTCATGTGCAGGCACCATCCCTTTATTTATATTAGGGCTCTTTATCCTGTCAGGCCTTAAAAAATATCTACAGCTGCTACGATTATATCACAAAGGGAAAAAGTCACCCGCATAATCGGGACTCTATGATATACTATAATTAAATTTATCGCATTAAACAGGAGCAGATGGAGGCCGGCCATGAAGAAGATATGCTTAATGTATCCTGATGTCATCGGTGTGATTAAACCAGAGATATACGGCCATTTTACTGAACATATCGGCGGCGTATTTTATGATGGCCTTTGGGTTGGGAAGGATTCCCCTATAGCGAATATTCATGGATTTCGCAAGGAGTTAATCAATCGATTTAATAAAATTAACCCGCCGGTTGTACGCTGGCCGGGCGGTTGTTATTCTGAAACATACGACTGGCGCGATGGAATCGGCGAAAACAGGCCCAGACGGATCAACTGGTGGACAGCCTATGACAATCGCTATGAAACCAATGAAGTCGGCACCCATGAATTTGCGGAATTCTGCAGCTTGGTTGGCGCCAAACCTTATTTTGCCGTTAACCTTTCTTCTTTGCCGCCGCTGGAAGCCCGAAAATGGATGGATTACTGTTTATCACCGCAAGGAACAACATCGCTGGCTTGTGAACGGGAAAAGAACGGTCATGCCGAGCCTTTTTCAATTCCTTACTGGGGTGTCGGCAACGAGAATTGGGGCGGCGGCGGCAACATGGCTCCTGATATTTATGCGCATGAATACAGGAAGTACTCGGAGCTCATGTCCAATGTAGCCTCGGAAGCGAAATTATTTGCCTGCGGTCCGAACGGCGACGATTATAATTGGACACAAAAATTCATGGAGGTTTTTTCTGCCTCGGAAAAGCACATGGCCGGTTATTCTATGCATTATTATTGCGGCAGCGCCGGCGATCCGGTTCGCTTTACCAGGAAGGAGTGGTATGAAATGCTGCGCCGGTCGGCGCGCATTGAGGAAATCCTTTTACGCCACTGGCACATTATCCAGGGTTATGGCATGGAGCAATACGGGAGGCTGGTTATTGACGAATGGGGCTGCTGGCATCCGAACGGTTCAGGCCCGAGCAAAGGCCGCAATCTGTTTGAACAGCAGAGCACCATGAGAGACGCGATGGTTACGGCACAGACCCTGAATGTTTTCAATAATCATTGCGACAAAATCCAGATGGCGAATGTCGCGCAATTAGTCAATAATCTGCACTGCCTTTTTCTTACGTCAGGCGATCATTGTATTGTAACGCCGACTTATCATGTGTTTGACATGTATCAAGTACATCAAAACGCGGCGGCGGTCCGTACGTTGACCTATGGCGATCAACAAATCGAGGGGATCAATACCTTGTCGGTTTCCGCCTCGGTCAAGGAAGGGTTTACTTTCATCAGCATCGCCAATCTTTCTGCCGAAGATGACGCGGTTGTCGAATTGGAGCCCGTCGGCGGATCTTTGGACGCCGACGCGGAAATGGACGTGCTGGTCCATGAAGATTACCATGCGCACAACACCTTTGAAAATCCCAAAGTGGTAACGCCCTTTAAACAAGCCGTCAATGTGCATCAGGCGATTATCGTTCCCCGCGCGGGAATCGTTATGATCAAGGCGAAGCTGACGAAATCAAATGATTCGATGTACCCATGAGAGAAAGGCTTCCGCGGCGGCGCTCCGGATTTTGCGCGGCGTCGTCCCGCAGCAGAAGCTGCGCCATCTGCTGATACAGAAACCGCAAGTCAGCGATCCCAGCAGCGCGATGCCGGCCCAGCCCATTATCGTCGGCCGCCAGCCGAAATTTTCGGAAAACCGGGCGATGCCGTAGGTGGACAAGGCACTGCCAAGATAGGTGAAAAAATTCAGAAAGCCGGATATAAAAGCCACTTTTCCGGTCTGCTCAAAGCGCCCCGGCACCATGCAGATAAGAATCAGGTTTACACCGTGCATACAACCGGTGATGATAGCCGTTAAAATCATCGAAGTTACCAGGCCGGAGGCATAAAAAGCGGCCAAAGCGGCTGAAGCAATGCTGCCGATTAAGAAAAAGAGCGCGGCGCAGGATAATTCATTGGTAAAAAATTTCCGCTGAACAAATGAAGTGAATTTAATGGCAAAGATGCTGAAAACAGGCAGGATCACCGTGGATAAAATTGAAACCGAACTGCCCAGCCAAAACGTTTCGTTAAGATATGAAGGCATCCAAGTCGTTACGCCGTCACGCAGGATGCCCTGCAGGACGATGCCCAGAATAATGAAGAGAAGGCCGGACGGCAAAATCAGGCTTTTTATCGAACGGTTGAAGGCCGGCGCGGCTTGTCCGGATTCTTTTCCGGGAAGCGTTCCGGTCACGGTTGTATTTTCATGAGCATAACGGTCAATTTTACCTATGCCCCAAAGCCAAAGAGCCGAAATCGCCAGGCCTGTGGCTCCGGCAACCCAGAAGACGAGCCGCCAGCCGGACAGGGATATACAAAGCGGCGAAAGAAGGTAAATAAAAATGGTTCCGGCGGAGCCGGCGATGGTTACCGTCACGCAAGCTTTCTGAAAATCATCGGGACATAGATATCCGGACAGAATTTTGACAAGCGGCGGCCAGATCATCGCCTGAGCAAAACCATTAAAAAACCAGATTGACGTCATGATTTCAACGGTTCCGGCGGCCGGCAAAAACAGGTTCAAAACCGATGTCGCGGCGAGCCCGCCGAAGATCAGCCATCGAGGATTGATGCGGTCGCCGATATAACCGCTGATCAATTGCCCGACGCCGTAAGAAATAAAACTGGCTGTCGTAACGAGCGACGCCGAAGATTTCAAGATCCCCTCGGACTGGACGATTTCCGCAATCATGGCTCCGTAGTTGATGCGAGTCAGGTAGCTGGTGAAGTAGACCGCAAAACTGAGGATTGATAAAGACAGGATACCTTTGCGAGCTGTTATTTTTCTGGTCATAACCGATTGCAACCCTTTCACTTTACGGCGGCTTCGATACCCGCTGAGGGGTTTAAGGCCGGTGTCAGATCTTTCTCGTTTTTATAAAGGGTCAAGCCGTTATTTTGATAAAGACGGCTGATGCTATCGTCCAGGTCGCTGCTGGTGACATACAGATAAGCGTTGTTCATGTCGCTGATTTTCAACAACGCGGTTTTTTCGTATTTCGAACTGTCCGCCATGACGACAACCCGGTCGGCGATGCCCAGATATGCTTTTTGGATGGGTATGCCTTCGGCGATAAAATCGGCGATGCCATATTTCAGGCTAATGGCCGAAGGGAAAAGAAAGTAAGTGGATACATGCAATTTTTGTATCGTATCCAAAGTTATATAACCGTAAAAAAAATCTTCGGTCTGTAAATATTCGCCGCCGACAAGAATAATGCGAAATCCTTCAACCGCTTTCAGCACTTCATAATTCTGGCCGGAATGGGTGATAATCGTTAAATTTCTGAAGCGGTCTTTTAAGACCCGAACAAATTCGATCGCCGTACTGCCGGCGTCGATCGCCAGAACATCGCCTTCTTTGACCAGTTTGGCGGCTGTCTGCGCCATTTGTTCCTTTTGTTGTTTGTTTTCCTGCAATCGCTGCGACATGTCGGAAAACTTCTTCATATTGTTTAGAGCGACCGCGCCGCCGTGAACCCGCTGCAACCGATTTTGTTTTTCTAAAAACAATAAGTCGCGCCTCACGGTTTCAGTCGACGTCCCTAATTGTTCCGCTAATTCGTATGCGGTCACGGAACCTTTGGCCTGGATGCGGTCAAGAATCAAGGCATAACGTTCATTCGCAAACAAACACACTCATCTCCTCGCAAAGGCATAGTAACACACACATTCACACAATTCAATCTACAACTGCCGGTTACGGTATATAATATAAAAGTACCCCCTGGAGCTGCAAAGGAGGTTCACATGAAGATTGTATTTCCGGATTATGAAAACAGTATACTCGGCGTGGCATCCTCACTGCTGCATCATTTTGGCATCCTCACGCCGCATCCGGGGCTTGAACAGGTTGATAAACTGCTGACTCTGCCGTGTAAGAATATTGTGCTGCTGATTCTGGACGGCTTGGGCAGCGCATGTCTGCATCGGCTGAGTCCGCCGGAGAGCTTTTTGCGGCGGCATTATCTGACGGATCTTTCATCGGTATACCCTTGCACGACAACGGCTGCGACGACCTCCCTTCTGACAGGATTGTCGCCGCTCGAGCATGGATGGATCGGCTGGAACGCCTGGTTCAAGGAATATGGCCGGATTGTCGATCTGTTTCTCGATCGCGATAGTTTCGCCGGAATAACGATAGAACCTTCGCCGGCGCAAAGTCTGCTGCCTTTTGAAGATGTGGTGGCAAAAATCGAACGTTCAAAGGACAGTTCAGATGAGAATAGCGTTCAATGCCGCCGAGTGCTGCCGCCTTTTGCGGAAAATGGCGTCAGCCATTTTGCTGATTTTGTTGACAAAGTCGGGGCTTTTTGCCGGGAACCCGGCCGTCGGCTGATTCTGGGCTATTGGTATGAGCCGGATACCCTGATGCACCGGGAAGGGCCCTATAGTCCGGAAGTCCGGCAGGAGCTTGAAACGATGGACCAATTCCTGACTCGGCTGGACAGCGGCCTCGACGACACGCTGATGATCATAACGGCTGATCACGGACAAGTGGAAATAACCCGCGAAGTTTTTCTGGATGATATCCCGGATCTGATGGACTGCCTGATTTTGCCGCCTTCTCTGGAGGTCAGAGCTGCGTCCCTCTTTGTCAAACCCAGCGCGATCACCCGTTTCGAATCGCTTTTCCAGGAGCGTCTGGGCGACTGCTTCCTGCTGATGCCGCACCGGGAAGTGCTGGAACGCGGCCTTTTCGGGTCGGGCACTCCTCATCGGAAAATCGATGACTTCCTCGGCGATTATCTGGCTTGCGGCACCGGGCAGACCATCCTGCGCTACCGGAGCTTGTTCAATCGGCCGCGAACGCCTTTTAAAGGCCATCATGCCGGATTATGCGAAGAAGAAATGCTGGTGCCCCTGATCGCCAGCGAGCCGCACACAAAGATAACCTGTTGATTCAGACCGCGCAGAAATGCCGTCCGGTATGTTGCGGTTATTCGTTATTTCCGGTCGCGTTTTTACTCCAGACAATCAGCAGGCACAGGATTAACCCATAAGCACCGCCGCCGCCGATAAAGCATATTTTGACGGCATAATCGGATAATAAGGCTACTTCCTTTAAGGTGTCCTGGAAATTGCCGGTGATCAGCAGGCCTAGAAGAAAAGCAAGGACAACCAGGCCTGCAGTCATGAATAAGCCCAGAACCAGCCCGGTCGCCAGGCAGAACAAGGGCATCGCCCATGCCAGGGAACCGGAAGAAGCCTGGAAAGCCCGTTCATTTTTATCCAATCTGGCCTGCAAAGCCATCTTGGCTGCCGCCGTGGCGTAAGCCGGCACCTTTTTGTTTATTTCTTCGTACAAATTATAAGAATCATAAGAACTGCCCGACGTAAAGGACAAAATCCGGCCATATCGTTTTCCCTTCACGTAATCATTGAAAAAAGCGGTTTCCGATCTTATTTGATCGCGCTTATCCCGTTCATTGTCCCTGAGAAAAACCGTTGAACAAATAAAATCGAGATGAATATGGTTTCGGGATACGGATTCCCTACAATAAACTGCGGCGTTCATACTCCGCTCATGATAGTGGAAGTGAGGCATCTCGTTCTTCAAGAGAACATGGAAGCCGTTAAGCTCGGATTCCTGGCGGAAATTAGGATACTTGCCGGTAAATCCGCGGCTTTTCATCACATGAGTGACCAGTTCGGCAATCTGAACTTGCCGCAATAAAGGAACAAACGTCTCATATTTATTCTTGTACGGTGCAGCGCCGGCCCCGAATCGATCGATCAAAGCGATCACGAAGGCTTCGTTCTGAGCTTGGGTAAAGGCGGATCTGAGCCGTTTAAACGCCGCTTTCTGCGCCTGCCCGGTTTGAGCCGCTCCGATATCCTGCAGAATTGGCGGGATATCGGGACTTTTGGTTTCTTGAGCAAGCTGCAGAAGCCTGTCCAATCCGGTGTGATCAAGCCGGACGGCGCAAGCTTTCGACTTGGCGTCGGCTTGATCGTTGCGGGTCGTTTCCTCGACATACCGGGCAATCGGCTGCAGATCCTTCTCCTGATCATTGAGAAATTCATCGCCCAGAATTTCCGTTTTCAGGATGATGGCGCCGGACAGGTTGTAAAGCTTGTTCAGAAGACTATTCTGATTAAAGAGCGGGCAGGCGCGGCGATAATCCCAAAGGTTAATTTCGCCGGTTATGTTTTGACAAATCAGCTTAATTTCCTCTTTGTCGCTGCCGCTTGTTTGCAGAAAAGAAAAACCATAACCGGTCATGGATTTTTCAACTTCGACATGGATCAAGGATGCGTCTGGTTTGAGACTGCCCATGGAAAAAACGGCTTTAGTAAGGATGATCCTGGCTGTGAACACCGGATGATCCACGACGGTAAAGATAATAGCTCCGGATTCTATATGCCAGGCGGCGCTTCGGGCAGATCCAAAGGAGTGAAAAAACATCCGGACTATAGGCTCAGGCAGCCGGCAATCCTGCAGGATTATCTTAAAAGATTCATCATAAGCTTCATTGACTTGATTAAGATTTTGCATATAGCCTCCACATTCGTATTTTATTATATCCGGCAATATAAATGCAAGATTATGGCTTGTCCGGCATAAAAATATTTATGTTTCTCTTAGCCCAGAGAAAGTAAAGTCGTCTATAATGAGGATAGACAGGACCATGAAAGAAGGAATTCGTATGTCCGAATTTAATGATCCTTTTGTTATTGTCCGCCAGATGGTGCAACAAGGCGCGGAAGACGGCACATACCCTTCTGCCGCTGTTGCTGTAGGCGTCGGCGGTCAAACCCTGGTTCGTGAAGCATATGGCGCCGCCCGGCCGGAAACCTTATTCGATATGGCCAGTATGTCCAAAGTGCTGGCGACGACGATGATTGCTTTTCAAATGATCGAAGCAGGCAAGCTTTGCCTGACTGATTCAGTCGGCAGCTTCTTTCAGGCTCCGCCCGATAAATCCGATATCACGGTTTTTCAGCTGATGACTCATACGAGCGGGATTCCGGCGCATTTCCATCTGGCCGATCTGACGGATGATCCGTCGCGGGCCGCCGATGTGATCCTGGCGCAGCCGCTGGCTGCCTGTCCGGGACAGATGACGGTTTATTCCTGCATGGGTTATATCCTTCTGGGTAAAATCCTTGAGCAGATCGGCGGCCGGCCGCTCGATCAACTGGCTGAAAGCCTGGTTTTCGGTCCGCTCGGCATGAAACGGACAACCTATCATCCAAAGGCCGGGGACGATATAGCGCCGACGGAGCGGAACCGGGAAACCGGACAATATTTGCGGGGAATTGTCCACGATGAGAATGCTCGGTTCCTGAACGGTATTTCCGCCAATGCGGGCGTTTTCAGCACGCTGGATGATATTGCCTTGTTTGCCCGGATGCTGGCTTCGGGCGGCAGGCTGCCGAACGGCACCCCTTATCTGAGTACGGCGATGTTTGCTTTGGCAGCCGCCAATCATACGCCGGGCATGACGGAAAATCGCGGCCTCGGCTTTAAGCTGGCCGGCGGCGAGGGCAATTTCATGGGCGATTTGTTTCCGGCGCGATCAATCGGGCATACCGGATTCACCGGCACCAGTCTAGTTGTGGATCCCGGCAGCGGCCTTTATGTTGTTCTGCTGACCAACCGCGTGCATCCGACCCGCGACAATATCGGAATCATCCGATTCCGAAAGCTTCTGCACAATGCCGTTTACGCCGCCTTCAGCCGATCGCTGGCACAATCTGCATGGAGATATGATTGAAAATAAGGAGATAGAAATCATGTCCAGTTTGGTTTTTTGCGACTATGAAATGCCCTCTGCTTCGCTGGGCAAGCCAAATCCTTTGCCGGATATTCGGAATTCAGGGGATCAACATGCGTCGATTGTTATCGATGAAAAAACGGTCACGGCGGATGAAGCCCGGTATATGGGCTGGGGCCATGTAAATGGCATTTTACCTTATCTGATCCAAGATGGTTATAACCGGATTAAAAAACCTCGAATCTGGAAGGCTGCGGTGTTGGAAAACCGGTATATCCGCGCTGTTTTTCTGCCGGAACTAGGCGGCCGGCTATGGTCGCTGATCGATAAAACGACCAGCCATGAATTGCTGCACTGCAATCCCGTGTTTCAACCGTGCAACTTGGCGCTTCGCAATGCCTGGATTTCCGGCGGTGTGGAATGGAATATCGGCATCATCGGTCATTCACCGTTTACTGTAGATAAAATGTTTGTCGAGACGCTGTCGCTGGCAGATGGTACGCCGGTCCTGCGCATGTATCAATATGAACGGATACGCCGCCTGGTTTATCGGGTTGAAGCCATACTGCCGGACGACGCTCATCATCTATATGTTCGGGTACGCATCGACAATACAGCCGATACGGATACCGCGGTCTATTGGTGGAGCAATATGGCCGTTGATGAACGGGAAGATGTCCGTGTCGTCGTGCCGGCGGATAAAGCTTTCCGTTATGGTTATGGCGGTAAACTGGCGAAAGTCGGCGTCCCCTATATGATCGTGGAGGCTGAAAAGCTTAAAAACAGCAAGGGCTTATCAGGAACTCTTCTTTGGGATATCAGCCGGACGACCGGGCTGCCGCAAGCCATGGATTTCTTTTTTGATCTGCCCCGGGGACAACGGCGATGGATCTCAGCAGTTGGCGGCGATGGATATGGCTTTGTCCAGTCTTCGACCGATGTGCTGCAGGGCCGTAAATTGTTTGTCTGGGGCATGGGGACAGGCGGCCGCAACTGGCAGGCCTTTTTGTCCAAACCAGGCAGCGCTTATCTGGAGATACAAGCCGGGCTGGCGCATACGCAGCTGGAGCATTTGCCGATGAAAAGCGGCCAGGTTATCAGCTGGATGGAAACATATGGACCGATAACGGCCGATGCCGCGCTGGTACAGGGTACAGACTGGCGAGCCGCGGCCGAGTCTCTGGGAAATGCCCTGGAGAAGACCTGCCCGCGCGCTGATGTGGATAAAATGCTGGCAGCAGCCGAACAAGGCCTCGGCGGCCATTCCGGACAGATCATCTTTGCCGGCGCCGGCTGGGCTCATGTCCAGCAAGCCTTACTGCAAGAGAAATTTCACGACGGCGGTTTGCGTTTTCCGAGACGTCACCTTGGCATTCAGGAAAGAATCTGGTTACAGCTGGCTCGCGAACGAAGCTTGCCCTGTCCGGATCCCTTGAAGGAACCGGGCAGTTATCAGATAGGACCGGAGTGGGAGACTCTACTCGGCGACACGATCCGCGAGGGCGGCAGCCGTCATTGGTTTGGCTATTACCAGTATGCGGTCACTCGGGTGTACGCAGGGAAATTGCGTGAGGCGGATGAAGCCTTTAGCCAATCGCTGGATTGCTCCGCTAATCCGTGGGCGCTGCGTTGTAAAGCGGTGATCCGGCAGATGGCCGGTAATGAACAAGAAGCGGCCGAATTGTTGAAACAGGCTGTCCGCATGCTTCCTGAACGCAATATCGCCAAAGAAGCACTAATATCCTTAAGCAAGGCCGGCCGGCCTCAAGAGGTCATTCAGGTCTATCGGACACTGCCGGCCGCAGTCCGTAAACTGGGACGCCTGAAGGTGGTCCTGATCGAAGCGTTGTTGGATACCGGTGCTATTGCTGAAGCTGAGCGTATGCTTAATGATAAAATAGAGCTGAGCGATGTGCGTGAGGGCGAAGTCAAGCTGACCGATCTTTGGTTTCGCCTATATGCCATGAAACAGGGCGGAACCGGCCGGCCCGGCGATCCTCTGCTCGAGCAGGCAAAGCGGGAACGCACACCGCCGGTCCATCTGGATTTTAGAATGCAGTAAGCTGCAGGTTCGACAGGAGGAATAATATGGAACTCGTATTGATTCGCCATGGAAAAGCTGAAGAGCGGGGCGATCCGTCACTGGATGCGAAAAGAGCTTTGACGGCTGAAGGCAGGAAAAAACTTCAAAAATCCATGCCCAGCCTTCGATTTTTTATCGAAAAGACCGATCAGATGCTGATCTGGTCCAGCCGGCTGGACCGCGCGGCGCAAACGGCAGATATTGTGGCCGGAATATTTAACACGCCCGAAATTGATTATCATGAATTTATCAGCGAGGGTACTTTTGCGGACTTGCTCGAAACGCTGGCGGCTGTGAAACCGTCGGATACGGTGCTGGTGGTCGGCCATGAACCGTATCTCGGCCTTTGGAGCCAGCAATTGTGCGGATTGACTTTGCCTTTTAAAAAAGGCGCGGCAGCCGGATTTTCTATTACCGGTTTTGATCCGCCGGAAGCAGAGCTTATCTGGTTTGCCCAACCGCAAACCCTGACGCGAATGAATCGGGACAACAGGTGAAAGCGATCATGAAACCAGTTATTTTGTTGACTCAGAAGTATAAAGCAGATGCCGATCGCTTTGGCGACGGCGTTATTTATTGTTTGAAATCCAGTTATGCCCAAGCGATAAGCCGGGCCGGCGGCGTTCCCATATTGGGCGCCGGGGGCGATCCGGAGGATTATGCCCGTTTGGCCGACGGGATTATTTTTACCGGCGGTATCGATATCGAACCGATCCGATATGGCCAGAAAACCTTAACGGAAACGGTTGTATTCGACCGGAATCTGGATGATATGGAAATCAGGCTTTATCAGGCTTTTGCCAGCCGGAAGAAACCGATTTTCGGGATATGCCGCGGCATCCAGACCATTAATGTCGCCGCCGGCGGGACGCTTTGGCAGGACATAACCGTCCAGCTGAACAGCCCGGATGACCATCGGACGGAGATACTCCGGGAAAAAAACGCCCATTGGGTCCAGACCACGCCGGGCAGCCTGATCAATAAGCTTATCGGCGACAGAACGCCGACTAATTCTTATCATCATCAGGCCGTGCGTGATTGCGCGCCCGGATTTCAGGTTACAGCCCGGACCGGCGACGGCATTGTCGAAGCGATCGAACATGAATCTCTGCCGATTTTTGCCGTTCAATGGCATCCGGAGCGAATGATCGGCGATGAGCGAGGGGATCTGCCGGACATGAGCGGCTTGTTCCGCCATTTTGTCTCGATCTGCGCGGAAGGCAGATAAATAACCGGCAGATCAAGATTCCGGCCGGCCGATGATGCCGCCGGCAAATAATAACCACTGACCGGCGAAATCCGACCACTGGCCGTATTCGTCTTTTCATCCTGATAAAACGGCCTATAATCTGTTTATGAGGTAAACGTCATGCAGGTGCGAGTAGAACGGATCGATAAAGGCAAGCCGGAGGAAGTGGTGATCTACTGCAGGGAAACCACGCCCGAGGTCGAGTCGATCATCCGGAGAATCAGTCAGCCGGAGAAATCCCGCCCGCTGCCGCCTTTTTATAAAGGAGAAGAACAGGTTTATTTATCTCTGCGGGAAATCCTGTTTTTCGAGACGGATTCGGAACGGGTTTTCGCCCATACAACCGATCAAGCCTACGAGGCCCGCCTGCGTTTATACGAACTGGAATCCATGCTGCCGGGATATTTTATTCGCGTATCCCGATCAGCCATTGTCAGTACGCTGTATGTTTTTTCGATTCGAAAAAGCCTGACCGGCGTCAACTTGATTTCGTTTCGCCAGTCACACAAGGAAGTTTATGGGTCGCGCCTGTACAGCCGGGAGCTGTTCAGAAAAATGAATGAGAGGTTTATGTATGAAAACGGGTAAAATCCTTTGGGGCCTGCTGATCGTCGGCTGCGGCGTAATGCTGCTTTTAGCTGCCCTGGGCTTCGACGCGAAGAATGATGATATATACCGGATCATCGGCAGTATCCTGCTTGTCGGCATCGCGGTGACCAGTCTGGTCAAATTGCACTTCTTCCTGACAACAATTGCCGTGGCATTGGGCATTTACTTATGGCGGAGCCCGCTGGGCATACCGGATATGGATCTTTGGCTGCTGCTGCTTGCCGCTGCCGTGCTGGGAATCGGCGTATCGATCATTTTCCATAAAAAAGGGACTCACGTGAAGACTTGTTTCAAGGAAAGCCATAAGGATCGGATTAACGAAGAGACCTTAACGAATGACGAAATCGTCAATATTGACGCCAGCTTTGACGAACATACGAAGTATGTCCATGCCAACAATCTCAAGAAAGTCAATATTTCCAGCAACTTTGCCTCGATAAAGGTTTATTTCGACCAATGCCAGATCAGCAGCGACGGTCTGACGATCAATATCAGCGGCAATTTCTCCGGGATTGTGCTGACGCTGCCCAGATCCTGGATCGTCGAGAACCACATCAGCACCTTTGCCGCGGCAGTCAATCAAGATGACGACAATAGGATTGTTGAGGGAAGCAAAGTCATTTTGAACGGCAGCCTGAACTTTGCCGATGTAAAAATCGTCCGCGTATAAAATAAGTTATTTCAAGGTAATATAGAGCGTGAAACAAATAAGCTGAGATGGCCCAATGATGCCGCTCAGCTTATTTTGTTGATTAAGGCAAATTCAGGTGGATTCTCTCCAAAAATAAAAGTTTATGGAATACATTCCAATAACTATTGCATATTCCATTGTTTTTGGATAGAATAGACATAAAGGATGATGGATATGAATAAATGGATTTTACGAAAAGAATATCTGCAAATATTAAAAGACTTTAGGGATAAAGATATTATTAAAATTGTAACCGGAATTAGAAGATGTGGAAAATCAACTTTAATGGAAATGTTTCAAGAATACTTATGTGAAAATGGCATTGATAAAAATCATATTATATCGGTTAATTTTGAAGACTATAACTATGTGGATTTGCTGGAACCAAAGATCCTGCATACATATGTTCAAGACAAAATGATCGATAATAAGATGTATTATGTGTTCTTCGATGAAATACAAAATGTGAAGGATTTTCCGAGAGTTGTAGACAGTTTGAATCTGAAAAAAAATGTAGATTTATATTTAACAGGTTCTAATGCTTATATGTTGTCGTCAGAAATTGCAACATTACTATCAGGTAGATACATTGAAGTAAAGATGCTGCCGTTATCCTTTAAAGAATATGTTGAATTTACCGGTGATAGAAAAGAATTGGGTAAGAAATACTTGAATTATTTAAAATACAGTTCATTTCCGTATGCAACAATGCTTGATGAAAATGAAGATAGAATATCAGAGTACTTGCAAGGAATTTATAGTACGGTTGTGCTGAAAGATATTATATCAAGAAATAAAATATCCGATGTTATGATGCTGGATAGTGTTATACGCTTTATATTTAGTAATATTGGTAACTTAATGTCGACAAAAAAAATAAGTGATACAATGACTTCAGATGGAAGAAAAATTGATGTAAAAACAGTAGAAAAATACATTTCAGCATTAATGGAGAGTTTTATCGTATACCAGACAAAACGCTATGACATTAAAGGTAGAAACTACTTAAAAACGTTAGATAAATACTATGTTGTAGACATCGGTTTAAGATATATGATATTAGGCACGAAAAATGCGGGTATTGGTCATATCTTGGAAAATGTAATCTATTTGGAGCTGATACGTCGAGGATATAAGGTCTACGTAGGAAAAGTTGAGAATGAAGAAGTGGATTTCGTTGCTATAAACAGCAAAGGAACGATCTACTATCAAGTGTCTGCATCGGTACGTGATGATGCGACTCTGGCCAGGGAATTGAAACCGTTGCAAAAAATAACAGACCATTATCCCAAATATATTCTGACCTTGGATGAGGATCCGGAAGCTGATTATAGTGGAATTAAAAAGATAAATGCCCTTGATTTTTTGTTGAGTGATTAAATCATTTTATCGCGCGTTTTTCGAAACCCATTGAGCCAGCTGTAGCAGGCGGGGCTGAACATAAGGGAAAAATGCCTGATAAGCCTCGCAATATCGGTTGAGCGACAGCTTGCCGCCGGTCATCGGCTCCCGGTCGCGGCGGCAGCCGCCGCGGCAAAGGGGGCGCCAGGCGCAGGAAAGGCAGCGGCCGTCGACCTGGCGGGATACGTCGATGAATCCGAGCTGATCACGTTTTTGCTCGATATCGGCAAAACTGTCTGTAATCAGATTGCCTAAGAGGCAGGAGTCGAGAACGTAAAAATCACACGGATAAACGCCGCCGTCGGCTTCGACGACCAGCTGACGGGTGCACTGGCCTAAGAGGCCGCAGCTTTCCGGCGGAGAACCGGCAGCCAGTCCGACCAGATTTTCAAAATAGCGGATATACACATATCGGTTGTTGAGCAAATCGTTATACCAGAGGTCAAACAGATTCTTTAAAAATTCGGCATATAAAGCCGGCGTCAGGGCGTAATCCTGTGCCGGCGCCGGATCGGCCGGCATATCCGGCCGATTTTCAAAAGGATTGATACAAGGGATATATTGCTGATAAGTCAGGCCGTTCCTTTTGTAGAAAGCATATAGCTTATGGATATTGCGGGCCGTTTGGGCGGTGACAACAGTCAGGATATTGAAGTCGGCCTGATATTGCCGGAGCAGTTGGACGGCATGCATCACCCGGTTGAACGTTCCCTTACGGCCGGCATCAAGACGATTTATATCATGCAGGTCCTTGCCGCCATCCAGAGAAACGCCGACGAGAAAATGATTTTCCGCAAGAAAGCCCGCCCATTCCCGATCGATGACCAGACCGTTCGTTTGGATGGTATTGGCGACCGTCAGGCCGGACCGGCCATATTGGGCCTGGAAGCGCAGCAGCGCCCGGTAAAAATCAAGTCCGGCCAGCGTCGGTTCGCCGCCCTGGAACGCAAAGGTACAGGATCCGTCCGCCTGGGCCATCGCTTTTTGGACCAGACATTCCAGGGTTTCCAAAGACATCCTGCCGAAAGACGCATGAGCGCGGTTGGCTTGGACATCCGTATAAAAACAGTACCGGCAGTGCATATTGCAGGCGCCGGATACCGGCTTGATCAGCAAGACAAGGGGCGGCATGAAAACCTCCTGGGTGTTATCCGAACCGTTATTTTTTCGGCCGATGTTGATAAACCCCGTTTATTTTACGCCGCCCGCCTGGAAATATCCAGATTGGCATACCATTCAACGTCGCTGAGCCGGGGCGGATCATGAAATCAATCTGACCAGTTCATCATAGATGATTTCGTGACCGTCATTATTGGGGTGCGGATCGAAGTTGCCGGCTGTTATATTGAAATTAACCGGATTTACGGTACTGCTGCGGAACAAGGTAAACGTATCGGCGACTTTATACCCGTAAATCGTCGCTGGAATTTTAATGGTTCGGTTGATGCTTAGAATCAGCGGATCCAGCAGGACGGCGAATTGATTGCCGGCCGGCAGGGGATCGTAAACGGTGAGAACAAGAATCTTGGCCTGAGGCGCCCTGTATTTTAAGGTGCTGATGATCAGCGGCCAATCCCGTTTAAAGGCAGCCACGCCTTGATCCAGAGCCAGATGCAGAGAACCCAGCGGGAATACCGCGGATAGATATAGAGCGGTCATCGTGGATTGCCAGCGTTCGGGATCGGCGGCAATGGCGTTCTCCAGGTTGGCGAGGAATGCTTCTTCATCCGGATTCAGCCCGTAGGCAGAAGCAACTGCCTGAATAATAGGCCCCAGCAGATTATTGGCCCCGATACAGACGGTTACATAGCGGGAATTTTTCAAAGCGACGCTGACGGAGCTGGTTTTGCTGTAAAGAGCTGCTTTCAGGTCGCTGGTTCTCCAGCCGGGCACGCCGGTATTGATAAATGAATAAGGATCAGCGGTTTGACTATCCAGGTAGCTGCTAAACCGGTTCGCATAACTGTTCTCAATCGGGTCGGCGCTCAGGCCGTAAGATATGGAGTCTCCCAGGCTGACATACTTGACCGAACTTGCGGTTGAGCCGGTTCTGGCCGCAAAAACCTGAAATGGCAAAGAAACGATTAAAAAAACGGTCAGAAGACAAAACAAGACTTTCCTCTTCATGTTCATCACGCTTTCTTCTCTTAACCCCCTGGGGTTTGAGTTTCGCATATGCCGCATTCAATTGTTACCGGAATAATTACATTAAACGATGTTGCCGGCGGCTTGTCAAGACAACGCAAATGCCTAGCGGAAGTCTTTGTCTTTTCAGGCGATCATCTGCTATGATGGGTATAAATGATTGCTGGAGGCGGTTAGTATGAATATTTTTATTGGTACCGCAACCCGTTTAGGCGGTTTGGGCATTGTATCCTGTTCGCTGGATGAAGACCGGCTGCGGTTGATCGATACAGCCATGCTGCCTAATCCGACCTATCTGATCCTGTCGGGTAATCAGAAAACACTCTATGCCGTGAGCAGTGATTCGGTCCGGGGCGAAGACGGGGGATCTGTGGCGGCTTACCGGATTAAAGACGGCAAACCGGTTTTGCAGTCGCGGCAGAATACCGGCTCGGCCGGTCCATGCTTCCTTTGTTTAAGCGATGACGAACGTTTCTTGTATGCTGCTAATTACCATGGCGGCAGCTTATCGGTTTTTCCAGTCGATGAAGATCAGATTGGCGAACGGATTCAATTGATCGGCCATGAAGGACACGGACCGAACCCGGCCAGACAACAAAGCCCGCATGTGCATCAAGTATCTTTTATTCCGGGAACGCATTTGCTTTGCGTGATCGATCTCGGTATCGACGCGGTCATGATTTATGAGCAGGACCCGGTCGGCGGCATGCTGAAATTGGCCGGCCGGCTGGACTGCCGGCCCGGATCCGGCCCGCGCCACATCGCTTACGGACCGGAGGATAAGGCCTATTTAGCCAATGAACTGGGCAATTCCGTCTGTGTGCTCCAGCGAGCTAATAAATCTTTTCAGTGCCTGCAGACCTTATCCACACTGCCGGACAACTGGCAGGGCGACAATACGTGCGCGGCGATCCGGACCGACGGACAACAGGTTTATGTCAGCAATCGCGGCCATGACAGCCTGGCTGTTTATCGGATTCTGGGAAATGGGCTTCTGGCGCGGATCGGCGTCTATAAAACCGGCGGCGGCATTCCCCGCGATTTTGTCCTGCTCGGTTCCGGGCGGATTCTGGTTGCCCATCAGGACGGCGATGTTGCGCTTCTGACCTGGCATCCTGATCGCGGCTTAACTCAACTTACCGAACCATTGCCGGTCGCCGGCGCGGTTTGCGTATGTCCGCTGGTCCACTCATGCAAAGCGGGGAAGCGTGCCGACGATTAAGCGAGCGCGCTTCCCCATGAGGTAAGGGGACTATAATCGATTAGAGCAGGTTTGGATTATTGCATGGTTGCCCACCATTCGTTGGCTTCTTTTTCCAGAGTCGCGAAACCGGCTGCTTTATATTCGGTAACGAACTGGTCGAAGTAGTCGACCGGCTTGGCTCCGGTAATGATCGCGATAAAAGCTTCATCTTCCATCTTGTCAAGCTCGGTTTGGTAGGTGCTGGCGGAAGGCAGTGAAATGAGCAGATCGCTCTTGATCAAGCCTTGGTCATATTTGTTTTCGGCAGCCCATTGGAACGTGTACTTATTCTGAATCTTATCAATGCTGGTCAGCAGGAAAGGTTCAATAACGGTATGGCCGCCGATGCCCGGCAGGGTCTCGTCCGGTTTGTTGTTCTTTTCTTTCCAGGTAGCGAAATCGGAAACCGGCACGCCGTCGGCATTGTAATGCCACATCTCGTCTTTGATGCCCAGACGGGCTTCAAACCAATGTTCGGGATCCTCGGTCCAATATTCATACATGGTCATGATCTTGGCCATTTTGTCCGGTTCCTGTTCCAATTGTTTACCGAAACCGACTGAGTGCGAATGAGGCAGCGCGTAGCCGACGGTGCCGCTTTTGCCGTTGGGGCCGGTTACCGGCAGACCGTTAACAAGCTTCTTTTCAGCGCCGGGATTGTTTTTCTGCAATTCAACATAGTTTGCTCCAGCCAAGACAGACGCTTTGCCGGTGGATTCGTTGATCGGACCCAGATCCGGGATCCAATGGTAATAACCGCCGTGTCCGGAATAACCGATACGGCCTTCGGCAAAGGCATTGGAGACAGCCCAGTAGCCGCCTTTATTTTCACCGGTTATGAATTCCGGATCAATAACGCCGTCTTTGTACCATTGAGCCAGAATGGTCAAAGCTTCTTTCATTTCCGGCTGGATCGATGAATAAACCAGTTTGCCGCCGACAGCGTTCCATTGCTTGCGCTCCAGGCCGAAAGCGCCGTAGACGAGGTTCAAGCCGGATGTGGAAAGGCCGAAAGTGTCTTTTTTGCCATTGCCGTCCGGATCGTCGTTGGTAAATTTGTACATCAACGTTTTAAATTCGTCCAGCGTCGTCGGAGCAGCGGTAACGCCGACTTTTTCCATCCAGTCGCCGCGGTAGACGATGGGTTCATGGAAGAGGTTGTTCGAATAGGAACCGATCGGGATGGTGTACTGCGTGCCGTTTTTCTGCCCGAGCAGCAGGACTTTGTCATAATCTTTGACTAAAGCGTCAATCGTCTTGGGCATGTAGGTGTCCAGCATGCCGTCGGGAATTTTCGCCAGCAGCTGCTGTTCGACATAGTTGGAGAAATTAGCAGCCGAATTGACATACAGAAGATCCGGGATGTCGCCGCCGGCGAATTTTGTGCCGAGGACATCATTCCAGGAATTCGGGTCGATGTTCCAGAATTGAATATCGACATTGAAGAGTTCGTTCCATTTTTTAATCAGGATAGGATCATTGCTGAGCGGACTGTTTTGCGGTCCGATCCAGGTGATGGTATAGGTTTTGTCCTGCGGCGCGTTCGGATCGGCCGTTGTGGTTGTCGCGGGGGCCGTCGTTGTCGTTCCGCCGGCCGAGGGCGTTGATGTGCCCGAGACAGACGTCTTGGCAGGATTGCAGGCGGTCATGACGCCGATGAGCATCATAATGGCCAGCATGCAGGCGATAGCTTTGATGGGTTGCTTTCTCATAGTTTTCCTCCTAGTACAATATAATTGAAACGCATTGGCGTTTCAAATCAAGCTTTATCCCTTCAGGGAACCGACCATGACACCTTTGACGAAGTATTTTTGCACAAACGGATAGACCATGATAATCGGCAGCGTGGCGACTATGGTCGTCGCTGCCTTGAGGGCTTCCGGGGTATAGGTGCCGGTATCGAGAGAACCGGTGAAGCTCATGTATTGCGATGTGCCTTCGACGACGATCCGGCGCAGGATCAGCTGCAGGACCTGTTTATTGGCGTCCTGAATATAGATCATGCAGTCGAACCAGGAATTCCAATGGCCGACCGCGTTCCACAAGGCGATGGTCGCGATAATCGGCAGCGATATCGGCATGACGATCCGGAACATGATCTGAATATCATTGGCGCCGTCAATTCGCGCCGATTCTTCCAGGCTATCCGGCAGGCTCATGAAATAGTTGCGCATGATGGTCATATTGTAGGCGCTGCACAGGCCGGGCAGGATCATCGCCCAGATGCTGTCATAAAGGCCGAGGCCGCGGACCAGGAGGTAACCCGGGATCAGGCCGCCGGAAAAGAACATGGTGAAGACGATCAGGCTGGTCCATAAGGTTCGGTTGGGGAAATAGCGTTTGGACAAAGCATAGGCGGCCGCCGCCGTAACCAGAACCGAGAGGGCTGTGCCGATAACCGTCCGGACGATGGTGTTGTAAAAGCCGGTCCACATATAATGGTTTTTCAATACATTTTTATACGCGGTTATGTCAAAAGTCCGGGGCAGCAGGCTGATTGTCGCCGAATTGCCCAACGACTGGAAGACAAGGAAAATGAAAGGATAGAGGGTGCTGATGCAAAGGATAAGCATGAGGGTATTGTTGATGATGTCAAAGGTCAGATCACCTTTTGAGCGTCGTTTTAGTGTCGCCATATTCTTCTCTCCTTACCAGATACCGTATTCGTTGAATCGTTTTGCCGCCATATTCGCGAACAAAACCAGGGCAAAGGAGATAACGTTCCGGAACAGGCCCACCGCGGTAGAAAAGCTGTATTTCATATCGATCAGGCCGACACGGTATATATAAGTTCCCAGAACATCGCCGACACTATAGACAGCGGCATTATAAAGATTGAAAATCTGATCAAAATCGTCGCCGACGATGCCGCCGATTGAAAAAATGAGCATGATGGTGATAACCGGTGTCAATTCAGGCAAGGTGATGCTGACAATTTTCCGCAGGCGGCTGGCTCCGTCAATTTCGGCAGCTTCATAAAGCTGAGGCGATATCGAGGTAATGGAAGCCAGATAAACAATGGACCCCCAGCCAAATCCTTTCCACATGGACGTGACAACCAGAACGCTGCGGAACCATTTTGTATCGGCGAGGAAATAAATCGGTTCGATGCCCATGGCCTTCAGCAAAACGTTAATCGGGCCGGTTGACGGCGAAAGAAATTGAATAAACAATCCGCCTAAAACAACCCAGGAAACGAAATGGGGCAAGTAGCTGATGGTTTGCACGGTCTTTTTAAATTTAACCTGGCGAATTTCATTTAATAGAATAGCAAAGATAATCGGCGCCGGAAAACCGGTAATTAATTTATAGATGCTGATGACGAGCGTGTTACGAAACACCTCGCCGAAACTCTTTATGGAAAACAGTAATCTGAAATTATCGAGGCCTACCCAGGGACTGCCGATAATGCCTAACCGGAATATGAAATTTTTGAAGGCGATTTGAACGCCATACATCGGGCCATAACAAAATATTAAGAAGTATATAAGAGCGGGTAAAAGCAGCAGGACAAGATAGCGGTTTTTCCAATATTGTCTCGCCAGGCCGGCTTTTTTGGGCGCTTTCCTGAGCTGGACAGTTTTTTTCTGGGGCAGATTTTCTAAATTGTCTGTTTGACTGGTAGACAATTCATCTGCAACGGTACTTTGCATAATTAATTCTCCCCTTTATTGTGCATGATTCGGCTGGATTGCCTGTAGCATAACAACCGGTCCGGTGTCTGACAATGGAAAGAATCTATAGTTATGAAACGATTCCCCAAAAACAGTGATTGAGAAATAGCAAGATTCTCCAATTGTATGAATTTTCGTACTTTATCAAAAACGCAGGCGTACTATTTGATCAAACATGTTATACTTTTTCCGTCCATAAAATTGTTTTGCCAATCATCCCGGCTGGAAAATCTGAATTGAGGAGCTGCTGCTGATGCGCGGAAAGAAACGTATTTCTTCCGTTTACAAAAGGTTCCTGTACTCTTTTTTGGTCATTGTTATTCTGGTCACTTCTTTAAGCGCCGTCATTGCCTATTTGTTCGGCAAAGCTTATGAAGAACAGATCTGCAATGACAGCCAGTCGATGTTGGTGCAAATCGGAACGCAGTTCGATGAAAGGATCTTTCAGACTGCCCGCTCCACCTATTTGGATATGGCCGGCAATGAAGTGCTATATCCGAATCTGAAGGGTTTTCTGGACCATTCGCTGGCTGAGTCGGTTAATTGCTACCAGGTCTACTGCTCCCTGCAAGCGGCATTATCCCGGGCGCCGGAGATCTTTTCGTCGATATCCGTTTATAACCGGGCTGCCAACGTCGTTATTTCCTCTCAAAGCGGCGTCAACTGGCTGGATGACCGCTGGCATTCAGATGACGGCCTGCAGTGGACACAGGAAACCGCCGCTCAAAACAAGAACCTTTACTGGAACTATACGCCTTCCGTTATAACTGATGCGAATACGACTGATCCGATCCTGGCCTTATATGGGACTTATCCGCTCAATGTGCCCGGGACGGAATGCCGGGGCGTTTTCGAAATCCGGCTGAATCCGGATGCCCTGGGGCAAATGCTCTGCGAATACCAAAATCAGCAGACATCCTACTATTTTTTGGATCGAAATGGACGGACGATCGCCTCGACAGGCGGGACGATAGATTTTAATCATTTATTGAGCAGCGAACTGCCGGTTATCAGTGAAAAAGAACAAGTCTCCATCCACGAAATTGACGGTATTACTTCGGTTGTCGTCTCCCGCCCTTATCAAAAGAAATATATCCTGGTTTCTGTAGCGTCTATGGCTTCATTTTATGCAAAGATCAATCTAATCCAAAAGAAAATAATGATGATCGGTTTGCTCATCATCCTGCTGGGCTTGTTGTTGTCCGGATTATTGTCCAACCGATTATATAAACCGCTGAAACTGTTGATCGAGCCGGCGCAGAAACAATTTGGCGCCATGGTTAATCCGGGCGGTAAACCGCAGGATGAATATGCGTATATTCATGCCGTGCTGGATAAACTGTCGGAAAAGGCGTCCAGCCTCGAGGTGACTTTGAATCAAAGCTATCCGCTGATCTGGAACGGCCTGTTCCAGGGATTGCTGACACCCTCGTCGATGCAGGAAGACGAACTGCAGGAGAAACTGGCTTTTTTAAAGATTAAATTCCAATATCCGCTTTTTTGTCTGGTCCTTCTGCGGATACCGGAAATACTGCTCCGGGAAATGCGTATGGAGCAGAAGGAGTACATTTTATATGGGCTTCTGAACGGCTATAATGAATACCACAACAAAGATGTCAAATTATATGGTATAAAAAACGCCTCGTATTCCTTGACTCTGGTCTGCAACCTATCCCCGGATGCCTGGGAGAATCGGAATGTTTGGGTGGAGGAATTACGCCAAATCTGTTATGGCTATGCCGATATCTGGCCGGAACTGTGTGTCAGCAACTGTGTGGGCAAAGCCCGCGAGTTGAGTTTGGCTTATAAAAAAGCACAGGAGCTCGAACAATACTTTTACTTTATGACCGATCGGGATTATCTGGCCGAGGATCGGATTCCGGCTTTGCAGGGTGAACCGCAGAACATACCTTCTCAGGTTATTGAGGATTTTGTAGGACATATCAAGGTCTGGGACATGACTCAGGCACAAGCCGACATCGAAACGTTGGTCGTCTATTGTAAAAGCGGCGAATACACCGTTCAACAATGCAACCAGCGTTTGCTGTCGTTATTGTTTTTCTTCTCGCGTTTTGTTCGCAATGCTAATCTTTGCCTGGACGACCTGTTCTATGAGCGGATCCACGCGGAATTCTTAGAGTGCTGCAATATCGATCAGTTCAAAGAATGGATGACCGATACGATGCACCGTTACTTCCTGCTGCAGGATAAAACCGCAAGCGGAAAATATTCGTCGATGATCAAAGATGTAACCGTGTATATCGAACAGCATCTTGGCGAATCCATTTCCCTGGATTATCTGGCTGATTTGTATCAAATCAGCGCCAATTACTTAAGCCGGTTGTTTAAGGAAGAAACTGGCGTTAATTTTACCGATTATGTTAACCGGAGCAAATTGAACCGGGCAGCGGAATTGCTGAACAATTCTACAAAAAACATCGATGAGATCGCTGAAACAACCGGTTTCAACAGTTCAGCGTATTTTATTAAAAAATTTAAACAAGAATATGGCATTACCCCGAAAAAGTACCGCATGAACGCGATTACGCAAAAAAACGCGATAAAGAGCGTTTGATCTGCTGCCTGCCGGCAGCCGGCTGATTTTTTTTGGAGTGGTATTTCAACGTTAATATGATATAAACTAGGATAGAACCTTTACCAGAATAAAGGCTGAGCCGGCATGATTTTTCAGGCAGGGAGTGACAGCGATGTATTTTGACTATACTATTCCCCGGAAATTCCAATGGTTTACACAATCGCGCTATGGCTTATTTATCCACTGGGGCCCCTATTCCATGATCGGAAGAGGCGAGCAGGTACTGTATCGCGAACACCTGGACCCGGTTGCTTATGAACAGATGGCTTGCGCCTGGAATCCCCGGCATTATGATCCGAAAGCCTGGGCCAGACTGGCCAGGGCGGCGGGGATGAGATACGCCTGCATGACAACCCGCCATCATGACGGCTACTGCCTGTGGGACAGCGCCTGGACAGATTATACCAGCATGAAGCAAGCTCCCGGGCGGGATTTTATCCGTGAATATGTCGATGCGTTCCGCGCCGAGGGGCTCAAGGTCGGCCTATATTATTCCTGGTGCGATTTCCGGATTCCCGCCTATTATGCCGGTCCGGCAAAAGATCCGGCCGGTTGGGCCGCTATGAAAACCTATATTCATAACCAGGTGCGGGAGTTGTTGACGCAATATGGCAAAATCGATTACTTCTTCTTTGACGGGGTCTGGCCGCGCTGCGCCGAGGATCTGGGAAGTCCGGAACTGGTTGCGGAAATGCGGCGGCTGCAGCCGGACATCATGATCAACAACCGCCTGGGCTACTCGACGGATCCGATGCAGCTGGCCAAATCGGGCGGCGGTCATGACGAGGGCGATTTCGGCACGCCGGAGCACCTGGTCACGCCGGAAAATCGGCTTTGGGAATCCAATCAGGTCAGCTACTGGCGCTGGTGGGGCTTTTCCAGGGGCGAGCGCTGGAAAACAGCGGAGCAATTCCTTGATCTCCTGTGTTCCTGCGCGACCCATGGCGGCAATCTCCTGATGAATGTCGGGCCTACGCCGGACGGCGAACTGCAGGAGGAATTCCAGGAACGCGCGCTGGCTGTCGGCAAGTGGCTTGCCAAATATGGCGAAGCCATCTATGGAAATGACGGCGGCGATCTGACAGAAGCCCTGACTTATGGCTACCAGAGCATTAAAGGCCATGATCTTTACCTGATTTTCCGGTTCTGGAGCGGCAATCCGGAATTCAGGCTTGCCGATCTGACCAGTCCAGTAGAATCGGCAACGTTGATGAGTACGGGCGAACCGCTGTCCTTTACCCAAAAAGATGGCGTCCTGATCTTGCATGGATTGCCGTCGGCCGTCGATGAGGCGTTGTTCCCGGTGATTAAAATCACCTGCGCCGGCCGGCCGGCCACGAATCAATGGGGCGATGAGCGGCTTTGGGGCGGCGATCCGTCGCGAATTGCCCGATGGGCCGCACCGAGGGGCGGCGCAGGATTTGATGCCTGCAAGTTCTGATAAAAGACATGAATAGGAAAAGGAAGTGACAAACCATGTATGATGATCTGGCGACGCCGGCAGTCGTTGCCGAGTTGGATCAAGTAGAAGAAAATATCCGGGATATGGTTCGCATGAATGCGGAACAGGGCATCCGTGTCCGGCCGCACATCAAGCCGCATAAAAGTTGCTATCTGGCCCGGCTGCAGCTGTCTTTGGGCTGCCGGGGCATAACCTGCGCCAAGCTCGGCGAAGCCGAGGTGATGGCGGATTGTGGCATTCGCGATATCCTGATCGCTTTTCCACTGATCGGCAAGGATAAAATGGAGCGGCTCGGCGCCTTAATGCAAAAAGCGGACATGATGACGATTGTCAACAGCGAAACGGGAGCCGCCCAGTTGTCCGATCTCGGGCTGCGTATCGGTAAAAAGGTCCGCGTTCTGATTGAGATCGACGGCGGCATCAACCGCGGCGGCTTGAAGCCGGGCGAGCCGGCCGTGGCTTTTGCCCGGGCGATAGGCCATCATCAGGGTATCGAAATCATCGGCCTGCTCTATTATGGCGGAACCATCTATAGCGAGACTACCCTTGAAGGCTTTGACCGCGTCACGCGCCTGGAACATGACAATGTGCTGGAAACGGCGGCTCTGCTGCGGCAGGCGGGTTTTACCATGGAAATCCTCAGCGGCGGCAGCTCCTATTCTTCAAAACGGCCTCAGTTCCTGAACGGCATTACCGAGGTCCGGCCCGGCCATTTCATCTTTAATGACGCCGGCCAGCTGGTCAGCGGCTTTGCCACAGAACGGCAATGCGCTTTGCGGGTCGTCGCCACCGTTGTTTGCGTCAATGACGAACACCACGCGATCATCGATGCCGGCAGCAAAACCTTGACGACGGATTTGTGCGGCCATCGCGCCGGTTATGGTTATGTCGCCGGCCGCGGAGACATTCTGATAGCCAAACTGAATGAAGAGCACGGATTTATCGAGAGTGAGCATCCTCTGGGCTATAAAATCGGCGACAAGATCGCCATCATTCCCAACCATGCCTGCGTCATACCCAATCTGGCCGATGAGATCTATGGTTTCCGGAATGGTAAAATGGAACGGATGATCCGTATCGATGCCCGGGGCAAAAACCGCTGATCGGCATAGGCTGACGGACGGAATCGGCAGAAGGAGCAAAGCAGGCTGAAGCATGAGGATATTCATTAAAAACGGGATGATTTATGACGGCGGCGGCGGGAAACCTTTTCAAGGCGGCCTTTTGGTTGAAAATGACCGCCTTGCCGCGGTCGGCGGACTGGATGACACCTGCCGGGCGGATCAGGTTATTGACGCCGCCGGCCTGGCTGTGACGCCGGGTTTTATCGATACGCACCGACATGGCGATCTGGCGGCCTTATCCGATCCGGATTTTGGGAAGATTGAGCTGGCGCAGGGCATAACAACGGCTTTTTCCGGCAACTGCGGCTTGTCGGCTTATCCCAATGCCGATGCTTCCCGGCAGGAGTGGCTGGATTTCATCGAACCTTGTCTGGGCAAAACTACCGGCGCCGCTAATTTTGCGCGGTATGCCGATTATATGCGGGCGCTCGGCCAGATTAATCTGCGGATCAATCTGGGCGGCCTGGTTGGCAGCGGCGCCGTTAAAACGGCGGTCAAGGGATTTGCCAAAACGCCCTTCACGCCGGATGAAATGGCCCGCGCGCAAAACTTGCTGGCCGACGCGCTGGCGTCGGGAGCCTTTGGCGTTTCGTCCGGCATCATGTATGTCCCGGATTACTACTCGACGAAAGAAGAATGGATCAACTTGCTTAAGCCCCTGTCCGGGTCAGGCGGCCTTTTAACCTGCCATGTCCGCGGCGAAGGCGACAGTCTGGTCGATTCGGTCGCCGAAGCCGCCGAAATCAGCCGGCTGGCCGGCGTTCCTCTGAATATCAGTCATTTTAAATCGGTCGGCGTCCGCAATTGGAACCGGGCTCTTTATCAGGCTGTCGGGTTGATCGAAAAGGCCGGCGCCGATATTACGGTCGATGCATATCCGTATACCGGCGGCGCCACGACCTTGATGACATTGCTGCCGCCCTGCGTGGTACGGGAAAAAATCGCCGACACCGTTGATGATTTATCGACAGCTGCCGGTGTGGAGCGTGTTCGCCGGGCGCTGGCGCAAGAACAGCCCGGCTGGGACAATATGATCGCCTCGATCGGCTGGGAACGGATTATCATCAGCTCTGTGAATCTCGATGAGGATAAAGGTTATGTTGGCAAGAACATCGCCGAGATCACCGGCAGCGAAACGACCGCCGATCCGGTGCAATGGCTGTGCGATTTGGTTTGCCGGGAAAGAGGCAAGGTCGGCATTATTCTCATGAGCATGGCTCAGGAGGATGTCGACGCCGTCCTGCGGCTGCCCTATTCCATGGTCATTTCCGATTCGCTCTATGGCAATATGGATAGTCCGCATCCGCGCTTGTACGGGTCTTTTGCCAAGATCATCCGCGATTATGTTCAGGAACGGCATATCCTGCCGCTGGAAACCGCCGTCTACAAAATGAGTGGCCTGACGGCCCGGCGTTTCGGGATCAAAGACCGCGGTCGGTTGATACCCGGCTATTTTGCGGACATTAATATTTTCGACCCGGCCAAGTTTCGCGATCAGGCGACTTTTACTCATCCCCGACAACTCAGCGCCGGTCTGGATACCGTCCTGGTCAACGGCCGGCCGGCTTATCGCCGGGGCGTGTTCACAGAACCGGCTCCGGGATCAATATTAATACGAAATTGAAAAATGAGGTGATACCCATGAAAATCGAGAAAAAGTTGGCAGAAATGGGACTGGTCTTACCCAAACCGCCCGCCAAAGGGGGCGTCTATACGCCAGCTAAAAAATTCGGCCCAAACCTGGTTTATATTTCCGGCTGCGGTCCGATTTTGGACGGCGCGCCGATCGCAGGAAAACTCGGCCGGGAGTTCACGATCGAGCAAGGCCAGCGTTACGCGAAACAGGCCATGCTGAATGTGCTGGCTAATTTAAAAGCCTGTATCGGCGATCTGGATAACGTGAAAAGTTGTGTTAAAATCCTGGCGCTGGTTGCTTCGGCTGATGATTTTTACGAGCAGCCCCAGGTCGCCAACGGCGCCAGCGGCCTTTTAGTCGAACTCTTCGGCGAAGAGATCGGTACGCCGACGCGGTCGGCAATCGGCGTCAATGCCCTGCCGGGCAATATCCCGGTTGAGGTCGAAGGGATCTTCGAAGTGCGGTAAGCACGAACGCCAAGGCCTCGATAAGCCAGCATGCGGATGTCAGATCCTTTGTTTGTTGCCTTGCAGTTGATTCGATCAACTAAAATCAACTGTAAATCCCTTGTTTTCGTGACCGCCAATCCTATAATAGCAGATAAGAGATCCGCTGCATGCAAGATCGTGCGGATCCCTCAATCTGCTTTTATGAGGGCGGCAGGCATTCCCCTCATGGAACAGGCAAGAAGGAGTATCGCGGCGCCTGCCCGACGGATTCATATGAAAGAGATCAATATTGCCAGAACGTTGTTAGCCAAACGTAAGGGAAAAGCGATAACGCAGGATGAGCTGGCCGCCTATATCGGCGTATCAAAGGCTTCGGTTTCCAAATGGGAGACCGGTCAGAGTTACCCGGATATTACGTTTCTGCCGCAGCTGGCCGCGTATTTCAACATCAGCATCGACGAATTAATCGGTTATGAACCGCAGATGACCCGGGAGGACATCAAGAAGTTATATCATCGGCTGACCGGCGATTTTGGCGGCAAGCCTTTCGACGAAGTTATCGATGAGTGCCGGACGGTTATCAGGAAATATTACTCCTGTTTTCCGCTTTTATTGCAGATGGCTGTTTTGCTGGTCAACCATTATATGCTGGCCGGCGATAAAGCCGCCCAGGAGGCCGTTCTTCGGGAAACCCTTGATTTATGCCGGAGAATCAGGACAGAGGACGACGATGTCAGGCGAATCAACGAAGCCATTTCACTGGAGGCCGTCAGTTTGATGCTCTTGCAGCGCCCGGATGAAGTGCTGGATTTGTTGGATGGGAGCATGAAGCCCGCTGTGTCCAATGAAGCAATATTGGCCGGCGCCTACCAAATGACAGGACGGATAGAAAAAGCAAAGGATGTCCTGCAAATTGGCTTGTATCAGCATCTGATCGGCCTGTTCGGCATCGCCGCCGGATATTTGGCTCTATGTCAGGACGCGCCGGAACGATTTGAAACCGTGTGGCAGCGTATCCATTCCATTGCCGGAACATTTAATATGGATCAGCTTCATCCGGGAATCATGATGCCGCTTTATCTGAACGCGGCGCAAGGCTATGTCCTGCAGAACAAACAAAACCGCGCGTTGGACATGATCGGCAAGTATGTCGATGTGTGCTGTGCGGCGGGCACTTTCCCGATTATCTTGCATGGCGACGCTTTTTTTGACAGACTGGATCCGTGGTTTGCCGAGTTTGATTTAGGCAGCCAGGCTCCGCGGGATGAAAAAGTCATTAAAAAAAGCATGCTGCAGGCGATAACGGATAATCCTGTCTTTGCCGCATTGTCGGATACGCCCGAATATCAAAGCGCTGTCGTAAGACTAAAAGCTAGAATTGGAGATTGACCGATATGGAAAAACTAATCGAGTACCTGCCTTTTTTGATTCCGATCCTGATTGTTCAGCTGATTTTAATGATTACGGCTTTGATCCATGTGCTGAAGCATCCGGTTTACCGCTTCGGCAATAAACCGCTGTGGATCATCATCGTTATCTTCGGCGAGCTGATCGGGCCGATTGTATATTTTATTTTTGGCCGGGGTGAAGAATAATGGATCCACTGTGCATTGAACATTTGTCCATGAGTTTCAATACGCATAAAGTCATTGACGATCTATCTCTCAATGTGCCGGAGCATGCGGTTTTCGGGTTTATCGGCCCGAACGGAGCCGGCAAAACGACGACGATGAAGCTGGTTCTCGGGCTGTTGAAACCGGCCGGCGGCCGGATCAGCGTATGCGGCGAGCCGGTTGCCTATGGGCAGACGAAAACCAACCGCTTTATTGGCTATCTGCCGGATGTGCCGGAATTTTATAATTATATGCGGCCCTGCGAGTATCTGAATCTGTGCGGCAAGATCACAGGGCTTGACGGCAATAAGATCAAGAGCCGGAGTGAAGAACTGCTGGACCTGGTGGGGCTGGATAAGGCCAACAAAAGAATCGGCGGCTTTTCCCGCGGCATGAAGCAGCGCCTCGGCATAGCGCAAGCTTTGTTGAACGAACCGAAACTGCTCATCTGCGACGAACCGACATCGGCGCTGGATCCGGTCGGCAGAAAAGAAATCCTGGATATTCTAGCGCGGGTGAAAGGCAAAACCACCGTAGTCTTTTCAACCCACATTCTTTCGGATGTAGAACGGATTTGCGATCATATCGCCGTGCTCAACGCCGGCAAACTCGTTCTGTGCGGCACCTTATCGGAGATCCGGGCGCAGCATAAGCGGGACAGCTTGCTGATTGAATTCTCAACGCCTGCCGATCGGGAACGTTTTACATCGTCCCCTGAGATAAAAGGCCTGCTGGCCAATGCCGAACAAACAGAAACAGGCTTTGTGATCCATGCCCGCAGCATTGAGAAAGCCGAGTCGGTGATCATTGCGGAACTGGCGGCTCAAAAATTGCTGCCCGTTAAAATGGAAGTTCAGGAACCGACCCTGGAGAGTCTCTTTATGGAGGTCGTTCAATGAGGTCCTATCTTGCTTTTACACAAAAAGAATTCTGTGAAGCCGCCCGCACTTACAAATTGCTGATCATGGCGGCCGTGTTTGCGCTGTTTGGCATGATGAATCCGATTACCGCGAAAATAACGCCTCAGATGCTGGACGCATTGATGCCGCCCGAGATGAAAATCACATTGGGCGAGCCTACGGCGATGGATTCCTGGGCGCAATTCTTCAAGAATGTGCCGCAAATGGGCCTGATTGTTCTCGTCATCGTTTTCAGCGGCATCATGGCCAACGAATTCTCCCGCGGCACGCTGATCAATGTCCTGACAAAAGGCTTGGCCCGCAGTACGGTTATCCTGGCAAAATTTACCATGTCGGCATCTTTATGGACGGTCAGCTATGTGTTGTGCTTTGGCTTAACCTATATCTATACAGCCTATTTCTGGAAGAATGCCGCGCCGCCGAATCTCCTGTTCTCAGTCTTTTGCCTGTGGCTGTTCGGCGTATTGCTGCTGGCCTCGGTCATTCTGGGCGGCGTGCTGTTCAAGAGCAACTACGCTTGCCTGCTGTTTACCGGCGGATTCGTGGTGGTGCTCTTTCTGATCAATATTATCCCGCAGGTACAGAAATATAACCCGGTCGGACTTGCCGAGAACAATATGCCGCTTTTGAAAAACGCGATGTCCGCCGATTTTGCCTGGCCGGTCGCCTTGTGCTGTGTCATGATCATCGGTTTTGTCGGCGCCGCCGTGGCATTGTTCAATAAAAAGCAACTATAAAGAAAACCGCCGGCTATGAAGCGCAGATGACGAAGTGCACCCCAAAGACATGCTCGTGACTGGCTAACCCATAGTACATCTCGAATTGCACACCCTCCACCGATTCATATCCAGATGTAGGAAACCACTCGGTCCAGATTCGTCTCCACATGGCTTGAATTTCACAATGTAAACGCCGAACACACGAAAAGCCTATATCGCACGCAGATACAGGCATGACGCCGTGCAGTTTTTTTGAACGCTCGGCTGAATGCTTCCGGCGGCGGTACTCCCGTGATGATGGACAACATATTTTTTTAATGGTCTGCTTGACAGGGAGCGGTTCATGGTTCAACCGCCAGATCAGGCGCTCTCTTTTATCGTTGGTCCTGACGGAGATTAGCCATATATATCTGCCAGTCGCTCCGGCTCAGGAAATGGGAGCCTGTCCGCAGATGATAGGCCGCGCGGCCGTCTTGAAGGATGGTTCCCGGTTCCGGCAGCCGGTCCGGCGTGACGAGGCCGGGATAACCGAGGAGCCTGTAGACGGGCGAGGCGGCCAGAGCGGCAAGAAATTCGGAACGCGGATCGGCCCAGCCGTCTTCAGCCGCGCTGCCGATATAAACAGCGCGCGGAGCGATCAGGCTGATCAGAAAATGCTGGTCGAACGGCAAAGCGTCTTCACGCTCGGCATAAGCCGGGAACCGACCGCAAAACCAATAAGGGAAAACCCGGGTTATCGCTTCGATCCGCTCGCCTGATTTGCCCCGGAATAAAGCTGCGCCGGCGCAGCCTGAATCGTTGGCGATAGCTGTCGCGAAACGTTCATCCTGCGCGCCGCACCACAAAGCTGTTTTGCCCAGGCGCGAATGGCCGATGACCGCAACATGGTCCGGGTCCAGGTCGGTTCTGGTTTGCAGATAATCCATAACCCGGCTGGCGGCCCAGGCCCAAATGGAAATTTTGCCCCAGCCGGTCTGTTCGTCACGAGGATAAAAAGACGGCAGTCCTTTGGTGAACCGGTCATTTTCGTCGGGTGAAAGGTCATTGTAGCAGAACGTGGCGATGGCAAACCCGTTGTCGATGATTTCTTCTGCCGGCAAGTAAAGGTCCGGTATATCGGGACGGAAAGCGATAGCCAGAAAAACCGGCGTCCTTTTCACCTGTTTAGGGATGATCAGGGTGAGCGGAAAGGCAAACTTGCCCCGCGGCGTCGGAAATTCGATGACGACCGTTTGCCGGATTGCCTTGTTGGCCAAGGCGTCGGCCTGGTTTTCAGTTATCTGCCCGACGACGGAAGCCGGCGCCGCAGGCGCGTAGCCGTATATTTCCCGCCGCAGCAGATCGAGAATTTCCAGCCGGCGCCGCGTCCAGTCTGCAGGGCGCTCTATGAAACTGCCGTCCAGGTTCTGCAGAACGTCGGGCAGCTGCCGTTCCAGCAGTAAATTGTTCAGAACAGGCCCGTTCGTTTCGCCACAAATAAACGATTTCATCATCGATCGCTTTCCCCGGCAAACATCAGATTACCGGATGACAACCTCATGCCCGGTTTTCGCGGACTCGTAAATGGCGTCCAGGATGGTCATCAAAACAATGCCGTCCTGAGCCGGAGCCCGGCAAGGCGTTCCGTCTTTGACACAAGAAACATAGTGATTGATTTCGTTCTCGAACAGCCCGTTAAAATCCAGATCGGTTTTGCCGTTCAGCGTGATGTCGGCCATATAATGATTAACTTCCGAATAGAGTTCCAGTTCCGGATCCAGCTTGGCGCCGGCTTTGGTGCCGAATAATTCGATCTTGCCCTGGTCATTTTTGATATTCAGGCTGAAGCTGGCCTCGATATTCAAAACCGCGCCGTTGTCGAACCGGATCATGGCCGCGGCCAGATCTTCGACGTCGCAGATATCGGCGTTTGTTTTTGTTGACGCGACATAACCCGCGGTGCCCTTGACGCCCTTGCGGTCATAAAGCTTTTGGAAGGTAGCTCCGTAAACGGATATCGGCTTGGGATTACCCAAAAGATATCGGACCAGGTCGATCACATGGACGCCCAGATCGATCAGCGGTCCGCCGCCGGACCGGGATTTGTCGCCAAACCAGCCGCCCGGATTGCCTTTGCGCCTCAAGTAAGTGGCCTTGGTATAATAGATTTCGCCGAAATAGTCCTGATCGATGAAGTCTTTCAGGACCGTACAGTCGTTGCCGAACCGTCTGACGAAACCAATCATCAGCAGCTTGCCGGCTTTGTCGGCGGCTGCTTTCATTTTCTTGGCGTCGGCGGCGCAGGTGGCCATCGGTTTTTCGCAGATAACGTGTTTTCCGGCTTCCAGAGCGGCGATCGTGCATGCCGCGTGAGCGGAATTCCAGGTGCACACGCTGACGGCGTCGATCTCCTTCAGCTTCAGCATTTCGTGCATATCCGTAAACGTTCTGCCGACGCCGTATTGGGCGGCCATGGCCTTGACGCGGTCCTCGTTGATGTCGCAGAAAGCATAAAGCTCAACATCCGGATTTTTAAGGTAAGCATTGATATGAACATTCGAGATATTTCCGGTACCGATAATTCCGATTCTGATTTTTTCGCTCATGACGCTATCTCCTTTGATCATAAAAAATCACAGGTGTATTATAGCCGTCTTTCCGATTGAGAATCAAGTCGATTTGCGCTTGCCGGCAAATGACCGGCCGCATGATCCGCGGCACGGGCAGCTGCGGGAATCGTCGGCGCTGCTGCATAAACTGCAGTTCCGGCAGCCTTTGCCGCGTCTGCTCCAGGCGATTGCGGCTGCCAAAACGGCCGCCAGGACAACAAGGGCAATGATGATGAAATCGACAGCGTTCATATAACCTCCTGAATATCCCTGAAGGGCTAGCTCAGTGAAAGGATCGTCCGGCTAAACCAGCAGCAGGCCGATACGATAAACCATCCAGGCGGCCGCCCAGGCAAATCCGGTCTGCATGACAACGACGCCCAGAGCTTTCAGACTGCTGTTCATTTCTTTCTTCACAACGCTGATCGCCGCTACGCAAGGCGTATAAAGCAGAGTGAAAATGAGAAAGACAAAGGCCGTAAGCGGCGTAAAGATCCCGGATAAAGCTGCAGCCAGGTCCGTGACGCCGGCGCCGGTCAAAACGGCCAACGTACTGATAATCGCTTCTTTGGCCGCGAATCCGGTTATCAGGGCAGTGGATGCCCGCCAGTCGCTAAAGCCCAGCGGCGCGAATACGGGCGAGATGAATCGTCCGATGGCCGCGAGCATGCTCTGGGAACTGTCCTGGACAGGATTGATCCGGACATCGAAGGATTGGAGAAACCAGATGGCCAACGTCGCGAGAAAAATAACCGTGAAGGCCCGGGACAGAAAATCTTTCGTCTTCTCCCAAAGCAGAAGCCCGGTTGATTTGGCGCTTGGCAGCCGATAGTTGGGCAGTTCCATGACAAAGGGCACAGGATTGCCGCTGTAAGTCGTTTTATTGGCGATCAAACCGACCAAAATGCCCGCGGCCAGGCCGAACACATAGAGCGAGATCATAATCAGCGCGCGGTGGCGGGGGAAGAAAGCCAGCGTAAACATGCCATATATCGGCAATTTAGCGCTGCAGCTCATAAATGGCGTCAGCAGGATCGTCAATTTCCGGTCCCGGTCGCTGGACAAAGTCCGGGTCGCCATAATGGCCGGAACCGAGCAGCCGAAGCCAATCAGCATAGGAACGATGCTGCGGCCGGACAATCCGATCTTGCGCAGCAGCTTGTCCATGACAAAAGCGATACGCGCCATATAACCGCTGTCTTCGAGCAAGGACAGGAAGAAAAACATGATGACTAAAGTGGGAACAAAGGAAAGGACCGTGCCTACGCCGGCAAAAACGCCGTCGATCAGCAGCGACTGCACAACCGGGTTGACGTCGGCGCCGGCCAGCCAGGTTGCGACGGCGCTGCTTAAGCTGTCGATGCCGGCTGCCAGCAAGTCGCTGAGAAAACTGCCGATCACACCGAAAGTCAGCCAGAAAATAAGACCCATGATGCCCAGAAAGATAGGAATGGCGAGGTATTTATGGGTCAAAATGTCGTCGATTTTCAAACTGCGCAGATGCTGCTTGCTTTCTTTGGGTTTGATGACTGTGCCGGCGCAGAGTTTGTCGATGAAGGTGTACCGCATGTCCGCAATAGCGGCTTTGCGGTCGGTATGCATCTCCTTCTCCAATTCCTCGATGCATTCGGAAATAGTATGCAGTTCGTGTTCATTGAGCTTCAGGGCTTCTTCCAGAGGCGGATCATTTTCGATCAGTTTGGTCGCCGCGAATTTTGCCGGCACGCCGATGTGTTCTGCATGGTCTTCGATGAGATGGGTTACCGCGTGGATGGTCCGGTGCACCGGGCCATCGCAAAAATCCTGACGTGCCGGGACCTGCTTTTGCCGGGCTGCCGTCAGTGTTGTTTCTATGAGTTCATCGACCCCTTCGTTTTTGCCGGCGGAGATCGGCACAACAGGGACTCCCAATTCCCGTGCCATTTCGCCGACCTTGACGGTACCGCCGTTGGAGCGAACTTCGTCCATCATATTCAACGCGATGACCATGGGAATATTCAGGGATATGAGTTGCAGGCTCAGATAGAGATTTCTTTCGATATTCATGGCGTCGACGATATTAATGATCGCGTCCGGATGCTGATTCAGGATGAAATCGCGGGTGACGATTTCCTCGCTGGTATAGGGGGCCAGCGAATAAATGCCGGGCAGGTCGACGATCGTCGCCTCTTTATGGCCTGTGACAACGCCGTCTTTCCGTTCAACGGTAACGCCGGGGAAATTCCCGACATGTTGATTGGATCCGGTAAGCTGGTTGAATAGAGTCGTTTTGCCGCTGTTTTGATTTCCTGCCAAGGCAATGATCATGTTTGTCCACACTCCTCAACAAGGATGTTTTTTGCATCGTCAATCCGCAAGGTGAGCTCATAACCGCGGAGCGTCAATTCGATCGGATCGCCCATCGGCGCGACTTTGCGAACGGCAATTTCCGTATGCGGCGTGAGTCCCATGTCGAGAAGCCTGTCCCGCAGGGCTCCGTTGCCGCGTACCGCGACGATTTTTCTCTTTTCGCCGATTCTCAATTCGTTAAGCGTCATGAGTAAACCTCCCTCCAATTGTTAGCCGAGGCTAACAAGACTATTATAACAGAAAAAACCTGTGCGGTGACGATGAATTTCTTTGCGTTTGCAACAATTTTCCTGTCAGGCCACGAATTGCTTTTTAACTCGTGGTATAACGATTGATGAAAAGGGGTGGATACGATGGCAAACAGGCCTATGCGCATCGGCGCGATTCAATATGGACAAAAGCCGGAAGATACGATGAAGGTGCCGGCCGTTCTGGAGCAGGGCGGCTTTAACGTGGAGCAGCTGCTGCACGCTGTCGGCAAAGCGGGGTATGGCTTGTACCAGAAAAGCATCCATGAACAGCTTTTGAAAGAATATCTGGCTGATTCCCATGCCCGTGGGATTGATGTTATTTTATACACCAATGTACATATGGTCGATCAGCATGTCGCCAAAGAACACCCGGACTGGCTCAGACGCGACGAACAGGGCGATCAGGAAATGGTCAACGGCGATTATGTCATGATCTGTATCAACAGCCCCTGGCGCGAGGCCTTTTTGAGCAGCGTCAAGGATTCTCTGGAGCAGGATATCCAGGGGATTTTTCTGGACGGACCTGTTTTCCGTTATGGCGGCTGCCGCTGCGCCGCCTGCCGGAGCTTGTTTGCCGCGCAGTTCGGCCGCCCGATCGAGACGGCCGGGAGCGCTGAGCTGCGCCAATTCAACAGCCGCCATCTGGCGCGTTTCCTCAAGGACACGCGGGACTTGATAACGGCGAGGCATAAGCCGGTTATTCTTTATATGAACAATGAGGCTCTTTTCGGAACACAGGTCGGCTGCCAGATCGATACAGTTTACCCCTATGTCGATTGGATCGGCGCTGAAGGCGGCTTTGTCTTTTACGGCAACCCCAATGAAGTCTCGCTTTGGAAAACGACTGTCTGTACAAAATATCTGGAGGCCAAATCAGGCGGTAAGCCGTATGTTGTCTTTAACGCGGGCAATCATCAGCCGTGGGCCCGCTATATGCTGACCAGCGGCGAAGTCGGCCTGGCTTATGGTTCGGCGATAGCCAATGGCGGCAATGTCTGGTTCGGCATCCACGGTCTGATCGACAATTTCAATTCTGACGCCGGGCGGACTGCCTTCCGTTTCAACCGGTTTGTCGCCGAGCATGAAGAATATTTTACCGATACGCGGCAATATGCCGATATTGCCCTGATGTGGTCCTATCGTACCTATCTTCAGTTTGCCGACCAGATTGAAGAGTCGGACTTCACAAAAAGCCGGCAGCTGACCGGCGGCCGCGGCCTTGGTTCGTTTCAAAAGGAGTTTCATGGTTTTGCCGACATGCTTCTGCGCAGCCACCGCCAGTTTGCGATCCTTGATGAAACGAATATCGGCCGGGGCGACCTGCAGAATTACCAACTTCTGATTTTACCCAACGTGATGTGCGTGGATGATGATACGGAACAAAAAATCAGAGATTTTGTCGAAGCGGGCGGGCATCTGGTCATGACGCTGGCCGGCGGGCTGTTCGATGAAAACGGCCAGGTACGCCGGCAGCCGGCTTTCCGGGATTTATGCGGGATGAAAGACCTGGTTGAAGTGATCGATTATGTGCCGGGGTGCGGTTATCTGACGCCGGAACGCGGCGGCCATGACGGCTGGGAAGCCCCGGAAACTCCGGAAGCCCCGGAAGCCCCGGAAGCCGGTTTTTCAACCCCGGTTGTCAACGGACAATATGAGCCGGACGCGGAGGTGCTGGCGTCGGCCTATAAACCGATGGAAGGCCGTTATTCAACCTTCAATGAGGAAAAATATTCCTGCGTGGTGCTGCACCGCCGTGGTAAAGGGCAGACTGCTTATATTGCCGGAGGCATCGGCCAGTCCTATGCCGATTTCGGCCTCCTGTCGATGAAAAGGATTGTTGACGGCCTGACAGATTTGCTGACCGACAGCGAGATCAAGATTGAACAGGCTTTCCCGAGCCTGGAAATCGAACTCCGGACACAGGCCGCGCTTGGCCGCCGCTTGATTCATCTGGTGAATCATACCGGTTACATGCAGCGGCCGGTCAGCGGATTGATTCCCTGCCGGGGGATACGGATAACCATGAAGGCCGCGTATCCGATAAAAAGCGTTCGGGCGCTGGCGGCCAACCGGGATATCCCCTATACCCGGCACAAGGATGAAATCCAGTTTGAAGTCGATGTCGAGGATTACGAGCTGATTGTTATTGACAAGACCTCGGGCGGTGACGCAAGATGATGTTGAATAAATCTTAACCTGAGGTGGACGATGGCTCCTAAAAGGCAAATTGTCAATCAGCATCTGAGCAGGATCCGTTACGACAATATGCGCCGCGTGGTGCGGGCGATCATGCACGACGGTCCTGTTTCACGGGCGGAGCTTGCTAAAATGACCGGTTTGAGTCCAACTGCGGTCGCGCATTTCGTCAACCTGCTCGAACAAGACGGATGGTTGAACGCCGAGGTCGAAGGTTTGTCCAGCGGCGGAAGAAAGCCCAATTTGCTCAGCATCAACCGTAAAGCCCGGCATGTTCTTTGTATTCAGGTCACGCAACATCGTGTTGCAGGTTTGATTTATAATCTTGAACCGGAAACGGTTTACCGGTGCGAGAAGACGGCGGATGCGGCCGGCGATGCCATTCTGACAGCTGTTTTTGCTGTTGCGGATGATTTGACGGCTTATGCCGGACAACATAAACTGAATGTTTTAGCGCTGGGCGTCAGTCTGCCGGGCGTTGTGAATGCCGAGGCCGGACGTTTGGTTTATGCGGCGGATCTGGAATGGCAGAATATCCGGCTGAAGGATATTCTGGAACAGCGTTATTCTATCGCCGTTTATCTGCAAAACGACGCCAATCTGGCGGCCTTGGCGGAAAAAGCCTATGGCATAGCCCGGAATGAATCGGCGATGATTTATATCAAGGATCTGGGCGGCGCCGGAATCCTTGTGAACAATGAACTTTATCAAGGCCATGGCGGCGCTGCCGGCGAAATCGGCCACATCAGCATTGACCGGCATGGCGAGCGGTGCAAATGCGGCAATTATGGCTGTTTGTACCAATATGTGTCGCGGGCGGCGATTGAAGCGGCTGCGATCAAGGGGATCAAGCAGGGCGTGGCCACAAGGCTGGCCAGACCCGGGGATAGTGATTTCAGCCATATTACCGTGGCAGCTGTTCTGGCAGCCGCCCAGGCCGGCGATAGACTGGCGTGCGATATTATCGCCGATGTTGCGGTTAATCTGGGAACAGCCCTGGTAACCTTGGTCAATATGATGGATATCCGTTTTATTGTTATCGGCGGCGCCTTTGCCGAAGCTCCCGATTTCTTCTATACGCAGATCATGGATGTTTTTAAAGAACGGACAGCGAAGATCTCTTTTGAGGACATCCGGATTGAACGCGCCTTTTTGCTGCGGGATGCGGATCTGCTCGGATGCGTCTGCCTGGTTCTGGAAGAGACGTTCAAGAAGCCGATTCTTTAACAGACCCGGACGATGGATTTGTATATCATCACCTCAAGATCGATTTCATAATCCAATCAATGGACAAAGAAAAGCGAATAAATAAACTCTATTTGTCATAATGTCAATATGACCGCTTGAATTTATAATATATCCGTGTAAATAGTCATAAATATTCTTGCCTTTCGACACTTAGTGATCTAAGATAAGAACAGCAATGTTGGTTTTAATATGATCCTGAACGAAAAACTTCAAGCAAATAGGATTTTCCGATATGAGCGTTGGGGACAGCACAAGATGAACCGGGAAGTGCCCGCTTAACGGTTTGTATTTTTGGGAGGAGGGGCCGCATGTCTGCTAACTATGGACGAAACAGGCTGCTGATCAGATATCTGGCGTCTTACTTGCTGATCTTCAGCGTTGCCTTGGGCCTGAGCCTTATCATTTATCAAAAAACAGCCGTCATGCTGGAAGCCAATGCTAAAGCATCGAATCTGGCGATCCTGGAACAGAGCCGCGACACGATCGATAAACGGCTTGAGGAGCTGAACGCTTTGATTGAACGGGTCGCTCTGGATCCCAGAATCATTTCTGTTGCCAATCTGAGTGAAATAGGGCAAGGTTCGCCGGACATCAGCGTCTTGATCAATGCCGTTGACAGTCTGGCGTCATATCGTTTAGCGAACGATTTTATTAAGGAATTTTATATTTATTTCGGCTCCAGCGACATCATTATGACCTCCACGCAGGCCAACACCCGCATGCAGCTTCTTTACGGCTCTTATTTTCAATATGGCGGCGACAGCTATAAAGAATGGCGTTCGCTAATCACCGGCGGAGTTCATCTGGATCAGTACCTGCCGGCCGCGGCTGTGCGGATCAACGGCAAATCTGAAACCGTGGTAACGAAGCTGCAGAGTATTCCGCTGGAATATCCGCGCAGCAATAAGGGTTGTATTATGGCTTTTATCGACGGCGCGGAATTGAACCGGCTGCTGCAGGCGGTTGGGTCGGAGCAGCAAGGTTTCAGCTACATTATGGACGAAGAAGGCCGGATTATAACGGCGGTCGGACAGCCGGACCGGACCGGCCTGCCGGCCGATCTGAACGTCGGCGCTTTGAACGGTTCCCGGAACGCCAGGATTTCCGGTGAAGAAATGATTCTTTCCTGTGCGGTTTCCAAGGTTACCGGCTGGCGTTATATAACCGCGGTGCCAACGGCCGTAGTCATGGGACCGGTTTATTCAATCCGGTATGCCGCGATTCTGGCGGCCGGGATAACCTTGCTGGCAGGATTTGCGCTGTCGTATTTTTTTGCTTATCATCATGCTAAACCGATCAAGGAACTGTTTGAATCCTTGCGCGATGCCTTAGGCGAATTGAACGGCGGAAAAAACGAGTATTCTCTGATGCGCCGCTGCATAGGCAATCTGATCAATACCAATCATGATCTGGCGCAAAGGCTGAAGGAACAAGCGCCGGTTATGCGGGCTGATTTTGTGAACAAGCTGCTGAACCGTGAATTGAACGATCTCCGGGATGTCGGCGGCCATATGGAAGAGCTTGGCCTGCGCCTGGACGGTTCCTGTTATCTTGTCGCTATCCTCAAGATTTTTGGTTATCGCGATTTGATCAATCCTTCGATCACACATGAGCTAAGCCTGGCGAGACTGGCGCTCAACCAGATTTTGGCTGATCGTTACCCCGGACAGCTCTTATCCTGCGATCTGGATGAAACAAGAATCGCTCTGTTGATCGGCATACCGGATCTCGAGCTGACGACGCTGACCGATATCATAAACGGCCGGATAGCGGAATTCAGCGACAGTATTCAGAAACAGCTGAAAATATACACCCGCTTTGCTGTCGGCGGTCCTTGCGCCAGTCTGCTTGATGTCGGAAACGCGTTTGATGAAGCGAAACAAGCGGCAGCTTTTTTGACTGCCGGGCAACAACGTCAGGTGATCTGGTATCAAGATTCTTTGCATCAGTCGGCGTCATACTATTTTTCACCGGAAATCAAGAAACACCTGCTGGATCTGGTGCGTGAAGGCGAGTACGCCGCAACCGAACAGACGCTCGCCAGGATCTATACGGATAATTACCAGCAAAGACAGCTGACGGGGCCGACCTTGCGGCTGCTATTATGTCAGCTGGCGGGCGCTTGGGCCGACCTTTCAGATTTGTCAGGCCAGTCAGATGCCGGCCGGTTGGCGGCTGAGCTGATGTATATGGACGATCTGGAGGCGGCTTTTCAAGCGGTACGCGACAAATTCGTTCATCTGGCGCATAAAATCGGCGAGAGCAGAAACAACCGTGACGACGTACTTTTCAAGCAGATCCTGATTTACATCGACTCGGTGGCCGGTCAGGTCGATCTGACGCTCTACGCCATTGCCGCTCATTTTGATTTGACAGAAACCTACCTGTACCATTTTTTCAGAGAAAAAGCAGGCCAAACCTTTGCTGTTTATCTGGAAAAGCTGCGGATGGACCAGGCGATGCATTTACTGACCGAGAGCAGCCGGACCATTAATGAGATTGCCGTTCAGGTCGGTTATGGCAGCGCTCATTCATTTCGGCGCGCTTTCAAGCGATATCATGGCCAAATACCCAGTGACCTGCGCAACGTCATGGGACAGTAAAAGTGTACCTTCATTTTCAAGATTCGTACCTGTTTTTTCTCGGTTGCCGCTCTGTACAATAGGCTTGTGCTCACTGCTGATCATCAGCGGCGCTCTCCCGGTCATTCGGACCGGCTGCGCTTTGGAGCCAATAGAGTCTGAAAGAGAGGGTGTCATGACGTAATGAAAGAACAGACCGGAATCCGAAAAACGCCTGCCGCCTTGCCGACATATGCTGCTGGAAAAAACAGCCGGCTGGCTGTACGTCTCCGTAAAAGCTTGCCTTATTATCTGATTATCCTCCTGCCTGTCCTTTATCTGATTATATTCAAATACGCACCCATGTATGGCATCCAGATCGCCTTTAAAGATTACCGCGTTTCAAAGGGCTTTATCGATAGCCCTTGGGTCGGTATGAAATACTTTGAGTCTTTCTTCAATTTGCCGTCTTTCTGGACCATCATGTTTAATACCCTGTCGATCAGCCTGTATAGCCTGCTGGCCAGCTTTCCGCTCGCTGTCCTGCTGGCTGTTGCCTTGAATGAATCCCGGCGGGCCTGGTTTAAAAAGTCGGTTCAGATGATCACCTATATGCCGTATTTTATTTCAACCGTTGTACTGGTTTCGATGATCATGCAGTTTACCGATCTGCAATCCGGTTTTGTCTGCCAGCTGATCCGATTTTTCGGCGGCAAACCGCAGAATATCATGGGCGTGGCCGATTACTTTAAGTCCATTTATGTCTGGTCCGGAGTCTGGCAAAGCACGGGTTATTCCTCGATCATTTTTTTGTCTGCTCTGGCCGGCGTCAGCATGGAACTGCGCGAAGCGGCGACGATCGATGGAGCGAGCAAATTCCAGCGCATCCTGCATATCGACTTGCCCGGCATTGCGCCGACGATTGTCATCCAGCTGATTCTCAATATGGGCTATGTCATGAGTCTGGGTTTTGAAAAAATCTATCTGATGCAAAATAACCTGAACCTGCAGGTTTCTGAAGTCATTTCCACTTATGTTTACAAAATTGGCCTGATCAATGCCGATTATAGTTTTGCCACAGCAATCGGCTTCTTTAATTCGGTTATCAATTTAATCATGCTGGTTCTATGTAACAGCCTGTCCAGGCGCATGAACCAGACCAGTCTATGGTGAGATTGCATTCGTCCGGGTCAGGTTGTCCGGCGGACGATGTTGATTCAGATCAAACGACAGGCTGGAAGGGAGACGGCAGATGACACGAAAAAAGAAAATGAAATTACGGAGCGCAGGATTCCGCGACTGCCTTTTCGACGGATTTCTCAATCTCTTTTTAATCGTATCCACGTTGATTGTCCTCTATCCGCTGGTTTATATTGTCAGCGCATCCTTCAGCGCGCCGCAGGCGGTTGTCTCCGGCCGGGTCTGGCTCTTGCCGGTCGATCCGTCGTTGATCGGCTACCGGGCGGTATTTAAAAACAGCAATATTTTAACCGGGTATTTGAATTCATTGATTTATGCGGTCCTCGGCACCGGAGTCAACCTTGTGCTGACCGTGCTGGCCGCTTATCCGCTGGCGAGAAAGGACTTCTGCGGCAAAAATATTTTTATGGGGCTTTTCGTTTTCACCATGTTGTTTTCCGGCGGTTTGATACCGACCTATCTGGTGGTATACAACCTGCAGATGATCAATACCTGGTGGGCCATGATTCTGCCCGGCGCTATGAGCGTCTGGAACGTCATTCTGGTACGTACATATATTCAACAGACCATTCCCGAAGAGCTTTTTGAATCGGCTAATCTGGACGGCTGTAACAAATTCCGTATTTTGCCCAGCCTGATCATCCCGCTGTCCGGGCCTATCCTTGCGGTTATCGCCTTGTATTGCATGGTCGGTTCCTGGAATTCGTACTTTGACGCCCTGATTTATCTGACTAAAAAGGAATTGTTTCCTCTGCAGATTGTTCTGCGCAATATCCTGATCGTTAACCAGATTGACGCGTCCATGGTTGCCGACGTAAAGGAAATTGCCCGGAAGCAAGGCATGATCAATATCCTGAAATACGCGATCATTGTTGTATCCAGCCTGCCCTTGATCATGATCTATCCATTTGTCCAGCGGTATTTTGTCAAAGGGGTTATGCTTGGATCGCTCAAAGGCTGATCCGGTTCCTGCAGTCGTCCTTTTCCGGAAAAGAACAGCTGCGGCATCGGTTTGGCGGTTAAGCCCATGATCGAAAATGATGCCAGCCTGAGCCTGCCTGCCTGATCAAGAACAGAAGGCCGGGCTCCAACCCAGACAATCCGGTCGAACCGGATTGCCATCAAGATGGAGGAATTATGAAAAGATTATTATCGATCAGTTTTTGCTGCTTTGTTATCTTTTCCATGATCTTTTCGGGATGCGCACAACCGGTGCAGTCCAGCGGAACGAACACGGCGGAGAACACAACGGCGGCTGTCGGCGCCAGTACGAGTGCCGGAAGCTCAGATCAGCTGTCGAAACCCGGCGAGTATCCCATTGTCAAGGACACGATCACCCTGAAATTTGTGACCCGGCAACATCCGGCGATCACCGACTACAACACGAATGAATTCTCAAAGTACATGGAAGAGAAAACTAATATCAAGGTCGAGTGGGAAACGATACCGACCGATAGCAGCGGCAGCGCTAAAGAAAAGCTGAATCTGCTTCTGGCCAGCAACCAATATCCGGATGCTTTCTTCGGTCTGCAGTCCGATATCAAGGACGCCGGTCTGACACAATACGGTTCTCAGGAACAAGTTTTTCTGCCGCTGGAATCCTATATTGACAACAGTGCGGTCGAGCTGAAGAAGATTTTCAAAGAAATCCCCGGTTCCCGCGAAGAAATCACCAGCCTTGACGGGCACATTTACTCTATGCCTGAGGTCAACCAGTGCTACCACTGCACGTATCAGACTAAAATGTGGGTCAATCAGAGCTGGTTGGATAACCTCGGCATGAAGGCGCCGACCACGACAGATGAATTCTATGCCATGCTTAAAGCCTTCAAGGAAAAAGATCCTAATCAGAACGGCATCCAGGATGAGATTCCGATGGCCGGCGCGCAAAAATCCGGCTGGGAAAATGAAGTCGAGAAATTTCTGTTGAATTCATTCTGTTATTATAATCTTGACATGTATGACACAACCCAGCTGGGATTATATATGAACAACGGTAAAGTTGCCGTTCCTTTCAACGATCCAGGCATCAAAACCGGTTTAGCCTATATTAACAAGCTTTATAAAGAAGGCTTGATTTATGAGGGCTCATTTACTCAAGATAATACTCAGTTGACTCAATTGGTGGAAAATCCCGACGCTGAACTCGTCGGAGCGATTCCCTCCGGCTACGGCGGAATGTTTGCTCAGCTCGGCGGCGACCGCTACAAACAATTTGTCGCCATTTCTCCACTCAAAGGGCCGGACGGCGTTCAAAACGCCAACACTTATCCCTATGAAGGCGTTTATGTCGGCGGCTTCGTCGTGACTAAAGCCTGCCAATACCCGGAAGCGGCTGTAAAATGGGCTGATTATCTTTATACTTTTGACGGGACAACTCGTCTGACCCGCGGACGTCCGGATCAGGAATGGCGTTTGCCGAAAACCGGCGAACTGGGCATCGACGGCAAAGCGGCGCTCTATGTTCCGTTACGGGCCTGGGATGAAACAGAACCGCAGAACGAGAGCTTCATCCAGGTCGGCATAACCAAACGGGACAATGCCTATCGCCTGGGCGAGTTCATGGACGCCGGCGTTGACATGTACAGCGGCGACGGTCTGGAGAAACTGCTCTATACGGTATCGAAGGACCTATATGAACCTTATGCCCAAAAAGACAAAGCTCTGCCCCATATCAAATTTACCAAGGAAGAAACCGATGAACTGTCTACTTTGAAAGTAGAATTGGGTAAAACCATCAGCACGACTTTGACCGAATTTATGATCGGTACCCAGAGTATCGATACAAACTGGGACGGCTTTATCCAGAATCTGGACAAGCTTAAAATCTCCCGCGTTCTTGAATTATATCAGACAGCCTATGAACGCCAATATAAATAATCCATACAAGCCATAACAACCGGCCGGCCCGCCTTCTTCAGACAGAAAGCGGGCTGGCGGTTTCCGGCCGGAAACAAACCAGGGCGAACCGGAATTCGAAAAGGGGGAGAACCGCATGAGAATCCGCTTGCACGATAAACCGGCGGCTGCCGCAAAATCCCTCTGGAAAAGCAGATCGATCCGCTGGCTGATAACGGCGGTTCTTCTGCTTTCAGCCGGTCTGACTATCAGCGGCGCGGCAGCCTGGCCGGCGAACGGGCCGCCCGTTCTGGAAGCTGTTCTGCTCTATAACAATCCTTGCGAATCCTGCCATATTGACGAGCAGGTGTACCGGCAGCTCGGCGAAGCGTTAGAGGCTCTGCCGGCGGCCGTCCGGCTCAATTATACAGCTTATCGCGCCGATTTAAAGCAAGGGAGGGAACTGCTGGACGCCTGGACCACCCGCGGCCTGATCGCCGATAAGAACCGAAATGCCGGACTGATCCTGATGATCGGCCGGCAAGTGTTGTTGAATGATCAGATCAGCGTGTCCGGGCTGCGGACGACAGTTGCCCGGCTGTTGCAGGAAGAACCGGCAGCCATGAGAATTCCGGCAGGAACAGCCGGCGCGATAACCGCCGGTTTATCCGATAGCCCGGAAACACCGCCGGTTCCTGTTTTGACGCTGAGTCCGTCAGCCGGACCCCGGATCATCTTAATCCGGACAGAAGGCTGCGCCGGTTGCGTATCAGCTGGAAATTGGCTGGCGTCGCAATACCGGATCGTGCTGGCCGATGATGCAGTGCCGGATGTGTCGGACAGCCGGCCGCAGGTTCAGGTCCAGGAGTACTCCCTAGCCCGGCCGGCGGACTATGCTCTGGTCAACCGTCTGCTGGATGCTTACCAGGTGCCGGACCGGGACCGGCAGGTGCCGATGGTGTTAGCCGGAACCAATGCCATATCCGGATACGCGGCGATCCAAGCCCGGCTGCCCGGCTTGATCAGCCAGGGAAGCGCTAATTACCAGATCGAACTGACTTCGGCGGCAGAACCCGGCCTTGACCGTTATCAGGGCTTCGGCATATGGGCGGCCGGTTTTTTGAATGGGTTTAATCCCTGCTCGCTCTCGATGCTCCTGCTTTTTCTCTCCCTGCTCCTGGCAAAAAAGAAAGCCTTTCTGGCGGGAGCCGTCGGATACATGACCGGAAAAACAGCTGCGTCCATGATCCTGGGGACAATCGCTTACCAGTTGCTTTTGCAGCTGCAGGATTCCTGGCTGATATCGGTTTCGCGGGCTTTGAGAATTATCCTGAGCGTTGTCCTGCTCGTTTTAGCGTTAGCTTATATTTTTGATTTTATTGCCGCCCGGCAGGAACGATATGACCGGATCCATATGCAGCTGCCGGTCAAGCTGCGGCAGCTGAACCAACAATGGATTGCCCGGACGATGAAACGCCGGACGGCCGGACTGGCAGCGGTCTGCCTGTTGCTGGGATTTGGTATTACAGCCGGAGAGTTTTTATGTACCGGACAGATTTATCTGGCTTCTATCCTCTATGTTCTGCATGAAACCGGACGGAAGAGCGAGGCGATACTCAGTTTAGCGCTTTATACTGCCGGCCTCATTACGCCGCCGGTTTTTGTCACGCTGCTGGTTTACCGCGGCAAAAGCATATTTATCCTTTCTGAACGGATCCGCGAGCGTTTATCCTGGATCAAACTGGCGTCGGCTGCCTTTTTTGGCACTTTTGCGGTTTATGTTGCTCTTGCCGGGTGATTGAAATCAAACCGCCGGTCTGCCGGGAATCGGTATGAGGAACTCGATATGAAACAGTCTTATGATCAGATTCGCCTTATCTTCCATGCTAAAGCGTCGGACCAGCCGCTTGAATGCAAATTGATTGATCTGCCGGTCGACGAATCGGTTATGATAAAGAAAAGCATGGAGTTTTTTCACGATCCGGCGCCCTGCATGATCCATCGGTCGGCGGTATTGAATCGTCTGTATGCCGAATTGCTCGACTTCTGTGAATCGGCGGCGCAGCCCCTGGAAAATCTCGGCGCCGGATTACCCTGGCGCTGGCTTCCGCCGGATCAGCAGGCCTGGTTTGATTTATCCGGATCGGCCTGCCCGGATTACATTTTGATTAAACGGATAGGATAACCCGGCGCTGCCAGCTGGATGGTTTCTGCGGGAAAACAGGCTGGTATGTATGGGTAACTTGGAAAAGAGGCTGCTTGATGCAATTTTCATCATCCATAACATTGTCTATTCATCAGTGCTATCTGAACCGTTCCGTATCTTTCGGACTGCGGCGGCAAACCATCGAAACGGCGATCGCCGCTTGCCGGCAGCCGCTTCGGACGGTTCTCGAATTCTATTACGCCACGATGCCGGCGGCCGACCTCGGCCAATATCCGGTCGGGATTTATCGGCAATTTGCCGAATGGTCCCTGGCACGTGCTGATGATTGCCCGTGGCCGGCAGCGGTCCCGGAGGATGTTTTTCTGGCTTTCGTCGCCGCCTACCGGGTTAACAATGAATCGATCGAACCGCACCGGCCGCTTTTTTACCAGGCTTTGGCCGGCCGTATCGCCGGCCTGGATATGCGGGCGGCCGCATTAGCCGTCAACATCTGGTGCGCCGGACAGGTGACCTATCGGAGCAGTGACGACCGGACTCTATCGCCCTTGGCGCTGATGAAATCCCTGGCCGGGCGCTGCGGCGAAGAATCGACTTTTTTAGTGGCGGCTCTGCGCAGCGTCGGTCTGCCGGCCCGTCAGGTTTATACGCCCCGCTGGGCGCATTGCGATGATAATCATGCCTGGGTAGAAGTATGGTGTGACGGTCAATGGTATTATATGGGCGCCTGTGAACCGGAACCGGTTTTAAACCGCGGCTGGTTTACAGAAGCCGCCGCCCGCGCCATGCTGGTCGATTGCCGTTCGCCCTGGCCGGTGGCGGGAGAAGATATTTTGGCGCATCGCGGCGGCACGGCGCTGCTCAATGAGATCGACCGTTATGCGCCCGCCGGATTGCTGCAAATCACCTTGCTCGATCGCGGCCTGCCGGCGCCCGGTATCCCGGTCTTTATCGAGTTGCTGAACAGCGCCGAACTGTTCCCGATCGCCGAACTGGAAACCGACGGCGCCGGCTGCGCCCGGATCAGGCTGGGATTGGGCAGCGTTCATATCCGGATCGTTGTCCGGAAAACCTGCCTGGAAAGACTCATGCAGATCGAAGAGCATTCCTGTCTGACGATTGACCTGGCCGATGAAGGCGAAGCCGGCGACAATAAGCCGGATTGCGCTTATACACTGGATTTCACAGCTCCGGCAGATCAGCCCCGGAATCGGATCATCCTGACTGAAACGCAGGCAAGGCAAAAATCAGCTGTGCTCCGGCAAGCGGCGGAACACCGGTCCGGCCTGGCCGCCGGATTTTACCAGGCCGAAGAAGCAAAAACGCTGGCCGCCCGATTTCCCGATCCGCCACGCGTCCTGGAGATTCTTCAGGCCGCAGCGGGCAATTTCCAGGAGATCAGCAAATTTCTGCGGCTGGTTCTGGATTCGCCGATCGGCTGCGATTCCGCCGGCGCCGGATTGGCTCTGTTGAACGCCTTGCCGGTAAAAGATTATCTGGACGTCCAGGCGGATTTCCTTTATCGGCAGATGCTTATGACTGCCGACAAACGTGCCGGCATCGCCGATTCATTATTTATTCCCTATGTTTTGAATCCCCGCATCCTTTTTGAACGCCTGACCGATTTCAGACAACCCATTCTCCGGACGTTTTCCGCCGGGCAATTGGCCGCGTTCCGGGAAAATCCGCCGGCTGTCTGGGACTATGTAGCTAAAACCTACCGGGAAGCCCCCGATCGTGAAAACAGCCGCCCGCCCGCGACGCCGGTCGGCATTCTGAATTGCGGGTATGCCGACGAGACCGGCAGAAAACTCCTTTGCGTCGCCATTTTACGTACGTTGGCCATACCGGCCCGGCTGGATCCGTTTGATTTATCGGTTCAATATGCCGCAGAAGGGGAAATGGTCCCCCTGCATGCTGAAACGCCGGGATCCGGCCGGCCGTTGCCGGCGCGGATTACATTTGCGGCGGATGATCAGCCGGTCTGGAAATACAATCAGAATTGGACGCTGGCCCGTTATCAGGATGGACGGTACGAGACCCTGCAAATTCCCAAATCCGCGTGTACGGATCTGGCGGCCGGCCGAGGTCGTCCGGTTTGCCGGTTGCTGCTGCAGCCCGGAAAATACCGTGTCATAACGGCCAATCGGCTGCCCAACGGCAATCAATTGGCCTGGCTTCGTCGCTTCACGGTTCAATCCGGCCGTGAAATGCAAATCGGACTGGTCTGGCGCCAGGCCCGGCAAAGTGAATTATTGGAAGATATCCCGCTTGACCAGCTGCCGCTCGGCGACATCAGCGGGCGTCTCCTGCCTTTGGACGCTTTGCCGCAAGCGCCCGCGCAGCTGATGATCTGGCTGGCGATCGGCCGCGAGCCGACCGAACACATTTTAAACGAGTTGATCGAAGCTGCCGGCGATCTCAATAAGATGGCCCTGCCGGTCGGCCTGGCTGTTGCCGCCGGCGATCCTGAGCAACAGGAAACCTTCGTCCGGGCGGCCGGCCTGTTGCAGCAGGCGACCGTCTATCGCCAGGGGCCGGCCGATGCGGTCGAATCGCTGGCCCGCCGCTTATATCTCGATCCGGATCAGAGGCCGCTGGTTGTTCTCCTTGATGCGCGCCGGCATGTCCGTTTCGCTTTTGCCGGATATCAAGTCGGATTGGCGTCCCTGTTGATCCGGCTGGCCGGAATCCTTTAAGAAGTCTGGTATAATGGCATTAAAGAGATAAAAAGGGGTGGATTTGATGCCCGAATATGATCTGACCGACCGCCTGGCTGATCTGGCACGGCAGGCCGGAGACCGGGGCGTTTTGAAGCATACGCGCTTTTTATCGCCGGCGGAACAAGAATCTGCCCGGATCTGGCTGAAAAAGAACCGGGTCCGCCACGCTTTCAACGGCGGCTTTGACGGGGCGGAGCGGCAAGTTTGCTTTTTGATGTCCGACGATTCGGGAGACGAAGGTCCTGATGAAACCGATCTGGACGAGACGATCGTCGGGCTTTGTTTGACAGCGCCCGCAAAACCGGCTCGCCTGAGCCACCGCGATTATCTGGGCAGCCTGCTGGCCCTCGGCATCCAGAGAGATCAGCTGGGCGATATCCTGGTCGATGAAAACCGGTCGACTGTCCTGGTTCTGGCGAGTATGGCGTCTTTTATCGAAAATAATCTGGAACGAGTCGGTTCCTTGCCGGTACAGATAAATCCTGTACCGTTAAAGGAGATCAAGATACCGGAACGGATGTTCACCTCGTTCCGGATAACGGTCGCTTCTTTGCGGCTCGATAAAATAACCGCCGCCGGCTTTGGCCTGTCCCGCGCCGATGCGGCGGATCTGATCCGATCCGGGGCCGTTCAGGTGAACTGGAAGGAAGAGCAGCGGGTAGACCGTGAAGTGCCGGTCGGCGCCGTCCTGTCCTTGCGCGGCCGCGGCCGGATCCGCCTGGCCAGCGAAGAAGGCCTGTCCAGAAAAGACCGGCATATTCTGGTACTGGAACGTTATGAATAGATCCTACCAAAAGAGGTGATGGCGTTGTGAAGATTTCAGTGGCAGCGATCGGTCTGGCAGGGGAATTGGAAGCCGGTTTTGAGCAGGCGGGCGCCTTATGCCGTAAAACAACAGCGGCGCTTGCCGCCGCCGGCGTACCGGTAGTAGATGTTGGCGCCGTCGTGTACGATACCGCCACAAAACGCGCGGCAGCAGCGGCTTTGGCGGACTGTCCATTTGACGTCCTGCTGGTTTGCGTAGCAACCTGGAGTGAAGACCATCACTTGCTGGATTTGTTGGCAGAATATCCGGTGCCGGTCATCCTGCATGCTTTTCCGGCCATAGACACGGGATCATTATGCGGTGTTCATCAGATTTGTTCCGTTCTGACCGATATCGGGTATGATCGTTACCATTATGTCTATGGCGATGCCGGCAGCCGGCAGACCATAACGGCAATACAGGAAATCCTGCAGCTGGCCGCCCTGGACAAGAGTCTGAAAAGCAGCCTGATCGGTTCGGTCGGCGGGCGCGTTAAAGGCATGAGCGAGATCATTTATGACGAATTTGCCTTAAAAAAACAACTGGGCATCCGGGTTGTGCCGATTGACGAAAGCGAATTGCAGGAAGCCCGCCCGCCGGTCGGCAGCAAGGCCGTAAAGGATGCCTGGGACGCGATGCGGGAAAAATTCCAGAGCATTCAATCCGGCGATCAGGATAATCTCGACGCCGTCAGCTATTATCTGGCTCTGAAAAAGCTGGTTGCGCAGTATGACTTGCAGGGCATAACCGTGAACTGTTACCCCCGTTATATGGGCAAAATCTGTCTGGGATATTCGCTTTTGGCCGAAGAAGGGATTGTCTGCGGCTGTGAAGGGGACGTCAATAACACGGTTATGATGAAAATTCTTTACGAATTGAGCGGATCGTGCGTTCACAATACAGATCTGCTTTATCCCGATCCGGTTGGCAATACCATCCTCTTTTCACACTGCGGCAGCGGCGGGATATCGCTTGCCGCCCGCCGGGAGGAGCTTGTATTGGCTCCAGTCAGACTGGCCGGCAGCGGCGCCTGCTGCCTTTTTACGGCTAAGCAGGGCCCGGTGATGCTGGCGAATCTTGTCGGCCACGGCGGAACCCTGCGTATGTCGGTCATGACCGGCAAAGCTGTATCTTGCGGCATGGAGTTTCCCGGCAATCCTCTGAAAGTCCGGTTTGCACAACCGGTTCTGGAGCTTTGCCGGCAGATAGCCGAAAAAGGAACAGGCCACCATTGGATGGCGGCCTATGGCGACAAGACTGATTTGCTGGCGCAATGCTGCCAGCAGGCCCGGATCGGGTTCAATCGGATTGACCGGCCGGATTTTCCATGATGCCCAGGAAAAGCGGCAGTCCGGTTTTTGTGTCGACAATGCCGAAAACGAAAGGCCGATCGAAAATCATCGTTTGATCAGCGACCAATATAGCCGTTTCCCTGATTTCCACCGAGGTTACGGCAGCGGCTTCGGTGCCTTTTTCGTCAACCCGGCAGTATGTTTTATGCTTGATTTCGCTGATATAAAGATTATTTTCATGAGCCGCGTTCATCAGCGAGAAATCGGCGCGGCCGCCGTCAAAAGCGATGCCCATGCCCATCGTATCCAATTCATTGAGTAAACTGTCTTCATAACGCGCTTCAAATTTCGGCAGGGCCAGTTCGACTGATACATCTTGACCGGATGCCAGCAAATCCGCAAAGTCCGTTTCGGTCATATTCTGAATCATGGCGCGGGGGTCTTCATTTTCAGCCGGCAGGAGAACCATCATCGCATAACGTTCGTCGGCATAAGGCAGCAGAACGCCGCGCCGCGCCTTGCTTTCAAGATAGCTCATGCTGTCCAGACGATTCATAAAAGGCGTTTGGATGCTCTTATCCGGCGTCTTGAACGCACGGTCGGCGGTTTCCTTAGTCAAAAAAGGCGTTTTCCAGTCTGATTTGAAATAGATCGCATTGATCAAGTACATCACAACATCGGCGTCGATTTTCTCGATAATCTTCTCGATCTTGTCCTTGGTCGCCTGTTTGACCCAGTCGTTGATCACGCCGACCGATTCCGGTTTGCTGAAATCCAGCGCCCGGGCAGCCGCGCCGAAAAAGTCGGCGTTCTTCTGTAAAAACGTCGTGTCGGGATTAAAGCCGGTCCGGTACCAGATGGAATTGCTGATCGACAATTGAGCTTTACCGCCCGGATTGCTTAATAAGGTTATCCAGTCGCGGCAGGCTTCATTCAGTTCAGTTTCACTCAATCCCTGTTCTGCCAGCAAATGGAGGATCGCCGAACGCGTGTCGCCGTCCGCTCCGTTTAAAGCCATCGCCAGCGCCAGATAAACCGAAGCCGGTGAAACCAGCACATTGCCTTTGTTCAAGGCAGATTCCTGAAACAGCCGCCATGAGAATCCGGAAACCGAACCGGTAAAAGCGGCATCCGGTTCCGCAGGTGACTTGGGCCATTGTGCCGCGTTAACCCGGCTCATCAAATCGATGCCGGCGCCGGCGGCGGCGCAGCCCGGCATCGCCAAAGCCAGAATCAGACAGAAGCAAAGCAATAAAATCATTCTGGGGCGCATCAAGCCTGTCCGGTGTTTCATAGCCATCAACCTTTCCAGATGCATTCGCCTGTTCGCGAATGGATAGAGCCCTTTTGTGTATCCGGCGATTTATTCTAGTCTGTTTTTTAGACGAAATCCGGCGGTAAATGTTCCCGCCGCATGCGGACCGGAAGGCGCAAGGCGATTAGGCATGAACCGGTTTCTGTTGCAGGCGGGCGTTAATGTAATTGGATACCGATCCGACCGGAATATTCAACGCCAGCGCGAATTCTTCGAAGAGCAGTTTTTCTGCCGACCGGTACATCAGGATATCGGACTCGCTCAATGTTTTGCCGCCGGCGATTTTATCCTTCTTTTTCAAATACAAACCTTTAAGCATACGCATACAGACCTGACTGTCGCATGACTTGAAAATGTCTCTGTATTTGATTTCCCTTTCCTTTTTGTCATCGATCCAAAGCGGCTCAAGAGTACCCATGGAAGCAATAAGCTGTTCGACTTCCTGCTTTGAATATAAACTGCGCAAAAACACTTTATCACTATTAACAGGAAAATAGATCCTGCTGTTCTCATCGAATATAGGCTGTAAAATATAATACAGCGTTGAGTCGTTGTTATTATCCGGCCGCGTATGAATGTCCAATATCCTGCATGCGCCGCAGTTTCCGAACATAATAGAATCGCCGATTTTATACATACCAAATCCCCCCGCATTGTTCATCAATAAATGAAAACTTGCTAAGACGATGTGAATATAATAATTTGCAAATTGAAATTAAAATAACATCATCATAACTACTTGATTCTATTTACTATTATATCAAATTTTCAATCTTTTTGTAAGTAAGATTTTTATGATGGCCTGAATAAGGGGACAGAGCGTTAAGAATATCCGGCGCGGCTTGCGGTTCCCGGCAACGGTTTGACCATAAAAAACGCCGGACTATCCTTAAGCAGGATAATCCGGCAGAACAACCGGCAGTCGGGCAGGTCCGGAAATTACCGGATAACGACCTCATGGCCGGAAGATGCCGACGCATAGACGGCGTCGAGGATCTTCATCAGTTCAACCCCGTCTTCGACGGGATTCAGGCAGGTCGTGCCGTTTTGGATGCAATCGATGAAATGAGCGGTTTCATTTTTGAAATTTTCAGCGAAGGGATTCTCATCTTCGCTGTACCGGGGCGTCATATCCATCAGATAACCGCCGGCAGTGGAGAAAATCTCCATTTTAGGCTCCATAATCGCGCCGGCTTTGGTGCCGTATAGCTCCAGAGTCAGTTTTTCATCTTTGATATTCTGGCAGAAACTGGTTTCAACTTGCAGCACAACGCCGTTGTCAAAACGGATCATCGCCACGGCCATGTCCTCTACATCGCAGAAATCCGATGGATCGGCCGGCTGATATCGGTTCAGCATCTTGATGTCATAACGCGGCCCGATATCGGCAAACGTTGCGCCGGTTACCGTCACGGCCTGTGGTTTGCCGATGAGAAAGCGAACCAAATCGATCATATGGACGCCCAGATCGATCAGCGGCCCGCCGCCGGAACGCTTCTTATCGGCAAACCAGCCGCCCGGATTGCCGACACGCCGGACACAAGAGGTTTTGGCATAATAAATCCGGCCTAAAGCACCGTCCCGGATAAAATCCGACATGATCCGCGTATTCTTGCCAAAACGGCGCACAAAACCGATCATCAGGAGTTTGCCGGACTCCCGGGCTGCCTGCTGCATTTCCAGCGCCTCGGCGGTGTTTAAAGCCGGGGGCTTTTCGCATAAGACATGCTTGCCGGCTTTCAAAGCGGCGACAGCGGCCGGTTTGTGGCCATTGTTCCAGGTACAGACGCTGACCGCGTCCAATTCCGGCAGGCGAACCATTTCATGGTAATCTGTATAGACATGCGGAATATTGTATTTACGGGCATAATCCGCAGCCCGCTGGGCGTTGATGTCGCAAACCGCAATGACTTCAACGGAATCCAGAGCCTGATAACCGGCCATATGGCAGTTGCTGATGTTGCCGGCCCCGATGATGCCGACCTTGATCTTATCCATTCATTCAACCCTCTTTCATATGCTCTGTCTTTGATTCTGACAGATGCCCTCAGCATATCAGGCTTCTTCGGAGGGTGTCTTTAGCCGGATTTGACCATCTGTTGTGCCAAGCCCGCAGGCTTGTGTCCAGAGTTCCTGATAGGCGCTGGGCGAAATACCGAAATTCCGGTGAAAAGCGCGGCTGAAGGTATGAATGGACTGGTACCGCAGCCGGGCGGCAATCTGAGTGATGCTCAGGCCGGATGATTTCAGGAGCTCGGCAGCCCGGTCGAATTTCTTCTGATGATAATATTCCTGGATGCTGAGGCCTGTCCGGCTGGAAAATATCCGGGAAAGATAAGCATAATTATAGCCCAGATCGGCGGCGATCCGGGAAAGCTCGGTGATTTGTTCCAGATGGGTGTCGATCAGGTGAATCACATCATAGACCAGCTGCTGTGTTTGATCCGATTCACCCTCCGGCCGGTAATTCTTTTCCCAGGGGTCATAAAAATTCCGGTAGGCGAAAACAACGATCTGGTATAAATAGGTTTTGATCAACAGGCTGGAATAGGTTTTTACCTGCAAAAGCTCATTAAACAACTTCAGAAAAGGGTCCTGGATATGGAACCGGTCGGCTTTCAGCGGATTCTTTACCTGATCGAACATGGCTTTGATATGGGATAACGGATTGGATTCCGGATTATTGTCGTTGAAGGTGAAGCCGACGTAAAAATAACGGAAAGGATCCAGCTGATCGGCCAGACCGTCGTGGTATTCACCGGGCAGACTCAGATAAATCGTTCCTTCCTGAACGGGATAAGCCCGGCCGTTGGTGTAATAGATCCCTTTGCCGGAGACAATATAGCTGATTTCATAGCAGGCCTGGCAGTGTTCATGGATCCGGAATCCGCCTTCACAGCTTAAATCCCCAATCTGATAAAGCAATAGATGCTCAAACAGCTGCGGTTGCTCCGTATAACTATGGTCAAAATGGAATTTTTTCTGATGAACCTGTCTGCCCGGTTTTCCGGACCGATCATCACTTTTCATCATTGCCCCCAGGGCCGGCTAACCGGCTTCAAATCAATCTGACCGGATTAATTGACAATCCACATGAATTGACTACCAGTATAGGCAGCCGGCCCGGTTTCGGCAAGCGCAGGCCGGGAGTCCGGCGCGGCGCGCAAAGCAATACCGGACCGTAAAAAAGTCTGGGATCCTGTACTGAAGGACAGGGATTCGCTGAATTGAATCGCTATAATAGTAAACAGGGATTCTAGTAGAATTTTATAACGTTGCAGAAATTGACGCGTCATAAATATTCATTTATACAGAAGCCAGGCATATTGGGAAAGGCACAGCGCTGCATGCAGGATTCAGGGCATATAGGCCGGCAAACCTCTTGATGTAGCTGTTTGTTGCCCAGACGACTGGAGGCCATTAAGCAATGAACATTATTTTATCTCGGAAAATGCGGTATCAGATTTTATCACTTTTCCTCGTTGTCAGCCTGCTGGCGGCGCTGCTGCCTTCCCTGGAACCTGTTCAGGTGCTGGCCGAACAGACCGCCGTCATATATCAGCCGGCGAAACAAGAGTATGGTCTCCTGAATATAGCGACCAGCGAAAACAAAAAGTTTTATGACCATTTTGTCAAGTCTACTTCGGACTTTAACGCGATTTCCGCTTTTGGCCTTAGTTATGACACAACGTATACGCGGCCGGCTATCGTTGCCAAATGGGATATGGGTTATAGTTCGGCGCTGGGTAAGGTTGCCGCGCCTGTCTTAAGCAAGCTGCGTGAAAAAGGCGATTTGCAGATGACTTTTCGGGCCACCTTCTACAATTCTCTCCACACCAGCTGGTCCAATCATTTATTTTATGAAAAGCTGACTTATCAGATCGCCGAATGCTACCAGTGCTACGATATCCTCAGCTACCTGACCAGCACGAACCTGCCGACCGGATATTACACTTACGGCGATCAGGATTTTGTGCAGGTCGGATCCGGCGCTCCGTACAGCTGGTTCAAGCTGCGGCTGCTGACCGGCGGCTGCACAACCTGCGGCAACGCCCAGACCAGTCAGCTGGGGCTGGCTTTCGCCGACCGAGTATCGCCGCAGATATCCAGCGTGACAACGACAGCCGGAGGAGCCGACGGCAAGGACTCGGGCGTTGCCGACACAACGTTCAAAGCCGGCGATAAAGTTTATATCCATCTGAATTTTAATGAATACATCCGCTTTTCCGACAGTTCGGCTTACCATTCCGACATGAAGCTGAAAATGCGTCTGGGCAGCTTGAATAACGACCAGGATACAACCGGTCTGGAGGCCTGGGCGGATTTATACAGTCTGGTTGGCAGTCAGCTGACATTCGTCTATACCGTACCGGCCACGCTGACCAACAGCAACAATGAGCCGATAACGACCAACCACCGCATTACCGGTATTGAAGGCGTCTTTGAGCCCAATCCGGCGGATAGCAACCGCTACACCCGCAACTGCCTGAACAGCGCGGCAAATCCTTATCAGCTGCAAATCCTCGGCGCGAACGGCCGCGGGCTGATCGAAGAATCGTACGGCATATTCATCGATACGTTAACCGAACAGGAACAAAAGGATTTGCTGACCAGCCGTTCGCTGATCACCGATCTGGCCGGCAATCCGTCCGACTACGCGATGCCGGCTTGTCAGTCGGTTTATATCGATAATGTCGCTCCTGTAGTAAAGAACATTCAAGTCGGCACGGCCAACACGTGCAAGACTTATGCCGGTCCGGGCAGCCAGCTGACCTTCACGGCGACTTTTTCCGAAGCTTTGGCGATATCGAGTGTCACCGGCATCCAGGCAACCCTGAACATTCTGGATGGCGCCGCGCCGGTTACGGTCAACGCCGCTTCGTTTATCAACGAAAAGGACGGCGTCAACGGGACGGAAGTGACGAAAATCACCTTCAGCCCGCTGACAATCACGTCGACGATGACGCCGGACCTGTATGACGGCAGAGGCGATCTCCGCCTGGCCGTCGACAGCATCAGCTTTCCGGCGTCGGTCACGGATCTGCGGGGCAATCCCTACACGAGCGTTCATTTTGCCGATACTGCCGCCGGCGAGCAAAAACTGCCGCTTCAGGCTTTCTATCTCGACACGGTCAGTCCGGAAGCGACCACGACGATTGCCCTGGATACGGTAAACCAGCAGTATACGCCGCTTTATTATGGCGACGGTTCCGATCATAATCGTTTTTATTTTTCCTTCAAGGTAGCCGACAGGAACACCCTGGGCGGGATTTATACCAGCGGCACCAATGCGCCGGATGGCGGCAGCGCCGTTCAGGGCGGCTTTTCCTGGGTTGACCTGGATAATTTGAGCGCCGATTATGCCTTTGAGTATTGCGTAACGGCCAGCAGCGCCTTAAGCGGCTCGGAGCAATTCAGCACCGGCCACACCGGATCTTCCGGCAGTTATGCTTTTAATGAAATTACTTCGTCCAATCCCGGCGACGATCTTTATATCCATATCCGCCTTCTGCCGAATGTCGCTTATAATCTAAGCCGCACAGCCCTGATCATAGCGCCGGCCGATAATGCCGGCAACCGGGGTTCAGTGGAATTTCCGCTCAATTATATCGCCGACCGGGTCGGTCCGGCTTGTTCGCAGGACAGCTATAAGTCGATGTTCGATACGGCGACGAATACCGGATCGATCACGGCTTCATTGACCCTTAATGATCCCAGTCTGGTTGATACCGGATCGATCGCCTATAAATGGGTCGCTCACGGCGCGGATGTCAACAGCGTTGCCTGGACGTCCTACACCGGCGCCGGCGACGCGGCCGCGTCGGTTCCTCTGAAGATTACCTTGCCCAATCTGGCCGGCGGCATGGTTCACACCCAGGATTTATATATCAAGGCTTCCGATTTAAGCGCTTTGAAAAATACGGCGGTATCCGGCCCCTTTACCTATACCAAGGATTTATCGTTCCCGGGTTATACCGTTGAAGTCAGCCAGAATATCACGGCCAACCCGACCTTTAAGATCTCCAAGCCGGCGGCTGCCAACGGTTCCGGCAAGGGATCGACCTTGATTATCCTGATTAAGGACCCGCTCGGCAACGGCAGCCAATATTTTATGCGCAAGGTTGACTCGACCATGCAGGAGCTGGTCAGCGGCGAAAGTTATTATTTTACCAATTTCAACCCCGATATTTTAGCGGAAGCCGGCTACAGCGCCGCCGAATATGGCGCCCTGAACTACTGGCATTACATCACCCTGACGGAAAACAGCGCTTATACGCTTCATGACGGCAGCGTCATCACGCCTAAATTCGGCTTTATCGGCGCTTCGTCAACCATAGATTACGCCGGCGCGTCGACAAAGCGCCTGCAGGCGATTATGGCCGGCAAGTATTATGGCGACCTGCAGATCGACGTCATTTCCGGTTACGGCATTATCGGCCAGGCAAGCCAGTCGATCCAATATAACGGCGATCTGATCTATGACCAGAACCTTTATAATGAAGGCAACTTTGTTTCGGAAGTTAAATACTACAATGCCAGCGAAGTCTCATACAGCTACGATCTGGACTGTACGGATGTGCCGGCCAATCCTGCCAATACCAACCATGATCATGATATCAACTACATCCCGTCCGACGCGACGGTCAAAGTCGACCATTATACCCTGCGGGCCGGCGCTTCTTCCGTCGCTCTGACCCAAAACGGGACCTATGCGCCCAACGGCAGCTATCCGTCCTATGCGCCGGCGATCAATACGGCGGCGATCACCTCGCTGGGCGATTGCGGCAGGAACGTGAACTGGAAAACGCCGGACGACGGCGCCCGGTTCAAAACATCGCTGGCACAGCAGGAGTTCAAGATCGACCTGGCAAATAATCTCATGCCGGAACGGGGTCTGGATGATATTGATTTTGACAGCGCCGATACTTTTATCGCCCTTTATCTCTATGCTTCGGCCGGCGATCAGGTGACCGACGCGGGGGACCGCTCAATCGTCTATGAAAGCGGAACAAAGAAATTGGTTCTGAATCCCTCCGACAAAACCAGCGGCCTGGTCTGGAAAACGAGCTTGCAGGCATCCGCTTCCCAGACGATTGTCCTGCCGGACGATCTGCCGCGCTATTCCGGACAATATATCCTCTGCGTTTCCATGGCTTCCAAAGGCGCGGCCAAGCTGGATACGGTTTTCTATTATGACATTTTTGCCGACTACAGCAGTCTGGGCGATTTTGGCCCGGCCAAACAGACGATTGCCGCCGGCAATGGGAGCGGCACCTTCAGCAATGTCATAACCGACATTTTGGATCACACGACTTATGAAATTACGGCCGGCAGTACAGTATATTCGTTTAATCCGCTTATATCCTACTGTTCACAGGATCTTTATTTCAACTGCGAGGGTTCGTCGCAAAGGCTGATCTATTACACCGGCAACGGCGTGTCTTATGACGCGCCGATGCAGGACATGTACATCAAAATCTGGAACACGACGGACGGCGTTGACGCCGCGGCCTGCAAGGCGGCGGCCGACTGGAAGTCTATCGACAATGCCGTTACCGATATGGATTATCAGCCGATTATCATTATGAACAACGCCGCCGGCGTACTGGTTCAAACCAATGCCTGGGGAGACTCAATCCCGGTCGTGAAAAACTGCGACAACATCCTGCAATACCAGATCGCCAACAGCGCGGGCGAAATATCCGGCATCAAAACCCTGATCATCCATGTCAGCGACCAGACGCCGAATTTGAACGTCCGCCTGGATTCCGACGGCAGCAAACCGGTCACTTCGGTCACCCTATATGCCGCCGATCTATCCGGCAAGTCGCGGTCGATTTTCTATACTCAGAACGGCGTCAATATCGATTTCCCGTCCGACGGCCTGAAGGTTACGGAAAATGGAACTTACAACATTTATGCGATCAACGGATATGGTAATTACAGCACCCAATCGGTCACCGTCAACTGGATCGACGCGACGGCGCCGTCTCTCAGCGTGGCGGATCTTCCCGGCGGCGCCCAGGAATTTTGCCTGACCGCTACGATAACCGATGAGAAAGATCCTGCCGCGGCAAGCTTGTATCTTGGCTTTGACGACGCTTACGCGGCTATACCCGGCGCCCCGTCCGGCGTTGTCGTGCCGGAAGCGGCCGGCGGCGGGGAATGGCAGGCTGCCGGCGCCGATCAGGGCGGAATCTACTATACCAATACCGTGATCGACACAGCGGCGAAAACCAAAACCATCACCGTCAAAGGCGTATACCGACATGACCCCAGCGGCGGCAGTCCGGCTGTCCGCACCCTGACCTTATACGCTATGGACGCGGCGGGCAACCAATCGGCGGCGCAAACGCTGCAGGATACCCCGGTCACGGCGGCTCCGGCCTTTCAATCAGCCGCCCTGGTCAACGGTAAGATCCGCTTGACGTTCAACACGCCTGTCCTGGTCATTGATCCGGCTGAATCGGCTGCCGCGCCGATATTCAATTATGATAAAAGCGACCTGCCGATCTATGCCGACGGCGCTTATACGCTTGTTTATCAGGATTTGTTCGGGGAAACTTACACGGAAACCATCCAGATTACGGCCTTTGGCGAATATAGTCTTCAAGTCGGCCTGACGCCGTCCGGGCCGACAAATAGCAATGTTACGGCGACAATCAGAACCAACAGCCCGAACATAACCCTGTCCCTGCCTGCTTCAATTCCCGGCGCCAGCCAGATATCGGTGGCGGCCGACCAGAAATCCGCCGTTGTTATCATGACCCAGAACGGCGCCATACCGGTAGCCCTGTCCCATACCACCGGGGACTCCCAGGTCCGGAGCATCAGCATCGACACCATTGACAAGACGGCTCCGGCCGCCGCCGTTCACTGGTATTACGCCGAGTTCGGCTCGGACAGCTTACCTGCCGGCGCAACGTCCACCAACAGGGAAGTCAGAGTCTGGCTGACCTGCGGCGAGAGCATCAGCGGGATCAACGGGAAAACGACCAGCTACACCTTCAGTTACGGCGGGCCGACCAGCTATACCTTTGAATATGCCGATCAGGCCGGCAATCCGGGCACGCCGGTCACGGTAAACCTGCCGGTTACGATCACGCCGACGCCGATCGTCGATACGACGGCTCCAACCTATTCGCTGGATCTCTATACTTACGGCAAGGATGTCTTTACTTACAAAACAACTTGCCCGCAAAGCGATTTAACAGCCGCGGACACCTTAACGCAAATGCTGTCAGATATCCAAAGCCATGAAACAGTCGCGCTGACCGGCGGATACTTATTCGATCTGACGATTCAGGACAGCAGCCTGACCCGGATTCTGGTCTTGTCCGGAACCAATCCGGATACCGGAAGCCTGACCTTCAGCAGTTTGGGCGAGACGATAAGCGGCGTCGCCGTCAACGGCCACGAGGTGCAGATTACGGCCAACAAGGCTCTGACAATCGTGATTATCGATGCCAGCAACAACATCACCACGATTCCGGTGACGACCACCTTGATCGACGAAACGATACCGACCGCCACGGTGTCTTATGTTCAGAACGCCCTGACAGGCTTTTATGCCAAACGGGCTTATATCAAACTCAGCGATAATACTGATCTGAACAACGCAGCAGGCAGCATCACCATCATCAGTCCGTCAGGACTTTCGCGGGATGCCGACCCGGATTCGGTTTATTATGGCCAGTATTATCTGGACTTTACGGAAAACACCAGCCAGCAGATTTTGTTTAAGGACATTTCCGGCCGGATCGGTTCGGTCACCGCCCGAGTAACCGATCTGGACCTGGCCGTGCCGGTCGCCACCGTTGATTGGTGGTCGCCCTGTTATGTCGACGCCACCGGAACCGCGAATAAAAACATCCCGCCGAACAGCATGACAAACAAGCCGGTTACGGTCAACGTCACCTTCAGCAAACCGGTGGCCGCCGTTTCCTGGCTGGTCTGGGACGAAGCGTCCCAGAGCTTTATCACGCCGGCTTACTGGCAGTCCTACTGGGTTGATATTTTAGCCGGAACGGATTCGGCTCAGGTCACCTTCTATGAAAACACGGAAATCAAACTGACATTTACCGGCCAGAACGGCATAAAGGGAGAAAAATACCTCGGCCCGGTCCAGGTGATCGATACGCAGGCTCCTATCATTCAATACGATTCGGATGAACCGACCGACGGTTCTCTGACCGACAAGGTGACGATCACCTTCGAGTTTAACGACGAACCGGTATATGCTTACGACTGCGGCGAGAAAGGGGTTCTCTACCCATTCGGCAGTTCGATCGAGCAGACGATTATCGCCAACGGATCCTACACATACCGGTTTGTTGACGAAGCGGGCAATATACAGGAGATCCCGGTGAACGTTACGCACATTGATTCAGTCCCGCCGGATCTTGTCGTTCAAGGCCTGCCGGCTCTGAACAGCCCGACGGCGGTGAAAGGCCCCCTGACTTTTTATGCGACGCTGAATGAAGCCGGAACCATAACTTTCGGCGGGCAGTCTTATCCGGTGGCGGCTCCGGTCGACTTGAATCATGACGGCAAGCTTGACGCCGACCGTTCCTCGGGCGAGTGCGATTGGATCGAGTTGTCGGTGGAAGCTAACGGCGGTTATCAAATAACCGCCCAGGATCAAGCCGGCTGGCAGGTATATTCTTACGTCGAAGTGGCCTGCATCGACCGGACAGGACCGGGCATCACGTTCTCGCCGGCCCGCCTGACCGTCAAACAGGGAACGGCGCTGACAGACTTCAACAAGATGCTGATGGACGGCGTTACCGTACAGGACAATAAAACAGCGGCGGCCGGCATCCACGTCGACTCGGAGACCTTGACCCAGGAACAGCTGGATAAGGTTGGCAATTATCCCCTGATTTATACGGCGACGGACGGCGCCGGGAATATAACGACCGCCACGCGCTATGTCCGCGTCTATGACAAAAACGAGCTGGCGGTTACCTTAAATGGAGTAAAAACCGATGCCGGCAGCACGATCATTTTGTCAGGGACGGATACCGTGACTTTAGCCATTGCCAACCTGACCGCCGGCGAACCCTATACCGTCTATCTTAAGGACGGCCGCAGAACAGCCGGCCAGATGAAATCCGGTACGGAAACCATCGCCGGATCAACCTTCAAGATCAGCCGGGACGGCTTCTATACCTTGTTTATTGTGACTCAGAGCCGCGAGGCTTACATAACCTACTTTTATGTACAGCAGTAGAGAGGGGGCGAAATGAATGAATAAGGCAAAAAAAATCCTGGCATGCTTCCTGATTCTGACGCTGCTGATCACAACAGGCCCGACAACAGGTCTCGTTTCGGCCGATCAAGCTCCGTCAACCTATACACTGGATAATGATTATATCCAGGTTGTTGTATCCACCGATGACGGCGGCTTTTACATCCAGACGTCTCAAGGGGATAAACTGAACAAGGAAGATAACGATAAAGCACTGCTTTATCACAGCGGCGATTATGACACGTCATTTACCTCCTTCGAAGTGACCGATGACAGTGGCAATGTCAAAGAATACGTCTTCGGCGGCAATTATTCCTTCCTCGGCCTGGGCGGCAATAACCTGGCCGTCACCCGGGACGCGACCGGGATATCCGCCACCTGGACCGTTGCCGGCCTGACCTTTACCCAACGGATTGAATTGGCCAATACCGGCTCCTCCGAACACGGCATGGTTTATCTTTCCTACTCGATGGTCAATAACAGCGGCAAGAATGTTAAGGTCAAAGCCCGTGTTTTGCTGGATACGGCCCTGGGCAATCAGGACTATGCTTACTACGAAGTGGTTGATCAGAGCAACACATACCGCCGGATTCAGAATGAGACGGTTTTGACTACCGCCGATTCAATCCCGGCCAACTTCTTCGGTTATGATAATCTGGATAACCCGACCATAACTTCCTATACCGTCAACAATTCCGAATCGATGCCTTATCAGGTCGCGTTTGGCCATTGGAACAATCTGGCGTCAACCTGTTTTAATTTTACCCCGGATGCCAGCTTGACTTTTACCAACGAATATAACCAGACCTATCAGACCGCCGACAGCGCGTACGCTTTATATTATGATCTGGGCGCCGTCGCTCCCGCGGGCGGCGAAGGGAAACTCTCAACCTATTACGGCGTCTATTCCAACGAAGCGGTATCGGTCAAGGACCGTGTTTCGGTCAATGTGACGGCCCCGTCGGCGCTGGATCTGAATGCGGATAAAACACAGTATGTATCGACATGTCCCGGCAAGCCGGAAGGCACTTTTTCCATTCAGACGCAGGTCAACAATCTGGCTCAGACTACGGCGAAAAATTACGACAGCGTAGCCGTCGCTCTTTATACGTCCAACGGCATCACGCCGCTGGACAGCTTTGGCAATGATCTGGGCTACACGGTCAACTACACCAATCCTTATCAGATCAAATACCAGAATTTCACGGTCGGCCAAACGCAAACCACCCAATTCTACTTTAAAGCGGATGTCGATGCCGACGCGACTTATCGGAAAATCGAAATCAAAGTCTTCAGCCTGCCGGATACCGCGCAGGGGAAACTCCTGCAGGAGAACCTGCTGGGCTCGACGTTCATTTACGTCCTCTGCCCTGGCGGCAACGGCAATCTGCCGTCTATTCTGTTCACCAGCGCCGACCCGCCGATCCTTTATCATGAAGGAACGCGCCATTTGTTCGTTACGGGTAAAAACTTCAATCTGCTCCAGGACAAATCGGCTTATTCGCTTTGGGCTTATGGTACCGATTCCGGCACGACAACCGGCCCCGGCGCGCAGAATTCTTTTCAGATTCCGACCGATCAGATCTCGTTCCCGGAAGAAAATGTCATGGATATTGTCTTTTCGGACCCTATGCCGATCGGCGCTTATTCGCTGGTTTTCGAGTGGACGAGTCCGCCGGCGGGCATTGATAAAAGTCTGACGGCGCCGGCCTTGCAGATTGTCATGACTGACGACAAGGCCTACAAGAATGATTATTATGGCATCGTGGCGGTCGTTCAACTGAAAAACGGTTCCTACAACGGACATGAGTACAAAATCAAATCGTATGCTACCGAAGCGCAATTTGACGCGGACAAGGCCAATTTCCAGGAAGTCCTGCTGACGTTCCGGGGCGAATTTACGGCCGAACAGAAAGGCGCCGACGGACAGCCGGTCTATTTCTCGGCCGTTTCAGATAAGGCAACCGACAATGACGGCAATGCGACGGTTAACAATTTGATCACGATCAATAATTGCATTGATTTTGAAAACGGCAGCCTCAACATCTATTATGACGGAATCGGCGTAAACCAAAAGATTTGCGTTGACTTTAACGGCGATCTGTACACCGCTCAAGAACGCAGCACGATCTGGTCCGGCTACGCCGCTTTTACGGAGATCAAGAATAATTACGAATACAGTCTGGTTCCGTATAACAGTTCCGGCGAGAAGCTGACGGGATTTTCCGATATGACTATCTCGCTGATCTGGCCAAGCGGACTCGGCATTGCCCAGACGATCGGCGGCATGGTCTTCAACCTGGCTTATGGCGTCATGGGCATCATGTACGGCAACGACGCCAATGGCGGCTGGCCTTCGAAGATAACGGACCTGTCCGCGAAATATCCGGTTGACGGCTGTGTTTTATCATTCTCGGCCGCTCTGGATCTGAGCTTTCTGATTCCCTCCCGCTCGAAAACCCAGGAAGAAAAAAACTGGGATGCGGCGAACGAATGGCTGAACATGTCGGATCAGAACGGCACGCTGCTGCGCAACCGGTGGGCCGGCCTGGATTTCGAGGGCAAAGTGCTGGGCGACACTGCGGACGTTAAAGAGGAAAAAGAAGAAAAGACTCTCAAGGTTATGGTCGACGATATCCTGTACGGCTGCGGCAGCGGATATATCGGATTTAACTGTGAGATTGAAGTCGCTCTGCCCGGCTATATTGAAGCCATGCCGACCATGAAAGGCAAGCTGTCCATCAATACGATCGGCGGCTGGTCTTTAGGCGTCGAGGGCTCGATGAAATTTACGACCATCGAGATGGAGTTCGATATCGGCCTGGTCAGTTATGAAGGTTACCCGATCCCGGATAAGCTCTATTTCTACATATCGGGATTCGAACCGGGCATTAATGTCGACGGCTTCGGCGTTTTATGGATAACCGGCGGCGGCGGCGGTTTCTCGGATCTCTACAAGACGATCTTTGTTTCCAGCGGTATTCCGCCGTTAAAGCTGATGCTCAGTGTTTCCTTTGACATTTTAAAAGTTTTGTCTGCCCGGACCGATCTGGGGATCAGCCTGCGCGGCCTCAGCATCAAGGCCAGCGATGTCAAGATCAAGGCGACGGATCTGACGGTTATCGACCGGGCTTTGCTCAGTTTCGAATGGTATCCGGACTTTAATTTTGTGGCCGCGGTGACCGCCAATATTCTGGGGATCGTGACCGGTTCCGGCTATATTGTGGTGGTGAACAACGAAACCTATCATGGTTTTGTCGAGTTTTTCCTGCGCGCCACGCTTGGCATACCCGATTATATCCCCTTTGTCGGCGGCATGAAGATCGGCGGTGTCGATCTGGGAGCCAATAATGAGAAAATCTGGGGCGTTCTGACAGCGCTCGGTCTCAAACTGGGCGTAACCTATTATTGGGGCGGTTCATTTGATTATGGTACCAAAGGAACGGCCAGCCCGACGTTCCCGGATCTCCTGTCGATCATGGATGACAGCGGCAAAACCGGCATCGGTTCGGATGTCCCGGTTTATACGGATGAAACAACCGGCGATACGCTATATATGCGGATCGGCAACAATGTTCATGTTGCCGCGACCGCCCAGGTGATGGAAAACATCTATGATGTCGATTCATCGTCTGAAATCGCGCTTCTGGGGTCGACCAGCGCCACCGTCAAATCCGATCTGGAAAAGAAAAACCATGTGCTGAATCTGGGATCCTATGTCGGCAAAGCATCTGCTTTTACGATCAATTATGATGCAGCCAGCCTGGCTGAAGCCCAGAGTCTGGCCGGCCAAATCACCATCAGGAATAAAACCGCGACGCCGGCTGAAGATTATGCTCTGACGCTTTATGATCCGGCTCTGGGAAACGACGCCACGGCCAACGGCAACCTGACCTATGACAGCGCCACAAGCCGGGCGACACTGTCCGTAACCATGACCGCGGCTGCCGATTTCGATAAGAACTGGACGATTTATACGCCGTCAGCTGCCGATATTACCCTTTATGCCATTGATAATCTGCCGTCCGTCGATTCGGTTTCCGTAAAAGAGACCGCTGCCCAGACCGGCAATCCGGTTACTTTATCTTATGCCGGCAGCCAGCTCGACGAACTGGAATCGGTGAGCTTCTATCTGACAAACGATGACGGCCAGGGCAAGGAACTGACCGATTCCGGCACCTTCCTCGGTTCGGTCGATTATACTGAACTGAGCGGCTTAACAACCAGCGGCAGCAAGTCGATTACTCTGCCGAAAGACCTGGCGGCCGGCACCTATTATGTCCGGGCAGTCTACCGTTCGCCGGGCCTGGTCAATGCCAGCGTCACCAGCAGCACAACCCTGACCGTTACCAACGCCGATCAGCCGGCCAGCCTCAGTCTGGTTCAGATCGTCAATAGCGGCGACCTGACTCTGAAGACCGATTTTCTCGACAGCAATCTCGGTCTGGATGTCAACGGCGGCGCCGCCTGCGACGGCTATATCCTGAATGTCTACCAGTATGACGCGGCCAAAGGTACTTATACCCTGACCGACGTGAATAATCTGACCCGCGATAAGGTCAAGGACACCCTGGGCAATCTGGTCCGGCCGGATCTTACGATCGGCGGCAGTTATACCACGATGAAGCTTAACGCCGCGAATCAATATGAACCGGTTGTCTGCGGCCTGGAAGCCGGAAAATCCTACCGGGTCGGCGTTACGCCCTATAATCACGTTTATAGCCTCGACGGCCAGACGCTGCTCTATACGGCTACCGGTGAAGAATCATATTCCAACACGCTGGTGCTCAGAGCCGCCACGCCGCCGGTAATTATCTGTGAAAACGGAACCGCCTTCAAAACGATCCAACGCAGCGAATGGGGCAAAGACGCTCAGAATAATCCGGTTATGGTAACGAACAATTATGACACCTTTCAGACCAACACCGTCAATCTGCGCCTGACTGCCGACACGCCCGTTACCGGAACCTGGACCCTGGATGGCGGCGCCGCGAGCGGACAGGCAGCGCAAAGCAGTTCGGTCCCCCTTCAGCTGAACTCTTTAGCGGAGGGCGATCATACCCTGACCTTCAGCGGAACCGACGGCGACGGCGACAGTTTCTTGTTCACGAAAATATTTGCCGTCGATACGACGCCGCCGAGTTTATTATTGTCCTCGCCGGTCAACGGAGGCTTCTTTGCCGAGAACGGCGACCTGACGATAACCGGCGTCGGAGATCCGGATACCCTGTATACGATCGTGGTTGACGGCGCGACGGTAGCCGACCGCAAAACACTGGCCGAACTTGGCGGCAGCCAATCGCCGGATGGCATTTTCAAGATGACCGTCAATCTTGGTGCAGACAAGGCTTATCACAATCTGACTATCATGGCGTCGGATCAGATGGGCAATTTTACCCAGACTGAGACGACAGTCAAGAATATGGGACTGTCCGCGATCGCCGGCATCGGTATCTACAAGAGTACAAACATCAGCGGAAACGGCAATATGGGCTGGACGCTCTTTTCCAATCAAAACATCAAGCTGGAAAAAGACCAGGATACCCGGCTGGTTCTGGCCTTGATGGCGACCACGCAATCCGGGCATACCTTTATCTTGAACGGAGCAGACGCCGTTGACTGGACGGTTTTTGCGGCTGAGGGCTCTGCCGGCAGGGATATTGACGGCCTTCTGACGCTTTCCGCCGGCAGTTACGGTTATGTCGCCGCCCGATATCTGGTCGCGGTCGATGCCAGCCTGTCGGATGCGGTGACTTTTGGCGCCGAACGATTCCTGGAAGATCAGCAAATCCCGCTGGACGAATCCGGACAACAGAATCCGGACGATATTACGAAGACATACGAAGCTTACCTGCAATCGCCGGCGACCTACCTGATCCTTCTGCTGCTTATGGCCGCTGCGATCAGTCTGCGCCATCATTTGAAGCGCAAGCTGAAAGCGGCCCGGGCTGCTGCCGGCAGCAAGGATAAATCCGATCAAACCGATGAAAAATAGACGTTGGTTTCGCTTCATCATCTTGACACTGTGCGTGGTTTTAGCCGGTTTCCTGCCGGTTGAAACCACGCCGGTTTTTGCCGCCGGGGCGACGGATACTGCCGCCGGGACGGATCCTTTGCTGGACCGGCAGGCTTATTTGGATACCGCCGGTTTTTCGCCGGCTTTGATGCAGGATGATCAAGGCGCCGGCGTTCTGGTCGGCATCATCGATTCGGGATTGATCCCGCAGCACGAGGATCTGGCTGCGGCGCACATCTGGGCGGGAAAAAATTATACCGGCATCGGCTCGCCGCTCAGTACGACGGACCGGACCGGGCATGGAACTTTTATCGCCGGCATGCTGGCGGCGCAAAGCGATAACGGCATCGGCATAGCCGGTCTGGCTGACGCGGTGGATTTGCTGCCGCTGAAATGTTTTGATCCCAATGCCAATACGACGATCGACATGATCATCAGTGCCATCAAGGACGCCACAGCGGCCGGCTGTGATGTCATCAATATGAGCTTTGGCTTTACGACTTATTCGGCCGAATTAGATCAAACTGTCAAAGCCGCCCAGGCGGCCGGGATCATCATGGTGGCCGCGGTTGGCAACAGTCCATCCGGCGAACCGCTGTATCCGGCTTCATTTGACGCGGTTATCGGCGTCGGGGCGCTCGATGCCGGCCAGCATGTCGCTCCTTTCTCGCAGACGGACCGCTCGGTTTTTGTTACGGCGCCGGGCGAGAATCTGATCAGCCTGTGGTATACGGCGCCCGGCGATTATAAAGCGCAGGGTTATGGCACTTCTTATGCCGCAGCTTTTGTTACAGCTTTGGCCGCCATGGCCAAAAGCCGTTATCCGGATATCCGGCCGGAGGCGTTTAACGTGCTGCTCGCTGAATCCGCAGTCGATCTGGGCGACCCCGGCTATGATACGGCTTATGGTTACGGACGGATCGACGCGGCCGCCTTTATGGCGTCGCTGGAGCGGACCGCGGGCGGAACGACCGGCATCGATGAAACCAGCCTGACGGAACCGCCGCTGGAAAGCCGGCCGCCGACTCCGGCCATAACGCCGGCTATAACCGGAACATTAAAAGAGACCGCAACGATTGCCGCCTCGGATGAACTTGAAAGCGGTGAAACACGGAATAATGCACAGCAGAATACGCCGTCGGGTCAAACCGACGTTCTGACGCATACAAACGGGGAGCCTTCAGCATGGCCGTTCCCCGGACTTTGGCTGGTTTTGGCCGCTTTATTGCTGGCCGGACTTGGCATCCTGTCTTTAATTATCGCCGGACGCCGGCTTGACCCGATAGCGCTGCTGAAAAATAAATTTGGCAGAAACAGACATTCCCGGTAAAACCGGCTGATGAAAATAAGTGCTAGGCTAGACGTCCATAAAGTCCGGTTAAACGGTAAATTTTCGCGGCCAGATCTTCAGTCAGGACGGCGGCATCTACCCGCCATTGCCAGTTCCCGGTTTTCGTGCTGGGGGTATTGATTCGCGCCTGCGCGCCCAGACGCAAGTAATCCTGGAGCGGAATGATGCAGATATCTGACACCGAAGCTAAAGCGGTCCGGATAAAACGCCAGGTAAAGTCTTCCGGGCGATCGACATCCATAAATTCCCTGGCGATCTGAACGCTGTCGGCCGGCGCGCTGTGCTGCCAGTCTTCGGTCGTCGTATTGTCATGAGTGCCGGTATAAACGACTGAATTCCGCTGGTAAGTAAAGGGTTTGTAATCACCGGGTTCGCGGGAATCGAAAGCAAACTGCAGGACCTTCATGCCGGGATACCCGCTTTCAGCCAGGAGCTGCCGGACTTCCGGGGTAATAAATCCCAGATCTTCGGCGATGATCGGCAGTTCAGGCAAATTCTGTTTGATGGCTTCGATGAACGACAGGCCGGGACCCTGGCGCCAGCGGCCGCCTGCAGCGGTTTCCTGGCGGCCGGGAATAGCGTAATAGCTTTCAAATCCCCGGAAATGATCGATCCGCACCACGTCATAAACCTGTCCGGCTTGCCGCAGCCGCTTGATCCACCAACGATAATGATCGTCCCGGTGTCTGGGCCAGTTATACAGCGGGTTGCCCCATAACTGTCCTTCCGGCGCAAAAGGATCCGGCGGGCAGCCGGCTACTTCGGTCAGATCCAGTTGGTCATCAACCTGGAACAGCTCCGGATGTGCCCAGAGATCCGAGGAATCCGGCGAGACATAAATGGGTATATCGCCAATGATCCGGATGCCTTTCTGATGAGCGTAAGCTTTCAAAGCCTGCCATTGCCGGGAGAAAAGATATTGTATTTGCTTCCAGAACAGAATTTCGTCAGCCATGTCACCGCGGAGCCGGAGAAGGACCGCTTCGTCTCTCGTGCGGGCCGGCAGGGGCCAGTCTCGCAACGACGCCATGTTGAAGCGGTTTTTCAAAGCCATAAATAAGGCGTAATCATCCAGCCATTCGGCTTCCGCGGCGGCATACTCGGGGAATCCGCCGGCAGCCGGATCCAACCGTCCGGCGGCCAGACGCAGAATCGCCAGCCGGTTTTGATACAGCGTACCGTAATCGACCTGGTCCGGCGCGCTGCCCCAGGTAATGGATTCAACTTCAGCCGTTTTCAGAAGACCTTGCTCGGTCAATAAATCGAGGTCAATAAAATAAGGATTGGCAGCAAAAGCAGAAAAGCTCTGATATGGGCTGTCGCCGTACCCGGTCGGCCCGATCGGCAGAATCTGCCAGAATTGCTGCCCCGCTGCCTGGAGAAAATCGATAAACCGGCAGGCGGCCTGACCCAGGCTGCCGATTCCATGAGGCGACGGCAGACTGCTGACAGGTAATAAAATACCACTGCTGCGCACCGCACATCCCCCCTTCCTGACGGATGCCGTCAGCCTTTGACAGCGCCGGCGACCACGCCTTTGATAATATATTTTTGACAGCTCAGATAGAAAATAATGATTGGCAAAATCGATAAAACCAGCATAGCCATCAGGGCGCCCATGTCCTTGCCGCCATAAGAGCCGGTCAAAACGCCCTGGACGGCGATAGGGATCGTTTTATAATTGGTTCCGATGACCAGGTAGGGCAAAAGGAAGTCGTTCCAGACCCACATGGTATTTAAAATAGCCACGGTTATCGCCGTGGGCCTGAGCACCGGCATGACGACCAGGAAAAAAGTCTGCAGCGGATTGCAGCCGTCGATATTAGCGGATTCTTCAATTTCCAGCGGAATGCTTTTAACAAAACCGCTGAACAGAAAAACCGAAAGGCCGGCTCCGAAACCCAGGTAAATCACGAGAATGCCAACCGGCGTATCCAGACGGAGCATATTGGCAATTTTGGCCATGCTGAACATAACCATCTGGAAAGGCACGATCATTGAAAAAACAAAAAGATAATAAATCATGGTATTCAGCCGGTTTTTAATCCGGGTGATATACCAGGCGGTCATGCTGGTAAAAAAGATCAGAAGCAGAACGGAAAAAATGGTGATGAAAAAAGAATAGCCGAAAGCTGAGGCAAAACCGCTTTTCACGATGCCGGTCACATAATTTTCTAAAGCGACAAAAGTTTTGCTGTCGGGCAGGGCAAAGGGAATATCCGAGATGAAAAAACGGCCTTTAAAGGAATTCATCAGGACATTGAGCATCGGGAACAGATAAAGCAGGGATAAAACCGACAGAAATATAATGGATGGCAGGTGCCGTTCCTGATGAGTTGCGGCAGCTTGTTTGGCACTCATCATGACTCAACCTCCTTAGTCCTTGTTAAACGCAGCTGAATGTAGGCGATCAGGCCGACCATCAGGAAAAATACGACGGCTTTGGCCTGGCCGACGCCTTCGCTGCCGGTGCGGGCATAAAAAGTATTATAAATGTCCAGCGCCAGCATGGCTGTTTGTTTGTCCGGCGCGCCGCGGGTCAGCGCCAGGTTCTGATCAAAGAGCTTAAAGGAATTGGTCAATGTCAGGAAGGTGCAGATTGTAATGGCCGGCATGACCATGGGGATGGTTACATGCCGAAGAACCTGCCGCTGATTGGCCCCGTCGATATAAGCCGCTTCATTCAGGTCGGCCGGTATGTTCTGGATGCCGGCGATGTAAATGACCATCATATAACCGACCAGCTGCCAGTTCATCAGGACAACCAGGCCCCAAAAACCATATGAGGCGCTGAAGGTGATATCCACGCCGAAATTGATCAGGATACCGTTGATAATCAATTGCCAGATATAGCCAAGCACGATACCGCCGACCAGATTGGGCATGAAGAAAACGGTCCGGTAAATATTCGTCCCCTTCGTCCCCCGGGTAAGCAGGAACGCCAGGCTGAAAGCAAAAATATTGATGGTTATGACCGTGACAACCGTGAAACGGGCCGTAAACCAAAGGGCATTAAGAAAATCACGGTTAGTGGCAAAGGCGTTAATATAATTGTCAAAACCGACCCACTGAGTGTTTATGACCGTTGTAAAGCGGCAGAATGAGAGATAAATACCCATTAAAAAAGGAACCAGAAAGGCAATTGAAAAAGCGATTAATGTCGGCAGAATAAAAATGATGCCGTACTTCCTCATGGTTTTCTGCACCTTGGCACCTCCTCCTGTCAAATGAGCGGCCTCTGGCTGAGGCTGCAGCCGCAGGCCGCTCATTTCGTTCTGGATTTGTTACATGATGCGCCGCTATTTGGCTGCGCTGGCTTTTTCTGTCTTCCAGCCGTCGATAACCGTTTTAGTCACATCGGCCCAAGTCTTGTTGCCTTGTGCATAAAGCAGCAGCGCCGCGCCGAAATTGTCTTTAAAGGTCTGGCTGGGGAACACGGTGAAATTCCAAGGTACATTTTTGATGCCGGACTTGGCCGACCAGGCAAGAACTTCCTGCGCCAGCGGATCGGAAGGTTTGTCGGCGTCGCCGAACGTATCGAAAGGAGCGATGAAGCCAAGATCTTTGGTTACATGGGCTTTTCCCTTGTCGCTGGTGTAGAGCCAGTTCAGGAAATCGAGAGAGGCCTGCTGATCTTCGGCAGAAGCCTTCTTGTTGATGCAGAAGAAGTTTTCAGTACCGATGCAGAGACCTTGGGTTTCTTCACCGGAAATGCCCATATAGAGCGGCAGGAATTTAACGTCTTCAGCTTTTACCGTGTTGCCGGAAACACCCGATATCTGGCCGTAAGCCCAGTTGCCGTTCTGAACCATGGCGGCTTTGCCGAGGGCGAATTCAGCCATGGAATCGTTGACGGATTTACTGCCCAGAAGCTTCTTGTCGACGGTGGAATTGTTCAGATACAGGTCGAAAAGTTTCTGGAAGTTCTCTCCATATTGGAATTTAATTTCCGCTGTCGCCGCTGCGGATTTTAAATCCACCTTGTTAGCCTGGAATTCGTAATAGATCGGGACGTTGGCCAGGTGAGTCTGCCAGCGCCAATCTTCGCCGGTTGCCAGGGAGGTTGAGGCGAAAACGCCTTCAATGCCCAGATCGCTTTTTTTCTTGCTCATGTCTTCGACCACTTTTTTCAAGGTGTCAAAGTTATTGATTTTATCCATGGAAGCGACGACGGCGCCGCTCAAAGCGAAATATTTCGTCATAATGGCGTTGTTATAGATGATGCCGTAACCTTCGATGGCGAAGGGGATGCCATAAACGCCGTCGCCCTCTGTGATGGCGATGCTCTTATCCAGAAGATGACTGTAAATGGTCGATTTCGACAGATCAGCCGTATAATCTTTCCAACTGGCGTAGCCGACCGGCCCGTTAATCTGGAAGATCGTCGGCGCGTCGGTTTTGGCGATTTCAGATTTTAATTGCTGCTCATAAGTGCCGGAGGCGGCAGTTTCGACTTTCACGGCGATGCCGGTCGAGGCTGTGTATTCTGTGGCAATCGCTTTATAAGCGTCCGCTTGTTCGGGCTTGAAATTCAAAAAATAGACTTGTCCTTTAGCCGCAGTGCCGGTTCCGGTTGTAACGCCGGGCCCTGCGACGCAGGCGGCGAGCGTGGTGATTATCATAACGACAGTTAAGGCAAGAACGAGTAATTTTTTGGGGAAATTCATCTTGTACTCCTCCTGTTCAATTGACTTGGCCATCATGGCTGATTGATGGATGCTGCTTCATTTTCACCGGTTTGGTATCTTGTACGCCAACAGGAATACCAGTGAAACTCCGTCGTCAATGCTCTATCATTCTGACAGATTCGCCCTCTGTCAGACCGACATTCAAGATGATGGTGCGGGCTTTGCTTTGCTGTTCGATGTGATCGATCAGCAAATTGACGCTCTCTTCGGCCAATTCCATCTGCGGTTGGGCAATCGTGGTCAATTGGGGATTATAGTACCGGCCGAGCTCGATACCGTCAAAACCGATAACCGAAACATCCTGCGGAATTTTCTTCCCGAGTTCGGTTAAGGCGCGCATCGCCCCGATGGCCATAACATCGCTCATGCAGAACAACGCGGTTAAGTCGGGTTTTCTGGCCATTAATTCCTTGGCGGCCCGATAAGCGCTGTCCAGATGAAAATTCGCCTTTTGATATTGGCTGGCGTCGAAATCCAGGCCATGGGCGGTAAAACTGTTACGGCAGCCGGTAAAACGCTGCTTGCTGATATAGGACGATTTTGTATGGCCGCCGATGATGCCGATCTGCCGGTGTCCGTGATCCAGCAGATAATCGATGGCCATCTGGGCGGCGTCCGCGTCATTGATCCCGACTAAGGACAAATGATCGAAAGTAAGTTCATCCGTCAGGGTAGTTGTCAGGACGGCAGGCTGATCGATCTGATCAAAACCCTGTTTAAAATGCTCAATATTGCCGCCCAGGAAAATGAGACCCAGGGATTTCCTTTCCCGGCATAATTGACCGGCCAGTCTGACTTCGTCATCATCTTCATCGATATAATGAACAACGGCGTTATAGCCATGAACGCTGATCAAATGCTGCATCTTTTCCACGATCTTGGTAAAGAAAATATTCATGGTGCCTTTAACAATAATCAGGATGTTGGTGCTTTGCTGCTGCTTGAGCAGACGAGCCATGCTGTTCAGGACAAAACGATTCTGCTCGACGACCCGGGCGACCGCTTCTTTAGCCCCTTCACTGACATCCGGGTGATTATTTAAAACACGGGAAACCGTGCTGACCGAGTAACCGGACTCCCGGGCAATATCTTTGATCGTCATGTTCTTGGGTATCATGGATAACTCCTCTAATATCGGGTTTCAGGGCCGATATTCGTTAATATGCTTTATGACAACGTTTCTGGTAACGTTTCCAGCTGTGACAATTACATATTACAACGGTTCAAATAGAAAAATCAAGTAGGTATATAAAATTCATGAAAATGCCTGGATATTTGGCGTCGGTTTGTTGATTGTGCACAATAAAACGAATCTGTGAGGTAAATTATGCGCACAGCCTTTGCAGAGCGGAACCGCGAGTATATAATATAAATATTCTGGCGTATTAAAATATGAGGTGTGCGTTATGCAAAAAGACAAACGGCGTTTTGGCGACAGATCGGATGGCAGAAAAATCCGAACCATAGCCCCCTATGATACCGTTTCACCTTATATTATGGGTTTACGCAGCGACGCCCAGAATTATCTTATGGATAAATTCGATACGGATGCCGTCGATCAATATGTTCATCTGAAACGGCGTTCGGGTCTGGAAAAATTCGGCGTCATGCATGTTATCCTGGCTGCCTATATCCGGACGATTTCCCAGAAACCGCGGCTGAATCGTTTTATTGCCGGTCAGAAAATCTTCGCCCGCCGGAAGATCGAAGTCAATATGGCTGTTAAGAAAAAGCTCCGCATGGATGAAACCAATACGGTCATCAAGATACGCTTCAATCATACCGATACGGCCGAGCAAGTTTATCTTCGTTTCGAAGAAGCGATGGACAAAGCCTTCGGCAGCGGCGAAAACGATTTTGACGGCACTGCCCGGATCATCAATTATATTCCCGGCCTGCTCAAGAAATTCACGATTTGGTTTTTAAAATTGTTGGACTATTTTGGCTTACTGCCGGCGTTTTTATTGGATGTCAGTCCCTTTCACGGTTCTCTGTTCATCACATCGATGGGTTCGCTGGGTATCCCGCCGATTTTCCATCATCTGTATACCTTTGGCAATGTCCCGGTCTTCCTGGCTTTCGGCGCCAAACGCTATGACAATCAGTTAGCCGACAATGGCGCCGTCATCAAGCGGAAGTACATCGATTATACTTTCGTCACCGACGAACGGATCTGCGACGGTTTTTACTTTGCCTCGGGCTTGAAACTTTTTCGTTCCTATCTGGCCGATCCGGCAATCCTGGACACTCCGCCGCTCAAAGTGATCGAGGATATCGAATAACGGCGCAGCCGGCCGTCCGGAAAGCCTGAGGAACAGAAATCATGAAATGGTTGAAACGTTATATGCCGGCTTATCTGCACTTGGCCGTGCCGGCCTGGATCTGCCTTCTGGTCGAAGTTCTGGTCGATTTAAGTTTGCCGACCTTGATCGCTTCGATTATCAACGAAGGGATAGAGAAGAGAAATCCGGATCATATCCTGCGTACCGGCGGCCTGATGCTGAGCTTGGCTTTATTGGGTTCCCTGTTTGGGATAGCGCGTAATTGGCTTTCGACGCATGCTTCGCAAAATCTCGGCACCAGCATCCGCGGCGAGTTATTCCGCAAAACGCAGGCCATATCTCTGGCGATAAACCGGCAAATAGGCGCGGCCTCGTTGATTACTCGCCTGACCAACGATGTCATGCAGGTTCAGAACTTATCCTATCTTTTAATGCGGATTTTTATCCGGGCGCCTCTGATGTTGATCGGCGGCATCCTGATGGCGGCTTTGCTTAATCCGCAGATGGCCATGATTCTCATCGCTGTTCTGCCTCTGCTCGGCATTTTAATCTATATCCGGGTAAAACGGGGTTTTCCCCTGTTTCGCCGTGTACAGGGATCGATCGACCGGGTGAACGGCGTTTTACGTGAGTATCTGGCCGGTGTGCGCGAAGTCAAGGTCTTCAACCGTTTTGCCTATGAAAGCGACCGTTTCGACCAGGCCAACCGAAATTTAACCGGTTTGGGGATTCAGGCGGCCCGCTCGATGGCGACGATCCAGCCTTTGATCTATATCCTGATGAACGGCAGCATCATCCTTTTACTCTGGATGGGCGGCAGCCGGGTGGCCGGCGGGCAGACTCAGGTCGGCGACATCGTCGCTTTTATTAATTATTTTCTGCAGATTTTACAGGCCATGACCCTGTTGTCGATGATTTTTACGCTTGGCGTCCGCGCCAAGACATCCATCGACCGCATCGGCCAGGTTTTTGCCTTGCCGGATGACATGCCGCCGGCCGAGCATCCGGCCACCGCGCCGGTTACTGGCACGCTGGCCATGCGGCAGGTATCTTTTACTTATCCCGGGCAGACGCGGCCGATTCTGCAGCAGATATCGTTCCGGATCCAATCCGGGCAGACCGCGGCGATCATCGGTTCGACAGGCTGCGGCAAGACAACCCTGATCAATCTCTTGTTCCGGTTTTATGATGCGGACGCCGGCATGATCCTGGTTGACGAGGTGCCGGTCCGGGATATGGAACTGGGCGACCTGCGCGGCCGGATTGCCCTGGTTCCACAGCAATCCCTTCTGTTTAGCGGTACGCTGGCCGAAAATTTGCGCTGGGGAAAACCGGATGCAACTGATGATGAATTATGGCAGGCCGTGGAAATCGCCCAGGCGGCCGACTTTATCCGTCTGATGCCGGATGGCCTGCAAACCCGGATCGGGCAAAGCGGCGTTAATTTATCCGGCGGGCAAAAGCAGCGTTTATGCATTGCCCGGGCGTTAATCCGCAAAACGGCTGTTCTGATCCTCGACGACAGCACCAGCGCGATCGATATGGCTACCGAGCAAAGGCTCAGAAGCGCTCTGAAAGAGCATTGCCGAGGCTTGACGGTTATGATGATTGCTCAGCGGATCCACTCCGTTATGGAAGCGGACACGATCCTGGTTATGGATAATGGCCGGCTGATCCGGCAAGGCACGCATCGGGAGCTGCTCCTGGACTGCCCGATATATCGGGATATATACCGTTCGCAGATCGGTCTGGATCCGGACGGCCGGGAGGTGGTCTAGCATGAGCGCGGCGGATAACCGCCCGACAGTTGGCCTTCATACGGTCGGCGGACGTTTTGTCGGCGGGCAGAAACCGAAGAACATGCGCGGGACAATTGTCCGGCTCTGGCGCCTTTTCGGCCGCCAGAAAAAGCCTTTGATCGCGATTTTTCTTTTAACGTCCCTGGGATCCGGCATCGGCCTGATCGGACCCTGGCTGATCGGCCGGGCAGTTGATGCCATTGCCGGCGCTTCCGGCGTCGATTTCCCGAGCCTTTACCGGATCATGATTTTTCTGGCCGCCGCCTATGCCGCGGGCGCTCTTCTGTCCTGGCTGCAGGAATGGTGGATCGCCGGCGTCGCCCAGCGCGTTGTCCTGCTGATCCGCCGGGCGCTCTTCGATAAGCTCCAGAATCTGCCTTTGGCTTTTTTCGACACCCGGACGCACGGCGAGCTGATGAGCCGCCTGTCCAACGATGTCGATAATGTCAGCACGATGATTTCATCGTCGACAACCCAGCTCTTTTCCAGCATCCTGATGATTCTGGGTTCGCTGGCCATGATGCTCTTGCTGTCGCCTCTGCTGACTTTACTGACTCTTTTGACGGTTCCGCTGACCCTCTTGCTTTCCGGCTGGATCGCCAAATATTCCCGGAAGCGGTTTCGCCAGCAACAGATTGATCTGGCCGAACTGAACGGCCATGTTGAAGAGATTTTATCCGGTCAGGAAGTTGTGAAGGCCTTTGGCCGGGAAGAACAGGTTATCCGGCAATTTGACGATATCAACAAGCGTCTTCGGGAATCCGGCATGAAAGCTCAGATTTTATCCGGTCTGGTCATGCCCATGCTTAATGTGATCACTAATCTCGGTTTTATCATCGTCGCGACAGCAGGGGGTTATCTGGCCTTTGACGGTATCATTACGGTCGGCGTTATTACCAGCTTTATCAATTATTCACGCCAGTTCACCAGACCGCTCAACGATATCGCCAATCTCTACAGTACGATTCAATCAGCCGAAGCCAGCGCCGAACGGATTTTTGAACTGATGGACGAGACGCCTGAACCAGCCGACGGCGCCGATGCGCTGCCCTTAACCACGCCGGCCGGAAAGGTTGAATTCAAGGATGTTTCTTTTGGTTATCAGCCGGATGTCACGGTGCTGTCACAGATTAGCCTGACGGCTGAACCAGGCCGGACGATCGCTCTGGTCGGTCCGACCGGAGCCGGAAAAACGACCCTGGTTAATCTGCTGGTCCGTTTTTATGATCCGACAAACGGTCAGGTGATGATGGATGGCCGCGATCTGCGTCAATGGCAGCGCAACACCTTACGTCCGGCCTTCGGCATGGTTTTGCAGGATACGCATCTTTTCAGCGGCACGGTACGTGAAAATATCCGCTACGGCAGGCTGGATGCCACGGATGATGAAGTCGAACAGGCCGCCCGCCTGGTTGGCGCCGATGCTTTTATCCAGAGGCTGCCGCAGGGTTACGATACCGAACTGGGCGAGTCCGGCGGCGGATTCAGTCAGGGGCAGCGTCAGCTGCTGGCCATTGCCCGGGCAATCCTGGTCGATCCGGCGGTTTTGATCCTGGATGAAGCGACCAGCAGTGTTGATACGCGGACAGAAATGCTTCTGCAGCAGGCTATGCTCGGCCTGAGGCGCGGCCGGACCAGCTTTATTATCGCCCATCGTCTGTCGACCATCCGGGATGCCGATGAGATCCTGGTTATCGACAACGGCGGCATTATCGAGCGCGGTTCGCACCGTGACCTGATGAGCCGGGACAGTTTTTATCATCGCCTGTATCAAGGTCAGTTCCGGATGTCCAATGGAAATGGCGGCTGACGGAGAAGACATGGCGACGCCCGATAATAAAAAACAACTCCGGGGCACCACTCCCGGAGTTGTCTTATTGGAGGAGAAAGTATGAAAAGAGTTTCGCTTGTTCTGTTGCTATAAATTAACTTTAACAGATGAATTTGTCCGTTTCAAAAAGACAATGCGAAGAATTGTGAACATTTCTGAAACAAACATCTTTGCAAAACTCCGGGATCAGTCGTAGACCAGGTCTTTGATGTCGGCAGAATCGATGTTGTCTTTGGTGTAAAATTTGGCGCCGGTATCGACGTTGGAAACTTTCTCGCCTTTATAGGCTTTATAAGCCAATTCAACCGCTTTATAGCCGATATTGTAAGGGTCCTGGGTGATCGAGCCGAGGAAATAGCCGGCTTTGACAGCTGTCTTCTGACGGACGCCGGCATCAAAACCGACAGCGGTGATGCCTTTGCCCTTCAGGTCGGCGCCTTCGTTGGAAGCCTGCAGGATGCCGTTGGCGGCGGCTTCATTGGAACCGTAAATGGAAATGACATTGTTCTTGCCCATCAGCGTCGACGCGGTGGTGGCAATGTCGGTGGCGTCGGTGGTTGCGCTGACGCCGACATCGATAACGACGGCTACGGTTTTCTCATCGACATTGTTCTTGTATTTATCATGTCCGACAACGGCGACGCTGCTGATACCGCCGGCTTTCAACAATTCGACCATTTTGTCGATATAGCCGGATGTACGGCTGGTAACCGATTCGCTGGTCGCGTCCTGCGATAAAACAGCGAGGCGGACCGGGGCGCCGGCTTTGCCTTTGGACAGATTGGCTTTGACGGCTTCATAAACCTTCTCGGCGGCCAGAGCGCCGGCAGCTTTGTTGTCTGTCGAAGCATTGGCATAAACGGAACCGGCCGGAGCGTTGGGAACGCCGGAGTCAAAACCGATGATCGGGATCTTTTTCGACAGCGCCGTATTGAGCTGATCGGTGACCGACTCCGTTGAGAGCGCGGCCAGGGCAATGGCGACGGGATTCTTGGCCAGCGCCGAATCGAGCATTTGGACTTGATCCTGGATGTCGGACTCGCTGGCCGGCCCTTCGAACGTGATGGTTACACCAAAATCGGCGGCGGCAGCGTCGGCGCCTTTTTTGACGACCTGCCAGAATTGGTGCTGGAATCCTTTGGAAATGACGGCGATGTAAGGCTTTTCACCGGACACGGATGTTTTTGTGGTGTTGCCGCCCGGTGTGCAGGCGGTCAGAGCCAGGATGGGTATAAGGAATAGAACCAACAAGAGCATGGGTAGTTTTTTCTTTCCTTTCATGGGGGTCCTCCTCGTACAATTCAGCCTGTAAGGCTGTAATTTGATCCTGCCGGCGGCAGGTAATCAACGTTTTTTCTGCTGGCTGATGTCCATTAAAACAGCTACGATAACCACAATACCGGTAAAGAAGGTTTGATAATGGGGCTGGAGATCCATCGAGGGCAGGCCGCTGCGCAGGATGCTCATGATCATGACGCCGATCAGTGTCCCGAAGACCGAACCGACGCCGCCCGAAAGAGATGTGCCGCCGATGACGACGCCGGCGATGGCATCCAGCTCGAATCCCTGGCCGGCGCCGGGCAGGATGGTGGTATAGGTGGCGGCATAGGCAATGCCGCTGAGTCCGGCGCACAAACCGCTGATAACATAGGGGATGGCTTTCCAGAAAACAACATTGACTCCGGACAGCCGGACGGCTTCTTCGTTGCTGCCTATGGCGAAGGTATAACGGCCGATTTTCGTTTTAGTCAGGATGATGTGCGAGATCAGCAGAATAACAATCAGGAGGATGGCTCCGGTGGGGATCATGATATTGCTGCCGGTCTGCAGTTTGGAGAAAATGGTTCTGAACCAGCCGTCCGATGATGTCCGGGCCGGAAAGTTGATCGTTTGAACATTGGATATGATCGAGCTGATGCCAATAGAAATCATCATGGTGCCCAGGGTGGCAATAAATGGCGGCAGTTTCAGGCGGGCGACCAGAATGCCGTTCAACAGACCAAACAAGGCGCCGGCCAGGACAATGATCACCAGAGCAGCAGGGAAAGGAACGCCCCATTTAGCCCAGGCGACGCCGCCGATCATCGTGGAACACATGGCCACGGTGCCCAAGGACAAATCGATACCGCCGGTAATGATGACAAACGTAACGCCAATGGCCAGGTAACCAATATAATACGATGCATCCAGAATGGCCACGGTCGTATCCAGGGACGTGAAGTTTCTGCCCAGAAAAGCGAAAAGAATATAAATCAGGATCATTGCGGCCAGGGCGTAAATTCGCTGGCTGCCTTTAAATTTCCATTTGTTTTTGCCGGCGAGGGCGGTGTCTTGTTTGTTTTTCACATTCATTGCTCCATCTCTCCAATCAACGATGCTTATGGGCCAGGCCCATGATGGCTTCCTGTGACGAGCCGGCGCCCAATTCGCCGGTAACATGGCCTTCGCACATGACGACGATGCGGTCGGCCAGCCTGAGGACTTCCGGTAATTCGGACGAAATGACCAGGATTGCTTTACCTTCGTCGGCTAATTCATGAATGAGCTTATAAATTTCGCTTTTGGCGCCGACGTCGATCCCTCGGGTCGGTTCATCGAAAATCAGAACCTCGCTGTTGCGGATCAGCCATTTGGCGATGACGACTTTCTGCTGGTTGCCGCCTGACAGATTACGAACCAGTTGCTTGATGGACGGTGTTCTTGTATTGAGTTTATTGACATAGAGCTGTGCGGTTTGATTGACTTCCGACTGATGGACGAAAAGCCGGCCGGCGTAAGCGTTATAATTTGCCAGAACCGAGTTTTCAGCAACAGAGAGGCCCAGCGCCAGGCCGTACTGCTTGCGGTCTTCCGACAAATAACCGATGCCGGCATTGACCGCGTCGCGCGGCTGGTTGATGATAACGGGCCGGCCATTGACTTTGATGGATCCCGTGGTTTTGGGATCGGCCCCGAACACGGCGCGGGCGACTTCCGTGCGGCCGGCGCCCATCAGACCGGCAAAGCAAAGGATTTCGCCCTTTTTTATGTTGAACGATACATCCTGGACCATGCGTCCGGCATTGAGATGCTCGACTTCCAGGACGAGCGGAGCATTGGGCGGGCAGTTGCTTTGGATTTTGGGCTGGTCGAAAATGATGCGCCCAACCATCATCTTGACGATCTGATCGTGAGTGGATTCTTTTGTCAGCAGGGTGCCGACATATTCGCCGTCCCGTAAAACGGTAACCCGGTCGGTGATGCGCTCGATCTCGTCCATACGGTGGGAGATGTAGATCATGCCGACGCCTTTGGCTTTCAAGTCCCGCATAACGGTAAACAAGTGGTCGATTTCCGTATCGGTCAGAGCGGCTGTCGGTTCGTCAAGAACCAGGATCTTTGAATGATAGGATATGGCTTTGCCGATTTCCACCATTTGCTGCTTGCCGACGGTCAGATTGCCCAGAAGTTCACTTGGATTGATCTCGATGCCCAGCGACTGAAGAATTTTCTCGGTTTGTTTGTTCAAGGCACGGTCGTCGAGGAAAAAGCCATGCGTTTTTTCGCGGCCGATAAACATATTTTGCGCGACCGTCAGATGATTCATCATATTGAGTTCCTGATGAATCATACAAATGCCTTTTTCCTGAGCTTCACGCGTGTTTGACAAATGAAGCGGGCTGCCCATGTAGAAAATATCGCCCTGATCGCGGGTATATATGCCGGTCAGTATTTTCATCAAGGTAGATTTGCCGGCTCCGTTTTCACCAACCAAGGCGTGTATTTCACCTTCGTTCAAATCAAAATGAACGTCGTTCAGAGCGCGGACGCCAGGGAAGCTCTTGCTGATATTCGTCATTTTGAGGATTTGCGTATTCAACCCATCACCACCTTAAGCGTAACTTCAACACTTTCATGGTAACAGGCCGCAAGTCTGGAAAATATTGATTTCTTCCAGCAAAATATCAGTTTTCTCTGTGTTGAGGCGATTGGCCTCCCTTAGTTTTTTAAGCGGATGATGTAATGGAAAAAGCGGATTATTCAAAAGGGAAGAGCAGTTTTTCGTTTTCCTCCAGGTAGATGGTGTCTTTGGTGATCAGAATGGAGCCGGTATCGACAAAAGATTCAATAGACCGGCCCCGCAGGGCGTCCAGGGTTTTGACAATGGACAGGTAGCCCATATTGAAAGGACGCTGGATGACGGTGGCGCTGAGAATGCCGCGCTCCAGATAAGATATTTGTTCATAAGAGCTGTCGAATCCGACCAGTTTGATTCGTTTCTGGGCGCCGGCTGCTTCGATGGCCCGCGCCGCGCCGACCGTCGTGTTTTCGTTCAGGCCGATGATGCCGCCGATATCCGGATCGGCAAGCAATTCGGTAACATAGGCGAAAGCGGCGTCATAGGAGCCGCCGGCATCGTAGGTCGGCAAAATCCGGGTTTCCGGATTCATGCCGTCGCGAACGCCGCGATCCCTGTTTTGTGAGGAATTAGTCAAAATAAGGGGCGAAATGACAGCGACCTTTTTGTCTTTGGGGATTAAATCCCGCATGGCCCGGCCGGCCTTCAGTCCGGCCTCGTAATTATCGGTGGCAACAAAAAAGGTTTCCAGCCGGCCTTTGCTGTCGCTGAGATTAGAGTCCAGCGTAACCAGCAAGATCCCGGCATCCTTGACAGCCTGCGCGGCATCGGTCAGCCGTTCATAATCCGTAGCAGCCAGAATGATGGCGTCTGGTTTTTCCGCGATAGCCTGATAGACCATGTCAATCTGCAAATCAATCTCGGCCTCGATAGCCGGCGCCCGGTATTCGCAGAGGGCTCCGGTCTCCTTGGCAGCTGCTTCGATGCCGTTGTTCAGGCTCCACCAGAAAGCGACCTGCATATCGGACGACTTGCTGATGACAATGATTTTTTTAGGTTTACTGTCCAGGGCGGACGGCAGCGCATAGGCGAGAATGATGGCCAGAACCGCCAGAATGATGAAAATGCTAAGCAAAATATGGCGTCTGTATCGAATCCATTTTCTGATCAACGACATAGCGGCCTCCTTCTATTCGAAAATGAGCGGCAGGATGATCGTGACGCAAGTATGCATGCCGTCCGGCATATCAGCATCGTCATAAACGCCGCCGCCATCATGAAGGTGGTTGGATGAAATGATGACGCCATATTCCGAACCGAAATACAATTTGATCCGGTTGTTGACATTGATGAGCCCGATGCCGCCGTCTTCCGACTCCTGATCAGATTTGGCCTGGAAATCAATCTGCTTTTGAAATCCGACGCCGTTGTCGCAAACATGGATCAACAGACACGGCCGTTCCGGCTGTGAGCCGTCCTCGCGCCCCGGTCCCCGATAGGCTCCCGACGCTGCCGATATGAGAATCGTGCCATTTTGCTTCATCTGCTTGATTCCGTGATATAAGGCGTTTTCAGCCAGGGGCTGGATGATCAGGCGCAGCACGCGCGCCTGTAAAAGCGCAGGATCGATTTCGATGCGGTAGGTGAGTTTTTCGAGATACCGCATTTTTTGAATTTTCAGATAATTGGCGACATAATCGATCTCGGTCTGGAGCGAAATCAGATCCCCGGCATCATTGGCGCTGGCGCGCATCAGCTTGGACAGGGACGATGTCATATCGATGATTTTATCGTTGTCGCCCATTTCGGCCATCCAGATAATGGATTCCAGTGTGTTGTACAGAAAATGCGGACGGATCTGAGACTGCAGCGCCTGTATCTCACTGCGCCGCTTCTGTTCTTCGATCAGGAGGCTTTCTTCGATCAACTTCTTGATTCGCTCCGTCATAACATTGAAACGGCTGCCTAATTCGGCAATTTCGTTATTAACATGCAAATCGGCTTTAGCGTCGAAATCACCCTGTTCAAACCGCCGCATCGACGCTTTCAGCTCAAGAATCGGATCAGTCAGTTTTTTCGAAGCGACGATCGACACGATGATGGCGATAATGGCAAAAAAGAGGCCGGCCGCGGCATAGATGGCAAGATAGGCGGGCCCGATGGTGACCAGCTTATTGGTGTTCAGGACACTGACCAGGTTCCAGCCGGTGTTTTCCAGCATGATGCTGGTATAGATGTAACCATCGCTGATGACTGAAGATGGCTCCTGACTATGGAATACCAGGTCAAAACGCTCGGTTTTGATGCCGCTGTAAATCAACTTTTGCTGAGGATGGTAAACCAGCCGGTTATCATCGCCGACGATAAAAACATAACCGCTGTTTTGGTTCGATATATTGCTGCAGATATCGGAAATCTGCTGGTAGTTGAGGTCGATCATCAGGATGCCCTTAAATTCCTGGCCGACATAAAGAGCCCGGCTGAGCGTGACAACCCAGGGATACTCGCCGGCTACGATATTTTCCACGCGGGAGGAAGACAAAACCGGCTGCCCGGCGGCGCCGACGGTCCGTTTGTACCAATCGAAGGTTGTAAAGTCCCAGGCCTGGTTCAGGGCGATGCCGGATCTGCTGCTGATAAAAGAACCGTCCGGCCGCAGAATCATCAGGTTGACAAAATCGGGCCGGATGGCAAAGATGGTCTGCAGTTTATCGGATACGGCCTGTTCCGACGCGGCCGAAACGTTGGATAGATACCGCACGACATCCGGATCCTGAACGATAAAATCCGACACGTCAGTCATCTCGCCGACATAATAGCCGATGCTGTTATTGACTTGAACAAGCAGCTGCCCGGCGTAAGTGATGGAACTGTGCCGCAAGATGCCGGCCGCAAGCGAATAGGAGAGCGGCAGCATGATCGCCAGCAGACCGACAATGACAAATAAAGAGGTATAGAGGATGCTGTTGCGCAAATGACTTGGCCGTACACGCGCCATGACGTCAATTCCTCCTGTTGAATGATTTACGGTATTCCTTAGGTTTCATGCCGGTGCTCTTTTTAAAAGCGACGGTAAAATAAGCCGGATTTTCATAACCGACCCGTTCGGCGATCATATAGAGCATCATATCGCTGTTGACAAGTAAATCTTTGGCTTTTTCGATCCGTACATCCGTCAGGTATTCGATGAAAGTCTTGCCGGTTTCTTCTTTGAAAAATGTGCTGAAATAACTCATGCTGACGGATAGATGATTGCACAGGGAGTACAGGGACAAGGCATTGTCGTCATAATGCTGGCGGATATATTGCGTCGCTTTGGCTGTCAGCCGCTTAGCGGAGCTTTGACGGGTGCTGCGCAGGTATCGGACGCAGTCGCCGCAAAATTGCGTCAGCCAGACCTGCAGCTGCCGCAGATAATCGGTATCGTTTTTGTCCGGCAAAACGAGATTTAAATTCGGGCCGGACAGATGATCGTCGGACTCCAGGAGATGCAGCAGCCGGTCGGCCAAACGGCTGAAAGCAAAATGAATGTCTGACCTGGACATATAGGAGAGCCGGAGAACCAGCATGAGTTGTTCTATCAGCATCGCGATTTTCTCTTCGTCCTGCAGCCTGACCTGGGTGATCAGATTTTCTTCATACTGGGACCAGTCAAATTTCCTGCTCTGATTTTTAATATCTTCCGCCGATAAAATCGATGATGCAGAAACCAGAGAACGGTATTCCAGAACATGCTCCGCTTCGGTCCACGAATCTTTCAGCTGAGCCAGAGAAGCGACGATTTTGCCCATGCCGGCGGTCACCTCGATATCAAACAGCTGTCCGATTTTATCATGAATCTGTCCGCATAAAGCATAACGGATTTCGTCAAGGGCGTTTTGCCGGTCATTTCCACAAAGCAAAGCGGTTCTGCCATCAGGCAGGGTAAAAGCCAAAGCATCGGAAACCGTGGCGGTCATTTCCTCGACGACGTTAAAAATCATGAACTTCAGGAGTTCCTGGCCGACATTTAATTTTTGCGCGGCTTCCGGCGCCTGCTCAATTAAAAGGATACTGACGGCATAATAAGCCTTGCCGGCCGATATATTGATCGAACGCATCTCATTGGCCAGCGCGCCAAGATCATCTATACCGTGGAGCAGCCGGTTTAGAACCTGATCTCTGACCAGCGGACTATTGATATGAAGCATCCGCTGGGCCGTGTCAACCTGACGCCGCCTTTCCTGCTGTTCATCCAGGATGGTCTTCGATTCTTCCAGGATCTCCTTGAATTCATGCGATGTAATGGGCTTGAGGATATACTTGCTGACCTGATTGTTGATCGCCTTTTGCGCATACTGGAAATCATCATAACCGGTGAGGATGATGACGCGTGTTCCGCGGCCGGTTTTAGCGATCTGATCGGCCAGCTCCAGGCCGGTCATAAAGGGCATGCAAATATCCGTGATCACCAGATCGGGCAGCAGGTTAAAATACTGTTCGGCCGCCTCGCGGCCATCCTCGCAAACAGCGACCACCTCGAAATCAAAGGCGGCGAAATCGATGCTTTTCATGATGGCGTCGCGCGTCAGCGGCTCATCTTCAACAATCATCAATCGATACATAAAAACCTCATGAATTTTAAGCGTCCGAATTCATTATAATACCATCTTGTTTATCCGGTCAAAACGGATTTCGATTGCCATCGCCACGGAATTGAACTACAATGTGGAACGATCGGGAACGGCGGCTGTCCGCTCGTTTCTCCAGGATATTTTGCCATCGGAGGACAGGATAAATGGCATCGGAATTAAGTAAAAATGCAGAAAAAATTCAAGCCATACTGAATCGGTCAGGCTATGGAATGCAGGTTGTCGAGATGGCTGATTCCACCAGAACAGCTCAGGAAGCTGCCGACGCGATCGGCTGCGCCATCGGCCAGATAGCGAAATCCCTGGTTTTCAAAGGGAAAACCAGCCAAAAGCCAGTGATGGTTGTTGCCAGCGGCAGCAATCGTGTCAATGAGAAGATTGTTAAAGAACTGATCGGTGAAAAGCCGGAAAAAGCAGACGCAGAGTATGTGCTCGAGCAGACCGGATACGTCATCGGGGGCATACCGCCTGTCGGCCATAAAAAGGAAATAACGGTCCTCATCGACGAGGATCTCATGCAGTATAGCGAAATCTGGGCCGCGGCCGGCACGCCGCATGCTGTTTTCAAATTGACGCCGCAGATCTTATGTGAAATCACGGCAGGTAAAGTGATCAGGATTCATTGATCTGCTCCCGGGCGAACCGCCGGGATGTCAAAAAAGGGTTGTAATATGGGGCGTTCGTCATAGGCATTATACCGAAATACACCGATGATTTTGAAATAAAAGGCAAGAAACTTGCTTCTTATTTCAAATAGTACTTAACATAGCTCATTGCGAATACAGAACTGTTTGTCTTAATGTATGTGCGAAAAGAGGCTCTCCTCTCGTCTCAGATCGAGGGTACACAGTGTACGCTCGACGATGTGCTCGACCCTGAGCTTGATACAAATGTAAATGTTGACGTATCTGACGTTATTAATTATATCAAGGCCACGCAGTATGCTTTGGAGAGACTCTCAATACTGCCGATTTGTAATCGCCTTCTCAGAGAAACCCATGCGATTTTAATGGAAGGTGTTCGCGGTCAAGAAAAAAATCCAGGAGAATTTCGCCGCTCACAGAACTGGATCGGCCCGGCGAACTGCACGCTAAAAGAAGCACGATATATTCCGCCGAATTTGGATGATATGAGTGACGCGATGTCGGCACTGGAGAGGTACATCAACGAAAATACCCAGTATGATCCGCTGATCCGGGCGGCGCTGATCCATTATCAGTTTGAGACGATCCATCCTTTCCTTGACGGTAACGGCAGAATTGGCAGACTGCTGATTCTCCTGTACTTGATGGAACAAAAGCTACTCAGTAAACCGGTTATTTATGTTTCTTACTTTCTGAAGAAGAACCAGGTTGAATATTACGACCGCATCAGCGAGGTGCGCAGAAGCGGCAACTATGAGCAGTGGGTCCGTTTTTTTCTCGAAGCCGTCAGTGCGGCTGCCGGTGACGCCGTCGATTCCGTTAGTCAGTTGTCTGCCCTGCATGATGAGAATATCGCTTTGCTTCCGAAATCGAACCGAAGCAAGGACAATGTGCGCCTGGTTTTTGATTACCTCGAGCAGCACCCGATCATAGACATCGGACATACTGCCGACGCTCTTAACGTCAGCTACAACACGGTGTCTGCCGCCGTAAAGAAACTGGCTGTATTGGGTATCTTGAAAGAAACCGCCAATACAGCCAGAAACCGCGTGTTTATTTACGAGAGTTATCTGGAAATTCTAAGAAAAGATACGTGATTCACAGGGCCTTCGCCCCGGCCGGCCGGTCAGGCCCAGACGCTCAGCGGGTTTTGCCGGTGGCATTCCTCGATGACGGCGATCTGCCTCCGGATCTGCTGCGGCGTCACTTCCAGCGGCGCGCCTTCCGCCAGTGTCCGGTAGAGCATCTGATAGTACCGGGCCGTCATATTGGCAAAGGTTCCGAAAGACTCGGCCGAGTCGACATCGTCGGATACTTTCCAATGCTCTTCATGCCAGGTCAGGGCCTCGCCGCAGTAAGCCGGCAGTCCGTCTGCGGTTTCCAGCGGTTCATAGACCAGCTTTTGCGGCGGACATTCCGAAGGGACGATATAACGCCACTCCATCTCGTCCATGGATCCTTTCATGCCGCCGCAAGTACCCTGCACATTATAGGTGAAGCAGGGATAAGCGCAGCAGGAGGAGATTTCCAGATCAATGAGCGGGCGGTTTTTCCCGGTCATAATCAGTTTGACATAATCTTCGGCGTCGCCAAAGGTGTTGGCCCGATCCATCCGGCAGAAAACCTCCGGCATATCATCGCCGCCAAACAGCTGCAGAGCCTGATCCAGCGGATGCGGTCCGGTATTCCGGAGATTGCCGCCGTTAAACCGCTGAATGCACTGCCAGTCCCAGCGTCTGGCAAATCCGTTGAAGGCGATGCTGATCTGGACAATCCGGCCTAAAACGCCGGAATCGATCACCTGTTTGACCTTGCGAAAATAAGCGGAAAAACGGGACTGCTGGAAAATAGCGAAGACAGATCCGGATTCCCGGGATGCCGCGATCAGGCGATCCACTTCCTGGACGTTTTTAGCCAGCGGTTTTTCGCACAAGACGTTGAAACCTTTTTTAAGAAAGAGCTCGGTAACCGGTACGTGAAGATAACTGGGCGTGCTGTTGACAACCAGATCCAGATCGGTTCGCTCCAAAAGCGGTTTATAGTCGGTATAGGTTTGGCAGTTAAAGGTTTTTTCAGCGTTCAGACGGCGCTTTTCCAAGGGATCGGCAACGGCGACGACCTGGAAAAGATCCCCGCAGTCCTTGAAGTACTGGCCGTGGATCGACCAGCCGCTTCTGCCTTGACCGATGATAGCAACTTTCAGTGTTTTCATTAAAAACTCACCTCGCAAGATCAATTTTCGGCAATGTTAGGCTTAAATAATATTCTACAAGATAACGGCGCGCTTTGTTTCATAGGATTCTTTAATGGCGTTAAGTAATTTTACCGGCGTTTCGATTTGCTCAAAAGAAGTCGGCGATTTACCGGTGCGGAGCATCTCTGCGAATTGGGCGAAACCATACCGATAGCAGCCGGATATGTCGATTTCTTTACTCATCGTCCCTTTATGACCATACAGAATAGCCCCGTAAGGCGTCGTATCCGGCAGGAAATTCAGGGCGACCTGGAACTGATCATAATTAACAAGGGCCACGACTCCGCCGTTATTCTCATTGGCGGTCACGGATCGGGGCTGATAGCCGAAAATAGCCAAAGCCATTTCGACCAGATGGGCGCCGTAGAAATAGATGCCCCCATACTCATTGGCCAAGGTGGCCGGGAAATTGACGGCGGCTGCCCGCAGGCTGCCGATCCGGTTTTCCTGTGTCACGACGCTGCGCAGATTAAGAACGTCCGGAGTATACTTGCAGGTAGAACCGCCGGTGATCAAAGTACCGTGAGCGATCGCGGCGCTTTTTAGTTTTTGCACATCCTGGTTGGTTATGGTAAAGGGTTTATCAAGCCACACCGGAATACCGGCCTCGATAAAAGGCAAAGCGTAAGGCAGATGCAGATCGCCGTGCCGGAAAACAACCATCGCCGCGTCAACTTGGTTCAGCAGTTCTTCGGGACGCTGCGCGATCATCTCGATTTTCCCGTGAGCCGCAACTTCTTCTGTCCGGGTTTTATCCAAACCGAATATCGCCGTGACGCGCATATCGGGGTACGCATACGCGCCGGTTTTTTCATCTGGAATATTAACGAGTTTTGAAAATATCTCCGCATGACTGTTGTCTGAACCGATTATGCCAATTCTGAACATTTCATCATCCTCCTGATTTTTACAAACCTGTTTATTTCGGCAAGCCGGACCAAGCCGTTCGAACCCCCGCCAAGAACAGAATAATCGGTTGCCGGCCGGTCCTCATTAACTAATTTCCGAATAGACCGCACTATTGTCCATATCCCGACCCGGTTGACGGGAACGGATGCCTGTCAACTATGATATGATAAAGCAAAGCGGACAAAGAGGTTTTGACGATGGCTGATGATCGGAACGACAACCCGGCAACCAGGCACTATACTGCCGATATGTTTGTCAAGAGCATTCCCTTCAAAATATACCGGCTGGAAGACGGTCTTGTGCAAACAGGGCTGCACAGCCATGAATACCTGCAGATCTGGTATATTTTGTCCGGACATTGCATCCACCAGATCGGCAGCCAGGACCATGAACTCGTCGGCGGCGATATCTTCGTCGTGCCGCCTTTCATTCCGCATCGTGTGATGACCGAGAACGGCAAAACGGTTGAGATCATCGGCTGCGAATTTCTTATGAATCTGATTAATGAAAATTTCAACGAACTGCTGACCCAGAGCTCTCTATTCGATTTTGCTTATATCAAGCCATTTTTAGCATCCAATCAGACGATCCAGCCATGTGTTCATCTGAGCGGCGCCAATCGCGAGCTGGTGGAGAGTCTGCTCTTGGAAATGCTGGAGGATTATCAAGAAGAACCCGATTACTATCAGCTCAATATCAAGGCCGATGTCCTGAAACTGCTGACGGTCATCGCCAGACTCTATCAGCCGGACCAGGAAACCGGGTCCGCCGGCTTCTTCCAGAAATACCGCGAATCCATGTCGGCAGTCCTTGACTATATCAATAAAAATTACACCAAGGAATTGTATTTAAATGATATCTGCCTGATTGCCCTGATGTCTAAAGCCAATTTCTCGTATGTTTTCAAGCATGTAACCGGCAAAACGCTGGTCGCTTACATTAATTATCTGCGCATTAAAAAGGCCGAGGAGCTGCTGCGGGATAATCGCCTGACAACCACCGAGATCTGCTTCCAGGTCGGATTTAACGATACGACCTATTTTGCCAGGGTTTTTCGTAAAGAAACCGGCGTGTCGCCCAAAGAATTCCGCAGCGGGGAGCGGCCTCAATCCTGATGCATCTGAATCAGGGCCTTGGGCTGCACTTTGCGCTGAAGCATGGCGAAAGCCTCGTGAAGATCCGTTAACCGGTAGGGCTTATCGACCCGGTAGAAGTTCCCGACTTGCAGAAAACCGGCGCGGATGTTCGCCAGAACAGCTTCATGGGCTTCAATTTCTTTATATCCGTCATTGTAAAAACGGAAGGAATGGACGGCGGCGAAAGGATTCATCGCCATATTTTTCCGGCCTTCAATGCCGTAAATCCCGACAACGGCATCTTGGGCGATAAAGGGCAGGAATTGGTCGAGCAAGCCGGCGCTGCCGATGGCGTCAACAACACAGTGGAAACCGGCGCCGGCTGCCTGGCGCAGCAGTCCTGCCGATTCCGGATCGCGGTAATCGATGTAGACATCGGCGCCGCAGGCTATCGCTTGCTCACGCCGGTTTGCGCTGCCGACAGCCACAATCTTCCGCGCCGCCAGCGCTTTGGCATGACTGATAAAAGAAAGGCCGTTGCCGCCTGAACCGTTGACCAGAACCTGCATGCCGGGCGTCAGTCCCATCCGGGTTATAAAGGAATAGGTTTCCCGCCAGGTGATCAGCATGGGCGCGACCGTGTCCGGTATATCATCCGGTATTCGGCTGGAAAGCGGGCGGGTTCCGACGGTATAACGCAGGATTTCCTTTTCGGACAAACCGTCTTCACGCATGGCGGCATGATCAAAAATGAGACCGTATTCGGCATAACCGCCGCCGAAGGAAAATAAGCCCAGCTCAGGAATCGGCGGCACGCCGACATTCGTTACCCGGTCACCCTGATGAAAGTGGCGGACTTTGCCGCCGCATTCCAGAATCAGACCGATACTTTCATGACCGAGCAACGTCGGGTAATCGGTATCCAGGATCGTATGGCTGATGATATGCTGATCGGTCGCGGTGCAGGTCGCGCCATAGAGAATTTTACATAAGGCCGCATAAGGATTAACCTGAGGCATGGGGATTTCCTCAATCGACAATTCGCCTTTCCGGCGGACAATAGCTGCTTTCATAACGGAGCTCCTTCCTTATTGGCGGAATTTGGGATTTCGATGATTACGACGGTGTGTTTGTTTTCTTCGCTCTCAATGGTCAAGCCATAAGATTCGCCATATTTGATCCGAATGCGGTTGTTGATGTTCAGCAAACCGATGCCGCGGTCGGCGTAAGCACTATTCACGATCAACGGCGAAACATTTTCCAGTTCGTGTTTCAGTTTTGCCAGTTCCTCGATTTTCATGCCGACACCATCATCCTTGATTTGGAAAACGATATGCTGATTTTCGCTCAGATAACCCTGAATATCCAGGGCGCCCTGCGCCGGTTTGGGTTCCAGACCGTGATATATGGCGTTTTCAACAACAGGCTGCAAAAGAAAGCGGGGTATCGGCATCATATAAATATCCGGCTCAATATTGATACTGTAGGTAAACCGGCTGCCGAAACGGATTGAGATGATATTCAGGTATTTTTGGATACAGCTGATTTCGTCTTTGACCAGCACCATATCGGGTCCCTTGATACAGTAGCGCATGATGGCTGACAAAGAGGTCGTAATATCCACGACTTCATCGCTCTTTAAAAGATAACCATAACCTTTAATGCAATCGAGGGTGTTATAAAGAAAATGCGGATTGATCTGGCTTTGTAAAGCCGACAATTCCGCCTGCTTACGCGCCAGTTCTGTTTCATACATCGTGGACTGGGTGGTCATCACCTTGCGCGTCATCTGCAAGATCTCATCCAGCATCAGATTTATATTTTTCTCCAGCACGCCAATCTCATTCTGTTCTTTGAGGGCCAGGCGGTTATGCAGATTGTGGTAGGGCCCTTGTTCGATAAAGGCAGCTATTTTCGCTATCGGGTAAGTTATACCCTTCAAAACGCGGACGCACCAGATCAGCAAGACGGACATGATGAGGATAAAGAATACGATGCTGCAGATGAACAAAGGCGTCAATTCCCGGTAGATCTCACTCAAAGGGACGATACTCAGAACGCGCCAGTCTGTATTGGGAACTTGCCGGTACTGGATGATGCATCTTTGGCCGGAAGCCATTCCTTCGGTCTGTACGGTCTCTTTGTCGATAAAAAGCTGATCGACATCATGAATCAAAGCTTTATCGACCGCTTCATCGGTGTTGTTGCTGACGAGCACTTCATTGTTTGCATCGAGAATCATCAGGCTGGCATGGGAGGTTAAGGTTATTTGCTTTAAGATAACCGACAGATTTTTCAGAGAGCTCATAATAACGCAGGTCCCGAGCTTGTTATTTTCTTTGGAACCTTTTTGGCTGTTGAGAATTGGCATAAAACAAGCATAGTAATAAGACTGGGTCGATGTGTTATAAATCCGGGATGTGTAAGCGCTTTTCAAGGTATTGACATTAAATGCGTCATATTGTACTTCGATTGTGTCGATAACGCTGAAGTATTTTCTCGGCACGCCGAGAATGTTACCGTCCAGATCAACAATGGAAACATTGATGGCGTCACTGTTGTTCTCTGTCAGCGTCGGGATAATTTCGGACAGAATATTGCTATACTCGAACCGTTCGGCATCGGATTGACTTTGCAGGAACAATTGCGTATACCGGCTCTGAGAAATTTGCGTAGTATAACGATTTAAATTATCGGTCGTCATTGTAATGTTGTCAACAATCTGTTGAATTGTTTTATCGACAAAAATTTCTTCTTTGTTTTTAAGAATTTTCGATGTAATGAAATAATACGACCCGCCGAGGATCGTAACAACAAACGCTGAAACGGCGAAAAGAAGGAAGACCTGTACTTTCAGGGAGTGTTTTGATGATTTGCCCATGGCTGCTCCTTCTTATATTGATTCGGCGTCATTGAATAAACCTTTTTAAATACAGATGTAAAATAATGATAATTGTTAAATCCTGCTTCGCGGGATATTTCTTCCAGCGTCCTGTCTTCCTGCCTCAGCATCCGGCAGGCTTTACTCAGCCTCAGTGAATTCAGATATTTGGTAAAGGAAACGCCCATAACCTTCGTGAACAATTCACTGCAATACGTGTAATTCAGATTAAACCGGCAGGCTAAATCATTAAGGCTTAAATCATCGGCGTAATAATGCTCCATATATTGCAGTAAATTAAGAAAACTTTCATTCCAGGCCAATAGATCAGACGAATCCATTCTGACCAAACGAGTTGCGGGCGGCGCATGATTGGCCTCGATATGAAGCCGTTTTAAAACGGTAGATAGTTGTTGCGGCAGACCCTGGAGGCTGCAGATGACAACCAGGCTGTCCGCTCCCAAATCGATTTCTTTATCGGTAAAACTTTCATCGGATGAAATGATCTTAACGGCCTGCGTATCGGAAAGCAGCAAAGTCATTTCCTGGCTGCTATCGAATAATCTGGCTTCAATACTCCGTTTTTCTTGCGAGCGAATTTCTGCTACGCTAAAATACGGACCGGCGGACGTCAGTCCACAGCGGGTCAACGTGGCGGCTGTGTTGCCGTTGTTTTTCAGTTGGTTATAAATATTCACATCATTTTGCAGCCGAACCTGCCACAATCGCTGGGCCAGTTTTGGTAAAATGTCGCTGGTTTCATCGGTCTGGATCGGTTTGACACAGAAATCAAGCACACCGAGCTGTAAGGCAGATTTTGCATAGCTAAAATCAGAGTAGCCTGAAACCATAATAAATTCCGTTTCGATCTTCCGGCGGCGGCATTCTTGAACTATATCCAGTCCAGATAAGCCGGGCATACGGATATCAAGAAAGGCGGCGTCGATTCTTTGCGTAGACAGCAGCTCCTGCGCTTCATAGGGATCGGTCGTTTTTAGCGGGCATTCAAATCCGTATTTTTCCCAGTCAAAAGAGCGTTCTGTCGATATTAAGGACATATTTTCGTCATCGGCTATAAGTACGCGAAACATCAACCACCTCAATAAACCGAAAAATTTGTACAAAATAATCCGCAGATTCTGAATGGTTAACTAACGATTTGAAGGATAGCATAGAATAATAAAGAAAACAATCAAACAAATACAGTGAGGAGCCGGCATGGAAAGCACAACACTTAAGCCTCGGAAATCGCAGAGAATGCGCATCTGGGAGAATCGATGGGTCTATTTATTTCTTTTGCCGGGATTGGTTTTTCTGGTTGTTTTCAGTTACTGGCCTATGTACGGTCTGACGCTGGCTTTCAAGGACTTCCAGATCGGATTGGGCATTTTTGGCAGCCGCTGGGCGAATCCCTGGTATAAACACTTTATTTCGGTTACCCAAGACAAAATGTTCTGGTCGGCTTTTATGAATACTTTCCGCATGGGCTTCTGGTACATTTTAACCAGTTTCCCGGCGCCGATCCTTTTAGCGCTGATGATCAATGAATTGCGAGGAACAAAATATAAAAAGCTCTTGCAAACAGTTTACACTTTCCCCAATTTCCTTTCATGGGTTGTGGTCGGCGGGCTGATGTTGAGCTTGTTGTCCTCGGAAGGGCTGGTCAACATGTTGATCCGCGCTTTCGGCGGCTCCGGTTTTGATTTTTTAGCCAACAGGTCCTTGATCCGTCCGATGCTTTACACAACTAATGTCTGGAAATGCGCAGGCTGGGATGCCATACTTTATCTGGCGGCCATTGCCGGCATCAATCCTGAGTTATATGAAGCCGCGGATGTCGACGGCGCGAATCGATTTCACAAAATGCTCTATATTACCTGGCCGGGGATAAAATCAACGGCCGTGATTCTCTTGATCCTCAGTTTCGGCAGTATCCTGAACAACGGCTTTGACCAAATTCTGAATATGGTCAATTCTGTTGTACAGAATGACGCGGAAACGATGGATACCTACATTTATCGCAGATCGTTCCAGAGCGTTCCCAATTACAGCTTCTCTACCGGCATGGGCTTGTTTAAATCCATCATCAACTTTGTCTTCCTGCTGGCTGCCAATAAGATCGCGAAGCTGTTGGGTGAAGGAGGGATCATGTAAAATGACCGGCAAGATAAAAAAGCTGAAAAAGATCGAACTCTTTGATGTCATTAACGTCATTGTTTTAACATTGCTGATGTTGATCGTTCTTATTCCCTTTTACTACACCATCATTAAATCATTCATGACACAACAGGAGTTTGTCATGAACACAGCGGCTTTTTGGCCGAGTACGATAACTTTTAAGAATTATAAAGACGTCTTTTATGCCGGCAATTTTCCCCGTGCTTTTACCAATTCTGTTATATATACGCTTGCCGGCGTATTGTGGAGTATGTTTTTAACGTCGACTCTGGCTTATGGATTATCAAAAAAGAATTATCCGTACCGTTCGCTTATACAAAATCTGGTCATCTTTACCATGTATTTCAGCGGCGGCCTTATACCGTTCTTTCTGGTCGTCAAGAGCCTGGGCCTGATCAATACCCGTTTTGCCGCCATCATACCGTTGGGTCTGAGTATTTTTAACGTAATTATCATGCGCAATTTCTTTGAACAGCTGCCGCCGGACCTGGAAGAAGCAGCCATGCTGGACGGCGCCAATCCGATCCGGATTTTCCTGCAGATCAGCCTCCCCTTAGTCAAACCGGCCTTGGCGACCTTGACGCTGTTTTATGCGGTGGATCGCTGGAACGAATGGTTTTTCAGCGGACTATTCCTGGGAGACGGATCTCTGTGGCCTGTGCAATTACTATTGCGGCAAATCCTGTGGGCTACCGGCGGATTTATGAAAAACATACCGCCGGAGGCCGGTAAACCGACTTTCTCGGAAGGAATCAAGTCCGCTTCGGTTATCCTCACCATGCTACCGATCATGATGGTTTATCCTTTTTTGCAGAAGTACTTTATTAAAGGCGTTATGATCGGTGCCGTAAAAAGTTGACAGGTTTTTAAGCAGCCGGAACAGAGGAAATTCACGACACAGGGAGGGATTGTTTATCGATCAGAACCGCTCGTTCGACTGAATTTTGATTTTACAGAACCAAACGAAAAGGGGGAAAAATCATGTTGAAAAAAGGTTTAGCTTGCCTTGTTGCGGCTTTGCTGGTTTGTTTAACTTTAGGTGGCTGCAACCCGTCCGCTTCTGCGGGCGGTCCAACCGACGCGGCGAATACTACGGGAAAATCAGATGAAACCACGGCCAATCCTTACGCCGATCATGTCAGTTTTACGGTCTTTTCACTGGATGACAGTGACGATTTTATGAAATGGCCGCTAGTTGTCGAAGCTATGGAAAAATTCAATTTCGATTTCAAAATCCAGCAAGTTGCCTGGGACAACTGGGACGAAACAACCCGCACGCTGGTTGCGACCGACAGCCTGCCCGAAGTGCTGTCCTGGTACAATCTGGCTTATTCAGAATATAAGACTTGGGCTACACAGGGCGTTTTTAAAGCGCTGCCGGATGATATGTCTTCGTATGCCAATCTTCAGACGTTGATGGATAAGCATGATATCTTCAGCAATTTAAAAATCGACGGCAAGCTTTATGCTTTCCCGAAAATCAACAATAACAATCCCTTTAACACTTATACGCCGGATCTTTTCATTTATCGAAAAGACTGGGCGGAACAAATGGGTAAAAAATACGATTCCGTACAGGAGTTGTCTTGGGATGATTTTGTTGCTTATCTGGAAGAATTGAAGAGCGCCGATCCCGGCAAGCTTGGAGATAAGCTGGTTGCCTTTGACACTGAAAACGGCGGCCTCGACTGGGGCACACTCATTAAACACTGGAATCAGAACTTCGGTTCTTATGTAAAAGTCGATGGGAAATATGTTTGGGGAACCGACGATCCCAGCACCTTGACCGGCATTAGAAAGATCAAGGAATTATATGATAAGGGCTTATTGGCGAAAGATAGTTATGCCGATAATATGGAGATGGGGCAGGAACGTTTCCTTGCCGGCCGCAGCGCCGTCCTGAACGGACCTTATGGTCCGACGCTTGTAGAAAGCACCATTCTGCTGGGTTTGAAAGAGAATTTTGCGGATTTTAAAGAAACGGATCTGGGTCTCTTCGCTTTAAAGATCGATGGGAAATACACCGTATCGCAAATGCAGGATTGGTGGGCCGCGTTTGCCTTCAGCCATAATTGCACCGACGCGCAGATGAATCGTTTCCTGGCCGTAGGCAACTGGCTGCTGGCCGACGAGCAAGTGGAGAAGAGCGCATATGGCATTCCCGATACCGACTGGACGAAAGATTCGGCAGGTAATGTAAAAATCAATTATAAATCTGAAGAAACCGTACCCGGACAGGCGAAAGCTTATGTTGTCGACCAACGCACTTTCCAGAAGTTCTACATCCTGGAAGGCCTGGATACCTGGCTGACCGGCAATCCGAACGTTTCCGGCTATATTGTCAATGATCTGTATCAAACCTACATGAAGAAACAAGAACAAAGTCCCTCCTATAAAACAATTGACTATAACTATGAATTTTTCTCAGGAACTAACAAAGACCAATATGGCTGTCTATCCACGGAAACAACATCGGCTCTGATTCAGGCCGTTGTATCCGATGATCCGGAGAAAGTCTGGAATGATTTCATTGCCGGCAATAAGCCGACCATTCAACTGGTCCTGGATGAAATCAATTCAGGCATAATAAAATAATCAGAACCAGAATGGCAAGTACTTGAATTGCGGCGCGGCTTTTCCGTTGTTTTGAGGGGAAGCCGCACTACTTAAATAGGAGAAAATTTATGACCATGAAGCATGCCCTTTATTCGATTACATATCTTGGCGCCTGGTATCAGGGCGAAGCATTATCTTGGAAGGATGTTTTGAAAAGAGCCGCAGAACAAGGCTATGAAGGCGTTGAATTCGATGCCAAACGGCCTCACGCCAATCCGATGGACTGGGACGAAAAGATACGTCGGGCGGTTGTCGATGAAGCCGGCAACCTGGGCTTGGAACTCCCCACCTTATCGGCGAATAATGATTTTTCCAGCCCGGTTCCGGAGCAGCGGGAAGCTCAACTGCTCATGGTCAGGGAACAGATAAAACTGGCATCCGACCTTGGCTGCAAGGTCCTGCGCGTTTTTGCCGCCTGGCCGGGCATTACGTTCCGGGATGGCCTGGCGACTTATGATGAAGCTATTCCCAATTGGAAACGGTGCTTTTCAGATATGCCCAGATTGACCCGTTGGCGTCTGATCCGGGATTGCCTGAAGGAATCGGCTAAGATAGCCGACGCTTATGGCGTGACCCTGGCATTGCAGAATCATCCGCCGATGATGGACAACTGGCAGACGACGCTGGAAATGATCCAGGATGTCGACAATCCGGCTCTCAAAATGTGCTATGACTTAACGATGCATGAAGACAACGACGATAGTATTATCAAGGGTTGGGAAAAAATCGGCCGGTTATCGGTCCACTATCATTATAACGGTGAATGGCAGCGGGATGAAAATGGTAAAGTCGTCATAAAGAAGGTTTTCTCTTATGGTCAATATACTCATTACAAGACTTTCATTCATGAGATGAAAAAGGCCGGTTATGACGGCTGGCTGTCCTTTGAATTCTGTCATCCGGTTTGCCGGAGATCGACTCCGGCCGGCATTGATCTCGTTGATGAGCAATCGAAGCTGGCTCTGGAATTCATGAAGGATCTGGTTGAAAACGCCTGACCGGCAAATCGTTCGCCAAGTCGGCGGATAAACGTGAAACGAGGAATATTATAATGGATAAGTTACGCATCGGCATCATTGGCTGCGGCAATATAGCCGTAAATAAACATTTGCCTGCTTTAGTCAAAATCCCAGAAGCGGAATTGGCTGCTTTTTGCGATATCATTCAAGCCAGAGCTGTTTCTGCCGCACAGAAATTCGGCGCGCCCGAAGCAAAAGTTTATACGGATTATAAAGAAGTGCTGGCCGACCCGTCGATTGATGCCATTCATGTTTTAACGCCCAATCGGGAGCATAGTTTTATCACGGTCGAGGCGCTGCATGCCGGCAAACATGTCATGTGCGAGAAACCAATGGCCATTAATGCCATCGAAGCCAAAAAAATGCTCGATGCGGCACAGGAGACTGGAAAACTGCTGACGATCGGTTATCAGAACCGCTGCCGGCCAGAATACCAATATCTTAAACGAGCTTGTGAAAACGGCGATCTGGGCGAAATCTATTTCGCCAAAGCACATGCGTTGCGGCGCCGGGCTGTTCCGCTCTGGGGAGTATTTATCAATGAATATGAGCAAGGCGGCGGTCCCCTGATCGATATCGGAACACATGCCCTGGACTTAACCTTATGGACCATGAACAATTATAAACCGGTCATGGTTGTCGGTAGCGCTTATAAAAAGCTGAGCGATCAAAAAGAAACCGGCAATGTCTGGGGCGATTGGGATCCGAAAGAATACACTGTGGAAGATTCGGCTTTCGGATTTATAAAAATGGCCAACGGAGCCAGTATTTATCTGGAGTCCAGCTGGGCGTTGAATATCCTGGATGCAGAAGAAGCTGCCATAACTTTGTGCGGAACGAAAGCCGGCGCTGACCTGCATGACGGCTTGCGCATCAACGGCGTCAGGTACGACCGGCAATACATTGATAAGCCTGATATGCAGATTGGCGGCGTAGCTTTCACGGGAGGGAAAAATAAAGGAACACCTGCCGATATCGAAAGCAACACCTGGGTTAACGCCATCTTGAAAGGCACGCCTCTGCGCGTCCTCCCGGAGCAAGCCTATGTGGTTTCGTTAATCCTCGATGCAGTTTATGAATCATCAAGAACAGGCAAAGCTGTCTATTTAACAACGTGAGATGAAAAGAGGGTTATATGCAGAAGGGTGTTCAGTTATATGCCATTCGTGGTTTATGCGCAGAGAATTTAAAAAAAGGTTTACAAACGGCAGCTAAAATTGGTTATGCGGGTGTTGAATTTGCCGGTTTCTTTAATCATCCGGCAAAAGAAGTGTATACTTGGCTTCAGGAGTATCGCCTGCAGGTGATCGGCGCTCATGTTTCAGCGGATGAGATTTTCGATCATCCGGACGAAACGATCGCCTACCACAGAGATATCGGAAACAAACGCATTATCTGCCCGTGGTTTGATATGAAAACGCGCAAGGATGTCGATAATCTTGCTGATAAAGTCAAAGCAGTCGAGGCATTATACAAGAACAATGGCATGAAACTCTACTATCATAATCATACCCATGAGTTTATGATCGAAGATGGTGAGTGCCTGTTTGATTATCTGGCCGCTGCAACCGGTCTGAATCTGGAGATTGATGTTGATTTGATCTGCCGCGGCGGGCAGGATCCTTTGAAATATTTAAAAGAATACCATGATCGGGTTGAAATCGTTCATATCAGACATGGGCACGCCGATATTGATGTTATCATGAATTATCTGAAGATGACGCCGGTGCAGTGGATTATAGCGGAACCGGAATCCACACAAGAAAAGCAGGGACAGATTGATTCTATATCGAAAGATTATGTATACTTAAATCAATAAGAAAGGCAAGGTGATGATTATGGAGAACCGGATTTTAAAAATGGCTATTGTCGGAGCAGGGATCTGGGGTGAAAACCATGCCCGGATCTATCAGGCGCATCCGTGCGCGGAAGTTGTCGCCATCTGTGATCAGAACCTGGCCAAAGCGCGGGCTTTGGCGGACCGGCTTGGTATTCCCGAGGTTTATCAGGACTATCAGGACATGCTGCGCCATAGCTCCTGCGATGCTGTCGCCATCGTTACGCCGGACTTTGCCCATGCCGACATTGCCGTCGCGGCAGCGAACGCCGGCCGCAGTCTTCTTATCGAAAAACCATTAGCCACAACGCACGATGATGTTTACCGTATTCTGGACGCGGTGGAGAAGAACCAGGTCCGGGCGATGGTCGATTTACATAACCGTTGGAGCCCGGCTTTTAATGTCGCCCATCAGGCTATGGAACGCGGTGAGCTGGGTGATGTCTACAGCGCTTATTTCCGTCTGAACGACATCAAATGGGTTGCTACCGACATGCTGCCCTGGGCTGCCAAATCATCGATCCTTTGGTTTCTGGGCAGTCATAGTCTCGATACCTTGCGCTGGTTTTTTAACAGCGAGGTCAAGCGGGTTTACGCGGTCAGCCGCGCCGGCGTATTGCAGGCCGAAGGCGTCGACACCGTCGATTTGTACCAGAGCACGCTCGAATTCGCCAACGGCGGCGTCGCCCAGATGGAAAACGGCTGGATAACGCCCAATGCCAATCCCTGCGTCAATGATATCAAATTCAATCTGCTTGGCACCCGGGGCATGATCGCCATTGACGCCAGCAACCATAATCTGATCCAGAAATACACGGACAAAACCGTGGAAGTCCCGGATATACTGGTCAAGCACACCATTTTCGGCGAGCCTAAAGGATTTGCCTATGAAAGCGTCCGCAGCTTTGTCGACCGGATGATCGACGGCCGGGATTTCGCCGTGTCTCTTCAGGATGCCGCCAATACCAGCCTGGCTCTGCTGGCGGTTATAGAATCGGCCCGGACAAGGCAGCCTGTGGATGTCGCTTATTGACGGCGCCGGAACCATCCTGACTTCAGATCAGCGATGTGCTGAAATAACGTTCGACGCGGTCCGGTAAAATAGTGACGACATTTTTATCCGGACCGAGTTCCCGCGCAATCTGCATGGAGGCCCAGACATTGGCGCCGGCCGATGTCCCGGCCAGGACTCCCTGGGCTCTGGCCAGAATTCTGGCCGTATCGATCGCGTCGTCGTCGGATACCTCGACAACTTTATCGATCAGGGCTACATCCAGAACCTCCGGAATAAAACCGTCGCCGATCCCCTGGATCTTATGCAGGCCCGGCTCGTCCCCGAGCAGCGCGGAAACATGCATCGGCTCAACCGCGATGATTTTTGCCTGCGGATTTTTCTCTTTGATAAAACGGCCGACGCCCTGCAAGGTTCCGCCGCTGCCTAAACCGGACACAAAAGCGTCTATCCGGCCGTCCATTTGTTCCCACATCTCAACGGCGGTCGTTTGATAATGAATTTGCGGATTATCCTGGTTTTCAAATTGCTGCGGGATATAGATCGCCGGATTACCGGCCTTCTGCCGTTCAACTTCGCGGACTGAGCCGCCGATACTGTCCTCGGCTCTGGTCAGAATTAATTCCGCGCCCAGAGCAAGGATGATTTTTTTACGTTCTTCACTCATATTCTCCGGCATGACAATGATGACCCGGTAGCCCTTCTGCACGCCGACCAGAGCGATGCCGATGCCGGTGTTCCCGGATGTCGGCTCCATGATCGTCATGCCCGGCTTCAGAACGCCGCGCGCCTCGGCTTGCTCGATCATATTTTTTGCCACCCGGTCTTTAATGCTGCCGCCCGGATTAAGGTATTCGGCTTTAGCAAAAATGGCCGCTCCGGTCATTTTGCGTAAACTAAGCAGGGGTGTGCGGCCAATAATATCCAGAACGCTTTCGGTAATCATCGATCTGTCGGCTCCTTGTCTGATGGTTTAATCGAAATCAGCAGCGGCTCTGCTTGAGCCGTTTTTGTTTCTTTTCCTATTATACAAGGATTGCCGCAAAGATAAAGAACCGACTGACGCGGACGGCTTGCTTTGGCGCCTTCGCTGCCGGGCCGGCTGAATCAGCCAACGAGCAGGCGATCGTCCTTTGTTGCGATAATCCTGTCGGACCGGATGTCCTGCTTATATTGGTCGATGGTTCGCTGCCAGACGAGCTGCAGGTTGGAATCGAAATGGACGATGATGGCTTCTGAATCGATCCAGATCGAAGAGACAAAAGGCGGTTGGGGCAGCGTTCGGATCGACTGGCGCAAGACGCCTGTAAATCCGCCGTCCTGCGTAGGGATCATTTGCTGGATCAGCCCGGGATAGACGGCGATGGTTTGCAGATATTGACCGTTTTCGGAAAGAAGAAGCAGATCGGTCGTTTCGGCGCCTTCGCTGCCGGTTTTGTACCGGCCGGCGACCAATCTTCCGCCGGCCAATTCAGCCGCTTTCGACAGCCAGGCCGGCGTTGTTTCCTTCTCGGCATAGGTCCAGGCCACGGCGCCCTGGCTGTCGATGCAGATTAAAACAGCATGCGCCGCCCCGGCCGCGGCGCCGCCGTCGTCAGGCGCGGCGATAAATCCGGTGATCAGGACTTTGCCGCTCCCGGGCAATAGCTGTCCTTCCGAGAGGCTTACATCGGCGTCCATTTCGACGGTCCATTTGCGGTCAAGATGGTCGTTAAAAAAAGTGACCTGGTAAACCGGCAAATATGACGTCCCATGCGAGTCGTCATGCGACCAGATTAAAACAAGTCCCGCTTCCGGCGTATAAAACGCGTGAACCAGGATTTGATTTACCGTCAGGGTTGTTGCGGGTACGGATTTGGATTGCCGCCCGTTCTCATCGAAACTTAAAACACGGATAACGCTGACGGCCGAGCTTTCAGCTTGATTCTGAGTTTCTGTTCCGGCCGCGACAACGGCGCCGTCCGTCCGGGCAAACAAGTAATCCAGCGAACCGGGCGGTATCGAGCCGTCTTTGATCTGCCAGATATTATCGCCCTCGGGAGAAAATCGCCAGAGTTGATCGGTAAAAGAACCGTTCGGAACAGAATTAGTCATAAGCCGAAGACCGACCGCGAAGCTGTTGTCTGAGAAAATACACAACGAAACAGGATATCCTTGAAACGGGGACGCGTCGTATTGACGATCCCATTGCCTGGACCCGTCCGGCTGATACCGGATAACCCGGAGATGGAAAACCGTATTGCCGTTATCGGTCGGAACCGGGGAGACCGACAGGCAGCCGCCGTCCTGCGTCGGCAACAAGAGCGCCGCCGATTGAGCGGCCGGCAGTGAGATCTGCCGTACCGGAATTTTTGCAAGATTAATCGGCTCGATGGCCACAGGGTGCAGGTCTGCATCTATGGACAGCCAATCCGCCGGTACGGCGGCCGGCGTCACGTCGGGCGGATCGAACGGATCGAAGACAGGAGGTCTGACCGACAGAAAATCCGGGCCGATCATCAGAATAACCGGCAGGATCAGTACCATCATCAGAAGGAGCAACAGCCAGGTTGTCTTTTTTCTTGCCATCAGACTCACCCCAATCTGTTTATGACCTCATTTTCTCATAAAAACCGGTTCTGTGCTAGAATCAATAAAGAGAAGAAAGGACGGCGTATGAGGAAAAAAGATTCGTCGGCAATCTTGTCGGCTGTTTTGGCAGCGGCTTTATACGGCATCAGCACGCCGATTTCCAAATTGCTGTTAACGGAGCTTCCGCCGACTCTTCTGGCTGCCGTGCTTTATTTTGGCGCCGGCCTGGGCATGCTGCTGGTGAATCTGATCCGGCGGCTTAACCGTCAAAAACAAGTCGAAGCAAACCTTTCCAGGCGGGATATCCCTTATGTTGCGGCTATGATCATCCTGGACATCGCCGCTCCCGTCTTTCTGATGACCGCGTTGACGAATACGGCGCCGGCCAATGTCTCGCTCCTTAATAATTTTGAGATTGTCGCCACCGCGCTGATCGCTTTAGCGTTGTTCCATGAAACGATCGGCCGGCGCATGTGGCTGGCGATTGCCTTGATCACGCTGTCGACGCTGATCCTTTCTTTTGAAGACTGGAGCAGCCTGTCTTTTTCGGCCGGTTCTCTTTTTGCCGTTCTGGCTTGCGTCTGCTGGGGTTTGGAAAATAATTGTACGCGCAAGTTATCGCTGAAGGATCCCCTGCAGATTGTCGTGATCAAAGGCTTTGGCTCAGGCAGCGGTTCATTGTTAATTGCCCTGGGACTCCGGCAGTACAGCTTTAACCTGACTTATCTGGGTTTAGCTCTTTTACTGGGATTTGCGGCATACGGCCTGAGTATCTACTTTTATATCCGGGCACAGCGGGAGCTGGGTGCTGCCAGGACCAGCGCCTATTATGCCGTGGCGCCTTTTGTCGGCGTCCTGTTATCCATGATCATCTTTGATCGGAGCCCTTCTGTTCCTTTTTTAGCAGCTCTGGCCATAATGATTGCCGGCGCTTGTCTGGCAGCGGGTGAATACCATAAACACCGCCATATTCATGAATCCATAACGCATGAGCACCGGCACAGCCATGACGACCTGCATCACAATCATCATCATGACCCCGAAGTGACCGGCGAACATAGCCATATGCATACCCATGAGTCCCTGGAGCATGAACACCGGCACACGCCGGATCTGCATCACACGCACAATCATGTTCATAAGCCGTAAATGTTTATGTCCTTATGCCGGAAAAGCAAACGGTTAAGGACTAACGGCACGTTTGTCCGGCCGGGCTGCTGTTTTGCCGATACCAGGCTGCCAGTTCTTCAACGATGGCTTCAGGATCAGCGCTGCCGGCGTTTATGACATAATCGGCATACCGCAGGTACAGCGGCCGCCTGATGTCCGCCAGATCCTGCAGCGTCTGGCCAGGCTCCAGAACGATGCCGCGGGTCCGGATATTCCGGATCCGATGTTCCAGTTCGGGGACCGGCACATCGATAAAAACCAGCGAACCAAAGTGATGCAGGTGATCCATGGCCGCAGCGCTCAGGATAACGCTGCCTCCGGTCGCGACAACGGTCTGCGCAGGCAGCAGGGACAATATCGCAGCTTCTTCGCGAGCGAGGAAAAAGGCCAGGCCCGATTCATTCAGAATCTGCTGCAGCGGCTGCCGCTCTCTGGCCTGAAGCACCAGATCGGTATCGACAAATCCGAGGCACAGAGTTTTTGCCAATAAAACGCCAAGGGTGCTTTTGCCGCAGCCGGGCATACCGATGAGAATCATACTCTTATTCATCAGATACAGTCTCCTTATGATGAGAAAGGTTCTGCGAACCTCTATAAAACCCTATTATCGGCATTATACCAATAACCCGGCTATTTTGTCCGCGTTGCCCGACGTGCTAATAAAAGTGAACAATTATGAAAATAACCGGGCTTTCATTGAAATAATAGCTTATCTCCATTAAACTGAAGATACTTTGCATGATAAACCGTAATCGATAGCTATAAAATGACGACATGAAGGAAGTAATCATGAATAATAGAAAAAAAGGACTTAACCGCCTGACAAGAACATGCCTATTGATTTTATTATCAATGACGCTTGTTTTTATGTCTGCCTGTGCTAAAGCCTCTGCGACAACCGGCTCGGAAAGCGCGGCCACGACGGCGGGCACAACCGGCGCGGCAGACGCGACGACAGTCGAAAAACCGACTTTTGAATTTACGATTGCTGATTCGAAAGCTTCGCTGACCGCTTACAACGGCAGCGATACCGAAGTAACCCTTCCTTCTGAGACCGATGGAACTCCGGTAACGGCCATTGCCGATTCCGCTTTCTCCGGCAACACAACGATAACCTCGGTAATCATTCCCGATTCTGTAACATCGATCGGCAGCCAGGTGTTTTACGGTTGCACGGCTTTAACCAGTGTGACGCTGCCTAAATCCTTAACCTCGATCGGTGAGGCTGCGTTTTATGGCTGTTCGGCTTTGACAAGTCTGGCGATCCCGGAAACGGTAACTGCCATCGGGGGTTATGCTTTTGCCAATTGCACGGCTTTGCCGGAGGTTGTGCTGCCGAAAGCGATAACCGCTTTGAGTGAATGTTTGTTTTATGGCTGCACCGGGCTGACGCAATATACCGTGCCCAGCCAAATCACTTCGTTGGGTGACGGCGTCTTTTATGGCTGCGCCAACCTGACCTCGCTGACCTTGCATGAAGGCATAACCGGGATCGGGCAATATGCTTTTGCCAATTGCTCCGGGTTAACATCGATCAGTCTGCCCGGCAATATCACGTCGATCAATACCGGCCTGTTCTATGGTTGTTCAGGTTTGACCGCCTACACCATCACAGATCAGATCACATCGATCGGCGAAGGCGCTTTTTATGAATGTACTAATTTAAAAGAACTGAATATTCCGGAGAGTGTCACCACGATCGGCAATTATGCCTTTTCCAGCTGCACATCTCTGACTGGCATCAAGCTGCCTTCTAAAGTAACGGCTATCAGCGACAGCCTTTTCAACGGCTGTACCGGCCTTACCCAATTCACAATCGATAATCAGATCGCATCGATCGGCGAAGGCGCTTTTTATAACTGCACCAACCTGAAAGAATTGATTATTCCGGAAAGCGTGACCGAGATCGGTCAGTATGCTTTCGGCAATTGCTCCGCCCTGACCGCCCTTAACCTGCCCGCCGGTATCACGGCCTTGAACGAAGGCCTTTTATCAGGCTGCACCAGCCTGGCTGCGATGAGCTTGCCTGCCGGCGTTACCGCGATCAGCGCGAAATTGTTTTATGGCTGTACCGGCCTGACGGCCTTTGATATTCCGGCGGCCGTCACCTCGATCGGCGAAGGCGCTTTTTACGGCTGTACCGGGCTGACCGCATTTGTTATACCGGCAACGGTTACCGAAGTCGGCCAATACATTTTCGGCGATTGCACCGCTCTGACAAAAGTTGAAATAGCGGCGCCGATAACTGTAATTCCCGCTAATTTATTCTATAACTGCACCGGACTGACCGGCTTTACGATTCCGGCCGGCGCGACCGAAATCGGCGAGAATGCCTTTTATCAATGTACAGGCTTGACAGAAATGACTATCCCCGGCAGCGTGATAAAAATCGGAGCCAATGCCTTTGCCAATTGCAGCGCTCTGGCTAAGGTTACAATCCCGGCCAATGTTTCCGAAATCGACAGCACGGCTTTTACCAGCTGCGCTGCGGGATTGGCGATATATGGCGCCAAGAGCTCCTATGCAGAAACCTTTGCCTCCGAGAACAGTCTGACGTTTAACGCGCAATAAGTCTACAGCGGATTTGCCAGCGGGCAGGCAGATAATATGATGGAGCTTTAGTCAATTTCTGACCTGGATGGAGCGATTATAAGGATGATTTTATCCATTGAATCATCTTCTTTATGTCACATGCCGAGACGGCAATTAACACAGCGCATGCAGACCCGAGCAGGACTGTCGTTGCCGGACCATACATAATTCGGGCAATCGGTAGGATTCTGATCATAACGCGTTCTGAAAGTCTGGTCATCCGGCGCATAATCGCAGAAAGCTTTATAGGTCATCGTATGATGATACTTGTTTCTAAAAGTTAAGGTGATTTGTCCCTGGCCTCCGGTTACCGCGTCAAGTTCCTCTTCCTTCAGCACACTGTCCCGTTCCTCTTCTTTTGACATATTATCCCTCCGCCATAAAAATCGCAACCTGATTTTTACCGTTCTGTTTTGCCTTATATAAGGCTTTGTCAGCTGCATCCTCAAGATTTTTCCACGATGATTCCTGTTCAGGCTTTTGTTCGGCGATGCCGATGCTGACCGTTAGTTTTCCAAATGGGGAATATGCGTTTTCTATATTTAATTCAGCGATATTTTTTTGCATTCTTTTCGCGATCGTTTGAATGCCATTCATATCGGTATCAGGGAAAATCGCTATGAACTCATCGCCGCCGAAGCGCGCAACCATATCGGCTGGTCTGAACAACGCTTGATTGAGCGCCTTGGCAACTGCCGCAATGCATCTGTCGCCAACGCGATGGCCGTAATGATCATTGATTTCCTTGAAATAATCAATATCCGCCATAATAAAAGCCAGGTGATTTTGCTCCCGTATCATCCTGCACCATTCCCGATTGCAGGTGTCATTAAAAAAGCGGCGGTTAGGCAGACTGGTCAATTCATCCAGATAGGACAGTCTCTCCAGCTTCTCGTTTAGCATTTTTATTTTATCGAGCGCAGTCGCCGCGTCCCGCAATTCTCCGAGTTCAGTGACATCGCTAAACAATACCGTAATGCCAATGGACTGTATAGCGTCCTCGATCTTGACTTTTAGAAACGATGTCGTCACGAACAGGGATTTTACGTGTTGACCCGTATAATAGGCGCAAATACTATGATGGCTTACCGAAGCGTCGTACACCGCGTCCAGTATGATTTGGATAAAACCATCATTTTCAGGATAATCAAATAAAACGACGGATAATTTCTTATCCAGAATTTCTTCTTTCTTCTTATCCAGTATTATTTCCGCCGCAGGATTTACTGTCGTAATGACCCCTGAGTTATCGATCGTCAGTACGCCGTCGTGCATGTTTTCGATGATGTGCTGAAATACAAGCGAACTGTTAATGATCGTGTTGATAAGCATAAAACTACCCGCTCTTCATCTTCTTAGTATCTTTGAGGATAAATGCGGTTTTCAGTCCAATAACCCAGATCACAGTATAGATCGTAGTGATCTTCATCCGGCGTATCAAATCTGTTTTTTATATGCGGACAAAAAGTCCACTCACATAAAGCCAAATGATATGCCCTGGGGCAGTTAAACACATTGGTCCATCCACCCGTTACTTTCTCCAGGTCATTATCCTCTAGTTGACCGGTCTTGTTTAAACGGTCTGCGTCAAACGCATTTTTCACTTCTGCCGGAAGCTCAATTCCCTTTTCTCCCAATAATTTCGCATAGGTCTCCCAAGATCCGGCATTCCGTACCTTTTCAGCCCATTCTCCATCTTTGCCGGCTTCAGCCAGGCGTTGTTTCAGCTCCGTCGGTAGTTCCATCATCGTAGTCCTCCTCATTTTTCCTGTTTTAATACAGCTTTTCGTTTTCAATCTTACCCGCGGCTTAGCAAGCTGCGGCCGTTTTAAAATACCGTTGTCTTTCCGGCGAACGCTTCATCATCAAGTCTTTGCCGTTTGACTAATTCCGAAAAGTACCCCCCCTTTGCTATCAACTCGTCGTAGCTGCCATCCTCCATGATGCTTCCGTCTTCGAGAACAATGATTCTGTCACAATGACGTATCGTAGAAAGCCGGTGGGCAATCACGATACGGGTGCAATGCAGACTGTCCAGCGCCTCCGACACATGCTTCTGGGATATGTTGTCCAGCGCCGAAGTTGCCTCGTCAAATATCAGAATGCGGGGTTTGGCAACAATCGCACGGGCAATCAGAATCCGCTGGCGCTGACCGCCGGAGATGCCGCCGCTGCCCTCGGAGATCATGGTATGCATACCCATCGGCATGGCGCGGATATCGTCAGCGATGCCGGCCAGCTCCGCAGCCTGCCATGCGTCGTCCAGAGACAGCCACGGCGCTGTGACCACGATGTTGGCGAAGATATCGCCGGAGAAAAGCTGCCCGTTCTGCATCACGGAGCCGATGTTCTGCCGCAGCGAGCGCAAGTCCAGCCGGGCGATATCCTGCCCGTCAAAATAAATCGCGCCCCGCTGCGGCGTCTCAAATCCGAGCAGCAGGCGCATCAGCGTCGATTTCCCGCATCCGGTCTTGCCGACGAGCGCAATGTACTGACCCGATCTGATTTTCAAACTGATATCGTTGAGAACTAAGGGCATCTCCTCATTGTACCGGAAGGAAACGTTGTTGATCTCGATATTGCCCGACAGCCTGGATACTGTCCGTTTAGCCTCGCCGGTCTCCGGGACCTGCTTCAATATGGGTTCGACCATCTCCATGAGCGGCTTGATGTTCGCAAAGGTCGTAGTAATTCCGGCCAACGCCATGATCGAACCGCTGACCATGCCGTAGGAAGCGTTGAAAGCCATGTAGTCGGCCATCGAAACAGCGGACGAAGCAGCGCTGTAATAGATGGCGATCGTACCCGCGAGGGAGATAAGGCCGGCAATGATGGATTGGAGCTTGATGAACGCGGGAGGGTTATAGGAGATCTCGGCCCCCTGTTTGTAGGTTTCCGCCCATTTTGCAAAGATGCGGCGTTCCGCGCCCGCAAGCTTGATCTTCTGAACGCCGGAAAAGCTCGAGAAGGTAAGGCCGTTGAGCTTTGCGCCAAGCTTCATGCGTCGGCGGTTGAGTTTGATTTGCAGCAACCCGGTCGCGGTGGTCACCGCAAGCTGAATCAATATGACAAGCATCGCGGGGCCGACAAGCGCCGGCGCAAAGCCCATCATTTGGAAGATATAGATAAAGGAGAACAACGTGGTCAGTCCGGTGGAAAGCAGAGCGCTTGACAGCATCTGGCAGAGCTGGCTGACGGCGCTGAGGCGGGCACTTAGTTCGCCGGAGTTATATTCCTTGAAAAAGGCCGCGGGGAGCGAAAAAAGCCGGCTCATGGCCGCCGCCTGTACGGGAATATTCATCTTTGTCTGTACGCGCGTCATCAAAAGGGACTTGACGATGCCGATCATGATGGAGGATACCGAAACCCCGAGCAGCAGAACCGTCATGGGCAGCAGCAGTCCCAGTTCTCCGGACGGGATGACTTGATCAAAGAGCAGGCGGGTCGCGTAGGGGGAGAACAGTCCGAGCAGGCTGACTCCGAGGCTCGCCATGATAATAAGGAATATATCGGCGCAGGACAGCGTCGTTATGATATACCGGACCAGATCTTTAAGGCCCAGCTTCTTGAGCGGCAGCGGCCTGTAAAAGCAGAACGCCTCGTCCCTCAGCAATTTGCAGGTTTTCCTGGATAGCTTGATATCCTTGCCGCTTTCGTAATCGAAAAATTTATATCCATTTAACCCGGCGGGGATCAGCGCAACCACATCTCCGTCTTTGGTTTGCCCCAGCATGGGGCCGACCGCGTTACGCCACCACTTTCTCTCCAGCTTGACAACCCTGCGCATGATCCCGGTGGGTCGCAGCAGGTATTCAAGCTGGTCATTCATGCCTTCGATATCTTCGGGCAGCGGGATGAGCTTCACATGATAGTACTTTAATATTTCCTCTATCGCGTTTTTTGTCTTCAGCCTGTCGGTACTCAGCGCGTCCGATATCGCGGACTTGCCCATAACGACAGAGGAAAGCTGCGCGAAGGCGCTCTGAAAGCCTTCCTCATCATACTGGATCCTGTTTTTGATCTGTTCGTCAAACCAGCCTGCCATGCAGCCTCCTATTCCGTAGCGACCAGCCGGGTATAGAGTCCCCCGGCCTGATACAGTTCCTCATGATTTCCGCGCTCGACGACTTTGCCCTTATCCATGACAATGATTTCGTCGCAGTCGCGGATGGTAGACAGACGGTGGGCGACGATGATGCAGGTAATGCCCCTGTCCTTGATGGCATTAATGACTTCATATTCTGTCTTGGCGTCCAGGGCGGAGGTAGCCTCGTCCAAAATAATGATCCTGGGGTCCTGTGCGAGCACGCGGGCAATCTCAATCCTCTGCCGCTGGCCTCCGGAGAAGTTTTTGCCGCTTTCCAGCACCATGCCGCTGTAACCGCCGTCGCGCTGCACAATTTCTGTATGTAGCTGGGCGTCCCGCGCGGCCAGTATCATCTCAAAGTCTTCGATAGATTTGTCCCACATCTTAATGTTGTTGGCGATGGTGTCCTCGAACAAGATGATATCCTGATCGACAACCGCGACGGAACCGGTGAATATCTCCCGGCATATGCTGTCCCGCGGCTGTCCGTCGAATGTAATTTCGCCGCTCCATGGCTTATATAACCCGGAAATCAGCTTGGACAACGTGGATTTTCCGCAGCCTGACGGACCGACAAATGCGATTCGCTGACCGGGCTCAACAGTTAAATTAAAGTGCTCAATAAGCGGTTCCGCCAACCGTGAATACCCGAAGGTAACATCCCTTAAGGCAAAGCCCCCGGCCAGCTTGTTGTATTCGCGCTCATCATCCTGCGACTGAGGCTCATATTCCACATCAGGTTTGTAGTTCATGACGTCCTCCACCCTCTCCATGGAGGAGCGCATCTCCTGGACGCTTTGCCCTACGCCGATGAGCGAGTTGACCGGAGACAGGAACGACGACATGAAGCTTTGGAAAGCGAGCAGCATGCCGACGGTAAATTTACCGTCCATGATCAACATGACTCCCAGCATCAGCACAGCAATGTTCGCGATCTGCTGCAGGGCTCCGGGTACGGCTCCGAGGTATTGGTTGAGCAATGCGGATTTCACCGACAAGCTGTTGACCGAAGCCTGAAAGCCCGCCCAACGCTCAAAAAAACCGCTTTCCGCGCCGGACGCCTTGATGGTTTCGATCATCTGTATGCCGCTCGTCGTGGCAGCTGAAAGTTTTCCGCTGTCGCGCATCTGGCTGCGGGAGATGTTGACGCGTTTCTGCGAAATAATGCGCGCTACCCACATGTTTGCGAAGGTCGCCGCGAGGCCGACGATCGTCAGCAGCAAACTGTATTTAATCATAACGGCCAGATAAAAAACCAGCATTGCCGCATTTAGCAGCACCGGCGCAAGTTGGGTGATCAGCGTTTCCGCAATCCCTTCGTTGGAGCTTTGCCGGGCCGCGATATCTCCCGCCATGCGCTGCGAGAAAAACTCCATCGGCAGTCTGAGAACATGCCAAAAAAAAGTTGTGTTGGCCACAATGGCCAGCTTGCCCCTGATTTTGAGCATGTACAGCGTGTTGATGGCGGAAACGACAAGCTGGAAAAACAGCAGGCCCACCATGGCCAGTAAAAAGGGATAAAGCCAGCCGGGATTCGCGCCGGTGAGTATCCGGTCCATGAATATGCGGGAGAATACCGGCGCGACGACGCCCGCGACAGCCGTCAGTATACCGGTCAGAATGACGAACAAAAAAGGAACCAGCGTTCCCTTGAGCCGGGTTCTGGCAAACCCAAGCATGCTCTTGGGCTTGCCGCCCTCTTCGAAGCTTTCCGTTTTTGAAAAGGTCAGAGCAATGCCTGTAAACGACTTGTCGAATTCCTCCATAGAGACTTCGACCGTGCCGCGCGCCGGGTCGTTCAGCACCGCGCAGTTTTTTTTGAATCCGTTCAGTACGACAAAATGATTGAAGTTCCAGTGGATAATCACCGGAAACTCCGTCTGCCTGATATTTTCGACCTCGAGCCGATATCCCGCGGCCTTCATTCCATAAGCACGTGCGGCGCGCAGAATGTTCTTCGCGCTGCTGCCGTCGCGGGAAATACCGCAATCGCTTCGGACCTGCTCCAGCGGCAGCCATTTGTTGTGGTAGGCCAGTACCATCGCGAGACACGCGGCACCGCACTCTAAATTTTCCATCTGCATCACGACGGGAACTTTTACAACCTTTGACATAGAGTCTCCTACTTCAAAAGAAAATCGATCGGCCGTACCGAATCGGTCACAATGCTGACATCCAGCAGCGTCCCGTCGGCCAAATCGGTTTTATCCGGCGCTATAGTGATTTTCACAGCGAATTCGCCCTGAACGAGTTTCTGGACGAGATAATCGCTGTTAAGCTCGGAAGCAATCTCGGCGGCAGACAGGGGGATATCCCCAACGCCGGAAACCTGTCCTTTGAGATTTGAATCGTCACGGTTTTTGATGGATGCCTTCTGGCCAGCACTAATCTTGTCCGCATCATCCGAACTGATATAGCACAATACACAGCCCTCCGAAACTACGCCTTTCGCGCTGACGGTGGTCGGCAGACTGCCGGTAAAGCCCCAGACGAATACGGCTGCGAGCATTACGAACAAAGCCGCCAGCACCAGCCATACGCTTGGATTCGATACCTTTATATAGTCGTTGAGCTGCTCCGGCGAGGATATGCTGTCCAGACTGGATTTTCGAAAGAGCGTGTCGTTACTCATATCTTATCTCCCATAATCAAGCTTCAAAAACGGCTTTAAACGGCGCGGTCAAAACGCTTTGACCGCTTCCTCCTGTGACGTGTAAATGCTGAGAATATTCGAAAATCCGGAGATATCGAAAACCTCCTTTACATTGGCGTTCAGACCGGCAAGAACGGCCTTTCCGCCAAGTTTTCCCGCTTTTTTGGCCGCCATCAGCAAAACCCGCAGGCCCGCGCTGCTGATATAATCCATGGCGGTGAAGTCCATTGCGATATCCTTCACGCCGTCGGTCTCGATTAGGGAGATCAGCTTTTTCTCCAACTCCGCCGAAGTGGTGGAATCGATTCGGCCCTCAACCACAAGAACTGTCACTTTATTCTTTTTTGTTTCCTTAATATTCATGCTTTTCTCCTTAAAAAGATTTTTTCATCGTTAATATATTAAAACCCGCCTCGCGCCTGTATGCGATTTCGTCCATCATTTTACGCACAATATGGATGCCGAGTCCTCCGATGGGCCGTTCATCAATATCCTGGCTTATATCCGGCTCCGTTTTTTCAAGCGGATTGAAGGCGGACGCGTTGTCGCGGGTTTCTATAACAAGCGTCTGATCCTGAACGGCCAGACTGACGGAGATCTCGCGTTCCCCACGCTCCGGGTAACCATAGCTCAAGGTATTGGTCAGCAGCTCGTCTATAGACAGGTTCACTTTAAAGACGATGTCCTGTGGAATGCCGTTGCCCGCCGCAAATTTTTCAATGGTTTCAGACAGTACTGAGATTTCTTCCAGCCCGCCGTTCAGCTGGTATACGATCCTTTTTGAGCCCAGATACTTCAAAACCAATATGGTTATATCATCCGATTGAGTGGCTCCGTTTACAAACCGGCGCGTCTCGCCGAGAATATGCCGAACCGCATCTTTAGCTGTACTGCCGTCAAACTGCCGGAGCATCTGGACAAGCTTTTCGTCTTTCAGAAGATCTCCGGCAGGATTCATCGCTTCTGTTACTCCGTCGGTATACAGGACCAGGCTGTCTCCGGTCTTGACTGTAATTTTCGAGCAGGTATATGGAGCATCTTCCATTACAGCCAGCGCCATACCGGGTATTTTCGGCAAAGCTTCCGTTTCTCGGTTTGCTTTCTGCAGATAGGGGAGGTTGTGACCGCCGTTGCTGAAAACCATTTCTCCGCTGGAAATCGTCAGTATGCCAAGGAATATGGTTACGAACATGCCCGAATCGTTATCTTTACAGAGTTCGTTATTGACCTGATACAAGATCTGATCCGGACCCATATGGATGCCGGCTTTTGCTTTGATCAGCGTTTTGGCCACCGCCATAAACAGTGAGGCGGGAACCCCCTTGCCGGAGACATCGCCGATCGTGAAACAGAGATGGTCGTCATCCAGCAGAAAAAAATCATAAAGATCGCCGCCTACCTCCCGCGCGGGTTCGATCATGGCAAAGATGTCGAATTCACTGCGCTCCGGAAAAGCGGGAAATATTTTAGGAACGATGCTCATCTGGATCTCACGCGCGACGCTAAGCTCGCTCTCGATCAGTTCTTTTGTCCGCAGCGTTTCACGTTCCCGCATTAAATTGTGGATTATAAAGGTAAATACTCCCATCCCCAGCGAATTCGTCAGAATCATGGGCAGGCTGATGCTCTCGATAATAGGCAGGATCGTAGCAAACGGCTTGACGATGACAAGCGCGAGGCCCATATGGAAAGCTTCAAACAGCGCCATGAATATGACCGGCCCTGTGATGCCGATAAGCTTGCCTTTTTTAAACTGGAACTGATAGATCAGGCCGCCGGCAAGGCCTGCCAATACGGTGGAAACAGAGCAGGGTATATAGGTTATGCCGCCAAGATAAAATCGATGGATTCCTCCGATGAGCCCGGCGCCTATGCCAACCAGCGGCCCGCCGATGAGCCCGGCAATCGCCGGCCCCAGATCACGGGTGTTGGCAATCGCGCCCGATACGTCGATGCCGCCCAGAGTTCCGAATATCGAAAACAGTCCAAATACGGCAATCAGTACCAGCGTTTGTTTCAGCGTAACTTTCTTTGCCGATATGATAGAAGCATAAACCTTGGTCCGGGTTAATATGTATGCCAAAACGATAACCACTGACATGCTTTTAATAAGATTAATCAACAAATCAATTATATCTTCGATGAATGTCACCCTCTTCGATGCGTTTCAATCAACATGTTGTCGTCAGGTGCGTCTGGTTGCATATTCCGTCTTGTTATGACTATGATTGATGATCCCCTCTTAGGGGGTTAGTATTGAGACCCTGGTTTGCCATTCCCCTGGCTAAAACCGCCGCTTCGTCCTCTACCAGCTCTATATGCCCTCCGGACACCTGTTCAAGCTCGTCTTCCGCAAGTTGTTTGCTGTTGCCTTTGCTGACTTTTCTTTTATTAGCTTTTTTTTCAGACATGCTTGTTCTCCTTTATAAATAATATCGGCAGTTTTGAAATAAAAATTACATCTATAATTTTAAGATTATACCAAATATGCCTTCTGAAAATCCGCGCCCGGAAGGTCAAATTTTGACAACCTTCGACGCTTGCAGACGTGTTCCTGCCGTCTGCGCCGTTGATTGACGTTGAAATTAAAAGATTATCATGATAAGCTGATTTTATAAAAATAATATAAATACGAACAGGTGTTGTCATGCAGAAAAATCATGCTATTATCAGCGCGGCCTCGTTCCTATTGATTATTTTAATTGTACTTATATCCTTTGCCATATTTACAAGCCGGGTTGAACAGGAAACGCCCGACACCTCGCCCGGAAACGCCGACTTGTCGAATTTTAATTTCAGCGGAAAGCTTGCCTGTATACCCAATACCGGTTTTCTCTATTACAGGGAAGCATTATATACTTCACAGGATTTTAAACTGGATGACAACAAAACCGAACCGGTTGTCCTGGATGAAGGCCGGGTGGATCCCGGGAACTTCGGCACCTATCGTATAATCGTTGAGCTGCCTGCCAATGGAGAGACTTATGGTTTGAGCTCATACAGCGCCATGTACTCGCAGCGTCTGTTTATTGACGGGAAGGAGTACCCCGCGGTAGGCGTTCCGGGCGAAACAGCGGAGAAGACTGAGCCCAAGACAAGACACTACACGGTTTATTTTACTCCCGATACAAAAAAGGTTGAAATCATCATCCAATTCTCCAATTTTAATCATTCCGATTACGGTGGAATATTGCCTCTGTATCTGGGCTCACAGCAGATGATTACCGAGCGGGATGCCGTCATGCAGCAGCGTGTCCATATCTTAGCCGGCTGCACCATGACCGTTTTCCTGTTTTTTCTCGGTTTGTTTTTGTTCTTTCCCCGGCGGTACTCGTTTCTCTGGTTTTCTCTGGCCAGTCTTTCGGAAGCTTTTCGTATATTGATTGTGGAAGAAAAGGCGATTATGCTGCTGTTTCCCAACCTTTCCTGGAGATTCTCCATAAGTCTTGAATATCTGACGTTGATTATTCTCATCCTATCCTTCATCCTGTATATCCACAATGTTTTTATGGGGGCGCTGCGAAAAAGCGTTTTACAGGTTTTCGGAGTCATGTGTACACTGTATGCGGTCGCTGTGTTCGTGACGCCGCCTATTATATATACGCGGTTCGCTCTTTACTTTCAGCTTTGCTCGGCTGCAGTCGGTATATATGTGTTGATCGCGCTGGTGGATAATGTTGCCCGAAAAACGGATAACCGGCATATGGAGCATCTCCTGATCCTTTCAGGTTCGCTTATTTTTATTATTATGTCGATCCTGGACATTCAGATACACCGTACCGGAGGTTATCGTCTTTCACTCGGGCTGTCCGAAATCGGCATGATCGTCCTTATTTTTACCAGCATGATCGCACTTGTTCTGCAGTTTTCCCGTACAGAAACCGAACTTTATAAAGCGCGGCAGCATGAGCTGGAGATGCAGGAAAGCAATCACCTGCTGGATAGAATGAGCCGGTTGAAATCCGACTTTTTAGCCAACATCTCCCATGAAATGCGCACCCCGCTGACGATCATGTCAAGCTATGCGGGGCTTACTTCTTTGGAAATCCGGCACGATGCGGTGAATGAAAAGACGCTCGATAATCTGGATGTCGTCAAACGCGAGGCCATCAGGCTGGCCGATTTAGTGGAGCAGCTCAAGGAAGTCTCTTTAGAAAAGAACCGAGAGTTTACACTCGATGATGCAAACGCTGTTTCCTTGCTGCGTCAGGCGGCAGATTTCTGCATCCCCATTTGTCTGAAAAATAAAAACCGCATATCCGTCGCCGCGGATAAAGAATTTTCTCTGCGCGTGAATCCGAACAGCGTTTTTCAGGCGCTTATCAACCTGATCATCAATGCCAATCGCCATACGAAGGAAGGAACCATCCGACTAGCCATACATACAGGACCGGAAGACAGTTTCGCCACAGTTTCAGTTTCTGATGACGGCGAAGGGATCAATTCTGAACGGCTGCCCGATTTATTCCAACGGGGTACAAGCGGAGACGACAGCTCGGGGCTTGGTCTTCCTATCTGTAAAGAAATTATTGAAGAACACGGCGGCAGGATATGGATTACAAGTAAAAAGGGGAAAGGGACCGTTGTCTGCTTTACCCTCCCCATGAGCGAAGGAGGCGAACGATAAAATGAAAAGAGCAGCGGTATTGATTGTTGAAGACGACCATGACATATTAAGCGCCAACAGCGCGGCGCTGGAACTGGAAGGTTATGATGTTCTTTCGGCGGATACTCTTGCCAAGGGCAGGTCGATAGCGGAAAGCATTTCTCCCGACCTGATTATTCTTGATATTCTGCTTCCTGATGGCAATGGCCTGAGCTACTGTGAAGAACTCCGAGGGAATAGCGGAATTCGCATTCTGTTTCTTAGCGCCTTGAATACGCGGGAAAATATCCTCGCCGGGCTGCGTGCCGGCGGAGACGACTATATCTCCAAACCGTACGACATGGACGAATTGCTTTTAAGAGTAGAAGCGCTTTTGCGCCGAGGCAAACTGAACGGGCAGGAGGAACCTCCTATGCGCTTAGGGGAACTGGAATTAGATTTCACATCCCATCGCGCACTGCTTTGCGGCGCGGATATTCTGCTCAAGCCGAAGGAATTTGCTCTTTTAGCCGTTCTCGCGCGCGAGCCCGGCAGAGTGTTTTCCGCGGCGGAGCTTTATAAAAAGGTTTGGGGTATGGACATGGCCGGCGACAAGCGCACCGTGAAGGAGCATATATCCCGCATCCGGAGCAAGCTTTGCAGAGAAAGCGGGTTTTCAGTTGTTTCGGAACGCGGCAAGGGTTATCGGCTTCAACATTACGTCCCTAGGTGACCTGGATGTTGGCGCTGTTGATTGTCAGAGCAAGTCTTTTGTTTTCCTTGCAAGGTAAAGCGGGATATTTGTAATCATCCCATTCTTCAAATATCCACGCTTTGAAAAACGAATAGCATGATCCGGTTGGCGGCGGGCAATATAGTTTTTAAAAGATGGGGCAGACTTGTCTTCGCCACCCTTTATTTCCACCGGAATGATTTCCGTGCCGTTTTGCAGCACGAAGTCGATCCCATTGGTTTTATCCGCATAATATCTCGGCTCGACCTCAAACTGACCGCGAAGCTGCTGCAAAACATAATTCTCAGTCAGCGGGCCTTTGAACTGATAATCGGTTTTAAGCAAAATTGCGCTGTTGTCGATTCCTGCCATGTGCTTAAGAAGTCCGGTAGTAGGTATATAAAGATTCATCGGCAGCCTCCAGATACTCGTCAAAGGTGAGCGGATAAATGTCCATAAGATTGACCATGCCGACAGGATATGACTTCGGCTGTGCAAGCAAGGTTCCGAGAAGACTTCCGGCCGCAATCACATGATATTCGTTTGCGTTTTCTTTAAAATACTTGAGTGTATTCAGAGCCTCTGGGCATTCCTGGATTTCATCAAAGATGACAAGCGTTTTTTTCTGCAGAATATTTACTCCGGCAATTAGGGAAAGAAGCTCAATGATCCGCTGCGGATTTTTATTCACTTCAAAGATGGATTTTAGTTCATCTTCCTCGTCAAAATTGAAGTAGACAAAATTATCATAACAACTCTTGCCGAATTCCTTCATAAGCCAAGTCTTACCAACCTGCCGCGCGCCTTTAAGTACCATCGGCTTGCGGTCTTCACTGGCCTTCCAGGCCTTAAGCGTCTGAATCGCACTGCGCTTCATAGAAAACGCCATCCTTATTCTGAAACATATATAGAATAACACGTTTTTCACGTTTTTCAATCACATATTAACACATTATTCCGGCTATTTTCGCAAAAATAAACACATTATTCCAAAGGAAGATGTTGGTGCGTAAACTGATATTCTGCTATGATAAAGATCGCGGCTTAGCTGATGAAATGAAACGAAATGATTATAACCCGGAGGATGATATAAAATGAAGAAGATCAATATTCTGGTGACGATTCCGCTGGCCCATGGCGCCGATCAGTTTATCAATCCGGATATTGTCAGGCAGATTGAGGAATTGGGGCCGACAACCTGGAATGAATCCGGTTCGCAATTCAGTCAGGATCAGCTCCGCCAGCATTTGAAAAAAGCGGATGTCTGCCTTACCGGTTGGGGCTGCCCGTGTTTTGACGCTTTTGTTCTGGAACAGGCGAACCGTTTGAAACTCGTCGCCCATACGGGCGGCAGCGTGGCGCCGATTGTCAGCGACGCGCTTTTTGACCGGCAGATCCGCGTGATCAGCGGCAATAAACTATACGCGGAATCTGTAGCTGAAGGGGTAATCGGTTATCTGCTCGGCGCGCTTCGCAAAATCCCTTATTATGACCTGGATATGAAAAAAGGCGGCTGGCAGTCTGATGGCGGCGGAAACGAAGGCTTGCTCGATCAAACCGTCGGATTGGTGGGATTTGGCATGGTCGGCCGGTACCTGGCTCAGATGCTGGCTGTGTTCCGGGTCAAAGTGAAAGTTTATGATCCTTTCACAACAGATGAAATCCTGCAGGAATATAATGCGATCCGGGTTGCCAGCCTGGACGACTTGTTTGCCTCTTGCCGGATTGTTTCCATCCATGCGCCGAAAACACCCGAAACGTACCATATGATCGACGGCCGTTTATTAAAATTACTGCCTGATGGCGCAATATTTGTCAATACAGCCCGCGGCAGTTTGGTTGATGAGGCGGCCTTGGCCGATGAACTCAGGAAGAACAGGATCAGAGCCGTTCTGGATGTTTATGAAACGGAACCGCTGCCGGCAGATCATCCGTTCCGATCATCGGCCGCGGCGCTATTGATGCCCCATATGGCCGGCCCGACCGTCGACCGGCGGCCGATGGTGACTGTCGCTTTGATTGAGGATATTAAACGCTTTTTTGCGGGTGAAGCTCTGCGCTATGAGATCAGCAGCCAATATGCCCGGGGCATGACGCGATGAACGTCTCCTTAGTTTCGGCCGCTCCTTTCTCATTAGTTCTATAGAGGGTTGGCAGATCCCCGCAAACTACTGAATCGCTTTTCTGCGTATGACAGAGCATAATAAGCCGGCAGACTTGACCGTCTGCCGGTTTATTACATCAGACCGGCTTGTTACGCCAGATCGACAACCGGTATGGTCTTGTCATCTTTGCCGGAATGAATAATCCGGGAATAGAGCAGGGCGGCAACAGAGGTATCGAGGCAGCCCATACCGATCAGGCTTATGATGATCAATTCCTGATTATTGCTGCGGCCGGTTTGTTCGCCGGTCAGGATTTTGGGAAATTCCGCCGAGAAATGATCGCGGGTAAAACGGCCTGCCTGGATCAAGTTGAGAAATTCGCCGCGGTGCATATGCTGATCGATGTGATCGACGATAATTTTATCTGCCGCGAAAATCAGATCATCGGACAATTCCTGATAAGAGCCGATCGTCGAAACCAGAGCGCCGGTTTTGACCCATTCTCTTTGTACAAGCGGTTTATTGGCGGTTGTGGCGGTTACAATCAAATCGCTGCCGGCACAGGCTTTTTGATTGTCTGTTGTGGCGATCATCGGGCAATCGAGCACTGTGCGGAATCGTTCGATAAATGCTGCGCAAGCGTCAAGATTGATATCACAGACACGGACTTCCTTCAATCTGAAAAACTTGCTGAGACAAAGCAAGGTTGTATAACCTTGGAGCCCGGCGCCGATGATCGTTACGACATCAACTTTAACCGCCAGATATTTGGCGAAAACAGCGGTTTGGGCGCCGGTCCGGATATCGGAGATCCAGTCGCCCGATATCAGGGCTTTCATCAGACCGGTGTGAGGATCTGTCAACATGATTTTAGCTTTGATATAGGGCAAACCGGCTTTGTGATTATCGGCAAATCCGCCTACCCACTTAATTCCGGCGATATCTTCCGGCTGAATATACGAAGGCATGGAGTTTATCCAGCCGGCTACGCCCATGGATGACATGTCCAGCGTTATTTTCGACGGCATGTTGATCTTGCCTTCGCCATACCAGCGCCAGGTCTGTTCAACACGATCGATAATATCTTCTACAGACAAATATTGTTTAACGGTTTTTTCACTGACAATGAGAACTTTTTCCTGCATGATCAGCCTCTTCTTTCTCAGCAACATGATCGAGCCATTTTTGCCTGGCTCTGGCATAGGTTTCATCCGGTACGTCAAGGACGCCGCGGGAACAAACCGGCAGCAGCTGTTCTCCGGCTACCGCCGCATTCGTGCAAGCGTGATCCTGACGATAAGCCTCGCGTTCTTCCTTATTCCGCAAATTCGGAATGTGCACAGGCTGATTGCCGTTCAAGATGGAACGGTATGCCAAAATGCCGCAGATGCCCATATCGACAGCCGAATAGACATCAATGCCATATTTGGTTCCTTCAGGCCGCCCGAGAATTTTTTCCAGGAAGAAATGTGTAGCGTAAAAATCACTGCCACCATGTGAACCGAACCTTTGAGCCAGCTCCGGCGAAACCGATTGCTCCGGTTCATAAACCGTCCGTTCTCCCTTGCAGACTTCAGGCCCTTCAATGTAGCTGATGACTTTTCCGCTGGAACGTTCGTTGCACAGCATGCCTTTGGTGCCATATACTTCATAATTGACGCCGGGCGGCTCCATCTTGAGAGCACCGTGAACGCTCTTGACAATAGCTCCGTTATCAAGTGTCAGCAATTCAACTCCGGCCGAACCGCGCACATTGCCGACGTCGATCATCGACTGAAGCGGCTGCGTTTCGAAACCGACGACCTGGACAGGCCGATGGCCGGATATGGTTAAAACAGGTCCGATGCTGTGTGTGCAGTAAAATGTCGAATAAAGGTGATTGCGCCAGTGTGTTCTCTCGCCGTAAGTAATGTCCGGCCAACAAGCCGAGCAATCGTGAATATATTGGCTTTCGGCGTACATGATGTCGCCGATGTCGCCGTCCTGATAACGCCGCATCATCTCGAAAGTATGATTCATGTAGCAATAGTTTTCGGCATAGGAGTAAACCAAACCGGTTTTTTCGACAGCCTCGATCAGCGCGACGGCCTGCGACATCGTTTCACACGGCAGAACCTCGCTTAAAACATGCCGGCCGGAATGAAGCAGTCTGATTGCAAAAGGCGCGTGTTCATTGCCATAATTGGCCAGTACGACGGCATCCATGTCCTGTTTGAAAAATTCGTCGAAGGATTCATAAAGCGCAACTTTAATTTGTTTGGCTTGCGCCAGTTCGCCGACTTCTTTCAGTAAAGGCACATATTTATCGCAGACTGCAACCAACTCGGCATCCGGGTGATTAAGCAGGATGTTGATCATCGTTTTTCCTCTTGCCGCGCCAAAAACCCCAACTTTAATCTTGTTTGACATATTGATCCTCCTTGGCAGCTTAACAGAAAACAGGAAGAGGATATAAGAGGAGTTTATGGGCTCCTCTTATATCCCAATTTCAAAGCATTACTTTTTCAGGCGATCGTAAGCGGCCTGCTTAATGGCCAACATTTCGGTTGCGCCCATTTCGTTGATGGTTGAAACATAGGAGTCAAATTCATCCAGGGACGCTGTTCCGGATATGAATTTACTCTTCATCTCACCGTAATAAGTATCAACATCAGACTGCAGCTTGTTGAAACGTTCTGTTTCTTCCGCAGTCAGCGGAGCGGTCATAAAGGGTTGGATCATGTGGGAACGCATATTGTCGACATCATATTGAGTATAAGGCTGATAAAGAATATCATAGGCTTCAGCGGACTGGGTATGCGGAAGAGAGGGCTGGCCGCCGCCGATTTTGCCGAACTCTTCGGTGGTCATCAACATTGATTTTTCGCCGTTTTTGATTTCAAAGGAGACTCCTTCGATACCCCAGTTCATGATGTCATTTGTTTCTTGGCTAAAGAGCAGCGTTTCGATGAGCGACATGGCCAAAGCCGGATCGCGGCAGTCTTTAGACAAGGAAATATAGCCACCGGAAGGATAGCGGGCAATATTGTAGTTGTCGCCCCGCGGACCGGCTGGCATGGCGGCCGGATAGAAAATGACCGTATCGTCACCTTTTTTATACAGCGGATTCCAGATCGTGACGAATGAATTAAACATGGCAACGACGCCCACTCTGTCCTGGCCGATTTTTTCATTCAATTGATCGGATTGACTGATGGTTTCGTATTCGGTGTCCAACAGTTTTTCTTTGTATAACTTATTCATGAATGTCAGGTATTCCTTATACCGGGCATCCGTACGGTCGTCGGTTACTTTTCCATCGCTGCCGGCCTGGTACTTGCTGCCGTTGGCGCCGATCGTCAGCCCATAAGCATTGCCCAGCAAATCCTGCATGCCCCATAGCGTTGTAAAAGGAATTTCATCGGCTGTTCCGTTGCCGTTGGGGTCGCCGGTTTTGAATTTTACCAGCATGTTGTAAAAATCATCAATGGTTTTCGGATCGGTAATGCCGAGTTTGTCCATCCAGAGCTTGTTGTAGCATAAACCGGGCTGCCATTCGGTTGCCATGACGATTTCAGAAGGCGCCGCCACGATTTTGCTGTCATAAATCGACTTGTAATTGATCGCGTTATAGCCGCTGTTTTCGGTAAAATAAGCGTTCAATTGCGGCGCATTGTTCGTCATGTAATCATCCATGGCGATGATGATGCCGTTTTTCAAATACTTGGATAGCCCTTCTTGAGTCGTACTGCCCATGGAAATCATATCCGGCAAAGCATCGCCTGCCGCGAGTCTGGTGGCTAACGCGGTCGTGTAATCTTCGCTGGAAATCAAATCCCATTCAATCTCGATTCCTGTTGCTTTTTGCAGCGCCTGGTAGACAGGAAGATCGTTGCTTTGCGTGGCATAAATACCCACGCCGCACAGATATGAAACTTTTTTCAATGTTGCTGCGGTGGACTGGGTTGTATTGCCAGAAGTATTGGTCGTCTGGCTGCCGTTGGTTTGATTGGCTTGGGACGTTCCGCTTGTAGCTGCGCTGCCGGTACAGCCGGTCAGAGCAAATGTGGCCAGCATCGCGAAAACAAGCAAGATGGATGCTAATTTCTTCATCATTTCTCTTCCTTTCTTATCATGGAATTTACAGTTGTATTATTCTTATCCGTATCACGATCAAGGACAGGGTACCGACTGTTCTTGGCGGACGCCGGACAGGGAATATGAATGAATCAACCTTTTAGTGCTCCGATCATGATGCCTTTTGTAAATTGCTTCTGAAAGATGGGGTAAACGATCATAATCGGCGCGATGGCTACGATAATAACCGCATATTTGATCTGGAAAAAGGACAGCAGCGCTCCGGACGCCGTGCCGCCCAGCATTTTAGCGGTTTCCAATGTCGCTTTCGACAGAATTTTGTTAAGATAAATGGTTAAAGGCTGCAATTCTTCCGATTTTAGATAAATCAGGGGTTGAAGGTAATTATTCCAGTAGCCGATGGCATTGTAAACGGTAATGACTGCGGTGATCGGCGTGGCAAGCGGGATAATGATCTTTAAGAAAATCCGGAATTCCGAGCAGCCGTCCAGTCTGGCGCTTTCAATCAATTCATCCGGAATGGTCTGCAGGTAAGTTCTCGAGAGAATAACATGATAAGAACCCAGGCATAGGGTCAGAATGACGGCCCAGCGCGTATTATATAAGCCCAGGCCGTTCACGACCAGAAAGGATGGAATCAGGCCGCCGGAGAAAAACATAGGAATCAGGATATAGATCTGAAAAAAATTGCGCAAATGAAACTCTTTGCGGGATAAAGGATAGGCGGTCAATGTGATCAGGCTGACCGCGGTAATCGTTCCGACAACCGTATACCAGACCGAATTAAAAAAGCTGCGGATAACCTGTCCCTCGGCCAGTACATTAATGTAAGCCTGAAGGGTAAAGCCGCGGGGCAGCAGGAGAACATTGCCGCGCTGGACTTCGATCGGATCGCTGATCGACGCGGAAAATACATATAGAAATGGATATAAGGTGATGATCAACGCTATTATAGCCAGGACATAGCAGATAAGTAGAACAATACGATCAGAAAGGGTCATCTTCATGACTTTCAATGGAATCACCTCTTTAGGGGCGGTTATTTAAATGGCAAATTACCATAATGACGTTTCAGTAACTTTCTTGCTGATTTTATTAAAAATGATCAAGATGGCGAAGTTAATTACCGAATTAAAAAGGCCGACAGCTGTTGAAAAACCGAATTTTGTTTCAAGTAAACCTTTTCTGTATACGAAGGAGGAGATGACGTCGGCCGTTTCATAGGTCGACTGGGTATACATCATGATGATTTTTTCGTAACCGACGCCAAAGAGGCTGCCCAGCCGTAAAAGTAGCAGAATGATAATCGTGGGCATGATACTGGGTAAAGTAACATAGCGGATTTTTTGCAGCCGGTCTGAACCGTCGATCGTTGCCGCTTCGTATAGCTCCGGATTGATGCCGCTGATGGCCGACACATAGATAATGGAATCAAAGCCGAAACCGGCCCAGATACCGGAAGCGATGTAAATGGTGCGAAACCACTTGGGGTCGCCCATGAAGTATTTTGGTTCCATACCGAGGCGGCTGATCAGGAGATTGATAATGCCGCCGTCCGGCGCCAGAAAATTATGGAGAATACCGACGACTACGACTGTGGAGATAAAGGCCGGAAAGTAGCTGACTGATTGGACCGTCTTTTTAAATGGCCCGTTTCTCATTTCATTCAGGACAAGAGCGAAGAGGATAGGTACCGGGAAACCCCAGAGAATCGAGTAAATGCTGATCAGAAAGGTGTTGCGCATCAAACGCATGAAGTAATATGATGAGATAAAATCTTTAAACCACGCTAAACCGACAAACTCTGCTTCGAAGATCGATTGACCTGGGAAATAATCAGTGAAAGCAATATAAATGCCACCCATGGGCAGATACGAGAAAATGAAAAACCAGACGACACCCGGTAAAATCATGAGCAAAAAGTATCGGTCTTTTGCGATTTTTTGCCATAATCTTAGTTTGGAACTTTTATGGATCAAGTTTGTTTGGGGCATAGGTTTCCTTGGCGCTGCCTGATCCATCGTTGTTTTGGCTTGCAAGATTATTCCCCCTTTTTATTGGCTGGAATCAGTCATAAATTTTAAAATCCATGGCGTTCTCACAGAGGACAATTCGTGAAGGTATATTGATTTTTGCATCTGCCGGCAATTTATTCTGCATGATGAAATCATAAACATGCTTAACAACCATATAACCTTGCTGGTAAGCATCCTGATCGATAATGAAATCAACCACGCCTTTGCGAAGCATATCAACCAGCGCCGGGTCCAGTTCATATCCGGAAAGGATGATATCGGCTGATTTGCCGGTTTCTTCAAGAAAGGTGCACATCTTTCGTAAAGACGAGACATTCAAATCGTGAATGGCATCGATATGGTATTCTTCGATCATCTCGCATATGATTTTCCTGTGTTTGTAAAAATTTTTGGCATTATACCGATAGGTAGCGGCGACATTGACCTCAGGAAATTTCTCGCTTATGCCATCGTACAATCCTTTTAATCTCAGGTTATATTCTGACAAAAACTCGTCATTGCTGTTCAAGATCAGGATATTGCCTTTTCTCCGGAGCATTTTCCCCAGCATCTCGGCGACAATTCTGCCGCATTGATAAGCATCTGTTCCAACAAAAAAGCTTCGCAGCTGGTGATTATCCAGATCGTTGTTGAACGTGATGATTTTCTTTCCTCCGGCGGCCAGTTTCTTCAATTTCTCAATAATTGACGGCGTATTGCATGGGAACAGCGCGATGATATCAATATTGGCGGTGTCAATGGTTTCCAGAGCAATGGATATTTCGCTTTCCAGAGCAAGTCCTTCTATCTCATAACGAACGATATCCATTCCCATATCCCGTAGTTCTTTTTCAGCGACGCTGGTGCCTTTTCTAAAGGCGCCCCAAAAGAATTTGGGTGATGTCGGGTAAATCAAGGCCATGGTTTTCCGATTTTTCTGCGTTAAAAAACGGGCTGCCCTATTGGGTATAAAGCCGGTTTCATGAATGGCTTTCAAAATTTTTTCTTCTGTTTCAGGATTTACTTTGCCCCGGTTGTTGATAACCCGGTCGACTGTACCAATCGAAACCCCTGTTATTTGCGCGATATTTTTTACTGTCACTCTGCCGGCCATTTTATATACCTCTTTGTTTTTTCCTCATGATACAACCCAAGGTCGAACAGTGTCTATTTCGATGTTGCTTTAGCGTGTACGTACACATTATAACATGCAACAAATGCCTGTCAATAAAAAAACGGATAAAGGCCTTCTGTTTTGTAAAAAGACAAAATATTGCGGCTATTAACCTATAATACATAAATAATTGCGGTTATTTGGTTAAAACTCATGTCGCGGATGTGCTTTTTACCGATTGATACTCAAACGCGGCGTTTACGTTAACACAACGCGCCCATAAAAAAGAACAGCCGGAAACCGAACGCCCTTTCATCCGATTTCCGGCTGCTTCTTCTCTCGGGGAATGCCCGGCAGCATAAAGCGATGTTTTAACGGGTATGATAGATCTCCGGTTCACCGCCCAATTCCAGTTGAACGACCGTATCAATGGGGTCGGCGGCCGCGTCGGGCAGCGGCTGGGAAACGAGCAGCTTATCCTCAAAAGCATCAGCCGGCATCGGTTTGCCGAGCAGATAACCCTGGATTTGCCGGCAGCCGAGTTTTATCAGCCAGTCCAATTGCTCCGGGGTTTCCACGCCTTCGGCAATTGTCTTGATACCCAGCGAATCAGCCAGGAGAATAATGGATTTGACAATCTGCCGGTCATATCTGTCGCCGGCCAGGTTATCAATCAATTGTTTGGCGATTTTAACGCGATCAAAGGGAAACAATTTCCAATAACTTAAGGATGAATAGCCGGTGCCAAAATCATCGATCGAGATGGAGATGCCGGAATCCATAAACTGCTCGACAATCTGGCCGATGCGTCCTTCACCTTCGACGGCTACGCCTTCGGTGATTTCCAGGTCGATCCATTCTGCTTTCACAGAATAACGGTTCATGGTGGCCTTCAGGGCGGCGTGAAAGCCTTTTTGATCTAATTGTTTCGGCGACACGTTGATGCCCATTGTCAGGTTTAAATCATAATAGCGATTCCAGTCGGCTATCTGCCGAACAGCTTCTTGCATGACCCAGCTGCCAATCGGTATGATCAAGTCGGTTTCTTCGGCAATGGGAATGAATTCAGCCGGCGATATGCCGCCCTTCTCCGGACAATTCCACCACAGCAGCGCCTCCATGCCGATCAGCTGATTCGTGGAAGCCGTAAATTGCGGTTGATAGACCAGGGAAAATTCTTTATCATAATCGGCTTTCTTGAGTAATAGTTCCAGCTCGTTCTTCCGCTTGATTGTTTTCAGGATATTTTCATTAAATGAAACACATTTATTATTGCCGGCCTTTTTCGCCTGATACATGGCGATATCGGCGTGCTGCAGCAGCGTGTTGCTGTTCTCGGCATCGAGCGGATAGATGGAAACGCCGATGCTGAAGGTTATGCGGAGGGTATATTGGTCCAGCTCGATCGGCGCGGTGCAGTGCTCTATAAGATGCTCGGACAATTGCTCGATTTCGGCATACGAAGACCGGGACGGTACGATCAGAACAAATTCATCGCCGCCCAATCTGGCCAGCATTACGCCGGATTGTTCATAATGCTGCAGGCGCTGAGATAAAAGAATCAGGATCCGGTCGCCGATCTGATGGCCGTAAGTGTCGTTTATGATCTTGAACCGGTCGATGTCGATCAGGAGCAGGGCGATGGACCGGCCGGGTTCTTGTTTGATGTGTTCCTCCAGAGTTTGCAGGAAAAAACGCCGGTTGGACAAATTGGTTACCGTATCCATGTTTGATACGGCAAAAAGCTGCCGGTTTTTTTCCACCAGTTCCTTTGTCCGTTCCAATATCCTCGATTCCAGCTCCAGATTCAGTTCCATTTCACGCTTGAGCAGACGCTCATTATTAATCGCTGCCTGAATATAAGCACTGAGACTGCCATAAACAATCATAATTGCTAAATAAAAAATGATGCTGAAGTCGAAACCTTTTATCAGGAGAATGAGTATCGGCGCGGGAAACAACAGTAAACTGCGATGCCGGAAACCGATATTGGTACAGACATCAATTTCGGCATCGGCCTGCCGCAGTACCAAATCGGTAAAAGCATTGGCGCCGATGGCGATGCCAAGGATAGCGGCAATATAGGCCGCGTCAATCACCGAATTTGGTATGTAGCGATGGTTGAGCTGCAAGTAGAAATAGTAGATATCGACCAGCGTAAACAGGAACAGGGAACTGGCGATAATCCTGATCGGGAAGGGGATTTTCCCGCCGCGGATAGAGATATACCAGACGGCAATACCCAAAAAAATGACAAGATCAAGCCCTAGGTTGGCAACCGACATCCAGTCTTCCTGATCCAGCTGCCACAAAAGCGCGTCATTCTTATCAAACAGCATGATCCAGAGATACAGGATACAACTGAGCGCGATGAATAGGCCGTCGATAACCAACTGTATCGTATTCCAGCGCTTAAACTTGTAAATGGAATAATGGCAAATGCCGATAAACAGGAAAATGGTTGTTCCCAGATAGAAACCGGAAATCAGAAGATTATTGGCCGGATTCTTTTTCAGGACCAAATCCCAGACAGCCCAGCCGATATCGGCTGCGGCCCAAAAAGCCGCGGCGAGGCCAAAGAAAATCCAGCTGCGGAAAAAAGGCGCGAAATTCATCCGGCGGCAGGATCGGAAAAGCAATATTGCCGAAATAAGCGCGCCAATCGGAGAAAGAATATTACTCCAAAAGTCAGATTGATTGAAGATCGCCAGAAGGAATAGAGAAAAGTAAAAAAAGAGACCTGTTTTTAGCCATGGAATCTTTTTACCGATCATTCTGTCCTATCAATGAAGCTTTATTCTATCGCGCAAACAACTTCAAGGTATTCACCATATCGTGTTGGACGCGCCGGGTCAAGACAATCAAGTGACGATTTCGTGAGCGTAAACACGCTGACTGTAATCCTCAAAAACCATCGCTATTTCCTGACATTTGTTCTCTGCCTCCCCGGCATGAGAAGCATGGAAAAGGTCACGGGCGGCGATTTTTGCGTGCCAGGCGGTCAGTTTCTCCAATTCCGCTTCTTCTTCCTCCAGTTCGGCAAAGGTGTACTTTTCATGAGCTACTTCTTTGGCGATTTCCAGGAGATATTTTTCACATTCCCGAATCAATTCCTGATATTCATCATCGCGGATCTGATTGAAAAGGCTGATAATCCGTTCTTCGTGCCGCTCATCGGAAAAGACGCTGTCCATCAGCAGCGCTTCGCCCTGATTGGTTTCGATTTCCCGGGCAATCTTCTGAAGCGTTACCCGATTGTCGGCATGGTCCGGCAAGATCCACATCGATTGTTGTATATTGACAGCGCCGATTTTTTTGAGCGCCCGCCAGACCGCCACGCGATGACGGGACGGTTCCGTAGGCAGGCTGTAATTTAAAACGATCCATGCTGTTATACTCATTTGAACCTCGCCCTGTAATACTTGTTACACTCATCTTATCAGCCTGCTGTTGATGTGGCAAGCTTCCGGCTGCCGGAGTTGACATTCTTCCGGCCGGCCGTTATAAATAAATCAAGAACGATTGTTCTTCGTGGGGGATAAATATGATCATCAGCGTCAGCAGGCGGACCGATATACCGGCGTTTTTCACCCCTTGGTTTCTTCGCCGTTTGCAGGCGGGTTTTGTATGGGTGCCCAACCCGTTAAATCCGCGTCAGATCAGCCAGATTTCCTTGCTGCCGGAGGATGTGGACTGCTTCGTTTTCTGGAGCAAAAATTTCCGGCCGCTGCTGGAGCGCCTGTCTGGCTTAGAAAATCGGCCGTTTTATTGCCAGTTTACTTTGAACGATTATGGCTGTGAACTGGAAGGCCATGTTCCCCCGCTGCAAGAACGGATCGCGACATTTCAGGCGCTGGCGGACCGGATCGGGCCGGAACGGATCATCTGGCGTTATGATCCGATGGTTCTTTCATCCCGGTATACGCCGGATTATCATGCGGAGCATTTCGCCGGGATTGCCAGGCGCCTAAGCGGTTATACACGGCAATGCGTCATCAGCTTTGTCGATCGCTATCGCAAGATCGAATCAGCCTGGCGGCTGCATCATTTAATCGAATGGCAGCCGGAGAACATGATGGCAACGGCTGTCCGCCTGGCGGCAATCGCCGGCCAAAACGGCTTGTCGATAAAAACCTGCGCTGAAACGCTGGATTTCACCGGCCTGGGGATCGAACCGGCGCGGTGTGTCGATGACCGGCTGATAGCAAAAATCCTTGGCCGCCCTTTTGTGGCAGCCAAGGATAAAAATCAACGGGATGCTTGCGGCTGTGTGTCCAGTGTCGATATCGGCATGTATGATACTTGCCTTCATGGCTGCTCATATTGCTATGCCAATTCGAAACTGGAGTCGATTCGCCGGAACGTATTGTTTCATGATCCTGAAAGCCCGTTATTATGCGGTCAGCCGGATGCCGGGGCCAAAATCAGCATCCGGAAGGAGCGATAAGCTCTGTTCAGGTATTTTTACTGACCAGCTGCGCCAATTGGTCCTGGTTCAAGTTGAATTGGAAAGGATCTTCAACGGCAAGCGAGAACACCGGTTCAACGGCGTCGATCGTCCGGAAGTTGATCCGGTCGATGTTGACCTCCATCCGGTTGATTTTATCAAGAATGGTCCGGCAGGCTTTGGCGAAATCCTGGGGATCGCGATAGCCGTCGGATAATTCGATGCGGATTTCGACATCATCGGCCGGCTGGAATTGAGTTCCGGCGCTGAGCGCATCCGATTGATAGGACAACCGGTTGAGATTGGCTACAACCCTGAGCCGGCGGATATCCGTCTGATCGGACAAGACGACGCAGCATTGGTTTTCCAGCTGTTCGGTCAATTCCTCGGACATGATCCGGCGAGGCGGACCGTAATAGGTAAAAGCCGATGCCAGGCAGACTGCGGCCAGTGAACCGCCGATCAGACAGAGGCAGATGAAACCGCTGAGGAAATCGCAGCGCAGCCGTTCGCCGTGAAACCGCAGGTAGTTGATCAGGATTTCCAAACCCAGGATAATCAGCCAGACAGGGGAAAATTTGGCATATAAAGTCCAGTCCAGGCTGGGAAACAGCAAGGCGATAATGATCACGATACCGGTGGTGATCAGGGCCAGGCCCATGGTCAGGGTACCGACGCGCCGGATCGCCGGATTTTCGGGAATATTATTATTCTCCATGATGATCTCCTCCTTGATAGTCGACCCAGTCAGGCGATTTCGGCGCCGCCGGCTTTTTCCCTTTGATCAGATAGACCCCCAGAATAATGATGACTGCACCGATGGCCAGAACCGGCAGATTGCGGATCAGATTATAGAGCCAGGGCAGAGTCTGGCTGATCTGGTCGAGAAGGGGACGGATAAAAGTATCGATGAGCAGCCAGATGCCCAGCAGGATCAGACCGGCGCCGATGGCCAGATGCCGCTTGCCGGCGATATTCTGCCAGATCGTGTTGGCTTGGCCGTTTTTGCAGAAGACCGCCTGATCCGGCGTCGCCGCCCGTTCCTCCGGTGTGAGCGACCGGATGGACCAGGTGTCGAAGAAAGCATAAAACCAGATGACCGGCAGGAACAGCAGCAGCATGTCGAAACGCATCAAACCAAAAAGGAATATAGCTCCAAAGAACAACAGCATCAGTGATGAACCTCTTTGCATATAGCCCAGGTACATTTGGCCGGCGCCGGGCAGGAGGGAGCAGATGAAGGTCAGGAACGAACTCTTTTTCATAAATGGGAACTCCTTTCACGGAATGTTATTTGTGCTGATCGGATGGATTCTGACTCCAGATGTTACGGGGTATCTGGATTTGATCAAAGAACCAGTTGACAGCGTTCATAGCCTGATCCGAAAGATCGCCGGTTTTTCGGCCGATCTGCGTTGTTGACTGGACAAAACGGTCGGACCATTCTCCGTTCAGTCCTGACAGATTGATGTTGAAAACACCGCTGATCCAGAAAAAAATCGCCAGACAGGCTGCCGCCGCCAAGGTCAGGTACCGGTTCAGGTCTTGCCGCCGATTGCGGATCCGGATGTTTTTCATGACAGAAGCGGCCAGTGAAGGCTGCGGGCCGATCTGCGGTTCTTGATCCAGAGCGGCCAGATAATGACGCAGGCACGAATCGCAGCAGGCCAGGTGTTCAGCCGCCTGCAGGCGCGCCGCCTCTGCCTGTTTCGTTTGGCCCGGCGTCAGGGCGGCCGGTTTCCGGCTGCCGGGGCCGGCCAGAAACGGCCAGGCCTGCGAGGTCAGATGGCCTTCGGGGTCGAAGATAGATTGAACGTAATGATCGTCCATTCAAGTATCCTCCTCTAAAAGACGCTGCAGACGATGTCTGGAACGGAGCAGCTGCGTTTGGATGGTTTTCTTGGGCCGCTTGAGCGTATAGGCGATTTCCTCTACGCTCTTTTCGTCGATAAAATGCATGGCGGCCACTCGTTGATAAGGTTCTTTCAAAGCATAAATTTTTTCCTTGATCTGGCGGACTTCTTCATCGGACTGGCAGATTTCATCCGGCGCCGGCGTTTGATCGGGGATCCATGCGAAATCTTCTTCGCTGAGCTGCACGCGCTGCTGGTAAGCGCTCTTCAGATAATCCTTGGCCTTGTTGGCGGCGATCCTGGCCAGCCAGGGTTTCAGATCAGCCTCGCAGCAGCTGTCCAAGTGGAGATATGCGGCAAGAAAGGTGTCCTGGGTCAGGTTCTGCGCTTCCTGATAATCCTGAACCAGCTGGCGGCAGATCGTGAAAACCAGTTTTTCGTAACGCAAGACGATTTGCCGGAATTGTTCATCTGTAGCTTTCAGTTTCTGCTCACCACCTCTCGTATAACCCTGACAACAATATAACGATTAAGCAGGCCGATTGTCTTCAAAAATATTTTTTACTTCGTATAATTTACAAACGGTTTCCTGATAATTCGATTAGAAGTCCTGCGAAATTTCCGCAGATTTCTTTTAATCATGCAAATGGATTATTCTGTCCTTGAAGCGTCGATTGTTCTCCAACATCTCATCAAAGGTTACCGGCATATACCCATTAATATCTACGCCGGCATTCAGGACATTATGGAATGCTTCCATGTCAGAAGCGGGTAGTGGCACAACGTCAAGGCGTGTTTGCCGTCTGATATTTCGAGTAGCTTATCAATGCTGACAAAATACTTATTGGCCTCTATCTTCGTTATCCAGGAGCGATAATCAAGTGTTTTTACCGCGAAGCCGCTTTAAAATGACTTCTGCATTATCACTTGGCAACACAATTGCTCATGCAGGATTAAAGGGATCCACAGCATTAATCTCTTTCTCAAGCATCCTGATTTCATCTAATATTTCATCGAAGCTTGGCTTCTGTCCAAAAAGCATGTTCTGCATATGCGCATAATCGGCATGCAGTTTTTTAACATTATATTCTGGGGGCATCAACCGCATAGTACCGTGTTTCGCAAGTTCATAACATGCCCATGGACAGCGGTAAAACTTGTCCTTGAATCTCACCACACGAGCAAGTAGCTCTTCATCGGCAAGAGCATTATCCTTGACAGACGTTTTTGCCATGCGATAAAGATCATAATAATGCCGTGAATACCGGCTGGGGAATTCTCTGTCAGCGGCGCGAAAGGCCTCCCTGTGCAGGATCGTCACTTTTTCCCAGAAGGTTCTCTCCGGCAGAACGGTCAGCACATCTGTCGTAGACTGCTCGAACAGCCGCCCATATTGCTGAGCGGCATAAGGAGTGATACACTGCGCCTGCGCTGGAGTCCACGCCGCAAGCGCTCCAATCTCAAGCCGAATTTCCTGCAAAATAGCACTGTCTGAAAAACTGCTCGGATAAAAGAATTTCATTGTTTGGCGGTCGGTTTCATCGATGGAGCATTTGATGGGAAGAGCAAGCTCCCCCGAAAGATCCCGCGTAACTTCCGGTAGGAAAGTATCCCGCAGGAATCCAACATCCAGCAAACCCAAAAGTCCTTTTCAATGATCGCTTCAGTAAGCCCCATTTTGCTCGCAGTGTTGCGAAAGAGCGCCTCGCGATCCTTTGGTTCTAACTTTGCAATCCTTCTCATGAGTTACCTCATTTTACAAATTTGTTTGATTATGTCATAAATCCATGCTGTAGCGTATTTTGCTTCTTGCAGCATGGCACTTTTTTCTTGTTTTAAAAGCGTGTTAGCGATAGCGGTCACTGTTATATCCGTAATTTTATTCTTACCTAATGATTTCAATGCCTGTATGGTGAGCGCTGTTTTATAAGAAATTTTTGAAATCTCCTTATTGGTAGTGTGCTTAAATTTCAAGGTGATGCTGTCAAATGTATATTCTTTATATGGGCCATCACTGATATATAGCCACATTGCCGGAACCTGGGTAGACAAGCCAAACATATTTAGAGCGGTATCACCACTGGGGACGATGGTCCAGCCGTAATTGCGCGCCAAAGCATGAGCTACCTTATCCGGTGACGGCGCAACATATTCTCTCAGAAAATCATTGTATTCCGGATACTCATATACACCTCGCATGATACGACGGAGAATGCCATCTGCTTCCAAACGTGATAATACTTTGCGAATGGCGACATCACCGGCTATTTCAGAAAAGTCAGAATTAACATACACTTCCCCTGTATCTGCGGATACAATTGCTTTTTGTACTTGTTCAAGATAATTTGCGCGGCTCATATCATCACCTCGTCACGAATAATATACATTTATAGTGACGAATTTACAAGCGCTTATTGAAAATCTCAGGAGCATTCAAAGGTTACTATCTCTGTTAAGGCTCCTTTCTAAACCAGCGAATTTCGGAAAACTATATGCGAGTATAGAGAAGCGCCCAATTTGATCCACAACCTCTCAATTTCAATCAATAAATCAGAATTTGAAATATCTTTTACGTAACCTGTTTCTAACAAGTTGGCCGATTTCAGCGCCTTATCCCAAGATCCAAATCGATCAAGAATTGTGCTTCCATCATATTTTCCGTATTTTTTATACTGTCCGGTTGTAACCGTTAGTAATGATAACTGTTTTGCGACTCGAATAATATCGTCAAGAAGTTGCTGATTACTTGAATAGAAATTTTCTGGATTCCTGGCTGCTGCAGTCATTTGGTACGAATATACTTTAAGCCCCGCTCGCTCTAATGCTGCCGTCCATGAACCGAAACGTCTCTGAATCGTATTTGAACCATATTTGCCAAGCCTTCGATATCACAATATAGTTATATATAAGCATAATTATTAGAGAATGTCAAATTTAACAATTGTTCCATGGTGAAAAAATTCATTCTACGCGCTTATAATGATATTGAAAACAAACCGTGTACAACCAATCATGCTGTACACGGTCCGTTCCTTTACCAATCTTAACTGGTAGATGCTTTTATTTGTGATTTATAAATATTACTTTCTTATTAGTATTGACTTAATTATCACCAAGTTGATTGAATTGGTCGAGAACGTAAGCGACGATTAGATGACAATTGCCATCTGATCCAGAGTAATCTCCACCAGATCGTCGATCCGGACTTTACCGACATCAATGATCGAAGTGTCTAAAAGGCCGCCCAGAGGTTCTGTCCAGGGCTTCGGAATCGCCTTTGCTCCGATCATCATCCCCACAATGGAGCCGACCGTCGCGCCATTGCAGTCCGTATCGAAGCCGGCGCCGACTGCCAGACAAATCGAGCGGCTAAAATCCAGACCGCCGTACAGAAGTGCGACAACCACAATCATAGCGTTCGAGATCGTGTGGCACCAGTCATGGGCATTCTTCTCGTTATAACGCTCATGAATGCGAGCCAGGCACGCTTCGGCGTCAAGTCCGTCCTGGCGCCAGACAAGAACCTGACGCAACGCTTCGGAGAGTCTCGATCGACGCGGAATCTCTGCCAAGCCGGCCTCGATGATGGCAGGAATATTTTCCGGCCGCGCTTGGTGGACCGCAGCCGCAGCCAGCATGGCCGCTATAAGCAGCTCGCCATAGATGCCGTTTTTCGTATGCGAGACCGAGGCATCGCGCCAGGCCATTTCTGCTGCCCTTTGCGGATTGCCCGGATTGATATAACCGAAATAGTCGGCGCGAATCTGAGCGCCGATCCATTCCCGGTAAGGATTTTGAAAGCTCGCTGAATCCGGCGGCATCATGCCGGCGATAAAATTGCGGAAAGCGACTCGTTCAGCTGTGCAGTATGCCGTTTTCGGCTGACTGTCCAGCCAGGTGTTCATGACATCATCCGGCGTGAAATCGCGCCCGTATCTTTTGACCAGGCGAAGGGCCGCCATGACCGTGTAATTCGTATCGTCGTCGACCGGCGCGCAATGATCGATATTCTCGATCCAGCAGCGCTTCGGATCGCCGCCCAGTTCGCGCAATAAATCTTCATTCCGCGAAATATAGCGCTTCAGGGGATAATTGCCGGTGCCTTCCAATAAACGGCGCAATTCAGGCATATGCCAGCCTTCAACCGGTTTCCCCAGCAAACATCCGGCGATGCGGCCCAGCCACGCGCCGGCAATGCGGTCCCGCCAATTCGTGTCCGGCAGCAACCGGGGCATGACCGGTCGCGAAACCGGCCGGGCTGACTGGATTCCTGCCAGATCAGAGGGTTCATGATAGGGATAATCCGCTTGCGCCGGACATTGATGCAGCTGCCGGCCGATCAGGTCGGCCAGCTCTTCCTGGAAAATACCTGACGGCACGGCGGCAGCAGCTCTGACCAAGTCTTCCAGGCGGGCTACATCCAAACCTTCTTCATGACATTGTCGATATTCCAACAGTAAACTGCGGCCATATACTTCCCATTCAGGCATCTTTTCCGGACGGCTTTTTATTGGATCGATAATCATGCAGGTACCTCCCAAATTTACTTGTTAACTCATCATTTCCACTCCGCTGAGCGGCGATCAACAGCCAAAGCGCCTATGGGTAATTGGCGTTATTTCCAGTATAATGTCATTATCTGCACAACACTATGCAAATGGAGCCGATAACCATGCAAAATACGCCGCCTAAAATACTGGATACAGCCAAATATCTGCCGATCCTTCTGGACAGGCATTTTCCCGTGCATGATCCATATCTGGAGCATCTGCATGAACCCGACCCGGAACCCGGACAAGTCCTGCATTACCATGATACGCTGGAACTTGGCTTATGCCGGGAGGGCAGCGGCCTTTTCATCATTCAACACCAAACATTGCCGTTTGGCCCCGGAGACCTATCCGTCATTATTCCCGGGGTGCCGCATATCGCCCGCAGCAATCGGCAGGATATCAGCCGCTGGCATTTCATCGACATTGATGTCAATCAACTTTTTATGCTGGAGAATCCTGATATCCGCCTGATCGAACAGCAAGCCTTCATCCTGCGCTTTACCCGCCCGGCCGGCTTCAGCGGCATCATCAGCCGCAGCCGGCAGTCGCCAAGAATGGCCGGCCTCGTCATGCAGCTGATCCAGGAATTGAAAGACCGTGACGCCTATGCTTTGCCAGCTGTTCGCGCGATTATTTCGCTGCTGTTTGTCGAAATAGTCCGATATGCCGATCGCATCCAATATAACATGCCGATCAACAGGCCGGATCAAAAAACTGTAGCTGAAATCATGCCGGCCATTCTCTATATTTCCCGGCATTATGACCAGGAGCTGACGATTCCTGATCTGGCCGGCCGTTGCCGGATGAGCGTCAGCGCGTTCCGACGCCGCTTCCATCAGGTCTTCGCCCTGTCGCCGGCAGACTATCTTTACCAGGTCCGCATCCGTATGGCAAAAACGCTGCTCCGGCAGAACCAACTGAGTATCACGGAGATTGCCGGCCAGGTCGGTTATCCGACGCTCTCGTCTTTCAACCGGCATTTCCGGAAATATGTCGATCAGTCGCCGACTGAATATCAGCGTGCGCAGATTGCCTTATTCGGACAGGATATCCGGTAAATAGAAAGTCGGCGGCAAAGCCGCGATCATCGGCAGCCAGCGGCGGAAATCCTGCAGTTTGAAGGGCGCCCGCCCGGCCAGGTAATGATTGGTCTTGATTTGTCCGTCGAATCGCCATTCCAGGATATAGAGCTCCTGAACGGAAGGATTGGCTTTCAATTCCGCCAGATCGGCCCGCCCGTTAGCCGTCAGGCTAAAGGAACCCTCGGCCGCCGTTTGTCCGTTGTCCGCCCGGTAGACCCGATACTGTCCGGCAACCGGCCGCATCGTATCGTTGACCGCGACAATCGGATAGGCCCAGCTCCGATATTCGCCGATCATCAGCTGAACATCCTGCTGGCTGCGCATGATGATCGAATAGGCCAGCTTGGGCGTGAAATAATAATCGACGACCGCGTCGGAGATTTGCGGCCAGCCGTCCAGAACATTCCACCAGATCAAACCGGATTTCCGGCCTTTTTGCATCCGAAACTGCTCAATGAAAAATTTCTTCGCTTCAGCCTGGGAAATCTGCGAAGCCAGGACGAAATCTTCGAGCTTTTCCGGCGCCGCGCCAAAGAGGATGGCCGCTTGTTTGGCCATGAGCTCGTTGCGGTTATAACCTCTGCGGTATAAGGGCTTTTCACTATTGTGGACCAGCCACTGCCGGCTGCCGGCATTCGGCCACAGTTCGTCCGGCGAGATGAACCGCTGCAGCGATTTTTTCTCGGGGCAGCCATGATAGCCGATTTCACTGGCAAACAAAGCCTGGTTCAGCCGATAGAAATCGCCTTTAAAATCATCGCGCGGCCCCCACAGATGCTGTTCGGGCCCCTGGGCGTCGCAGTCGTAATCCTCGGGCATATAAGGTGATGAGGGGAGATAGAACCGCATCGGGTCATGCGCGGCGATGACGCGGGGCAGAACTTCCCGCGTCGTCCGGCTGTAGCGGGCGATGCCTTTGGGGAATTGCTGATAAACGCAGGCGTCGATTTCGTTATCGCCGGCCCATAATAAAAGGCAGCAATGATTACGCAACCGTTTGATAATAAAGGTCGCTTCTTGTTCGATCGCCCGGGCGAAAGCATCGTCGGACGGCTGCCCCGAACAGGCCATAGCGAAATCCTGCCAGACCAGAAGGCCTTTTTCATCGCAGAGATCATAGAAACGATCGGATTCATAAACATTGCCGCCCCAGCAGCGCAAAGCGTTGCAGCCGCAGCCGCAGACCAGGTCTATGGCCCGGTCGACCCGGCTTAGGTCGAGACTGTGTAAAGCGGATAAGGGTACCCAGTTGCTGCCGCGGATAAAAATCGGCTCGTTATTGACCAACACGGTAAAGCGCTGCTTTTGCGTCAATTCAAAACAAGCGTCGACGGTGGCGGTCCTGATGCCGAATCGGAAACTCCGCCGATCACATAGCCGGTCGCCCTGCCACAAGGAAACCTCGACCTGATATAAGTAAGGTTCGCCATAGCCGCGCGGCCACCAAAGCATCGGCCGATCAACCCGGATATTCATATGGTTGCTGATGAAATGGGTTTCCTGTTCTGCTGAAAAAGTGCTGCCGCCGCAGCGCCCTTCAAGCGTGATCCGGTAGATGGGCAGTCGCGGGCAGCTGCTTTCAAAGGTATAGGAGAAGCTCAGGTCAGCCTGGCCCGGCTGTATATTCCGGGTGCAAAGATAAAGGTCCTTCAGCCGTTCTGCATCGTGATACTGGATTTCGACATCGCGCCAGAGCCCCGCCGACAGCAGCCGGGGCATGATGTCCCAGCCGAAGCTGTGCGGCGGCATGCGCAGCCGGGTAATTTCATCACTTTGTTCGGAACCGTGGAAGGCGGCGGGATAATCGTACCGGCGGGCCTCATTCATGGCCGAACGGATAAAGACGGCCAGCGTATTCTCCTGGTCCCAAAGCAGCGAAGCCGTCAGGTCAAATTCGTGGGCGATCAGCATGTTGTCCGTCTCGCCCAGACAGACGCCGTTCAGGTAAACGGCGGCAAAAGTGTTGACGCCATGCAGAACCAGAACCGGCCGCCGGCCTTTTTGTTCCGGATCAGGGCGGAAAGTCCGCTCAAACAGCCAGTTATTGTATTCGTACTGTTCGTACAGGAGCACATTTTCGCCGAGAAACGGATCCGGTTCCAATCCGGCGGCCATCAGGTCCAGCTCGACGTTGCCCGGCACCGACGCCGCGATATGGCGGTAGCCGGCTTCGGCCGCCACGCCGCCACTGCTGTACCGCCGGCCGTCGTCCTCGCCGTAATAAAGTTCCCAGCGGCCGTTCAATGTTTCACGCGTATCCATCATTCAATCCTCCTCGAAGAAGGCTATTGTTAATTGAATTAATAATATAGCGCGGTTCAAATCTTGTCAATCGTCAGAACCGTCAGCGGAGCGATATTGATTTCCCGGATTTCCGGCGTCTTGTCTCCGTTCTGCAGGCAGATGCCGGCTGTCATCGGCGCGGTAAACAGATTCAAGATAAACAGCATCCTGTTTTGGCCGTCGCCGCGCAGGAAAGTCCACAAATTCGGATTATCACAAGCGACAACCGGCGTCTGGCAACCCAGTTGACTCAAGAGATAACGGATCATCGCCGCGTGCTGCGTCTTGGCATGCATCCATTCCAGGCCAAGCCAGATGACGCTGCCGGCGCCATAATCTTTCTGCCAGGCGGCAACGGCGCCGGTGTTTTCCTCAACGGCCAGGATTCGGGCTTCAGGCGGTTGTTCCGTACAGCGCCAGAGCGAAACGTTCGGCGGAATATTGGCGATGTCCTGCATCATAACCCGCGGATTATCGGCCGGCGCGCGCCTGGCGGCCGCTCCTCCGAGAAAATCCTGCAGGATAGTGCAGCGGTTGAACTGTTCATCATATTCCGGAATGCCCGGCGCTAAAAGCAATTTGCCGCCCTGCCGGACAAAAGCAACCAGGTTCTCCTGAATCCGGCGGCTCATGCAGGCCGATGTCGCCACGAAGAGCGGCTTGCCACAGCAGGATGCGGCTAACGGGCTATCCGGCAGATCGACGAAATCAGGCGAGAAAGAAGCGCATAAACCGGAGATCAGCATGCCTTTCTGTGATAGTTTCCACGCCTGCCGGTTGTCGATGCCGGCTTCGGCGGCAGAAGGATAAGCATTGCTTCTGGCCTGCTCCCAGTCCAGGCCGATATAGAAGTCGGCGATATGGTGCGCGGCGGCCAGCCAGGCGTTTTGTTTCAAAAAGAGACCCAGTTCTTTCTGGACGGCATAGGAAGGGCGGATGTGGCCGTCTTTATCGATCGAGGCGCTATAATCATAACTGTCGCCGTCGGCGCCGATTTTACGCGGATTTTGACCGCCGGTGAAAATGTAATAATTCAAACCCTTCATGCCGAGCGCCAGGTTGGTCCAATAACAGCATTTCAGATCCTCCGCGGTTATAGGCGGCCATTCTGAAGCGCTGCCTCCGGGCAGTTCAAAAACCGTAGCCGGGAAACCCATCAGCCGCAGCATCTCATAAGACCTGAAAACGCCGGCCGCGTATTGGGGGGTCGGATTGTTTTGCGCCCAGTCCATATTGAGATTGTAGTAATGATCGGAGCCCAGAATGAAATCCGGCTTCAGTTGAGCGGCTGTTTCCCGGAAATAAGCGTTCATCGACGGCGATCCGGAGTTATGGACCTTGATGCCGTCCAGGCCGTGTCCGGCCATCCAGCTGGTCAGGATCCCGGCATATTCAGCGGTACAGGTAAAATAGAAATCCTGATAATCTTTAACGCGGCGCCGGTCTGCCGGAACCGACGGTTCGCCCTGATAAGGCATGACTTCGGCAAATGATGTATAGGACGTGCCATAGGCTTGATTAAGCTGTCGGAGGTCCTGATATTTCTTTTTTAGAAAACAGGGATAACGGCCGGATTCACAACCAAATCCCATGGTTTCCGGATTATAGTCCAAACTGCCGAACCACTCGTGAATGCCCATCAATTCATTGTCGAATTGAACCATAGCGATACAGCCGCCGCGTGAAAGCATATATGGAGCGAGAATCGGGCAGACCACATCGAACCAGCGGCGAGCTTTCTCCAAAAAAACAGGATGCAAATAGGAAACAGATGATTTGCGGAATGCCCGGCCTTGGATGTCGCGGGCCAGAATTTCCGGATAATGCTCGCAAAGCCAGCCGGGCAGGCCGTCATATTTGATTTCCGAATATTGGTAGGGACCCGGCCGGCAAAGGACATAGAGTTTCTTTTCCTGGCATAAACGCAGAAAAGCTTCCAGATCAAGCTCGGGAGCGCCGCCAAATTGGAAGAGCCCTTCTTCCGGTTCGTGCAAAATCCAGGGAATGTAGGTTGCGACGCAATTGCCGCCGGCCTCGATGAAAAGATCCAGCCTCCGGCTCCAGTCTTCTTGCGGAACGCGGAAATAGTGGAATTCACCGGATACGAGAAATCCCGGTAAATGGTTAAAAAGATAGGAATCATGATTCCAAGCCAAAGAATTCATCAACAATGCCTCCTGCCGGCTAAACGAGCCAAATTCAAAATAGCTCCCCGCCATTTATAAAAACAACAGGGAGCCATTTCATCATAACCGAATAATCTGGAAAAGTCGTCTGTTACTTGATCGCGGCGGATTTCTCGGCAGCCGTTTTCCATTGTTCGGCATACCAGTCGGCAACTTGCTGAACGCCGGCGTTCTGGAAATCTTCGATAGCGCTTTGTTTATTGGCGCTGAATTCGGAATCAGATTTGGACAGGATCATTTTAGCGGCGTCTTTGATGCACAGTTCGTCCAGTTTGGCATCCATTCTCTTGATGTCATCCGGAGCGGTCGGCAGTAGAGCCAGCGCGAAGGCGTCCTGCGTAGAAGCGTTCTTGGATTTACCATCGGCGATCTTTTTCTCGAAGATCTGCTGCGGATATTTGACGCCATAGTGCTCGGCAAAATCTTTCTGCAGGTTGTTCAAGGACAACGGATAGACGCTGGCGTCATTGAACAGGCTGACCGCTTTGCCGTCATTGGGATTGATGGTGAACGGGCTGAGGCCGATAAAGTTGGAGTCAAAACCGATGCCGCTTTGCAGCCAGGGATCGCCGCCGGCTTTTTGCAGTTCGATTGTGGCGTCTTTAAGGGTCGGCACACCGCCGACAGCTTCCCAATCCTTGTCTTCGACGCCGCTGAAGAGGGTTCTGCTGCCTTCATAAGAATAGAAATAGTCAAGCAGATCCATGGCTTTGTCAGGAGTCTGGCAGTTCTTGGTTATACCGAAGCATTTGTCGGTCCAGCCGGCTTTGGCATTGGCGCCGCCCCATTGAAAGCCCCAATCCAGCGGCAGAACTTCGAAGCCCTTGGCATCTTTGGCATTATTGGTGTTGAAATCGCCCATAGCCCAGGTCGCCGGTCCGGAAAGCAGTTGTCCGGCGGTTGCTTTGGCGCCGAAATCGGCGAATTTCTGAGTCAGCGCGTCAGGATCCAAAATCCCGAGTTGGTTGGCTTTGTAATAGTATTCGACGCATTTCCAATAAGCGGCTTCCTGATCAAGCAGCATATTGGTGATTTGGTTGGTATCGACTTTCAGCAGTTCGGTTTTGCTGCTGGTCTGGTAGTAACCCAGGACGCCGTCCATCGGGATATGCAGACACCAGTTGTCCCAGTCGGAGAAAGCGGAAACGCCATAGACCGGTTTGCCGTCATCCGTCTTAGGATGGTTTTTGACCATTTCAGCCAGCATATTCAGAAAATCATCGGTACTCTTGATTTCCGGATAGCCCATTTCCTTGTAATAATCCCAGCGGGTAACCAGGCCGATAGAAGGATCTGCGGCTGTGGCGTCGGAACCGACCTGCACCGGCAGGAAATAGGTCGCGTTCTTGCCGTCGCTCCAGTAAGCTTTACTGAAAGCAACCGTCTGCGGGATGGTTATCGTGATATTTTTACCGTTGGTGGCAAGCAAGTCGTCCATGGCGATAACATTGCCGCCTTCAATCAGTTGGTTGAATTTGGAGGTATCGACCCTGACGATATCCGGCAGATCGCCGCCGGCCAGCAGAACATTCAGTTTATCCTGATCTGCCGGGACAAATTCAACGACAACTCCTGTTTTAGCGGTCATTTCCTGCTGGACAGGGCTGTCTTTGTATTTATTCTCATCGCCGTTAAGCGTGAGAATGCTGATGGTAACGGTCTTTTGCGGCGCCGTTGTGGTTCCTGAGCTGACAGAGCTGCCGGATGTGCCCGAACCGGACGTCGTTGCGCCGGTTTGAGCGGGATTGCAGCCGCTGATGGAAAAGACTAAAAGCGTGGTCAGAAGCAGTGCCATGAGCTGGGTTGTGATTTTTGCTTTTTTCATCGTGCAAATTTCCTCCTCTTAAGATTGGATCTATTGATGACCGGCGAGTCGTTACGCCGAACAATCCGATGGAGTTTATCCCTTGATGGCGCCGAGCATGATGCCTTTGACGAAGTATTTTTGCATGAAGGGATAAACGAACAGAATGGGTATGGTGACAACCGTGGTAATGGTCATCCGTACGGCCTGCGGCGTTATCTGGATCACAACGCCGTGGGTTTTGTCCGTTTGCTGGGCAATGGAACTGGCTTTGTTCAAGTACTCGTAAAGGACGAGCTGCAGCGTTTTTAATTGATCATTCTGAACCAGGATATAATTGTCAAACCAGCTGTTCCACTGGCCGACGGCCGCAAAAACGGCGATCGTGGCAATAATCGGTTTGGAGAGCGGGAAAATGACTTTGCGGAAGATCATGAAGTAGCCTGCGCCATCCAATTTTGCCGATTCTTCCAGCGATTGGGGCATTTGTTCAATGAACGTTTTCAACAAAACGATGTAATAGGCCGATATGGCGCTGGGAATGATATAAAGCAAAAAACTATTATTCAGATGATAGGTCTTCATCGTCAGATACCAGGGGATCAGGCCGGAGTTAAAATACATGGTGATGACGAGAAAGCGGTAAACGATCTTTCGGCCGCACATCTCCTGTTTGGAGACCAGATAGGCAAAGAAGGAACAGCAGACAATCGTGATCGCTGTTCCGCAGATGGTGCGCAGGAGCGAAACAAAGGCCGAAGTAAACATGCCCTCCAACTGGAAAACCCGGACGTAATTATTAAAGGTAAAGCCTCTGGGGAAAAGGGTTATCCCTTTCTGCGCTTCTGATGGATTACTGAGCGAATAAATCAGGACATAATAGAAGGGATAGATGCAGAGCAGGAAAAACATGATCAACAGAAAGCCGTTGATCAGGCTGAAGGATCTATCTGATAGCGATCGTTTCATTTCGTGCATGATAACCACCTCATCGGTTATAAACGTTATATGATGCTGTTGCCCCTGATCTTTTTGGATATGCCGTTGATGCTGAAGAGCAGGGTAATGCTGACAACGGTCTTGAAAATGCCGATTGCCGTGGCATAGGAATAATCATTGGTTATCAAGCCGATCTTGTAGACATAGTAGTCGATAACTTCGATGCGGTCGGCGACCATGCTGTTATAAAAGACAAGATACTGATCCAGACCTACGGAGAGGACATTGCTGGCAGAAAGCAGGAGCAGGACGACAAAGGTCGGCGCGACCCCGGGGATGGTGATATGCAGGATGCGTCTGAAACGGCCGGCTCCGTCGACACTGGCGGCGTCGTAGAGTTCATTGTCGATGCCGGCGATAGCCGCCAGGTAGATGATCGCGTTCCAGCCGGTGCTTTTCCAAAGCCCAAGGGCGGTTTGAAAATACCAGACGGCTTTCTCATTGCCCAGGAGCGTGGTTGACGGTTTCGGCATATTTAAAAGCGTCAGCAGGTTGTTCAGCAAACCATCGGAAGAAAAAATATTGAACGCCAGGGAAAAGACAATAATCCAACTGACAAAATTCGGTAAAGTCGTCGTTGTCTGAATGAGCTTCTGGAAATGCCTGGATCGGGTCTCCGTGATCATGATGGCGAAGATGACCGGCACCGGCGCCAGCAAAATGCCCAGGAAACTCATAACCAACGTGTTGCGCAGGACACGCAGCATATCGCCGCCGTCATGCAGCATCAGCGCAAAATACTTAAGACCGGCAAAACTTGATTGCGACAGGGATATGCCGGGTTTGTAGTTGAAAAAGGCAAAGACCCAGCCAAACAGAGGGACATAGCTGAAAGCAAAAACGAAAGCGACGAAAGGCAAGGCCATCAAGAGCAAGATGATGCCGTCCCGGTTGCGTTTCTTTTTCTTGTTATGTAGAACAAGGCTTTGGCCAATTTGGACATTGTCTGTCATATGAGCGTATCTCCTTTGCTTATGATGTAAAAATACACGACCTGGCGCCCGAACGAAATAAATAATCTAAAGAAATCCTTGCAATAAATGCATGAATAATCGAAAACGCCTTTTCTTTGCAGAAAAAGTTATACATTTTACGGTTTATTTGCACAAAAGCTCTTTTTACAGTTGATCCGGATCTTGCCGGGCAGATTCCGGCAGAACGGTGATTTTAGGAATCCAGATCGTTGTTTCAGTATACTCGCCGGGTACGCTGCCGATATTAAGGCCATATTTCTCGCCGAAATTCAGTTTGATTCTGCGGTTGACGTTATAAAGGCCGACATTTTCTTCCAGGCCGGGTTTCTTGCAACTTCCGTTTTCAAAACTGCTGATAATCTCCTTCAGCCGTTCCGGTTCGATACCAGTCCCGTTATCGGAAACGACAACGATCAGCGTATCGTTTTCTTCCCGGGCATGGACGACGATTTCCAGCGATTTCATATAATGCATGCAGTGGGAGACGGAGTTTTCCACAATCGGCTGCAGAATGAACTTGGGAATATAGAGTTCTATCAGCTGTTCCGGGATATCGAAGCGGAATTTCAACGAGTTGCCGAAACGCCAATTGACGATTTTCAGATAATTGTCCAGATAATCCATCTCTTCATGGATCGTCCACATCCGGTTTTGATTTTTAAACGCCGGCCCGAGCAGATTGCCCAGGGCAATAACGCTTTCGACAACATTATTGGCATTGACCATGGAACCCATCCACTTGATCATGTTCAGGGTGTTATAGATGAAATGAGGATTGATCTGCGCCTGTAGCGCTTCTATCTCCAATCGGATTTTTTCTTCCTGCATTTCATCATTTTTCTGCACCAGCCGGACAATGCTCAGCGACATCTCGTTAAACCGCGATATCAGGACGCCCAGCTCGTTTTCGGGAATCCGGCTTAAGGTAACGCCCAATTTGCCGCTGCTGACGTCGTTCATTTTACTGGACAGCACGTCAAGCGGCTTGGTGATTTTTTTGATCCAGGTCAGCGAAACGATGAAAATAACCAGGATGCTGGTAATAAAGATGGCCATGATCAGCTTCTGCACCATGTTGATATCGCCGGTCAAATCGCTGAACGGTATTTCATCGATCAGATACCAGTCGGAGTCCTGCAGCCGATAATAGACAATCTGTACTTTAAGATCGTTTTTCATGGACGTCAGGCTGCCGTAGTTTTCACGGAGATTGATATCGGAAAAAATCGGGCTGTTCTGGCCGATACTCCGGCCGTCGCCGCTGGAAACTATTTTTCCGGTGCTGTCGATGATGTACATATACTCATTTTCCCGGTTAAAGTTGCTGCTGTAAATGGAAGATATATATTGCTCATCAATGTTGAAGACCAGCGTTGAACTGCGGTTCGGTTCGATAATCGGCTTGACGCCTTTGGTCAGGCTGATCAGGTAGATGTTGCTGTCGTGGATGCTGCGGTTGGGGTTGAAGTCGGTTTCCTGCAGGCCGCCGTCCATGATGATCGCCGGGAAACGCTCGGCTGCGGCTTTATAAAGCTGTGAGTTGTAAAACCAGTTGTTCTTTTCGCTGCCCCAGTTGTTATAGGAATATCGGTAACTGGCGCCGACTGCTCCGCCGTTTTCCGTGAAGAGGTAAATCGAATTGATATAGTTGTAGTTGGCGATGAAATTGTCGATGCGGCTGATAATGCTGTTATATCCCTCGACGGTGCTGAAATCGGGCTTGTCGTAATTGTCGATCAGAAATTGCTGGATATCGTCGCTCTGCATAAACAGATTGGCCAGATTGTTGACCTCTTCAAAAACCTTGCCGATGTTGTAATCGGATTGGCTGAATTGCTGCAGCAAGTATTTTTCATTATTCTTTTCAAAAACGTCCATGATATAGCGATAACTGAAGTAAGAACCGGCGGCCAGAACAACAAAGCTGACAAGGGTATAATAGATAATCAGCTGCGTGCGCAGATTAAAGAAAAAACGGCGAAATTTACTCATTCGGACCTCCGGGTACGGCTTAATCAAGACTTACGGAATTCATTGGGGCTCATGCCGGTTGTCTTCTTGAAAACTTTGCAAAAATAGGTTGTTTCGGTAAAGCCAACCTTTTCCGCCACCTCATAAGCTTTCAGATTGGTTGATTGCAGCAGATTTTTCGCCTGCTCGATCCGCAGGTTGTTCAGGTAGCCGACGAAATTCTCCTGGACTTCTTTCTTGAAAAGATTGCTGAAATAGCCGGCGCTGAGATTGACCTGGCGCGCGACCTGATTCAAGGTGATGTTCTTCTCATAATGGTTCCGGATATAGCGCAGAGCTTCGGTTATTTCACGGCTGAACGTCTGTTTTTTGATCAGCGCGGCATGAACGCTGATGATAAATTCCCGGAAACTGCCGATACATCCGTCCAGGGTTTCTTGCCCGGCAATCTGATGGATGGAATCGGTCACGGCATCGGAGAGATTGGCAAATTGCGCGGAATTGATCTGGAAAGCGATTCCTTGTAGAAGCTGGATGAAAAATTCCTTGATTTGTTCCTTGGTTTTCAGGGTCTTGGCAAATTCATCAATCCGTTGATTATACGCCTGGTTTTCTTTTTCGCTCAGCATGACGGCCAACTCGCTTTGATTCTGCAAAGCCAGCAGTTTCTCCTGAAAAGCGTTTTCCAGCAAAGGGGCGTCGTCCGTATACAGACGGCCGTATCCCTGGTAGAATTTGTGGCGCAGGGCGTTGATCGCCTGTTCGTACAAAGCTTTCAGCGAGGCAAACTGGTTGCCGGGATTGCTGATGCCAAAGGTGACCGACGCGTCGAAATAGATGCTCAGCAAATTGCGGATGGTATCGGTGACCGTTATCAAAAGCGGCGAAAGGTTTGGCTTTTCGGTCGGTCCGTCGAGATTGATCAGAATGACATAATACTCGTCCGAATCATGAAAGGCCACGCCCGTTCCGGAGCTTTCCAGAATTTCGTTCAGGACATTGAGCAGAGAAATTTTGACAATGTCTCCCTTATTGTCCTGGAAACGCGTTTTCATCTTTTCATAGTTGTCGATCTCCATGACGCAGACCAGCAGGTTATCTTGCCTGAGCTGCAAATGCTGGAGCTTGATGTAGTTCTGGAATTCTGTCTCGCAGAAGAGGTTATAGAAAATATAACCCTTCAGGATCCGTTCGTTCAAAGCGTCTTTTTCCGCGCCTTTTGCCGTTTCACCCATCTCATGGCCTGACTGGTCCAGTTCACTTTGAACTTTCAGCAGAACCGACTCAATATCGGCTGTCGTCATCGTCAGCTTCAGGATATAGTCGCTCACACCCAGCGACATGGCCTGGCGGACCAGGTCGAACTGCTCGACACAAGTTAAAATCAGGATCTTCGTTGCTTTATCGTTTTCCCGGATTTTACGGATCAATTCCATGCCGTCCATAATCGGCATCCGGATATCTGTAATCAAAATATCCGGTCTGTTTTTCTCATATATTTCCCAGGCAGATTGTCCGTCTTGCGCATCCGCAAGCACATGCATGCCGAATTTTTCCCAGTTGATAGAATTTTTAAGACCTAGTCGGACCAGCATCTCGTCTTCGGCGATCAATACCTCATACATTCCATCAGCCTCCAAACTGCCATTTTACAAAAACCACGCCTGGAATTCAACAGACCGTCCATACGTCATTTTTCACCCCGGTAAACGGTCAGATGCCGCCGCTGGTAAAAAACTTCTCGATAACAATAGCTGCCGCGGAGAGAATGTCGTATTCCGGTCCGATTTTGGAAGGAAGAATCTGCAGCTGATGGATATTACGGGTCATGGCGGCTTGCCCGGCATACTGCCGGATGTCGCCCAGCAGCATATCCGGCCGGTCGTTAATGTCGCCGGTCAAAATAACCGCTTCCAACTCTAACAGATTCATGGCATTGACGATTCCGGCCGCCAGATAACGCGCCTGCCGGGCGATGGCCGCCCGGCAGATCCCGTTGCCTGCCTCGGCTTGATCCACGACTTCATGCCAGCTTTTTACGGAGACCTCATTATCACGTAAATATTGGTAAAGCGCGGGCATGGAAGCATAGAGTTCCAGGCAGCCCCGGTTGCCGCAGCTGCAGGCCGGTCCGTTGACATCCAGCGTCGTATGGCCGATTTCACTGCCAAAACCGCCGACGCCGCGGTACAGCTGACGGTCGATAATCATGCCGGCGCCAATGCCGGAATCGATCACCAGCAGCAGAAAACTTTTAAAAGACGGCCCCTGGCCATAGTTCTTTTCAGCCAGGGCCAGCGCGGCGGCATTATTCTCCAATAAAGCGTCAACGTGAAAATACTCGGAAAAAGCCCGGGCTATTTCCACCTGATGCCAGAGTGGAAAGTTCGGCGGGTTCAGGATGGTTCCGGTCGCAATATCGACGGGCCCCGGCGTGCAGATGCCGATGCCCAGCAGGCTTTCGCGGGGGACGGCATTGGCGTCCAACAGGGTTTGCACCGCTTTTTCAAGCGGCGCCAAGGCAGCCGCTGCCGTCGGATAACGGTTCAACATAAACGTTTCCCGGGCGACGGGAGTGCCCTTGAAGTCGACCAGGCCGATATGGCAGCCTTCGCGGCTGATCGACACGCCGGCGGCATAAAAGCGCCGGGGATTCAGATCGAGTAAAATGGGTTTGCGGCCAAAACCTGCCGCGGCCGTGCCGGTCTCCAGCAAATAACCTTTATCGAGCAATTCGTCGACGAGTATGGTTACCGCCGCTCTGGTCAGACCGGTCAAACGGGCCAGATCCGCTCTAGATACGCTTTTCCGGCGTATTAAAGTCAGGATGAGGCGAAGATTGTCGCTTTTCATATTGGCTGAATTCATTGCGCCGTGTTTCACATTTATTATCCTCAAATTCTTCGATGGGCTTATTCTATGCTGGACACGGTAAATTTGTCAAATAGATTAACCATCTGAACTCAGGGTATTTCGCCACGCTTATACGTAAGAGGGGCTGTCTCATGACAGCCCCCCTCTACTGTGCGCCACCAGAAGACGCTTTCGGTTAACCGGTCAGATTATTGGGCTGGACCGGTGATTGATTCGTTTGTCCGGACCGTGTCGCCGGCTGTCGGAACGATGCCGCCTGCTTTTTCATGCAGCGGCACGCCGAGTTTTTCCAGCGTGATGAATATTTCCGAACAAGCCCAATATCAGTTCAGCAGGATCATTATACTCCTGATTTCAAATAATGAAACAACCGGGACCGACTTTTCCGCGAGGCTAAATAAGGATATAATTAAACCGATGGATGCAAACGAAAATGACGCAACCGGTCAGGAGTGATTTAAAAATGACTCAATTATCTGCAGATAACAAAACGATGCTTGAATACCAGCAACTGAAAAACCGTTTGCCGGTTATCAGCCGCCGCGCCGGCACGATACGCGGCCGGCTGAAGGATATAGACCGGCTGTTGGTCGAACAAAGAGATGCTGTCGCCAGTGAAGGCGATGATGTTGACCGGCTGGATAATAAGACTTTGGGCAATTACCTGCTTGGATTAAGCCGGCAGATGGATAAGAAACGTCAAAAAGAAGAAGAAGAATTGCTGCAGGCGAAAAGGAAACTGGATGAAACCATAAGCGAGCAAACCTATCTGCGCCGGGAATTAGCCGACCTTGAACAGCAGATGGCCGCGGCTCAGCAGGCCGGCCGTTCATGGGAGCAAGGCATGCAGGAACGGCTGAACTGGCTGGAAGAACCCGAGAACCATGAACGCCGTGAGGAATATCGGCAGATACAAAGCCAGATCAACAGTCAGCAGGCCCAGGCGACCGAAATCGATCAGGCCCGCGCGGTAGCCCGGCAGGCGGCGGCCACGGCAGAAGCCATGCGGGAACAGCTTGCTTCAGCGGAGAACTGGAGCACCTATGACGTCTGGTTCGACGGCGGCATAATCAGTCACGCCGCCAAGTACAACCACCTGGACGCCGTCAGCGATATGGCGAATCATCTGGCGGCCCAGCTTAATGATTTGCGCCGGGAATTAGCCGATATCCATCAGGACATCGGTCTTTCCCTCAATGAATATAGCGGCGGAACACGGGTTCTGGATTACTTTTTTGATAATATTTTCACTGATTTATCGGTTCGCGACCGGATCCGTGACGATCAAGCGTCGGTTGACCAGGCGCGGGACCGATTGCGTCGGCTGGATCAGGAACTGGAACGCTCCCTAGAGGAAATACGCCAGAATCTGACGCAATTGACAGCCAAACAAGAACAGTATCTGCTGCAGCTTGCCGCCGAATAGTGCTCATGGCGCCCGCAAGCTGAAAAACAGCCATTATGGTTATATTAGACTGGCGGCCGCGGCGCGGCCTTGTTTCAGCAAAAGCTCACGCAGCTGCCGGACAATCTCCTGCCGCCCGGTATTTTTTACGACGGCCAATCCTTCACGCAGAATTTTTTCCGCTTTTGCCGGATCGTACCAGGGGTCTTGCCGGCTGAATGAATATTGAGAAGCCCAGGCCGTCCACCCCCAGGCCCATTGAGGTTTTTGCCGGGTTAATTCGGTAAAAACGGCATCGCCCTCCGGCTGGCGGCCGAGTCGGAACAAACTATTGGCGATAGCGCGCTGCCGGCTCAGATGACCGGGATCATCCGGGTTATTGGAGTATTTTTGGTAATCGCGGCAGCAGTCGATGCATACTTGATAGAAGAATGGATCCAGGGGGCCGGCGTCAGCCAGTTCCCGAATGAAATCATTCGCCCAGACATAGATTGACTGCTGACCGTGAAAGGCGTTGTCAAGCATCTCTATCGACAAACCGGGGTGCTGCTCCAGCCATTCCAGGATCAAAAGCCAGGTTTTGCGCCAGCTGAAGCAGGCGGCTACCGGCTGATTTCTCTCCATAGCCCGATATCCGGCTTGCATCAATGGGTCGATCTGTTCGGCCTGTTTGGCAAATGTTTCGTTGCTGACCATAACGCCTCCGTTACCTTATGTTGATTTGAGTTTATCAGAAAAGCCGGCCTGCTGCGAGTCCATGTACTCGGAAAAGCTCGTTTCCAGCCGACGGATCCGGCGGTTGTCGAAAACCAGGACTTTGTCGCAGAGCCGGCGCAGCAGATAGATATCGTGCGAAACGATCATCATGGTCCCCGGATAATCGGCGAGCGCCTGTTCCAGCTGCTCGCGGGCGTGCAGGTCCAGGTAATTAGTCGGTTCGTCAAGAATAATGAAATCCTGGCTGGACAAAATTAATTCGGATAATTTGATCTTCATTTGTTCACCCGGACTGAAGCTGTTGGCCGGCTGATTTAAGTGCCGCAAGGTCAGGCCCATCTGGGCCAGCTGCGCCCGGTCGGCGCCGCTCAGTCCGTTGAGCTTATCGGTCAGGTAATCCAGCAATGTCCGATCGCCAGGCAGAATTTCCAGGTTCTGTGCCAAAACGTGCGGCCGGCAGCCCGAACTCAATCGCAGATCGCCGCCCGTCGGCTTCTCCAGTCCCTGGATCATGCGAATCAGGGTCGTTTTACCACATCCGTTCGGTCCGAACAAAGCCACCTTTTCCTGACGGAAGATATGGAAACGGCTGGGCAGAAATAAAGGCGCATCATGATATCCCATCGTTAAATCCACCGCTTCCAGGATCCGTTTGCCATGTCGTCCTTCCGTGCTCAAAGCAAAGGTGTATTTCGGATCTGCCGACGGTTTCCTTTCACCTCCGGTTATCAGGCGTTCCAGGCGTTTAACATCATTTTTGACTTTCTTATCCATCTTTTTCGCTTTTGCCCGCTTCTTTTCCTTGACACCCATGGTCAATCCGCTTGAATCCGGTTTTGTTGAATTGCGATGCGCTTTTTCAGCCCATTGCCGGGTCTGGCGGATCGCCTCTTCGATTTGACGCTGCTGTTTGCGTTCGTCTTCATAACGATGACGCTGTTCCTGGTACAGCCGTTCCTTTTCCTGGCGATAGAACGTATAATTGCCGGCATATTCGGTGACGCGACCGCCGTCGAGCTCTAAAATGCGGGTGACCAGCCGGTCCAGAAGATAGCGGTCATGAGAGACGATAACCATACTGCCGGATCTTGCGGCCAATTGTTCAATAACCGTTTGGATGCCAGAGAAATCCAGATTATTAGTCGGTTCGTCCAGCAGCATCAAATCCGGCTGCTCGGCCAGAAAACAACCGAGCGCCAGTCTGGTTTGCTCGCCGCCGGATAAATGCTCCGGCTGTCCGGATAAATCAATACCTGATCCGAGCCGGCCTAAAGGATCAGACCGATCCGGAAACAAGCCTTCCTGGCAGGCCGCAGCCATGTCGGCCGCCGGATCGGGCGTCTGGCTGAGCAGGCGGACCGACATCCGCCGTGCCAGCCGGATAGTTCCGGAATCCGGCTGGTCCAGCCCGGCCATCATCCGCAGCAAAGTCGTTTTACCACAGCCGTTCTTGCCGACCAGACCGACGCGTTCACCTTCGCCGATATAAAATGATAGATCGTGAAAAAGTTCATGACCACCAAAAGATTTAGTCAGCCTGACTACCTGTATATAGGCCATAAAGCGTTGAACCTCCAAAAAAATCCGCCAAAGGCGGATTTTCCTGAAAACGCTGATTAGGCCGCCGGTATCCTCGCGTTATATCCGACAGCAGGGAACCGGAGTAAAAGAGCGCATGGCACAGAATAATCCGTCACCTTTGGCAACGCAAAACAAAGCCATAAAACCAACATCGTTTTGCGCGGTTTGCCGTATCGTGATCAGCGGATTATCCAAATTCTCATGCGCATAAATCCTTTCCGTAAATAATAGAGCCATTATAGCATCAATAAGTCCCCAGTTCCAGGCCATAATCCTTGAAATGCTGATAAGTCGCCAAATTAACCGTATGCGGGATGGAGTGATCAGAATGCAGAATGTAGCCGTAGTTCTTCATGACGGTCGGAATCTTGGCCTCGAGTTCCCGGTCGACGCGCGCCAGGTCGTTGGTATACAATTCGCGGATGTCCATGCCGCCGAAAAAGGACAGACGATCGCCGTAAAGCTGGTATAGTTTCAGCAAATCCATGCCGGCTTTAACTTCGATGACCTGCAGGCAGTCGATGCCGGCGTCAATCATGCCCGGCAGCAGTTTTTCAACCATGCCGCAGGAATGCATGACAACCGGAAGGCCCAGTGAATGGCTGTACCGGATGGTCCGCTCGTGGCCGGGCTTGATGATCTCGTCATACATAGCCGGAGACATGAACGGACGGCCGGAAAATCCCATGTCTTCATAATAGAAAATGCCGTCAGGCTTGCCTTCTTCAGCGAATAATATCTCCTGCAGGGCTACGGTCAATTCCGAATAAGTCCTGACCATGTCCATAACCCAGTCCGGATCCATGGCCATGCCGTAAAGCAGATTTTCGTGGCCGCATACCGGATGCATCTGTTCGAAGACGTTGACGCCGCTCCACATAAAAAAGCGTTGTTTGTCGCGGCATTGCCGCTTCTTCAGGCGATAGGCCTCGAAGTTGATCCGCCGCCGGTCCGGCTTCAGGCGCGGTTTAATATATTCTTCCCAGGCTTCCCGTTCTTTAACCAGAAAATCGACATGCTCCGGCGTGGAGGAATGAAGCTTATGCGTCCGGAGCAGGGCGCCGTTGCCGTCCCGGCGGAGAATCGTTTCGGCGGTTTCCTCGACGACCTGCGGTACAAAATCGAGATCGGCCACCATATTGAACGGCCAGCTAAGATCTAAATCAAAATCGAAATAATCGACCAGATCTTGTTCCTCGCCGACCCAGCCTTTTCTGGCCCATTCCCGGTGTGTGTCATCCCAGAAGTGTTCATAAACGCCAATACGGTCAACCGGTTTTCTTTGCAGAATATTGCCGATGCGTTCATGTCCTGTCAGTTGTTCCATAAGGGTGCTCCTTTCATCATCAAAGCCTGATCCTGAGGAATTTCGTTGACTCCAGCATAGCAAGAAACTGTGTCTGGTAAAATGACCCGGATTGAGATAATATGACTGCAATTGACATTATTTCAGAAAAACGGCGGATATTTAAGTGATGAAGCGGATGTTTAAGCAATGAATGGAATAGCAGACAATCAGACCGGGGTTGACGGCGTCAATCCGGGTCAGGTAAGCCGGCTTGGTTCGGGAAGCGTTATATATCCGGCGGCCGGCACGCACGGGCCGCGCGTCCAGCAGGACTGGCAATTGGTTCTGTTGCACAGCGGGCATGTCCGGATCCAGGTCGACGACCAGACGATACAAATGAATCCAGGTCAGGTTTGCCTGTTGGAACCGGGCCATCGTGAATTTTTCCAATTCAGCCGCGAGCGTGAGAGCTGGCACCGCTGGATCAGCCTGCGTCTGACCGGTGATCTTGTGCCGCCTTCATGGCGTGAGGCAGTGGGCGTCGCGGCTTTGTCGCCGCCAATGAACCAAATCATGGACGCCATGCTGGATATGCGTCAACATGGATTTGCCGATGATTCTCTAAGCGTGATTTACCTGGGACTTGCTGCGATGGCGCTTTTTCTGGGCGAAAGGGCCGCGGAAGACACCCGGCGTCTGAAACATCCGGCTCTGGAGCGGATGGCCGTGTATATCCGCCGCCATTTTGCCGAAAAAATCGATCTGGACGATCTGGCCGGAGCGGCCGGCCTGTCGCGGGAATACCTGGTGCGGCTGAACCGGCAGGTCAACGGCCGGACGCCGATGCAGCAGCTATGGGCATTTCGCCTGGAGCAGGGGATCGACCTGATAAAAAACAGCGGCTTGACGATTGGCGACATCGCCGACCGGTGCGGTTTTGCGGCCTATAATCATTTTGCCCGCTCCGTTCGCCGGGCGACCGGCCGGACGCCGGGTGAAATCAGGCGCAGCGCCTTGCAGGCCGACCATCTTTCCTGACCGGCCAATCTTCATAAATTGGCTATAATTCCTTCATACTATTTCCGGGATGAAGCGGTATAGTTATAAATAGCATATTGACTTACGGTCAGTCAGCCCTTAAGCTGGTGTGCATGAGTATTGAATAGGAGACCTTATGAGCTTTATCGAACTAAACCAGGTGCAAAAAAGATATAAGATGGGTGAAGTCACCATCAACGCAGTCGACGGGGTCAGCTTTGCCATCGAAAAAGGTGATTTTGCCGTTGTCATCGGCGCGTCGGGCGCCGGAAAAACAACAGTGCTAAACATTCTGGGCGGTATGGATACGCTGGACGGCGGGACGATTCTGGTTGACGGCGAGAATATCAGCGCCTATAGCCGGAAGATGCTGACGGAATATCGCCGATATGAGATCGGTTTTGTCTTCCAATTCTACAACCTCGTGCAGAATTTAACCGCGCGGGAAAATATTGAGCTGGCCTCGCAGATCAGCAAGAATCCGCTCGATGTGGAGCAAGTGCTCGAACAAGTTGGCCTGACCGACCGCAGTAATAATTTCCCGTCGCAATTATCCGGCGGCGAACAGCAGCGTGTGGCGATTGCCAGGGCGCTGGCTAAAAACCCCAAATTGCTGCTCTGTGACGAACCGACCGGCGCGCTGGATTATCAGACGGGTAAATCGATTTTAAAACTCTTGCAGGACACCTGTAAAAACACAGGCATGACCGTTGTGGTTATCACCCATAATACGGCTTTAACGGGAATGGCTGATAAAATCATCAAAATGAAAAACGGCAAGGTATCAGAAATTATCGTTAATAATAATCCGGTATCCGTAGAAGGGATCGAGTGGTAATGGCCCAGAAATCCTTCGTTAAAGACTTGATCCGGTCCATCTATAATACCAAAGCCAGATTTTTATCGATTATGGCGATTATCGCTCTGGGCGTCGGCTTTTTTGCCGGTATCAATGCGACCGAACCGGATATGATTCTCTCGGCCAACCGTTATTACCAGGAGCATAATCTCTCGGATTTCCGGCTGGTTTCCGCCTTGGGCTTTGAAGCCGGCGATATTGAGAGAGTCCGGGAAACCGAAGGCGTCAAGATCGTTCAGGAAGGTTATTCCAAAGACCTTTTTCTCAATTCCAGCGAAGGGACGGCCACGACCATCCGGCTCTTCAGTTATGATCAGGCCGACTATCAGCAAAATGACGGCCTTAACCAGCCGGTTCTGGTTGAAGGGCGCATGCCGGAACAGACCGGCGAAATCGCGCTGGACCATGGACTCAATCTGCCGGATGAGATAAAAGTCGGCAGTGTGGTCACTTTGTCTGTCGCGGAAGGGGAAACGGCTTCCGATTACCTGAAAACAGAGACTTTCACCGTTGTCGGCCTGATCAACTCGCCGATGTATATTGATTATGAACGAGGCCAGACCAATATCGGCGATGGCTCCATCAGTCTTTTCGCTTATATCGGCAAGGCAGATTTCAAAATCGAGAAAGTCACCGACCTTTTTATCAGAACGACTGATTCGATAAATTTATCAGCATATACGGCCGCATATGAAACACGCCTGTCTTCTGTCGACGATCGTCTGACTGCTCTCGGCCTGGAAATCGTATCGGCGGACACGCAGGAAATGCGGGATAAGCTGGAGCAAAGCAAACGCGATTTGCAGACCAATAAAGATAAGGCGGAGCAGGAACTGGCGGATGGCGAGCAAAAACTCCGGGATGCCGAGCAAAAACTGCTTGATGGCGAGCAGGAACTGAATGACCAGGAAAAAACAAATACCGAAAAACTGGCACAACAAAAGACGAAACTGGCACAGGCTAAAAAAGAATTAAAGGAAGGCCAGGACCTTTATAACAGTCAATATGCGCTTTGGGCGGAACAAGAAAGCGCCTACCAGAAAAACCTGTCCGTTATGGCGGCGACAAAAGCTCAGTTGGACGACGCGCAAAGCCAGATCAGCCAGAGCGAACAGGAACTGGCCGCGGCGAAAATTCAACTGGACAGCAGCAAAGCCCAGCTGGACAGCCTTCAGCAGGCAACCGGCGCCTTATCGGCGATCGAGGCTTCGCTGCCCGCGGTTATTCCGGGAATGACGGAAGAACAATATCATCAATGGACCGAACAAATCCGGGTCATATCGCCGGACCTGGCCAACACGATTCAACAGCAATTCTCATATGGCGACGCAAATCTGACCGCTGAACTGGCCGGCGCCATAAGCCAGACTTTGACGCCGATGAACACCGCCTACCAGGAAGGAACGGCAGCGTACCAGGCCGGACTGGCCCAGTACGAAGCCGGTTATCAACAGCTCGAGAGCAGCAAAGCGCAGGTCGCGCAAGGCCTGGCGGATTATAACAGCGGCCTGGCCCAGATGGAAGCCGGCAGGGCACAGCTTGATAGCGGCAAAGCGGCGTTGGACCAAGCGAAAGCCACCTTGACGGCCGGCGGGCTGAAAATCAAGCAGGGCGCAAAAGCTTTGGCCGACGGTGAAAAAGAACTGGCCGACGCGCTTGCCGAGGGACGGCAGAAACTGATCGACGGCCGCGTTGAACTGGCCGACGCGCGCAGCCAATATGAAACTGAAAAAACGGATGCCATGCAAAAAATTGCCGATGCCGAGGTCAAGATCAACGATGCCGAAAGCCAGATGCTTGAAATCCCGGATAACTGGTTTATCTTTACCCGAGTCAGCAATCCGGGATATTCCAGTTATGGTGACGACGCCAAACGAATCGGCGCCGTGGCCAAGGTCTTTCCGCTTTTTTTCTTCTTGGTCGCCGCTTTGGTTTGCCTGACTACCATGACCCGGATGGTTGAAGAAGAACGGGTACAGATCGGCACGTTGAAGGCCATTGGTTATGGAGCCCTGAAAATTTCGGCGAAATACCTGGTTTATGCTTTGCTGGCCAGCCTGATCGGCGCTCTGACCGGGCTGATCATCGGCTTTCAGCTGTTTCCCGGCCTGATCATGAACGCCTATGGCATCATGTACCGGATACCGGTCCGTCTCAGTCCGTTCCACTATAATTATGCCGTCCTTTCTATTCTGATGGCTGTAGTGACGACGGTTTCTGTCACTTTGATGGCTACTTTACAAGAATTGCGGGCCACGCCGGCCGTCCTGATGCAGCCAAAGGCGCCCAAGCCCGGCAAACGGATTTTCCTGGAACGGATCCGATTCATTTGGAAAAAACTATCGTTTTCCCATAAAGTGACAGCCCGCAACTTGTTTCGCTATAAAAAGCGTTTCCTGATGACCGCGATAGGCGTAGCCGGCTGTACAGCGCTGCTGGTTACCGGCTTCGGCTTGAAGGACTCGATCAATGCCATTCTGGGCAAACAATTTGACGAAATCTTTCTATACGACGCGCAAGTGGCTCTCGACACCGAACAGGAAGGCGCGGCGGATCATCTGACCGCATATCTGGACAGCCAGGAGTCAACCGATGCTTATCTGAAAACAGCGCTCGAAACCGTGACGGCCCTGTCGAACCAAACAGACCGCTCTTATGAAGCGAACCTTCTTGTACCGGAGGATACCGGCCGTCTGACAACGTTTTATAATCTTCATACCCGCCGGGGCAAGTCGGCTATCGATCTGCCGGCAGACGGCGCTGTGATCACCGAAAAATTGTCGAATCTTCTGCATGTGGGCGTCGGCGATACCATCAGCCTGCGCGATACGGAAAACCGGACCTATGACATTAAAATTGCCGCCATCGCCGAAAATTACCTGTCCCACTATATTTATTTATCACCGGATTATTATAGCCAGATCACCTATCGTACCCCGGTCTACAATACCGTCGCCTTGAATATCAAGAATCCGGATTCGATCGACGTGAAAACATATAAGGAAAATCTGATGACTGTCGACGGCGTGCTGGGGGCGTTTTTCTCACGCAGCCTGGCAGATGATTTCAAGGATACCATGAAGAACCTGGATTATGTTGTCCTGATCCTGATCGTATCGGCGGGGGCGTTGGCTTTTGTGGTTTTATATAATCTGACCAACATCAACATCACGGAGCGAATCCGGGAAATTGCCACAATCAAAGTTCTCGGTTTCCGGGATAAGGAAGTATCCGCTTATGTCTACCGGGAAAATATACTTCTGACCCTGATCGGTACGGCCGGCGGTTTGCTGCTGGGGCTTTTGCTCCATCGTTTTGTAATCGGCACCATGGAAATCGACACCATGATGTTCGGCAAGGATGTCCAGTGGCTCAGCTATATCCTTTCCGTGGCTTTAACCATGATTTTCTCTGCATTGGTCAACTTTTTCATGTATTATAAACTTCGGAAGATCAATATGGTCGAATCCCTGAAATCCATCGAATGAGGTGACAAGCATGCGGGTAACAAAAACGCCGGAAGTCAGGAAAAAGGAAATTATCGAGCAAGCCACGAAGTTGTTTGAAACCCGGGGAATCGGAAAAACCTCAATCAGCGATATTGCCGACGCTGTCGGCGTGGCCAAAGGCCTGGTCTATTATTATTTTACATCCAAGGAGCAGCTGGTTACCCTGGTCATCGAACAATTCATCGCCGGGATCGATGATGCTCTGAATGGGATTATAAAAAACCCCTCCCTTGATTTTTACGCCAAACTGGCTTCGATTCTTGATCTATATTATCACGCCATTCCCAGCCATCCGGCAATATTCAACCTGACTCCCGGCGATCCGGCGGTTTTTAACCTGATTCGGGATAAACTGTCGGAAATCGCCCTGGCTCATGCCGGAACCTTACTGCAGATCGGCTTGAAAGATCAGTTGATCCGGATCGAATTCCCGGAATATATGTTGAAAATTCTGATCAAAGGCCTGGGCGACCTCTATATCGAAGGTGTCCAGGATCCGAAAATCCATGTTGTCCTGGTAGAACAGGTTCTCGGCCTCGAACCGGGACTGCTGCTGCCTTCCATGCCTTTGCTGAAAGCAGCTGCCGAACCGGCTTGATTCAGTCAGCGGATATGGATGGTCCAGCAAGCCGGAACGCCGCTGACTGCGCCGTTGATTTCCACTTGCAGCGGTATGCGGACCACCGTGCCGGACGGTATATTCAAAGGCAGGCGGAGACGCCAGGCCAGCCGCAGGTCGGGATTGTTCGCCGAAAAGACGCTGCCGCCGGATAAAGCCGGCAGGTTTGCCTGTTTCGCTGCTACATCATCCTCCAACTGCCAATTGTCGGGTAAAAGGGGCGTAATTTGTATGGGCAGCGGAATGTTATCATGACCGGTCGCATGAACTTCCAGGCAGACCGAATCGCCTGCCGCGGCCTCGGTTTCATAGGGATATGCCCGCAGCCAGGCATCATCGAGCGCCCAGCCGGCCGCCCGGCCGGTCAACAGTTCGATCAGCTGTTCACGTTCGGTCAGCAAAGATTCCAAATGATCGATCTCCGCTTCGGTAAAGTGAAAAGCCATCTTTTGATGCTGATTAATCAGATAATCCGGCCGCGTCTGGCGGATGATATCCAGGCAGCGCCGCAGACCGCGGCCTTTACCGGGCAGAACGCGATTTTGCGGGCAATAATCGTCAAACCCGTTGGGCGCAAAGGAATCCCCGACAAAAAGAATCTTAACGCCATACCCTTCGACCAGCAGGGCGCCATGATGCAAAGTCTGACCCGGGTATTCAAATGTCGTCATTGAAAATTCACGCCAGCGGAAAGCCGAACCATCCCGAAGGCCCGTAACCGGGAACTTTGCCGGGTACTGGCAGGGAAGGAAGTAACGTTCCGGATAACGTAAAGTATCGGCTGTTAATTCACTGGCAAAGATGGGGCAGGAGAAAATCTGCGGAAAATGAACGAGCCCTTCCGTATGATCATAATGCATGTGCGTGATCCAGACGCCTTCCAAATCAACCAGGCGGCCGGATTGCCGCTGACTGGCCAATTCATCGACAACAGTCTGGCTGCCGCAGTCGATGAGAAAACCGAAACCGTCTTGTGAGCGGATCATGAAAGATGTGCAGCCGGCGTATTCGATAAATGACGGCAGCGGCAGGCAGGCGGCGGCAGGCAGCCGCGGCCATTCCGGACTCCAGTGATGATAAAGATCAGGGAAATAATAGTTTAGCGCCGACGAATAAACAATGCTTTTCTGCAGTTGTCCCATTCGCTGATCGAGTTTTTGTAAACAACCGGCGAGGTCATTCTCAACAGGGCCATAAGCCGGTACCAGAGCCAGCGGCCGGATCGCCCCGAATCTTTGCCAGGTAGACCGGATATCGGGCGCCGCGCCGAGAATGCCGTGATAATCCTGAATCGCGCCAAATCCTTTTTGCAGGGACCAAATGTCATGCAAACGGCCGCCGGCCATAGCCGCCGCGCCGCAAAACAACCATTTCCGGCTGTTGATTTTGACCAGCCAGGCCAAGGCGCCCGAACTGGTTCCGCGGGCATCGACAGCCTGGATCATGATACCGCGCCAATTCAGAGAAAATCCCGGGGCGACAATCTGAGCGACCGGCACATTTTCTAAAGGCAGCGTAAGATCGGGGCGCATCCGGCTGTACCGCATCCATCGGAAAAGATAAGACCCCTGAAGGCAGCCGGCTTGTTCCATCAATTCGGCTTCGGCTTGCGACGCATAAAGCGGAACTCCCTGCGCCAGCCATGGCCTGGCGGCCGCGGTATGGGCGCGCCGGTGCTGTGTAACAAGAATACCATCCAGCTGCTGCATCCCTTGTTTGGTTAATTGCTCCTGAGTACAGGCTTCGCTGCAATCGATCAATAAACCGTGCCCCTCCCGGACCAGCAAGCCGGCATTGACCTCGCCGCCGGTTACAAGATAGAGTCCGTCATCCAGTCTGGTTATCTGTTCCATGATCTGTGCCCCTCTTATTCTGAATAAATCAATGTGAAGCGATACCTCTATGATAAATCTGCGTCAGCCATCTGTCACTATTTGTTATAATAACGGTGTGTTTTACCGGAATTCCAATCCGGAGGGAGGATGGATTATGTTTCATCTGGGATGTCATTTATCGGCAGCTAAAGGATATTTGCATATGGGGCGTGAAGCGCTCGACATTCACGCCGATACGTTCCAATTTTTCACGCGCAATCCTCGCGGCGGCAAGGCGAAGGATCTCGACGAGCAGGATCTTGCCGATTTTCTGGCTTTAGCCGGCGCCAATCATTTTGTGCCGGTCATGGCTCACGCGCCCTATACGCTGAATCCTTGTTCGGCGGAAAGCCGGACGCGGGACTTTGCCTTTGCCATAATGTCCGACGATATGCAGCGAATGGAGCATACGCCCGGCAATTACTATAATTTTCATCCGGGCAGCCATGTCGGACAAGGAATCGATGCCGGAATCAATCTGATTGCCGATTTTCTCAACCGCATCCTGAAACCCGGGCAGACAACCCGCGTTTTACTGGAAACCATGTCCGGAAAAGGCAGTGAAGTCGGCGGCAATTTCGCTGAGCTGCGGCAAATTCTGGATCGGGTTGATTTGCGCGCTCATATGGGGGTCTGTCTCGATACCTGCCATGTTTATGACGCCGGATATGACGTTGTCCATGATCTGGACGGCGTTTTAGCCGAATTCGACCGCGTGATCGGTCTGGACCGGCTTTATGCCATCCATTTGAATGACAGTAAAAATCCTTTCGGCAGCCACAAAGACCGGCATGAAAAAATCGGCCAGGGATCGTTGGGACTGGACGGCATTACCCGGATTATCACACATCCGCTCCTGCGCGATCTGCCCTTTTTCCTGGAGACCCCGAATGAAGTCGAAGGATATGCCGATGAGATCCGGCTGCTGCGCGGTATCCGGCCGGACTAGACGGACGGGGCGACCCTGTTGACGGGCGTGCCCTTAAGGAACTGCGCCAGATTGTCGACGGCGGTATTCATCAACCGCTGACGGCTTTCCCGGGAAGCCCAGGCGATGTGCGGCGTCAGCAGACAATTTTTAGCCTGCAGCAGCGGATTTGAAGGATCGGCCGGCTCAGCGGAAAGAACATCGGCGGCATACGCGGCTACTTTACCGCTGTCGAGCGCCAATCGCAAATCCTGCTCGACAACCAGCTGGCCCCGCGCCGTGTTGATCAGGATGACGCCGTCTTTCATCAGGGCGATGCTGTTCCGGTTGACAAGACCCTGTGTTTCCGGGAAAAGGGGGCAATGCAGGCTGATGATGTCCGATCGGGCGTAAAGGGTCTTCATATCGACAAACTCGACCGGACAGGACTCGTCCGGGAGCGGGTGACGCGTGCAGACAAGGATATTCAAATGAAAAGCGGCGGCAATCCGGGAAACATCCCGTCCGATCCGTCCGAATCCGACCAATCCCAATGTTTTGCCGGCTAATTCGATAAGCGGATAGTCCCAGAAGCAGAAGTCCGGCGAAGCAGACCAGCGTCCCCGCCGGACTTCGTCGGCATGGTGCCCGGCATGGTGACAGACTTCCAGCAGCAAGGCAAAAGTAAATTGAGCGACCGCCGCCGTGCCGTACGCCGGGATATTGGTCACGGTGATGCCGCGGCGTTCAGCCGCCGGAACATCGACGATGTTGTAGCCGGTTGCCAGAACGCCGATATAGCGGATGTCCGGGCAGGCGGCGAAAATTTCCTCGCGGAGCGGCGTTTTATTGGTTAAGACAATTTCAGCCTGGCCGATGCGGGAAATGATCTGATCAGCGGGCGTGCGGTCATAAACGGTCAGCTGGCCAAGCGCCGCCAATCCGCCCCAGGATAAATCCCCCGGATTCTCTGTGTAACCATCAAGAACGACAATCTTCAGCATATCGGCAGCTCCATTCTCATACCATGTGATTCATGGCCGGCGTTCTTATATCATAAACCGGCCGGCTTGCGGGCAATTGTTTTGGTGGCGATGACATCGCTGTCCAGGCCCAAGACATGGGCGCAAAGGATCTGGCCTGCGGTAATCGGCGCTTCCAGCCGCCAGGTTTTGATCTCAGACATCAGAGCCGGTATTTGATCCTTGGCGACCGGTCTGGTCAGACGGACGCTGACCAGCGGCGACTCGCCGTGAACAACAGCGGCCAATGTGGTTAAAGAACGCTGGGGATTCCGGATTTCCTGGCGGCCGTAAGCCTGGCCTTTGCGGCATTTGGCTCCGGTCACGGATATCTGTGCTCCGTCCGCGGCGCAGACGTAAAGCGCGCAGCCGTTCGGACATAGGATACAGGTTAATTCCTGTTTTTCATCAAGAATCATGAATGAGCACCACCTTTATCGGCGTCAGACTATCGCGCGGCGCCGCAGCCTCAAGGTCGGATACGCTGACCGGAATATGGATCATTTCGGCGGGTATAGCCCTGGGCAGGCGAACGGATTTACACAGCTTATCTTGGCGATACACTTGAATCCGGCAGCTCCCGCAAGGCTTGCGGACGCGAAGCGACAACCGGAAATCTTCATATCGGCTCAGACGCTGGGGAACCGTATAAGCGACAGCGGCATCGGCTTCGATCGGTATAGCCGCGGTATCAGGCTCAGGCCGCTCCAGATAGTGGAAAACCGATTCGGCCAGCCTTTCGGCTTCCCGGGAAACATCGTCGGCCAGATCATGGACCTGCAGGACATTGCCGGCGGCAAAAATGCCCGGGACAGTTGTTTGCAGATTCTGATCGACGGCGGCGCCCCGGGTCCTGGGGTCCAGCGCAATGCCGGCCATCAAGGATAGTTCATTTTCCGGGATCAAACCGACCGACAAAATCAATGTATCACAGGTTATGTCCTTTTCAGTTCCGGCAATCGGCCGCAGCTGTTCATCAACGCGGCTGACGGTAATCCCTTCCAGACGACTCTTGCCCCGGATTTGGGTTACCGTATGGCTCAGGCGCAGGGGGATGCCAAAATCATCCAGGCATTGGCGGACATTGCGCGGCAAACCGTTCGGGTAAGGTTGAATTTCGTAAACCGCCTGTACACAGGCGCCTTCCAGGGTCAGACGCCTGGCCATGATCAGGCCGATATCGCCGGAACCAAGGATGACGATATTTCGGCCGATCATCCGGTTTTTCAGATTGATAAAAGCCTGGGCCACGCCGGCGGTATAGACGCCGGCCGGCCGGGTGCCGGGAATAGCGAGCGCGCCGCAGGTCCTTTCGCGGCAGCCCATGGCCAGGATGATGGCCTGAGCCTGGTAAATTTTATAACCGCTCTTTGACGCGGCATAAACCTGCCGCCCGGCCGTTATCTGCAAAACCGTCGTATCGGTTTGGTATTCGACGCCCAAACGATCGGCTTCTGTGATAAACCGCTGGGCGTATTCCGGCCCGCTGAGGCTTTCCTGAAAACGGGTCAGGCCAAAACCGTCATGAATACACTGGCGGAGGATGCCGCCCAACTGTTTTTCCCGTTCCAGAATCAGGACATCGGCAAGACCCATTTCGCGCAGCTTCACAGCGGCGGCCAGTCCGGCCGGCCCGCCGCCGATGATGATGACGGTTCTTTTTTCGATCCGGATCATATCTCCCTGACCTTTCCTGTAAACAAAGCTGAACCGCCGCGGGACAGCAAAACCTCGTCATCCCGCAGATTCAGTTCCGTTTGCAGTATTTCAGCCAGGCGTGTCTGGCAATAACCGCCTTGGCAGCGTCCCATCATGGCATGGGTTCTGGCTTTAATGCCGTGAAGCGTCCGGGCGCCGAGCGGACCGCGGATCGCCGCCAGGATTTCAGCTTTACTGATCTGTTCGCACCGGCAGATTATTTCGCCATAATCCGGATTGCCGTTGATCAGCGCCTGTTTTTTTTGATCGGATTGGCCGGCAAAAGAGACTAAACCCGGCCGGGTCGGATTAAAGTCCTCATTTTCAACTAAATCCTGCCGCTCGCCGATCATACCGGCAATATGGCGCGCTATCGGCACGGCGCTGGTCAGTCCGGGGGACTCTATGCCGATCAGCTGAATAACATGGGGGAGTTCACGGCGCGTATCGATCACAAAATCGCCGTAACCGCCTTGATCCCGGCCAACCAGCTTGGGCCGGATGCCGGAGAAATTGCGGATGACGTATTCCGGCCGCAAACAGGGAAAAATCCGGCTGCCGTCGCGCAGCAGCAAATCAAGCGTGCCGCGCGTCGTGGCGTAATCGTCGCGTTCATCGATGTATTCGGTGCTGGGGCCGATCAAGACGGTGCCGTCGGTCGTGGGCGTCAGATGAACGCCGAGGCCGCCCTCGCGGATATTGGGGACCGGATAAGCCGGCATCGGCAGAAAGGCGCCGACCTGCTTATCGAGAAGATAATATTCGCCGCGGCAAGGAAATACGGAATAATCGGCGACGCCGAAAAGGCGGGCGATTGTGTCGGCCTGCAAGCCGGCGCAGTTGATCACCCAGCGGGCGGCAAACCGGCCGGCGCCGGTTTGAATTTCGTATTGCGATTCCGAACGCCGTATACCGGTCACTTCTTGATTGAAAAAGAATGTCACGCCGTTTTGGCAAGCATTTTCAGCCAGAGCGACGGTATAGATAAACGGATTGACAATGCCGGTCATCGGAGAAAACAGGGCAAACTCGCCGCGAATATGAGGCGCCAGTTCAGCCAGCTTCGATTTGCCGATCATGGCCAGACCCGGAACGCCGTTCGCCTCGCCTTGCGCTTTCAACGCCAGCAGGCTTTGCCGGTCCTGATCATCGAAACCGACGACAACCTTGCCGGTCCTGTTGAAAGGGATCGCCAGTTCTTGAGCCGTCTGGTCGAAGCCCAGACAGCCGGCGACGCAAAAGCGAGCCATCAAAGTTCCCGGCCGGCTGTTGAAGCCGGCGTGCAGGACGCCTGAATTGCGGCCGCTTGTCCCCAGACAGAGATCGGGCTCCTTTTCCAGAACGGCGATCTTCAATTTGTAGCGCGACAACTCGCGGGCAATCGCATTCCCTACCACACCGGCCCCGATAATAACGATATCATAGGGATTTTGCGAAAATAAGTTCATGACCCATCATCCTCACTTTGCCGCGGTATCCAATTATCTCACAGATAAGGATAGGCGGCGGCAAAGATCTCTGTCAAGTCCTTATTTCCTATTTGATTTCGTGCGCGCATTTGCCGAAGACGGTCAGGCTGACCAATCCCGGCTCGATGCCCTGCGGCGCGCCCAAGATCCGCAGACGAACCGCATAGGCTTTGACCGGATCAAACTGCCGGTAATCGATACAGAGATCCGTCTCGTTGTTGGCCGCGTCGACCAGCATCGTCCATTCATCCGCGGCGGCGGACGGCGCGTACTCGACCACATATTTGAACGGTCCGGGCATCACGCCGTCGAGCGTTTCCATATTGATATCGCGCCAGATAATGCGCAGCGACTCGATCCTGTAGCCGGTCGATGTTCCGAGCGGGAAGGTGATGCTCTTTTCAGGATCGTCCTTCTCCGGCTGCCACCAGGTCAAAATGCTGTCGTCGGAAGCATACAGCGCGTCTCTTCCGGGAACCGCGCTGCTTGCCTTCGGCCGCTGCAAAAACGTCAGCGGCAAAAGTCCCGCGTCATTGCCCAGCTCCGGATTGGCCAGGACTCCCGGCGCGTACTGTGGCCGATCCGTGACTGCCGGACAATACAATTCGCCGTTTTCGTCTATGCCGACCGGATCCATGCCGATCCGGCGTTCATACGGATGGTTGTAGCAAAAGATCGAGGTGTAGAAAGTCCAATAAGTATTCTGCGGTCCCCGGACGATACAGCCGTGCCCGGCTCCGCGCAGGAGCCCGCAGCGCTTTTCTGTAAAGGGATCATGCTTTTTTTGCGCAATAAAACCGGTTAAGGGGCCTTCCTCCGAAATGGCCACACCGTTCGCGTAGCTGCCGAAACGCGTTCCGCTGCCCGAATACAGCAAATAATAACGCGAACCGATTTTCGTCATCCATTGGCCTTCAATCCAGCCCATACGCTCATTTTCATTATATTCGCCGATGCGCTGCCATGGGACGGACGGATCGAATTCGTTGAGCCATACCGGCTCGGTCAGCAGCTGCCACGGCTCGTCCGGATTGAGCTCGGCGCCCATCGTTCCGCTGATAAATTCCGCGTCGACACCCTGACCGGCCGGCTTTTGTCCAAACCAATACAAATATAAATGATCGCCGTCCGCTAAATAACAATCATCGCATACCTTCAACACCCGGCCGCGCGTATCGGTCAAATGGCCGCATAACGTAAAGGGACCAAGCGGGCTGTCGGCGCTGTAGACCTCCGACATGCCGTGTCCGTGCAAATACCATTTCCCGCGGAAGCATACGATCGCGGGGCTGTATCGTAAATCCGGAACGCCGATATCGATATGTTCCCAATGAACGAAATCTTCGGTCAGATAAGCCAGCGCGTAGCTTGGATACAAGATCCATTTTCCATCATAATAGACGACGCTCGGATCGGAGATCGAACGGTAATCCTTATAGGTTCGTATATCCTCGCCGCATTGATTGGTGTCGAGAGGTCTTCCGCTTTTGACATCGGCAATCGACAACGGATTGCAATAAGTCAGGGGCCTTTTCGTTTTCATCAGCCTACCTTCTTTCTTGTGCGTTTTTTCTTTGCTTCCGCAACGATACAGCCGACTTCCTGAGCGCCGATGCAGCCAAGAATACGAATCCGGTCTCCACTGCGTTCCGTTTCGCAAAGGCAGTCGTTCCACGCGTCAAAATAAACGACGCCCGGCTGATCGGGCAGTTCCAGCAAAACGCCGCGTCTTGTTTCATAAGCGCTGTTATAAAGCGTATAAAGGGTTCTTTCCCCGCCGGGGAAACGGTTGGCCCGCACGCCGCGGAGCGGTGAATCCAAAAAGGGTTCCGGAGAATCCGAAATAAAACAATCGGCGTACTTCTTTTTCAAGCGGAACGATTTTGCCATAAATTCTTTACCGCGCGATTCCTCCGCGTCCCAAAAGGAGTCGTAGATTGCTTCGGCGTTGAAGAAAGTGGATTTCAGCGGCTGCCAGCTCAAATACCGCATGGCCATCGGCAGGACCAGCTGCACGATGCCGGGGAACGCAAACCTGTACAGGTCAAGATAAACGCGGCCCAGCGTGTCGTCGCCGTCGTCCGCGATCCATGACGTTTCGATCATGTCGCGGATGCTATCCAGAATATGATAAGTTATGTTGCAGTCGATATATCTGGCGTTGACGTCCACCGCCGCGTATTCGCCGTAAAGCACGACTTCCTCCGGCATGGTTTCGCGCAGTTCGGAGATGAATTCGCGGTCTGTCTTCAGCAGATTGGACGGCACCGCGTGACCGTGCTTTTCGCTGTAGCAGCGATTATCGACGCGCAGACTGAATTCGTCAACATAGAGTATCCGGATACCCGTCTCGCGCCAGACCCGGCGGTACATCTCCATCACATGGTCGCGCCAGCGCTTGTCGGCGTGGCACATGCGGAATGTATCGTCATAAATTCCGATCACGCTGCCGCTTTTGTGCTTGACAAGCAGCTCCGGCATATAGTCTTTGGCTTCCGGATACACCTCGGACAACAGGGTCGGGTGCAAATACAGCGAAACGGCCGCGCCGGTCTCCCCGGAACAGGACCGCAGCGCTTTCGTGAACGGCTCCAGACCGCCGATGCGATCATAGTCCAGATCGCCAAAATGGCCCCATAACGGATGGCCGATCTCCTCGTCCTGCGTCCAGGCCCACAAATGAAGAATATCCGGATAGCAGCCGTACAGCGATTTCTGTTCATCCATGATACGCTTAAAGGCGTATTCGCCGGTTTTCTTGTCATACCATGGCGGCAGATGCGTAAACGCTTCTGTCTCGTAGAAGTCCGTAATTTCAGCCATCAACCAGAAGCAGCTGCGGTACCAGTCCTTATTCTGGCTCTTGTAAGGCTTATACCAGGTGCTCAGCCAGTCGCGGTAGCGGCGGAATGCGCAGCGCCAGTCTCCGGCATGAACAAAAATCTCAGCAGAGGACGCGTCGAACCGTTCTCCCGGCTGCAATTTCAAATACATAGAGGGGTACTCCACATAGGCGTGGATATCCGTATCATCTTTTGTCAGCGCATACTTTCTGACGGTCAGCTCTTTTTCTTTGGTCAGAATACCCAGACCGCCGTTCTGCGACGCGCTGAAAAGATCAAAAAACTGCATCGGGAAGGAAGGGGCGGACTCTTCAAACACACCGATGTGCCCGTTGCTCAAGGCATTCTGATATTTCGGGAAGAGATACCAGCTGTCCTGCCAATCGGCAAAACTGACCTCGTCCAGAACCGGGAACAAGATCCCGCAACTGATCTCCGAAAGGCCGGTATTGACGGCCTGCAGATCTAAACCGAGCGTTCCGTTGCCTTCAACGGACAAGGTCACGGTGCAGGCAAGATCGTTTTGGCGGCAGGACAATTCGGCTGTTTTATCCGTCAGTGATAAAACACAAGTCTCAAAGCGGCCGGTCACCGTCCCGTCCGGCAGCCGAAGCATCAGAAGATCGCCGCTGACGCTGCTCTTCGGCGCGTAACCGTTCTCGAGAGAAACGACATGAAGGCCGTCTCCGATATCCAGCAGCAGGCGAAGCGCGCCTGAAACGATCGTCAACAGCGTGCCGCTCTGCCGGATCTCGTCAGGAGCCGTGATCGGCGGCGGACAGGCGGCCTTGATATCCGGAACCGTGATCGGCGGCGGACAAACGGTCGTGATGCCTGGCGCCGGGATCAGCGGCAGCGCCGACCGGTTCAGCGTAACGGCCAGAATGGAAACATCCGTGTCGATCATCCGGTTGCGGAAGATCACGCTTTGAATCGGCCACAGCCCGGCAGGAACTGCATAAAGCCCGGTTTCACCGGTAATCACATGGCGCTTCAGCATAAGGTTGTATGGAAATGCCGTATCGTGCAGCCCGTTTTCATAAACGATCTCGACCTGGAAGCGCTCTACATCCTTAGCCTGCAGCGGCATCATTACTTCGCCGACCGCGGCGCCGAGGATCGTCGGGTCTTTAGCGCAGTATCCCCAACGTTCATGCACAGTTCCGGACAGCGCGGCAGCGAAGACAATTTCTTGCGCTGTGCCGGAAACCGGAACGGTTATGGCATCGTCGCGGCTGATGGGACGGCATTGTCTGCGCGTCGCGGGGACGCCGAAATTGATGACCTCGTCATTATTTTCCGCCGACGCCGGGCCAGGCGCGATCCGGTTGGAGCGAGGGCTGCCGAAACGGAAGGGAATTCCCGAAAGGATGACATCTCCTTCGGGCAGATCACGGCTGCCGTCAATGATATCCGGCCGCGGCGGCATAGAGGCGTTAAACAGGGCATCCAGAGGAACCGTCGTAAATCCTTCCTGCTCCGGCTGACCGCGCAGATGGTCAAACCGCACGGGAAGATCATCAAAGCGACAGGTATAAAGACGAAATAATTTAAGATAGGCATGCGGCGCCTTAACGGTAAAACGGATCTTCAGCTTCGAATAGCGCGTATGCTCTTTTACGGGCACAACGATGCGGCGCCGGGCTCCGTCAATGCTCACATCGTTAAGCTCGCACAGCGTCTCATACGCCGAACCGTTTTCACCGAGCAGAAACGGCGCGTGCAAGACGTGCTCCCGCAAAAGGCCGAAAGCCGCATACTCTAAAACAAGATACTCTTCCGCGACATAATCGCCTTCTGTCTCAAAGGCATATTCGTTGGTCTCCAACGGCTCATTGTCAATGCCGATATGCAGGGAATCGCCGGAAATACTGATATTGCCGCCAGATAAGGCATAAAAATCTGTTCTCCAAGGTCGCATGCCAGATCCTCTCTATTTCGTGAATGTTCCGGAAAGGTTCGCCACCGTACCAAAAGTGGTTTCATCCTTGCCTGTGGTAGATTCGGCAATATGCTGCTGCAGCAGCTCGAAGAATTTCTGGTCGTCGAACGGAATGTCGACCGCGCCGTTTATCCACTGGGAGTACAGCATAGCGTTAGCCAGCGTTACACCGTTGATGCCGTCGGCAGCCGGAGAATACAGGTCTTCTTTACCGAGCACCGCGTTGGCAAAGTTGCTGAGGATGCCGTAATGGCCGGTATATTCGCCAATACCTTCCAGATCGATCACTTCATGCTGAGGCACGCTGAAATCATCGGAAGCATCGTAAATATAATCAAGAGTCGACACTTTATTCTTATAGAACGTAAGCTTCCAGTTTTCATAGACGAGCTTTCCGTATTCGCCGATGACCTCAAAACGATCGGTGCCGGGAGCCTCGCCGGTGGTGGTGATGAAAACGCCGGTTGCGCCGTTCGGATACTCGAAATATGCGGTCACATCATCTTCAACTTCGATATGATGCCACTGACCGAAACGGCAATGAGCCTGAACGCGGTTCGGCATCATACCCGGAATCCACTGGAACAGGTCGATCTGGTGCGGAGCCTGATTGTACAGAACGCCGCCGCCTTCGCCTTTCCAGGTAGCACGCCATCCGCCGCTGTTGTAGTAGTATTGGGAACGGAACCAGGTGGTGACGATCCAGTTCAAACGGGTGATTCTGCCGAGCGCTCCCTCGTCGATCATCTGCTTCATTTTTCTGAATAACGGGTGAGTGCGCACGTTGAACATGATGCCGAGTTTCAGTTCGGGGTGCTTTTCCGCTTCCCTGAACATCTCTTTAACTTGCAGGGTGTAAACGCCCGCGGGTTTTTCAACGACAGCATGCAGACCGTTTTGCATGGCTTTGATGGCAAATGGCGGATGGAAATAATGCGGGATTGCGATAATGACAGCGTCGCAGCAATGCGCCTGAATCAACTCGTCGCCGGAAAGATAATAACTGACTTTTTTCGCTGCTTCCGGGTTCATTTCCGCGCCGATCTGCCTGATGTTCTCCAGTTTTGCCGGGACAAGATCGGCGATGGCAACACATTCGCTGTTTTGAACTTTACCGTTCATGAAGTTTTTAAAATGATCCGTACCCATGTTGCCGGCACCGATGATGCCAAAACGTACCTTTTCCATTTGGTCGGCTCCTTTACTTTTTATTTGGTCCAGCCTCTGATTTTCAAGGCGTCATAGCTCTTTTTCATTTCGCCGTAAGGATCGGCAGCCTGGACGGCGTTATCCTGTTCGACATAGGCAACCTTTACGGTGCCGACATCGATCAGCGCCTGCATGATCTCGTCCATCGGCGTTGCTCCGTAATAGATCGGCACGATGCGGTCGACGCTCGATTCATTTTCATATTTAGGCGCGCGGAAGTCCTTGATATGGACGTACTGAAGGCGGGACGCGTATTTTTTGACGGCCCCCACAGCGTCGGCTCCGGCAAAATCGACCCAACCGGTATCCAAGGTAAAGTTCCAATTTGTTTTCTCATAGAGGACGTCCATTGCGCAATAGCCGCCCATATCGGCAAATTCCATGTAATGGTTGTGATAAGCCAGTTTCAGGCCTGCGTCCTCCAGTTTTTTGGCCGCGGGGGACAAGTCGGCAATCATTTTTTCGACTTGAACGACCCCGTCCGTCAGATACCCGCCGGGATAACCGATGCCGACCACATCCGCGCCGAGAATCTGATGATTTTTGATCACCGCGTCGGTTTCATTGATGATCTCCGGAATCTCCGTATGGGTCAGGCCGATATGCAGATCAAATTCGTCGGCATATTCGCGGGTCTTTCGCGCATCATACGCGAAACCGCTGATCTGTACCGAGTTATATCCGATTTCCTTCATGGTTTTAAAGGTTGTGCGGATCCCTTCGTTGGAATCGCACCGGGTGCAAACAGAATAGAGCTGAGCGCCGATAATCATATAGAAACCTCCTGTAGAATTTGATTTTTTTGTGTTTATCCTTAACCTGCGGTGCCGCAATTAAATTACCTTATTTCGCGCAATCAAGCAAGCGATCATTATAGATTTCTCAAACATTGCGCTTTCTGTATTCGGTCGGCGTGATTCCTGTTAACTTAGAGAAATTTACGATAAGCTGTTTTGAACTATTATAACCGCATCGAGCCGCAATATCCTTTACGGCCATACAGGTTTCTGTAAGCAGTTCTCTCGCCTTATCGATGCGTTTTATGGTCAAATAGGACTTATAATTGATGTAATTCTTACTTTTAAAGTACTTTGTAATATAGTTCGGCGTAAGATTGACCGCCGACGCGATGTCGTCAAGTCCGATATCCCGTTCTATATTATTCTCAATATACTTCAATATATTTTTCATCATATCCGTGTGCATCTCGCTGTTATAGAATTCGGTTATCGACTCGTAATTAACAAGCATGGTTTGCACGCGGTTTTCAGCCGCTTCCGTACTCCACGCTACGCTGGAGCAAGCATTAAACTTAATTTTTTCGCGAGCTGAAGCGTCCATGTTTTCATAAACCCGCGTCAGATATAATTCGTACACACTGATAAGCTGCAAGTATTCCTTAAAACTAATTTCCCGGTCGAGATTGTTTTTCAGCGAATTCTTGATTGTTTCTATAACCAATTGGCTGTTTCCCGAGATGATATAATTGTACAGCATACTCTCGATATTGCTCGGCAGCTCATATCCGATATATTTATAATCATAATCAGCATCAAAAACTTCTGTTTCACAAAGCCCCGCTTTCCTGCTGTCAAGGGCTCGCACCGCGTCGAAGTAGGACTTGCCTATGCCGTACACATCGTGATATTGCCTGCCCGCGGCGATAATTGTATTCGTGTCCTTGAGCATCATCGTACACTGCCGGAGGATAACATCCCGCGACAATTCGTGCTGGATATAGAAAATCAGCACATATTCTTCCTTATGACGCTTAAAGACTGATACAACGCCGTCAGTAAAGAAACGTTTTATCGCCTCTTCAATATCGTCGTTCACCTGATTGGCATAGATAACAACGGCCATATAATCGCCATCGCGCAGCTCGATGGACAAGGTGCTCAACATATCTTCCAAGCCCTTATCACTTTCCGGATCTTCAATAAGCTTTCTGAACACGGACTCAAGGATCATCGGCGTGCTGCGCGTAACCAGTTCCGTCATCGTACGGTTATTTTCAAGAATCGCATTGACATTATGCTCGATGACGGCAAATTCATTATCCCCGCTGCGGTTTCCGGCGGTTACGATCAGATCGGCCGCGTTATACAGCGGCCGGTATATATGTCCGGCTATGCAAAAGGATATAATAATACCTAAAAACATCGTCGCGGCAATGATGATCAACGAGATGGCGAGTGAAATTTTTATCTCGCCCGTTATCATCTCTATTGGCGTAAGCGTAATAATATTCAATTCCTTTGTCGAGGTGCCGCCGCTGAGAACAAGATACCCGTTCACATCGTCATTTTTAATAGCCAGGTGAATCAGCTTATCATCTCGCTTTTCTGAAAGGTAGCCGATGATGTTCATCTTGGCATCCGTGATGCAGACAATGCGATCCTTGATGAATTCACGAAAGGTTTCCATATCCTGCAGCTTATTGATATTAATTTCCATGCAGAGCGTCGCGAATTTTACGTTGCCCGAAAAGATTGATTGCAAGACATATATGGAGGAGCCGTCTTCGTTCATCCGAAGCGTAAAACGGTGGCGTTCCTTGACAAGTTCCTGCCAGACCGTCGCCTGGCCGCCAAAATATTTTTCGAAATATAAAGACTGATTGGTTACACCGTTCTGATCAATGACAAAGTCATATTTTTCTTGCGCGATAAAAACATTTTTGATGTTTTTATCCGCGATGTAAACCATATAGAGCTTGGAAATAACGTCTGTTATCTCCTTGTTATCTTCATAAGACTGGATATTCCGGTCATAATGAAACAATTCATCCACGACGCCGCGATTTCCGACGATTGAGTTTATCGCCTGATACGATTTGTCGATCACGTTATTAAATTGTTCAATACTGTATTCGAGATTGATTTCCTGCGCTTCTCTTTCCCGTTCAATCATCGTGCCGCGCAGATAGTACAACACGGCAATGCTGACAGCTGCAAAAACAGCTGTCAGCGTCACCACCATAACAAGTAATTGTAAATAGAAGCTCCGCAGCTTGTACTTCTTCAAAATTTGTACCAATTTATACTTTTTGTTCATCGGTACACCTCAAAATCTTCTATCTGTGACGATACTACCTATTATATACAAACTGCAGAAACAATCTTCTGTTTACCGCCAGCTGCCGGAGAATTTGGCCATTCCTTTGCTGTTGAGGATTTCGCAGACCTTATCCATATCGCCGTAGCCGGCAAGCTTCGTCATAAAGGTATCCCAATCTTTGTCGAGACTCATGTCGCCCATGATGAACTTGACGATGCATTCGTTAAGATATGTATTGACCGGCGCGGTGATGTCTGAAATTTCCGTGTTTTCTTCTTCGGTCAAGGTCGGATAACCATAATTATAGGCCGGAGTCAATTTGCCGGAATCGAGCAACGCCATCTGACTGTCGATCGCTTTATAAATTTCCGGACTCTCTTCGATCATGCGTACGGCGCGCGCATCGCAGATACCGAATCCTCTCAGCCACGGGCTCCGCCAGTAACCAAAATCGGACATGGTCTTGGTTCCTTTGAAATTGCCATACGCGGTGCTGACAACGTCGTCTTTATAGTAATTGAGACCGTCGTCTCCAACGGTGTAGGACTCGCCTTCAATGCCGAAATAGGCCAGCGTAGCAACATCGTCGCTGAACAGCGTGTCGATGCAAGCGGCAAGCAATTCCGGATGCTTGGTATTTGCGCTGGTGAAGCAAGCCCAATTGCAAACGCCGTCGGAAGACTGGTCAACCGTGATGTACGCGTCTGTTCCGCGGGGCGTCGGGAACAGCTGGATTTCAAAATCGGATTCCGCGCTGAACGGTAATGAGAAATTGGTCTTGGTATGAGAGAATCTGGATTGGTAATCATGCGTGAAAGCAAATTTGCCGCCGTACAGAAAATCAAATACCTGGTCTTCGGTTTGTGTATTGATTTCGTGGTCGATCAGATTTTCTGTCCACAGAGTATTCATAAACGTCAGAAAACCCTTTAGCTCGCTGTCTCCTCTTGCCGGACCAAAATCCCATTTGTTTTCGGCCGGATAATAAGCAAGCGACATATCACCGCGATTTTTAAACATCAGGGACATTGAGGACATCAGGGCAACTAGACCGTCCCGGCGCTGAATGGGCGTAATATCTTTCTCGGCTTTAACCTTGCGGCAAGCGTCAAGAAATTCTGCCTGCGTTTCGGGAATTTTGATATTCAATTCATCGAGCAGCGTTTTGTTCGCCACCCAGGATTGCATGACGCGATCCTGCGTCGTGACATTCAGCGGAAGCGCATACTGATGTCCCGCCGTATCCTGAAGCGTCTTATACATGGTTATATTTTGCGCATACTTGTCAACATTGGGCATATATTCTTTCATCAAGGGAGCGTAGTCAAGAAAGATTCCGTTCTGACCATAGGTTGAAAGATAGCTGTATACGTTATTAAGAAGCATTAAATCAGGGATTTCGCCGCCGGCAAGAAGCAGCGGGGCTTTTGTCTGGTAATCGGCATAGGAAAGAATTTCCAGATCCAGGCGGATGTTGCCGAGCTTTTCATTAAGCGCTTTGACAATCGGCAGCGTCTCGTCGGTATAATCGGCGCCGGTATCAAACCAGAAATAACTGAAGGTAACCTCATCGCCCGTATACGGGAGGAGGCCGGCATTCTGCGCTTCAGTTGCCGCTGCGGTGCCTGTGGCCTGCGATGTTGTTTTCTCCGACGTCGCGCTGCTGCTGCCCACGGTGGTGCTTGTGGCGGCATTGGCGCAGCCCGCCACAGAGATTACCAGCATGACTGCCAGTAAAGTGGCCATGATTCTTCGTTTCATTTTGCATTTCTCCTTTTAATAATTTTATATATCCCGTTTATCACGGTTTATATCATCATCCCTTGACGGATCCCACCATGACGCCCTTGGCAAAGTACTTTTGCATAAAGGGATAGATACAAAGAATAGGAATCATCGCGATCATCGCGCCGGCACATTTAACGGTGCGTGAACTGGTCATCATCTGCATCGCCGCATCACCGCCGAAAATATCTTCTTCTCTCATGTCAAGCGTGACCAATAAACTGCGCAAGAACATCTGAATCGGATACTTCTCCGGACTTCTGAGATAGAGTACTGCGTTGATATAACTATTCCAATGCCCGACAATGGAAAACAAGGCCATGGTCGCCAGAAGCGACTTTGAAAGGGGAAGAATGATGGTGAAAAGCACTCTGAAATGACCGGCTCCGTCAATTTTCGCGGCTTCCTTGAGCGAACTTGGAATCTGCTTAAAAAAAGTCTTGTAAATCATCACGTTATAGGCGCTGATTCCGGGCAGGACCATCGGCCAGATGGTATCCATCAAACCCATGCGCTGGATCAGAAGATAATAGGGGACCAGGCCGCCGGAAAAGAACATGGTTATGACAAGAAATATCGTCACCGGCTTACGCGCCGAAAACACGGGAACAGACAAAGAATAGGCGATCAAGCTTGTCGTGAGCAGGGTTATCAATGTGCCGACCGCAGCATACAATATGGTATTCATATAGTATTGGAACATCTTGTTGCTGCTTAACAAATACTGGTATGAAGAAAACGAAAAGCCCTTCGGCAAAAGCCCGATATTTTGCCCGCCGAGTATCGTTGAATCCGATAAGGACATCGACAGACAATAAATGACGGGATAAATAAATGCCATCGTTAGCATGATAACCACGATATATATCGTCATCCTGCCGGCCTTCTCACTGAAGGATTCTTTATAATGCATCTTGTTCCTCCCTGTATCATAAACTGAGTCGGGAAATAATTCCGACAGCGTCATGATTTAACCCATATGTTCTATGCGTTATAAATTCATGTATTTTAAAAGTCATACGCTATGAATGACCAGCTTGTTATGAATCAAAAAAACCTTGTAAAAAATCCTTCATTGAGCCTTCATAGCAAGCCTCAGCTAAAAACTCGATTCCCTGCTGGCAGCCCCAGCTATAATACAGGATGGTTCTGCCCAGAAATTCACATAATTCCAGGTCGCTGTTGTTGATATCCAACGCTCTTTCAATTCTGTCGCGCTCGCGTTTAGTCAAGTACGGATTGGCGATTTTCTTATCCTCATGCGCGTCAAACATGAGCACAGGATTGATCGGGCTATATTCCCAGTCTATAAGATTCTTGCTGCGGGCGATGCAGTTTGTATAACACGGCCCCGGATTTGCCTCGAGATAAAGGACATAATAATGCGGATCATCCGGCAGCGTATAGATTGCGGGTCCTCCGGCATAACGGCCTTTCTGGAAGAAAAAGTCTTCCGGAAGGAGCGTCCAGTGTTTCAGATCTGTCGACTGGGCAAATCGAAAACAGAACTGAATAGGTTTTGCGACCTCAAGGAGCATGGTATATCGATGATTGAGCTTACACAGACCTGTGTTGAAAATATTATTTCCTTCAACAGCAAGGCTTCCGTATAATTCCCAATTTTCAAGGTCAGCTGAACGGAAGATATTCACGGTATCTCCGCCCCAGTCGTCATATGTTTTATCGATACCGCTATCTGCGGTGGCGGATACATACATGAAATCACCGTCGACAAACGCCGTCCCGAAATGGTGATTTTGGGCAAAGGGCTTTGTCGCTTGGTTGGTATAGGTATCCACAAAATGGAGATGTGTCGTTTCAGAAGAATTTGACTCGTTATGTTTATGCGCGCGAAAATACTCAAGCCGATAAAGCCTATCATGGAAAACGACAGGTGTCGTTTCAACGACATCGCATTTAATGGTTCCGAGTTTTCTGATAGCAGACTTTTGGGGCGCATTGTAATTATCGTATTTTTCGTTCATGTAAATCAGTATTCCTTTCAAACTTATTCTCAATATCAGAAAAAGCTCTCGGCTCCAACCTTACGATTGATCGTGTTCGTAATCCATAATATCGCGAAAGATAAAACTGATGTCAGCAAGCCTACTGCTGCAGAATAGCTGTATTGTCCGCCAAGCAAACCCCTTCGATACACATAGGTGGATATCACATCGGCCGTCTCGTAATTGGTTTCAGAGTACATAAGCAGGATTTTTTGAAAATCATTTCCCAGTATGCCTCCAACTGCAAAGATAAACATGATTTGGATCGTCGGCGCAATACAGGGAATGGTGATCGATATCATCTGCCGCCAGCGTGATGCCCCATCGAGGATCGCCGATTCGTAAAGCTCCGGATTTGTTCCGGAAATCGCCGCCAAATACAGAATGGAACAATATCCGATACTCTGCCATACATTTGATCCTATATACATCAATCGGAACCATTCCGGACGCTCCATGAAGCTGACCGCTTCGCCGCCAAACAGCTTGATAATATCGTTTGCCACACCGGACAAGGAGAATATCTCCTTCATCAATCCGACAATAATAACCGTTGATATAAAGTAAGGCATATAAGATATCGTTTGCGACGTGCGTTTAAAGGGCCCTTGTTTCAGTTCATTAAGGATCAGCGCCAGCATAATGGGCGCCGGGAATGAAAAAAGCAGAGAATATAGACCTAAAAACACCGTGTTTTTGACGATTCTCCAACAAAAAGGATCTCGAAAAAAAGACACGAAATGCTTTAATCCGACCCAGGTGCTGCCCAATATGCCCCTTGCGGGCACATAATTCTGAAAAGCCATCAGCACGCCGTACATGGGTATGTAGCAGAATACAAATACCAGGATAATGGCCGGCAGCGCCATTAAATAGAGCGCGCCTTCGCTTTTAATCACTTTGGAAACCGTATAGGTCTGTGTTTTGGTTACATCAGTCTTCATGTCTTTCCTCTTTGGTTTTGTTTTTATGAACATGAACAGAAAAAGCATCGATGACTCTTAGAACATATCAGACGCAGCGTTTCGTTGTAAATGCCGTTTAACTTCCTTCGTTCCCTTTTTTAACAAAAACCCTATAAATTGCCTGGAATCATCCTCGATTTCTACCACTTTCCACAAAAACAGAGGGCCTGGACGATTGATCAAGCCTTGTCATGGATCTGGACGGTGAATCAATCTTCGTCGTGTCCTCGATCTTCGATCTGCGGAGCTCCTCAGATTGGTTCACCGTCCAGGCGATACGATAGAGGGCAGGTGGGAGCGGATTTTAAGTTGATTGTATGGGGTTTAGCTAAACCTAAAACTCTAGTCATATGTGTCCGGTGGTTCTTTCTGTTGCCCAAGTGATACTATAGAGGGGTGGTTTAGAAGCGAATTTTATGTTTATCGAATTGGGTTTTTGCGGTAACCTAAAACTCTATATTTTAGTGCCCGGTAACCTTTCTGATACGAATTAAGGCCGTAAGGCCGCGAAGTTGAGTATCAGAAAGGTTACCGGGCACCTAGTTATAGGTTTATTAAAACAATAAATACTTTTAAATTATAATTAATAAAATATAATTATAATCCAATAATAATTTGACAAAATAATTAATAAGATTATAATTCATAACATAGTATCAAGTCGACAAGGTATTATTTTAAAAGATAATCGGCACGAAGGATTACAATTATTTATATTATCACCTGTTTAAACGATTATTTATCAATTGTATCGTTTTATTAGATTATTAACACTTAAAGGAGGACGATATGAAAAAGCAGCGGCTATTTCCATGTGTATTTTAATGTTTTTCCAATCAGTTCAACTTCATTTACTAAGCCCATTAATAAGACGGTTCTTGCAGATGGTATTTATGCTGAAGAAGGTGTCGGCCCTGAAATCGTTGCTTTGTACGATGATTACATTAATGGTAAAATTAAGAATTCAGAAAAAATTGACCCAGATATAAAGGCAATGTTCGCAAACAATGTGGAAATTCCTGAAAACAGCAATGTTGATACAGTATATAACGTAAAGCAGATTGAGTTAATTGATAACGGTTCTATTTTATATGAAGCAACAGCGTTAACGATAGTAACCTTAATTGTATCGTTTATCAGTAAATGAAAGGAAATTGATATGAAGGAGTATGATTTACAATTAACGCGAAGGACTATTATTTTTAAACTTGTTCTCGTAGTATTGACTATTGGGTTAATCATTGCCAGGTCATCCATGGGACCCGTTATTAATTCATCAATCAAATTATTCGATAACATTTTATTGAACGCAGTAATGATTATTATTTTAGATGTGTTAATCGGTGTGACAGCCGGAGCATGGACAGGCAATAGAGGAAGCTTCTTAATCTCAAGTGTAGCTTTTATTTCCATGATAGTCTTAATGGTTTTACCTTTTTCCGGCAACATAATGCCATCCCTTAAAGATTCTTTTAGTGTGTTGCTGAATTCAGTCGAATTATCATCAGTTGTATTGGGATTTAGCGGAATAAATCTTATTATGAGTACTCCCAAAAGGAAGAGAGCATAATTAAGTGTTACAGGGTGCTAGTCATCTGATTTGTTGCTTCTGATTCTTACCGTAAGGGTCATTACTGCCAAAGTCTATACAAGAAAGAGGTAATGAAATGGGAATTCTATATTTTGCTTATTATCTGTTTCTTATTCTTATTTGTAGGAACAGCATGCTCTCTTAAGGAAACAGATAATTCTATTATAAGTACTTCGAGCCTATCAACTACAGAAAATACATCTTCAAATGAAGAAAAAATTTTACTAGAGAAAGAGAATACGGAACTAATAAATGAGAATAAAATACTGAAACATGAAGTCAGTGATTTGGAGGAGAAAATTGAAACGGCTAGTATATTACCATTATTAAACAATTATCACATCGACGAGTTGCTTCAAAAAATGTACACCGAGAAAAGTTTAGTTGACATATTTCCGGGCGTCCTGCAAAGTATTCGCATCGAAACAATTGATGAGACCATCTATTTTATTTTTTCTATTGATAGAATGGCCATTAATCCTGACTGGAATGGAGAAGGTTCGGCCGACGGCAAAGGATATTTTATCAATACGGAAGTTAAATTTCAAAACCATAGAGGTGGATTAGGCACGGTTTTTGCCAGCAATGAATATTCAGGATATGAAACATATCAAGAAAAACAAGATGCTATACTATCTGAGTATGATAAACAAGGAATTTATAATTTTTATATGATTGGTGATGAGATTGTTTTTGTTGGTCCGGACCCGGGGCCGTAATGGTAGTTGTCAAGATCATTGCTGTAAATATTTTTACATTTTCTCCTACCCAATTTCTCATACGGCACGTTGCCTTCCCGGAGCTGATGGTAATTCCGAACATCAGACCGGTTACTGGAAGATTTGTTCATTCGATGAGCTCATCCAACTTATCAAAAAATATAAAAAGCGGTTAAAAAGAGATCCGATTATGAAGCGATGAAACGTTTTGAACAATCGAATGTTCGTCGTTCTATTATTTTGACGGGAGCACGACGCGTCGGGAAAACAACGATACAATATCAAATGATTGAAAAGCTTCTGGATAAGAAGATAAATCCCAAAAAGATTGTTTATATTTCAATGGATCATCCGATGTTGAAGCTGAGTGGATTCAATGAAATACTAGAATGCTATCACGAGAAGATGACGTATCCTGAAATTGCGCACTTTGAAAAATAGAACGACATGACTCGTTCTCGCTTGGTAAAATGTAAGAAGCGACCCAAACATTAACCGAGCAAAGGAGAACGAATCATGTCTGAGAAGATTATACAGCTTAAC
>JAYFQE010000011.1:0-212128 GCA_034927345.1 Clostridiaceae bacterium
TTGACATGGTCCAGATCTCCGTTGGTTTTGTAGACATATTCCCGGATGGTGTCTGCCGGATCGGTTCCCAGCGCAAGCGTGATCTTCCAGATCCGGCCGTACGCGTCATAGGCATAGCCAAGCTTGCGCAGCGTATTGTCCTTGCTGTAGTTGATTTGAGTCACCCGGTTGGCATTGTCATAAGTGTAATTGACGCTTAAGCCGCCGTTTTGCAGGTCTCCTTCAACGATTTGACAGGCACGCCCCATATTGTCATAGGAATAGGCGGTCGATTCCTGGGTTGAACTTCTGTAACTGCTGCTTAACGTCAATTGGCCGTTGGCGTTATATTCATAGACGATGTAATCATCGCTGGGATTTGCCGGATTTTCTGCCGCTTCGTAATAATCGACGCGGGTGTTCCGGCCCAAGCAGTCATATGTGTATTTCTCCTTGGTGCTGTCATTGCGGGTGACGAGCGTCACCTGCCCGTTGGCATCATAGGCATACCCGGTCAGTATCTCGGCGCTGTCGCCCGTATCGCCGGCGTTGAGGTCCTTGACCTTGTGTCCGAGCGTGTCAAACCAGGTCTGTGTCACGTGCCCTTCGGCATCGGTCACGCTGTTTTTTATGTACCCGCCTTCTTCAATATCGTATGTGTAGCTTGTGGTTAACGTATGGGTACCGACCGCCTGGGAAACGCCGGTCAGTCTCGAGTCGCCGTCATAGGCATATTGTGTGGTATGATTTTCGCCGTCTGTTGCGCTGAGTTTATTCCCCATTAAGTCATAGGTAAACGTCGATTGGATATTTTCGCCGGTCGGATCGACAATGGTCCTGGTCGTTTACAATCCTTGCCCGGCGCGGGAAAAAGTGTTAAGATATGCAAAACGTTTTGTATCAGGAAATGAGGGATCCGTCATGGGATCATTAACCATTAAAGATATTGCCAAAATGGCCGGCGTTTCGCCGACTGTCGTTTCTTTTGTTATTAACGGGAAAAAAGGCGTCAGCCCGGCGACCCGTGAAAAGGTTCTCAAAATCGTTGAACAGACGCAGTTTAAACCCAGCATCAGCTCCCGCCGGCTGATCATGAAGAAGAGCTTTAATATCGGCATCGTCATGGCCAACGATTCTTCGCCGTTCAGCAATCTTTTTTATTTCGAAATTGCCCGCGGGCTGTTGGAACGGAGTAAAGTTTACGGTTATAACGTTATTTTTACCGATATCCGACAAAGCGGGAAGGATCTGCAATTGCCGGGCATCATTGAGAATCAGGATACGGACGGGATCATTTTCTTTCAGGACGCCCAGAGTTCTTTCTTGCAGGAGATCGAAAACCGCGGCATTCCTTGCGTCGTCATCGACGCGCATCCGGATCAGGAAGAATTTGCTATGATCAAAGTTGACTATGAATGCGCCGCCCGTACCGCTACCGAATTTTTGATCAGTTACGGCCATCAACAGATCGCTTTTATCAGTTCCAGTTTCGTGCCGAATTTTTATACTCAGGTGTTTAACGGTTACCGGCAGGCTATGTCCCATCACGGCTTGGCGATTCCTTCCGGCTGGATCCAGATGGACGCGGTCGAGGAACAATCGGCTTATGCTTGTATGGAACGGATTTTCCAGTCCGGCGAGATGCCGACGGCCGTTTTCTGCGCCACCGACCTGTTCGCGATCAGCGCTATGAAATGCGCCCGCGCCCACGGGATGCGGATTCCGGAGGATCTGTCTTTTATCGGGATTGACGACATTTTGCTCTCTCAATATATTGAACCGGCTTTGACTACCGTTCGGATCGATAAAGCAGACATGGGCGGATTGGCCATGGATATGATCATCCGCCGCATCAACGGCGAAAAACCGGAGTGTCTGACAGTCGCTTCCGATCATCTGATCATCCGCGATTCTGTCCGTCATTTCAAGGAGGCCTGATAACCGTGATTACCCGCGAAGAACGATCATATCGAGGCTGGCCGCAGGTGCTTCGTTTGGCCAATGACCAGGTCGAGCTGCTTATGCCGGCGGCGTTTGGTCCCCGCGTCCTTCATTTTAGCTATCTGAGCGAGCCTAATCTTTTTTACGAATCAACAGAAGACAACAGCCGGACCGGCGGAGAGCAATGGCGTATTTATGGCGGACACCGGCTGTGGCACAGTCCGGAGCAGATGGGCCGGACTTATTGTCCAGACAACAATCCGGTCGATGTTCGCGAGATCGAGAACGGTTTAGTCCTGACTCAGTCCGAAGAGCCCGCTACCCGACTGCAGAAGAGCCTGGCTGTCGTTTTGGAGCCGTCCGGCAGCCGGGTTGAGGTTATCCACCGTATTAAAAATTGCGGCTTATGGCCGGTTGTTCTTTCCGCCTGGGCGATTTCGGCCATGGCGCCCGGCGGCTGCTCTATAGTCCGGCCGCGGCCGCATCAGGCCGAGGATCCCTGTCTGCCGAATCTGGGCTTAAGCTTTTGGCCTCATACACTTTTAGGGGATCCGCGTTTTATCTGCGACGGCGAACTGATCCGGCTGCGCCAGGACACCGGTATACAGAGGCCTTTTAAAGTCGGCCTTTGCTGCGATGCCCGGTGGGTTGCCTATCAGAATCAAGGTTATATCTTCATCAAACAATACGACCGGCAGCAGGATCTGCCTTATCCGGATCATGGTTCGTCGATCGAATTATATACCTGCGGTCAGTTTTCTGAAATCGAGACCCTGGGGCCGCTGCAGAACCTGGCGCCCGGCGAGACAGCCGAACACCGGGAAACCTGGCAGATCTGGAAAACAGCAGGATCCGGAGCCCGGACCCGGCCGGAGGATGTGGATGCCGAAACCATCGACAGGCTAAAAGCGCTGGATCGCTGAATTGCGCCGCCTATTTGGCCTTGCTGCGCAACATCAGTTCCTCCAGCATTTCCAGTTGGATTTGCTGAGTTTCCAGTAAATTCTGCCATTGCTGGTTGATCATGTGATCAAGTTTCTCGTTTAGGTGGCGGATTTCCAGTTCGGCTTTTAAATTAACTTTATAATCGTGTTCGGAACGCAGCCGGTCTTTCGATTCCTGACGGTTCTGGCTCATCATAATGATCGGCGCCTGAATCGCCGCCAGGCATGATAATAATAAATTCAACAGAATGAAGGGATAAGGGTCAAAGACTTTATAAATAAGGGCCAGGGAATTGATAGCGATCCAAATCAGAATAACCGAACCGAAAATAATAATAAATTTCCAGCTGCCGCCAAAAGTGGCGACCTTGTCGGCCACGCGGGCGCCGAGATCCAGCCGGTTCTCAAATTCGCTGTTGATGTTTTGCGACAAGAGCTCCTGTTCGGTAAGACTGTGGGCGACTTCGGTTTCCAGTTCAGATAATTCGCCGCGTTCATGAGTTAGAATTTCTTTGATATGTTCCGTCCGGTAATGATTCAGGTCGGCGTAACAGATAAACCCGTTTTCGGACCAATCCGGGTTTTCTTCTTTAATCGTTTGCGTTACCGATTGGGCAATCGACCGCGCCGGTATTAATTCCGTTTCATTCATGAATTTATGACAAATCTGGCAGATCTGTTTCGGTTGAATGGTTCTGGACATGATTATTTCCTCCTCTGTGATAACAATGACGTTCGTGGAGCGGCCATCCATGGCTTTTGATTTTAATATAATCGTTTTCCCGGAATTGTTAAAGAGTCTGGTTTCACTCAAGTTTATGATATCAGACAAGCGATGCAATTTAACGGATAATGCGGTAAAATGATGACAAATAGTTTTATCGGGTTGCACATAAGGAGGAAATTATCATGTCTTTATCATCAAAACCGGCGGAGCTGTCTGATATCGGCTTGATCGGCTTGGCCGTCATGGGTGAGAATCTGGTCCTGAATATGGCCAATCACGGTTTTGCCGTATCTGTTTTTAACCGCAGCGTCCAGCGTGTCGATGACTTTCTTGCCGGCCGCGCCGTTGGGAAAAGCATACGCGGCGCGCATACTTTGGTTGAACTGACGGCCGGCTTGAAGAAACCGCGCCGCGTCATGATGATGATCAAGGCCGGACAGCCGGTTGATGATTTGGTCGATCAGTTGATCCCGCTGCTCGAACCGGGCGATATCATTATCGACGGCGGCAATTCTTTTTATGAAGATACTATGCGCCGGGTGGCCAAGGTGGAAGCTGCCGGCCTGCTTTATGTCGGCAGCGGTGTTTCCGGCGGTGAAGAAGGCGCGCTGCTCGGTCCGAGCATCATGCCCGGCGGGTCGGCCGCGGCCTGGCCGGTTATCGAACCGCTGTTTACCGCCATCGCGGCCAAAGCCGGCGACGGAACGCCTTGCTGCTGTTGGATCGGCGATAATGGAGCCGGACATTTTGTCAAAATGGTGCACAACGGCATCGAATACGGCGATATGCAGTTGATCTGCGAGGCCTATCATCTGATGAAGCATTCCGGAGTCTCCATACCGGAAATGCAGGCCATTTTTGCGGACTGGAATAAAAGTGAACTGGACAGCTATCTGATCAGCATCACAACCGATATTCTCGGATATGCCGATCAGGACGGCCAGCCGCTGGTTGAGAAAATTCTTGACGCCGCCGGCCAGAAGGGAACCGGTAAATGGACGGTGGGCGCCGCCCTGGACCGCGGCATCCCCCTGACTTTAATTACCGAAGCCGTGATGGCGCGCAGCTTATCCGCTCAAAAAGAGGAGCGCACGGCAGCCGCCGCTATCCTGAAAGGCCCCGACGGCGCTGTCCGGCCGGAAACCAGGGATCTGGTTGACGATCTGCGGCAAGGCCTCTATGCGGCTAAGATTGTTTCTTATGCCCAGGGTTACGCTTTGCTCAGGGCGGCAGCCGTCCAATACGGCTGGAATTTGGATTATGCCGGCATCGCCGCGATCTGGCGCGGCGGCTGCATTATCCGTTCGGTCTTCCTGGACCGCATCAGCGAAGCGTTCCAGAGCCGGCCGGAGCTGGCCAATCTGATGTTGGCTCCATTTTTCCAGGAACGCCTGGCCAACGCCCAGAACGGTTGGCGGCGGACGCTGGTCCGGGCTATCGAAGCCGGCGTGCCCATGCCGGCATTCAGCGCCGCTCTGGCTTATTATGACGGTTACCGCTGCGACCGCCTGCCGGCTAATCTCCTTCAGGCCCAGCGCGACTATTTTGGCGCTCATACTTATGAGCGGACAGACGAGCCGCGCGGTTCCTTCTTCCATACCAATTGGACCGGCCACGGCGGCAAGACGGCTTCTACAACCTACGTTGTCTGAAGATCCCGATAGAAATTAAGGAGGGAGAGAAATGAAAATGTACGATTGCCATCTGCACTTGAGCACAAGCCCCGGCCAGGACAGCCCGGAAGCGCTTGTTGAGAAAATCCACGCGGCAGGGCTTGCCGGAGCGGCGGTTCTGAGCGATCCTCCGAATTCTTTCATCGGAAACGGTGAAAAGGTGAAAAGCACCCGGGAACGTTTTGACCTTCTTTTCGCCACGACAGATCAGGATCCCGGCCTTTATCCGTTTTACTGGATCGATCCGACGGAGCCAACGGCTCTTGAGCAAGTCGATATGGCCGTGGAGCGCGGCGTCGTCGGGTTCAAAGTCATTTGCAACAGCTTTTTCCCGGGCGATGGCAGACCCATGCAGGTTTGGACGTACATTGCCTCTAAAAACAAGCCCATTCTTTTCCATTCCGGAATTTTGTACGGCTATGCCGCCGACTCGCAGTATAACAGGCCGGTCGGTTTTGAACCGCTGCTCTTCATACCCGGACTCAAGTTTGCCATGGCCCATATTTCATGGCCCTGGTGTGATGAGCTGATGGCCGTTTTCGGAAAATGGAACGCCCTTAAGGCAAACGTAACCCTTGGCGATCAGATCGCGGAGATGTATATCGACGTCACGCCCGGCACGCCGCCGATATATCGCGAAGACGCTCTTAAGAAGCTTTTTTTCATCGGATATGAGAGGACTGCCAATATTATGTTCGGCGTGGATAACATCGCGTCGCAGTACAATACGCAGTATGCCAAGGATTGGATCGGGCGCGATCTGGCTATATACGAGAAACTGGGCATATCTAAAGAACAGATTGAAAGCGTATTCAGCGGCGCTTTTATGAGATTCATAGGACGGTGATTCCGGTCCGAATGATCTGCCTGTCATCAAAAACGGCATAACCGATATGAAAATCAGTTATGCCGTATTTTATCCGGGTGCTTAACCCCTGATCCGCCCCGGAAAACCGGGGCGGATTTTTGTACGTTAAGGGAATGTCGCAAATCCGGGTTTGCCGCTGCTTAATGGAACAGCGAGAAAGCCATGAACAGCGACGCGGACAGCGATGAAACCAGTGATACAACGGTGATCTGGGTATTCAGGGACGGGCCGGCGGTATCTTTGAACGGATCGCCGACGGTATCGCCGATGACAGCGGCCTTGTGAGCCAGAGAACCCTTACCGCCGAAGTGGCCGGACTCGATGTACTTCTTGGCGTTGTCCCACATGCCGCCGGCATTGGACATCAACAGCGCCAGCAACAGGCCGGAGGTGATATTGCCGGCCAGGAAGCCGCCTATGGCATGAACGCCGCCGATAAAGCCGACAGCCAAAGTCACCAGGATAGCCATCAGGCCGGCCGGAATCAATTCCTTCAGCGCGCCGATGGTTGCAATATCAATGCATTTGTTGTAATCCGGCTTGACGCCTTCTTTGCCTTCCTTCAGGCCGGGGATCGTGTCGAACTGGCGGTGGATTTCACCAACCATACGCTGGGCATTGCGATCGACGCCCATGATCAGCATGGCTGAGAAAACCGCCGGGACCGCGATGCCGACCATCAAGCCGAAGAAGACCAGCGGATCCAGAATATCAAATGCCAGATTTGTTTCGCCGGCTTTTTGCAGGATTTCCTGATATGCGGCCAGCAAAGCGATAACCGTCAAACCGGCGGCGCCGATGGCGAAGCCCTTGGTAATGGCTTTTGCCGTGTTTCCGGCAGCGTCAAGATCATCGGTAATTTCCAGCACTTTGTCGCCCAGCTTGCCCATTTCGGCCAAGCCGCGGGCGTTGTCGACGATCGGGCCGTACGCGTCGTTGGAAATGATCATGCCGACAACAGCCAACATGCCGATGGCTGCCAGACTGATGCCAAATAATGAATAATCGGCGCCCAGAGGCTGACAGACTTTATAAGCAGCCAATGAAGCGCCGGCAATGCCGATGATGGCCGGGAAAGAACTCAGGAGGCCATATGAGAAGCCGCTGAGGATTGTGAAAGCCGGTCCGCTTTGGCAAGCGCGGGCTACGTTCTCGACCGGTTTGCCGGTATCGGAGGTAAACAATTCGGATGTAAAGCCAATGATTACGCCGGCCAACATGCCGATAGCCGTTGCCAGCCAGAGATGGATGTCGAATTTAAAGATCAAGGTCGCAGCCAGGGTCAGAACAAAGAAAATCAAATTGGTTATATAAGTACCTCTGTTCAGAGCCTTGCCAGGATTTCCTTTATCGCCGACACGGGCGATCAGGACGCCAATGATCGAAGCCAGAAGTCCGATACCGCCAAAACAGAAGATGATGTCGACTTGCTTCATGGGGATAGCCAGAATAATGGCGGCAGCCAGAGCCGCGATCTGGGAATCAAACAAATCGGCGCCCATACCGGCGACATCGCCGACATTATCGCCGACATTATCAGCGATAACAGCCGGATTACGCGGGTCATCCTCGGGGATGTCCAATTCGACTTTGCCAACCAGATCAGCGGATATGTCCGCAGTTTTCGTGAAGATACCGCCGCCGGCTTTGGCAAACAAAGCCAGGGAGCTGGCGCCAAAGCTGAAAGCCAGGACAATTTCCGGGTCCTCCGGGAAAGCCATATGCAGGACGGCGGCGCCCAGCAAGCTGGTGCCGACTACGGCCATGCCCATGACGGCGCCGCCGCGGAAACCGGCCATAAATGACGGAGCCAAACCTTTACGGGCTGCGCTGGCCGCTTTGACATTAGCGATCGTGGAAACGCTGATGCCGACCCAGCCGGCTAATGCTGAAAGCACTGAACCCATAATATAGGACAAAGCCATCATGACATTTTCCAGGGGTTCGCCTTTCCAGATTGGGGCTGGGAAAAAGAGAATAATCAAAATAACAGCTACAGCAGCAAAACGAGCCAGCATCTTATACTCGGTCTTTAAAAACGTGTAGGCGCCGGCGCGGATCAAGCCGCCAATTTCGGCAATATTGCCCTCTGCTGTCGGCAGGGCGTTTACCCAGTGGTAAAAATACGCGGCCACACCGAAAGCAAGAAATGACACAATGATGGAGAAAATCGGCCAAAGCATTCGCAAATTCCTTCTTTCTGATACACACAAAATACAGAATTAAGGTGAGTTGTTCAATAATAATCCGCAGTATGTCGCAACTGTGGATCGATCATTTGAAATTGGCCAATTTGGCATAACTATACCATATTTTACAAGGATATGGCAATGCATTAAAACAAATTTCGCCAAAATTACCAATTTGGCGCAGTTGATTTGGAACAATGACCAAAACGCAAAACCGAGGCTGCGTAAGCGGCCCCGGTCTTGACGTCAACTGGATTCTACCGGCTGAAACGGAGCTTACGGTATTCATGCGCCGCCTTGACAAAGCCGGCGAATAACGGATGCGGACGGTTGGGCCGGGATTTGAACTCCGGATGGAACTGACAGCCGACAAACCAGGGATGATCGGGCAATTCCATCATCTCGACGATCCGATTATCCGGCGATGTGCCGCTGATCAACATGCCGCCGGCCGTCAACGCATCGCGAAAATCGTTATTGACTTCGTAGCGGTGGCGGTGGCGTTCGTGAATCAGACTTTCCTGATAAACGGAATAAGCTTTCGACTGCTCGTTCAGCACACAGGGGTACTGCCCCAGACGCATGGTGCCGCCCATTTGGTCGACATCCATCTGTTCCGGCATCAGATCGATAACCGGATAGCGGGTCTGCGGCTGGAATTCAGCGCTGTGCGCATCTTGAAAGCCCAGAATATGGCGGGCAAATTCGATAATCGCAATCTGCATACCCAGGCAAATGCCAAAATAAGGCACTTTATGTTCCCGGGCATACTGGGCGGCCAGGATCTTGCCTTCGATACCCCGGGTGCCGAAGCCGCCCGGAACCAGAATGCCGTCGACATCGGATAAGCAGGAATCTACCGTATCTTCCGTCACATCGTCGGCATCGATCCACTTGATTTCCACCCGGCCCCGGATGCCGGCGCCGCCGTGAGTCAAGGACTCGACGATGCTCAGATATGAGTCGTGCAGCGCGGCATACTTGCCGACCAGGGCAATCTGGACCTTGTGCTCGGGATTAATCAGCGCGTCGACCATCTCGCGCCAGGCTTTCAGATCCGGCTCGACAGCCGGGAATCCGAAACGGCGGCAGACAATCTCAGCCAGCCCTTCTTTCTCCAGGGCAAGCGGAACGGCATATAAAAGCGGCAGATCCAGATTTTCAATGACACAGTCTTGCGGAACATTGCAGAATAAAGCGATTTTGCTTTTCAGCTCGTGGCTGATGGGGATCTCGGAACGACAGACGATGATATCCGGCTGAATACCCAGACTGAGCAAGTCTTTGACGCTGTGCTGGGTCGGTTTTGTTTTTTGTTCGTGGGAAGCAGCGAGATAAGGAACCAGCGTGACATGGATGAACAGGCAATTCTGACGGCCGACTTCGGCGGCAAACTGCCGGGTTGCCTCGATAATCGGCAGGCCCTCGATATCGCCGATCGTACCGCCGATTTCGACAATCGCCACATCATATCCGGCTTTGCCTTTTCTGATCCGGTCCTTGATTTCGTTGGTAATATGCGGGATGACCTGGACTGTGCCGCCCTGGTAATCGCCCTTGCGCTCTTTCTGGATAACGGCCCAGTAGATCCGGCCGGAAGTAACATTGCTGTTCTGCGACAGACTCTCGTCGATAAAACGTTCGTAATGCCCCAGATCCAGATCGGTTTCCGCGCCGTCATCGGTAACATACACCTCGCCATGCTGGTAAGGATTCATGGTCCCCGGATCGACATTCAGATAAGGATCGAATTTCTGCATGGTTACCCGGATACCCCGGGCTTTCAGCAAACGGCCCAAAGACGCGGCCGTAATTCCTTTTCCCAGTCCCGAAACGACTCCTCCGGTTACAAAAATGTACTTCATGTGCATCCTCCCTGCTATTGATCTCACAGTTTGCTCTTCCGGCTTATTCCCATTCGATGGTTGCCGGCGGTTTACTGGTAATATCATAGACAACCCGGTTGACCTGACGGACCTCGTTGACAATCCGGTTGGATATTTTCGCCAACAGGTCATAAGGGATCTGCGCCCAGTCGGCAGTCATAAAATCCGTTGTTGTCACGCCGCGGAGAGCGATCGTCTGATCATAGGTGCGTTCATCGCCCATGACGCCGACGGAGTAAATGCCGGGCAAGACGGCAAAATACTGGTGAATGTCCCGATCCAGGCCGGCCAGCGCGATTTCTTCGCGGAAAATAGCGTCCGCGTCCCGCAAAATGGCCAACTTGTCTTCTGTGACATCACCGATGATGCGGATTGCCAATCCAGGGCCCGGAAAGGGCTGCCGCCAGACCAGATCCGCCGGTATGCCGAGTTCCAGGCCGGCCCGCCGCACTTCATCTTTGAACAGATTGCGCAGAGGTTCGATGATCGCTTCAAAACCGATGTCATCCGGCAAGCCGCCTACATTGTGATGGCTTTTGATGACCGCGGCATCGCCGGCGCCGCTTTCGATGACATCCGGATAAATCGTGCCCTGAACCAGAAAATCGACTTTTCCGATTTTCTCAGCTTCTTCTTCAAATACGCGAATAAATTCTTCACCGATGATTTTCCGTTTCCGTTCGGCGTCGCTGACTCCGGCCAGCCGGTCTAAAAATCGTTTCTGGGCATTGACCCGGATCAGGTTCATATCGAATTTCTGTTTGAAAATCTTTTCGACCGAATCTCCTTCACCCTTGCGCAGCAGGCCGTGATCGACAAAAATGCAAGTCAGCTGATGGCCGACCGCCTGATGAACCAGAAAAGCCGCTACAGAAGAATCGACGCCGCCGGACATCGCGCACAGCACTTTTCGGTCGCCGATCCGTTCCTTCAGATTCCTGACCGTATCTTTGACAAAAGTTGACATCTGCCATTCGCCGGTACAGCCGCAGATATCATAAAGGAAATGGTGCAGCATTTTACTGCCTTCCGGCGTATGCTGAACTTCCGGGTGGAACTGCACGGCGTAAAACCGGCGGCCGGCATCTTCCATGGCGGCAACCGGGCAGGAAGCCGTATAGCCGGTTATCCGGAACCCTGCCGGCATTCCGGCTATATGGTCGGTATGGCTCATCCAGCAGCTGGTTCTCGCCTCGACTGCAGAAAAGAGGCGGCTGGCCGGTTCCAGTTCGATCGGCACCCGGCCATATTCCCTTTTATCGGGCGTAATGACCTGGCCGCCCAGCATGACGGTCATCAATTGGGCGCCATAACAGATTCCCAGAATCGGAATGCCCAGCTCAAACAGCTCTGGCTGACAGCGCGGCGCATTTTCTCCTGTCACGCTGTTGGGCCCACCGGTAAAGATAATGCCCCGATATTGACCCTGGCGGATCCGATCTATGGAAACGGTATAGGGCAGAATTTCACAATAGACATGATCATCGCGGACCCGGCGCGCAATCAACTGGTTATACTGACCGCCAAAGTCCAGAACCAGGATGGATTCATGCTGCATAAAGAACTCCTTTATTACCGGTATATAATTTCATCCCGACGAGGTCCGTTGGATACCAGACGAACCGGAACACCGATTTCTTTTTCAACAAAGAGCACATAATCCCGGGCTGCCTGCGGCAGCTGATCAAAGCTCCGGATACCGCGCAGGTCGGTCTTCCAGCCTGGGAGTTTGACCAGGACCGGTTTGGCGCGGTTGAGCGCCGCCGTTGCCGGGAAATCCCTGGTGACAGCGCCGTCGACATCATAACCGATGCAGACGGGAATTTCATCCAAATAAGATAAGACGTCGATAGCGGTCAGCGCCACCGATGTAGCACCCTGAACCTGGCAGCCATATCGGGTGGCAACTGCATCAAACCAGCCCATCCGGCGCGGACGGCCTGTCGTGGCGCCATATTCGCCGGCGTCGCCGCCCCGGCGGCGCAGTTCCCCGGCTTCCTCGCCGAATATCTCGCTGGTAAAAGCTCCGGCTCCGACGGCGCTGGAATAAGATTTGACCACGGCGACGACTTCCTGGATCGCATAAGGCGGGATGCCGGCGCCGACACAGCCATAACCGGCCAGGGTTGATGACGACGTAACAAAAGGATAAATGCCGAAATCCGGATCTTTCAAAGCGCCGAGCTGACCTTCAAGGAGAATTTTCTTGCCTTCGGCCAAAGCTTTGTGCAGGAAGCGGATGGTATCGCCGACATAAGGCCGGATAGCCTCCCGCCATTCGACCAGCTGGGTGTACAGCGTCTCGGCGTCCAGCAGCGGTTTGCCGTATAAATGCTGTAACAGGACATTCTTTGCGGTCAAAACGCCGGCCAATTTTTCTTTTAGCGCGGCGTCGTCATAGAGTTCGCTGATTTGAAAACCGATTTTCGCATACTTATCAGAATAAAAAGGCGCAATGCCCGATTTGGTCGAACCGAACTGGCGGGCGCTCAACCGTTCTTCTTCGTATTGATCAAAGAGAATGTGATAAGGCATGACGATCTGGGTCCGGTCGGAAATCATCAGCTTAGGCGCCGGAACGCCGGCGGCCAGCAATTGGGCGATTTCTTTCAGCAGCGCCGGAATATTCAATGCGACGCCGTTGGCAATAATATTGGTCGTATGACTAAAAAAAACGCCGGACGGCAATTGATGCAAGGCGAATTTTCCATAGGGGTTGATAATGGTGTGACCGGCGTTGGCCCCTCCCTGATATCGAATGACTACATCAGATTCGGCGGCGAACATGTCGGTGATCTTCCCTTTTCCCTCATCGCCCCAGTTGGCGCCCACAATGGCTTTTACCATGAATGATTCCTCCTTCGGAAACTTAGCCTTTGTGCCGGCGGCCGGCCGACACGTTCCATGAAAATAGAAAAGACGCCCCTTTACGTCCGGGACGTCTTGCCCTGTCTATTATATAACGGCTGATGAAAAGCTGTCAAACCAAAAATAAAGAAAAATCCGCACAAAATTTGTCAGTTTATTGCTATCCATATTAAACGCAACGATTTAGAATCATATCAGGCGGTTTCGGTTTGCCGTAATACAGCTTGGCATCCAACCCCCAAAAAGCGCAGCCGTCTGACGCAGAATAAGGCGGCGGAGTGAGGAATCATGGTAAAACAAGATCTGGTCCGGCTCGCCCTGGAGATGCAGGCCACGCATGCGGCCTGGATTAACAGCAGCGATATTCCTTTCGCGCCCGAGCTGCGCGAATTATGCGTTCAAAACAGCTGCGGCGCTTATAACAGCAGCTGGATGGGACCGCCGGCCATCGGTCCTGTCGAGGAACTGATGGCCAGGGTCCGGTCGTTCTCCGCCGGCCTGGTTGTGCAGACCGTCGGCCAGTTGGAGGATTCTTTCGATTATCCGGGGATGATGGAGGTCAAGGCCCGGCACGAGGCGCTGTTCAGCCGGATTGTCGCCGCGATACGCGGATCGGTTCCGGCCGAACGTTTTCTGGCGCTGAATGTCGGCTGCTGCCATATCTGCGAAACCTGCAGCTATCCTGACGAACCCTGCCTGCGGCCCGACGAGGCTATGGCATCCGTCGAAGCCTATGGCATCTTTGTCAACGGCATGCTGACCGCCTGCGGCCTTAAATACAACAACGGCCCCGATACCGTCTCTTTCGTCGGCCTGATTCTGTTCGACGGCCGGGATTTAGTGTCCTGACCGGCTACCGCAGGACACAGTCGCTCAGGAAGGCCGGCTGGTAATTCCTTTCGGCCGCCCAGCGGGCAACAGTCAGAACTTTATCTCGGTAATCAGGCTGGTAATTGCAATAAAACGGATAAAAATACTGCTCGTGGATTAAGAAGTCCATATAGCCTGAACGGTGCGGATCCTGGCCGATCTCATCCAGGAAAGGCGTAATCCGGTCCAGTTTATGGCAATCCGTGATGATGCTGCTGCGGAAGAAGATAATGTCCTCGGCGTTGTCCTTCCAGACGGAGCGCCGGTATATATTGCGCCTTTTCTCGACATCCAGATAATAGGAAACCGGCGGCAGGTCGTTGTCGACATTAAAGTCGCCGACCTGGCAGAGGATCCCCTGGTCGCGCAGAGCCCGGCAGCCTTCTACGGTGGCGGCGCCCCAATGCAGCGTGGTAACCGGGCCCAGCACTTCGATTCCGGCGAAGCGTTCAATTTGGTCCGCCACTTTGACATAATCCCGTTTCATCTCATCATAGGAAGATTCGGCATAAGGATTATCCGGTTCATTTTGCAGAGCATGAAAGCTCAGCCGCAGCCAGTCGGCATGCGCCCGCCATTCAGCCTTGTAGCGATCCGGCATCTGAGTCAGATTGAAACCATCTGTCTGGTAATAGATGTTGACATGGACTTTTGTACCGTATTGTTCATGCACCTGACGGAAAAATCCCAGGTACGGATTATCAAAAATCGAATGATAATGGCCGGCATTTTCGGCGATGTCCTGTAAAAACCAGATGTTGTCATCCATGGACACCCGGTATCTTCCGGTAAAATGACGCAGCCAGTAGATGACTATTTTTTCCGTATATCCGCTTGCCGTATCGCTGATTTGCAAGACGTTCCTATAACTGCGCAGCCGGATTGCCGCCGTATACCGGCCGTTCATCCCGACAGCCGGAACCTGATTGACGGTTATGGCTGATCCGGCCGGAGCCTGTATTTGTATTTCGGTCAGCAAGCAGCCGTCTTCAAGGCGTCCGTCCCGTTCATTCAGCATATCGCCGTCCATAGGGCTGATCACTTGAAAAGGTTTATTCATGTTTTTCCACCTCCGGGTTTTCCCGCTTAATTCTGAACACTTTTATTATACCGGACAAAAGGATGCTTTACTGTTATAATTTAGATAAATCATAAGGACAAGGACTGTTTATGCCGATCATACAGATCTATTAAGAAGGCGAGCGATAGCATGTATCACATCGTTCTGGTTGATGATGAACCGCTGATTATCAAGAGTCTGAAAAGCAGAATCAATTGGGCCGATTACGATTGCCAAGTGGTCGGCGAAGCCACCAACGGCATTGCCGCCTACGACCTCATTGCGCAGATCAAGCCGGATATCGTTTTTACCGATATCCGCATGGCCGGCATCAGCGGACTGGAATTGATCCAGAAAGCCAACGAAGCCGGTTTATCCGCTCTTTTCATCGTCATCAGCGGCTACGCCGAGTTTGCCTATGCCCAGAAAGCCTTGAATCAAGGCGCGCTGGGCTTTTGTTTAAAACCGTTTGATGAAAACGAAATCATTCAGGTTTTGAAAAAAGCGATCGCCGTTTTAAGCAAGAACCGGATCCGTTATGAAGAACAGCTACTGGCGTTGCTGGAAGACGACAAAACGCAAAAGCAGGCGGCAAAAATCCAGCTGCTCAATGCTCTGGGCTTCCATTCAGAAGTCAAACAAGGTTTGGTCGCCGCGGTGGTTATCGGCAGCACAGCGGTTCAGCCGGCTAATGACCACCAGTTCCTGCAGCTTAAAATCGGCAGCAGCAAATATGCTTATATCATCGAGTTATCGCCGGACGACCGCCATATTGAAGACTGCCTGCAAGGAATACCGGAACCGGACGACGATATCGGCCTCAGCGAAATCCATTATACGACAGACACTTTGGAGGACGCGCTGGAGGAAGCCGGAATCGCGGCCAATCAGCCCTTTCTGACCGGACGGCACGGACAAATATATACGTACACCAGCCAATGTCCCGAAGGATTCGACATAGCCATTCGCGAAATGGGCGCGGCGCTGGCGGCGAAAAACCAGGCTGCCGCGGAACGGATTATCGACCAGATCGCCGCTATTCTGAGCGAAGGGAAATGCACCATCCGCCAAGCTTTGAAAGCCTATAACGTCTTCCTTTATTTTTATACCGGTTCAGCCAGTATCATGCAGGATGGAACCCTGGTTTCCAGCGAACAGCTGATCAGCCAGTTCAGCTCCGCGCCGGCTTTGTTCGCAACCTTGAAGGGTTATCTGCACGAAAATACGGAACATGCCGCCGTCGCCGAGGAAACCCGCAATACCACATTCAAGCGGATCGTCGATTATGTGAATCAGAACTATTGCCAGGACATCTCTTTACAGAACCTGGCTGCCCAGTTCAATGTCAACGCCAATTACATCAGCCAGCTGTTCAGCCGCGAAACCGGCCAGACCTTTACGGAATACCTGACGACGCAACGGATGAATTATGCCGAACGCAGGCTTCTGTCCACAGATCTGCCGGTATTCCGGATAGCGGAAGAAACCGGCTATAAAGACTATTTCCATTTTGCCAAGGTTTTCAAGCGGGCGACCGGATCGACGCCGACCGACTATCGCAAGGCCGGCATGCCGTCGACCGCTTTATAGGCCGGCAGGCGAATTCTGACCCAAGTGCCGCGATTGGGTTCGCTATCGATCGTCAGTCCGTAGTTTTTGCCGTAAATCAAGCGGATCCGTTCGTGAACATTGGCGATGCCAATGCCTTGCGCGGGATGATCCCGGGCCTGATCATATTCATCCGGAGACAGGGTGTCCCGGATTTCCTGCAGTTGATCATTGGCAATCCCCAGGCCGTCGTCATGAACCCACAGACCGAGGTCGCCCTGCTCGTCCAGGCGGCTGCCGATCCATAAATTCCCCGGCTCCATTTTTGTTTCCAGGCCATAAAAGATAGCATTCTCAACCAAAGGCTGCAGGATAACCTTGGGGATCATACAAGCCAGCGTTTCCGGCTCGAATTGGTACTTAACCGTAAATTTGCCGGCAAAACGGATTTGCTGGATCACAATATAGGATTTGATGATGTCGACCTCCTCGGCAAGCTGTACAAAATCCTTCCCCTTGACGCTATATCGGAAAATGACGACCAGCGCTTTGATCATGCGCGCGGTTTCCGGCGCATTCTCCTGATAAGCGGCGCCGATCATGGTTTCCAGCGTATTATAAAGAAAATGCGGGTTGATTTGGCTCTTGAGGTAAGCAATTTCCGAACGTTTCTTTGCCAGTTCCGTTTGATACAACTGGGTATTCGTCCGGACCAGGCTGGTCGTCAATTCGGCGATTTCATCCAGCATGTGGTTGAATTCCCGGGACATGATTTCCATTTCTGAATAACCGGTAACATAAATCCGTTTTTTCAGTTCTGCCAGGCTGCCCGATTTTATATCCTGCATGAAGTACAGGAATTTATTCAGCGGCGTCAGAATATTGTTCACAATAACCGCATAAGGCAGCAACATCAAAATCAACGTAATGCCGACAATGACGAAAGCCAGCTTGCGGATCCAGAGAATATCCTTAAGCAGGTCCTTTTCCGCGATGATGCTGACAATTCTGCCGCCGACAGGCGCGACCGTCTCATAATTAACCACATAAACGACACCGCCGGCCGTTATTTTCTCGCTGCCGGATTCCTGATGCGGCAAATTGCTCAGCTGCACGGTTATGTTGTTGGGCAAGGATGGATTCACTGACGCGTAAGGTACATTGTTCCGGTCGAGTAAGTAAAATTGGGTATCCGACTGCGTGTCGTTTTGATCCTGGCTGAAGGAAAACAGGTCGGCGTCCACCACAATCGCTGCCAGTCCGATTTCTTCTTTTTTAATGATGGTTGCTTCTATCGCATAAATTGTCGATACCAAAACAAAACAATTTTTCTTAATCCCCCGGTATGTCAATTCGACCCGGCCGGTATAATAATTGAGCAACCCGTGTTGCGGCAGGCTTTCCAGCAAAGCCAGTGCCGAAGGATTCAACCCGTTTTGGAAATAACGGTTGCCGTTATTGCCGACAATCGCAAAGTCGATGATGCTGTCGCTTTTTAAAGCCTGCAGACTGTTGATCAAGGCGTCGACATTGGAGAAATTGACATAAGTTTCACTGGGACTGGTTGATTTTAAAAATTTCTGAACATTGCTGTTGTAAGCGGCATTGGTCAGCATGGCTGACAAAAGATTGCAATTATCCGAGACATTTCGTTTGGCCTGGGCAAAATACTCTGTGGAATAGTTTTTATTGTTCTGGTTGAGAATCTGGGCAGCCAGAGCATAATTCAGGACAATAACCAGAACCATCACAACCAGGGTTATGATTTCCAGGATCAACAACTGCAGCTTAATGGATAAACGGCGCAGCGACAGATTCATCATCCAGACCTCCCGGCAAAAAGCAAGGCCCACCGATGTTCGACCGGCAGACCTTGCTCATTCAGGTTATCACCTGTTGTCACTCATTCAATTATGTCCCGCCGAACTTAGTCTTTCAAAGCTGACATCGCGGTATTCATTTCTTTAATGAGATCATCATAGCCATTTGCCTTGAAATTTGCAACTTGTTCTTGATAAGCGGCTTCGGTATCGTCGCTGACCACGCATTTGATGATGAAATCTTTGGCGTTGAAAGTTTCTTTGCTTCTGGACGCCAGGGTGACAAAGGCTGTTCTGGCGTCTGTTTTTGCCGGGATGGCATTCTTCAGGTACCAGTCGTAGAGTTCTTTGGTCATGGTATTGAATTTCGGATATTTAGGAGTAACGCTGCTCCACATATGCGTGCCGGACCATTCGGCAAAGTTGTTGACTTTCATGATCGGATAGACCGTGTCTTTATTGACAACTTCACCGCTGGAATCTTTGGACTGGATAACTTCAAGCGAATCGCCGTTCCGGGTATAATCGGTTCCTTCGATACCGAAGTGAATCAGCGTGTAGCCTTCGTCGGAGAGCAGCCAGTTCTGGAATGCCAGGATGCGGTCGACTTTGGCGGCGTCGGCTTTGGCGTTGAAATAGGTTTCCGACCAGGAGATGTTGCCGGTACGACGATAGTAGTTGCCGTCGGTGCTCTTGAAAGGCTTGAGCAGCATGACGGAATCTTCCATGCTGGCGCCGTTGGCTTCTTTGAATTTGTCGCCGATATAGCCGAGCGTGCTGGGCGAGTCGTCATGGGTATAAGCGCCGGCGCGGTTGTTGGCAAATTTGTCTTCGCCTTCTTCGCCTTTCAGGGTGGCGAAGTCGGGATCGAGGCCGCCTTTAGTAAAGAGTTCTTTCAGTTTCAGGATGCCCTGACGATAACCGTCGGTCATAAAGGTCGGGGTCCATTGCCCGTCGTCGCCCTTGACCCAGGGATCGATAGCGGCCGGCTGATATTGCAGCAGCATGAATTGCAGCCAGCTGGCATCATAGCAGGTCAGGCCCATGGTATTGTCTTGGCCGTCGCCGTCGGGATCTTCTTTGGCGAATTTAACCATCAGGTCAATAAATTCGTCCATATTGGCCGGAGCTTCAGTCACGCCGACTTTAGCCATCCAGTCGGAGCGGATCCAGGTGCCGTTGCTCAGGCACAGATCGTCGGATGCTTTAACTTGCAGACGGGGAACGGCATAGAATTTGCCATCGGCGCTGCCCATCGGGTATTTGTATTGGGCGGAACCGTCAGATTCGATGATCGACTGGATATTGGGATAAGCGCTGAGATCATCCGGCAGAGCCTGGATAATGCTCTGATCGATCCAATCGGCATAGGTTGAAGTGCCGACGGCCGCATATCCGAAAACATCAGGCAATTGATCGGAAGCTGCCCAAGTCAGGATTTTTTGCGTATAATCATCCCAGGTCAGGTTGATTGGATCGATAGTCATATTGAACTTTTCAAAAATCTGGTCACGGATAGCGTCATCGGTATTTTCCGGTAAAGCTTCACCCATGCGCCAATAGGCAATAGAAATATCCAAATGATCCGCATATGGATTCGCTTCGGTTGTTGTCGCGTTGGCTGCTGTCGTTCCTGACGCCGCCGCGGTGGTTGCCGCCGACGACGTACCGGCGCTGGTTTGCTGACTGCCCTGACATCCGGCCATCATGCCGACCATCATCAAGGTAGCAAGACCCGTAGCCAAGACTCTGCTCATTCTTTTCATAGCTTACCTCCTGCACTCATTCTTTCTTTGTTCACTTTTGCCATCTCTTAATGTCTTTATCATAACGGCCCGGGACCGTTATTTACAGAGTAGATTCTTATTCCTTAACCGCGCCCAGCATGAGACCTTTGGTAAAGTAGCGCTGAAGGAAAGGATATACACAAAATATTGGTACTGTCGATATGACAATCATGGCCATTTGCATGCCCTGCGAATAGACTGTGGAATTTTCACGGGCCAGCTGCGCGCCTACAGAGCTGCCGATGACCTGATTGAAGTCCAGAATGGCTTCCCGCAAGACCAGCTGTAAAGGGAAAATCTTGCGGTTGGTCAAATACATCAAGGCCGTATAGTAATCATTCCATTTATCAACGGCATAAAACAATGAAATCGTGGCGATAATCGGAGCCGACATCGGCAAAACCAGCTTCGCCAGAATATAAATATCATTGGCGCCGTCGATTTTTGCCGCTTCTTCAATACTGACCGGAAAACCCTCGAAAAAGTTTTTCAGAAGGATCAGGTAGTACGAGCTAATGGCGCCGGGGATAACCAAAACCCAGATATTATCAATCAAACCAATATCCTTGATCGTTAAATAATAAGGTATCAGTCCGCCGGAGAAAAACATCGGGATTAAGATGATTGAAAACAGGATTTTCTGACCGGGGATTTGTTTTTTTGACAGAACATAAGCTGCCGCGGATGACAAAATCATACTGAGCACGGTGCCGGTTATCGTTATAAAGACGGAGACCATAGCCGCGTTGGTAAATAAGTCGGTGGATAAAAGCGTTTTATAAGAATCAAAAAGGATCGTCGTCGGCAGAATATACAGACCTTGCTTATGAACGGACGCGTAATCAGCCAAGGATACCAGAACCACATAATACATCGGAAACAAGGCAATTAAAGTGAGTATCAGAAGGATAACAAAATTGACAATATCAAAACCGAATATTTTCTTTTTCAATCTCAGTTTGCTTTTTCCGTCTTTCATGTGATACCCCTTAATAAATCCCGCTGCCGGTCATTTTCTTCACCGTGGAATTGGCGACAACCAAAAGGACTACATTAATAACCGATTTAAAAAGGCCAATGGCTGTTGACGACGAGAAGCTGAGCCCCTGTATAAAAGTTCGCCGGTAAATAAAGGTGTCGATGATATCCGCTTTTTCGAATACAGCGGCATTATACATATTGAAAATCTGATCAAAACCGGCATTCATGATATTGGATATGGCCAGGATAAACATGACGCCGATGATCGACATCATCGCCGGCCAGGTAATATAGCGCATCAGCTGGAATCGTTTGGCGCCGTCGACAATAGCTGCTTCGTAGAGTTCTTTATTAACTCCGGAAATGGCCGCCAGATAGATGATGGTGCCCCAGCCTGCTTCTTTCCAGTTGCTGGTTCCATAAAGCAGGCCGCGGAAAGTCGCTTGTTCGGTTAACAAGTGAATCTTCGGCAGATTGAGCAAGGCCAGGATCTGGTTAACGGCGCCCGAATCAGCCAGCAGGTTGAAGAAAACGCCGGAAACAACAACCCAGGAAAGGAAATGCGGAAACGTCAGAACCGTTTGCACCAGGCGGCGGCGCTTGTTGTTGCGGACTTCATTAATCAGTAAAGATAAAATGATCGGTACCGGGAATTCAAAAATCAACCGCTGCAGACTGATAATAACCGTATTCCGGAAAGCAATTTTGAAGTCCATATCACTGAGCAGGTTGTAAAAATGCTGGAAACCATACATCGTTGTCCAGGGGCTGCCCCAGATTCCCTTGGAAAATTTCAGGTCTTTAAACGCCAGAATGACGCCATACATTGGGCGATAGGAAAAAATCGCATAAAAGACCAAAGCCGGCAAAAACAGGATGTAAAAATAGCGGTAATAATAAAGGTTGTGCCAGAGTCTATTGAGTCCTCGCGAACGGGTTCTTAAACCATTATCCGCGGTTATGCCCTTGTTCATGGTTTACAATCCTTCCTGTTTTTATTTCCGGCTAAACAAGATTGCCCCTTCTTTAAGCAACTTTGCTTAAGCGGCTTGCTACAACACTGATGTTCATGAAATCTTGTGTCTGTATCGTAACATAACCGGCGAAAGCCTTGTATGGACAAGAATTGGCTGGTCTATGTTCATTTATTAGTGATTTTTCCATGCGTTCTGCGCTATGATATGTCGAATTTTTAGATCTGCTGAGGCTCGGAATTTTATGATCGCATCTGCAAAGCTTTTTAGCATATTCAGGCATCATTTTCCGGCGGATCAAGGTAGAATAAAAGGGACAAATTTATGTCAAGCGATCCTATTCTGGAGGTGTATACGAATGCTGATTGATGTTCACACGCACATCTGGCTGAGCGCAATCGAAAACAATAAGAAAGAACTGGTGCAGGCATGCAGGCAATTCGGCATTGACCGGATTTACGTATCCGGCCTGAACGCCTTGATTCCGGATGAAAATGAAGTACAGGTCTTAAATGGCGAAGTGTACAAATTCATGCAGGAGCAGCCGCAGCTTATCCGGGGCATGTGCATGGTCAATCCCCGTCATGCCAACGCCCTGGATGTTTTAAAGAACGGCATCGAAAATTACGGCATGTCGGGCATGAAGCTCTGGATGTCGACCTTCTGCGATGATCCGCTGGTTTTCCCGCTGGTCGAGCAGTGTATAGCCTATGATGTCCCCATCCTCATCCATGCTTTCCACAAGTCGGTCGGTCAGCTGCCTTATGAAACCCTGGGCACTCATGTCGCCAGCCTGGCCTGCCGCTATCCTCAGGCCCGCATCATCATGGCTCACCTGGGCGGCAACTGTTACAACGGCATCAAGCCGATCCGTGACTGCGCCAATGTCTGGGTCGATTTTTCAGGTTCCATTTTCCGCCGCGATGATTTAGATTACAGCCTGGAGATGATCGGACCCGAACGGCTCCTGCTCGGTTCGGATATGAACGGTTCCTTCCTGGTTTGTTATGGCCAGGTTCTGGAGGCGGCTTTAACCGACGCCCAGCGTGACCTTATCCTCTATAAAAACGCATTAAAGCTATTTGAAAGGAAGCAGCAAGCATGAAAACGGTTGATGTCAATTGCTTTTTAGGCCACTGGCCTTTCCGGAAAATCAGACGCGGCACCTTTGCCGATCTTAAGGCCGTCCATGCGGAAAATGAAATCGCTTTCGGTTATGTTTCATCCTTGGACAGCATCTTTTATAATGATCCCTTTGAAGGGGATATTGAGCTTCACGAAACGATACGGGGATCTGATTATCGGCACATTTTATCAGTAAATCCTGCGCTTCCCTGCTGCCTGGAGGATGTCCGCCGCGGCGTTCAGAACTTTGATATCAAGGGTGTCCGGATTTATCCTGATATCCACGGTTTCGATCTCAACAGCCCGGAAGTGGACGATTTATGCCGGCTGCTCAGCCTGATGAATCTGCCCTTGGTCCTGACTGTCCGTCTGGAAGATGAGCGCATGTGTTATCTGATGCAAAGCCGGCCGCCGCAAATGGATTCCCTGGATAGTTTCCTCAAGGCTCATCCGCAGAACGCCATTTTGCTCACCGGAATCTATTACAGTGAGATTTTGCGCATTAAAGATACCCTTAACCGGCTTGAGAACGTCTTTTTTGACGCTTCCGGTTTAAAGGAATCCCTGTTTGTCGTTGAAAAGCTGCTGACCGCTGTTCCGGCCAGCAAATTACTTTATGGATCGCAGCATAGCCTTTACTGCCTGAAAAGCACCCTGCTGCTCCTGGAAAAAGCCGCGATCGATCCGGCGGTACGCAGCCTGATTCTATCGGAAAACTACCGCAAACTCTTCAAGTAAACGGCCTGCCCCCGTCCGTCGCGGCCGCCTGGCGCCCCCGGGCGGGCGGCGCGGCGATATCGGCGGCAGTTGCGCCGCCGCTGCCTATAAAAAACCCTGCCGGCTGGATTTCTTCGCAGAGTCCAATCGGCAGGGTTTTTTCATTTAAGATCGTCTTGTCGGACCGTTTGTTTGGAGATGATCCTTTATTTTTTAGCGCTGTAATATGTCGCGACTTTACGGATGGCGGCGATGGTGTCGGCCAGATCCTGATCTGTGTAGAATTCGTTGACATTCAGGCGGACGGCGGTCTCCAGGATTTCTTCGGCGACCGGGCACAAACCTTTATGATAATCGACTTCTTTTCCGTAATAAGGACTGTCGAACGGAACATGCGTACCGTCGAAAGCATTCTTATTCTGGAACAAGTCGTATTCATAAACGCAAGTCGGGATATAGCCGGCCGAACTGGGAATTCCCTCGGCATTCAGAGCTTCACTGAAGGTATCGCGGTTGACGCCGGCTTTCTTCTCGTCGACCCGCAGCATATAGAACCAATAGGACGATTCGCAGCCGTCGAGAACGACATGAGGCGTGATGCCGGGCAGATCTTTGATGCCGGCGGTCAGTTTGTCGCCGAATTGATGGCGTTTGTCGCAGATCCAGGTCAGGCGGTCCAGCTGTGCCAGTCCGACGGCGCCGACCAGTTCGGACATCCGGTAGTTCGGAGCCAGGAAGGGGATTTTGCGGCTGGCGCTCGGCGATGTGGCCAGACGGTCATAATTTTTGTCGGCAAAACGCATCGCCTTCAGATAAAGATCTTCATCATTCGTGACGACCATACCGCCGTCGCCGGCAGATATATGCTTGAAATCATTGACGCTGAAGCAGCCGATATCGCCGATCGTGCCGGCCAGGCGGCCTTTATAGCGGCACTGATAGCTTTGGGCGCAATCTTCGATAACTTTGACATTGTGTTTGCGGGCGATGGCCATGATCGGATCCATATCGGCCGGGCCGCCGGCCAGATGAACCACGACGATGGCTTTGGTCTTGTCGGTGATCCGCGCTTCGATAGAAGCGGGATCCATATTATAGGTATGAGGATCGAGATCGGCAAAGATCGGGATAGCATTCTGATATAAAATACCGATGACGCTGCCCATATCGGTGATCGGCGAGGTGATGACTTCATCGCCGGGGCCGACGCCGAGAGCGCCCAGAGCGACATGGATCGAGGCAGTTCCGGAAGTTGTGGCTACACAATACTTAACCTGATACATATCGGCGAATTTCTGGGTAAAGGCTTTAACCTTTTTACCATACCAATAGAAGAGGGTATTTTGGTCCAGGGCTTCCTTCACCTGCTGCAATTCAGCGTCGCCGAATCTTTTCCCGGAACCAAATTCTGTTGTTTTAACTTTGTTCCCACCCAATAAGGCTAATTTATCCATGGCAATCTCCTTTTCCCATCGGCGGACAAGCTATGCCTGCCGAAGCATGAATTTTACTTCATGATCAGTTTAGCAGTCTGCCGTAAGCGATTCTTGCACGATTCAACTCAAAAGTGACTGGATTTAACAATTTACGAGCCGGCCGGCCGATCGTCGGGCAGGCTTCTGAACGCTTTGGGCGACACGCCGGTTTCTTGCCGGAACGTGCGGTTAAAATGGCTGACATTGTTGAAGCCGACGCTATAGCAGATATCGATGATCTTCATGTCGCGCCGGCTGCGCAGCAAATCGATCGCTTTATTGATGCGCAGATTCTGGACATATTCGGTAAAGGTCCGATGCGTAATCTGTTTGAAAAGGTAACGAAAATAGGACTGGGACAGCATGGAAATCCTGGCGGCTTCGTCAATGGTTATTTCCTGGGCGTAATGCTCATCGACATATTGAATCGCGCAGGAGATGGCTTCGCGGTGCCGTTCATACAGGCCTTGATATTCAGTTCCCGCAATTTCACTCTTGAACTCGCGTTCAACCAAAATCAACAGTTTGAGAAGCAGCGCTTTAATCATCAAGCTGAAGTCCATATCCCGTGAATCATATTCGGCCAGAATTTCAGCGAGAATTTTCTCGACTTCCGTCTGAACGGAACCAGACAGGTTAAGACGCGGCTTCATCTCATTTTCCGTCACCAAAAAAGGTTCCAGATAAGCGAAATCCATGAAGCGCGTGTCCTGCACCTCGTCGGAAAAACGTTCGTTGATAAATTCCGGTATAAATTCAAATTCGACCAGTTCATAATTGTCCTGGTATTCATCGATATAATAATGCGGCACAAAGGGAGGGATTACAAAGATATCTCCCCGGAATACATCGAAAGCATTGTCATTGATCACATGCTTGAGCCGACCCTTGCTGATGTAAGCGATTTGAACGAATTCATGCCGGTGTTTCGTGTTGTTGCCCCGGTTGAGCCGGGCGATAAAAAACGGCAGATCGTTGCGGTTCTCTTCGATTTTCAGCAACGGAATGTCTTTGTATTCCTCTTTGTCGAGATATCCGTAATCCATGATTCTCCTGTTGGTTCACGGCTGACGGTCAAGGAAAGACACCCCGGATTTGTTTGGCTTTGACAAGGCGGCTGATCGCAACCATGTAAGCGCCCATGCGCATTGTCGTTTTGCGCGTGGCTGTCCTGTCCCAGACTTCGTTGAAAGCGCGAACCATGACTTTTTCCAGCATCCGATTGACTTCTTCTTCATCCCACATCAGAGACTGGATGTTCTGTACCCACTCAAAATAGGATACCACAACGCCTCCGGCATTCGCAAGGATATCCGGCACAACGGTTATCTGTCGTTGTTCGAGGATTTTATCAGCTTCAACCGTAGTCGGGCCATTTGCTGCTTCAACAACGATCTTCGCCTTGATCTGACCGGCGACTTCGGCTGTAATCTGGTTTTCCATGGCAGCCGGAATGAGCACGTCGACATCCAGCGTCAGTAATTCGCTGTTCGTTATATGGCTGACACCCGGCGCGTCATAGTCTTTCAACAAGCCCAAAGACGCAGGATTACTATGTATAAATTCGAGGATCCGGACAATATCCAGACCTTGTTTACAATATATACCGCCGGATATGTCGCTGACGGCGACAATCCTGCAGCCTTCCTGATGCAGAAGCTTTGCGGTCGCGCTGCCGACGTTGCCCAGTCCCTGGACGGCAATCCGGGCTCCTGTCACAGGCAGGCCTGCCCGATGCATGATCTCTTTTGTGACAAACATGACGCCGCGGCCGGTCGCTTCATTGCGGCCGAGCGAACCGCCGATTTCAATCGGCTTCCCGGTGACAACGCCCGGTACGGCATACCCTTTGAACATGCTGTAGGTATCCATGATCCAGCCCATGATCTGCGGATTGGTATTCATATCCGGCGCCGGAATATCCATTGTCGGCCCGATCAGAGGCAAAATCATCGCTGTGTAGCGGCGGGTCAGCCGTTTCAGCTCATTTTGCGACAACTCCTGCGGATTGACCTTGACCGCGCCTTTGCCGCCGCCATACGGGATATTGACAACTGCGCACTTGAAGCTCATCCAGGCCGACAAAGCCTTGACTTCATCAATATTGACATCCTGATGATAACGGATGCCGCCCTTGCAGGGTCCGCGCGAACTGGAATGCTGTACCCGGTAGCCTTCGAAAATCCGGATGTCACCATTATCCATTTCAACCGGAATCGACACTTTCAGCTCCCGTTCCGGATACTTCAACATAACATAATCTTTTTCCGCCAGCCCGAGCATTGCTGCCGCATGGTCCAGCACATTCAGCATCTGGTCATAAGGATTATAAGTCTTTTCCATAGGAAACGCCTCGCTGCTTCAAATTCGACAAGATATCATTCTGCAGATGATTGCTTGATCTGAAGCCAGTATAAGACGTTTTGACAGTATTCTCTATGCAAAACGACTGATGATCTTTGCGTATTCGCCTATTTTTTCAAGCATTGCATAAATGAAGAGGCAGGCTTTGAGCGGCCCCGACGGAAAAATCGATCTCCAGCGTCTGGATTTTCCCCCGGCAGGCAGCCAGCAAGGTGCTCCGCCCTGTTCCTTGAACCCGGACCCATATCTGATCCCGCTTTTCCTCCAGACTGATCAGCTCACCCACATCATCGGTCAGCCAGACAGCCCATTCTCCCTTAACCACAACTTTCAGGAGCGTGTCTGCCGGGACAGCCATGGCATAGCGGTTTCCGGCGAAAATCAATTCGGCGCTCCGGTCTGTCTGATCACGATGATACCAGGTGTCGACAGCCATAATATAAAGATGCCGGGAACCGTCTTCCTGCTGATAAATCGTATACTGAACATCCTCGCCACAGGTGATCAGCCCTTGTTCAGCCTCTTGCTCCAGCACTTTGTCCGTTGCCAGGCCAATGATTTTTTCATAAACAGGTTGCAAGGCCGTCTCGGCCGGGTAGCCGCCGGCATTGATAAAATAGACTGTTCCTTGTCCGATTTCCCTGGCAATGACCAAGGCACGACCCCGGTCGGTTTGGACAAGGACACTGCAGCCGGCACACGCCAGATTGGCCGCCACCTGAACAGGTTCGCCGTTTAGGGTATCCGACACAAAGCACGGTGAAAAATGCTCTTCTCCGCCGATCCGGTCAAGAAACTCATGATGCAGATATTCATGTCTGCAAGCCACCACGTCGGCACGTCCGGTTGTGACCGCACAGTGCGGCCAGCCCAGAAGAAGCAGGCCGCCGCCGCTGACATAAGACAGCAAGGCGTCGAAATCTTCCGGCAGCGCTTTATGATAACCCAAAAAAGACAGCATCTTGTATTTCCTAAAGGCAGCAGGACCTTCCACGGGAATGATGTCGACAGATCCACGCGGCGTGCCGGTGTAAAAACCTGCGGGGCCTTGTTGGCAGGGATGCCGATAGATAGCGTCCGGCACACTCAACGGATAAAAACATTTCAGGAGATCCCAGCTGGCTTCCGGTTTGCCGAATTCCATCTCCCGCTGTCCCCAAACCGATCCCCGGCCAAAACACTGCCAGCCGTCATAGCGTCCTTGCAGGAAAGCGATCGGCGTGTAAAAACGTCCGGTCCTTGTGTGGGAAGATACGTAGCGGTAAAAATCCTGCTGAATCCGGAGATGTCCCCGGCAGGCTTTGCTGAAACGGCTATGGCCGGAATAGTATTCCTCCATATGCCATAAGCCTTCCTCCGTATTGATTTCGGTCAGCCCCTGAATATATGAAATGAACAAGGCCAGCCGATAACGTTCAAAACGTTCAGGCGTGTCATGCGGCGTCGTCGACCACTGCACCGCCAGATGGCCGCCCATCTGACTCTGACCGTAACAGGCTGCCGCGCCGCGCAAAGCCGAGATCACCATTTCCATAGGGCCATACATCAATTCGGCGCCGTTCCAGGTATAACCGGCCTGAAAAAAGTACTTGAACAAAACCGACGGCCCGGTATGCCGGATGGTATTATAACGGGTTTTCGCCAGCTGACTGACAAAAAACGCACTGGCCTGTTCCATATCGGGCAAAAGAGCAGGATCGCGGTACAAAGTCAGCGTTTCTCCGTTCATCAAGACATTGGGCGGCGTTATTTCCAGATTAATCGTCTGGTTTTGCCGGATATTCTGCCTGAACAGATGCAGCCAAAGATCAATATAAGCTTCCTGATCTTCCTGGCCGGTGAAATCATTAAAGCCCCAATAAGCGTAGGCGCCGTCCTGTTCATGGCGTTGCCGGCCGAGAAACCCCTGTCCGGCCATCAGCTCAAGAGGCGGATTGGCGCAGCTGCCCGGCAGTTCACGCCCATCCATCATATGAACATACTTGATGTTCAATTCGTTGAGCAGCCGGCAGATATCCGGCCACAGCCCGGAATTGAGCTCCCGGGTTCCCGACCAGCGGTAAGTAGGCCTGACGGTCAGCAAATTGCCGATCAGGCCGGCGCAATACCACTGCAGATAATAAAGACTGTCGGCGCTGTCCTGATTGATATAGATCATGTCGCCGGTTCCGGTTATAACATCATCTTCCGTTTTATATAAAATTCTTTGTATGACAGCCTGTTCGCGGCATGCTTCCGCGTTCAGGCTGAAAGCCACCTGATTGGCGGCAGTCCGGCTTTCCAGTTTGATCACATGCAGCCCGGCGGCAGGAAAAGAAAGCTCCGACAGCACCTCGACCAAGCCCGACGGACAATCAAAGGTCAGCCGCAAGTCCGGCTCACGGGTTTTTATCAAGACGCCGAAAGGGCGCCCTGCCGCGGCCTGTTCGGGACAAGCGATGATGTTGAAGGCATTCCGGCGGTTTTGAATCAGGCCCAACTCAAAAATGGCATAGGGCAAAGCTTCACGATAAGCCGAAATCAGTTCCAGTTCCAGGAGATTCGGCCCGGCATGGATCAATCCCCGCGGCAATTCCTTTTCGGTCTCGGAATAACGGTGCGAACGTTCGAAGATTTCACCCTGGAAAAACACACGGCCATTAAGGCTCATTTTGAACTCCGGCCATTCTTTGCGCGACAGATTCTGACCCAGCCAGGAAAAATGGGCTTTCTGAGGCACTGCCGGCGAAAAATCGGGGAGAATATTATAGCCGTTGCTGCTGATCAAAAAGGGACGTTCCAGATAGACCGTACCCTGATAATGTATACCTTCAAGAAACACGCATACCGAAGCGGTTTCTTCTGTCGGTATGTTGACCGGGATATCGATCCGGGTCCAATCGCAGGCGCCCGGGGGAATGTCCAGAACATAAACGGCGTCGGGCGCGTCCGCCGCGTTATGCCGGCTTATCCCCGGTTTCTTCAGCCGCACTTCGAAAATCATGTGTAAAAAGCCCGACTCACCGATTTTCAGATCGTTTGTTTTGATCCATAATCCGCCCTGCCACTGCTCGGCATACCCGTATAATGGCAAATAGGAGAGAATGGGTTTCCAAAGCAGTTTTTTATAAACCCGCTTCGGATAATCCAAATCAGCGGCAGACATATTCAGGCAATAGCGCGCCTGGCCGGCATGTTCATAATCCAGCGCATCGTCGATCAAACGATACAGCAGCGGATAATCCGGCTCGTTTTTCCATTGATAGAAAAGGGCAGTCTCGCCGGTAAAGAATAAACGGCTGGCCGTTGACGAATCGCTAAACGGCCCGCCGTCGAAGGTTAAGGAAAAGGTTTGCCCAGGCCGCAGGATATGTCCCTGTTTTTCATTAAAAAGCGGATGGTATTGTTCAAATGTATGATTCATGATGTTACAGCCACCTCGGGTCGTTAATAGGAAAACTCAACCATCTCAATAGTTTAATACAAAACCAGATTAAAAAGATAGACCGTTGACGGCAACAGGGCAAATTGTATCCGGATCGATCCCCGGAACGTCATAAAGAATTACTTGACGGCATTCCTCCGGCAGCAAATCAAAGTAATCATCCGATAATTTAATCTCGTCAGCCAGATTGAAATGAACGGCATGAGCAAAAGTATCTGTCTTCAAGGTTACAATCAGATTATTGCCGATCGGTTCACAGTTCAGGACTTTGACGGCGGCCGGCGGCATAGCCATCTGCCGGAAAGTACCCGTTCTCAGAAATGCCGTCGGGATGTCGGACCGGCACATTGTCCGCACATAGTATAGGCCCTGCTGATCATCCGTCTGGCCTTTGGCAAAGGTCAGGACGCATTGGCGGGACCGCGGGCCTAATGTTAACAAAGCTTGCCGGGTATCCCCGGTCCGGCCGTCAAAAGAACGATACCCGAATTCAATGAGCAGTTCTTCCGGCTCCGCGCGCTCGTTGATGCCGACGACTTTAATTTGGCCTTCTTCGGCACGCATGATCAGCTTGACCGGCGCCAGAGCCCGTTTGACAAAATAATACGATATTTTACGGCTCAGGTAATAATCGATAATCGTCCAGCCCGTTTCGCCCCAGCAATCATTGTACATCCAGAAAAGGCCGCCCCAGCATTGTTCCTTGAAGCGGAACGCCTCCAGCGAATAGCCGTACATAACGCCCTGACATAGTCCGGCATAAAGCAAATACCGGTCAATATCCAATTTTTCGGGATCAATATAATGATATTTGATGCCTGCCAGAACCGTGTCTTTTTCAAAAGTATTGGTGTGATGACGCCATATCTCACTGGTTATGTCCAAAGGAGCCCCATCAAAATAGCGTTCCACCGAAGATCGTTTCGACGGTCCGATGTAGCCGTATTCGGAGATGAATTTAGCGGTTACCCGGTCATATTCTTCCGGAACGATCCGCTTCATCATATCCGGGCTCATCATGCAATCGCCCCAATGGTGCCGGTCGCCGATCTCCGAACTGTTCGGTTCCGCGCCGCCGTAGGGTGATGAATTCCAATAGGGGATTTCCGGACAGTTCCGGCGGACCGCCGCCGGCGCCAGGTAATTATAGATCCGCGCGCCATAATAGCCGGTATTCGGCCACCAGGCAGAAAAGCCCCAGGTATTTTCATTATTGCCGCACCAAAGCACGATCGCCGGATGATTGCCGAGGTGTCGGGTCTGATAATCCAGTTCGTTTTCAACGCTTCGGGCAAACCATTCCTGATCATCAGGATATTCGGAGCAGGCAAACATAAAATCGTGCCATAACATGATGCCATACCGGTCACACAGCTGATAAAAAATATCCCGTTCATAAAGACCGCCGCCCCAGATGCGGAACATATTGAAACCGGCCTGCCGGGCTTCCTGCACCAGGGTTGTATAGCGGCTGTCGCTGATCCGGCCGTAGAGCGAGTCCGCGGGAATCCAATCGCCGCCTTTGCAAAAGGTCTGTACGCCATTGATTTTAAAAGCAAACAACCGGTTGCCGGCCTGGAGTCCGGACTGATCCAGCTCGACAGTCCGGATGCCGAATTGATAAGCCGGATAATCGATTTTGAGTTCGCCGGCCGACAAAGCAATCTCGGCCTGATAGAGGGGCTGTCCGCCCATACCGTTCGGCCACCAAAGCTCTGCTCCGGCCACCGTCAGCTCAACCTCAACCGGATTGATGCCCGACCGGAGAAGAAGATCGGTTTTCTTGACGGCCACAACCGCGCCATCCAGGCTGATGACCACTTGCAGATCCGCATCCAAAGTCGCAAAGGGATGAAAATTCTCGATTTCGATCAAAAACTGCAGCCTGGCATCGGGTTCCAGGCTTTTAACCTGCGTATGCGCCCAGCGAATAGCAGCCTGCCGATGACCCTCCAGCCAAACATCCTTCATGATGCCGCAGGAAGCAACCCGCGGCTGCCAATCCCAGCCGAATGAATATTGTGGTTTACGCAGGAAACCTTTACGTTTATCGCCGCGGCCGGGCCGCCTTTCCTCTTCGCTGGTCATATTATAAGGCTGCATATCATCCGGGTTAACGCGTTCCAGGCCGGCAGACAAACGGATAAGCAGGGTATTGTCGCCGATTTGAAGATATTTCCCGGCTTCCCGGCGAAAAGGGTAAAAGCTGCTGAGATGCAAACCCAAATGATGCCCGTTTAAAAAAATGTCCGCGCCATAATCCACGGATTCGAGAACCAGCTCGATCACCTCATGGGACAGAAAAGCCTCATCAACTGTAAAATGTTTCAAATACCACCAGGATTTGTTTTCAACCCATTCACTGGCAAAACAATTCAATCCTTCAAGCGGTTCCTTGATCAATCCGGCCGTCAGCAGAGGTTCCCGTATATCGCCGGGCACAACAGCAGGCAGCCAATCCTCATTTTTGACCATGACCGCAGCCGCGCATTCCGGTCCACAGCTTAATTCCTCGCAGCGCAGCAGCCAGTCTGAATTGAGATTCATCCTCATATTCCCACCTCATTTCATGATATTCGTCTTCTCTATCCTAAAACGCGGGCTTTATGATTTCCACTCTTGACTTGACACGGATATTCTGATATTTTGACCTCAGCTTTTAAAGAAAACCGGTTTTGAATGAGGTGGATGATGGACGCGGAAGTGCTCCTGCTCCATGAAGATAAGAATACCCATGGCGATTGCGAATGCAGTTTGAACGATATATCTTCGATACGAAACTGCTATCCCTGGCTGCACACTCATGATTTCTGGGAGATTCTGTTTGTAGCCGACGGCCGCTTCATCAATACGGTCAATCATCAGGCTATTCCCTGCTCCGATGGTACATTGATTTTTTTCCGGCCGCAGGATATTCATCGAATCGATCCGGATCATGATGACGAGTGCCACCTGATCAACCTGACATACAAGCAAAAGTCTTTTCAGGATCTATGCGCCTATCTGGGAGCGGGTTTTGATGCCGAGGAGCTGATCAGGGCGCCCCTTCCGCCGCATATTCGCCTGAACGCCTTGCAGAAACAGGATCTGCTGGCTAAATTATACCGCCTTAACACGATTCCGCTGACCGACAAGCTGCAGATCAACCTGACTCTGCGCCATATCCTTGTGGATCTTTATTACCAGTATCTTTGCCGGCCATCGTTGAATAAGCAATCCGACTGCCCCGATTGGCTGAACCAATTATGCCGGGATATGAAATATCGTGAAAACTTCATCCTGGGCACACCGGCTCTTTTAACTCTGTCCGGTAAGTCCCAGGCCTATCTTTGCCGGTCTTTCCGAAAATACCTGAATACGACCCCAGTCGATTTCATCAATGATCTTCGGCTCAGTTTTGCCCAGAATCTTCTGTTGAACTCCGACCGCAGCATACTGGATATTTGTTATGAAACCGGTTTCAACAGTCCCGGCCATTTTTACATGCTCTTTACCCAACGCTTCGGGATACCCCCGCTGCGCTACCGAAAGGCAAACTGGCAAAGCCATCATCTTTATAAAAGCTAGATAGACGACTTGAAATTTTGGCCGGCCGGACCTGCGGGCTGCGCTTAAATGGGCCGGCCGGACCTGCGAACTGCGCTTAAAAAATGCCGCGCAGGCGCTCCATGGCTTGTTTGGTCTTTTCATGGGTACCGAAAGCCGTTAAACGGAAATAGCCTTCGCCACAAGGGCCAAAACCCGATCCCGGCGTTCCGACGACATGCGCCCGGGTCAGCATACGGTCGAACAAAGCCCAGGAACTCAGGTCACCCGGCGCTTCGAGCCAGATGTAAGGAGCGTTGACACCGCCATAGACAGTCAGCCCCAGATCTTGCAAACCCTCACGGATCGTGCGGGCATTTTCCTGGTAGTAGGCGATGGTTGTTCTGATTTCCCGTTGGCCCTGCTCGCTGAACACAGCCTCTCCGGCGCGTTGAGTCAGATAGGAAGCGCCGTTGAATTTGGTCGTCTGACGGCGGTTCCACAGGCTATTCAGGCTGACGCCGCCGACCTTCAGATCTTTAGGTATGATCGTATAGCCGAGGCGTATGCCGGTGAAACCGGCCAACTTGGAAAAGCTGCAAAATTCGATGGCACATTCACGGGCGCCTTCGATCTCAAAGATCGAATGGGGTAAATCTTCCGTTATATACGCTTCATAAGCGGCGTCATAAAGAATAACCGAGCGGTTTTGGCGCGCATAATCAACCCATTGCTTCAGGGCGGCAGCCGTGATGGTCGAACCGGTCGGATTGTTGGGGAAGCAAAGATAGATCAGATCGGGCGTCGGTTCCTGCGGGCCAGGCAAGGAAGGGCAAAATCCGGTTTCCGCGGTACACGGCAGATAAACCAGCCGGTTCCAGCGGCCGTCGGCCTGATAGTCGCCGGCGCGCCCGGCCATGGCATTGGTATCGATATAGACCGGATAAACCGGATCGCAGACAGCGACAATGGCGTCGGACGAGAAGATATCCCCGATGTTGCCGGTATCGCTTTTGGCGCCGTCGCCGATAAAGATCTCATCGGCGGTGATATTGACATTCCTTTTTTGGTATTGCTCGTTTACGATCCGCTCGCGCAGGAAAGCATACCCCTGTTCGGGTCCATAACCATGAAAAGTCGCCGCGGAAGCCTGGTCGTCGACAGCCTGATGCAAGGCCGCGATAACGCTTGGCGCCAGGGGCTGCGTGACATCGCCAATACCCAGGGAAATGATATCGGCTTCCGGATGGCCGGCTTTATATTGAGATACCCGACGGGCAATTTCCGAAAAAAGATAGCTGCCGGGTAATTTTGTAAACTGTTCATTGATTTTCAACATGGTCGTTTGCTCCTTACCGTTGTTGCGTTGATGATTTACAGCTTATCAAAGATCGATCCAGCCGTCAAAAACAAAAGCTGCCGGACCGGTCATGTAGATGTCGTCGCTGGTTTTATCCCATTCGATCTGGAGGTTGCCGCCATTTAAATGAATCGTCGCCCGGCGTTCGCTGCGGTCGGTAACGACAGCCGCCGCCAGGGTCGCGCAGGCGCCGGTGCCGCAGGCCAGCGTTTCGCCAGAGCCCCGTTCCCAGACACGCATGCGAAGGTTATGCCGGTCGATGACCTGGACAAATTCGGTGTTAATCCGATCCGGGAAAAGCGAATGATGCTCAAAGGACGGGCCCAGCCGCGGCAGATCCAAGGTGTCGACCTGATCGACAAAGGTAACGGCGTGAGGGTTGCCCATCGATAAGCAGGTCAGTGAATAAAGATGATTGGCAATGGCAATGGGTTCATCGATCATTTTTTGATCATGCCAGCGCACGGGAATTTGCGCCGGATCGAAAATCGGCCGGCCCATATTGACGGTAACCTGGCTGACTTGGCCGTCGGCGACCTGCAGGTCCAGTGTTTTTATGCCGCTCAGGGTCTCGATCTTCAAGGTTTTCTTTTTTGTCAGGCCGCGGTCAAAGACATATTTGGCCACGCAGCGGATGGCGTTGCCGCACATGCGGCCTTGCGAGCCGTCGCTGTTGTACATATCCATTTTGAAATCCGCGGTATCGGAAGCGCCGATCAAAACCAGGCCGTCAGAACCGATGCCAAAATGGCGGTCGCTGATTTTTCTGGCCAGTTCGGCCGGGTCGCCGGGATTCTGGGTCATGATATTGATATAGATGTAATCATTGCCGATCCCTTGCATCTTGGTAAATTCCAGCCGTTGTTTTGTACTCATATTGATGCCTCCTTTGGCATTTTATCAGTCAGGCATGATCAGCTGCTTCGCCAGATCAACCAGGCGGATGCCGGTTTCCATGCTTCTTTTCTGTAAATATCTGTGGGCTTCGTTCTCGGTCCACTGACGCCGGTTCATCAGCAAATATTTCGCCTGCTCGATGATTTTCTGATCTTCCATCGAACGCTCATGAACCTGATGGATGCCGGATCCTCCGGCATCCGGTTTTAAACGCGGCCGGCCGGATGATGCCGGCGACGGAGTCCGCATTTGCCGGGTATCCAGCAGTTGGCGGGCGCTTTCCAGAAGCGTCGGACCATTGACCGGCTGAGTCAGTGTATAAATGCCGGGTTCACCGATCATGCCCTGCTGTCTTGGAGCAACCAAGACCAGCATATCATATTCGTCGGGTAAAAGGCGCATTATTTCCTGCGCCGTCATATCCAGGAACCGATAGGGGCATATGACAACGCCGCCGCCTTCGAGCATAGAAGCCTGCTGCAGCACCTGCGCGCCTGAACCTGCGGTCCCGGCTACCGGAAAGCCCTGACTGGACAAGAAGGTCTTGATTTTCCGTGCGACCTCCTGGTCGCTAAAAGCGATAATCAGATGGCGCACGGTATCAATCTCCCTTCTTATGTGGATTTATTGGTTTATTATGAGCGGGAATTCTCCGCGCTGATTAATATTTCCTGAGATAAGCTTCCAGTTCCCAGGGAGAAACCGCTGTCCGGTATTCATCCCATTCCTGGCTTTTGGCTTCCATATATTTCTGAACAATGTGCTGGCCCAAGGTTGAGCAAACCAGAGGGTCTTTGCCCATGTCTGTCAGCGCTTCAGCCAGATCGGCCGGCAAGCTGCCGATGCTCAGGTTCTCACGATCGCTTTCCGACAAGGCGTAGATGTTTACATCGGTCGGCGGAGCCGGCAATAAGTTGCGCCGGATACCGTCCAGGCCGGCGGCCAGGCACAAAGCCAGCTCGAGGTATGGGTTGCAGGCCGGATCGGGATTGCGCAATTCGATGCGGGTGCCGTTGCCGCGCGAATCCGGGATCCGGATCAGCGGACTGCGGTTGCGGGCCGACCAGGCGATGTAGCAAGGCGCTTCGTATCCGGGCACCAGCCGTTTGTATGAGTTGACCAGCGGATTCGTAATGGCGCACATGCCGCGGATATGAGCCATCAAACCGGCGATAAAATTCTTCGCAATCAGTGACAGGCCGTCATGCTGGGTCGGATCATAAAAAACATTTTTGCCGTCTTTAAACAAAGACATATTGGTATGCATGCCGGACCCGCTGATGCCAAAAACCGGTTTCGGCATGAAAGTGGCGTGCATGCCATAACGGCGGGCAATAGAACGGACCGTCAATTTAAATGTTAGAATATTGTCGGCAGCTTTCATGGCTTCATCGAAACGGAAATCGATCTCATGCTGGCCGGGCGCCACTTCATGATGCGAAGCTTCGATCTCGAATCCCAGATCTTCCAGCGCGAGGACAATTTCACGGCGGACATCCTCGCCCTGGCCGATCGGCTCCAGATCAAAATAACCACCTTCATCGTGGCTGACCACGGTTGGCTTACCTTGCTCATCATTTAGAAAAAGGAAAAATTCGCATTCCGGCCCGACATTAAAGGTATAACCCATTTCGGCAGCCTCAGCCAGTACTTTCCTCAGAACCAGACGAGGATCGCCGATAAACGGCTGACCTTTCGTTGTATAGACATCGCAAATCAAGCGGGCCACTTTACCCTGCTGCGGTTTCCACGGGAAGATGACGAAGGTGTCCAAATCCGGATAAAGTTTCATGTCGGATTCTTCGATGCGGGCAAAGCCTTCGATCGATGATCCGTCGAACATGCACTCGTTGGACAAAGCCTTTTCCAGTTGGCTGGGCGTTATAGCCACATTCTTTATAATTCCGAAGATGTCGGTAAATTGCAGGCGGATAAAACGCACATCCTGTTCATCGACCATCCGGATAATATCTTGTTTACTATACTTTCCCATACAAAATCCTCCCCTGGTTTTTGTAAAATAATAAAGGCGCTCCAATGTATCATTCTATTGGAACGCCCTCGCTCGCATCAATATCTCATTTTACGATAGCGTCTTCATTTTTGTCAAGGCTCTATCTGCAAGAGACTAAATAATTCCTTGCATTGTTCTCTAATAAATCCGGCAATGGCTCCAGTTCTTGAAGATCCGGGAATCGCCTTTGCAAAGCTGTTTTTATTAAATGGTCGGCCATATCCGGATTTTTAGGCAAAAAGCTTCCGTGTGAGTAAGTGCAATACACATTTTTATAAATTGCACCCTCGGTATGATCTTCCCCGTTATTGCCTCCTCCCTTGACTGTTGTGGCCAGCGGCATGACCGACGGGCCCAGCCGTGTCCGGCCGGAGTGATTTTCGAATCCGACCAGTAAAGGATCCAGTCCGCGTTCCGCCAAAAATGAGCTGTGATAGATTGTATCTCCAATCATACGCCGGCTTTGCCCGACGGTCCAGATATCAATGGCGCCCAGGCATTCAATTCTGTGGCCGTCCTGTTCCTCATAATATTGGCCCATCAATTGATATCCGCCGCAGATGCATAAAAAGACCAGGCCGTCATCGACAGCCTGTCTGATGGCCGGACCTTTCTTGTCTAAAAGATCCCGATGCAGCAGGTTCTGTTCATAATCCTGCCCGCCGCCGAGGAAAACAAGATCACAATCATCACCATGAAAAGGTTGATCCAAACTGACCGCCGATATGTCGCAGTCAATACCGCGCCATTGGCAGCGTCGCTGCAACGCCAGCAAATTGCCGCGGTCGCCGTATAAATTAAGCAGGTCCGGATATAAATGAACAATACGCAGCTCCATGATCGCCCTCCGTTTCCGTCAGCGCCAAAACGCGTGCAGCTGATAGCGTTTGGCCAAATCGGCACGCAAATCCAGCATAGCCGTATAGTTCGGCAGCAGATAAAGGCAGCGGTTCTCCGGACAAGCGTCCAGCAGGCGATCAAACAAGCTGAGATGATCCGGATCGGTCAACAGGTCGCCCGCCGTCTTGCCGGCATAATACAGGCGTAAAGCCAGATCGTGGCAGCGCACACCTGAAACGCCGATTTTGCCCTCCGGCAGATGGTGCTCAAATTGGACATCCCAAATCCAGGAAACATCCCGGCCATCAGGATCGTTAGCGTTTAACAGCATCATGACGCCGCCCAGGTCGGAAGCCTGGGCAACAAAATCAAGCGCTCGATCCATGCCGACCGGATTTTTCACCAGAATCAGGCACACATCGCGTGTTCCAATTGAAAAGCGCTCCATGCGGCCAAAAGCGGCGGCCGAATGCTGAAGCGCGGCAGCCGAGGCATGGAAAGGCAGGCCGGCAGCCAAAACCGCCGATAAAGCCGCCGCTGCATTATACCCATTATGAATGCCGGGTATCGGCACATTAACAGAGCAATATTCTTCGCGCCAGCTAAAGGACAGCGGCAAACTACGTGCCGGTTGTCCCTCAGCGCGGAAAAGCAGGTTCGGTTCAGGCCGGCTATACCCGCATCGGGGGCAGTGAAAATCGCCCAGATGCCCGTAAGCCATCCCCGTATACTGATAGCGGGCGCCACAAAAAGAACAATATTGCGATTCAAGCGTGACATCGGCCGATTGCGGCTGCATGGCCGATTTATCCATACCGAAATAGAAGGCTTCTTCCTGCCTGTCCCGTCCTAACGAAGCACACAAAGAATCATCGGCGCAGAGTACGGCTTTGGCTTTACATGCGGCGAGTCCTTTGGCAATCAAGTCGCGCGTATGCTGCAGCTCGCCAAAACGATCGAGCTGATCACGGAAAAAATTGGTGACGACACAGATCGATGGATTGAGCGAGGCGGCTAATTTGCCAAAAAACGCTTCGTCGATTTCAAAGACCAGCGCAACAGCCTGATCTTTTCCCTGGCGCAAGTCTTTCAGATGGTCAAGCAAGGTTGTCGTCAATCCTGAATCCAGGTTGGCGCCGGACGGATTGGTGATGACCGTATATTGATTCTGTTTTAAGATCGTACAGAGCATGCGGACGGTCGTCGTCTTGCCATTGGTTCCGGTAACTAAAAAAACCTGGCGGTCAGCCGTTAATCGCGCCAACAGAAGCGGATCAAGACCTAACGCCAATTTGCCGGGAAGCGCTGTAGCGCCGCGGCCTATCGCGCGCAAACCCAAACTGGTCAGACGTCCGGCTGCGATAGCCAGCCCGACACGCAGGCGCTGCGGCCAGCTCAGCGGCTGCCGGATCAGGCGGCTATTCATGGGTTTTGTTCTGCCCCGTCTGCATCATCGCCAGAAAGTCGTCAAAGAGATACTCCGAATCGTGCGGGCCCGGAGCGCCTTCCGGATGGTACTGGACGCTGATAACCGGCCGGGACCGATAACGCAGGCCTTCGACCGAATCGTCATTCAGGTGGCGATGGCTGATTTCAGCAATTGCCGGATTAACCGACTCATCAATAACCACATAGCCATGATTTTGCGACGTGATATAGACCCGGTCGGCAAAAAGATCTTTTACCGGATGATTCACACCGCGGTGACCATATTTCAACTTGCGCGTACGGGCGCCCGTAGCCAGAGCCAACAGCTGATGGCCGAGGCAAATGGCCAGCATCGGGATGCCGGATTCATACAATCGGGTTATCGAAGGTAAGATTTCCCGGCAATCAACCGGATCGCCCGGGCCGTTGGACAACATGATGCCGTCCGGTTTGGCGGCTAAAATGACTTCCGCCGGCGTATTCCAGGGATATACCGTCACTTCGCAGCCTCTGCGGGTCAGATTCCAGATGATATTTTGTTTCAGGCCAAAATCAAGAAGCGCCACCTGGAAGCGTTTAGCCACAGCGGGATTCATGTTATGCGGCAAACTGACCAAGATATCGGACGGCCGTTTAACGCCGGACGGCCGATGGATCCGGCCTTCGGCGCCGGCCGGGTAGATTTGGACCTGTTTACGGCTGACCCTCGCGACCGGGTGATCGTTGACATAAGTTTTGATCCGCTTCAGGCAGTCGGCCAGATCAAAATCCGGACCGCCGGTGATCATGCCGTTCATCGTGCCCTTTTCACGCAAACGCAAAGTTACGGCGCGGGTATCAATGCCTTTGATGCCCGGGATACCAAATCGGGCCAGATATGCATCCAGGTCTTCGGCGTCGCGCTCATCATGAACAACATGGGTCAGATCGCGGACGATCATGGCCTCAACCCAGGGGCGTACGGATTCTCCATGTTCGCTGAAAATACCGTAATTGCCGATAATCGGCGAACACATGACCACACCTTGACCTGCGTAGGACGCATCGGTTAAAAGTTCCAGATATCCGGTCAGACCGGTATTGAAGACCATTTCGCTAATAACTTCGCCAGGCGCGCCGAAACGCTCGCCGGGAAACATACTGCCATCTTCCAGAATGAGAAATGCTTGCATGATCGAATCCTCCAATGCCGGTTTTCAAAAAAGACGCATCTGCCTGAAGCGCGGCAGATGCGTCCCGATATCAGATCCAGGCAAATCAGTTTACCATATTTCACCAATATCCTGCAAGAAGGTTCGGACCACGCGTTCCATTCGTTACTGCCCGAGCTGCAGCAGCACCGGTTCGGCCGCAACCCGCCCGTTACCCAAGTCATAATAGCAGTAAAAGTCGCCGGTCGCTTGAAAGCTGCTGATCAGCCCGATATCCCGGCCTATTTTCTCCAGAGTTCCGGTTTGCGGCCGGTAACGGTATATCGAACCGTGATGATCTTTTTCCGGCTGCCAATTGGTATTCAATGTTTGCCCGGTTTCTGACGATTGATTCTGATTCAATTCAGTCTGCGCATAATCATCGGTGGCAATCAAAATATCCGGCCCGGCCAGGGCAAACCATTGAATCGCCGGCGAATTTGTTTTCGACAGATCGATCTGCCGCAGGTCACGGCCGTCAACGCCAACCGACCAGAGTTCGGCCGCTTCACAGGCGACGCCGACGCCGTCGGCAAAAGTCTTTTCAATTGTAAAATAGACTTTGTCATTCAAAATTTCGGCTTCTCCAAGATTTCCTTCGTGAAGACAAGTCGATTGCAGCGCGCGTAAATCCAAAGCGATCAGCCGGTCATGACCGTTATCCGACATCATGTAAAGCGCTGTATTTTCATTTGCCGACGCAAAGGATATGCTGCGGTTTTGTTCATCAGCAAAAAGCAGCCGGCTTTGTCCTGTTTTACGGTCGACCCAGGTAAAATCGTCGCAATTGTTTTTGTGAAAAAGCATGACATTTGCATCAATATAATCTAAAGTCAAGACTTTATCGGCTGTCCACACCGCCGGACGATTAAATTGACCGACTTGATACCGGCAGATCGATTTCCCTTTGGCGTAATAAATAGCGGTTCCGTCGGTCAGGGCAAATTCGGCAGGCAGGTTGGTGATTTCTTCCAGCCGGTCCGGTTCTTGCCAACGCAGAAGCAAGCCGTCCCGCCGCATGACATAAGTCTGGCCGTTGACTTCCAGCAAAGAACCGTAGCAATCAGGCTGATATGCCTCGCCGACTCGAAAATAATGAGTAAACAGAATCCAGGCGATGATTAACAGCAACGCGACGGCTGCCGTCCATCCGACTGCACGTCGTATCCGCCGATTTCTCGCATGAGTATTTTTCTCCGCCGTCTGAACACACTGTTCTTCTTTCATCGATATCCCCCCATATTCATATTAAATTAATGTTTATTTCAGTGAATCTTCTTCTGTTTACCAGCTAAAATGGCCTGATTATAAGTAGCTTCGAGGGATGCCACTAGTGATATAGTAACCGTACGGTTCGATTCCATGTATAAGAGTCATTCCCCAGCGCAAATACATATTTATTATTATATCGAGTGCAAATTTTATAATTTTCTGTTGCGGGATCCATTATATAAATATTTGATACAGTCCCACTTTCTAAAGCAATATACCCAATTAATGCAGTTGCGTGACATTTTGCTATACCACAATTTGAACTCATAAATGCAGGATCGATATTGTTTATTACTGTTTTTATTTCATCACCAGATAATGCACGCAACATATAAGTTGGCGCATAAATATCTGGCAAATAATAGTTTAGATAAGATGGAATATTTGCATCCAGTTCTGACGTATATGGATGTCCATGGCTATCACATACATCTTTTGCTGTTAGATTATTATATTGAGGTTTCATTTCAAAATGAACCATTGAAGCAACAGTTGCAGCCCAACATACTGGACGTTGAGAACCATTTATATATTGATTTTTTTGAGGATATATTGGTAATAAATGAATATTTTCCGCCTTTAATTCTACATTGTCAACGTAATTATTATTTTGTATATCATCGATTGTAATGTAATTATTATATGATATATAATTACTATAGCTTCTTATTCTGTCATAGCCTGGATTATTAACCATTTTTTGAGATTGCTGATCTGTAAATACGTTATAAATGTTATTATTCTTATCAATTGCATATATACTGTTGTCATATGAAAACAAACATGGATTATTTTCTAATCCAACTTTTTGTACTATATCGTTAAGATTATTTGCAAAATCGATTCCCACTGTACAACACAACTCATTATTTGATTTTATCAAAGTTATTAATGCGACTATGTTTTTCTCAAAAATCACTGGATAATAAATAATATCTTTTGTCGGTTCCATGTCTTTATTTTCAAGACGAGTTATCGTAAATGCTTTGCCAATCCTCATACTCGATAAATTCCCAGCATTTATACCTAATATTTTAGCATTACTTATTAATTGCATATAATTTTCCGGAATTACTGTTTTTTCAGCTTCTGCAATTTCATTTTCGCTAAAAACATTTGATTCGTTTCGATTTGAAATAAATCCGGTTGTAATTATAAACATAGTAACAATAAGCATTGTTATCAAGGATTTCTTTATTATATTCACTGTTCATCATTTCCTTTCTTACGATTTCCCATTCGTTTCAACTCTTTTATGCAATACATTTTTTCTAATAATTAATTTTATTTCTGGAGTGACTGTTATCACTCTTGATAATTGATAAATCCTTGTATCCACATCGATAAAAAGGCGAAATTATTTGCACATCACCTCCAACGGATTCATATTCTGTTGTTATGTAAATTTGATTATCATTTAAACTTATTGATTAAGGATAGTATATTTGATTTCTTATTTTATGTCAATCGAATTTAATAATATTGTTGTTACTAATTTGTAATTATTGCTTATTATTAATTATTAGTAGCCTATTGCAGCATTTTATAAATATATATTTAAATTTATATGTATTTATGCGTTATTATAATTATTTGTTTTAAAGCCGTTTTGTTTTCATCTATACTATTTACTCTTACAGATTTATCCTGGATGTTTTTCTCTCTTAAAATTCCTTATATATTTTGCGACCTTAATCCTGCCTTCGATCACCATTCCCGGTATTCGCGCAATACTGCTTAAAAGCGAAAAGGCTGTCACAATGCAGTATACAACCACATTGATAACAGCCTGTTAGCTATTCTATAGAGTGTCTATCATTTGTTCATTTGAAATAGTCACCGCATTTGTATGTATTATATTGCTTTTTAATCTTTAGAATAATAGAGCCGTCAGCTTGAATGTCTTCCGAAATCAACTGATACTTCGTATGATTTTTGTCCATTTGAAGCTTGTAGTCGTTCAGTTCTTTTTGAACCATCAACACGGCTTCTGCGTGGCCGACGTCATCTTTAAGTTGGAAATGAATGGTCTGTTCTAAACATGCATATAAAATACGTTTCATATTGTCATCCACCTTTCTATAATCGAATTTATCATTTTATAAACATTATTTCAAACGAAAATTTTCTCATAAAAAGAAGTTTGTTGATTGTGCGCATCATTAATCGAGTCCGCATTGTGCAAATTAGCAGGCGATTTCATCCCGTTCGCGTTATAAAAGCCAACGGTTTGATCAATTAAATATTATTAATATATTATGAAATATTTATTATAGACGTCTGCGCTATATTAACCGTCGGCAATAAAGCCGACGGCTCAGTGTTCCAGATAACATCGGTAAAAATCTGTCTGTTCTGCCAAGCGGAGCGTTGAATTATAATTCAATATTCAATTCCTTCGCGCGCCAGAATACCTCGTTCGTAGGGATGTTTTACGCAGCGGATTTCCGATATATAATCGGCCAAAGCCAGCAAGGCTTGAGTCGGATGGCGCCCAGTCAATACAACCTCCAAAGCCGGCGGTTTTTCCTGCAAAAAAGCGAGGACTTCTTCCTCCGGCAGCAAACCTGTTTCGATCGCGCCCAAAACTTCATCCAGCACCAGCAAGTCGAGGGCGCCGTCTCCGGCCAGCCGGACGGCCTGATGGAAAAAATCGAGATGCAGTAAATAAGTCGCTTCTTTTTCGGCGTCATTCATGGCAATGGAAAATTTCCCGGTTACCTGACCAGCCAGGATCCGGACCGTCGGCAGGCTGCGCAAAGACAGGAGTTCGCCGGAACGGCCGTCTTTGAGGAACTGGACCAGCAAAACCCGGCGGCCGTATCCGGCTGCCCGGGCGATCAAGCCAATCGAAGCCGTGGTCTTGCCTTTACCTTCGCCGTAATAAAGATGGATCAATCCTGTTTGCCGCATCGGCTGTTTACTCACAGATTTCCTCCTGTCAGATTCTACTTTTTCGGGTTAGATCGCTTTTTTTGATAGGAATATTATACACATCTTTTTTTACCTTTTTAAAACGCTTTGTCTGCTACGCCGTTGAATCTGTTGTATGATTGAAAGGTGGCTGGGCCAAAGGATTATCCGGAAGGACTCAATCATGTCTCTATTCATGACAAGTCGAGGTAGCCGTATGGTTTTTGTTTCTCTATCGGCTGAGCGGCTGCGCCGCCGCCGCGGGCCGATTCTGCTTATCCAGATCATATTTTTCTGGTTTTCTTTATATACATATCCGGCCATCCTGACGCCTTATCTGACCGAGATGGGCGCTTCGCTGACTTCAGCCGGTCTGGTTGTCGGATCTTACGGATTAACCCAAACTCTGCTGCGGCTGCCGGCGGGGTTATGGTCCGATCGGCTGCATAACAAGCGGATTTTTGTTATTGCCGGGATGTTTTTGTCTTTGATCAGCGCCGTCGGTTTATTATACAGCCGGCAAATTGCCACGATTTTGATATTCAGAGCCGTTGCCGGCATGGCGGCTGCGACGTGGGTTCATTCATCGACGCTCTATCTGGCCTACCAACCGGCCGGGCAAGGGGCCAAAGCTATGGGAATCCTCAATTTTCTCTGCAATATAGGGACCATGGCCGCTATGTTGACCGGCAGTCTTCTGGCTCAATCGCTTGGCTGGCATTCGTCTTTTCTCGTGGCTGTCATAATTGCTGCGATCGGCTGCATTCTTTCTTTTTTTATATCCGAGGACAAACCGGTTGTTGCGGAGCGGCAATCTGCTGCGGCTGCGCGTCATACGGCCGGTCTCAGCCTCAACCGGCAGCTTGTGTGGACATCCCTTCTGGCCTTGCTGTCTCAGTTTTGCACTTTTGCCACCGTTCAGGGATTTGTACCGCAATATGCCAGTTTTCTGGGCGCCAATAAAGCGCAGATTGGTCTGCTGACTGCGCTTTCCACATTGCCGTGCGCGGTGGCCGGTTTGTTGGGCGGCGGCCTGCTGGCACGCCATTTCCGTCTGCGCAGCTTGATCGTTACCGGATATTTATTAACCGGAGTCGCAACTTGTCTGCTGCCATTAATCCATGTTCTGCCTTTACTATTCGTCTGTCAAATCATCGCCGGGATCGGCTTCGGCTTTCAGGTTACGCTGCTCATGTCTTTATGTACCCAAACCGTTCCGGCGGAGCGCCAAGCCAGCGCCATGGGGTTTTTCCAGGCTGTTTATGGCATCGGCATGGTGGCCGGCCCGGTTCTGATCGGCTTATTAGCCGATTGGTTCGGCCTGGGCGCCGGTTTTATCTTGATTGGCGTCATTGCTTTGTTGTCCGGTTTGCTGGCACGGATTGTTCTGCTATGAATGGATCAAGTGTGGCGGCGGATAAATGCTGCAATTTTATCCAGAGCCGCGCGAGATTCGGGGACGAGTTCATTGAGGGACTGCCAGACATGCCACATGCCGTCAAAGATATCGAGTTCAACATCGACCCCGCTGTGTTTCGCTTTATTTGCTAAAGCGATGACCTCGCCCAAGAGCAGTTCTTCGGCAGCCACCTGGAGCAGCAAGGGCGGATAGCCGGCAAAATCGCCGAACAACGGCGACATGCAGGCCTCGGTCCGATCCTGGCCGGCAGCATACAAATCGGCGGCCAGATTCAGAAAATCGGCTGTTACCATGATATCTTTCCCGTTATTAGCCTGTACGGTAATATTGTCAAGGGTCAGATCACACCAAGGCGACAGTCCGATAATCGCGCCGGGCAGCGGCAGTCCTGCTTTCTTCAGAGCAAAAACTGAAGCCAGCGCCAAACCGCCGCCGGCCGATTCGCCAGCCAGGACGATTTGTTTTGCCTGATATTTCTGACGAAGCAAACCTTCATAAGCATTCATCGCATCCTGTATCGCAGCCGGATAAGGGTACTCGGGAGCCAGACGATAATCCAGACTGGCCAGAGGCCAGTTACAGCTGCGGGCCAGATCAGAAGCGCTGTTGCGGCTGTATTGGACGGAACCGCCAATATATCCCCCGCCATGCAGATAGAGGATCGCCCGATCAACCGGAGCGTCAACCGGCCTGATCCAGGTAACCGGGCGGCCGCCTAATTCACTTTCTTCAACCCGGCAATCGCCGGGAACAAGACTGCCGATTTCCACCGGCAATTCACGCCGGTAACAATCAACCTTCTCTGCCGGGGTTTCTGCTTGCCGGATCGCCTGATTGACTTTCTCCATACGTACTTTGATTAAGCCATGCAGCATGACAGCCGGTATGCTGGGCAAACAGACCACATCCTTCCCATCCTGTCCGATATTAACAGGTCTTCTTTATCATAACCGGATTTTCACCTGCTGACCAGCCTGATCTGACATAAATCGGCGCATGTTGTTTATTCTCCGGCATTCGCGCTCTATAATGAAATAAAAGGGGGAATGCCTGATGAAAACTACAGGTCAGCCGACACGGCTCACCAGCCAGGAAACAAGCGTTTTGCGTGATCTTGCCGCCCAATATGCCGCCATGGCCGCTTTACCGGCCCAACAAGAAAAGAAAGCTCTATGGCAAGCCCTGACCAACTTAAAAATGATCCGGCCGATGGTTGCCATCGACCAGATACCTTGGCATGAATGCTCTGATTCCAGCTTACATTTAGCAGTCGGGCAGCCCTATTGGCGCGGCATTGAGCAAGAATTCCGACGCAAGCTGTTTCAATGGCGTTATTTCCCCGCCGATATGGTTGCCGATCCTGTTTTGCCGGTTGCCAAAGCTTTCAGCGACAGCGGTTTTGGCATTAAAACCCAGGAAGATATCGTCAGCCTCGATCCGCAGAATTCAGTCGTTGGCCATGCTTATTATAATCAGATTAAGAGCGAACAGGATTTAATAAAATTGCAGGTTCCCGAAGTCCGGCTGGACCGTGAAGAAACCGAACGGCGTGAACAGGAAGCCCATCAGCTTTTCGACGGCATTTTGCCCGTTCGGATGTGCGGCTTTACGCCGTCATTCGCCTTATGGGACCGGCTGGCCGAATGGATGGGACCGGAAAGTATCCTTTACGATCTGGCTGATCGGCCTGAATTCATCCATGCCATTATGGAGCGGTTTACGAATGCCGCGCTCGGTTATGTCGATCGGTTGGAGGAACTCGGCTTGCTGGATGCCGAATCCAATACCATCCATTGTTCATATAACTATAATGACCAATTGCCGGCGGCAGGTTATAATCCGCAAAAGCCGCGCGCGTCTGATTGTTGGACGATGGGCATGGCTCAGATTTTCAGCGCGGTGAGCCCGGCTATGCATGAGGAATTCGAAATACGCTATGTCGGCCGGATCTTTGAACGGTTCGGCCTGGTGTATTACGGCTGTTGTGAACCCTTGCACGACCGTATCGAATACATCCGCCAACTGCCTCATGTCCGAAAAATTTCCTGCAGTCCCTGGTGTCATGTTGGTGTCGCCGCGGCGAAAATCGGACAGGATTATGTCCTGTCCCGCAAACCGTCGCCAGCGTTTCTGGCCACCGATCAGGTCGACTGGGCAGCTGTGGAAAATGATCTGCGTACAACACGCTATCTTTGCGCCGAATATGGCACACCGCTGGAGTACATCCTGAAGGATGTCAGCACCATCCGTTATCAACCGCAGCGCTTAACCGACTGGAGCAAACTGGCGCTGGATGTTGCTGCCGGCGATTAGTCCGGCCGCCGGTTTACGAACAACCGGTTGTCGTTCCGCAATCCAGACAGACTTTGCAGGAACCGTTGCGCACCATACGGCTGCTCGAACAGTTCGGACAGACCGATCCGTCATGCAGCCGTTCTCCCTTGACCGCCGCTTCGCGCGCTGATTCATGAACCGGGGGCTCATCGGCCGGTAAAGAAGCCGGCGAGCCATTGGCCTGCGGATTGCCCTGGGCTCCCGTTGCGTATTCCGGTTCAGGAAGATTAGGGAAAGACATCGTCTGGGCCGGCTGGGCCGGCTTAACCTGACAGCGGCTATAATCGCCTATTTCAATATCGATTACTTTACTGATCAGATCGGAGATGGACGTACAATACTTGATATAAGGATGACGGGTCACAAAGCCATATGGTTCATATTTCTGGCCGCGCAGCATTTTAGATATATTTTGCGGCGGAATATGATATTGCAGCATGACCGAGATGGTTTTCGAGAGAGAATTTAAAAGACCCATGATCAAGGTTCCTTCCCGGTCGGTCGTGATGTAGATCTCCGAGATTTCGCCGGTTTCGCTGCGGTTGACTGTCGTATAGATTTTAATATCTTCGATCTGAGCCGGATGGGTATGACCGGTGCGGATGCCGACCGGTTTATCCCGGTGAGACAGGCGATGCTGGGCAGCCTCCTGTTCCAGTTCCTGCAGCCGGTCCTGGGCTTTATGGGCAAATGCCAGCAACGGCTGATAGGCCAGATTGTCCAGATCAATCTGCGTGTCCGGGCCATTTAGCCGGAGATTGAGCGGCTGGGCAATTTTCGAACCGTCGCGATAGAGGGTTATCCCTTTGACACCGAGACGCCAGGATTCCAGAACAACAGCCTTGAAGTCGTCGACTGTCGCTTCATTCGGCAAATTGACCGTTTTAGAGATCGCGCCCGACAAGAGCGGCGTCATGGCGGCAACCATCAAAACATGACCGCGGTAATGGATATAACGTTTCCCGGTACCGCACTGGTTGGCGGTATCGAAAACCGGCAGATGCTCATCTTTCAGAAACGGAGCGCCTTCGATTTTGCCATCGGCCAGGCGGCCGTTTTCTTCATGAGAGAGATAATCTAAAATAGCTTCCCGTTCATCGTCCTGGTAACCGAGACGCCGCAAGGCGATATCGATAACCGGATTGGCAAGTTTCATATATCCCCCGCCGGACAGCTTCTTATAAACAATATGGGAGAAAAAAGGTTCGATACTGGTTGCGGCGCAATCCATGGCAAAAGAAATCGTTCCGGTCGGCGCCAGAACGGAAACCTGAGCGTTGCGGTAACCATATTGTTCGCCCAATCGCAAGGCTTCCCGCCAGGCATCCTTCAAAGCTTCCGCCCAGTCCGGCAGTCCCAGCTGTTTTAAAAGATCATGATCGACCTTCGGCGGCTGATAGGACAGCCCTTCCAGATCGTCATCCCTGGCGCCGGCGACACGGGCGTGATTGCGGATGACCCGCAGCATAAAGTCACGGTTCAAATCAAACTTGGCAAAAGGGCCGGCTGCTTCGGCCATCAAGGCCGACACCCGATAGCTGTGTCCGGTCAGAATACCGGTCAAAGCCGCGGCAACCGCCCGGGCTTCATCGGAATCATAAGGCAGGCCCAGTTCCATCAGCAACGCCGCCAGATTGGCTATGCCGAGGCCTGTGCTGCGGAAAAGCCAGGACTTCCGGGCAATATCGGGAGTCGGGAAATGACCCCAGTGAATCGACGCTTCCAGAACCAGTTGGCTGAGGGTGATCATATGTTGATAGCCGTCCAGATCGAATAATCCTGTATCCGGATCATAAAACCGCAAGACATTGATCGATGCCAGATTACAACTGGTATCATCAAGAAAAGCATACTCACCGCAGGGGTTGGTCGCATTGATGCGATTATAATGAGCGCCGATCTGGCCATCTTCGCCGGCGGGACAAGTATGCCATTCATTGAAGGTATCGGAAAACTGAGGCGCCGGATCCGCGCACTTCCAAGCCGCTTCGTTGAAAATCTGCCAGAGGTGGTCAACCCGTTCATCGCGATCCACCCGGCTGTCCTTGCGGCCGCTCAGATGAAGAACGGCATCGGGCTCCTGATCGAGCCGCGCCACCTTCCGCATGAAATCATTGGAAAGCCGAACGGAATTATTGCTGTTCTGGCCGGATACCGTCTGGTAAGCTTCGCCGTCAATATCGGCGTCATAACCCATTTTTGCCAAAGCCCGCGCTTTATCTTCTTCACAGGCTTTCCATAAAATAAAAGACTCAATTTCAGGATGATCGATATCCAGACTGACCATTTTTGCAGCCCGTCTCGTTGTCCCGCCGGATTTAATAGCGCCGGCATTACGATCCAGGCCTTTCAGGAAGCTCATCAACCCAGAAGAGGCGCCGCCGCCCGATAAAGCCTCGCCTTCGGCGCGGATTGTTGAAAAATTTGTTCCAGTGCCGGAGCCGCCCTTAAAGAGCTTGGTTTCTGTGACATATTCTTCGGAAATGGAATGAGGTCCCAGCAGTTGGTCTTCAATCGATAATATAAAGCAAGCCGACGCCTGGGTCCGCGAATAATCATCTTCGGACTCGCGGACAGTTCCGCTCGATTCATCGTAATAATAAAGGCCATTATGCCCGCCGGCGATGCCATAACTTAATTTCAAACCGGTATTGAACCATTGCGGCGAATTAGGCGCGAACATTTGATTCAATAAACTGAACACCAATTCATCATATAGAATGGCCTTCTGGCCGTCATGAATCAAACCTTCATCCAGCAGCGCGGCAACCCAGAAACCAACCATACGGTGGGCGACTTGACGCATGCTGTTTTCCATGCCGGTCGGCGTCGGCACGCCGGCTTTACGGAAATATTTCGAGGCAATGATATCGCAGGCATTCTGCGAATAATGCTCCGGGAATTCAAGATCTTTCATGTCGGTTAGGACTTTTCCGCTTTTATAATCCTGGATCAGGACATCGCGGCGTGTCCAGGTGAAGAGATCGTAAACCGATTTGCCCGGTTGTTGTTCGAGAATTGTTGTGAAACGGCGGATAATCCGATCAGATAATTGGGACATGATGCAAATCCTCCTTTTGGTCAGACCGAAATCGGTCCCAAAAACAGGAACCTAAAAAAGTTTAACGCTTTAAACATCAACCGAGTCGTGTCGCAGGATACAAAAACAACCGGTTTTCAGAGATTAAATTTTCATGACAAATCAAATATCTTGTAGACAAATCAAATCAGCCATACAAGATATGGGCTCCACAGCGATTATTTTATAAACAGAATTATTTCATCTGATTCGTTCATTCATCTTTTTGCCGGTTCATATTTAAGATTTTTTCATTAAAGTTCGTTAACTGCATTTCTTTATTTTCATTGGAAAGGATATAAGGTGTTTTCATACGGACTGTCGAACCATCCTTGGTGCCATCGATGATCAAGGTCTGCTTTTGCCAGCCTGCTTTCCATGAACCCGACCAAATGGACAGCTGACCGATTTTCGCATTGAAAGAACCGTCGTCGGAAAATTCATAAAGAATGCCGTCGTCAACACAATACCAGCGGCCGATCACCAATTGGGCAGTTGCCTGATTTTGCAGCTGCCAGATAAAAATTACCGCCGCTGCTATCAGCAGGATCAATCCGGCAATAACAATGAACCGCCGGCGAGCCACAGGTTTTTTCCGGCTTAAACGTGTTGCTGGTTCTCTGGATTCGAGGCTGTCGTCGACTGGTTTATCGATCATTATTTTAGGCCTCCTTGCAGCATGATTCAGTTGTCGGGGATTTATCTCTATTATAATACAATTCACGGATTTGAAGTATAAACAAGATTGGATAAAGGAAGAGGAAACGCACTTGTTTCCCCTTCCTTCTGATTAAATATGATTCACTAGCCAGCCGGTTATCCGGTTTAACCGTGAGCGGGGCGTCGAGTTAAGCCTTGGTTTCATCCGCCGCATCCTCATCGCCGCTATGCCAACGGCGCCGGAAAATCACCAGAGCCGCTGCACCCAGCAAAAGGCTCCAGCCCACCATATCGGCAGCGCTCTGCTCACCCGTCTTCGGGATCTGATCAACAGCTACCGAAGCCGTGTCGTCATCATGGATAACAACCGCTTGCGGATCGTCGAGGGTTATCGCAACCGTACCTTCCACGAAAGCAGTATTCATCAGAATGGCGCTGAGATCGGCAGCTGTGCTGGTATACTCATAAGTAAAGGTCTGAGACTCACCCGACGCCAAATCCTCGATCAGGATGTAAACCGGATTGGTCCCATCGGCAATCCAGGTTGTTGACGTACCCTTTGTCACGTTCTTAACCGTGCCGCCTGCTTGCGCGCGATTGTCAGTCAGTTTGATCTGAGTCAGGGTCAGGCTTCCGGTATTCGTTACAACAACGGCATAACGGAAAACATCACCCGGATAACCGCTGGCCAAATCGCCCAGAACGCCGCCGCGGGTTACATTCTGAACTTGTTTGGAGATAACCAGCCCGGCTTGATTAAGCGGAATATCCTGAATGGTTATCGTGGCGGAATCGTTGGCGTTGACCGACTTCCCTTCGGGATAGTCCGGCGTCGGCTGCATAAATCCGGAAACTGCCGCCGTATTAAGGATCGGTTCACGAGCCAGATCAGCCGCTGTAGTCGTATACCGATAGGTCAGGGTGACAGACTCGCCGATATTCAGATTGCCAAGATCAAGTGTCGCCTTACCGTCGCTTCCAGAAGCCCATATCAGGGTTGAGCCGCCGCTGGTGGTTACGCTGGTTCCGGGAATCGCCTGATTATCCGTCAGGATCACCTGGCTCAGGGCAGTGTTGCCGTTATTGGTGACCTTAACCGTATACTCGGCAATTTCACCGACATAGAGTCCGGTCAGATCGCCGGCAGGGAATCCGCGAGTTACATTGGCTACCTTTTTATCGACAGTCAGACTCGGTTGATTAATATAATTATCCAGAATATTAATGGTGATGACGCCTTCAACTGCCGATTCATCGTCAACTTCAATCGTGATTAAAATCGGATCGGCAATCAAATGGAATCCGGCCGGCGCGGCAGTTTCAACCAAATAATACTGACCCGGAGCATAACGGCTGGTTGTAACAGCCAGGCCGTTGGCATCTGTTGTCAGGGTTTCCAGCAGGTCGCCGACCACCGGTGCAGATTCATTCAATTCGACAGCATGCAGTTCAAAGACCGCGTTAACCAGCGGCGTTGTCCCGTCACGTTGATCAAATTTCTGTAGTTGCATCTGATATGTGTCCAACGTGTTGGTGATCGTGAAGGTGTCGGTACTGTAGGTCGTCGTGTAGCCAGGAACATCGGTGATCTCCGCCACTGTGTAGATGTAGTCGACACCGAATTCGTCAGTCTCCGGCAGGTCGGTGAAGAGATGACTCCAGCTGTTACTGTCATTCAAGGTCACCGGATCGCCGAACGGCGAACCATTCTGCAGGAGCTGCACCGAGATGCCGTCCGGCCGCAGATTGTTGGCATCGTTGAAGTCGGACCACACTTTCGTTACAGTTCGTTCGGTGGTATCCAACGTGTTGGTGATCGTGAAGGTGTCGGTACTGTACGTTGTCGTGTATCCCGGAACCGCCGTGATTTCGGCCACTGTGTAGATGTAGTCGACGCCAAGCGAATCAGTTTCCGGCAGATCCGTGAAGAGATGACTCCAGCTGTTAGCCTCATTCAGGGTCACCGGGGCGCCGAACGGACTGTTGTTCTGGAGGAGTTGGACCGAGATGCCGTCCGGCCTTAAGCCATTAGCATCGTTGAAGTCGGACCAGATCTTGGTAACAGTCTTCTCCGTCGTGTCCAGGGTGTTGGTGATCGTGAAGGTGTCGGTACTGTACGTCGTCGTATAACCTGGCACATCGGTGATCTCCGCCACTGTGAAAATGTAGTCGACACCAAGCGAATCAGTTTCCGGCAGATCCGTGAAGAGATGACTCCAACTGTTACTGTCATTCAGGGTCACCGGGGCGCCGAATGGCGAACCGTTTTGCAGGAGCTGGACCGAGATGCCGTCCGGACGCAAGTTGTTAATATCATTGAAGTCGGACCAGACCTTGGTCACCGTCTTTTCCGTCGTATCCAGGGTGTTGGTGATCGTGAAGGTGTCGGTACTGTACGTCGTCGTATAGCCAGGCACCGCTGTGATCTCGGCCACTGTGTAGATGTAGTCGACGCCAAGCGAATCAGTTTCCGGCAGATCGGTGAAGAGATGGCTCCAGCTGTTAGCCTCATTCAAGGTCACCGGGGCGCCGACTGGCGAACCGTTCTGCAGGAGTTGGACCGAGATGCTGTCCGGACGCAAGTTGTTAGCATCGTTGAAGTCGGACCAGATCTTGGTCACGGTTCGCTCAGTGGTGTCCAGGGTGTTGGTGATCGTGAAGGTGTCGACGCTGTACGTCGTCGTGTAACCCGGAACCGCCGTGATCTCCGCCACTGTGTAGATGTAGTCGACGCCAAGCGAATCAGTTTCCGGCAGGTCGGTGAAGAGATGACTCCAGCTGTTGGCCTCATTCAGGGTCACCGGATCGCCGAATGGCGAACCGTTTTGCAGGAGCTGGACCGAGATGCCGTCCGGACGCAAGTTGTTAATGTCGTTGAAGTCGGACCACACTTTCGTTACGGTTCGTTCGGTGGTATCCAGGGTGTTGGTGATCGTGAAGGTGTCAGTACTGTAGGTTGTCGTATAGCCAGGCACCGCTGTGATCTCCGCCACTGTATAGGTATAGTCGACACCGAATTCGTCAGTTTCCGGCAGATCCGTGAAGAGATGACTCCAGCTGTTGGCCTCATTCAGGGTCACCGGATCGCCGAATGGCGAACCGTTTTGCAGGAGCTGGACCGAGATGCCGTCCGGCCTTAAGCCATTAGCATCGTTGAAGTCGGACCAGATCTTGGTCACAGTCTTTTCGGTGGTATCCAACGTGTTGGTGATCGTGAAGGTGTCGGTACTGTATGTCGTCGTATAACCCGGCACCGCCGTGATTTCGGCCACTGTGTAGATGTAGTCGACACCGAATTCGTCAGTTTCCGGCAGGTCGGTGAAGAGATGACTCCAGCTGTTGGCCTCATTCAAGGTCACCGGGTCGCCAAACGGCGAACCGCTCTGCAGCAGCTGCACCGAGATGCCATCCGGTCGCAGACCATTGGCATCGTTGAAGTCGGACCAAATCTTGGTCACAGTCTTTTCCGTTGTGTCCAATGTGTTGGTGATCGTGAAGGTGTCGGCGCTGTAGGTCGTTGTGTAACCCGGTACCGCCGTGATCTCCGCCACTGTGTAGATGTAGGGCTCACCCAGAGCGTTGGTCTCCGGCAGATCCGTGAAGAGATGGCTCCAGCTATTCCCTACATTCAAGGTTACCGGTTCGCCAAACGGCGTACTGTTCCGTACAAGCTGCACCGTAATTTCATCTGGTCGCAGACCATTGGCATCGTTGAAATCCGACCAAATTTTGATTACCGTCCGCTCCGTTGTATCCAACGTGTTGGTGATCGTGAAAGTGTCGGCGCTGTAGGTCGTCGTATAACCCGGCACATCCGTGATTTCGGCCACCGTGTATTCATAGTCGACGCCGAATTCGTTGGTTTCCGGCAGATCGGTGAAGAGATGGCTCCAGCTATTACTGTCGTTCAGGGTCACCGGATCGCCAAACGGCGTACCGCTCTGCAGCAGCTGCACCGAGATGCCATCCGGCCGTAGATTGTTAATGTTGTTGAAATCCGACCAGATCTTGGTCACCGTCCGCTCGGTGGTATCCAGGGTGTTGGTGATCGTGAAGGTGTCGGAGCTGTAGGTCGTCGTATAACCCGGTACTGCAGTGATTTCGGCTACCGGGTCGTCATAGTCGACGCCGAATTCGTTGGACTCCGGCAGATCCGTGAAGAGATGACTCCAGCTGTTACTGTCATTCAAGGTCACCGGGTCGCCGAACGGCGAACCGTTCTGCAGGAGCTGGACACTAATGCCATCCGGCCGCAAGTTGTTGGCATCGTTAAAGTCGGACCAAATCTTGGTCACAGTCTTCTCAATGGTATCCAGCGTGTTGGTGATTGTGAAGGTGTCGGTGCTGTACGTTGTCGTATAACCCGGTACATCGGTGATCTCCGCCACTGTATAGGTATAAGCAACGCCAAACGAATCGGTCTCCGGCAGATCCGTGAAGAGATGGCTCCAGCTGTTGGCTTCATTCAGGGTCACCGGGGCACCGAACGGACTGCCGTTCCGTAAAAGCTGCACAGTAATTTCATCTGGCCGCAAATTGTTGGCATCGTTGAAGTCGGTCCAGATCTTGGTTACCGTCCGTTCCACCCGATCGAGTGTGTTTTCCACTGTTACTTCTACCTGACGGTTGTCGATATTCAGAACTACGTCAGATAAAGGCGTCGTACTATAACCGTCTTCAAAAAGTTCAGTCAAGCTGTATGTTCCGTAAGCCAGATTATCGAAAACCGCCGGTAAAGTTGTTGTAAACGACTTGGTTTCATCATAACCGTCCGGGCCGGTTATACGAATATCAAAGGTTGTGCCATCCGCAACGATTTCGCCGTCCGTATCCCGGACAATTTTATTAACCGTGATGCGGCCTTTGTTAAGCTCTTGATTTGACGCCGTAACCGTCACCAGTGTGTTCGTTTGGCTTAATGTAAAAGTCTGTGGGCTGATCACGGTATTATAAAGATCATCCGGATCCATTTCTGTCAGGGTATAAGTACCGAACGCCAGATTAGGCACGACTTTTTCCGTTCCCGTGGTCACGACGATGTCCAGGCCGGACGGGCCCAGGTCGCCGCCGGTCAGGCGGAAGGTAAAATCGCGCGGCGTTGATATGGGATTGCCGCTGCTGTCGGTCAGGGTCTTATTGATTTTTAATGTTCCGACAACCGGAACCGGACAGGTGATCGTTACAGTGGCTATATTGCTCCGATAGGCGCCGGTCGCGTCGATGGTTACCAGCCGATAGGTAAAGTCAACCGTATAGGTATTTAATCCGCTGTCGGGCGGACGGGTTGGATCCGGCTGATAGGTGAAAATACCGGTCGTATAATCGAATGCGGTGATGCTGCCCTCGCCGGCAGCTAGGGGATCGATGATCTCCACGATATAGGTTTGGACATTGCGGTCGGTCGTAGGAGTCAGATCCGGCGCTGAACGTTCATCGTACGGCGCGTTATCGATACGAATATTTTCATCGTTATCGAGAATGGATATGGGAATGATATACGGATCCGTGTTATTCGGTGTTGTATAAGAATCATTATCGGCTGTTGGCAGCGCTTTGATCTCAGGAATGGGAAACGTCCGGTCCGCCAATGTATTCGGATCGGAAGAACCCATGGCATGGTCGCTGTAATAAAGCACCGCGCTTTCATTGGTATCGATAATGCCATAATAGCCTGGTTTTAAAGTCAATGTATAGGACTTTGTGATCGTTCCCGCCATTAGATCACCAATCGCCCAGGTCAAAACCGTCGTACCGCCCGGTCCGGCTGCCGCAGTGACTCCGGCCGGTAAATTGGAGACATCAAAATAAGCCGGTACAATATCGGTAACATAGGCATTCTTGGCGATCATATTGACGATGGTGGTGCCGATAGACTGGTAGATGGCGTTAATATCGGCGCTGGGATTATTGGTTTCATAATATTTGCCGGTATCGCCGGCAATCGCGCCCATAACATCGCGGGCATTCGTTAAAGTGGTACCGGATAATCCCAGCGTAACCGCTACCGAAAAAGATGTTGCGGCTGCTTTCAAACCGGGTGTCATGGCGATAGCTTCGCTTTTTTCATCATCACTGGTTGCTGCTCCATTGCCATCGCGGGTGATTCCATACAAGCCATTGGCATTCTTATTTTGGGCGATCTGACGTGATGTCGGCACGCCGTCGCTCATGAAAACCGAATAACTGCTGTTGGTTGCCTTCTCAGCTATTTGCGTCGCGACATAGATGCCGGCTTCTGTTGTTGTGCCACCTTCGTCTTGATGGTATGCCCAGTTATCGTTCGTGTTCCAAACAACATAGCCGCTGCTTAGATTATTCTGGATGTTGTCGATCCGTGTGGATACCGCCGAATAACTGGAGGTATAAATATCCGATCCGGACAAGCCTTCAATGGTGCCAGCACTGTCCAGAACGATCCAGGCTCCGGTTGCAAAATTATAAACAGAAGCATAATCGCCGTAACGAACCAGCGCGACCCGCGATCCGCTGCCATCATTGAGAATCAGATTGGCCAAGGTTTTTGCCGCGGTTTGGGTTGGCTGCATAACGTTATTATTTCTCATGCTATTCGAAATGTCGATCGTAATGATTACGTCCTTCGGCGGTCTGACCTCAAACCCCCGTGTTTGGACAGATAAAGTAATATCCGTCGATTCGCCGGGCTCCAGTTCATAATTACTCCGGTGTTTATCCACTAAAACACCGCCTGGCTCCAATTCAGCAGCCATAACATCTGAAATAATCGGAAAGCGGCTGATTGCCAGTATGCAGGCAAGAACCAGAGCAAGCCATTTGTAGTAATGTCTCGGATACTTACTCATAGAATTTTCCTCCCGGAATCGTGGTTCTGTAATAAACAGGCGGATCGCATTTGTAGACCGGCAGTTGTTATGTTTTAGTCACTAAAGCTCGTTGTTGACATCAGAAAAAGAGCTGTTATGAAACAGCTCGAAAATCTGCCATGATCTCCAGAGATGAAACGACCCTGTACAGTTATCATGAAATTACTTTTGAAGAAACAAAATATAAATACAGAATATATTAAAGGATAAGATCCTGATCAATCGAATGAAGCGTCATGGCAGCCGGACGGTCATCGTGCAAATCCGCACCTTAGACTCACAGCTTTGCGTAGCGGGCTTTCGCCCGGGTTGCTCTTAAACAGATGCCCATTCCAAATCAGCTTGTTAAGCCATCTCTGGAATGATAGATCATCTTGCCATTTCGTTTTCGATTATCAAGGTTCGCCCAAGTATCGAAACCGATTCGTTATATTCTGTTAAAGACAATGAAGCATTTTCATTGTAGCATCGTCATGATCCTGTTTCAATCTTTTTGCAAAAATATTGTAAAGAAATTGTAACCTCAAAGAAGCATCACAGGCGACATGCTATATAAGGATGAGTCATTTAATGATTTTGTTTTGGCAAACCTAGTGCTTTACATTGCGGACAATATCCATAAATATCTAATTTATGGCCGGCTATCGTATAATTTGTCGTTTCTTCCAACTTTTTATCATAAGCCTCCAAAGGACAGCCGTCAATGGCCTTGATCCTTTTACAGCCTAAACAAACTAAATAATGGCGGTGAATTCGCCGGTTGTATTCATATAAAGCACGGCCGTCCTTGCTGATGCTGAGTTTGTTGAGCAGCTTGTTGACCGCTAAAGTATCTAGAGTCCGGTATACCGTAGACAGATTGATCGATACGGCGCGTTTGATCAATTCCAGATAGACTTGGTCGGCCGTATAAGGTTCATCGCTGTGGTCCAGGATTTCCAATATATCGATCCGGTGCCTGGTGCTTTTCAGGCCGCATTGTTTCAGATCATCATGATAATTCACTGTTTTGCCCATTGACGATCCCCTTCTGCCTTAATCCTGCGCGATCCGCTATGCAGATTTGCCGGCCGGCAAGGCTGCACAGTACAAGTTTTCAAAGAATAGTATAACATGGAATGCAAGATACGCGGTCCATTATTCATAGCGGTCATCGTTTTTGCAAGATTTGAATTTGTCAGTTGCATTTTTACGTAAAAACGTCTTGAATCTTCAATGGACGCATGTTATAATCAATGCACTCAAATAATCCGCGGCCATTCCTGCAAAGGCGAAATCGGCCCTTCGACAGCAATATATTCCGGTAAATTACCCAAGCGTACTTCAAAGGCGAATGTCGCAGCCTTTATGTTGTACGCTTTTTTTTACCGGAATCACAAAAGATGAGATTGCAGTCGGAATAAACAATTTGCAGGATCAAATCCGACGTATTTCATTTTGAGGAATAACATCAGGCAAATCCATGAGGAATCCGGTGATCTGCCGATGAGGGGGAAACAATATGATTGGTTCGTCAGCCGGTTTGCCTGCCAAACAAGGTTTATATGATCCGCAAAAGGAACATGATGCCTGCGGTATTGGTTTTGTTGTTAATATTAAAGGAATACGTTCGCATACCATTATCGACCAGGCTTTAACCATCCTGGCAAATCTGGCGCATCGCGGCGGTGCGGGCAGCGAAGATAACACCGGCGACGGCGCGGGCATTTTAATCCAGCTGCCGGACCGGTTGTTCCGACTTGTTTGCCCCGGAATCGGCATCCAGCTGCCGCCGGCCGGCCAGTATGGCGTCGGCATGGTTTTTCTGCCCCGTGATGATCTGAAACGCAAAACCTGTGAGAAGCAGATCGAAGAGTTCGTCCGAAAGGAAGGCCAGTCGGTTTTAGGCTGGCGAACACCGCCGATCAATGAATCTTCGCTGGGACTGGCCGCACGGGCCAACCGCCCTTATATCCGGCAGATCTTTATCGGCTGCTCTGCCGATCTGATCGGGAAAGACGCGCTGGCTTTTGAGCGGCGTCTGTATTTGATCCGCAAAAGATCAGAAAAGGAGCTGGAAAACATACCAGAAAGCAGTGACCGCTATTTTTATTTCGCCAGTTTGTCCAGCCGGACAATCGTTTACAAAGGCATGCTGACCGCAAGTCAGGTTGACGCGTTCTATCTCGACCTGACCAGCCTGGATATGGAATCGGCCCTGGCTTTGGTTCATTCCCGTTACAGCACCAACACCTTCCCCAGCTGGGAGCGCGCCCATCCCTATCGCTATCTGATCCACAACGGCGAAATCAATACCATTCGCGGTAACGTTAACTGGATGCATGCCCGGCAATCGACCATTAAAACAGATGCTTTCGGCCCGGATTTCAATAAGATCTTCCCTTTAATCAATCAAAATGGCAGCGATTCGGCTATGTTCGACAACTGTCTGGAATTTCTCTCGCTGGCCGGCCGTTCCTTGCCTCACGCAGCCATGATGATGGTGCCTGAACCCTGGAATAAATATGAATCGATGAGTGACGCGCGAAAAGCCTTTTATGAGTACCACAGCACTCTGATGGAACCTTGGGACGGACCCGCGGCCATGGCTTTTACCGACGGCGTCCAGATCGGCGCTCTCCTTGACCGCAATGGCCTGCGGCCGGCTCGCTATACCGTTACGCGCGACGACTTGGTTGTGCTGGCGTCCGAAGCCGGGGTACTCAATATTCCGCCGGAACAAATCCTGCGCAGCGATCGGCTGCGCCCCGGACGAATGCTCTTGATCGATACGGCCGCCGGAAAAATTGTCTCCGACGAAGAACTGAAGGAGGCCGTTGCCGCTGAAAAGCCTTATCGGCAGTGGTTGCGGGAACAGATGATTTGCCTGGACGACTTGCCGGATCCGGCTGCGCATGAGGCGGCACCGTCCGGCTGTCTTCAGCCGGATGAACTGGAAATACAGGAAAAAGCCTTTGGTTATACCTGGGAAGATATCCGGACCATCATCCTGGCCATGGCCCGCGACGGTATCGAACCGCTTGGATCTATGGGTACCGATGCGCCTTTGGCTGTTCTCTCTGATAAGCCTCAGCTTCTTTACAATTACTTTAAGCAATTGTTCGCTCAGGTAACCAATCCGCCGATTGACGCCTTGCGGGAAGATATCGTCACTTCGATCGAAACCTATATTGGTTCGGACGGTAACTTAGTTAAGCCGGAGCCGGAAAATTGCCGTCAGATCAAGGTGCGGGCGCCGATTATTGACGACCGGGAGTTGTCCCGCTTGAAGCATATCGATCTGCCCGGCTTTAAATCGGTTGTGCTGCCGATCCTCTACCCCGCTTCCCAGGACGGTCCGGCACTGGAACAAGCCATGAACGGTCTTTTTGCCGCTGCCGACCAGGCCATCGGGCAAGGCGCAAACATAATCATCCTATCCGACCGCGGCATCGGTCCCGAACAAGCGCCTATCCCGGCTCTGTTGGCTGTTTCCGGTCTGCATCACCATTTGATCCGCCAGATGACCCGGACGAAAACCAGTTTGATTTTGGAATCCGGCGAACCGCGGGAAGTCCACCATTTTGCTTTGCTGATCGGTTATGGCGTTTCGGCTGTTAATCCTTATCTGGCCATTGAGATCGTCCGCGATCTGGTTCGGCATCATGACCTGGAAGGTCAAAGCGAAGCGGAAGCTGTCGCACACTATATTAAAGCAGCCATTAAAGGCATTGCCAAAACCCTCTCCAAAATGGGCATTTCAACCATCCAGAGTTATCAGGGCGCCCAGATATTCGAAGCGGTCGGCATCCATCCGGATCTTATCGCCCGTTATTTTACGGCAACGCCTTCCCGCATCGGCGGCATCGGCATAGCCGCGTTGTCGCAAGCCGTCGGCAAACGGCTGCAAGCGGCTTTCGATCCCAACCCGGTTAATCCCGGACTGGAAGCCGGCGGGCTGTATCAATGGCGCAGCGAGGGTGAGTACCATCTTTTTAATCCCCTGACGATCCATTATCTGCAACAGGCGGTCCGCGCCGGCGATTATCAACTATTTAAAACCTATTCCAGTCATCTGAATGAAGAAACCCAGCGCTTATGCACGCTGCGCGGCCTTTTGGATTTTGTGCCGGCCGGCCGGCCGGTTCCGCTTGATGAAGTCGAGCCTGTTGAAGCAATCGTCAAACGTTTTAAAACCGGTGCCATGTCTTATGGCTCGATCAGCCAGGAAGCCCATGAAACACTGGCTGTCGCCATGAACCGCTTGGGCGGCAAAAGCAACACCGGCGAGGGAGGCGAGGATCCGGCCCGTTTCCAGCCGCAGGCCGACGGCGATTCGCGCTGCAGCGCCATCAAGCAAGTAGCCTCCGGCCGGTTTGGCGTCACCAGCGAATTTCTGGTCAACGCCCGCGAGTTGCAGATCAAGATGGCTCAGGGCGCTAAACCGGGAGAAGGCGGCCAGCTGCCCGGCCGCAAGGTGTATCCCTGGATTGCCAAAACCCGCCATTCGACACCTGGCGTCGGTTTAATTTCACCACCGCCTCACCATGATATCTATTCGATCGAAGATCTGGCTGAACTGATCTATGATTTAAAAAACGCCAATGATCAGGCCCGGATCAGCGTCAAACTGGTTTCCGAAGCCGGTGTCGGCACCATAGCGGCCGGCGTGGCCAAAGGCCGGGCCGACGTCGTTCTGATCAGCGGTTACGACGGCGGAACCGGCGCTTCGCCGATTACCAGTATCCGTCACGCCGGCCTGCCCTGGGAACTGGGATTGGCCGAGACGCACCAAACCCTGCTGCTCAATGATTTGCGCAGCCGCATTGTGGTGGAAACCGACGGAAAACTGCTGACCGGCCGCGATGTAGCGGTCGCCGCCTTATTGGGCGCCGAAGAATTCGGCTTTGCCACAGGGCCGCTGGTTTCTCTGGGTTGTGTGATGATGCGCGTGTGCAATCTCGATACCTGCCCGGTCGGCATTGCCACGCAGAATCCTGAATTGCGGCGCAAGTTCTCAGGCAAACCGGAATATGTTGAAAACTTCATGCGTTTTATAGCGGCCGAATTACGGGAAATCATGGCTCAGCTTGGATTCCGCGCCCTTAACGAGATGGTCGGCAGAACCGATTGCCTGCAGCCGGCGCGGGCGATCGAATATTGGCGGCATACCGGTCTGGACTTGTCCGCTTTACTCTATCAGCCGCCGATCGGCGGCAAGGTCGGCCGTTATTGCCAATTTCGTCAGGATCACGGCCTGGAACACTCAATGGACCGTCAGGTTCTGCTGCCGATCTGCCAGTCGGCTCTGCAACGTAAACTGCCGGTGCAGGCGACCTTGCCGATCCGTAATATAAACCGGGCCGCCGGTACCCAGCTGGGCAGCGAAATCACCCGGCAGTATGGCGCCGCCGGGCTTCCCGAAGATACGATCCGCCTGACCTTTGTCGGATCAGCCGGCCAGAGTTTCGGCGCTTTTATTCCGCGCGGACTGACCTTGACGATCGAAGGCGAAGCCAACGACTACATCGGCAAAGGCCTGTCCGGAGGCAAGATCATTGTCCGGCCGGACCGCCGTGCGGCAGTCGATTCCCAGGATAATGTCATTATCGGCAACGTGGCGTTTTACGGCGCGACAGGAGGCGAAGCCTATATCCGCGGCGCCGCCGGCGAACGGTTCTGCGTCCGCAACAGCGGCTTAACCGCAGTCGTCGAGGCGATCGGCGACCACGGCTGCGAATATATGACCGGCGGCCGGGTTATCGTGCTGGGCGCCACAGGCCGCAATTTCGCCGCCGGCATGTCCGGCGGCATCGCCTATGTTCTGGACCGGGATCATCGTTTTGCTTCCCGCTGCAATACGGAGCTGGTTGATATCGAAACGCTGACTGATTCCGATGAAGCCGAAGAAGTCCGGCAGTGGATTAAACGCCATTGCGCCTTGACCGGCAGCGGCTATGCCCAGACTATTCTCGATCATTGGGCGCAATACTTACCTGATTTTCGTAAAGTGATGCCCCGCGACTATCAGCGTATGCTGTCGGCCATCACCTTTGTACAGAGTCAGGGATTGACCGGCGATGAAGCTTTGATGGAAGCATTCAACGCCAATCATCGCGATTTGGCGCGCGTTAGCGGCAACTAGCCAGGAGGATAAAACAAATGGGCAGACCAACCGGATTTATCGAATATCAACGGGCTTTGCCGCCTGACCGGCCGCCGCTTGAACGCATCCACGATTGGCAGGAATTTCATACCGAATGGCCGGCCGAGAAGCAGCAGATCCAGGGCGCGCGCTGCATGAATTGCGGCGTGCCTTTCTGTCATTCCGGCATATTGATTCATGGCGCGGCTGCCGGCTGTCCGATCCACAACCTCATTCCGGAATGGAACGATCTGATTTACCGCGGTCAATGGCGGCAAGCCTGGCAACGTTTAGCGAAGACGAATAATTTCCCCGAATTTACCGGCCGCGTATGCCCGGCGCCTTGCGAAGGAGCCTGCACAGTCGGCATCCATGATCCTCAGGTCACGATCAAAACCAACGAATGCGCGATTATCGACCGGGCTTTCCATGAAGGCTGGATCCGGCCGCAGCCGCCTTGCCTGCGCAGCGGCAAACGGGTGGCAGTTGTCGGTTCCGGACCATCAGGCCTGGCTTGCGCCGATCAGCTGAATAAGGCCGGCCATTGGGTAACGGTCTTCGAAAGAGCCGACCGGGCCGGTGGTCTTTTGATGTACGGCATACCTAATATGAAGCTTTCCAAGGACCGGGTACAGCGCCGGATCGATCTGCTGGCTGCCGAAGGTATTTCTTTTATCACCCGGTGCGAGATCGGCAAAGACATCCTGCTCAGCCAGTTGCAAAAGGACTTTGACGCGGTTGTTTTATGCGGCGGCGCCACCAAACCAAGGGATCTGAAGGTGCCGGGCCGCAATTTGCATGGCGTTCATTTTGCGGTTGACTTTTTACGGGCTAATACGCGCAGCCTCCTGGATTCCGGCCATCAGGACGGAGCTTACACCGATGCGTGCGGTCTCGATGTCCTGGTCATCGGCGGCGGCGATACCGGCACCGATTGTGTCGGCACCGCCATCCGCCAGGGCTGCCGCAGCGTGACCCAGTTTGAAATCATGCCGCGGCCCGCGCAGTCGCGGACACCGCAAAATCCCTGGCCGCAATGGCCTGCCGTTTTGCGCACTGATTACGGCCATGAAGAAGCGATCGCCCTGACCGGAGCGGACCCCCGGATTTACCTGACGACGGCAAAAAAGCTGACCGGCGATGAATCAGGCCAGGTTCAGGCGGTTCATACGGTTTCCGTTCAATGGATTAAGGATGCCGACGGCAAAATAATCCCGGTTGAACAACCGGGCAGCGAACGGGTATGGCCGGCTCAGCTGGTCTTGCTGGCCATGGGTTTTTTAGGGCCGGAAGACGCCGCGCTGCAGGAACTTGCCATCGAACGGGACCAGCGTTCCAACGTCCGGACTATGCCCGGCGCCTATGCGACCAGCCGGCCGGGCATTTTCACCGCCGGCGACATGCACCGCGGCCAGAGCCTGGTCGTCTGGGCGATCCACGAGGGACGCGGCGCCGCCCGTGCGTGCGACCAATATTTAATGGGTGCCAGCCGGCTGCCTTGACCGGAATAACGGCTGCCACCAAAACGTTACGGAGACGCGTTACGATTCCTTCGTCGTAATATTGTTACGGCGCAGCCAGATCTGACAGATCAGGGAGCCTATAGGAAATATCGTCGCAAACAACATGCCGGCGCGTAAGCCGAATTGTTCGACATTCAAGCCGGTTTGCCGCAAAGCGCCGGCCAGGAAGTCCCAATGCGGCGCATATTCTGTAATTAAGCCGGATAACCAGGGTCCGGTGGAAGCGCCGATGTCGCCGCCGGCTGCCAGAACGGCAAAGAGCGACGCGCCGGCCAGGGGGAAGTGAGCGGCAGCCATGACCAGCGTCCCCGGCCACAGCAGACTCACAGCCAGCCCGCTCAAAGCGCAGGCTATCAAGCCGAAAGCCGGAACCGGCGACAGCGCGACAACCAGGTAACAGATCACAGCCAGGACCGACCCCATAATCATGATCCGGCTGAGTTTTACTTTACCGCCGGCCGTGCCGTATAATAAGCGGCCGACGCCCATCATGATCGCAAATAAGGCCATGCCCGCGGCATCGCCGACGATCTTCGGCAGCCCGACCGCTTTTTCCATATAAGCAGAAGACCATTGGCTGATCGCGACTTCGGCGGCGCCGCCGAATAGAATGGCTAAAAAAGAGAGGATAAAAGCCGGTTTGCAGACAAAATCGCGCATCCGCATCAGTTCCGCGGCCGGCTTTATCGGAGCCAGCGGCACCCGGCAGAACAGGATCAGGCTGATGACCGGCAAAATGAGCCAAAATGCAATGATAAACGGCCAGTTCGACGCGCCGAAGATAAACAGCAGGACCGTGGTCAGCAGGACGACGCCCGCCTGTCCCCAGGCATAAAAAGAATGCAGCAGGCTCATTGCCGTAGATTGGGTATCGGTCGGTATCGCATTGACGATCGGGCTAAGCAGCAATTCCATCAGGCCGCCGGCGCCGGAAAAGACAATTGTAGCCACGATAAATCCGGGATAGGGATTCTCCAGAACCAACGGCGACAAAATAAATAAGATAAACCCTATAATCGTCAAGGCTTGCGCCGCCACAATAAACGGGCGGAAGCCATGATTGTCGACCGCTTTGCTGAAAATCAGATCGCAGGAGACTTGCGTCGTGAAATTGACAAAAACAAGAAAACCCAACTGGCCAAATGAAAATCCGTATTGTTCACGCAAAGGGATAAACAACACCGGCGTCAGATTGATGACAATAGCCATGACAATATTGCCGATATAGCAGGCCAATAAGGTTGAACGATACGAACCAGGGTGCCGTGAGATCATGATGTTGTTCCTTTACATAAGCAGGATTTTTTCAAATCCGGCCGTCTTTCAGGTTAAACGAAAGGCGGCCGGATCAGCTGAAGCATATGGTTGTGTATCCGAAAAAGATCTGGACTTATGATTCTTTCTTCGCTTTTTTAATGACCTCCGGCTGTACGACAGCGGGTTTTACCGCACTGGAGGCAACCGGTTTGGCGTCTGTCTTTTTCTTTTTCTTCTCTTCTTTACGAATATTCTTATTACCCATAATAAAGCCTCCCAAAATCATGAATGTCCGGCCTGTTTTTTTCAGGTCTGCTTCGCGCAGGCGAAACAATTTCTTATGTATTATACAGCGTTTTCCGACGCGATGAAAGAGGAAATGCCGTGGAGCAGAAGCAGTCCGAACGGATGCCGTCAAAAAAGGCTCCCGGATCACCGGAAGCCTTTTGCCAGATTTACAGTCGCGCTGCTCAGAGGTTCTTAAATTGCGGCAGCCAGTTTTTATTCTGAGCCAGCATTTCGTCAACCATCTGTTTGATTTCCGAAAGGCTCAAAACGGCAGAGGTCAGAGGATCAAAGCAGACCGCGTAGAAGACTTTGCGCGGATCGCCTTCAATTGCCGCTTCAACAGCCAGTTCTTCACAACGGGCGCTGGTGTTGTTGAGGATGGCCAGATGTTCGGGTAATTTGCCGACATGAATCGGATCGAGGCCGCGTTTCGATGCCAGAATGGGCACTTCTACACAACAACCTTCCGGCAGGTTGTCGATCAGGCCGAAGTTGCGGACATTGCCGTTAAACTGATAAAGCGTCCCGTCGCCGATTGTCGCGTTGAAAATATAGGCGGCGTACTCATGGCCGCGTTCGAGATCGACATGCTCGTCGGCCAGCCATTTCTCGATTTCACCCTGCCAGGTATCCTCGCGCTTCAGGTATTCGTCGAGAATATAGCCGTAGACGCCGGGGTTCCAGCCGGTGCCATTCGTGCAGTACTTATCGATCAGATCCGGACGTTTACGGAACCAGGCATTGTATTCGGAGTTATGACCGCTCGATTCGGTTACATAATAATCCAGATGCATAAACATCTCATTGCGGACGATTTCCTGATTATAAATATCCGGTTTCCGGACGGCTTCGCGGATCAGCGGATAGGCATCCTGCCCCTTCCAGCGATATTCCAGATACCAGGCTTGATGATTGATGCCGGCGCTGAGATAAGTCACTTCATCCATCGGAGCGCCAATCCATTTGGCCAGCATTTCAGCCGTTCCCTGGACACTGTGGCAAAGCCCCGTCACCTGGACTTTGCTTTGCCCCTGCATGGCGCGGCACAACATGGCCATCGGGTTTGTGTAATTCAAGAAGATGGCGTTAGGGCAGTACCGCTCGATATCGCGGCAGATGTCCAGCATGACCGGGATCGTGCGCAGCGCGCGGAAAATGCCCGCCGGCCCGCGGGTGTCGCCGACATTGATGTCCACGCCGTATTTCTTCGGGATCTCGATATCATACCGCCAGACATGAACGCCGCCGGCCAATATCGTGCAAACCACGCCGTCGGCGCCTTCAAGAGCCGCCGCGCGGCTGTCTGTGGCAATAACTTCCGCCGGATAACGGCCTGCCGCGACAATTTTATCAACCGCTTTTTTAATGGCCGCCAGACGGATCGGATCAATGTCCATCAACGCAATCGTGGCATCGGCAAAAGCCGGAAAAGAGAGAATGTCCCGCACCAGACTGCGGGTAAAGCCGAAGCTGCCGGCACCAATGAAGGCAATTTTCGTCATAATCAATCTCCTTGTCTCTTTCAATATTCAAAGGGCTGCCGCTGTCTATCCCAGATTTTATTTTAAATCATCCGAGTGGCCATTCAATAGACTGTTGCTATACAGATATAGTATAATGCTGGAATCCTGACGAAAGACTTTGATTCAATATAACACGAACATGCAGGTGAAGCGACATGAATTCAAGGGTTCCCATCACGATAACCGAAACCAGCGAACTGACCGTCCTGCATACCGGCATGGAGCAATGCGCTCCGGCGCATGCCTTTGGCCCGGCGGTGCGCGATTATTACCTGATTCACTTCATCTTGTCCGGCAAAGGGTTCTTCCAATGTGAGGGCAGGACTGATGAACTGGCGGCCGGGCAGGGATTTTTAATCTGTCCGGATAAAGTCGCTTATTATCAGGCGGACACCCAAGATCCTTGGCGCTATGTCTGGATCGGCTTCAAAGGAAGCAAAGCAGCCTATTATCTGCGGCGGGCCGGTCTGTCGCCGCAAGCCCCGATCATCGGGGCGCCGGGTCTGGCCGATGACCAGACCTCCGTCCTGACTCTTTCCGGTTGTTTCCGGCAGATAGCGGCCGACTCAGGTCTGAGAAACGGGCGTGATCTTCGGCTGCTGGCCTGGCTGCAGCTCATGCTGTCCATTCTGACCGAACAGAATGCCGGCGGGTCGCCGGAAGAAGACCAAACCGGCCGATGTGCTGAATACGTCCGGCAAGCATGCGATTTCATGGAAATGAATTATGCCCGCAAAATAACGGTCGGCGAACTGGCCGGACACATTGGCCTCGACCGCAGCTATTTCGGCCTGCTGTTCCGCCGGTCGACCGGATTGCCGCCGCAGCAGTATCTGCTCCGGCTCCGCATGGAAAAAGCCTGCAGCCTGATGACCCGCAGCCGGCTGCCGGTTGCCGCGATCGCTCATGCGGTCGGTTATGAAGATCCGTTATTATTCTCCCGCATGTTCCGCCAGACTGTCGGCTGCCCGCCCAGCCAATACCGGCATCTGCAGGAACAGCGGAAACATGCGCAGAATGCCTGCAGCATAATCTGAAGCCGTCAGGTATCGCGGCGTTTAATCTTGCCGGCATTCAAAAACAAAATCGAACCAATAACGGCCAGCGCGCCGATCAGGGCAATCCAGCCCGGTTTTTCACCCAGAAACAGGAAAACCCAGACCGGGCTCATCAGCGGTTCGGCCATGGCCAGAAGGCTGGCGTTCAGCGGTGAAGTCAGACGGATTCCCCGGCTGAACAGCAGATAAGATAAACCAAGCTGGAAAAAGCCCAGCAAAACGATCGACATGATCTGGAGCGGCGTCACGGAAGCGATCGTACCCACAAAGGGCAGCCCGGCCAGAAAGGTGCCGGCTTGTCCGATAAACAAAGCTGTCGAGGTCTGGCATTCCGGCCGGTTGTTCAAGACAAAAACGACGGCGAAAGTCAGTCCGGTAAAAACAGCCAGACCGTTGCCAATCTGGTTGCCGGGTGACAAATTGTCGAAAAAGAACAGGAAGATGCCGGCAAACGCGCCGACCATGGCCAGAACTTCGCGCCGCGAAGGACGATAATGATAAAGCAGCATGCCCAGGATGATGATAAATATCGGCGAAGTATACTGCAGCATGATCGCGTTGGCCGCCGTCGTCAGTTTATTGGCTACGACGAATAATGACTGGGTCAATACTAAGGCGATGCCGGATATCCAGGTCAGGCGGTTCGGCTTGACGAAAATCCGCCGGCGATAAGCGGCCAGAAAAACCAGCGCCGCCAGAAAGCTGCGCACGGAAGCAATGGCCATCGGATGCCAGGGCAGATATTTAATCAGCAAGCCGGCCGTGCTCCACAGCAAAGCGGCGGCAACAATATAGAGAGGGCCGGTTCGCGCGGCATTCCGGCCGGCCTGTGTTTCAGATGATGTCATAATAGCTCCGGGTCTCCAATCAGATGATTTACTGCTCAGAACGAAAGGACAGCCTGCGCCTCATGGGCTTGATACGCCTTTTCCAGCAACTCGGTCAGCGCTTCTCCGCGCGCCGTATCAAACGGAATAGGGGCGCCGCGCAGGATTCCGTCCAGCCACTGGCGCAGAGCCAGGGGCTGCGGTTCGGGCAGCTTGTCCGGTATGACCCAGCCGTCGACGGCAAACATCCTGCTGCGCACTTTGACATCGTTGCCGACCGCGACGATCGCGCCTTCCGTACCCAGGAGTTCAAAGCAGTTGGCCGACCAGGGTGAAATGAAAGACGTCTCCAGCACGGCAATCGCGTCATTCTCAAATTCGACAACCGAAACGGCATTATCTTCGGCCGGCATCGGACAAACCGTGGTATTAAAAACAGAAGCGATCCGTCTGGGCCGGCCAAGCAGCCAGGATGCCGTATACATCGGATGGCAGCCCAGATCCATCATGGCGCCGCCTCCCGCTTTGGTCACGTCATACCAATAATCAGGCAGCCAGCCTAAAAGGCTGCCGCCATGCGCCGTGCGCATCCGGAAATAATGAACACGCCCCAGCAAGCCGTCGTCAATGGCCTGGCGGGCGTATTGCACCAGAGATGTCGTCAGATTCGGCAAGGACAGGCAGAATTTAACGCCTCCGGCGGCAATGGCCGCCGATATGGCGCGGCATTCCGCCAATGTCGGCGCCATAGCTTTTTCGGAAAATATATGTTTTCCGGCATTAGCTGCGGCAATCATCAAACGAGCGTGGTCGCTGGTCGGCGAATCAATGACGACAGCATCGATATCGGGTCTGGCCAGCACCTCGCTCAAGTCCGGAATAAAGGATACGCCCAGTTCGGATGCCCAGGTGCTGCCCCGTTCCTGATCGTCATCCCAGACACAGGCAACGCAGGCATCGTCCGATGATTGTATCTGACGCGCATATCCGGCGGCGTGCACATGCCACTTTGACAACATCGCTATACGTATCATATCTTGCTCCTCCGCCGGGCATCCGGCTCGCCAGGATCCAGTTGCCTGAACCTGATTGAATCATAAAATGAATAGCATTATTATAACGGTTTTTTCATTGAATAGCTGCCGTTTCATTGATTTTTCGATGCATTGGTGTAGTATTATCCGTGAAACCCTTGACCTCCTGCGGAGCGGGGATCAGCGCCTAAAAAGTCTGCAGGAGCGTTAATCAAAAAATATGTCAGGAAATATATGCCTTTATTGAAAAAAACGCCAAGCCTTAACCCACCACAAGCCGGCTCATCCGGACAAATCCTCATCATTTGGCTGGAACCGCAGGGTTTCGCCTGGTCCTTCGAAAACGCCGGGCCTGATCAAGCGCCATCCGCCGAACAAACCGGCCTTCAGCAGGATCTGATACGCGATAATCCGCCGTCTGATCAATTTTTACTGCGTCTGGGTTTCAGCGATCCGGCTGTGAATTTATCCCCTTCTCTGGATTATTTGCGGCGGATCGTCCGGGCTTTCCTGCTTCAGGCATCACATCTGCCGGACCTTGAATTCAACCGCGGCCAGACGATTGTCGAACTGCCTGCCGATCAGCTGGCCGATATTCTGAATGACGCGCCGTTTATGCCGGGCGGGCGGCAGCCGGACCAAAACTGGCTGCAGGCGGTGCTCGCCATGAGCCATGAAGCGTTCTGCCGCGAATTGAAGGATTGGCCGGGATCCGCCGAAGACTGGTTTACCGCCCACCGGTCAGGATGGCATGTCGCCGGCAAGGTCATTTTCAATCTGGTGGAAAATCCGGAACCTCAATATCCTTTTGCATTTCTGGCAACCTATGCGATCCGGCGGATGAGTAACGGCCCTCTGCTGCAAATACCCCTGCGCCGGGCGCTCGATCAGACCGCCGGCGATATGAAGCGGCAATTGGCCCTGTTGACGGCCGTTCATCGCGCTGCCGAGAAAAATGACTTAATCCGCAGCTGGCTGCAATCCGGTGAACTGATGCATCCGCTGAGGCTGTCTGCCCGAGAAGCCTGGCAATTTTTACGCGGCATACCGGATTGTGAAGCTGCCGGCGTGGTCTGCCGTGTGCCCGACTGGTGGCGGCGGCGGACAGCGGCGGCGCGGATCAATTTAACCCTTGGCGACCGGGAACCGGCCCGACTGGGCCTTGATTCCCTGCTTGATTTCCGTTTGGATTTGATGCTCGGCGACGCATGTGTCAGCCAGGGTGAGATAGAGCAATTATCTGCCGAATCGGCCGGCCTTTTACGGATCAAAGGACACTGGACCGAAGTGGATCCGGAACAATTGAAGGATTTGCTGAAAGCATACGAGCAAGCGCAGAAAACTCTGGGGCACAATAAAATAACGCTTCTGCAAGCGCTTCGCCTGCAGATGAAAAACGATCGGCTGCACCTGGAACGCGGCAATGACGTTCATAGCGGTACAGATAAATCGACTGAAGTCCTGGAAATCAACCAGGGCAGCTGGCTGCGCGGCTGGGCAGCCCGGCTGGTTCAGGCGCCGGCCGGCCAAACTGCGGCGGGAACCGGCAGCCGGCCGGAATCGGGCGACGATTTTCACGCTTGCCTGCGGCCTTATCAGGAACGCGGCCTATTCTGGCTTCAGGAAATGAAGCGCATGCGCCTGGGAGCTTGTCTGGCCGATGATATGGGCCTGGGCAAAACGATCCAGGTCATTGCTCTGATGAACGCCATGCGCCGGACGGGACAGATTCGTATGCTGCTGGTTGTTCCGGCTTCGCTTATCGGCAACTGGCAGGCGGAAATCCGCCGTTTTGCTCCCGCTCTGCGTTTTCTGATTCTTCATGCCTCTGAGACGCCTGCGCCCGATACGGCGCCGGATGATCGATCTTCCCGATACGATCTGCTGATTACCACTTATGGACTGGTTCTGCGCACCGAATGGCTGCGTACTGTCGACTGGGATCTGCTGGTTCTCGATGAAGCTCAAGCAATCAAAAATCCGGCAGCCCGGCAGACCCGCGCGGTAAAACAACTGAAAGCGGGTTTTCGCATCGCATTGACCGGCACGCCGATTGAAAACCAGCTTACCGACCTTTGGTCGATTTTTGATTTTCTTAACAAAGGACTTTTGGGAACGCCGGCCGAATTTACTGCTTTTGCCCGCAAACTGCCCAAACAGCCGGACGGCTACGCGCCTTTGCGTCAGGTCGTCAACTTGTTTTTGCTGCGCCGGGTAAAAACCGATCCGGCAGTTATCCGGGATTTACCGGCAAAAATCGAAGTCAAAGCTTATAGCCGTCTCAGCCGCCGGCAAACAGGTCTCTACCAAAAGATCGTAAACGACCTGGAAAACAACCTGCGACAAGTCAACGGACTGATGGAACGCCGCGGTTTGGTCTTAGCCGCCCTCGTCCGCTTGAAACAACTATGCAATCACCCGGACTTGTATCTTGGCCAAGCCGGTTACCAGGAATCAGACAGCGGCAAATTCGCCCGGCTGCGTGAAATATGTGACACGATCCGCGAGAAACACGAAAAAGTGCTCGTTTTCACCCAGTTTCAGGAAATGGTTGAACCCTTGCGTTGTTTTTTGGATTCGATTTTCGGTCATCCGGGTTTGGTTCTGCACGGCGGCACGCCGGTCGCAGCCAGGCAGACGATTGTCGCGCGCTTCCAATCCGACGCCGGCATCCCTTTCCTGGTCCTTTCGTTAAAAGCAGGGGGGCTCGGTTTGAATCTGACTGCCGCCAATCATGTGATCCATTTTGACCGCTGGTGGAATCCGGCTGTTGAAAACCAGGCAACCGACCGGGTTTTCCGAATCGGGCAGACGCGTCAAGTTCTGGTTCATCTTTTTGTTTCAGAGGGAACAATTGAAGAAAAGATTGATAAAATGATAGAAGATAAAAAACAGCTGGTTCAGGATCTGATCGCCGACCGGCAGGATAAATGGATTACCGAGATGGAACCGGAGCAATTATTCCAGTTGCTGCGTCTGTCCTGACCGGAACCGGAAAGGGGCAGTCAATGCCTGAGCATCGTTATACAGCCGGTCAGGCGCCCGCCGCTTTGATCAAAGCGCGCGCGTCGCGCGGCCGGACCGGCAAAATATCCGGCGCAGGTATGGATTCCGGCGAACCGGTCGTGATTGCCGGCCGTTCCATCGCCAGGACCTGGTGGGGTAAAGCCTGGATCGCCAATCTTGAACGTTATGCCGATTTTTACAGCCGTTTGGGCCGGGGTAGGACTTATGTCCGGGCCGGAGCCGTTTTGGATTTAAAAATCAGGCCCGGAGAAATCCTCGGCTGCGTTCAGGGCAGCAGGCGAACGCCATATCAAGTCCGGATCACGCTGGATCCGCTGCCGCAGAACCGTTTGAACACCGTACTGCAGGCTTGCGGCGGAAGCATTCTCTCTCTCGACGCTCTGCTGACCGGTTCGCTGCCTGCCGATTTGTCCGATCTGCTGACCAACCGGGAAAGCGGACTGTTCCCGAATCCCAGGCAAATCCATTTTGCCTGCGACTGCCCCGACTGGGCAGATTTATGTAAACATGCCGCAGCCGTTTTGTATGGAATCGGCGCCCGGCTGGATCATGAACCCGAGCTTTTCTTCTTGATGCGCCATTTAAGAATCGAAGATTTCGTCTCCGCTGCCGTCGCGCGTCATGCCCGGGATCTGACGCAAACCGCGGACGAACATTCCGAACGTATCATGGAGCTTAGCGATCCGCAGCTGGCCGCGCTTTTCCATTATGAAACGGAATCCCCGGCAAATTCCCTGGAGGATATGTGAATCAAAGAACAGAACCTTATTGGCAGGATATCATCCTGAACGATTCTATACGTAAAATCTTTTTTGACCCGGAGCAAGCGATCGAAATTCGGATCAGCCGTGATGAGAACGACCTGATTGTTCTGGAAACCAGTCCGGCCTCCTGGGGCGATCTGGCGCTGGTTTTCCCTGCCGCAGGCGTCATTCCTTTCACGCTTCCGCTAAGCGGCAAGCTCAGCCAGGCAGAAGAGACAGAAGCCGCCGGCGATGATCCGCCCGGCGTTAAATTATACCTTGAACTGGCCAATGGAGCGCCGTTGGTCATGACTCTGTTAACAGAAGGCCTGACCGCGCGAGCCCGCTTTTTTGCTTATGCCCACCGGTATGAACAGGATACTGCTTATGTGGCGGCCGACGCCGAAGAATTAGTAGAAAAAGCTGCCATTCTCGGCGATGAAATGCTCTGGCCGGAAGAACAGGAAATTCTGCCGGCCTGTCGCCTGCTGATGTTGCTGGACGGCCAATGGCTGAATGATCCGGCGAAACAATGCCGGCATTATAACCAGGACCTGAACCGGAGACAAAAACAAGCCGACCGGCAGGAAGCCGGGCAAGAAAACACCGAAACTGAATCAATATCCTTTGCCGACCGCTGGTTATGCGATTTATCGCGGCAAGAACTGTCGGCCCTGATCGACGCAGCCGGTGTCTGGCTGCGTTCGGGGGGAGACGATCAACCTTTGGCCGAAGCGCTGCGCCAGGCGGTTCAGGTGTTATATCTGCCGGCTGAAATCTGGCCGGATATGCACCCCGCGAATCCTGACATACCCGTACCGATCCGCCGGGAAACCCGCATTCAACGGCATTGGCGCGTTAAAACGGCGCGGCTCTGGCAGCAGCACCGCACCCGCGCGCCCGGGAAGCCTGATCTGCATGGCCGTCTGGCTATGGCTTTTTATCGCCTCTCCGGGCAATATGCCGGCCGGCCGGCCAAACCTTGGCTCACGGAACTGAGCCAACGGGTTGACATTCTGATGCATGAAAAAGGTTATGACGGCCAATACCCGGAATATTCCCGTCAAGTGGGCAAATACCGCAAGTGGGCTTTGCTTCACGAGCTCTACGATACCGACGGCGGGACGTCTGAGTTCACCCTCACGGCGTTGCTCCGTTATGGCGATGCGGCCCGGCGGCGTTGGGTGTCGAGCGGCGGCCTGCTGCTCCTTTTGTCGGCCACCATCCATCCCCTGCTGCAGGTTTTGCCGGATGATCCGCAATTGAGCCAGCGTCTGGACGCGATAACCCGTATTTTCGAAGGATTGTCCATCACGCGCGAGGACCGGTTATGGCTTAGTGACCTTCTGGGTGATTCATCTGCCGCCATAAAAAGCGCTTTCGCCTTAACCATCCCCAGCTCGCTGGCATTGACCTTATTGGTTACGGCCGGCAATACGCTATTTCGCCTGGCAGCCGCGCCGGCCGGCGGACCGGTCCGGCCGCTGACGCTCGCTTTCATCATCTGGATCGCGGCCGCGTCGTCCGCGCTGGCTTTCGCCTTCTGGGCCGGATTATTTTTCCTGACCCGGCACATTTTTCTGCCCCGGCGTCAATTAGGCCGTAAATCCTGACCGTCATCACCGCAGATGAACAGACGAACGGCCATATAACAGGGCCTGTTTTGTTTATCGGCATAAATTTATTGTTTATCGATAAAATTTTATTGAAAATTGATCAATTCTGTGGTAGAACAAGTTTATCAAAACTCTGTGGAGGTGCATGACATGCTGATTATCGGCAAACACAGTCTGGCAAGTTTTCTGCGCGTTTTTGTGGACGTTCTTCTGATTGTCAATATTTTGGTTCTGATATTTCTGCCCTGGCTTTTAACGTTTCTTTATGAAAATCCGGTCTTGATCACCCAACTCGATTTATATAGCCGGACCGATATCGCACCCGGGGCTGCAGCCGGTTATCCCAGCGATCTGCCGGCGAACAGCTATCCTTTTTATCTGGCGTTCTTTTATGCTTCCGGCGCCGGCACGGCCTGGCTGCTTCTGGAAGGCCATCTGATTTTGCGGCGGTTGGAAAACGGCAATCCTTTCGCGGCCGCCCAATCACATTCATTCTTCCGGGTAGCCTGTGCCTGCGGCATTCTGTTGGTTGCTTTCATCGCAAAGGTCTTGACTTACAATACTCTGCTGACTTCGTTCTGCACGATCATTTTCTTATTGCTGGTGTTAATCGCCTTGATTTTATCTGAAGTTTTCCGCCAGGCTCATCAAGTAAAGTCGGAAAATGAACTAACCATATAAGGAGGCCGTCATGTCGATCATTGTCAATCTGGATGTTATGATGGCCAGACGAAAGATCAGTTTGTCCGATTTGGCTGCAAAAGTCGATCTGACGTTGGCCAATTTGTCCATCTTGAAGAACGGGCACGCCCGCGCGATCCGATTTTCCACCCTGGAAGCATTGTGTCGGGTGCTCGATTGCCAGCCAGGCGACATCCTGGAATACCGGTTCGAAGATACCGGAGACGTAAATTTTATCAAGGAGCGTGATGATCATGAGTGAAACAGTACCTTCTGCCATAAAGCAAGATCAATTACCGCTAAAACAGGCGGTTCCATCCGGCTGGCTTTTATGTATTGCCCTGGGCATCAGCCTGGCGCTGGTTGTCTGTATCTTCTGGGGCGGCTGGGGATTGGGTTTCTTCATCGCCGCATCCCTGGCTGAGGCCGGTTTGCTCCTGTTCCTGCTGTTGCCGGAAAAATCGGCCGGCACGGCAGCGCCGGGAAACCGGCTGCCGGTCGGCGGCGAGACCCAATCTCGCGCAAATATCAGCCGGCTGGTCTGGGTGTCGGGTCTCGCCATTTTTTTGCTGAGCGCTTGTTACTTTATCTACGACAACCTGGCGCTTCGCCTTTTAAATGCTCCGGTTATCCTGATTTTGTTTTCCTTTCAGCTTCTGATTATCGGCCGCGTTTCCGGACTAGCCTGGGACAATCCCTGGTTCTGGCTGGAAATCGCTTTAGCCTGGATCGTCCGTCCTTTCGTTTGTTTAAACCATTACGGCCGCGGCGTATCCGGATTATTTAATCGGTCAAAATCTACTGCCGCCGATAAACCGGCGGCGAAAAAACTGTACGGCTCCATCCTCATTGGATTGCTGCTGGCTTTGCCGGTTCTCTTGATTCTCGGCGCGCTTCTTTCCGCCGCCGATCCGGTTTTCGGCAATTTGTTCCGGTCGGTCGGCCGTTTTCTGGCTGATTTTTCGCTGGACGACTGGATCGGCAAGCTTATCATGACGCTTCTGATCATGCCCTTCGTATTCAGTTATTTATTCAGCGGCCGCAGCGGATTTAATATGGGTTTATTGTCCGACGGCGCCGTCAGCCGGCCCGGCCGGTCCGGTTTCTCGTTCAACCGGCCGATCCTGATCACCTTTCTATCCTGTGTCAACTTACTCTATCTGATCTTTGCGCTTGTGCAGGTCACTTATCTGACCGGCGCATTCCGGGCTGAGCTGCCGGATGGTCTGACCTATGCCGAATACGCCCGCAGCGGATTTTTCGAATTATCTTTCGTCTGTCTGATCAACCTGGTTCTGATCTTGCTGGCAGTTCGTTCCGGCAGCCGGCAGGGCCTATCCGGCAAACTCATCCGGATTGAAAGCCTCCTCTTGATAGCCGGCAGCGCAGTCCAATGGTTCTCAGCCATGTTCCGCATGAGGCTTTACATCCAAACCTTCGGCTTGACGCTGCTGCGTTTTTATGTAACCGCTTTTATGTTCCTGCTCGCTGTTCTTTTTCTCTATCTCCTGATCCGTGAATTTGTCCCGTCCTTGCCTTTATTTAAATGGATGGCGGCAACAACGCTGATTGCGCTCCTGGCCTTGAATTTTGTGAACGCCGATGCCTGGATCGCCAGGCATAACGTTGAACGTTATCTTAACCGGCCGGCCGGCAGCCAGATTACTGCCGCAAATGGCGAAACTACCGGGGAAAGCGCAGCCGATAGCCGTGGAAATCTGATTGAGCCGGAGGCTGTCGACGCCGATTATTTCCAAAATTTATCGATGGATGCGGTACCGGCGCTTTGCGTCCTGCTGGACAGCCAGGATGCCGGCCTGACTCAGGAAATAGCCGGGCAGCTGCTCGAGCGATATGAACAGCTAAATGGTTCTTCCCGCGGCGGCAACGTCTGGCAGAGTCTGACGATCAGCCGCCTGCGGGCTGAAAACCTGATCGGCGCCCAGCTTGACAACCTGCGCCGGCTCAATCCGAAAAAAGCGGCTGAGATAGCCCAATCCGCTGTTGCCGATCCCTGACCGAACGCAGCGCGGCAGTCCAAGGTCTGTCCATCTGCCCTGTGAACCGCTATAATAAGGTTAATGCCGCGGGAGAAGATCCACCTCGACGGTGGGCCTCCGGAGAAGTCAGCGATGTCATTTGGTTTATCCGCCTGTGGAGGCACGCGGCATCGTACCCTTCAGTATGGCTAAAAAAAGCCATTGCAAGCTTGTTCTTCTCCCGCGGCACCTGCCCCTCAACAGCCGCAGGTCATTTGCGCAACAACGTCTGCCGTATTTAGACATTCGAAAGGAGCCGGCATGAAAACCGATCTGGCAAAGCTTTCGGACAATAGAGGCGACGGCAACAAGATTCAGACTGCAGTCCCTTCACCGGCGTCCTGCCTGGATCCGCTGAGCGATCCCGCGTCCTGGAGCACATTTGTCGCCGTATACGCCGATAAGCATCAGCGGCAGCAGCATAAAATCCAGGCGTTCACCGAATTGCTGCCCCGTTCTCCTGAACTGGCGGCGACTATATTGAATTCGCAATATAAACCGGGTATTCCCAGACGCCTGGCCGTAAGCAAACGAGACGGCCCCGGTAAACGGCTGGTTTTTGTTTATTCCTGGCCGGATGAGCTGATCATGAAAATATGCAGCCGCTTATGCGCCGGTTATTCGGCGTTGCTGCCCGATTGTTGCCACGCCTTTCGCGCCGGGCGCAGCGCGCGCGGCGCTTTCCAGTCTTTGCTGCATCGGCCCGGTTTGGGCCGTCTGTCCTGCATCCGGATTGACATCGCCGACTTTTTCAACAGTATCGATCCCGAACGGGCGTTAGCCGCGCTGCCGCTTCCCATTCAGGATGATAAACCGCTGATGGACCTGCTGCGGCAGGTTTTGCTCCAGGATGAATATGTTCAAAACCAGATTGTGCAGCAGAAAAAACCGGCCGGGATCAAGCCGGGAACGCCGCTGGCGCCGATTCTGGCGAATTTCTATTTGGCCGGGCTTGACCGTTATTATCAGGATAGCGGTTACCCTTATGCCCGTTATTCCGACGATATAATCCTTTTTGTGCCGCCAGAGCAGCAAACCGCCGTTTATGCCGATCTCTGCGTCCGGCTGGCGGCGCTCGGACTGGCTGTGAATGCCAAGAAGACTGCCTTGCTGGCGCCAGGCGTCCGCTGGGAATATCTGGGATTCTCATATGATCACGGCCGGATCGATCTTTCTGAAATATCCGTGCGTAAGCTGCGCGATCGGGTGCGCCGCCTGGCACGGCGGTTAAACCGCTATCGCTGCCGCCGGCAGGTCCCGCCGGCTAAAATTCTGATTTATTTCTTCCGTCGTCTTAACGGCAGGCTATACGGCTATACAGGACAGCCCAGCCGCTTCAGCTGGACCCGCTGGTATTTGCCGGTTATCAACACAACGATTTCCCTGGACCGCCTGGATGCTTATATTCAGGAGGCCGCCCGGTTTGCCTGCACCGGCCGTTACCGGCGCGCCAATTACCGGCTCATACCTTATGAACAACTCAAGGCCGCCGGCTGCCGGCCATTGCTTCCCTGTTACTATACCCGCAGCTGGCGGCATGACAAACCACAGGCGGAACAACCGCCTGTTTTGCGGGAAAAAGATGCCGTTCGCAGCGCCCAGCCGGTTATTTTCCGGCCATAGACCGGGGACCCGGCGCCTTGACCACAAAAAGCTCGGTAATAAATGTGCTGGCGTTATGGGCTTTCATCTGGACCTTGTAAGGAATGAGAATAATCCGGCCGGCCTGGTATGTATGGGATTCCTGGCCATTCAACTGCAAATCGATCTGCCCGCGCACGACAATCATGTAAACCGGAGCATTGGTTATGTGTTCCGGCAAACCGGTATCCGGCGGCAAGACCATGTGATTGATCGCTAATGCTTCTTCATCAAGCAGCTTTTCAATCACTTTTTCGTTGGATAATGTAAAAGCAACGTTTCTCTCCAACATGGCAATCCCTCCTGTCTGATATTCATCTGTCATGACTTCATGGTTTCAGGATAGCCTTCTTTAAAAGAAAAATCCGTTGCGTTAGCTACGAAATGATCTGGAAATAATGCTAAACAGATTCCGGGCAGGGTAATCCATGCCGGAAAAGCAGTTAATAATCAAGATAAATCCTGGGGCGGTCCTTCTTTAAATCATCTTACCCATGTCTTCAGCCGCCTTCAGTTTAGGATTGCCCTTTATATCGCCCTTTTCAGAAACACTGTTAACAAGGACCATGCCCCCGTCGGCAAGAGAAAAGTAGTTCAGCACGGAACGGTACATGATGATTACTGAATCGAAAACCGATTCTTGTTTATCCGCGCATACGGCAAGCAAGCCTAGCTTTTTTACACAAAAAGTATTACGGATCGGATTATGGAGCCGATCGATGAGGCATTTCAGTTGTGAACTGACGCCATAGAAATAAATCGGCGTCGCGATCACAATAACGTCAGCACTGTTCAGGTCTTTATAAATGATTTCCATGTCGTCATGTTGGACACACTGATGCTGCATATTCCTGCAGCAGGCATTGCAGCCGAGGCAGCCGCCGATTTTTTTACCGATAATCGATAGTTTCTCAACAGGATTACCCGCGCTGCGCGCGCCTTCGATAAAGGCATCAGCCAAAAGCTCCGTATTTCCGTTTTTTCGGGGGCTGCCGACAATCACGATAATATTCTTCACGAAATCATCTCTCCTGACTCTTTTATATAGGTCGGATTCAATTCCGTAATCGATAATTCCCGGAGCTCTGTATTTCCCTCTTCCGCTGTGATCTCAAGTAAATTTGTATCATAATCCATAGCAAATCCATGGCATAAAATGGCTTCGCCTTCGCCCCCGAAGATTTCGATGCCCTGAACATCAATCAGCAAACGAATGTTTTCACAACCGTCTTTGCGCGAAAGCGGCGCTATATGTTCCATGCAGCTCAGAGTACTCTGCTTGGCGTCATATTGTACGGATAATCCGAACAGTGTTATCTGCAATCTCGAATCCTCTGCATAAGCTAAATGAATGGAGAGGTCATATAGCTTTCCTTTCAGCATCGCATTCCAGGATTGTCCATGCTGGAGGTTAATATCACGATGAACGACGGTTTCCTTGTATAACTTTAATAAAGCGTCGATAGGTTTAGCGCAGAGGCTAATATTGTCGTTCAAGGTGCGCAGGCTCAGCGCGCACGGGAATGTCATCGAGCCGTTGAAAGGCATATTCTGCAGCTCATATCGGTTCCAGGCGATGCGGATACGCCCCGGCCCGACCGAACCCGGATTATCCCACGTCTGGGCGGCGTAGGCATGCGGTCCGTATTCGAGCTGTCCGGCTTGCTGTTCCGGAACAAACACGCTGCCGTCGAAGCGTCCAACGCAATACCGGCCATGAGCTCCGCCGAACACCCAGCGAATATCGTTTTCGTTGCCATCCGCCGCGAGCGGATAAAAATCGGGGCATTCGTCGTCGCCATCCAATTCGAGCCGCTGCAGGAGATCCCAGTGAATAAAGTCTTCAGAGCGCAGCAGGGCGAAACGATGGTCAATAAGATAGAGCGCCATAACCGCGCAACCATTTTTCTCGTCGAACGTGACCCTTGGGTCGCGGTTGCCGGGTTCAAGCGTATCTAATATCGGATTGCCGTTATATTTCTCAAATGTTTTCCCATTGTCCCGGCTTACGGCTATACATTGCGTGAATCCACGCGAGTCAGACAGGCGCGATGTGCCGCCCGCGGCGGTGTAAAAAAGCAGCAGCGCGCCGCGGCCGAAACCCGCGCGATTCTCCCGGTCAATGATGGCCGATCCGGAGAACATCGTGCCCAGGCAGTCGGGATAAAGCGCGCAATCAAGTTCGCGCCAGCTCATGAGGTCGGTGCTGACTGCGTGGCCCCAATGCATATTGCCCCATTTCGGACCGGCGGGATTGTGTTGAAAAAACAGGTGCCAGAGGCCATCGGCAGTTCGCACCAGGCCGTTAGGGTCGTTAAGCCATCCTCGATGCGCGGAGAAATGAAAACCCGGCCTGAGCGGTTCTTGGCACACCGATTCAGGGACGAGTTTATCATTCGACAAAACAGCCGTAAATTCTGTTGCCGGGTCAATAATCAAATCCAATATCATGCCCGCGAAACGTTCCAGATTGATGCAGGCAACATAATCGGGACGCAGCGGATCAAGCGCGGCATCAAGGTCGAAGACCAGCTCCTTTCCGCTGAAGAAGGAGAGGTTTTTATTTTGTCCCTGGTATTTCACAGGTAATAAAAGGTATTTTTTATCACATATGATCTTCATAGCTGTCACCGCCGGCCGGCTGCCAGCTTGATCCGGCAGCGCAGCTCTTCCGGCGCGCCCAATGCCCGGCTGCGCGCCGACGGCTGATTACAGGCCGCCCAAAGTTCTGCCGGTCCCGGGTAAAAAATATTCTGCCCGTCCTGATCATAAATCCGGAATTGTTCCGCCCGGACAGTCAGTTCGACCCAACGCGTTTCACCGGCCGCCAGGGTTTCTTTCGTAAATGCAGCCAGCTGCAGCCGGGGTGTTTCGACCGGACAATCCAAATGCCGCAGGTAAACCTGAACGGTTTCCTGTCCAGGCAGCGGACCCAGGTTAGTCAGTTTGACCCGCAGTGTCAAATCGTCGCCGTCCTGTATCGTTTCGGCGGCAAGCTGCAGCTCGGATAAAGCAAACCGGCTGTAACTCAAGCCAAAGCCAAAAGGATACAGCGGTTCTTGTTCCATATAGCGGTAAGTGCGGCCTTTCATGGCATAATCGCGAAAATCCGGCAAGTCTGCTGTAGATTGATAGAAGGTCACCGGCAGCTTGCCGGAGGGATTCATCCGGCCAAACAGGATGTCGGCCAGCGCCGTGCCGCCACTTTGCCCGGGATACCAAACCTGCAGCACGGCGGCAGCCCGTTCGTGCAGCGGGGCCAAATTGACGGCGCTGCCCGAGCAATTGACCACTACAACCGGTTTCCCCCGTTTGTAAACTTCATCAAAAAGCTGAAGCTGCGGCGCGGGAAGGTCAATATCACGGCGATCGCCGCTCATGTCGCTGTTGTAGGCGTCGCCCTCCTCGCCTTCGATATCCGGCCGGAGGCCTAAACATAAAATGACAACGTCACTTTTGTCCGCCGCGATCAAGGCTTCATGCAAGGGTTGTTCAGCCCAGTCGCCTTTGGGTTCACGAATTAAATCGCAGCCGGCGGCTTTGTAAATCCGGGTCCCCTGCGGCGCGCCGGCGCTGATGCCTTCGAACAAGGTTATGAAATGGGACGGCAACCCGTTGTAGTTGCCCAGCAGGATGGAGCGTTCATCATTATTCGGCCCGATAACCGCCAGGCTGCCGACCGAATCCGCAAGCGGCAGGATCCCGTCATTTTTCAGGAGCACTATGGATTCCCGGGCCATTCGGAGCGCCAAAGCCTGATGTTCCGGACAGTCGATGATCTCGTATGGAATTTCATCGTAAGGATTGGCCGGGCCGAACATTCCCAAGGCATATCGAGCGGCAAACAGCCGTTCGACAGCAGTTGTGATCGCCGCTTCATCGACCAGGCCGCGGACAAACGCGGCTTTGAGATAAGTATAAGCGGAGCCGCAATTGAGGTCGCAGCCGCTGCGGACCGCCAGGGCGGCCGATTCGGCCTCGTCGTTCGTGATCTTGTGAAAGCGGTTGATATCGCAGATCGCGCCGCAATCCGATACGACATAGCCTTGAAAGCCGAACTGTTCACGCAAAATCTGCCGCAGCAAGATCGGCGAGGCGCAGCAGGCTTCGCCGTTAACACGGTTATAAGCTCCCATGACCGCTGCCGGCCGGGCTTCCCGGATGCAAGTCCGAAAGGCCGCCAGATAAGTCTCATTCAAATCCTTCGCCCCGATTTGGACATTAAAGCCATGCCGTTCAGCTTCCGGACCGCTATGGACCGCATAGTGTTTCAGGGTCGCATCCACTTTCCGGAAATTCGGATCATCGCCCTGCAGACCGCGGACAAAGGCGACGCCCATTCGGCCCGTCAGATAGGGGTCTTCGCCGTATGTCTCATGTCCCCTGCCCCAGCGCGGATCCCGAAAGATATTGATATTGGGCGACCAGCACGTTAGGCCCTGGTATATCTGAGTTGATCCGAATTTTTTATATTCGTTGTATTTGGCGCGGACTTCATCCGATATAGCCGCGGCGGCGCGCTGCATCAGCCCAGTGTTGAAGCTGGCCGCCATGCCGATGGCCTGCGGAAAAACCGTTGCCGTTCCGGAACGGGCTGCGCCATGAAGGCATTCGTTCCACCAGTTGTAAGCCGGAATGCCCAACCGCTCGATGGCCGGCGCGTTATAGACCATCTGAGCCATTTTCTCAGCCAAAGTCATCTGGGCTACCAGAGCGCGGCTGAATTCCATCGGATCTTGCGGTTTATTTTCATTTTGTTGCATCGTGACAACCTCCGGACAAATCCTTAACCATTTTTAGCGGCCGCCGGTCTTCTTATTGATTATTATAGCAAAGAATATAAGCGAATACTGTTCTTCTTGCTTCCGGCAGCCGCAGAATCCGAACGATCCTCCGGTGGCGCGCAAATCGGCGGCGGGTGATTATTGCCGTATGACCCGGCCAATAACCATTTTTTCCCGCCGCCGATATGAAAGATCGGACATATAGTGAGTGGCTGCGATTTACCTCAATTTAGCGTTTTCGAACGCTTCGATCAGTTTTTCCTTCGGCAAGCTGCTCCTGAGATAGCACCGCCCGCCAACCGGAATGGTCACCGTGCCCGCTCCGGTTGAGAAGGGCACGGATTCGCCGCCCAGTTCTTTTTGCAGCGATATCGCCTTCCCGTCAAGCGACAGCTCCAGGCTCCCGCTCCCCGTCGCGTGCCAGAAAACAACCGTGCTTTCGCCTTTTCTTTCGAAAAGGAACGCCAGGACATCCTTGCTCCCGCCGGCTGCGCCGGTTATCTGGTCGTACGGAACGAGTTCGTAATCCTTGTTTTCGTTGATCAGAAGAATATGCTCCTGATCCAGGTTCCGCAGCGCCAGCTTCTGTTTTTCCGTCAGCCAATTTTTGGCTCTGACGTCTTCCCAGCGCCTCATGACTTCCAAAATATCATCGGTACGCGGATGGGACTTGAACGCCTCGACGTTTTCCATCATCGTAACGGGGCAATCCCACGCGGCCGCCCGGCTCGTTCCAAATTCAAACATGTCCGGCTGCGTCCTGAGCGCCCAATAACCCCACCAGCCAAAGTTGAGTCTGGTGAAATCCCGCCGCATGCGCGGCGCTTCCTCGGCAGGGAACTCGCGGATTTTCTCCTTGAAGATCTCAGGTTCGAAAATATCGAAAGCATTGCCGCCGCTTAAAAAATGCCAGCCGAAATGGGCTTTTGCCGCGCCTTCCGTAAACAGCGGGGCGGGGCTGAGCTTCTTGTATACGCGGTATTGGGCGTTGGGCACATGGAATTCAAACGGGGCGTTGGTGCCTTCCGAGCCGTCGAAGTAGACAAACCGGAATCCCGCGTTGAACGCGTCGGCGATCTTGTCCGCGATCTCATCCTGCAGGCTTGAGTTCTGGTCCAGATAAGCGCTGGTCCCGCCGAATTCGCTCACGTCGAGAATACCGCCGACCAGGCCGAGCGGATGACTCCCGGCTATCGTCGCGTGTTCGCCGCGTTTACAGCCGGTGAAACGATAGGGCGGTTCTGTCGTATAATTCTCGTAGGTGATCAGCTCCCCACCGAACATCAGCACCCGGCAGCGGTCCGCCATGACCGTGCCCTCGGGATTCTGCTCCACATAAACAACCGTGTCGTTTTTATCCAGAGCCTTGGCCAGGGTAAAACGCTTCGTCACATTCAGGCGATGGTCGGCAATCGGGGTGACATATCGGCTCAGCAGGCCGATATGTGAATGCAAGACATGAATGCCGGGGGTTATGCCGGCCGCTTTTATCTTGTCTAGCATCTTTTTCAGGTCTTCCCTGCCGTTTGGGTACTCCGGCCGGTAATCGTAATTGCCGTTCAACTCATACCCGCCGCTCTCTTTAAAGACCGAGGTATAGTAAAGCAGCATACACCGAAAGCCGCCCATTTTGGCGTATTTAAGATGTTCGTCGACATTGTCCGGGGTGACCTTGCCCGACCAGTAAGCTGAAACGTTGATCATCTTGCTGCGCCGGCTTTCAACGCCGCGCGGCAGGTCATAATCCTCTTCGACCCTGGCTATCGCGTCGAGCAGGCTGTCCGCCGAACTGACGATCAACGCCGCCCCCGTGCCCTTGAGCTTGATGTCCCTCACGGCGTCGGCGCTCATGACGCGGAAGCCCTTGCGCCGTTCCGAATCGATGCGGGCGTAGGGCGAGGTTGCCAAGACGTTGACGGCAATCTTGCTGTCCCAGCTTACATTCAGCCACTCGCCGAAGTTCTCCCGGTTGCGTATGGGCAATTGCAGCAGGCGCAGTTCCGCGACGGGCGGAGGAGACATCACGAGTCCGGGATAATCGGTCGGATGAACGATGAAATCAACCAAAGAGAAGCCGATATACGCCGGCGCTTCCTTTATTTCAACGACAGCTTCGAACGGGGTGATCTCAAATCCCACAATGAGCTTGTTGCCTTCGCGGCGGACGCGGTTGGCCTGAAAGGTCGTCCGTTTGTTCGGATGGGCAAGCTTGACTTCGTTGTTGAAAGGCCTTTCCTGGGTGACCGAAAACAGGGCGATCTCCTCGCCCACAGCCAGGCATTCCTCGCCTGTAGGCTTGTGCACCAGGCTCTTGGTTAAGCAGTTTCCGCCGATAACGAGCTTGAAAAAACCGTTTTCGATGATAATGTCTTGCACCGTGTTGATGATCTGCTCCATTTTACCTCTTCCTCCTGTTTACCGGGTATTGACATGATTTTTATCCGTCAAATTCTTTTCGGCCGACACTCGGCCGTTTCATAGCTTGCCGTTCAGTCCGGACGGACGCCGGCGGCAAAGTCTTCGCCTTTATGCAGCTGTGGGTAATAGGACATCGGCATATTGGCCGGCTCGCCGGCAAACTCGACAGCCAGAACGGCGATGCCGAGAATTTTATCCGGGGAGCGATCCGGCAGATTGCTCAGGATCAGCCGATGGCCGTCCTGGACAAAGGGCAGTTCGCCGCCGCCCAGAATCCGGACCGAGCGGACCGGCGTGCGGACGCCGCCGAGATAGAGGGTACCCTGCTTGGGCCAGATCCAGTTCCAGACATAGACGGTCGATCCGGAGCGGGATGTGCCGCAGATCCAACTGAAGTGGTTGCCGTCGTTGCGGTCCTTGTGGCCGTAAACCGCCTCGCCGTTAACAGCCAGCCAGCGGCCGACGTCTTCCAGAGGAGCAACCGTTTCCGGCGGTACGCTGCCGTCGGGCATCGGGCCGATATTCAAAAGCAGATTGCCGCGGCCGGATGCGCAGGTATGCAGCATGCGGATAATGCGCTGGGCATTATAGCTGTACGGCGCAGCCTGTTCCGAATCGACATAGCCCCAGCTGATGCCGTTGAAAGTCATGCAGGCTTCCCAATCGCGTTCGGAGGGCGTGATATGTTCTTCCGGCGTTCCGAAATCTTCATCCAGTTTGGATCGGTCGTTGATGATCAGATCCGGCTGCAGCTGACGCAGGCGTTGATTCCTGGCCAGCGAATCCCAGCCTTCCCAGTTGTTCATCGGTTCGGACACATCATACCAGAGGATGTCGATCTTGCCATATTGGGTCAGCAGTTCGGTGTTCAGGGCTTCGATATAATCGGTGAAACGGCGGCGGGCGTCGGTATCAAAAGCGCAGCGCCAGGCGTCCGGATGATGCCAGTCCATCAGCGAAGAATAAAAGCCGATTTTCAAGTCATATTCGCGGCAGGCATCGACAAATTCGCGGACAATATCGCGTTTGGGGCCATAATTCACCGAGTTATAAGGATTGGCTTTCGAATCCCAGAGACTGAAACCTTCGTGATGCCGGGTCGTCATGACCATATACTTCATGCCGGCCTTCTTGGCCAGAGCGGCCCATTCGCGAGGCGCGCCCGGTTTCGGGCAAAACTGGTTGGCCAATTTTTCATATTCTGATATCGGAAAATCGGTCACGGACATGGCCCATTCATGCTGGCCCAATTGTGTATAAAGGCCAAAATGGACAAACATGCCGAAACGGGCGTCGCGCCACCAGGCCATGCGGGCGTCGCGGCTGGCGGCAGTTTGTTGTTCATATTCCGGTTTGCTGAGTAATCGGCTCAATTGAATACAACCCCTTTCCTGTTCCGGCATTTTCATCTTGCCGGACTGCCGCGTCAAAGCGGCCTCAGGGTCAGTATAGCACGGGCCGGCGCCTTTTCCAGACGCCGGCCCTCAGAATCATTGCTTTGAACAAATAAAGGTTATAAAGATACAAACGACACTTCGAGTGCGTTCATTGGTCTCCACAAGTTTGTATCAGTTACAATAAAACGGAGTCCATTCAAAGCTTGAATGTGTTTGTGTCAAAGGTGTGTGTATTCGTCAGTATATAAACATCGTAATAATCCCTCATGCGGGTATTCGTTACACCACGAGTAATGATCGTTTCAAACTTTTCTGCCAGAACCGTTTCCAAGTTATATGCCATAATGCTGATTGTTCTATCCTCAAACATCAATTTGAAGTCATACTCAATTTCCTTGGGTGTTACGGAGTCTCCAGTTGTGATGTCAATTTTTAGCATTTGGCGCGTTTTATCAAAGTTTGCTCCGATAGATACGCGATACCCCGGATAATCCGCTTCCTCTCGTATCTCCTCAATCCCTTGAAATGAAGTTATGTTTGTAATTTGAAATGGATATACGCTCCAAAAAGCGCTCCATCATAAAATTACGAAGCAATATTTCAGCCTCCACATTCGATTCTTTCGAAAAGTTTCGGATGAGAGCTTTTAACTGAGTAGATGTTCTCATAACAATACCTCCATGTAACTTCTGAGCATCTTAGTCACATGGAAGGTTTCTGCCATTTGCATGAGTATATTCAGATTCTTATCCTTATGCTTGGAATAACGCTTGATTGCATCAGTCACAATGGCGATGTCTAACTGGTTTCGACTTCTCAGGCAGTCACAAATTGTGCGTTCAAGATCATAAACCGTGACCGAGTTTCCAAACATCGTAGTAAGTTTTGTAACTCCGATTTTGTGCAGTTCCCGCTTGATTGTGAAAACTGTGAGACCATCCTCATGAAGCCGCGTTGGGTTGTAACCTGTTGGAACAGTAACCATATAGCTGATCGGATCTCGGTCTGTCAATCCATGCAGAAACAGTGCCGTTTCATGAGAATAGATAATTTTGGGACGCCGAAGTTGGGCAATATACATCTTGTCAGCAAATTCATCAGGCAAAATATAAACCCCAGTAGCTACTCGTACCAAATCTCCTGAATTAACTAGCAGGCGCAACCTTTCGTTAGAGACTCCAACTTCATTAGCTCGAGCAGTAGTAACAATTCCGCCATTTTGCTTAAGGACTGATTGAAGTTCACTGGGGATTGCCATTTTACCGCCTCCGATTTGATTTTCATGCTAATATCATATATAAAACTTGCACATAAATCAAGTATTTTTGATTTATGTGCACATATCATTACCGAAACAAGCATGATTATCAAATACTTACAAGATTAAAAGGTGTCTTTTAAGATTTTTCCGATTGCCAGCGCCACAAAGCTCTTGTTGACGGAATACATCCGGTGTTGAAAGTCCTTATGAAAGGGCTTCCGATACTTTTCAAATATGGTGTTATCTCCCCTGGTAATCATTAGACTGTGGGTATTCAGCTGATTCTTCTCCAGATGATTAACAAACGCCAGAATATTTTACGAGGAGATGCCCAGCGGTTCCGGTCTTGCAGAGTTCATAGCGATTTCTTTTACCCTTCCATCTTTTTCGCAATCCACACGAGGCCAATCTGACCTATATTGATGCACATTGCTTCAGCTACGATTTTCAGCGCGGCAATGTGGATACCTCCGGCTTCATTCGCTTTTTTAAAAATACACCGGCTTAACGCCGGGCCAGTACTGGAAGCTGCAAGCCGGACAGAGCATGCCCTTTTCGTAATATCGTTTGCCTGCCGATCGGTTGCCTTTTAGCCTATCCCGGTGCTGAGTTGGCTGCCGTGTGCGATCGACATCTGCCTTCCCTGGAAAAGGTTAAAAAGGCTGCTGCAGACGCCAAGATGGATGTCGCCCTGTATCCTGACTTTGAAGATTTCATTCAGCACCCCATGGATGCGGTGATTCTGGCAAACTACGCTACCGAGCATGCAACCTATGCGGTTCGCTGCCTGAATTTAGGACTGCACGTGCTCTCCGAGTGCCTGCCCTGCGAAACCATGGCTCAGGCTGTGGCATTGATTGAGGCTGTGGAGCGTACCGGAAAAATTTACGCCTACGCCGAAAACTGCTGCTATATGACCCATGCCTTTGAAATGTGGCAAAAATATCAGGAAGGCACACTGGGCGAAATTACTTACGCGGAGGGCGAATATATTCACGACTGCACCAGGATGTGGCCCGGTATAACCTACGGCGATCGCAACCATTGGCGCAATCGGATGTATGCCACGTTCTACTGCACCCACTCTCTGGGTCCGATCATCACCGCCACCGGCAAGCGTCCGGTTCAGGTGATTGGCTTTGAGTGTCCGCGTCGGGAAAAGGGGTTTGAGGATGCCGCCATCATACAAGGCCCCGGCATTGAGATGGTTACCCTAGACAACGGAGCCGTGGTCAAGAGTGTTCACGGCGGCCTTACCCGAGAGGGCGCTTCCCAGTGGAATTATCAGATTTACTGCCAGAACGGCATGATGGAGAGCGGAAGGTTCCGCGAGCAGAAGAATCTTCATATGTATCAGGAAGGACCGGGAGTATGCCGCGGTACCTGCTTTTCAGTAAACCAAACCTCGTCCCGGCGTAAAATATTACTGTTGAGCTGCCAGGAATCATGTGAGGTGAAAATCAACTGAGCTTGGTGTGGATTTGTTTCGGGATTAAGAAACGTAATTACAGAAGACTTTTTGTCCTTATCTTCTTCCAATGTTTCAACATCAAAGCCTATAATAGCCGAATCAGCGGTTTATGTCGTTAAAAACAAAAGGTCCTGACAGCGATTTCAAGACCTTTTTTGCGGATAGAATGTATTCGAACCCATGTGACGTTGCCGTCACCTGATTTCGAGCCGGATGATTCGCCGGATCAGCTCAGTTCGCTTTGCCCGGTATACAGCTGGTAATACCTTCCGTGCAGATCGAGCAGCGTCCGGTGGTCGCCCCGTTCGATGATTGAACCCTGCTCCAGGACCATGATCGCCCGCGCATTGCGGACGGTCGACAAACGATGGGCGATAACCAGCGTTGTCCGGCCGTTCATCAACTGGTCCATGCCCTTTTCGATCAGTTTTTCCGTGCGGGTGTCGATCGAGCTGGTCGCCTCGTCGAGAATCAATACCGGCGGGTCGGCTACTGCGGCCCGGGCAATCGAAATCAGCTGGCGCTGGCCTTGCGAGAGATTTGTCCCGTCCGGCTGGAGCACCGTATCATAACCCTGAGGCAAACGGCTGATAAAAGTGTCGGCATTGGCAACCCGGGCTGCCTGGACGATATCTTCATCGCTGGCATCCAGTTTGCCGTATCGGATATTTTCCCGGATGGTTCCCTGAAACAGATGAACATCCTGCAGAACCATCCCCAGCGTCCGGCGCAGATCGGTTTTACGGATTTGGTCGATCGGTATGCCGTCATAAGTTATCTCTCCGGCGCCGATCTCGTAAAAGCGGTTGATCAAGTTGGTGATGGTCGTCTTGCCCGCTCCGGTCGAGCCGACAAAGGCTATTTTCTGTCCGGGTTTGGCGAAAAGCGATATGCCTTTGAGCACGGTCTTTTCCGGAATGTAGCCAAAAGTGACATCGCGGAAACGCACATCGCCCAAAACAGGAACCAGGCGGGTTTGTTCCCCTTCCGACGCGGCGGGGACCTTCCAGGCCCAGATCGGCAACCCGGCAGCCGCGGCAGCTTCGCTGGCGGCTTGAACCGGCTCGCCGGGCCGTGCGGACTGATTCTGACGATCAGACGCCACCTCACGTAAAGTTCCGTTTGAATCAGCCACTACGCGCGTCAGGGTCACCGTCCCGTCATCGAGTTCAGCCGGTTGATCGATCAGGTTGAAAATCCGTTCCGCGCCGGCCAACGCTGATAACAGCCCGTTAAACAAGTTGGCCAGCTGGGTGATCGGCATGGAAAATGATCGCGTGTACTGCAGGAAGGCGGCGATCGAACCAATATCCAGCCGTCCCTGAATAACCATGATGGCGCCGACCATGGCGGTCAGCGCATAATGGACATAAGACAGGTTGCCCATGATCGGCATCAGAATGCCGGCGAAAGTCTGCGCCTGCGTCGAAGCCTGACGCAGCGTTTCATTGCGCTGGCGAAAATGGTCGATGGACTGATCTTCATAATTAAAAACCTTGACGACCTTCTGACCGATCATCATTTCCTCGATCAGGCCGTTCAGGTCGCCAAGCGCCTGCTGCTGACTGCGGAAATAACGCGAACTGCGTTTGCCGACCAGCTTGATGATCTGCAGCATGATGACCAGCATGGCAACCGCGAAAATTGTCAAGAACGGACTCAGAACGAGCATCATGATGAAGGTGCCGGCTACGCTGATCGCCGAAGTAACCATCTGTGATAAACTCTGCTCCAGCGCCATATAAACGGTGTCAACATCATTGGTAAACCGGCTCATCAGTTCGCCGTGGGTCTTGCTGTCAAAAAAGCGCAGGGGCAGATCCTGAACATGATCAAACATATCATTGCGGATCCGCAGGGTACTCTGCTGGGCGACGGTAACCATCATCAAACTGCTCAAATAAGCCGACAAAGTACCCGCCAGATAAATGGCGCCCATCTGAAACAAACCGGCAGCCAGCTGCTGGAGCGACGCTCCGCTTGTCAGGCCGTTAATCAGCGGTTTTAAGAACCAGGTGCCGATGATGCCGGCCAGAGAACTGATGAGGATCAAAATGGCGGCCAGAATCAGATTCAAACGGAATCCGGCCAGATAAGAAAAGAGCCGGCGCAGGACTTTTCCTACATCCTGCGGTTTTTCTCCTTTGCCCATTTTGGGGCCCGGCGGACCGCCATGGTCGCGGCGTACGGCTTTCAGACGTTCCCAATCCTGACTCATCCGACCAACACCCCTTCCTGCTGGGACAGATAAACGTCCCGGTATATTTCATTATCTTGGATTAACTGGTCATGATTGCCGATGGCGTTGATCCGGCCGTCATCCATGACAAGAATCCGGTCGGCCTGCTGAACGGAGCTGATCCGCTGGGCAATGATCAGTTTTGTGACGCCTTTCATCTGGGATTTGAGGCTTTCCCGCAGTTTAGCGTCGGTCGCCATGTCGACCGCGCTGGTTGAATCATCCAGGATCAGGATGCGCGGCTTTTTTAAGAGGGCGCGGGCAATGCACAGGCGCTGTTTCTGGCCGCCGGACAGATTGACGCCGCCCTGTCCGAGCTCTGTGTCCAGACCGCCCGGCAGCGATTCGATAAAATCGGCAATTTGGGCAATCCTGCAGGCAGCCATCGCTTCTTCATCGCTGGCGGCTGCGTCGCCCCAGTGCAGGTTGTCGCGGATACTGCCGCTGAACAGCGTATTATTCTGCAGGACAACCGCCACCGCGTCGCGCAGTTCCTTAATTGGATAATCGCGGACATCGCGGCCGCCGACCAGAACCTGCCCCGCCGTAACGTCATACAGGCGCGGAATCAATTGAACCAGGCTGGTTTTAGCCGATCCGGTCGCGCCGATAATGCCGATGGTTTCGCCGCTTTCTATATGTAAATTGATATCGGCCAGAGTATCGCGCGTTGTTCCCTCGGCATACCGGAAAGCGACCTGACGAAATTCTATCGAACCATCGGCAACCGGGTTCTCCGCATCACGCCGGCCCCGTTCATCCTGGCCGGCAGCGGGCATGGTTTCAGCCGCGACGGCAAGATTATCCCGGATATCCGGTTCGGTTTGCATGACTTCCAGAACACGGTCCGCCGACGCTTTGGCCCGTGTAAACATCAGGAAGACCATCGACAGCATCATCATCGACACCAGGATCTGATTAACATAGGTGATGAAACTGATCAATTCGCCGGTTTGCAGCTGTCCGGCCGTAATCATGATGCCGCCGAACCAGAGGATCGCGATAATGCAGCCATACATGATCAGCTGCATGATCGGCTGGTTGAGGATGACCAGACGCACGGCGCGGCGGGCGGCATGAGTCAGTTCATCATTAGCCCGGCGGAATTTTCCCTTTTCTTCATCCGCCCGGACGAAAGCCTTGACGACGCGGATATTGATCAGGTTTTCCTGAACCGATGTATTCAGAAAATCAATTCGTTCCTGTAGTTTTTTAAAACGCGGATGAGCCTGGGTCATGATGATAGCCAGGGCGATGCCCAGGAGGGGACCGGCGACTAAAAAGACCAGAGCCAAGCGGTTGTTGATGCGCAAGGCCATGATCAAGGCCAGTACCATCATGAAAGGCGCGCGGAAAAGCAGCCGCAGAGCCATCATCATCGTTTGCTGCAGGTTGTTGATATCGCTGGACAGCCGGGTGATCAGCGACGGGATGCTGAAATGGTCGAGGTTAGCAAATGAAAAGGTCTGGATTTTCTCAAAGAGGCCTTGCCGGATTTCCGCGCCGAAACCTTGCGACGCCACGGCTGCCAGACGGTTGCTGAGCGCGCCGAAGGACAAAGCCAGAAGAGCCAGACTGATCATCAATAATCCGGTTTTGACAATAAAGGGAACGTCCCGGTTGGTGATGCCGATATCGACAATCCGCGACATGAGGACAGGCATCAGGATATCGCCGACGACCTCCAGAATGACCACAATCGGGCAAAGGATCGCCGGAAGGCGGTATTTTTTTATATAAGGAGATAATTCAGCAATCATGTTCTGTTACCTCCGCGTTACCGAGATTCGTTTCAATCCGCCGTATGAAATCCTGAAACTGTTCCAGTTCAAGCGGACTGAAATCCCCGAACATCCTGGCGTCCAGCTCCGCCAATTTTTGATGGCAGCGGGTGATCGCCTGTCTGCCCTTTTTTGTCAGGCGGATTTTATTACAGCGTAAATCTTTGCTGTTGACATCTTTTTCAAGGAAGCCGGCTTTTTGCAGCCGTTTCAGCGACATGGCCAACGATGCCGGCGTGATCTGCAGCCGTTCGGCTAATTCTTTCTGCGTTGCGCCGGTCATCTCGTCAACCGTAAATAAAATCCGCGGCTGGCCAAAATGCAGGCCGTATCCTGCCAGCACCTCTTGCATCAATGCGCTGTGCATATGATGGATATTTTTAATTTTCCAAACCATATGGGTTTGAGCGCTAAATTCTGGTTTCATATCCTTCTCCACCGTCAAGATCCGATTCTCGCCCAGGCTTTGGAGCCCTCCGGCGCGGATCTTTTCATTATTAATCAGCTGGTTGATCATCAGCCGGCTAATCGAACAGGAACAAGGATAATCAAACCCTATCAGTTTGTCAAGATGCGATGAAACGCCAGCTGAGTGAAAGGATCGCCACGTTGACCAGGCCGTGCAAGAGCCAAACGCCCAGAATATTGCGGTCCCGGCCGACAAACCGGTCCAGGATCATGCCGGCGCCGGCCAGGGCGCTCAGGCATAAAACCAACAGGAACGGCGAAAACCAATTCTGAAAAATGGCCAGATGATAAAGCGCGAAAAGGATGCCTGAAAAGAAATATGCCAGGACCGGAAAGCCGCGGTCCTTGAGTTCCAGGAAGCAAAAGCCGCGGAAAAATAACTCTTCGCCCAGGGCGTTGACCAGAGGGATGTATATCATGGCTTTCAGCATTTGTTCTTGATTGGTATGGGTCCGCGTTTTTATTTCGTCCATGACCGACGAAATCTTAAAAAAAGCGCATATCGGTTCAACCAGCAGGTTTAGCAGGATGATGATCGCAAGACCCGCGCCGGCCAGAATAATCAGCCGCCGCCAGGGCGGCCGGACCGGAAAAATCCGCCGCAGAATATCCTGCCAACGCAATCGGCCGTCCGCCAGCCAATAGGCCATCGGAAATCCGATGAACAGGCTCATTTTTACCCAGGATTTTGCGGTGTATTCCCACTGCAGGATCCGGGCTACATAAAAGAACACGGCGCAGGAAAAAATGCAGCCGGCCATAAGCAGCCAGGGGATACGGGGCCGCTCAGCGCGGCCGTTCATGAAAGCCGCCCGGGATCCATAGCCGGATACGGATCGGATTGGTTGAAAAAGCCGCTTATATAGCGATGGTAATATCCTGCCGGATCCCGGCGAAGCAGGCGGCAGGACCAGCATCCCACCAGCAGCGCGCCGGCCAGGCCGGCGATCAGGTCGCCCATCGTATCGATCAATCCGTGGGCGAGGCCTTGTTTCCAGGCTTGCATGTTGCTCTGGAACAGCCGGTCGCAGGTGAATTCATAAATTTCCCAGACAAAACAACACAAAAGGGAAAAACTGACGGCAAACAAGCTGATGAAAACCGGCAGCACCGTCAGCTCGCTGCGCTGCCGTATGTTGATCAGATAAAACACAACCAGCCCGATGAAACAGAAAATCATGCCGTATAAAACATGTTGTGATTTATCGAACCAGACGGTTCTTTTATATAGGGAAAAGAAACGGCCCAGGAAAACGCTGGTAAAAGCCAGCAGCGAAACGGCGATCTGCATACCCGGCGGATTACGCAGTCCGAAGCGTCTGGCCAGCCGGTTACCGCGCCTGTTCAGGCCAAATTGGATCCAGCAGAAGATGAGGCCGCTGACAAGTCCGGCCGCCGCTTCAAAATAAATCCTGAGATAAAGGCAGATCAGGGCTCCGCCGCCAATCAGCAGAGCAACCAGCCAGGCGCCGGTTTTAGCTGTCAAGTCCAGTTTGTCTCGGCTATTGGATACCGTCATGTTATGCTCTCCGTCGTTTCACTTTTTAAGAAAAGTCGTGATATTCATCTATGATAAAGAGTGGTCAGGCCCCTGTCAATACAGAGAAATGACGATTCATGACGGTTACGGATTGCGTCATTTGATTCTACCGTTTATAATCATTGAATAAGCATTATTCGCTAAGGTTTGCTCTGTTTTTCTTAATTAAATTGGGTCATCGATGGAGGAGGCATACTATGAAATGCTCGAACTGTGGCGTGGAAATGCCAGACGGCAGCGTTTTTTGCACGAATTGCGGCAGCAAGGTCCCAGCAGTCTGTCCGCAATGCGGCACACCAGTCAAACCCGGCGCAATATTTTGCCTGAACTGCGGCAAAAACCTGACCGCCGACCGGACAGCGCCGCAGCAAGCGCCCTATCAGCCGCCGCAGCAGCAACCGGCGGCGCCCAACCGGATGCCGCAGCAACAACCGGCGGCGCCTTACCAACAACCTTATATGCAGCAAGCTTATGCACCGGGATATGGCCAGCCGATTCCTCCGGCCGCAGCCAAACCAAAGCGCAAGGGCTGGCTGATCGCCTTGATCGTCATCCTGGTCGTAGCCCTGGCCGGCACAGCCACATACCTTTTTGCCGGCAAACAAATCAAACGGTTGATACTCGGACCTAAAGCCTCCTATCTGGCCATTGAAGGCCAGGCGCTCAAGCAGGACGCAACCGACCTCGTTGACGATCTGGTTAAACTGAGCGGACAAAACAATACCGGTAAAGGCGGCAGTTCGATCGAACTCAACCTGAGTCTCAATGAAGACAAGCTGGGGCTTGACCCGACGACAGCCGCCGCCCTGGAAAACATTACTTTCGACACAACCTTCATGTACAACCGGGAATCGGGCGATCCGCGCTATTACGCCAATGTCGATCTGAAAGCCAAGGATGAAAAGCTCCTGACCCTGCAGGCATTCATTGAGCAAGATAAAGTGGTTGTCGGCCTGCCCGGTATCCTCAATCAATACATCGTCGCGCAGGGCGATGAATTAGGCCAGGTTCTCGGCATGGCCGGCACCGATACCGCGTCGGCCGATTCATCTCTGGCCGCGCTCAAACAGATTTTTTCCATGGACATGAACATCGACCAGCCGGAACTGCAGAAATCCCTGCACAAACTGATCGACATTGTCCTGGCTCATATCGACGATGCCGCTTATCAAGGCGGGCAAACACTTAAAGCCGGCGATGTGTCGGCTCAATACGATCTTTATACCATAACGCTCAGCAGTAAAAACGCCCGGAAAATGATGCTGGAACTCTGTAAAGCCATGCGGGATGACGAACAGATTTACAATCTGGCCGGCATGGTATACGGAGCCTCCAATTTATCCAATACCAGTTCGGCCGAGGGCGACGCCGCTTCAGACACGCTGACGCTGGAGGCATACCAGGCTTCCCTGGATCAGATGATCCAGGAGTTTTCAGCTGAAGAAGCAGAAGGCAGCGCTTTCACCATCGTGCAAAAGCTCTATGTCGGCGGCAACGATCAGATCTTCGGCCGCGATATCGTCATTACCGGCGAGGCCGGCGAGGAGATGGGCCATTTTGTATATAGTCATCCGGTAGCCGGCGAAAAGGAAGCCCTGGTTATCGCTTACGAATCCGGCGCCGATTCCGTATCGTTCGAGTCTTCTTATACCAATAAAAACGGCAAAAAGACCGGCGACGCAGTTCTGAGTTCCGGCGGCAGTCAGGTTTTATCCCTGAGTTTTACCGATCTGATTCGGAAAACATTCGGCAGCCGCGATTATCTGTTGGGCAGTCTTGAACTGACGGCCAGCGACAGCGCCGCGCTGCCCGGCGCAATAACCTACAAAGGCCGTGAAGAAAGCGGCCGGCTCTGGATGGATCTGGGGCTTGCCGATTACGGTTCGCTGGAAATCGGCTATCAGGAGATGGCCGCCGGCGACGCCGTCATACCGTCCTATAACGCGGATAATCTGGTCAGCGCTTCTGATTCGGAAGCTTTGCAGGGCCTGATGACGGAAGACGTCATGGCCCAGCTCAGCGAAATCATGGCTAAACTGGGACTTTCACCTTCGGCTGCTCAGTAACGGATATGCTGATTGTTGAAAACCTGTATAAAGCCTATAAAAGAGAGCCCGTCCTGCGCGGGGTCTCTTTTACTGTTCAGCCGGCCCATGTCCTCGGGATCTGCGGCAGCAACGGCGCCGGCAAAACCACGTTGATCAACATCATCGCCTCTATATTGCAGCCCGATCAAGGCTCGCTGTCCCTGATGGGCATACCGATCGCTCAGACCGGCTCTTATCGGGCCCAAATCGGTTATGTTCCTCAGAATATAGCCCTTTCTCCCCGGCTGACTGTTCAGCAAAACCTGGATTTCTGGGCGGCTATCCGCGGCTATAAAGGCCGGGCCATGAAGGACCGGGTCGAGGAAGCGGCCATGCAGGCCAATGTTACGGCGTTCCTGAAAAAGCCGCTTGGCCGCTGTTCCGGCGGCATGGCCCGCCGGGCCAATCTGGCGGCCGGATTGATCGGGCGGCCGCGTCTGATTCTGCTCGACGAACCGACAGCCGGCATTGATGAGGAAAACCGCGACTTGATCATGAGCACCATCCTCGCCCTGAAACAAAGCGGCTGCATCATATTGATCGTCAACCATTATTATCAAGAACTGGCGATGGTCTGCGACCGGGTTATCACCTTGAAAAAAGGCCTTGTCGCCGAAGAGGGCGCCCATGCTTTTTAGGCTTTGCCGTTTTTATGCCCGCGACAGCCTGAGCAGCCGGACTTGGGCTTTTTTTGCCGCCATGCTGCTGATGACCGGCTTCCTGCTTTGGGGCATGCCGTCATACCGGAGCAGCTCTGCCAAGGTTTTTACGCCGGTCCGCCTGTCGGTCGTCGATGAAGACGAGAGCTTTATCTCCCGGACCTTGATCGACCAATTTTCCAACCTCAGCGTGGTTGACGCCGTCTATGTGGAAACCCTGCCGGAAGCGCGCCGGCGGCTGGCTGATAATGAAATACTCCTGATTCTGGTCTTCCCGGCGGATTTTTATGAGCAAAGCATGCAGGGAATAGAACGATCGCCGCTTACCGTTTATCTGAATGAACGCATGCCGGCCGAGACTGCTTTGTTTACCCGCCTCCTGAATAACGCGGCGGGCAGCGTCGTGGCTATCCAATCGTCTTTTTATGCTTATCAGGATTTGATGCGGCCGTTGATCCGCGATGACCAGGCCTATCTGAAGGCGCTGGACGTTTCCTTTACCAATCTGGCATTCCAGCTGCTAGGCCGGAAATCTATTTTGAATGTTAATTCCGGCAGTTCCTTCAATACGGTCCATCACGTCGTCAGCTCCATGGTTTGTCTTCTGGCGATGATGACCGGGCTGCTGGTTCTGATGCAAGTCCAGCAGGAACGGCGCAGCGGCTTGCATGAACGCCTGATGATCGCCAATGTTTCCTGGTGGCGGCTGATGCTCGCCAAGCAGCTGGTCGGCCTCGTCTGGCTGGGCGCCGGCTTTATTCCGCTTTTTGCCGGCTTATTCATCTATTTTCCGGCAATCAACCGGCCGGCGGCCGTTTTGGCGGTTCTGGCGCTCTATTGGACAACGGCTCTGATCTGCCAAATGCTCGGTTATCTTGGAAAGCCGGGCGAGGCCATGCTTTTGGCTGCCTGGCTTGGTTTATTAGCCTTATTGCTTTTAGGCGGCTGCATCTACCCCCGGCTTCTTTTACCGGATTTCCTTCAGATTGCCGGCCTGGTTTCTCCGGCTCACTGGGCTTATCTGGCCCTTGACGCGGCGCTTTCCGGCCAAAGCCTGTCGCCGGCTATACCGGCGGCCGGACTGCTGATGATTATATTATTTACCCTGGCCGTCTGGTTTTGCAGCTTGAAAACGACTTCCGGACAATAAGGACCGGTGCTGTTATGATGCGTTTTTGGATCTTGCTGAAATTAAAGCTATACGATCTGCTGGCTATGCGGCAGCTCCTTTTAATCCTGCTCCTCTTGCCGCCGCTGCTTGGGTTGATCGCCGGCTCGGCCAATCTGGCCAACCGGCAGCCCAACATCATCCGGCTGGCCGTCGTCGATCTCGAACAAAATGAGGCCAGCCGGGCCTTGATCGAAGCGCTGCGCAGCAACGGCTGGTCGGTCCAGGTAACCGGAGCCGATGAAGCCGGACGTTTATTGCTGCGGCAAGCAGTCGACGGACAGATCACCCTTGAATCCGGGTATGGCGATACGTTGAAAGACCTGAAAAGAACCCGGCTGAGCTATACGCCGGCTGAAGGATCCCTGGCGACAACGCTGATCCGTGAGGCTGTCGCCGCCGCGGTTTTGCCGGAATACAGCCGCCAATCCCTGCTGGCGCAGATCGAAACGCAATACGACAGTCTGGGCCAGACGCCGCCGGAGGATCTTCAGGCCCAATTTGCCGATAAGGCAGCTTATTACGCCGCCCACCAGGCGCGCCTGGACGTCGCCTATGTCGGTTCTGTCGCCGCCGTGCCGTCATTGACCTATGTGGTTTCCGATTATTCCATGGAGGTCTTTTTCCTGTCCATTTACGCCATCCTCGGTCCGCTGGCGCTGGCCGGCCCTGATCTGCGCCGGCGCCTCGCCTCGACGCGCTCCGGTCTGCTGCTGGACTACGTTGTCTCCATCGTTGCCTTATGTTGTCTGGGCATCGTACAGATCATGCTCTATTCGCTGGCCATGCGCGGTCTGATGCAGATGCCGGTCCAATGGACAGATCTGGTCATGCTGGCCGTTTTCTTGTTTTTAATGCTGGGCTTTGGCCAGCTTTTATCGTTGCTGCATCCCAGCCTGCGTCTCTACCTCAGTTTATTGGTCTTGCTGCTGACCTCGATCGGCGGCGGCTGCTTTTTTCAATTATCCGGCAAACTCATTGCTTCCATCGGCCAATACCTGCCCCAGGGCTGGATTTTGAGCTACCTTAAAGGATATCCGGTTTTGCCGTTTTATGTTCCGCTCAGCCTCGCCGGCGTTCTGCTCATGCTTGGATATGGCTTGCAGAAACGCCGGGTCAGCCGAGATTGATCAATTGAACGCACTGATGCTTACCGACCCAAAGGATGATTTTTTTATCCGATAAAGGCAGGCGAAAATCGCGGACAACAAGATCGTCCAGGCGGACGCCGCCCTGCTGGATCAAACGCCGCGCTTCACTGTTGTTATAAGCCATTTGCAGGCGGACCATCACACGCACAAGGTCCAGAGTTCCTTCTCCCGTAAAATCGCCGACCTCAAGCTGACACGTTCGCACTTGCTCGGGAATGTTGCGTTCGCGGTATAACCGGCAGAAAGCCTGCTCCGCTGCCGCTGCTGCGGCATCGCCATGGTACTGGGCCACAATCAGCCGGGCCAGCCCCAATTTGACATCCCGCGGATTGACCGACGGATCTGACAATTTCTTTTTCATGGCCGAAAGATCGGCGGGATGTATGTCGGTCGTCAGTTCGAAATAACGGATAATCAATGGATCCGGCACTTTCATGGCTTTGGCGAACATGATATCCGGCATGTCCTGTATACCGATCGTATTGCCCAGGCTCTTGCTCATTTTTTCCACGCCGTCCAGCCCTTCGAGGATCGGCATAAAGACGGCAGTCTGAGCGGGCTGTCCATAAGCTTTCTGCAGTGTCCGGCCCATGAGTATGTTAAAAGTCTGGTCGGTTCCGCCCAGCTCGATGTCCGACTGCAGATGGATCGAGTCGTAACCTTGCATCAGCGGATAAAAAAACTCATGCAGGCCGATGGGCTGTTGTTTGGCTTGCCGATTGGCAAAGTCGTCCCGTTCCAGGAGCCGGGCTACGGTAACCTGACCGGCCAGCTTGATGATGGCGGTAAAATCAAGACCGGACAGCCATTCGCTGTTGAAATGAATCCAGGTCCGGTCAGGGTCGAGGATCCGGAAAACCTGCTCGCGATAGGTCGCCGCGTGGAATTCGACTTCTTCATGGGTTAATGGCTTGCGTGTTTTGCTCCGGCCGGTCGGATCGCCGATCATCCCGGTAAAATCACCGATCACCAGGTGCACTTCATGGCCCAATGCCTGCAGCTGCCGCAGTTTGCGCAGGACTACGGCATGGCCGAGATGAATATCCGGCGCCGATGGATCCAAGCCTAGTTTGATCCGCAGCGGCCGCCTTGTTTCGCAGCTGACGCGGAGTTTGTCCAGCAATTCATCTTCCGTAATGATTGCTTCCGACCCTTGTTTGATGATGCTCAATTGTTCTTCCGGTGTAACCATGCTCTTGTCCTCCTGATATAAAAAACCCGTTCTCTGCCTTAAGCAGAGGACGGGAGAGAACATCACCGTGGTACCACCTCTATTTACCGGATCCTCACAGATCCGGCCTTTTCGCGTACAGATCCCGTTCTGCGGACTGCCCGCAAAGCGTATCGATACCCTAGCGCTTTAACGGGCGCACCCGGCACCAGCTTACTCATCTGACGGGCCGGGCAGCCGGTTTGGCCAGATTTTCGGTGGGCGGCTCAGGGATGTATTCCAAGTCCGCCGCCGATTCCTCACATCAACCGGAATCTTTCTGAAGACGGTTTCCGACTCTTACTTCTTCCCCTCAAAGCCTGTATCTGATTTGGTTCGCAGTATAACACGCCTGCCGGATTTTGGCAAGATCAAATCATTTTAACGCCATGCAAAGCGGTTTTTATATAGACCTTGCCGTCGGCGGCGTGAAACTCTACAGTCCGGCCATAATTAAGCCCGGTATCCTCGGCAACCAGCCGGATCTGATGCAGCCGCAGCTGTTGTTTGACGGCCATTATATTGCGTTCGCCGATCCGCATAATGTCGTTTTGTCCGAAAAGCGCGGCTCCGCCGGCGATCTTGGCCGTCATGTTTCCTCTCCGGACCCCGAGCGCTTCCATCTTCTTTACCAGAAGCGGCACAGCCGTATCGGCAAATTTCATTTGATTCTGATCGCGCGGACACTGACTGGAGTCCGGCAGCAGGACATGCGACAAACCACTGACGCCGCTGACCTGGTCATAGATGCAGATGCCGACGCAGGATCCCAGGGCATAGGTTATGAGTTTTTCTGGTTTTTTAACAATTTTAAGATCAGAAATGCCGACAATTACCGCATCAGCCATACTGAACCCCCAATTGGTTCAACATTTTATTCAGTGAATCGGGATGGGGCATAATCAGGAGATGACAGCTGACTTGTTCATCATCTTTGCCGAAACGGTCCTCAATGGACAGGACCTGGTCGCTCATACTGCCATATAGCTGCGCCGGGTAATTTAAAATGGCGCCGACCATGTCCAGCGCCAGAGACGGCGGCGAGATACGCAGCGTCAGGCCGGTCATTTCCGCCAGGGCGTTGACATAGGCGCCGGCTACGATATTGCCGATCTCCGTCAGCGCAGAAATATCCATTTCGTCGACTTCTGTAAAATTGTTGATATCTTTATTCAGCAAAACCTGCAGCAGGGTATGGCAAAAGTCTTTTTCGATAATGTACATCAGCATGCCTTCGATGTCGCCGCTGATATCCATTAAAATTCCGACGACTTCTGCTTCGGGGCTGCTGAAAGTACCGGCCAGCTGTTCGGCCGGCGTGATTCTGAGCTCCGGAACTTCCATCGAGATTTGATGGCTCAGCATCTCGGCCAGGGCGGTCGCTGCGTGGCCGGCGCCGATATTGGCGATTTCCCGAAGAATATCCATCTCAAAGGCATTGAAATGATTAGCTTGTTCCATCCTATTGTCCTTTCGGTCATGAAGCAATGCGAATAATCGGTTCCCTTATCCTTTTTATCGAAAGAACTGGCAAAAAATGGAGTGTTCCCAGCTAAAATAATGGTTGATTTTTTATCTTTTTATTTGCTGAAAACAGGTAAGACCATTAAAATGAATGGAGAGTCCCTTTATATCGGCGCCAATGAAGCAGGGATTTTGGCAACTGACACCGTTTTATTTAGATTGTGAGGATTTTATGCGTATCGAAGCAACCACTCAAGTCACCTATTCCGATTACCTTTCTTTTTTCCATTTCAATTTTATGCAGGGCAAGCGCTCGCCCCTGCAGGCTTGGATAACTCTTTTTATGCCGCCTGTGCTGTTCATTGTTTTCGCCATTCTTTTTATTCAAAATCCCAAGGATCTTTTTAATCTGGTCGCCGCCCTGATCATGTTGTTTTTAATGATTGTCCTCGGTTTGATCCTTTGGCTGATGCCGCGGCGTTATTACCGTTCCATCAAGAAGTATCTCGACATGCCCTGCTCCTTCGTTTTTGACGACGACCATTTTATTGCCGATTCAAATAGTCCGCTTTGGCAGGGGCATACCGACGGCCAGTATGAAATGCTGCATAAGGTATACGAAACGGATCGTTTCTTTTATGTCTACATCAACAGCAACCAGGCTCATCTGGTCGGTAAAGCGGATATCCGCGTCGGTTCGGCAGCTGAATTGCGCCAATTGTTTTTAAAGAAAATCGGCAATCGTTTCATCATAACCCGCCGGGCGCGTTAGCTTGACAAGGTTCATCGCCCATGCTATATATGAGATGCCATTCTAAATATGGCATCTTTTTATTATCACCGATCAGATGCTTCACCGGGGGAGGTTTGCATATGGCCTATGATGGTCTTCGTATCGAACGATTACGGCAAAAGGTTCTGGACCAGGATGGCTTCAAGGCTCGCAGCGACGAGGGACAGCTGCTCTGGTTCCGCGGCTGGCTGAATTGCGCAGGCGCGTCAAGCCACCTGCTTCGCCGGGCCGAAGCCAGGGCGTACCAGATGGAGCACAGCACGCCGGTTATTGACGAAGACGAGCTGTTGGTCGGCAAGCCTTGTTTCAGGCCGCTGGATCCTGCAGAGCAAGCGGAGCTTCGGTTCGATCTGGATAAACTGTCGCCGATGCTGCCGCAAACCGACGGACAGGCCTCTCATATGGCCATTGATTATGAAAAGCTATTGCGTCTCGGCATCGAAGGGCTGGAAAGTGAAATCGCCGATTACCGCGGCCGGCTTGATCCGGACCGGCCGGCCGACATCGCTAAAGACCAGTTTTATCAATCCTGCCTGCGGGTTCTGGAAGGCTTGGCCGCTTATGCCGACCATTACGCGAATTACGCCGGAGCGCTGGCTGCTTCGTCGCCGGAACCCCGCCGGAGCGAACTTCTGGAGATTGCCGCCGTTTGCCGCCGGGTGCCGCGCCGGCCGGCGGCAAGTTTTCGTGAAGCGTTGCAGGCGATCCATTTTGTCACATTCTGTCTGGAAGGCCTCTATCAGTATGGCCGGCCGGACCGTTATCTCCTGCCTTATTATGAACAGGACATCCGTGCGGGACTGATAACGGAAGACGCCGCGCAGGAATTGATCGACTGCCTCTGCATACTATTGAATATGTTCACCGGCAAGGGTCTGGCGGTCGGCCTGATGGTCGGCGGACGCGACGCCGGAGGCCGGGATGTCTGCAATAGCCTGACCCGGCTTTTTCTGAAAAGCATCGGACACACTCGCCTGGCCTATCCGGGCATCGGCCTGTGTTATACCGAAGATACGCCGGCCGAACTGCTGGATTTAAGCTGCCGGCTTTTGGGGCAGGGCTACTCGCACCCGGCTTTGTTCAATGACGCGACCATCAGCCGCGGATTACGCGGTTATGGTCTGCCGCCCGAAGAAGCCTGCCTGTACATTCACAGCACATGTGTTGAAATAACGCCGATCGCTTCTTCGGCGGTCTGGGTTGCCAGTCCCTATATCAATTTGGTTCAGATCCTGCTCGAGATCATGGCCGATCAGAATACCGGCGTCGATACTTTTACCGGCTTATTGTCCGCCTGGCGAAATAAGCTGCGCGGCGCATTAAGGCAGGAAATACGGCAGCAGAATTTATGGCAGATGGAACGGGAGCGTCATGGCGGCGATCCGCTGGTTTCATGTTTCGTCAATGATTGTCTGGAACGTGGTCTGGATGTCGATCAGGGCGGCGCGCGCTACAACTGGATCATGCCTTCTTTTGTCGGTTTGGCCAACCTGGCTGATTCACTGCTGGCCATCCGCCAGCTTGTATACGAACAAAAGAAATTGAGCCTGGGTGAATTCAACCAGATTCTGGCCGCCAATTTTCAGAATCACGAAGACCTGCGCCAGATTATTCTCAATCAGATCCCCAAATACGGCAATGATCTGGATTCAGCCGATGATTTGGTCGGCCTGATAACCGGCTGGATTGCCGAAGAAACCGATCGCTTGCGTACATGGCGCGGCAGCCGGGTTGTCCCCAGCCTCTTCTGCTGGATCATGCATGAGCATTTCGGCAGCCGGACCGGCGCTTCGCCGGACGGGCGGACGGGCGGATTCCCGTTAGGCGACGGATCGGGCCCGGCACAGGGACGTGAACACAACGGGCCGACCGCTTCTGTCCTCTCATCCACCAAGTGGCCGCATGACCGGTTTATCGGCGGTATTGCCGTTAATATGAAATTCAGCGGCCGCCTGTTCACCGACCGTTCGCGAGTTAAAATGATCGCTTTGATCCGCACATTTATGGACCGCGGCGGATTCGAGCTGCAAATCAACGTGGTCGACCGGGCAACCCTGCTGAAGGCTAAAGAACATCCGGACGAATATCGGGATCTGGTTGTCCGGGTCGGCGGCTATAGCGATTATTTTGTCCGGCTGAGTCCCGCTATGCAAGATGAAGTCATCCTGCGTTCTGAACATGGACTCTGACAAAAAGGCGGCCGCCCCCGCTGCCGGGCGTTTGCTGGATCTGGTCGAACTGCTGGCGGCCGAGCATGACGGCCTGTCGATCCATGAAATCGCCCGCCGGCTCGATATCCCGGTCAATGCCGTTTACCGGATCGTTCAAGAGATGGAATCGCGCGGCTACCTGGATCGGCTGGGCGACCGCGGCAGTTACCAGCTGGGATCGCGATTTTATCAGATCGGCCAAAGGGTCGGCGGCAGACTGGATCTGCGCCGTCAGGCACTGCCGGTCATGCACGAACTGCGGGAATCTTGCGGCGAAACGATACACCTCTGCATTTTGCAGCGCGGCTGGCTGGTTTTGCTGGACCAGCTGGAAACGGAACAGCCGATCCGGATCCATGTTGAGACCGGCAGCCTGATGGTTCCTCACGCTTCAGCTTTCGGTAAATGCCTGCTGGCTTTTGCTCGGGACGATATCCGGGAAGATCTGCTGCGCGAACCTTTAGTCCGCTTGACCGGGCAGACTATCGTCAGCCGTGACATATTGGCGCATGAGCTGGAAATAGTCCGGCAGCGCGGCTGGGCGCCCGATGATCAAGAGTATATGGACGGAGTCCGCTGCCTGGGGGCGCCCGTCTATCAAGCCGGCGGCTGCTGTACGGCTGCTCTGGGCATCATGGGCCCCGCATACCGCCTGTCATCCGCCTGGCTGGAAGCGCAGGTTCCGCTCGTCTGCCGGGCTGCTGTGCGTTTATCGGCCGCCATGGGGTACAGCCGGCCGGGAGAAGTCCTGTGAACACGCCGGCAAGCAACGAAAAAAACGGCCGGGCCGGCGGATTGATTTTTAATATTCAGCGTTTTTCACTACAAGATGGGCCTGGTATTCGGACAACGGTCTTTTTCAAGGGCTGTCCGCTGCGCTGCTCCTGGTGCCATAATCCTGAATCGCAGCGAAATACGCCGGAATTGCAAGCATTTCCCGATCTTTGTCTTCATTGTGGCCGATGTGCGGCCGTCTGTTCTCAGGCAGCCTGTCATCAGCACCCGGAAGGAACGGCCATCGATCGCCGGCTCTGCCGGAACTGCGGCAGCTGCGCGGCTGAATGCCCTTCCGGGGCGTTGATATTATGCGGCCGATACCGAACCGCAGAGTCGGTTATTGCGGAAGTTGTGCGGGATGAACCATTTTATCGCCAGTCCGGCGGCGGCTTGACGCTGAGCGGCGGCGAACCGCTGCTGCAGCCTGATTTCGCGCTGGAACTCTTATTGGCGGCTAAAGAACAGGGCCTGCATACCGCGGTAGATACTTCAGGTTATGCCGACTGGCAGCAGCTGGCGGCGCTGATTCCGTGGACTGATTTATGGCTTTATGACTTGAAGAGCATGAATACCGCCCGCCACCAGACAGCAACCGGCGTTTCCAACAACCTGATTCTGGAAAATCTCCGCCGGCTGGGCCAGCGATCCGTGCCAATCCATATCCGCATACCGCTGATCGCCGGTTTCAACGATTCGCTTGAAGAAATGAGGCGGATGTCTGATTTTCTCCGGCTGCTGCCGGCTGTCCGGCTTGTTGAGTTCTCACCGTATCATGAATTGGCCGGCGCCAAATATCAGAGTCTGGGCCGGCCGAATCCCGTTTTTCAAAGTCCCGCCGCCGGTCGGCTGGAGTCGTTGATGATGCCGTTTCGAACTGCCGGTCTGGCAATCCGTTATTTAAATGAATAAGTTCATCAGGCTTATCAAGAGCAAGATTTGCAAAGCTCAGCGCAAGAAAAACCGTGGTTCTGAATTTAACTGCAGTCTATAATGAAGCCACAAATGTGAGAAAGGCTGTTAAATTCATGAAACTATCCTTCCGATGGTACGGCACGGACGATCCGGTTTCCCTCGCTTATATCCGGCAGATTCCTGCCATGCACAGTATTGTCACGGCGCTTTACGAAGCGCCGGCCGGCGAAATTTGGAGCCGGTCCGCTATTGACCGGCAAAAGAAACTGGTTGAAGACGCCGGCCTGCATTATGAAGTTATCGAAAGCGTGCCGGTTCATGAAGCCATCAAGCTCGGCTTGCCGGAACGCGACCATTTCATCGCCAATTATCAGGAGAATATCCGCTTGCTGGGAGCTGCCGGCATTAAAGTCATCTGCTATAACTTCATGCCCGTTTTCGACTGGACAAGAACCCAGCTGAACCGGAAGCTGCCGGACGGTTCAACCGCTCTGGCCTATGACCGCAGCCAATTGGCCGGCATGAATCCTCTGACCGGCGATTTAGCTTTGCCCGGCTGGGACGCCAGTTATACGCGCGAACAATTAAAGGATCTTTTTACCGCCTACGAGCAAGTGGACTCGGAGCAATTGTGGAAAAACCTGGCTTACTTTTTGGAAGCGGTTATCCCGACGGCTGAAACCAGCGGCGTTAAAATGGCCATTCATCCGGATGACCCGCCCTGGCCGATTTTCGGCTTGCCGCGCATCATAACCGGCGAAACCGCCCTGGACCGCCTGCTGAACCTGGTGGACAGCCCTTTTAACGGACTGACATTTTGCACCGGTTCTTTGGGCAGCGGTTCTTTCAACGACATCCCCCGCCTGGTCGACAAATATGCCGCCCGGGATCGTATCCATTTCATGCACGTCCGCAATGTCAAACGGCTGCCGGACGGCAGTTTCGAAGAGAGCGCCCATTATTCGGCCAACGGCTCGCTGGATATCGTGGCTATCATGCAGGCGCTTTATCGTCATCACTATGACGGTTATCTCCGGCCCGATCACGGCCGGATGATCTGGGGTGAAACCGGACGGCCCGGTTATGGGTTATATGACCGCGCGCTCGGAGCCTCATATTTGACCGGAATTTGGGAAACCTTAAATCGTTGTGCAGGAGGTATGCATCATGAATGATTATTCTGTTCCCCTTTCTATCGACCTGACCGGTAAAACGGTCGTTATTACCGGCGCCGGCGGCGTCCTCTGCGGGACCTTCTCCCGGGCGCTGGCCGCCTGCGGCGCTAAAGTCGCTCTGCTCGACCTGAAGCCCGAGCCGGTGGCTAAACTGGCGGCTGAGCTCACGGCCCAGGGATACATTGCCAAGGGCTATCAGGCTAATGTTCTGGACAAAGAAATCCTGGAACAAGTCCATCAGCAGATTTTGACGGATTTCGGCCCCTGTGATGTTCTGATCAACGGCGCCGGCGGAAATCACCCCAAGGCAACCACGTCTGTTGAATACTACGAGCCCGAAAAAATCGACGCGGATACAATCAGCTTTTTTGATCTCGATAAGCAAGGGATTTCCTTTGTTTTTGATCTCAATTTTCTCGGCACAATGCTGCCGACCCAAGTATTTGCCCGTGAAATGGCCCATCGCGAAGGCGCTACGATCATCAATATCTCTTCGATGAACGCTTTTACGCCGCTGACCAAAATCCCGGCTTACAGCGCGGCTAAAGCTGCGGTCAGTAATCTGACACAATGGCTGGCCGTCCATTTTTCCAAGGTTGGCATCCGGGTCAACGCTATAGCTCCCGGTTTTTTCGTCACCCAACAGAATCAGAAACTGCTTTATACGGACGACGGGCAGCTGACGCCGCGTTCAATGAAAATTCTCAGCCAGACACCCATGGGCCGCTTCGGCGAAAGCAAGGAACTGCTGGGCACGCTGTTGTTCCTGATCTCGCCGCAGGCCGCCGGCTTCATCACCGGCGTCGTCATTCCGATCGACGGCGGTTTCAGCGCTTATTCCGGCGTCTGATCTGATATAAACCGCGGATTATTCAAAGAGCAGCTTGCAAGCCTCGTGATTTGCAAGCTGCTCTTATTGTTACCGGTTATTTTAACACCGGCTGCCCGCCGGCTTAACGCAGGTCGTCGATTTGGCCGCCCAAGCGTTTTATGGTTGAAAAGACTTCGCTCATGGTCTGCCTGTCTTGATTGTCGAGATGCCGCATCGCCCATCCGCGTAAAAAAACAACCGCCCGTCCGTCGCCATAATCGCCCAGACAGATCGCTCCGATCGCCGGACTTGCCATATTTTGAAAAGCCCGTTTCAGGCAGGCATAAATAACGTCGTCCCGGTGTTCTTTGCCGATATCCGCTAAAGCGATCAGCAAATATTCGCCGGATCCCTGTAAACGGCTGCCGCTGTCCATCAGATCGTTGAGTTCCTGAACCGTCCATGTCAGCGATGGTTTATCTAAAGCAACCAGATACTGCCGCATGGCCTGGGCAATCCGTTCGTCCGGATCTCGGAGTCCGGCAAAATGATGGATCATCTGCTCAAGATGTGAACTGTCCTGCCACTCGCCCAGTAATTGCAGCAATACGGACAGGATTTGCTGTTCCAGATAATCTTCTTCCTGTTCCGGCACATTCCAGGCGCCGGCCAGGATATATTGATTTATTGTTGTCCCAATTTGTGGCTGAAATCGATTTAACATTATTTTAATACGATCCGGGATTCCGTCATCACAAAAAGCCGCGGCATAAATTGCCATATTCAAGGCGTCTTCCTGGTTCTCGGTCCGGTCGATCAAACATCCGCCGTGATCTTGTCCGCCGGTTTCTTCATCAAACCAGTCCTGGACAGCATTATGGGCTACGGTAGATAAGTTTCCTTCCAGAGCTTCCGCGTAAGCCGGATCATTCCCGGGCATTTCCTGCACGATACGTTCAAAAGCTTCCGCCAGCGCCGTGTTGTACTGTTCAAAGATCCGGATGTACGCTGTGTTCGTCAGTTTGATCATCTTGTCCACGATCGGCACCCCGCGGGCCGATTGATCTCCTTCCCGGCCGTACGGCCGTCTGTCCGGTTTATCAGGAAAAAGAAAAAGAATGTCCGCTCAAGTGTTATGACACCTTGAGCGGACATCCATCATTTTGGAGGCACCATCCAGACTCGAACTGGAGATGAAGGTTTTGCAGACCTCTGCCTTACCACTTGGCTATGGTGCCGTTTCTCTTGCAGGCCTGCCTTGCAAGAGCCATCTGGAGCGAATGCGGAGCTTTTACGACAGCGGCCACAAAGGGTATCTGCCGGCCGGACCCGCATTATGGTGGGTACTACAGGACTTGAACCTGCGACCCCATGCGTGTGAAGCATGTGCTCTCCCAGCTGAGCTAAGCACCCACATTTGGTGACCCGTAGGAGAATCGAACTCCTGTCTTCGCCGTGAAAGGGCGATGTCTTGACCGCTTGACCAACGGGCCATATGGTAGCGGCGGTCGGATTCGAACCAACGACAGTTCGGGTATGAACCGAATGCTCTGGCCAACTGAGCTACGCCGCCATATTTGCAGGTACTTTGCGCTTTTCAAGGTGCCTAATGATTCTACCAGCACTTTACCGGTTTTGTCAATAACTTTTACGGAATTCACCCATTCAGCCGGTTATCTGATAATTGTGATATATAAATATCTGCAGCGTCGATACGGGCTTTGCAAATACAATATTTTTCACCAGAATAAATCAAGGCAGCCGCCCGCAGGCAAGCGGCTGCCTGATCTTCATTTTCCGGAAACAGCCTCTTGGCTGATCCGGCCTGACGGTCGGATCAGCCAAGACATTTATTTCACTTCGACTTCTGCGCCGGCGTCTTTGAGTTTCTTGGAGATGTTTTCGGCATCTTCTTTATTGACATTCTCTTTGACGGCTTTCGGAGCATTGTCAACCAGGTCTTTGGCTTCTTTGAGGCCGAGGCCGGTCAGTTCGCGGACAGCCTTGATGACGTTGATCTTGGCGGCGCCGGGAGCTTTGAGGATAACGGTAAATTCGGTTTGTTCTTCCACAGGAGCAGCAGCGGCTGCGCCGGCCGCCGGAGCGGCGGAAACCATGGCGGCGGCGGAAACGCCGAATTCGGTTTCGAGAGCTTTAACCAGTTCGGAAAGCTCCATAACAGACAAAGCCTTGACTTCTTCAATCATCTGAGTAATTTTTTCACTAGGCATTTGAGTTAACCTCCCTATCGTTCTTAATCATTCCTGGTCATTTCATAATAATCCAGGATTCATGGGTTATCGAAATAGATTTGCATTTATGCTTCAGCCGCAGGTGCTTCAGCAGATTCGGCCGCTACGGCAACCGGTTCGCCGGCCGCGGTTTCCAACTTTTCGCGGATGGAATTCAAGACCATGGCCAAACCGGCAATCGGCGAAATCAAGCCGCAAACCAACTGTCCATAAAGAACTTCCTTGCTTGGAATCTTGGCCAAACGATTGATCTCATCGACAGAAATAAGCTTGCCTTCCAAAATGCCGCCCTTGATTTCCAGTTTTTCAAATTTGTCGGCATACTCTTTGATAATTTTTGCCGGACTGATCACATCTTGTTTACTGTACGCGATAGCGGTCGGTCCATGTAAAATCGCCTCGATGCCTTCGATTCCGGCGTCTTTCAGAGCCAGAGCGGAAAGCGTATTCTTGATGACTTGATAACTGACGCCTTCTTTGCGTAAAGCTGCGCGCATGGTTGTATCCTGCTCAACGGTCAAGCCGCGGTAGTCCGTAAAGATTATGGCTTGGGCCTGCTTAAATTCATCGGTCAGACCGGCGACAATTTTTTTCTTTTCTTCAAGAATGGATTGACTGGGCATAATGAGTACCTCCTTCTTTAAATAATAAAATACCCCTCGCGCCTTACGACAGGAGGGGTACGGAGCCTTTCAGCATTAACCGGCTAAACCGGTTGTAATCCGCAACCTCGGCAGGACGTCTGGCGTTTATTTCCGTAAGGAATCCTGCTGTCTTGGGCGCATGACCTATTCTATTCGTTTCGCCGTTTCTTGTCAACCAAGACGGGTCGTATTGACCTTGATGCCCGGACCCATGGTTGCGGTGATAACGACGCTCTTCAAATACTGGCCTTTGGATGCGGAAGGCTTGGCCTTGACAATGGCATCCATCAGAGTTTTGAAGTTCTCAGCCAATTTTTCCTGGCCAAAGGATACCCGGCCGATCGGACAATGGATAATGTTCGTCTTGTCCAAACGGTATTCGATTTTACCGGCTTTAATTTCAGCGATAGCGCGCGGCAGATCCATGGTTACCGTTCCGGACTTCGGGTTCGGCATCAGGCCTTTCGGGCCGAGGATCTTGCCGAGGCGGCCGACAACGCCCATCATGTCCGGGGTTGCGACGACTACGTCATAATCAAACCAGTTTTCATTTTTGATCTTGTCTACCATATCTTCAGCGCCGACAAAATCCGCGCCGGCAGCCTTTGCTTCATCAGCTTTGGGGCCTTTGGCAAAAACAAGAACCCGTTTTGTCCGGCCGGTCCCGTGCGGCAGAACAACCGCGCCGCGGACCTGCTGGTCGGCATGACGGGAGTCTACGCCCAAACGGATATGCAGTTCGACGGTTTCGTCAAACTTGGCCTTACCGGTCTTCTGAACCAGATCAATTGCGTCGGCCGGCTCATATGAAACCGCACGATCGACGAGCTTGACCAGTTCCTTGTATCTTTTACCTCTCTTCATAGCTCTTCACTCCTTACGGTCTTTAGTCGTCGACAACGACAATGCCCATGCTGCGCGCAGTTCCCGCCACCATGCGGGCGCAGGATTCCAGTCCGGCGGCGTTGGTGTCAACCAACTTCGTCTGGGCAATCTTCATAACTTCGGATTTGGTTATTTTCGCTACCTTATCCTTGTTCGGCTTGCCTGAGCCGCTTTCAATGTTGCACGCTTTCTTCAGCAGCACGGGGACCGGAGGAGTTTTCGTAATGAAAGAAAAGGATCGGTCCGCATAGATTGTGATGATGACCGGAATAATCAGGCCGACATCCTTTGCGGTTCTTTCATTGAATTCCTTAACAAACATGGCGATATTAACACCGTGCTGGCCAAGGGCTGGTCCTACCGGCGGCGCTGGCGTGGCTTTGCCTGCGGGAATCTGTAATTTTACATACCCGGTGACTTTCTTTGCCATATTAACGTCCACCTCCCAAAATTACGCTTTTCGCGTCCTATCTGCACACCTTGCGGTGTTGATAAGCCTTCATTTGTCTGCCGTCCGTCAAAGGCGGGCGGCCGGATCTTTGAAGCAAAACGCCTTAGATCCGCATGATCTGGGTCAGCTCCAGCTCGACCGGCGTTTCACGCCCGAACATGGACACAAGAACCCGAACCTTTTTCTTATCCAAATTGATATCTTCCACCGTACCGATAAAGCTCTCAAGCGGTCCGTTGATAACCTTGACCGAATCGCCGACATCATAATCGACAACCGGTTCCCAGCTCGACTCAAGGCCCATCAGCATCAGTTCTTCGTCCGTCAGCGGCGTCGGCTTTGAGCTTGTGGGGCCGACAAAACCGGTCACGCCGCGGGTATTGCGGACAATATACCAGATCTCGTCTGTCAGCACCATTTTCACCAGGACATAGCCCGGATAAATCTTGCGCTGGGTAACTTTCTTTTTACCGTCTTTAATCTCGACCTGTTCCTCCATGGGAACAGAAACTTCCTGGATATAATCCTGAATGCCGCGGTTTTCGACGATCCGTTCCAAAGTCGCCTTGACTTTGTTCTCATAGCCGGAATAGGTATGGACAACATACCATTTGGCTTCCGAGGGGGTATCTTCGACCATTTCACATGCTCCTTCCGGTCTGACTCACCGGGATCCGGTCAGCCGGCCGTTTTATTTTGTGGTAGTGGCCGCTGCGGATTCGGTTATACCGGCTGTTTCTGACGAACCGGAACCGGTCGTTCCGGTTATTGCCGTGTCGGAACCGGCCGTTGTGGATTCGGCTGTCGTCGCCACCGTCGTTGGCGCAGCCGTCGTGTTCGGCGAATAAAAGCCGACGGCGTTCAGGACGCCGGCCAGCATCGAATCGATCACGAAGAGAAGCACACCGACGGATATGCAGATAGCCAAAACGGTTGCCGTATTCTGGATCAGCCGTTTCCGGTCAGGCCAGACAACCCGCTTCAACTCAGCTTTCAGGTTCTGAAAAAAAGTCTTCAGCCGTTTTCCGGTCTTCACGAAAAAAGCGGCGACTTTTTGCATAGCGTTGAGCTTCGGTTTTACAGGTTTATCAATCCGCTTCTCGCTTTTATCCTTATCTGCCATCATCAACACATCCTCACTTGTTCGCAAGCCATGGGATTATTTGGTTTCCCGATGCTCTGTGTGCTTGCGGCAGAATCTGCAATATTTCTTCATTTCCAGTCTGTCTGGATCGTTTTTCTTGTTTTTCATCGTGTTGTAATTGCGTTGTTTGCACTCGGTGCATGACAAGGTAATTTTATCACGAGCTCCTGCTTTTGCCATTTTGTTAACACCTCCGCCTGGTCGGCCGTATGATCGCTATATAAAAAAAAGACCCTCTCTGTGGACAAGCAAACGAATTCTATCACAAGAGAGGGCTTTTGTCAAACCAAATTTTACCGGGCCGTTTTAAACGGCGAAGCTGAAAACGCCCGTCAATTAAGGTCTTTCAGCTTCAGCGCCTCTTGCGGAGTTCGGCATAGATATCGTCGAACGTCACGTTCTGGTCAACCAGCAGGACGCACAGGTGGTACAGTAAATCGGCGACTTCATAAGTCACTTCAGCCGGCTGGCGGTTTTTGGCCGCGATAATCACCTCGGCTGATTCCTCGCCGATTTTTTTGCAGATTTTGTCGAGGCCCTTGTCCAGCAGATAGTTGGTATAGGAACCTTCCTGAGGATGGGCGCGCCGGTCCAGGACAACCTGGTACAGTTCATCGAGCATGTCTCCTATTTGACTCATAAATAACCTCCTGTATTTCTGATGCGCTCCGGGTCCGGTTCTTCACGCCGGCGCCGGGCTATTATGGGCTTTACGGTTTACTGTTCCCGGCCGGTCTGCGGATCCGGCGGCAAGGCTCCGGTCAGAGCAGCCAGCGGCCGGTAAAAGCAGGAATGGGCTCCGGTATGGCAAGCCGGACCGATCTGGCAGACGTCGACCAGCAGACAGTCGGCGTCGCAGTCGACCTGGATGGCGCGGACTTGCTGGAAATGGCCCGATTGCTCGCCTTTCAGCCACAATTTGCCGCGGCTGCGGCTGTGGTAATGCATCAGGCCGGTTTCCAGCGTAGCGGCAAAAGCTTCTTCATCGACAAAGGCCTGCATTAATATCTCGCCGCTGCTTTCCTCGCGGATAACCGCTGCAATCAGGCCCTGGCCATCTTTTTTCATCTGCCGCCACAGGCGGCCGGAAACGCCCGGTTCGGCTAAAACAGTATTCTGGCTGAAAGGCAGTTTGTAACGGCTGAAATCATCCGTCAATCCCGGCGAAGAACGCATCGGAACGCCGCGCAGCGCCAGATAGCGTTTTAACTGGGCAACGCCGATTTCGCCAAAATGAAAGAGGCTGGCGGCCAGAACGGCTTCTGCTCCGCCTTGAGTCAGCGCGTCATAAAAATCAGCCAGGTTCCCGGCCCCGCCGGAAGCGATGACCGGGATAGACGCCTGATCCGCGATTTGCCGGGTTATCTCCAGATCATAGCCGGATTTCGTGCCGTCACGGTCCATGCTGGTTAAAAGGATCTCCCCCGCTCCCAGTTGTTCTGCCTTTTTAGCCCAGGCCAAAGCATCCAGGCCGGTATATTTTGTCCCTCCGGCAATCATGACTTCAAAGCGGCCGGCCTGATTACGGCGCACGTCGATGGCGACCACAATGCACTGGCTGCCAAAGCGTTCCGAAGCGGCGCGCACCAGCTCCGGATGCAGCACGGCGGCGGAATTCAAGGATATTTTATCGGCTCCGGCCTGCAGGATGCTGCGGATATCTTCCAGAGTCCTGATGCCGCCGCCCACGGTGAAGGGGATGAACACCTGATCGGCAACCTGCCGGACCACGTCCAAAAGGATGCCCCGGTCTTCCAGGGTCGCCGAAATGTCCAGAAAAACCAGTTCGTCGGCGCCGGCGGCATTATAAGCGCGCGCCGATTCAACCGGGTCGCCGGCGTCGCGCAGGCCGATAAAATTGACGCCCTTGACGACGCGGCCGCCGCGGACATCCAGACAAGGGATTATTCGTTTGGCCAGCATTGCCCGAGCACCACCTTTTTTTCATAAATAGCTTTGCCGATGATAACGCCGGCCGCGCCTGCGCGCCGCACCGCCTCGATATCGGCCGGAGAACCAATTCCTCCCGATGCGATGACTGTCAGGCCGTCCAGCGCTACCAGACTGCGGATGCCGTCCAAAGCGGGGCCGCTCATCATGCCGTCCCGCTTGATATCCGTATAGATCACCGTCCGGGCGCCGGCATCCAGCATCAGCCGGGCAAAATCAAGAACATCCAGTCCGCTGCCGCGCGTCCAGCCGTCGACGCTGATCTGACCGTCCCGGGCATCCAGGCCGATCGCCAGCCGGTCCGGATAACGGCGCAGAGCTTCCAGGGTCATAGCCCGGTCATTGACGGCCGCTGTTCCCAGCACCGCGCGGTCGATTCCGTATTCCTCAAGCAAAAGCCGGAGATGCGGCATAGTCCGGATGCCGCCGCCGGTCTGGATATGCAGGCCGGTTTGACGGCGAATGTCGGCAATCAACGACGCATGGGCCGGTATGCCGGTTCTCGCGGCATCCAGATCAACGATGTGAAGCCACGTCGCGCCGGCGGCCTGGAAAGTCCGGGCTACGCCCAGCGGATCGGGACTGTAAACGGTCACTTGATCGTAACGGCCCTGCTGCAGGCGAACACATTGTCCGCCTAATAAATCGATCGCCGGATAAATGATCATCGGCTGTTTCGTTTCGTTTCCGGGAGCATTCCCGGCGCGTTCAGTCATACCCGCGCCTCCCCGCCGGAAGCCCAGCGTTCCAGAAGCCGCAGGCCGGCGTCGCCGCTTTTCTCCGGATGAAACTGGGTCAGGAGGATCTGCCGATCCGCGACGGCGGCGGCAAAGGGAATCCCGTGGACGCTCCAGGCAGCGGTCAGGCCGGAGTCGGCCGGATCGACATAATAGGAATGGACAAAATAAAAGTACTCATGATTCGGCAGTATATCCAGGCGTGAATCTTGCAGACTGTTCCAGCCCATATGCGGCACTTTGAGTCCCGGCTGGGCCGGGAAGCGGCGTACAACGCCGGGCAGCAGGCCAAGGCCGCGGTTGTTGCCTTCTTCGCTGTATTCAAACATCAGCTGCATGCCCAGGCAAATGCCGAGAAAAGGTTTCCCGGTCTGCAAATAGGCTTTGATCGCCTGATCCAGGCCGCGCTTTTTCAATTGTTCGACAGCATAGGCCATGGCTCCGACGCCGGGCAGGATCAGACGATCGGCCGCGGCGACCTCTTCAGGATCGCTGGTTACCGCCGCCGGCTGGTTCAGATAGGCTAAAGCCTTGGCCACACTGCCCAGATTGCCCATTCCATAATCGATGACGCTGATCATGCCAGATCCTTCCCGGTCAAGCGGCTGTATGCTTCACGGTATTTGGCCGCTGTTCTGGCGATGATTTCCGGCGGCAAAGCCGGAGCCGGCGGATTTTTATCCCAGGCCAGGGTTTCCAGCCATTCGCGCAGATATTGCTTATCAAAGCTCTTTTGCGCCCGGCCCGGCTGGTACTCCGATTTATCCCAAAAACGCGAGGAATCCGGCGTGAACAATTCATCGGCGACAACCAGGCGGCCGTCGAGCAGACCGAATTCAAATTTGGTGTCGGCCAGGATAATGCCGCGTCCTTCGGCGTAAGCTGCCGCGTATTGATAAAGAGCCAGACTCTTTTCGCGGACGGCGCCGGCCAGCTCGGAACCCAGCAATTCTTCCAGTTGGCTGAAGTTGATGTTCTGGTCATGACCCGATTCTGCCTTGGTCGAAGGGGTGAAAACCGGCTCCGGCAGACGGTCGGCCTGGCGCAGGCCGCCTGGTTGGGGCATCCCGCCGATCGTGCCCGACTTGTTGTATTCTTTCAGCGCGGAACCTTCCAGATAGCCGCGGACAATACATTCCGCCGGCAGCATCTTCACTTTGCGCACCAGCATCGAACGGCCGGCCAGTTCATTCGCGTAACGGCTTAGCCCGGCCGGATAAGCGGCCGGATCAGTCGATATGACATGATTGCCGATGATCGGGCGGGTCTGCTCAAACCAGAATGCCGAAATACTATTCAAGACGACGCCTTTTTCAGGAATCAATTCCTGAAAAACAACGTCAAAAGCTGAAATCCGATCGGTAACCACGATCAGCAGGGCATCGCCGAGGTCATAAACATCGCGGACTTTGCCCCGGACAAACAGCGGCAATTGGATAAAATCAGCTTCGCGCATCAAGTTGCTCATATAAAAAATCCTCCTCGCAGGTTGCTATCTTGGTCTCAGGATTTATAAAACGCCTTTGGTCGAAGGGATCGCGCCGGCATGTCCCGGATCGATCGCCGCGGCGTCGGCCAGGGCATGGGCAAAGGCTTTAAAAAGGGCTTCGGCGAGATGATGGTCGTTATGTCCGTAAGGGCAGGCCAGATGCAGAGTCAGGCCGGCGTTGAAAGCCAGGGCGCGGAAAAATTCCTCCGTCATCTGCGTGGAGAAACCGCCGACCCGGTCGCTTAAAAACTCGACGCGGAAAACCAGATAGGCGCGGCCGGATATATCCAGCGCGGCCGTAGCCAGTGCTTCATCCATAGGGATCGCCGCCTGGCCGTAACGGCGTATGCCGCGTTTATCACCCAAAGCGCATTTTAGAGCCTGACCCAGAACAATGCCGACATCTTCAACCGTATGATGATCATCCACCGCCAGGTCGCCCTGCGCGGCAACAGTCAAATCCATATGGGCATGGCGCGCCAGTAAAGTCAGCATATGGTCAAAAAAGCCGATGCCGGTATTAATCTGCGCAGTCCCTTCTCCATCCAGGTTTAACGTAATCTGAATATTTGTCTCCCCGGTCTGCCGGGTCATTTCAGCCTGACGCATCTGGCTTGTCCCCCTTTATATGCGATCAATTCGATTATACCAGCAAGCGTTGCAAGACGCGAATCAATTCAGCCATGTTTTCATCGGAGCCAACGGTGATCCGCAGATAGTCCTTTATGCGCGGCTGATTAAAATGACGGACCAGAATGCCGGCCTGCCGCAGCCGGCTGTATAAATCCGCGCCGCTGATTTTCGGATGACTGACAAACAGGAAATTGGCTGAAGACGGAATAACCACAAACCCTAAATCCCGCAAAGCCCGGGCCGTTTTTTCACGGGTTTGGATAATCAGCGAACGGGTCCGCTCAAACCATTCCGCAGCGCCGAAAGCCGCCGCGCCGGCTGCCTGAGCCAGACTGTCCAGCGTATAAGAATTAAAGGAATCCCTGACCCGCCTCAGCGCTTCGATCAAAGCCGGCGCGCCCAGCGCATAACCCAGCCGCATGCCGGCCAGAGCCCGGGATTTCGAACAGGTCTGGATAATCAGGATGTTGTCGAAATCCGGCAAAAGCGCGACCGCCGATTCGCCGCCGAAATCGATATAGGCTTCGTCGATCAGGATCAGCCGGTTCCGGTCGGCAGCCGCCAGTTCCGCGATCTGAGCAATATCGATCGCCCGGCCGGTCGGCGCGTTCGGATTGGCCAGGACAAGGCCGGCAGACGGCGCCAGACAATCGGCCACAGGCAAGGTAAAGTCATCGCCCAATCGGACAAGCCGATAAGGGATATCATATAAGCGGGCGTATACCGGATAAAAGCTATAGGTAATATCCGGAAAAACAATCTCCTGCTCCGGTTTTGCCGGACCGTCCACGGTTTCGAAAAAAGCCTGGAAAGCCATGGCTAAAACTTCATCGGAACCATTGCCGGCAAAGATCTGATCAATCGTCAGGCCATAATAGGCCGCGATAGCCTGACGTAAGCTTAAGCCCGTCGGATCAGGATACAGGCGCACCTGTTCGTAGTTAAAATTGCTCAGGGCATTCAGGACTTCCGGTGACGGCGGATAAGGGTTTTCATTGGTATTCAATTTAATGAAGGTCTGGCCGCGCGGTTGTTCACCCGGCACATAAGGTACCAGCCGGGCGGTTCTTTTATTCCAAAGTCGGGTTGCGGACGAATCCGGCGCGGTTTCGGCATTTTGCTTGATTTGGGTATTCGGGTCTTCCGGCGTCATCATGATTCACTATCCTCCCTGCAGGCGTCTGTTGCCGAACCGGCCGGCAGATCGGCCTGAAAGCGGATCCGGACAGCCTCGGCATGGGCACGCAGGTGTTCGGCTTCGGCGAAATCGGCGATATCTCGCCAAGACTCGGCCAGATCGGCTTCTGTATAACGGATCAGACTGGTCTTCTTCATAAAATCAAGCGTGTTCAGCGGTGAGAAGAAGCGGGCCGTTCCGCTGGTCGGCAAAACATGATTCGTGCCGGCCAGGTAATCGCCCAGGGGTTCCGGACTATAGGATCCGATAAAAATGGCGCCGGCGTTGCGAATCGACGGCAGCAGGCTGTCCGGATCAGCAATCATCAGTTCAAGATGTTCCGGAGCCAGTTCGTTGGCAAAATCAACGGCGGTCGCCAGGTCCGGCACAACCAGGATGGCGCTGTAATTCGCCAGCGACTGCCGCAGGATGTCGGCGCGCGGCATTAAAACGGCGCGCCGGCGAATCTCCGCGGCTGTTTTTTCGGCCAGATCCGGATCGTCGGTCACCAGCAGCGCCGAAGCCAGCCGGTCGTGTTCCGCCTGGGATAAGAGGTCGGCTGCGACGTAAGCCGGATTGGCCGTGCGATCGGCGATAATCAGAATTTCGCTGGGGCCGGCGAACATATCGATGTCGACTTGGCCGAAAACCAGCCGTTTGGCTGTATTAACATAAATATTGCCCGGCCCGGTTATCTTGTCGACAGCAGGAATGCTGTCCGTGCCGTAAGCCATGGCCGCGATCGCCTGAGCGCCGCCGACCCGGTAGATCTCATCAGCACCGGCTATGGACGCGGCAGCCAGAATAACCGGATCAACCGAACCGTCCGTCCGCGGCGGTGTGCACATGATCACGCGGCGAACGCCGGCGGCGCGCGCCGGCAGGATATTCATCAAAACAGAAGACGGCAGCGGCGCCGTCCCGCCGGGGACATAAACGCCGACTGTATCCAGCGGCCGGCTGACCAGGCTGATCGAACCGCCGTGCCGGGCAGGCAGGCAGATATCTTTGGGCAGCTGGGCTTCATGAAACGCGCGGATATTATCGGCTGCCCGGCGGATAACTTCCAGCAGGCGCAGATCAATCTTATCGAACGCCTGGCTGATCTCCTGTTCGCCGACGCGCAAACGCCCGGCCTCAAGCCGCACATGGTCCCATTGCTCCGTCAACGCCAACAGCGCTTCGTCGCCCTGCCGGCGGACCCGGTCGATGATCGCTTCTGTCGACCGGACAACCGGTTCCAGATCCATTTTGCCGCGCATACCCAATTTTTTTACCTGGCTGTCCAGTTCTTCGCGGCTTGTCCGGATTATTTTTACCGTCATACCATCCATCGGGCTTATTCCTCCCTGTCTGACGCCGGACCGCCGCCGGCAGGCCGATTGAGATCGAGCTGACGCCGGACGGCCTGAATCAACGGATTGATCCTTTCGGCTTTCATTTTCATGCTGACCCGGTTGACAACCATCCGGGCGCTGATCGGCGCGATGGTTTCCAGGATCTGCAGGCCGTTTTCCTGTAAAGTCCGGCCGCTCTCCACAATATCGACGATTACTTCAGCCAGGCCGATCAACGGCGCCAATTCAACCGAGCCGTTCAATTTGATGATTTCGACGCTTTCCCGTTTATGCATCTCAAAATACTCCCGGGCAACGCGCGGGTACTTGGTGGCGACCCGTTTATTAGGAATACTGTCCAGTTTGCCGGCCAGCGCCGTCGGTCCGCACACACACATGCGGCAAGCTCCGAAGCCCAGATTGAGCACTTCATAAAGCAGGCGCCCTTCCTCCAGGAGCGTGTCTTTGCCGACAACCCCGATATCGGCGGCGCCATAGTCGACATATGTCGGCACATCGGCCGGTTTAGCCATGATAAAGCGCAAGCCGGCCGCTTCGTCTTCCAGGATCAGCCGGCGGGATTTTTCCCGGGCTACCTGACAATTATAACCGGCGGCTTCAAAAAGATCGATCGCCTGATCAGCCAGCCGTCCTTTGGATAAAGCGATGGTCAACACTTGCATGAACGCACCTCCCTGAGTTGAATCAACCGGCCCTTTTCATCCAGATAGGCAACCGGTCCGGACGGATAACCGGCCAGTAGGGCGGCCGGGCCTTGATTCTGACAGTCGCAGATCACGCGTTGCCCGGCGGCCCGCAAGCGGCCGGCCAATGTAAAGGCTTCCGCCCGGCGATTCGGCGCATATCCCAGCAGCAGCGGATCTTCCGGCTTGGCCGGCGCCTTGTCGCGGCGGCGCAGCGCCGTCAGAGCCAGGCTGACGCCGATGGAAAAACCGGTAGCCGACAACTCGCGCCCGAAAGCTTCGACCAGCCGGTCATAGCGGCCGCCGGAAAAAAGCGGGAAACCCAGGCCGTAAGTAAAGCCTTTGAAGATGATTCCGGTATAATAATTCAGGCTTTGCAGCATGCCCAGATCAATGGACACATATTTCAGATAATCATAATCTTCCAGAATACGCAGCACCGCCCGCAGATTGTCCAAAGCGGCGCAGGCTGCCGGATTCGTCACCAGTCGGGCCAGATCGTCGAGCAGATCATAGGTGCCGTAACTGGATGCCATTTTCAACAAAACATCTCGGGCGCTTTCGGGTAAAGCCAGCCGGTCGGACAATTCTTCCAACGCGACCATTTCCTTGCTGTCGATTAAACGCGGCAGCAAGGCGGCATCCTCGCCGGTTATCTGCCATTCTGCGAGTAAACCGCGGAAAAATTCGACCTGTCCGATCGATACCTGCAAATCCTCGATCCCGCAAGCCAATGCGGCGGCAATTGCCGTCGCGATAACTTCGGCATCGGATTCGGGCGTCCGGCTGCCCATCAGTTCGACGCCGGCCTGGCTGAATTCACGCTGGCGGCCGCCGCCATATTCATGATAACGGTACATGCTGCCAATATAGGAAAACCGCAGCGGCGGTTCGACATCGCGGTACAGGGTAGCGGCCAGCCGGGCTGCCGGAACAGTTCCGTCATAACGCAAACATAAAATACGGCCTTGTTGATCAAAGAACTTAAACAAGCCTTCCTGGGGAACGAAACCGCTTCCGGCGGCATAAACATCATAGAATTCAATGCCGGGCGTTTCGATCTCCTGATAACCCCGCTGCCGGAACAACTGTCGCAGCCGCTGCTCCAGCGTCCGCTTCGCCTCACATTCATCAGGCAGCAAATCTGCAACACCATCCGGCGTGTGAAATTGCCATTGGCCCATGTTATCTCCCCGGCTTTCCCGGCAGCTTCCCCTTAAGCATTTTTCTGCTGTTGTCTGGTCGCTGCCGATGCTTTACTATGATAAAGCGATAAATCATTAAAGTACCGCTATTATACCGGCTTTGCATCGAGTCTGTCAACTATCCGGTAAGCAAAAAGCTGCCGGTTTTTCCGGCAGCCTGCTGCGCCGGTTTGTGCAAAATACCGGCCGGCCAAGATAAGCGTGTCAGACAGACCCGCCCGTTAACCGGACCGGGTTGTTTTCATCTGTGCGTCCAGATCTGCCTGCCGGGCTTTGACCAGAGCTTGTTTGACAATCATGTCTTTGACTTTCATCAGCCGGGTCAAATTGCCTCGTTCATTTTCATCCATTTTCATGGTGATCGAACGGATGGATTCTGCCAGTTCAGGGATCAAGACATATTCCAGCGAGTTAACCCGGCGACGGGTTTTTCCGATTTCATCGGCCAGAAGCTGGGCTGTCTTTTCAACCTCGGCCAATTGAAGCATAACAGGAAAAGCCTCATTTAAGGCAGTTACAGCTTGATCCAGTTCGCCGGCTACCGATGCCATACCATAAGGAAGATTTTCCATGGTCCCGCTTAATTCAAAAGGCGATGCAAAAACAGGAACATGGACGCTCATGATGTTTTTCGTATCAATACTGAGCGTCAGGGATGAACGGCCTGCCATCAGGGCTGTTTCCAAAACCTCCGGCGGCATGACGGCGCGGGCCATGACCATTTCCTTGTTGGCTGCCGCCAGCAAAGCTTCGACTTGATGCCGCAAAGCTTGATTTTCCTTGACAATGATCAGGAACTGGCGCATCAGTTCATCCCGTTTATCCTTCAGAAGCTTATGGCCGCGCCGGGCTGTCACCAGCTGCTTTTTCAGGCGCAGCAATTCCATACGGTTCGGATTGATTTGTTTCCCCGCCATGCCGGTCAGTCCTTCCCGTAATACTGGTCGATAAAGGATTCACGGATCCGCTTCAATTCGTTACGCGGCAGCATGGACAACAAATGCCAGCCGATACGCAGGGTTTCATTGATGGGGCGATCGGTCGAAAAGCCTTGCGAAATGTACTCTTGCTCAAAGGCATCGGCAAAACGGGCATAGATCCGATCGATTTCGGACAAGGCGTCCTCACCCAGAATGATCTGCAGTTCTTTCGCTTCTTTGCCGCGGGAATAGGCGGCAAACAGCTGGTTCATGGTATTGGCGTGGTCGGCGCGGGTTTTGCCTTCGCCGATGCCTTTGTCTTTCAGCCGCGACAAAGACGGCAGAACGTCAATCGGCGGCCGGATGCCCTTTTTGTATAATTCGCGGCTGAGGATAATCTGTCCTTCCGTAATATATCCGGTTAAGTCCGGTATCGGATGCGTTTTGTCGTCGTCAGGCATAGTCAGGATCGGCACGAGCGTGATGGAGCCGGCTTTGCCTTTTTGCCGGCCGGCCCGTTCATACAGGGTCGCCAAATCCGTATACAGATAACCCGGGTAGCCGCGCCGGCCGGGAACTTCTTTGCGGGCAGCCGAGACTTCGCGTAAAGCTTCAGCATAATATGTGATATCGGTCATAATAACCAGGACATGCATGTCAAGATTAAAAGCCAGGTATTCGGCGGCCGTCAAAGCCATGCGCGGCGTTGCAATACGCTCGATAGCCGGGTCGTTGGCCAGATTCATGAAAAGGACCGCCCGGTCGATGGCTCCGGTCCGGCGGAAGTCGTTGATAAAATAATCGGCTTCTTCAAAGGTAATGCCCATAGCCGCAAAAACCACGGCGAAATTGCCGGATTGGTCGCGCACTTTGGCCTGTCGGGCAATCTGGGCGGCAAGCTGGGCATGCGGCAGGCCGGACGCCGAAAAGATCGGCAGTTTCTGACCGCGCACCAAGGTGTTCAGGCCGTCGATCGCCGATAAACCGGTCTGGATGAATTCGTTCGGATAATCGCGGGCAGCCGGATTCATGGGCTGGCCGTTAATATCGAGCATGCGGTCGGGAATGATCTCCGGACCGCCGTCGGCCGGATAACCCATGCCGTCGAAAACACGGCCGAGAATATCCGGTGAAACCGCCAGTTCCATACCTTTGCCGAGGAATCGGACTTTACTGTCTTGAACATTGATGCCGATCGAACTGTCGAATAATTGAACCAAAGCGTTGGTGCCGTTGATTTCCAAGACTTTGCAACGGCGTATTTCGCCATTGGGCAATTCGATCTCGCCCAGTTCATCATATTTGACGTCGCTGACCTGCTGTACGAGCATCAACGGTCCGGCGACTTCTTCGATGGTTCGGTATTCTCTGGGCATGTTACATCACCCCCTGAGGTTGCAGCGCATTGATTTGTTCCAGCAAATGCATTTTGATCTGATCGGCCTTATCCTGAACATCCTCTTCCGGAACCAGTTTCAGATGGCTGATTTCATCGCGTACCGGCAGTTTGATCAGCTCGCGGAACGGCGCATTGTGTTCCAAAGCTATCCGGCCCTGATAATAAAATTCCATGATCAGGGAAAGCATGCGATATTGTTTGGGTAAAGAGGTATAGGTGTCGATCGGGTCAAATGAATCCTGATGCAGAAAATCTTCGCGGACAGAACGGGAAGCTTCCAGTTTCAGGCGATCGACTGCCGATAATGAATCCTGGCCGACCAGACGGACGATTTCCTCAAGTTCGGCTTCTTCCTGGAGCAGGCGTATCGCGTCGCCATGCAGGCGGCTCCAGTCCGGCGTGATCTTGGCGTTCATCCATTCGTCGATCATATCGGCATAAAGAGAATAACTGTTCAGCCAGTTAATGGCCGGGAAATGCCGCTTATAGGCCAGCGCCGAATCCAGGCCCCAGAAGACTTTCACAATGCGCAGCGTCGATTGGGCGACCGGGTCGGAGAGGTCGCCGCCCGGCGGCGAAACAGCGCCGATAGCTGTCAGGATGCCGATGCGGCCTTCTTTCCCCAGGCAGCGCACACAGCCGGCGCGTTCATAGAAGCTGGCCAGACGCGATCCCAGATAAGCGGGATACCCTTCCTCGCCCGGCATCTCTTCCAGCCGGCCGGACATCTCCCGCAGCGCCTCGGCCCACCGGGATGTCGAGTCCGCCATAATCGACACAGAATAACCCATATCCCGGAAATATTCGGCAATGGTAATGCCGGTATATATCGACGCCTCCCGGGCGGCAACGGGCATATCGGAGGTATTGGCGATCAAGATGGTTCGCTTCATCAGCGATTCGCCGGATTTAGGATCGACCAATTCAGGAAATTCAAGCAGAACATCCGTCATTTCATTGCCGCGTTCGCCGCAGCCGATGTAAATGACGATATCCGATTCGGCCCATTTGGCCAGTTGATGCTGGATAACCGTCTTGCCGCTGCCGAAGGGGCCCGGCACGGTTGCCGTGCCGCCGCGGGCAACCGGGAAAAAAGTGTCGATCGATCGCTGCCCGGTCACCAGAGGCGCATCGGGAGCAATTTTATTTTGAAATGGACGGCCGCGGCGAACCGGCCACTTCTGCAGCATCGTCAAATGCTCAACCGGGCCGGCCGGCGTGCGCAGACAGCAAATCGGATCGACAACCGTCTTCATGCCGGATTCAACTGACTCGACAATACCGGACAGGCCGGGCGGAACCATGATTTTATGAAGCACCAGCTCCGTTTCGCGCACCACACCGATAATATCGCCGGCGCCGACGCTGTCGCCAGGCCCGACCCGGGGCTCAAACAGCCATAAGCGGCTGCGGTCGAGCGCGGTTGTCGAAACACCGCGGGCAATATTATTTCCGGCCAATGCTACCATGCGGTCAAGCGGACGCTGTATCCCGTCAAAGATGCCGCCGATCAGACCGGGCGCCAATTCCACCGACAAAGGCGCGCCTTCGGATTCCACTTTCTCGCCGGGTCCGAGGCCGGCGGTTTCTTCATAGACCTGAATCGAGGCCCGGTCGCCGTGCATTTCAATAATCTCGCCAATCAGATGTTTATCGGAAACCCGTACGACATCGAACATCTCAGCATTACGCATACCCTCGGCGACAACCAACGGCCCTGAAACCTTGACGATTTTCCCTTGAGTGGTTTTTTTCATGCTATCCATACACCTCATTCATTTTGCTTCAGATCTCCGCCCGGATCTTCGGCAAACAGATCCATGCCAACCGCGCGTTTCACGGATTCACGGACCTGGCGCATGCCAAGACCGGTTGATCCGGTTATCGACGGAATCGGGATGATCGCCGGCAGACTTTGGCTGCGTAAAAGCTGCAAATATTCCTGATTGCATTCAGCCAGCTTTTCCGTTAAAAAGATGACCACATAACGCTGTTCGACAAGCTGATGAATTTTATTGGCGGCATCGGCCGGATCATCCGTTTCCAGAACCGTCATGCCCAGGGCGCGAAAACCGATTACGCTGTCACGATCGCCGATAACGGCAACTTGATACATTTCCGGTCACCTCCATGTCAGATAACTCTTGCGGATCAGATCCCGGGCTTCGGCCATCGGCAGCCCGTTTCTTTGAAAAGTCAGGATTATCCGGATATTCTTGATTTCCATTTCGCGGGCAATCAGATAAGCTAAGGGGACTTCCGGACCGCTGGTGATTCTGCGGGCTTTACCGATATGATCCATAATCAGGTTGTCTGCCTGCAGGCTAAAACGGGCGGCGCTGCCCCTTTGTCCATATGATTCGCCCTGTTCTGCCAGCGCCTGATAAGGTGTCCGGGCATAAAACGCCGCTATCGATTCCGGATTGTCCCGATAAAGCGCCAGAACCAAATCAGGTCCAAACAAGCCTCCGGGCAGCAGAGCTTTCTCCAGATAGTATTCGCCGCTGCGCAGGAAGCGGGTCCGCAGCAGCAGATCGAGATTAATCATATCCGTTCGCATTTGCAGATATTGGCTGAAAAAAGAATTGCCCAGCTGAGCCGCACGTTTATGCGCCTCACCATAAGCATTCTGGTCCAGCAGCAAATCCAGATCGCTGATATCATAAGATGACTGATAACGGCGTAATGCCTTAACGGCCAATTGATAAATCCAGGCCGGAATAGCATCGGGCTGCCGGTCGCCGATAGCCCGGATCAGGACAGCCGGCCGAACCAGCGACGGCTGCTGCATAAAGGACTCCAAACGAGATGGAGCGAGATCGGCCATGCCGCTGCCAAAATCAGGCAATTCGCCGGTATCTTCATGATTGGCAGGCGATTCCTGCGGCAAGCCGGGGACCAGGTTTTTGAGAATAACCTTTAAATTCTGGATGTCGTGAAACAACATCAGGGTATCCATATAGCCGGTATCCGGCATCAAGGTTTGCATGAGCGCATAGCTGGCAAGGCGCTCCCGTTTCAAAACAGTTTCGGGGTCGGCGGCCGCTGGATATCCGCATTCGGTTAATATGCGGATGCTTTCATCCGGCGACCGCGCGTCCAAAAGACGGTTTATATGGCCGGTATCCAGCAATTGCATCTCCAGCGCCCGGATCCGCCCGCTGGCATACCCATAGCGGCCGCGGCTTCCGGCCGGCCTTTCGCCGGCTGCTTTCCGGCGCGAATTTTTTGTTAACGTCTCAGTCATAAACTTTACCGGACCCGGCTGAAGATTCCGCCGGAAATAAAACAGAAGCTGCCAGACGGACTAATTGCGAACGGCGATTTTTAATGATCAAATCCAGCGTCAGGTTTTCTTCAATCAATTCCTGCCGGATGATCAAACCGCCTTCAAAAGCGCCGGGTGCGGCAGCCAAATGTATAGAACCGCTATAATCGGCTATAATGCGTTCGCCCAGGTTAAAATCGGCAGCCGACAAAACAAGTTCGCCGGTTTGCATTTTCGCCCGGAGCAGCAGTTGCCGATAAAAAGCGATTTTTTTATCAGTGTCCAACTGACGCAGTTGAACCGCAGCGATGTCGACCGCCTGGTCAACCAGATCCCGGCGAGCCTGAAGCAGCGCTTTGCGTTTTTCCATGGCGGCCATGCTGCGCGCGCGGCTTTTTATGGCTTCAGCTTGTGCCGATGCTTTCTGCCGGGTTTCCGCCAGTTGGGCTTCATTGCATTGTCTGGCTGAAGCCAGAGTTTCTGCGGCAGATTGTCTGGCATGGTTCAGGATTTCATTTGCTTTTTCCCGCGCTTCGGCCAGAATTCTGTCTTGAATGGCTTCCAGTCCGTTCAATTCACCACTCCTTCCTGTTCTGCATCGATGTCATATCAATCTTCACCGGCTTATTTGATGCGCAAAACAGTTAATACCGAGGCCAGCAAAGCCAGAATCGCATAAGTTTCGACCATGGCCGCCAAAACCAGAGCTTTCGCTTGTTCTTCCGGCCGTTTGGCTACCAGAGCGATGCCGGTTTCCGCCACGCGTCCTTGATAAATGGCGGAAAAGAAACCGACAAAAGCCATCGGCAAAACAGCTGCCAGGTAGGCCAGGCCTTTCTGCCAGGATATATCCGGTGATCCGCCCATGACGCCGGATTGAAGCATAACCATAAACCACGTCAGCAGGCCGTAAATGCCCTGTGTGCCCGGGATAGCCTGTAAAATAAGCATTTTGCCGAATTTTGAAGGATCTTCGGTTAAGACGCCGGCCGCCACTTCGCCGACTTTGCCAACTGCCAGAGCTGAGCCGATACCCGGCATCAAAGCGGCCAAAGCGCCGGCCAGCAGCGTCAGGATAAGACCCATGTGTTCCAGAATTTCCATAATATGTTCCTCCTTGATTTTTGATCAGTCTGGTTATTCGGGGTCTGCTGCGCCGATTGCTTATTCGGCCAGCCGGCTCTGCGGCCTGCCGGGGCCGGGTACAGCCGGGCGGCAGATTTCGACATAACGCGTCCGCAGCTTCAGGGGACGCCAGATCCGGCCGCCGCCTTCGTAAAATTTACCGAAAAATTCAACATAATGCAAACGGCTGGTATGAACAAAAGCCGAGAGCGAGGATAAAGCCAGATTCAGGGAATGGCCGGCTACAGCTGCAACGATAAAAATCAGAAAACCGGGGATAGTCGGACCGCCGAGAAAGCCAAGCAAATTGACCACCATGGCGATAACGCTGGTCGCTAAAACCAACGCCAGAATTCGGGTATAGGAGAGGATATCGCTGAAATATCCCGTAATGCCATACAAAGCAATCAGCCCTTTGGCCAGGCGCATAATCGGATTGTGCGCGTCACGGCCACCGAACAGGACAATGATACCGGCGCCGGTCAGGGCCAGAATCATCCCCGCCGAACCGCCGATACCGCCGACCATCAGGCCGATTCCGCCGATAATCAGATACCAGGGCGCAATATCCAGCAAAGCGTCTTTGCCATGGCCTGTCAGGAAAAGCAGGTAAATTTTAGCGCCCATGCCGACAAATAAGTGGACAACGCCAAAAATCATGCTCCAGATCATCAATTTCGTTGCGTCATCCATCGGATTGAACCACAGCGCCGGTATATTGACCCGCTGATCGGTTAAAACCGACAGCATATCGCCGAAAAATCCGCCGAAAAGGAAACCCCAGATCGTCGACGAGATACCGCAAAGAAACAACATACGGCTTAGCCGGCCCATCTCGCCGCCCGCTTTGGCCTTGAACGCAATAAAAGCGCAGATAGCGGTCAACGCCAGGCCGTAACCGATATCGCTCAGCATCATGCCAAAAAAGAAAAAGTAAAAAGGAGCAACCAGCGGCGTCGGATCTATTTCCCGGGTAGACGGCGGGCTGAACATTTCGACAATAACTTCATAAGGCTTAACCAGAGGATTATTCCGGAATAAAATCGGATATTCTTCATCCGCGGCTGCCGGCCGGGCATCGAGGGCGACCAGGAAGCGGCTTTCCAAGCCCTTTTTCACTTGCCCGGTTAAATGAGCCGGCACCCAGCCTTGCAGCCAGAATGTACTGTGTGTCTTTGGCAATGCGGCTTCGACCTGCAGCCGGTCGCTGTGAATGAGCAGAAAATCGTGCAGCATCTCGAAATCGGCGGCATTTCCGGCCAGAACCAGTTCCTCTTCCTTTAATTTCACCAGTTCCGTTTGCATTTCAGAAATCCGGTTGTGCAGCCGGTCCAGCTGCTGATCCGGCGTCCCGGCTTCGCTCTGGACAGGCAGCGGATTGAAACCGGAACGGCGAAGTATCGCTTGAACCAGAGCAGTACGCGGCCGCCAGGTTGCGATAACACAGCGCAAGCCGCCTTCATCGGCAGCCAGAACCTCGATCAGCGTTTCCGGAGCTTCTTCGGCCAGCTGGGCCATAATCTGCTCTTTCAAATCAACGGTTGCCAGACTGCCCAGAAAAATGCGGACATGTTCTGTACCATCGCTGCTCAGATCAACCGTCAGGTTCTTCCAGGGTTCCAGCAGCTCGCTTAACGAAAAAAGACGAGTCAGTTGAGTCTGCAGCTCATTCTGACGGGTTTTGTTGTGTTCAAACCGCCCGACCTGGTCAAGAATGACTGACTCGCGAGCTGCGATTTCCAGAAAGGCTTCAGCATCAACGCTTCGGCGGCCGGAGAACATCGCCTTTTTCTGCGGTATCAGCCTGCCGGCGTTCTGTATGGCCATTTCCAGCCGCGACAAGGCATTGACCGGTATCGATTGCTCTGCGCTGACTGTGGTCCCGGGATCCCCGACGGCAGTCCGTGAAGTGTCGTCATTGTTTTGACAGCCGTTCTCGATGATCTCGACTGCTCCCAAACGCATCAAAGCATCCACAATATCTTTCCGATCGGCAGATAAACCGACGACCGTCATTTTATCCATTTTAACAACGGCCATAATCGCTCACAATCTGTTCGGCAATCTGTTCAGCCGCCATCATCAGCCTGGCGGTTGTCTGTTCCTTCAGCTGCCGGATCGCAAGTTCCGTTTCCCGAACTGAATCGGCCGTCATTTGATCGGCATCCCGGCCGGCCGCCGCGAGCAGGTCCCGCTGTTCCTGAATCGCGGCTTCTCTGCCTTCGCCGACCAGGGCGGCAGCCTGCTCCCGCGCGTCATCCTGCATTTGGCGGGCCTGACTGCGCGCAGTGTCAAGCAGTTCGGCGGCCTGCTTTTCCGTATCCCTGATTTTCAGTAAAAAATCTTGTTCTGCCATGATTCATCTCCATTTTTATGCGTCTATCGCCAGTAAACGGCGCGGGCCGATTTTTTTGATCAGCAAAGCCAAAATCAGGGAAAGAACCAGCGGACCGACGGCAATCAGCAGCAACGATTGCAGCAACTTCATCTGCCAGATTACGACCGGCGCGATAACCAGCGCGGCCAGCAGCATCGCCAGCAGGATACCGTAAACGACATTCAGGTTCTGCTTGACGGCCTTCTGCTCGTTGTCCCATTTCAGTTTAGGCCAATACAATTCGAAAATGATGCCGGCCAGATTCGGAAGCAGGATTGAACCCGGCACGATGGCAATAACGGACAGGGTAAACCAGAAGGGCGGCTGCAAAACGGCAACGAAGAAAATAATCGGCAGCAAAGCGCCCAGCAGGCTGAAGAACACGCCGACTGCGATTTTTGCCATTAACTGGCGGTTATAGGACATCGGTATGATTTTCATAAAATAGAAAACGCTGCCTTCACGGGATAAAGCGCTTTCCGTTATACCGTTTGAACCGGCCACAAAGCAGAAGGCGGCAAAGCAGATGGCCAACGCCAGCGGAGCGGCGCCGTCAGGGCTGAACAAGGCGTCCCGGGCCATCGGGATCAGTTCCGATAAGTTTTCTTGCTTGTCGCCGGCCAGCAGCGGAATCAGCAAAAAAACCGGCCAGATGAAATTCATCAGAATGTTATTCATGAAAAATATCGGAGTCCGCAGCATGATGCGGCAGTCTTTCAGAAAGTATGAAAAGAAAGACGATGTCCGGCGGTTCGTTCTGGCCAGTTCGGCGCTGCCCGACCGGTGACGGCCGGAAGCAGAGGTGTTCAGGCCGATAACGCCCTTAAAATAGAGCAGGTTTGCCAGCTGCAGGGTAACCAGGAGGAACGCTGCGGCAATGACGATCAAAAGCGCAAGCTGTCCGGCCGCCGATAAAAAGGAGGACGCTTCCAGAGCGCCGACCGCAAAGGATGTACCGGGAAACAGAACCCCCGTCAGGCCGGACACGGATCCGGCGCCGGTCTGTATCATCCGGGCCAGGTCCTGTTCATCGACGGAAGTCATCGACTGACTGGCAAAAACAAAAGCCAGCGCCAGAACAATGGCCAGCAAACTGGATATCAGGTTAAAGCGGTCCTTGTTGCGGGCCAGCGGCGTAAAGCGCATGATCAGGATGACCAGCATGGAAGCCATACATAACGGTATGACCGGCAGGAACACAATGTCCACGAAAAGCGACAGGTAGTAAACAAAACCCATCTGGCCGCGCACGCCATAAACCAGGAGCGGCGGCAAAATGAGGACCGCCAGGAACAGATATTCATAAGCGCCGGTGACCAGCAGTTTCGCGCCGATGATTTCCTGAGGCCGCAAAGGCAGAGGCAACAGTTTTTCGACATCGCTGGAATAGTAAAAAATGCTGATGACATAGAGGATACCGAAGAAGAATACCAGCATAACGGCAGCATTCAGATAAAGGCTGGATAAAAGAGACTGCAAACCGGCGCCGGCCAGCAAATCATAGAGCGTAAACGCGCTGCCGGCCATGATGGCTATCAGATAGACGCCTAAAACGCCGAACAGGATCATACTGCCGAAGAGGCTGCGTTTCTTATGCCGGCTGGAGTCGCTTCCCAGACTGGCCAGGCCGTTGCCCCTGATCAAGACGCCGGCCAGACGAAACAAGTTTTTCATGCTTGCGCCTCCTCCGAGCCGAACTCGCCGACCAGTTCAAGAAACATCGATTCCAGGGAAGCATTGTTGTGAAAGTGATTCCGCATATCGTCGATGGTGCCGCAGAACAGGATTTTACCGCGGTCAATGACCGCAACCCGGTCGCAGATTTTTTCGGCAACATCCAGGACATGCGTTGAGAAAAAGACCGTCTTGCCGCTGTCGGCATGCTCCCGCATCATTTCCTTAAGCATAAAAGAAGAACGCGGATCCAGACCGGTCATCGGCTCATCGAGGATCCAGACATCCGGCTGATGCAGCAAGGCGCCGATAATCATCAGTTTCTGCCGCATACCGTGCGAATAGCTCTGGATCCGGTCGGACAGGTTGTCGGTCAGCCCGAAACGCGACGCCAGGCTGCCGATGCGTTCGGTCGCCTGTCCGGTGGGGACCTGGTAAAGATTGCTCATGAAACGCAGATATTCGATCGCCTTCAGGCGGGGAAAAACATTGGGATCATCCGGAACGAAGCCAAAAGATTGCTTGGCGGCCAGAGGATCGGTGACGATATTGTGCCCGCTGACTTCGATGGTTCCTTCATCCGGCGTCAGGATACCGGTTATCATTTTGATGGTTGTCGTTTTGCCGGCGCCGTTCGGGCCGAGGAATCCGAAAATTTCACCGCGGGCAACGGTCAGGTCAAGGCTGTCGACAGCCTTGATTTTGCCATTATAACTCTTGCTGACTTTTTTCAGACTGATCATGTTCACGCCTCCTGTTTTAGTTATCGTTTTATTATACCAAAACCTTTAATCGAACGTGAACTTCTCATCTTGTCAGGCTTTATGTTTCCGGCCGGAAGGCCTTATTCGTCTTCGCCGATCCATTCGGCGCCAACATCGACGATCCGCGACGCGCCGTTGACGCTCAGGCGGATACGCACCCGCCCCTTGCGGCGATCGGCGCCGACGATCAACCCTTCACAGCCAACCAGAGGGCCGCTGGTAACCATCACTTTGCCTTCGACGTCCTTGACGCGGGAAAAACCGATCAAGCCCTGATTTTCGACCAGATGCAGGATCATGTTCATTTCTTCCTGATAAACGGGCTGCGGCTGGCGGTTTTGTTCCAGAACCCTGATCACCCGGTAAACCCGCCGGATATGGAAATTCAAAGTGCTGTCCAGGGCTACCTGAAAAAAGACATACCCCGGGAAAACCGGTTTTTCGACGGTGCGCCATTGTCCGCGCCGTCTTTCACGCAGAGCGCGCCGCGGCACCAAGACGTTCAGTTCCGGAAATAAAAGAGTCATTTGCCGGCGAACCGTCTCTTCACGGCCGGTCATGACAAACGCGACATACCAGGCTTGTTCGGCAGAGATCGCATAGGGTTCCGCCGTCGTTCCGGCAGAAGGAACAGCCTGGGCGGCCGCGTCTTCCAGTTCACCCAACAGGCATTCCTCCTTCTGGCAAACGTTCCTCGCCATACCAGCCCAGCAGCCGTAAAAAAGGCATTTCCCGACTTAATTGATAAAGCGCAGCCAGGGTTTGCTGCAAGTCCTGGCTCCGGCTTTCAAAGTCCAGATAGAAAAAATACGCCCAGGGATTGTTCAAATCCGGCCGGGATTGGATTTTACTGAGATTTAGCCCGCGATCGCTGAAAATGGACAGCGCCGCAGCCAGCGAACCGCTCAAGTGCGGCAGGCTGAGAATCAGGCTGACCCGGCCGGCGTCCGGCGTGATGACCAGATCGCGGCCGACGGCGATAAAGCGGGTTTGATTGGCAGCGACATTATTAACATCGGTCTGCAGAATCTGCAGACCGTAAGCCAAGGCGGCAGCTTCCGACGCAAGGGCCGCCAGGCTGCGGTCTTTTGCCGCGGCCACGCTTTCCGCGGCAAAGGCCGTATTGGCCGTTTCCTGAACAGACCAGCCCTGACGGCGGATGAGATCAGAACACTGGGCCAAAGCCTGAGGATGAGATAAGACCGTGGTTATCTCCGCCAGACTGGCGCCGGGGCAGGCCAACAGCTGATGATGGATCGGCAAGGACAGAGAACGCCATAGATACAGCCGGTTTTGCAGCAGCAAGTCATAGACATCGTCAACCGTGCCGGCCGTACTGTTTTCCAAAGGCAAGACGGCCGCGTCGGCCAGACCTTCATGAACCCGGTCGCAGGCATCGGCAAAAGTCGCTGCCCGTACGGTTTCGGCAGCCGGAAAAAGCAGACGGCTCGCCTGTTCCGAGTATGAGCCGGCGGTCCCCTGATAAATGATCCGCCGGACAGACGGCCAGGCGTCCGGAGCGTCGACGATCTGACGGCCAAGCGGGAACTCGGCGCCGGCATTCAACTGATGTTCATATTGCGCGCTGCGCGAAAGCCGCATAATGCCGCGCAGCAGGCTTTCCACCCGCCGGGCGTCCTGAGGTCCGGCTTGCTTTAAAACCCGGGCCACGATGGCGTCTTCGCGGGCAGGATCAAAGACCGGCGCGCCTGTCCGCACCTTTACGGCGCCGATCGACCGTGCGATTTCCATGCGCCGGCTAAAAAGATCCACCAGATGCTCATCCAGTTCTTCGATCGACCGGCGCAGTTCCGCCAGGTCCGGATCCGGCCGGACGGGGCGGCGGCATTCATCAGGTTGCATAAGAATCCATTCCTTTCAGGCGGCGGCAAAGATGATCTGCCGCCATACGATAGCCGTCCAGGCCAAATCCGGCAATCTGGCCGCAGCAAACCGGCTGGATGACGGAAATCCGGCGGAAAGGCTCTCGCTTATGAATATCGGAGATATGGATTTCCAGAACCGGGAGATTGCAAAGCTCGATCGCGTCGCGCAGCGCGTAGCTGGTATGGGTCAGGGCGCCGGCATTGATCAGAATGCCGTCATAGACATCCATGGCTTGTTGGATACGGTCGATCAGGTCACCTTCGGCATTGGATTGAAAACAATCGACGCTGAACGCATAACGGGCGGCTGTCTGAACCACCAGAGTCTCCACGTCCTTCAATGTAAATGTGCCGTATTGCCTGGGATCCCGCCGGCCCAGCATATTCAGATTCGGGCCGTGCAGTAGGAGCAGGCGGTTGTGCGCCGTTTTCTTGTCATCAGGCATGATTGCAGCCTCCTTATTCATTTTTTACCGGCCAAAGCCGGAGTCCAGCAACAGGTCCAGGGCAAAAACCGCCGCCGCCGCCTCGACGACCGGGACAGCCCGGGGTACGATGCAGGGGTCGTGACGGCCATGGATCAGGAGCCGGTCGGCGGCCATCTGTTCCAGGTTGATCGTCTCCTGTTCCCGGCCGATCGAGGCAGTCGGCTTGAAAGCCGTGCGGAAAACAACCGGCATGCCGTTGCTGATGCCGCCTTGGATACCGCCGCTGTGATTGCTGCGGAAGCGGATCGCCTGACCTTGCAGCAGAGGAATATCGTTATGCTCCGATCCCGTCATGCGGGCGGCGGCAAATCCTGCGCCAAATTCCAGGCCTTTGACGGCGGGAATGCCGAAAATCAAGCTCGCCAGACGTGATTCCAGGCCGTCGAAAATCGGATCCCCGAGTCCGGCGGGCAAGCCCCAGATCAGGGTTTCCACCACGCCGCCGACAGAATCGCCGGCTTGCCGGGCGCGTTCAACAGCTTCAGCCATCCGGCAGCCCTGTTCATCATCAAGAACCGGCATTTTCTTAGCGGCCAATTGTTCCAGAAGCGTCAGATCAGGCTGCACGGCATCAAAGGGTAAATCGGCGATGCCGGCGATTTCCAGAGCGTGCGCGGCGACCCGAATGCCCTTCTGCCGGATAATCTGGCTGCAGGCAGCTCCGGCAAAGGTCAGCGGAGCCGTTAAACGGCCGGAAAAGTGGCCGCCGCCCCGCGGGTCCTGATAACCGTGATAGCGGACTTCAGCAGTCAGGTCGGCATGACCGGGCCGCGGTTTGGCGCGCAGTTCCCGATAGTCCTCCGAATGGGTGTCGGTATTGCGAATCATGGCTGCCAGGGGCGTGCCGGTGGTTCGCCCTTCAAAAAAGCCGGACAGCAATTCGACATCGTCAGCTTCTTTACGGCTGGTTGACCAGGGCGTGCGTCCGGGCGCCCGGCGCTGCATATAGGCGTTGATCGCCTGCGCGTCCAGCGCAAAACCTGCCGGCAAGCCGTCGATAACCACGCCGATCGCCGGGCCGTGCGACTCGCCGAACAAACTGACTTTAAGATTGCGTCCCCAGATCGAGCTCATCAACAACACCTCCTAAACGTTGAAAATCCTGAAAAAAGGTCGGATATGATTTGCGTACCGCCTCCGCATGGCGCAGCAGAACCCCATGCTCCGTGCTGAGCGCGGCAATGGCCAGGGTCATGGCGATGCGGTGATCAGCATAGGAATCCGCCGTTCCGCCAGGCAGCCGGCCTTCCCGGCAATCCCGCCGGCTGAACGCGCCGCCGCGGATCACCAGGCCGTCGTCATCTTCCTCGATATCCGCGCCCAGATCAGCCAGCGCCTGCCGGGTCGCGGCCAGACGGTCGCTCTCTTTAAGACGCAGGCGGCCGGCGTGCAGGATCCGGGTCACCGCGGAAGTCAGCGCCGCCGCTGCAGCCAGAATCGGCACCAGATCCGGAATCTGCGCGGCGTCGATCCGATATTCATCCCGCTGCCGGCGAAAATCGTCCAGCAGTCCGACGATGGCCCGGTCGCCTTGAGCCGTATCGGCCGGCAGACCGACAAGCTCCAGCGTACTGCCGGCATAGGCGGCGGTCAGCCAGAACGCGGCCTGCGAATAGTCCTTTTCAATGCAATAGGCGGCCGGATGGTAATGTTGCCCGCCGGGAATATGATAGCCATCCGGCAAAACATCGACGGCAATGCCGAATGAGGCTAATGTCCGCAGAGTCATGGCCACATAGGGCGCCGATTCCAGAGGCGTGGTCAGCACAATCCGCGACGGACCGGACAGTAAAGGCAAGGCCATCAGCAGACCGGAAATATATTGGGAACTGATATGTCCCGGCACCCGGAATGTGCCCGGCTGCAGACGTCCCTGCAGATACAGCGGCAAAGAACCGGCTGCCGGAAACTGCAGTTCGGCGCCCGCGCCTCCCAAGATGGCCCGGTATTCGGCCAGGGGCCGCTGCGGCAGCCGGCCGCGCCCGACAAAGCAAAGTTTTTCGGCGCGCCGCCCCGGTTCGAGCGCGGCGGCAATCGGGATCAGAAGCCGCAAGGTTGTGCCGGATTCACCGCAGTCCAGCAGCGGCTGTCCGTCAAGAAGAGCCCGCAGGCAGCGTTGTGTGGCCAGCAAATCGTCAGGCATCACTTCCGGCAGGCCGGTCACGCCTTGACCGGCGCCGGCCAGTCCGGCGGCAATCAACGCGCGATGGGCGTCGCTTTTAGCCGGCGGCGGTTCGATTGTGCCGTGCAGACGTCCAGGATGGATAAAGACATCAGCCATGCTGCCAGACTCCCGTCAGGGCGGTTTCCAAAACAGCCGGTTCCATCGGCAGCAAGAAAGCGTCGCCCGGGCGATGCAGCAAAACGAAATAAATACGGCCGCCCAGACGTTTTTTATCGCTGCGGATCGCTTCGATCAGGTCTTTTACTTCCAGGCCGACGGACACCGGCAATTGATAATCCGTCAGAATGCGCCGGACCCGATCGCAGGTGCCCGCTTCCGTCTGGCCCAGGCGTTCGCCGATCGCTGAAGCCGCCACCATGCCGATGGCCACAGCTTCGCCGTGAGTCAGAACTTTATATTGCGTTACTTGTTCAACGGCGTGGCCGATCGTATGGCCGAAGTTTAAAATCATCCGCTCGCCGCTGTCTTTTTCATCGCGGGAAACCACAGTCGTTTTTATCCGGACACAACGTTCCAGAATCCACTCCAGGTCATAGGTTTTTTGCTCAATTTGCTCGAGCAACGGCAGATCGCTGATCAAGCCGTACTTAATCACTTCAGCCATACCTTCGGCCATACGTTGACGGGACAACGTCCGCAGCAGGCCGGGATCCATAACGACGGCTTTCGGCTGGTAAAAAGCGCCGGCCAGGTTTTTGCCGGCCGGCAGGTCGATCCCGGTTTTCCCCCCAATGGCCGAATCGACCTGGGCCAGCAAGGTTGTCGGCACCTGGATCAACGGCACGCCGCGCAAGTAGGTAGCGGCGGCAAATCCCGTCAGGTCGCCGATAACGCCTCCACCCAGAGCGATGATCAGGTCCGTTCGGCTGAGCCCGGCCTGATGGAAGCGGTCATAAAGCAGCAACAGATTGTCCGGCGATTTACTGCGTTCGCCGGCCGGCAATACAGCATGAGCTGTTGTAAATCCAGCGGCTTCAAGACTATGGGCCGCCCGCTCCAGATATAGCGGGCCGACCTGATCGTCGGTTACGATAAATGCGCGCCGGCCGCGGCAAACCCGGGACGCGATATCCCCCAGCCGGTCAAGCGCTCCCTGTTGGATCAGGATCTGATAGTCTCCACTGGTTGTACTGGCTACAATTTCCGGCATGGTCACTTCCTCCTGCCTGTTTATAGGCTGCGTCCGACTGCCGCCGCTATCGGCCGCAGTTTTTCCATTAACTGACTGAATTGTTCCGGGGTCAAAGATTGCTGGCCGTCGGACAAAGCATGTTTGGGATCATTATGCACTTCGATAATCAAGCCGTCCGCTCCGACAGCAACGGCCGCTTTGGCCAGCGGCTCCACCAGCCAGGCTATGCCTGCGGCATGGCTCGGGTCGACAAATACCGGCAGATGCGACCGCGCTTTCAGAACCGGTATGGCGCTGATATCCAGGGTATTGCGCGTGCTGGTTTCAAAGGTCCGGATGCCGCGTTCGCATAGAATGACATCCTGGTTGCCGCCGCTCATAATATATTCCGCCGACATCAGCAGTTCATCAAGCGTATTGGCAAAGCCTCTTTTCAGCAGGATCGGTTTGCGGATGCGGCCTAATTCTTTGAGCAATTCAAAATTCTGCATATTCCGCGTGCCGACTTGAATGATATCGACAAATTCCAGGAACAGTTCCAATTGGGCCGGATTGGTGATTTCCGATACAACCGGCAGGCCGCTCGCCTGGCGGGCGCGCTTCATGTACATCAAGCCTTCGGCTTTCAGGCCCTGGAAAGCATAAGGCGACGTACGCGGTTTAAAGGCGCCGCCCCGCAGAAAAAGCGCGCCGGCTTCTTTAACCTGATTGGCAATACCGCAAACCTGTTCTTCCGATTCGACCGAACATGGGCCGGCGATGACGCTGATGCGTTCGCCGCCGATCAGGCGATCGCCGACCCGGATCTGGGTATTGTCCGGGTGGAATTTGCGGTTAGCCAGTTTATAAGGTTCTTGAACTTTCATGACCCGTTCGACGGCATCTTCCAGTTCAAGCGCTTCGACAGCGATGCCCGCAGTATCGCCGACCAGGCCGATGATCGTCGTGCCGCTGCCGAATATCGGGCTGGTTTGCACCCCGTACCGTTCCGTCAGCCAGGCGCAGATTTCTTCAACTTTACTTTTGGATGTGCCTTGTTTTAAAACCAGAATCATATTGGTTCTCCTTTAGATTGTTCAAATCCCAATTCTGCCGCGATCCGGCCGGCTATCGCCTCCGGTTCGCCTCCGGCATCGACAGTCAGGTCGGCCAGCGTCCGATAACGGGGCTGGCGCAGGCTGAACAAATCGCGCAAATGCCGGTCGCCCTGCCGGTAAATCATCGGGCGGCCTTCCCCGTCGCCTACCCTCTGGCAGATTTTCTCCAGAGATGTGTCCAGAAAAACAACCAGCGCCGGCGAATTTCGCACCAGGCTCTCCGCCGCCGGATCCAGCAGTGTGCCGCCCCCGGCCGCCAGGATCTGGCCGGCGCCGGATTTCAGGACCTGCTGCAGGTGCTGTTGTTCCAGATTCCGGAACGCCGGTTCACCTTCGGCGGCGAAATAGGCCGGAATCGTCCTGCCGATTGCCGTTTCGATCGCCTGATCCAGGTCGATGAACGGCAGTTTTAATTGCTTGGCGAGCAGACGGCCAACCGTGGTTTTGCCGCTGCCCATAAAACCGGTCAGAATAATAGTCAACGGCGACTGCTCCAGAACAGCCCGCGCCAGCCGGGCTTGAATGGCAGCCAGATCGCCGGCCGGGAAAAGATGGCCGGGATGCCAGATCTGTTCGGCAGCCAGAGCCTGGCTGAAGAGCATGCCCAAGCCGCCGGACGCCGGAATCCCTCTGGATCGGGCGGCTAAAACCAGCCGCGTGGCCACCGGATTATAAATCGTATCATAAACCTGACGGCAAAACGCCAGATCATCAACGGGGAATGGTAAACCCGCGGTGCCCGGCCAGAGGCCGACCGGCGTCCCGTTCAGCAATATCCAGGATGGTCCGGCGCCATTCTCCGTTTTTTGCTGGCCGCGCCAGATTTCCAGATCTTCCAGAACCCGTATGGCCGCGGCCGGATAAGCTTGGCTGACAGATGCGGCCAGAGTCCGGGCCTGTTCCGGTCTTCTGGCAATAATCGTCACTGCCGCTCCGGCAGCCGCGGCAGCAAAAGCCATCGTCCGGCTGACCCCTCCGGCGCCCAGGATCAAAACCCGGGCTCCGGCCGGCAATGGACATTCGCGGCAAAAAGCCTGATAGTCGGTATTGTAGCCGGCGCCGCGCCAGATTGTGTTGACCGACCGGACCGAGGCGGCCGAATCGTCCAGGCGGTCCAGATAAGGCAGAACCGCCTCCTTATAAGGAATGGTACAATTGAAGCCGGCCAATTCGCGCATCAGGCGCGGAATCCGGTGCGGCAGTTCATCCGGCGTCAGATCGTACAAACGATAATCGCCGGGCAGATCGGCCGCGGCCAGCAGGGCGCGGTGAATCATCGGCGACAGGCTGTGCCCGAGCGGATGGCCGATCAACCCGTAGTCAATCGCATTCATAGCCGGCCTCCTTGAGCAGCCAAGCTGCCCGGACCGCCTGATTGCTGTCAGGCAGAAGCAGTTGCAGGCAGCCGCCTTCATAGGTACGCAATTCACGGATCCGGATATTGCTGATATTGATGCCGTTTTCGCCTAACAGCGTGGTAATGTGACCTAATACGCCCGGCCGGTCGGTCACATAAACGGTTAAGGAGCTATGGGCGGCCAGAGCGCCGCGGCCGTCGACCGGCAGGGTGTTGCGGTATTGAGCCGCCTGGAAAAAAAGCTTGTGCAGCGCGTCCGTATCCCGCGCCGCCAGCGCGGCGGAAAATTCATCCAGAATATGACGGTAATCATCCAGCAGAGGCAGGAGCGCCGGGCTTGATTCCAGCGTTATCCCGGCCCAAAGGGCCGGATCTGACGAAGCGATCCGCGTAATATCGCGGAAGCCGCCGGCAGCCAGCCGGGCCAGGGAGCCTTCATCGGAGCGGGCCGCCAATAATGACAAGGCCGCCGCCGCGACATGCGGCAGGTGGCTGACGGCCGCGACCGCGCGGTCATGCTCGCCGGCGTCGAGATGGACCGGCGTGGCGCCGATCTGGCGGATCAGCTGTTCAAATCGCCGGACCTCGCCATAAGGCAGTTGGGAATCCGGCCGCAGGCACAAGACATAAACCGCGTTTTCCAATAAACTCTCCGAAGAAAAGGCATAACCTTGCTTTTCGGATCCCGCCATCGGATGGCCGCCGATAAAGCGATCCAGGCCGATTTGTTTCATAATGGGTTCTTTCACGCTGGCGACATCGGTAATCAAGCCGCCGCACCAGGCCGCGGCTTGTTCGGCCAGCGCGGGGATCGTCGCTGCCGGCGTGCAGAGAAAAACCACCTGGCAATCTCTGAGCAAAGCCCATGGATTATCCGGGGCTTCCGCCGGTCCGGGCGTTTCTGTCCGTCCCGCCGGGGAAATGTCCAGAATTCCGCCGGCCGCCAGCACGCCTTCGGCCAGCGCCTGTTCCAGGGCGGCGGCGTTTTTGTCCAGGCCGACGACCGCCAGGCCCGCCCGGTAACGGCAGGCTTTAGCCAGCGATCCGCCGATGAGCCCGAGCCCGATGATGCCGACCCGTTGATATGTGTTTATCTTTTTTGCTTCTTCCATTCGATTTACCTTTTATTGATTTTATAAATAGCGCAGAACAGCTTCCGGGTTGACCGCGTAAAACTGCGCGTCTTCGCGGCTGATCCGCCCCTGGCGCAGCAGCGCGGCCAGACTCATGTCCATAGTCACCATGCCCTGGGAGGCATTCATCTGGATAACGCCGTCGATCTGGGGCGTTTTGCCTTCCCGGATCATATTTCTGATGGCGCTGTTCACCATCATGATTTCAAAAGCCGGCTGCAGACCGCCCTGGGCGCCCGGAAGCAGCTGCTGCGATACAACAGCCTGGAGAACGGTTGAAAGCTGAATGCGGATCTGCTGCTGTTGATTCGGCGGAAAAACATCGATAATCCGGTCGATCGTCTTGGCTGCTCCGACCGTATGTAAAGTCGAAAAAATCAGATGTCCGGTTTCCGCCGCCGTTAAGGCAATCGCCATGGTTTCCAGATCGCGCATTTCTCCGATCAGAATCACATCCGGCGACTGGCGCAGCGCAGCGCGCAGAGCCCGTTCATAGCTGAGGCTGTCCGTGCCGATTTCCCGTTGGTTGATGATGCTGCGCTTATGACGATGCAAATACTCGATCGGATCTTCAATCGTCAGGACATGGCAGGACCGTTCCTGATTAATTTTATCAATCAGGGCCGCCAGGGTCGTCGTTTTGCCGCAGCCGGTCGGACCGGTGACCAGAATCAAGCCCTTTTGCCGTTCAATCAGATTCATAACCGTAGCGGGGATTCCTAAAGCAATCGGATCGGGCAGCTCCGTATAGATACGGCGGACCGATACGGCGCAGGAGCCGCGCTGCCGGAAAACATTGATCCGGAAGCGGCCGACCTCGGACAGGGACAAAGAGAAATCCTTTTCGCCGATATCGAGAAATTCCTGATAATCACGTTCCCGCGTAAACAGCTGATGGGCAAAGGCTTCTGTTTCAGCCTGGCTGAAGCGGCTGTACTGCGGAAGCTCTAATAATGAGCCGTCGACCTTCAATGTCGGCGGCACGCCTACGGTAATATAAAGGTCGGAAGCATTCCGCGTGACCATTTCCTTGAGGACGGTAAAAACCTGTTCCATAATTATCCTTCCCAAACGCCGCCGGAATCATCATCGTCCGTAAACGGCGGCTGCCACTGAACCCACTGTTCGACAGTCAGGCTGGCGCTTCCGTCGGTTTCGGCGCCGGCTTCGATCTGCAGAACCAGACTGATCCCCTGTCCGGCATCCGCTTTTTCAGCAACCAGAGCTTCCAGACGCAGCCGACGGCCCGACTGTTCCACCTGACTGGAGACGACCTCCGGATTCGCGGCCAGCTTCTCCTTCAGCCGGTCGGCCAGGGATGCCGCATCCAGATCCTTTTCGGCAGAACGGCAAACCAGGTCCAGTTCGGCAACCAGTTTTTCCGCTCTGGCGTCCGCCAGGTAATATTGTTGATTCCATTCGGCTTGTTTACGGGACAGACGTAAATCGGCAGCTGCCGTAACCAGAGCCAGCACGCCAAAAAACACGAGCAGGACAAGGAGCAGGATGATCAAAGCCGAGGCGGCGCCCCGCCGGCTGCGCAGACGATCGGGAACCAGGTTCTTCGCGCTCATGAATCCGTCTTCTCCTTCGCAAAATAGCAATCGGTCGTTAAAGCATAAATGGGATTGCCGTCGGCTTTTTCATCGCCGTAGAGCGTGATCTGCAGCTGCCACAATCCTGAAGGTTCTTCCGGCTGCAAAACGAGCACGGCGGTATAGACGGCCTCCTGCATGGCGCAGAGGTGAAAATCCGCGTCAAATCCCAATGTTTCGGTCCGCCCGGCGCTCCGGTTTGTCCGCAGATTGAGCAGGACCTCCGGCACATCGGCGGCCGGCTGCCGTTTCCACTGGTCGGCCAGATCGGACGCGCAGGCCACCGCCTGATCGAGCGTCGAAGCCTTGATGGTCAATTGATTGGCTTTGGCAAACATTTGCACCACGAAAACGCTGAAAAAAGCCAACATGGCGATCGCCATAATCATTTCGGCCAGAGTAAAACCGCGCTGTCCGTTTTTCATGGGCTGATCCCCCCGCTCTTTAAACTGATGACCCGCGACCGCTCCTCGGCGCCATTGTCCGAGTAACGCACCAGGGTGACCTTCAGCGCGTCGCTGCCGCCGGATTCCAGATGCAGTTCGTCAGCCGCGGCAATCTTGCTGGCCATCTCCGGCGTGACCTTCGCTTGATCCGCCACGAAGAGTTCGCATAAATAACCGTCGTGAATATAGATCCAGGTTAGATAAGTTTCACCGTCCAGAACCTGGCTGACAACCAGCGCCGGACCGCCCTCGAAAGGATCTTTTCTGATGGAAAGCGCATCTGCGGCATCATGTTTGCGCACCTGGACATTAATATAAGATAAGCCGATCCGTAAATCAGACGTTTCATTTTGCTTGGCATTCAAACGCAAATACGTCTGGCTGCCAATCCCGGTCAGGGTAAAAACATAGAAGGCAATCAGGATCAGCAAAAACATGACCAGCACGAGCTCGATCAGGGTATAACCTTGCCGCCGCCTCATGACGTCACATCCTCCAGATGCCGGACATCGATAATCGGATGAACATTGCTGCCGACAACTTCATATAAATACATATATTGATCCTCGTTGATGATCAGGCCATAGTTTTCTTCCAGGTAAGCCAGGCTGGGCGGATAGACGCCTTCCAGCGCATAACATTGGACGACGGCCCGTTCCACCGCTTCACGCGCGACAATCAGGCCGCTGTCCCGGCTGCGCCGGTTCAATTCGTTAAAACTGCGGCCGACCATCAGAAGAACCAGCAGAAAAACCAATACGGCAATACCTGTACCTATTGATTTCAGGGAAATCCGATTCATGTTCAGCCTCCGTTCAGCCGATTGAAGCCATGATCTGGACCAGCGGCAGCATAACGGTTAAAAGAATGCCGCCTACAATCAAGGACAGGATGATGACGAGAAGCGGTTCCACCAGACTGGTCAGGCGCGTCAGGCGGCTGCCGACTTCGTTTTCATAAGCATGCGCGATTTTGCCCATAACCGTATCCAGTTCGCCGGTCCGGCTGCCCAGGGCCAGCATGCGGATAAAAAGCGGCGGAAACAAATTGGTTTCCTGCAGAGCGGCAAAAGTCTCCGCGCCTTGCCGGATCTTCTGCCGGCTTTCGGCAATTTTTTCAGAAACCAGGGCATTGTCCATGACCGATTCCGTCATCGCCAGGGCGGCGTCCATATCGATGCCGCTGCGCAGAAGATAGGACAGCGAGACAGAGAAACGGGAAGCATAGATGCGCCGGTACAAAGGTCCCAGAACCGGAAAGCCCAGGCGGGCCCGGTCGACCAGCCGGCGGCCGCCGGTGCTGACCTTCAGCCAGAGGACCAGCGCAATAATGACAACAACAATGGCCGGCAGCAGCCAATAGGCCTGGCTGGAAACAAACTGGCCAAAAGATAAAAGGCCTTGGGAGAATCCGGGCATTTTGCCGCCAAAAGATGCCAGAATCTGGCTGAAAACCGGCAAGACGCGCGTCACCAGAAGGATGATGATCGCCAGCATCATTAAAAGCAGAATGACGGGATAAACCAAGGCGCTGCGTACTTTTTTCCGCAACTCGCTGTCCCTGAGGTAAAAATCGGCCAGACTGCTCATAATCTGGTCCAGATTGCCCGAGACTTCGCCGATATGTGCCATACGAACCAGATAGGGAGGAAATGCCTCAAGATTCTCCATGGCTTCCGACAAAGGAATCCGTTTTTTCATTTCAGCCGTCAAACGCCGCAGGACGGCAGTCTGCCTGGGTTGGTCGGCGCTTTCAGCCAAGAGCTCAATGCCTTCCGGCAACGGGATGCCTGATTTCTGAACCAGAGCGATCTGCTCGCAAAGCCAGGCTAATTCAGATGCTTCCAATCGGATTTTTTTATCCATGGTCATGAAAAACCTCCACCCGCTCCGGCAGCCTTGTTCTCTGCCGGTTCTTTGGTCATAGGCTGATGTTACAAACAATTATACACATCAGCCTGGTAAATTGCCAGTAAACCGCCCGCCGGGCGGCCGCATTCATCCGCACGGGAGCGTGGATTGAAATGCTTTTTGATAGTATAATAGACACAAGTTATGCTTGCCGCTACATAGCCGGAAACAGGGGGTAGTCTATTGTTCAAATCCACATCTGCAAAACAGCAGCCGGCAAAGCAATGGCTGTTCTTCATACTCAGGCCGGTACGGACCGTCTGGCTGATCTGCCTGTTTTGCGCGCTTTTATTGTCGACGGCCTGCAGCCCGCTGCATTTTGTCTCCCTGGAATCAACATCCGGCGATGGGACCCGTCAATCCGGCTCCCTTTCGCCAACCACCCAAACTCAGCTTTCATCCGGCACCACTCTTGAGTCTTCATCTGAAAGCACCGCCGATACGGGCACTTCAGCTGTTGACACTCAGGCTTCAGATACAACCGTCAGCCAGTCTTCAGAAACGCTGCCGTCAACCGCAGGTTCGTCGGAGGCGGCGACGCCGCCGGCCAACACAACCGTGAAATCTACGCCGACCATCAAGCCCACCAAGAAGCCGGCTGCCACAGCCACGCCGACCATCAAACCGACCAGTAAACCGACAAAAGCTCCGACCAGTACGCCTGTTCCGGCGACCCAGGCGCCGTCCGGTTCGTTTCCCGCAAAAAACTACGGCACCTTTTTCCGGGACAACTACGGCCAGAACAGCTCCATTACCACCAGCACGGCAGATGAAGGCGGGATTTCGGTCGATACCGGCAGCACGCCTTATGGCGTCGTGCTGATCCGGGTAGACAACATCGCCAGCGACAAACGGTGCAAAGTCATTATCAGTGCCGGCGGCTCGTCATACCAATATGACATCCTCGACCGGGGGAAGTATGTAGGCTTGCCTTTGCAGCTCGGCAACGGATCTTATCAGCTCAATGTCTATGAAGGTCTGGGCGGCGATTCCTACTCAAGCAAATGGGGCTTCACTTTTTCGGTCTCGCTGGCTTCCAGCCTCAAACCCTACACCGCGTCTTCCATCATGAGTGATTTCTCACGCGGTTCAGGCTGTGTCGGCAAAGCGAACAACTTGTGCGGCGGCATTGACACCTCGACGGGTAAAGTGGATGCGGTCTACAGCTGGATTATTAATAATATCAGTTATGACCGCGCCCTGGCTTCCAGCATATCCAATAAACAGATTACAACGTATGTGCCGGATCCGGATAAAACCTACAGCACCCGCAAAGGCATCTGTTTTGATTATGCGTCCCTGATGTGCGCCATGCTCCGCTCCCAGGGAATTCCAACCCGCCTGATCGTCGGTCCGACATCGCTTGGCTACCACGCCTGGAACGAGGTCTTTTTCGAGGGCAAGGGCTGGGTCGTCGTGGCGTCGTTTGAATGGCAGCAGATCGATGGCTCCGGCTGGGTTCTCTTCGACAGCACCTTTGCCGCCGGCGGCATGAGCGGTTCCGAAATTCAGGGAACCACGCATACCAAACAGAAAACCTACTGAGGATCAATACTGGCGCCGGTCTTCGACGCGCTTTGCTTTACCTTCGCTGCGCGGCAGCGTACGCGGCTCGACCAACGTTATTTTGGCGGCAAGGCCCAACGTCGACTGCACGTCGGCATACAGTTTACGTTCAATTTTCTCGATGTCCTTGATCGAATCGGAGAAAAATGCCGGCGTCATTTCGATCTTGATCTCCATGCGGTCCAGATTATTGATCCGGTCGACATAGATCATGTAGTGCGGTTCGACTTCGCCGTAATTCAAGAGAACAGATTCAATCTGGGTCGGGAAAACATTGACGCCGCGGATAATCAGCATGTCGTCGGCCCGGCCGGTAATTTTATCCATGCGGACCGTCGTTCGGCCGCAAGCGCAGGGGCCGTAAAACAAGCGGGTCAAATCATGTGTATTATATCGGATCAGCGGCGTTCCTTCTTTGGTCACGCTGGAAAAGACCAGCTCGCCGAGTTCTCCTTCCGGCAGCGTGCAATGGGTTTGCGGATCGATAACTTCAGCGATGAAATGATCCGATTGGATATGCAGGAGATCGCCGGCTTCGCAATTAATGGCAACGCCGGGGCCAAGGGTTTCCGAAAGGCCGTATATATCGAAAGCCTTGATGTTCAGTTTTTCTTCGATCTGCTGTTTCATGGCTATCGACCAGGGTTCTGCGCCGAAAATGCCGACTTTGAGATGGAGCATGGATTTGTCGGCGCCGTAAGTGGCAAGCTCATCGGCCAGATGCAGCGCATAAGAAGGGGTACAGGCCAGCGCCGTCGGCATCAGGTCAACCAGGATCTGAATCTGGCGTTTGGTGTTGCCCGACGATACCGGTATGGTCATCACACCCATTTTTTCCGATCCATAATGCAAGCCGAATCCGCCGGTGAACAAGCCATAACCGTATGCGATATGCAGGATGTCTTTAGCCGTCAGGCCGGCTGCTGCCAGTGCCCGGCAGCAGCATTCGCTCCAGATCTCGATGTCCTTGCGGGTATAGCCGACCACTTTTTGTTTGCCGGTCGTCCCGGAAGACGCATGAATCCGGATAATCTGTTCCAGCGGGACTGCAAATGTGCCATAGGGATAGTTCTCGCGCATATCCTCTTTGTCTGTAAACGGAAGCCGCTCCAGATCATCCAGTCCGCGAATGTCTCCCGGCTCGACGCCGGCAGCCTTCATGCGGGCTGTATAATAGGGAACCGTGCCATAAAGGCGTTTGACACAAGATACCAAGCGCTGACCCTGCAGTTCGCGGAGCTGCTCATATGGCATGGTTTCCGCTTCCTTGTTCCAAATGTAGCCGTTCATGTTCATTCCTCCTGTATTCGAATGAAGCCATAAAAAAACGCCGTCGTCCCTCTAACGGGACGGCGGACGTTCCACCGCGATACCACCCATTTTCACGGTTTGTTAAGCCGTGCACTCTGCGGGATACATCCATATCCCTGTCCCGATAACGCCGGACAAGCGGGTTGGCCTACTGCCTATTGGTTCAGCCACCGGCTCAGGAGTGAAATTCATCGGTTCCCTGCCCAAACCGGCTCTCAGTCTCTGGCCGATCCGCCCTGTCGGCGTTCATCCGATTACTTATCTCCGTCATTGCCTGATCCATGCCTATAGCATGATCATATTAAACGTCATTATCATATCACCGGGGAGATTTGTCAAGAAGAGCGCCGAAACAAAATGTGAATGGCGTTGGCCATCAGAATGACCGCCTGTCCTTCCTGAAAAACGAAGCGGCAAATCTGGTTGTCAACCATGATTTCGAATTGCCGTCCATAGTCGGCATCAATACCGTTTTTATTCTGGATGGGGATCCTCATGGCCGGAGCGGCTGTCTGGCCGCTTTCCGGTTGGGGCAGAAAAAACAGGCCGCTGCTGTCCAAAGACAGGACGCCAGATTGACGGTTTGTTATATCGCCGTCATCAGAAAGGATTTCCAGCCGCACCGGAAAAGACTGCTTGAAGCTGCTGTCCCGCATCATCAGGTATAACTGCTCCATCTGCCAGCGCTGCCAGAAATCCGGATCCGGCCAGACGGCGCCCTCCTTTTTTTTATCTGACGGCTGATAACGCTTTAAATCCCGCCGGCTCATTCTGGCCGGCCTGATCAGGCCGAACCGGTCGACCAAGCCCCGATTGCCGCAATAGCGGCAGACAATATGCCGGCCTGACGAGGTCATGGCCAAAGTGCGGCCGCAGGCCGGACATTGATGGCAAATCTGGTGAAGGCCGCTGGCCGGAGCCCGGGACAAGTAAAGATGCCGTCGCGTGTTTTGCCAGGCATAATCCTGAAAAGCCAGGTTTTTAACGACCCGTGCCTGTAGTTCGTCCACATCCAGCCGCTGTGTTTCTTCACGAGTGAAAAGCAGTTGGATCCGGGCTTCCACACGGCCAAAACGGGGACCGCATAAGGACCAGCGCGGCCAGGCCAGATAGGCGCCCTGTTCGATCACGCTGACAACCGGGCAGTTTGCCTTATGAATCAGCTTGGCAATCGCTTCATCGATGGGTAAAGCGCTGCCCGTCATGGAACGCTGTCCCTCCGGATAAATACCCAGAATGCCTCCGGAACGCAAAACCAGCAGCATTTGTTTCAAAGCGCGTGAATCGGTACGGAACTGCACCTTGGGAATGGCACGCAGCAGCTCCAGAATGGCGCGCGGCAGCCGGCGGCGAAAAAAATGCCGGGTAGCCAGAAAATGGATTCTCTTTGGAAATAGTGCCGCGGCCATAATCAGCGGGTCCAGAAATGACGCATGATTGCCCAAAACGATCAGTGGTCCGGATAACTGCCGTACAGCAGGATCACGCCGCAGGCGCAAGCCAAACAACAGACGGAGAAGCATCCCGGCCAATACAGTCAAAGGCCAATACAACCAGCCGGCCGGCGCCTGATAGCGGTCCGGTTTGCGAATCTGACGCTCAGCCACCCGTCATTCCTCCCGCGCAGCCGGCTGGATCAGATCTTTCATGGTCAGAGAAATCCTTTTCCGAACCGGATCGACTTGCAGGATCCGGACTGCCACAGGTTGTCCGACCCGGACCAGAGACAGCGGGTTACGGATATACTGATCTGACATTTCAGAAACATGCACCAATCCGTCCTGGTGGACGCCGATATCGACAAAGGCGCCGAAGTCTGCGACATTACGGACAACGCCCTGCAAAACCATGCCGGGACGCAGATCCTTCAGCTCCAGAACATCCTGCCGCATGGTTGGCTGCGGCAGATCGTCACGCGGATCACGCCCGGGCTTTTCCAAAGCAGCGAGAATATCCATGAAGGTCAATTCCCCCAGGCCGAGGCTCTGAGCCAGGGCAGCGCAGTCCTGTTTGCGCGCGGCGGCAGCCAGCGCCGGCGAAGGCGGCAGTTTAAGCATACGGCTCAATTGGTAAACAGGGTCATAAGATTCCGGGTGAACCGGCGTATTGTCAAGAAGCTCGGCGGCGCCGGGAATACGTAAAAAGCCCGCGCATTGTTCAAAAGCGCGCGGTCCGAGCTGCGGAACCAGGTGAAGGTTTTTCCGGGCGCTGAAAGGGCCGTTCCGGTCGCGCCAGGCAACGATGTTGCGCGCAGTAGCGGCGCTTAGTCCCGAAACATAAGATAATAAAGACGGCGAAGCTGTATTCAAGTCAACGCCGACTTGGTTGACACAGTCTTCAACAACGCCCCGCAGGGAATCATCCAGATGGCGGTTGTTCAGATCATGTTGATACTGGCCGACACCGATGGACCGCGGTTCAATCTTGACCAATTCGGCCAGGGGGTCCTGAAGGCGGCGGGCAATAGATACCGCGCTGCGCAGCGACACGTCATATTCCGGGAATTCCTCCGCGCCCAGTTTCGACGCCGAATAAACGCTGGCGCCAGCCTCGCTGACCATCAGATAACGTAAAGGCAGCTGTTCCTCGCGAATCAGGCTGCTGATAAACAATTCTGCTTCTCTGGACGCCGTACCGTTGCCGATCGCCGCCAGATCAACCTGATGCTGCCGCACCAGCCGGCTGACAATTTCCCCGGCTTCTTTTATCTTATTATGCGGCGGCGTCGGATAAATGACGCCGGTATCCAGGACGCGTCCGGTCGCATCAACCACGGCCAGCTTGCAGCCGGTCCGATAGCCGGGATCCAGCCCCAGAACCCGCCGTCCGCGAATCGGCGGCTGCAGCAACAGGCTGCGCAAATTGGCGGCAAAAACATGGATCGCCTGTATTTCCGCCTTTTCCGTCAGTTCATTGCGGATTTCGGTTTCCAAAGACGGCTGCAGCAGCCTTTTCCAGGCATCTTCGGCCACCTGGGCCAGCAGGGACGCAGCGGCGGATTCATGCTGGATCAATCGTCCTCTGAGAATAGAAACCGGCAAATCAGGCGACAGGGTAATCTTTACTGAAAGAAATTTTTCCCGTTCGCCGCGGTTGATCGCCAGAATGCGGTGGCCGGCAATCCGGGAAACCGATTCGGAAAATTGATAATAGGGTTCGTAGACCGTTACTTCTTCGGTTTTCCCTTTGGTTTCCAATACGCCTTCCTGGCAGATCAGCATCCGCAAGCGGCGCCGCACCCATGCATCGTCGGCAATCTGTTCGGCCAGAATATCCTGGGCGCCGGCTATGGCCGCTGCAAAATCAATAAGATCCGGATTTTTATGAACCAGCGTATCGGCTAAAAGGTGTAAAGCAGCTTCGTCCGCCGGCTGTGCCAGAAGCAGATCCGCAAGAGGCTGCAAACCGCGTTCACGGGCGATCGAAGCCCGTGTCCGGCGCTTGGGCCGGTAAGGACGGTACAAGTCGTCGATTTCAGTCAGGGTACGGGCCTGGCCGATGGCTGCCGCCAGTTCTGCCGTAAGCTGACCTTGCGCTTCAACCAGGCGGCACACCTCAGTCTGCCGCTCCTGTAAAGCCCGCAAAGCCTGGAGACGGTCCGCTAATTCGCGCAGAAGCTGGTCATCCAGATTGCCGGTCGCTTCTTTGCGATAACGGGCGATAAACGGAATCGTATTGCCGGCGTCAATCAGCTGCATAACCTGATCGACCTGCCAGGCCTGTAAATTAAATTCTCTCTGCAATTGTTCCTGAACAGACATGGAATCTCCCCGATTCATAAATTTCTTTTCGGCTCAAAAGGCCTGATACCAAAGAAATTCGGTATTTAGTCATATAATGATAACATATCTGGATTATTATGGAGTAGATTAAACCCTCGGAGGTGTACCCCGATATGGCCCGTTATTGTTTTTATTGCGGCCGTCAGTTGAATCCCGGTGAAAAATGCGGGTGCCGGGCGGCCGGCGGAACAAACCCCGACCAGCAAACGCAGCAAACGCAACAAACACAGCAAACCAAGCAAACAACATCGAATCAGGGCAAACAGAACCATACGGCCGGCCAAAAATCAAACCCGGCTCATGCAAAATGGTATCAGCGTCTGGTTCAGTTTTTCAATCCCTTCAGCAGCCGCGGCAAGGGCAGTCCGGCTCATTCGGCCCGTTCAACCGGACCGAAGAAGCAACAAAACCGGACCCGCCGTCCCATCCAGCCGATCCGGTTCAATCGCCAAACGCTTTTTACAGCCTTGCGGCAAGCCGGCCAGTACTTTATCCGACCGGCGGACCGCATCCGTATGGCAGTGTCCTCCGGCAGCAACCTCTCCGTGCTGGTTATTTTAATCGTCAAGGGTGTTCTGGGCGGCATATTCATGTTGATGGCTGTTCGTCAGCCGCATCTTCAGGCGATACTGTCGTTAAATATCGCCACCATCAACAGCGGCTGGAATTTTGGCAGCCAATTGTTCCTTTTCATCCAGGGATTCGGCATCGATCTGGCAGCCAATCTTCTTCTGGTATTGCTTTATTATCTGGTTCTGCGCTACGTTTTCCGCCGCCCGGCCGGATTTCGGCAGCTGCTGTGCGGCTTGAGCCCGGCCTTTCTGTACTTATCCATCTTCATGCTGGGCGGACTGATGACCTTGGCCGGGTCGCTGTTCAGCGCCCTGCTGATGCTGGCGGCCGGTTTTGCTTTTTCAACCGTGGCCCAGTATCTCGCGATCCGGCAAATGACCGGTTTCGATGATAACCGGAACTTTATTCTGACCGGTTTTGTCCTGTTGATCTATTCCAGCGTTTTGTCTCTGCTGCTCAACCTGTCGCTGCCGGTTTTGAACGCGCTGCTTGATCAGTCCGCCGTCATCTGATGATCGGTTACGGCTCCGCAGCCAAACGGTGAAGCCACTCGGCGGCATAATCGCCACCTATGGTCTGCCATCTTGCCGTGTTGTCTTCCAGTCTGCCGGCAAGAAGCTGTTCCGTATTCAGATATGCCGTGCTGTCCAGGTCGAAGCTTAGCCATTGTTCATCCTGATCAAGCGCCATAAACCGTAAAATATGGTCATCGGCCGTTAAAAAATACAGTGTTTTAAACGGGCGGACATCATCTTCCATACCCGGCTCCGGATGATCTTCCGATTCGTCGCCCTGGCCGGAGCCGGCGTTCACGGCATTCGCCGCCTGCTGGCGAAGAACGGCCAGTTTAACCAGTTCCATAATACGGTCGTCGCAGCAATGATCGGACAGATGAATTTTCTCGATCAGCTGATTATAGTCGGCCGCTAAACGCAAGGTCCAGCCGGCCGGAGCCGGCAGGGCCGCCTGACGGCCCTGGATATCGGCTGCCGGCAGCCCGGCATGGCAGTAGATCATCAGCCGGCGGGACGGCTCAAGATAAAGGAGCGGATGCTGCAGAATGAAAGTATGGCCGCAATTGCTGCAGACTTGTTGGTGAACCTGCTTGCGCAGGAGACGGTCCTTTAAATCCGGGTCGCTGTCGCCATTGATGACATTCCAGAAAGTTGCCGGTTCTTCGTTCAGGCAAACCGGACATTCCGTGAGCTTCTTTTCAAAACTTGATTCATCCATGCTCTTTCTCCCCGCCGGTTTCACCGGTCGCAGAAGCCTGTGCTTCTTCCGGTTTTGCTGCCACGGACAGCTTTTTGCTCACCGTCATCGCGCCGTCGGCAACGTCAAAATAGGCTATATCGCCGGTTGCTATCAGACCGTCAAGCATGGCTTCCGAAAAGCGGTCTTCGATCTGAGCCTGAATCACGCGGCGCAGCGGCCGGGCGCCATACATGGGGTCATACCCCTTTTCCGCCAGAAAATTCTTGGCCGCCTCGCTGATTTCCAGAGTCATTCCCAGGTCGGCAACCCGCTTACGCAGGGTGTTGAGCATAATATCGACGATACGCAAGATCGACGAACGGCCCAACATGCGGAAAAAGATGATTTCGTCGACACGGTTGATAAATTCCGGATTGAAGGTTTTTTTCAACTCGTCAATAACCAGCTGCCGCGCTTCCTCATAAGTTTTGCCGCCATACATGCGTTCGAGGTCGCCGTTGACATCGTTTTTTCCGGCCGCAGATGTTCCGATTTCAAAACCGATTTTCCGGCCGGCAGGTCCGGTCAGCATGCGGGCACCGATGTTCGAGGTCATGATCAGGATGGTGTTGCGGAAATTGATCGTCCGTCCCTGTCCGTCTGTCAAACGGCCATCCTCCAGGATTTGCAGCAAAGCGTTGAAAACATCCGGATGGGCCTTTTCGATTTCATCGAAGAGGACTACGGCATAAGGCCGGCGGCGGACTTTTTCTGTCAGCTGGCCGCCCTCTTCATAACCGACGTAACCGGGCGGTGATCCGATCAGTTTGGATACGTCAAATTTCTCCATGTACTCCGACATGTCGATCCGGATCATGGCGTTTTCATTGCCAAACATAACCTCGGCCAGTGCGCGGGCCAGTTCTGTTTTGCCAACGCCGGTCGTACCGAGAAATATGAAGGATCCGGTGGGCCGTTTCGGGTCTTTTAAGCCCAGGCGGCCGCGGCGGATTGCTTTTGCAACGGCGTGAACCGCTTCATCCTGACCGATAACCCGTTTCTGGATTTCTTGCTCCAGGTTGCGCAGGCGTTCATTGTCGGTTTCTGTTAATTTGCGGACCGGGATGCCGGTCCAGCTGGCAACGATGTCGGCAATACCATCAGCTGTCAGAATTTGCTTTTCACCGCTGTTTTGCCATTCTTCTTTAGTTTTAGCCAGCTGCGCCGTCAGATTTTGCTCTTGCTGCCGCAGTTCAGCGGCTTCTTCAAATTTCTCCTGATCCGCGGCCGTCTTTTTCCGGGCAACCAGATCATCGATCTGCTGCTGCAATTCGCGAACCGAAGCCGGCTCGCTTACTTTGGCTAAACGGATTTTCGAAGCAGCTTCATCAACCAGATCGATCGCCTTGTCCGGTAAAAACCGATCCGATATATAGCGGGTTGAAAGGTAAACCGCAGCGTCGATAGCCTCATCGGTGATTTGCACCTGGTGATGTTTCTCATATTTGCTGCGCAAACCTTTCAGGATCATGACCGCTTCTTCAGGCGAAGGTTCGCCTACCGTGACAGGTTGGAACCGGCGTTCCAGAGCGGCGTCTTTCTCGATATGTTTACGGTATTCATCCAACGTGGTGGCGCCGATCACCTGCAGATCGCCGCGGGCCAGCAGCGGTTTGAGAATATTGGCGGCATCCATGGCGCCTTCCGCGCTTCCGGCGCCGATGATGGTGTGCAGTTCATCAATGAACAAAATGATGTTGCCGGCTTTGGCCGCTTCATCAAGGCCTTTTTTCAAGCGTTCTTCGAATTCGCCCCTGTATTTGGAACCGGCCAGCATACCGGCCATATCCAAAGAAACCAGCCGCTTATTGCGCAAGAGTTCCGGGATATCGTCACTGATAATCTTTTGCGCGAGGCCTTCGGCGATGGCGGTCTTGCCGACGCCGGGCTCGCCGATCAGGCAGGGATTGTTCTTTTTACGCCGGCACAGGATTTGCATGACCCTTTTCATTTCTTCATCGCGGCCGATGATGGGATCAAATTTCTGCTCACGGGCGGCGGTGGTCAGATCACGGCTGAACTTATCCAGGGTAGGCGTATTGGACTTGCCGCTTCCTTTGCCCGTCTTTTCGGATTTACCGTCTCTTGCGTTCAGGCCGCGGTTAATCTCGGCGATATCCGGATCCTGAGCGCCGGAATCATCAGTTTCTTCGCCTTCATTCTCAGCGCCGGGCTGCTGGCTGGCCAGATTCTGCGCCAGCTGATTATAGATCAGGCGCGGATCGGTGCCCGTGGCCTTGATGATCCTCATGGCGACGCTGTCGCCTTCACGGATGATGCCCATCAGCAGATGCTCCGGGTCAATGACATCCAGCTGACGCATCCGCGCTTCATAAGCGGCCAGTTCAACCACCCGCTTGGTCCGGGGTGTAAACATGCTCATCACTTTTTCCGCATCCAGGTTTTCTTCCGGCGGCTGTTCTTCCGGTTCTTTCGAATTCATCTGACTGATCACACTCTGGACTTTATCCAGGCTGAGATCAGCTGTTTGCAGAGCATCATAAGCCAGGCCCTGCCCTTCGGCTAAAATGCCGGCCAGCAGATGCTCCGTGCCAATATAGGCCAGTTGATAGGAGCGGGTCAGTTGATAAGCAACTCCCAGGACACCGCCGGTTCTTTCAGAAAATCTCATCATCATGGTTAACACCTCCATGTTATCCTTTATATTCGATCATCAATCATGATCATTTCTAGGGTTCGGGTTCATCATTAAATGGGCAGATTATTGTTTCTTCGGCAGCAGATCGCGGATAACCGCAGCTCTTGCGCCGTCCCGTTCTTCCGGCGTCATGGCGCGGCCGTGAGCTTTCTGGATCGATGCCGGGCCGATGGCGTTCTGGATCCGGTTGATATCTGTTTCGTGAAGATCACGCAGCAAACCCAGCGAAACGCCCAAACGCAAATCCGACAACAGGCTGACCGCTTCATCGGTCTGGATCAGCCGGGCCTGACTGAGGATGCCGTAGGCGCGCATGATCCGGTCCTCCAGCGGCAGCGGCTGGCGCCGGTATAGTTCCCGCCGCACTTTGCGTTCCTGTTCGATCAGCTGTTGCAGCATCCGTTTCAAATCATTAATCAGATCCTCTTCCGAAATACCCAGGGTCAGCTGATTGGATATCTGGAGCAGGTTGCCCTGGCTCTTGCTGTGCTCGCCGTAATAACCCCGCACGGCAAAACCCAGCTTAGTCAATCCGTCGATCGTATCTTTGATCCGCCCGCTCATATTAAGTCCCGGCAAATGCGCCATCACCGATGCCCGCATGCCGGTGCCCGTATTGGTAGGGCAGGCTGTTAAGAAACCGTATTTTTCATTATAAGCCAGTGAAAGCGAATGCTCCAGAATCATGGCCGCCTGAGCTGCCGCCTCATACGCGGCTTCCAGATTCATGCCGGCCTGCATCGATTGAATACGGATATGATCTTCTTCATTGATCATAATCGAGACCGATTCATCCCGGCTGATAATGGCCCGGTGCTGCTGGCCTTTTCTGGCCAGGTCGTCGCTGATCAGGCGTTTCTCAGCCAGTGACAGGCGATCTTCATCATTTAAAGTATCCAGATCCACCATAAGATAATTGCGTTTCCGTTCTTCATCGCCGCGGTAAAAAGCCTGGACAATCTCGTCGGCTGCCTGACGCGCTTGCTGACTGTCCATCCGATGGGGAAAAGGATAATGGTTCAAGTTTCTGGCCAGACGCACCCGGCTGCTGACAATAACGTCGCTTTCCGGACCTTGATCAATATACCAGGTCATTTCTTTTCACCTCCATCAGAACATAAGCGGTTCTCTAAAGTGCGGATTTCATCGCGCAGGCGGGCGGCTTTTTCATAGGCTTCCTCCTGAACGGCTTCATGCAGCGCCTTTTTCAATTCATTCAGCTTAATCTGCAGCATTTGTTCTTCCTTCTGGCCGGATGTCGTACACGCCTTGCGGCCAATATGCCGGACCCCTCCCTGCACACGGCGGAAAACCGGATCGAGCCGGTCGGCAAAGGCTTCGTAGCAATGACTGCAGCCAAACAGGCCGGAACGGCGGAAATCATCATAACTCTGACCGCAGGACGGACAGGTGATGTTGCTGCCCGCTGACGCTCCAAACGCCGGAATGCCGCCGGTGGTGTTGAATATGCTGCTGCCGCCCAGCAATCCGGAGCCGAAAATGTTGCCGATCGTTCCAAAATAATCGGACAAATTGTGCCCGATGCCCAGCTCCTTGGCGCACCCTTCACACAAGTGATGCTCAGTAGTTTGTCCCTGGCGGGTTTGGGACAGGTGTATCGTGGCTTCCCGCTGCTGGCATTTTTCACATTTCATATTCAAACCCCTTTCAGCCGACAATTAAACTTGTCAACATATTCTTAAAAATCATCATTCGGATACGGTCCTTGCGATCAGCTTCAATCTCATTGAGCGAGCGGTCGGAAACCGCGGCTAACAGTAAACGTCCTTCTCGTTCATCGACAATATCATAATCGATAAAATTGCGAATCAGAATTTCAGCCTGATGCTGCGATAATGAATCGCCGATCGTATTTAACGCGTGCATCAGATAGTGGGCTTCATCCACCATCTGAACCCGGCGGATCCGGATCCAGCCGCCGCCGCCGCGCCGGCTTTCAACCAGATAACCCTGATCGTTGGTAAAACGGGTTGCCAGAACATAGGTAATCTGCGATGGCACACAATTGACCCGGTCGGCCAGTTCGCTGCGGGTGATTTCGATCCGCCCGCCATTTTGCTCGATCATCTGCTTGAGCAATGCTTCCACCAAGTCGCTGATACGGGCCATGATCCTCACCTCCATCTGTAAAAAATCGATATGAGCCTTCGTTTGACTTTGACTATCTTTGACTATAGGATAATTATACCGCCTCGCTGTTGGTTGTCAAGGGGCGTCTGCTGCGCAGGATAAGCAAGTCATGTTATAATAACAGCGTTTCCCCCCGCGCGGCGGACGCGCTTGCCGTCAGGCAGACAGCCGAATGAACAGGATGGTATGATGAACCCCATGACGCCGGAAGATAACCAGCAGCAGCCGAAACAAGAACAACGCAGCCCATTTCCAATCCGGCTGCCGGCCTTGGCCTGGCGCCGGCATGTTTTATATGGCGTCTCGATTCTGACGGTTCTTCTGTTCCTGACTCTTCTCGCCTTTGCCGTCGGCAACTGGCAGAAAACAGCAACATCCGCCACCGAAACTGAAATCGGCACGACGGCCGGCCAATCCACAGCCGGCGTACCGGCCGCAGCTTTTGCGCGGGGAACAACGCTGACGGTCGGGATTGATGAAACCTTGTCCACAATCAACCCGCTTTATTCCACCGGCGATGGAGAACAGGATGCCGTTTCGCTTATTTTTGAAAGCCTGATCCGGATCGACGAGCAAGGCCAGGCGGTCGGCCAGCTGGCTGATTCCTGGACCTACAATGCCGAAACACATGTTCTGTCCGTCAAGCTGCGCGGTGATCATACATTTCGCGACGGCCGTGTTGTCAACGTCCAGGATGTGCTTTTTACATACCAGTGCCTTTTATCCAGTTCCTATGACGGTCCTCTCAAAGACAAACTGCCGGAATTGCTCTCATTAACAGCCGACGATGCCGCGCAGGCCCTTGATTTTCAAATGGCTGAATGGGTCGACGAACCAGACTATCATTTTTTAACTATCGGTATATTAAAAGCTGACTATTATGCTTGCGCGATGGATCGTGTTTATGAAATGCGGGACAAGAATCTGCCGCCCGAAGGCAGCGGTTCTTTTTATCAAACCTCGATAACCGGCGATAAAGCGGTCTTACAGTTGCGGCCAGGTTACGGCGGCCAGGTTCAGACCATATTGCTGGAACAAGTTGAATCGGATGACAAATATACTTTGCTTCAGGAAGGGAAACTCGATATTGTCCGTAATTTATGGAATACCCGGATGCAGCAGCGCGCTGAAGAATTATCCGGTTATACGTTCAATACTTTTACGACCAGTGTCGACACATATTTTCTGGTTAACCCGCAGCCCCAGGCCGACGGAATTATTCAGCGGCCATCGCAGCGTCTGGCGGTATTGCTGACAGCCGCCGGGCGGACCTTAAGCGAATTACAACAGGCAGCGTTGAGTGAATTGACGTCCCGCACCTTAATCCTTTATTATTTTCAGGGTGTTGAATCAAATGTTTTATTTGACAACCGGTCTATGGCGGAAAAAATGACGGAATCCCTGCGTCAAGCCGGCTTGACCGTCGAATTGCGGGCTGTAAGCTGGCCGGATTTGCTGCAGCGGGCAACTCAATATGATTATGATCTGCTGCTTTTGCCGGCGACATCCAACAGCCGCTTGCCGGATAAGTCCATTATCCTGCAAGATTTTGTCCAACCCGGCGCTTCTGCCCTGATCGCCAATTACCGTCCGGAAGTCTTCATCACCTGCAATCGGCTGACGCGATTGACCATTAATCCGACAGGCCATTCTTATGCCGCTGTTGCCGCCACCTGGACCGACAGGATCGAAAACATCCAGTTTTTAAATCCTGACGGTTCGACCTATGAGGAGGAAACACCATGACGACCGATCAATTCTATGCTTTATGTGCAGCCGGACCTCTGCTTCTGGATGGCGCCACCGGCACACAACTGCAGCTTGCCGGGATGCCGTCCGGAGTATGTCCGGAGACGTGGGTCCTCGACCATCCGACGGTCCTCGAAGATTTACAGCATGCTTATTTGTCTGCAGGCAGTTCCATCATTTATGCTTTTACTTTTGGCGCCAATCGGCTTAAATTAGCCGCCCATCATCTGAACCCGGATGAAACAGGCGACATCAACCGCCGTCTGGCTGCCATCAGCACATCGGTCCGCGATCAATGGCATAAGGATCATCCGGAATTATCGGTTTGGGTGGCCGGCGACCTGGCGCCGACCGGCCTTTTCCTCAGCCCGGCCGGCGACCTGGCTTTTGAAGATTTGGTCAGCCTGTATCGTGAGCAGGTGCGCGCGCAGCTGGCAGCCGGTGTCGATTTGTTTGTTGCCGAAACCATGATGGATCTGGCGCAAACGCGGGCTGCCGTTCTGGCCGTACAAGCCGAATGCGATCTTCCGATTATGACTTCGCTGACTTTCGAGGCTAATGGCCGCACACTGTCGGGCAATACGCCGCAAGAATGCCTGATCACACTCGCCGCCCTGGGCGCGGCCGCTTTCGGCATGAATTGTTCTTTTGGTCCGGATAAGCTGATCGAACTGCTGCAGCCGCTTCTGGCCATAAGCCCGCTGCCTTTGCTGGCCAAACCCAACGCCGGTATGCCGTATATGATCAACGGACAGACTCGCTTCCCCATGCAGGCGGCGGCATTTGCCGCGGCTATGCGTCCGATGGCGGCCGCCGGTGTCAGGCTGCTGGGCGGCTGCTGCGGCACCGACCCTGAGTATATCGCCCGGCTGGCTGATGAATTGCAGCTGCAGCCGGCCTTCACCCGGCAAAAGCCTTCTGATTGCGGCCAATGGATTTGTTCATCCCGTCAAAGCGTTTCCCTGGATTCAACAGCCGGATTGCCGGTCATCCTATGCCAGACGCCCGGCCAATTGGCCGACGATGTTCTGGACCAGCTGGATGACGATCCGCCGGCAGCGGTCCTCGACTTATCAGCAGCCAGACCGGCCGAAGAATCATCAGTCTGGATTGAAGCGCTGCTGCAGTTGCAGCTGATGACCGCCGTGCCGCTGATTTTCAAAGATATACCGTCTTTTCTATCCGGAGATCTTCTGAGAATCTATCAAGGAAGGGCCGGCATAACCGGCAGCTATACCGGCAAGACATACGGAGCGCTTTATTTGCCCCAATAATGCGGTTGCGTTAATACTCTAAATCTTCAAAAAATCGGGTCCAGTCTATAGATAATGTGGTACCCAGTTTTTTAGCGACTTTTATCGAAGGATTTCTCAACTGCAGCTCAAGCTGGGTAAGATAAGCCCGTGATATACCTACCTTGGTCGCCAATTCCAATTGGGTCATATTTCTTCTTCTTCTTTCCATCAAAAGCCATTCCCGCACGATAAAACCTCCGTCTCTGTTGTTTATCCGGTTTTCAGTTCTATATCCAAATAATTTAATCTGAACTAAATATATTATATTCATAATAGTTGCGTATCGCGACATTGTCAACTAAAAACGTCCTATTTTGATCCATTTCGCGACATATAGCAGAATATTTTTAATAAAGAGTTGCATGCTGCCACATTGTGTCGTTATAATCGTCATGAGGGTGGTGTCTGATATGCCTAATTTGTTAAGATATCGGTTAAGGCAATTGCGTAAAGAACGCGAATTATCGCAAAAATGTATGGCTGAAGCACTTGGTTTACCCAGAGGAACCTATACCCATTATGAACTGGGAAGAAGAACGCCCGATCTGGAAACGCTGATGACCATAGCCGACCTCTATCATGTGTCGCTCGATTATCTGACCGGCTATACGGCGCGGCAGCCTGAACTGACCGAGTGGCTGGCCGACCATCCCAAAACCGGTAAAATATCTGACACATCCACATCCTATTTGATCCGCCGTCCTCATGATACCGCCGACGACAAGACCAATAATCAGGCCCGAATAGCGGAAGAACCGGCAAGTCCGATCAAATAAACTCCCGATAAAAAACCCGTCTGCCGGAATCCGGCAGACGGGTTTTCATTTAGCAATTAAATTCGGATCAGGATCGTTCAGGACAACCGGGCCGAATCAGACTTCAAGCATGTCGAAATTCTGTTCGACGACAGGAACCGCGGTAATGTTGCGGTAACGCATCATTCCGGTTCCGGCAGGTATCAGTTTGCCGATAATAACATTTTCCTTCAATCCCAACAAAGGATCGATCTTGCCCTTTACCGCGGCATCGGTCAAAACACGGGTCGTTTCCTGGAAAGACGCTGCCGACAAGAAAGAATCCGTTGCCAGCGACGCTTTGGTGATACCCAGGAGAACACGTTTACCACTCGCCGGAGTCAATCCGTTAGTCAGCGCCTTGCTGTTTTCGGCTTCAAAATCGAACATATCGACGATGCTGCCCGTCATCAATTCCGTATCGCCGGGATCATCGATGCGGATTTTACGCATCATCTGGCGTGTGATGATTTCAATATGCTTGTCATTGATTTCAACGCCGTTGTTTTTGTATACTTTTAAAACTTCCTTGATGATGTACTGCTGGACGCCGCGAACACCTTTGATTCTCATAATGTCATGCGGATTGACCGAGCCGTCGGTCAGCAGGTCGCCGGCATCTATCGTATCGCCGCTGTTGACTAAAAGGGGCGCGCTGAGTGAAATCGTATAGGTTACGGTTTCTCCGTCAGCCGCGGTTACCGTGATGTCGCGTTTGCGTTTGCCGGTTTCCTCGACGCGGACTACGCCGGCTAATTCAGAGATTATGGCTTGCCCTTTCGGCTTTCTGGCTTCGAACAACTCTTCAACACGCGGCAAACCTTGTGTGATGTCATCGCCGGAAGCAATACCGCCGGTATGGAACGTACGCATGGTCAGCTGGGTGCCCGGCTCGCCGATTGACTGGGCAGCCATAATGCCGACCGCTTCGCCGCTGACCGCCGGTTCGCCTGATGCCAGGTTCAGTCCGTAGCACTTGGCGCAGACGCCATGGGTGGCCCGGCAGGACAGAACCGAACGAATCGGGACCTGAAGGATGCCGGCCAGAACGATCTGGTCCGCCGCCTTGCTGCTGATCAATTCATTGCCGGGAACCAGGATTTCGCCGGTCTCGGGATGAATAATATCCAGCGCCGCGTAGCGCCCGGTTATCCGGTCGGCCAGTGATTTCACCACACGACGGGCTTTGCCGGATCCACCCACCACAACTTCGCTGACTTCTACATAATCTTTTGTTCCGCAGTCCATCTCGTGGACGATGACATCCTGGGCGACATCAACCAGCCGGCGGGTCAGATAACCGGAGTCGGCGGTTTTCAAAGCGGTGTCGGACAAGGCCTTGCGGGCGCCATGGCTGGAAATGAAGAATTCCAGTACATTCATGCCTTCGCGCAGGTTGGACTTGATCGGAATTTCGATGGTTTTACCGGATGTGTCGCTCATATTGCCGCGCATGCCGGCCAGTTGCTTGATCTGGTTGATATTGCCGCGGGCGCCGGATTGCGACATCATATAAACAGGATTGTATTTACCTAAATTTGCTTTCAGGGCTTCCGTAATATCATCGGTCGTCTTGCGCCAGATCTCGACAACGGCGCGATACCGGCCTTCGTCGTTTTGCAGGCCGCGCTGATGCTGATGATTGACAAAATCGACGCGGGCTTCCGCTTCGGCAATAAAGCGCTTTTTAACATCAGGAACAATCATGTCGAATATACCGATGGAAATACCGCCCTTGGTTGAATAACGGTAACCCATGGATTTGATCTTGTCCAGAAGCGCCGCTGTTTCGGAAATGCCGTAAGTCCGGATGCAGCGTTCAATAATCTGCCCCTGTTCCTTTTTGCCGACCAGGAAATCACATTCCAGCTTAAGCCGGTTTTCCGGTTTGCTGCGATCGACAAAGCCCAGGTTCTGCGGGATGATTTCATTAAACAGGAACCGGCCTAAAGTGCTTTCGATCAGTTCGCTGTAAACTTTGCCTTGAATCGTCTTGGTAATGCGGATCTTGATTCTGGCGCGCAAACCCAGTTCATGTTCGTCATAAGCCATTACAGCCTCGTCGATCGAGGTGAAAATCTTGCCTTCGCCCATTTCGCCGGGTTTGTCGATGGTCAGATAGTAAATACCCAAAACCATATCCTGGGTAGGCACGGTTACCGGTTTGCCGTCCTGCGGCTTCAAAAGGTTGTTGGCTGACAGCATGAGGAAGCGGGCTTCAGCCTGAGCTTCGGCCGACAGGGGCACGTGAACGGCCATCTGGTCGCCGTCGAAGTCGGCGTTGTAGGCCGTGCAGACCAGCGGATGCAGTTTGATGGCGCGGCCTTCAACCAGAACCGGTTCAAAAGCCTGAATGCCCAGACGATGTAACGTCGGCGCGCGATTCAGCAAAACCGGATGATCCTTGATGACTTCTTCCAATGTATCCCAGACCAGGTCATTAGCCCGGTCGACCAGGCGGCGGGCAGTCTTGATATTATGGGCATGACCGGCCGCGACGATTTTTTTCATAACAAAGGGCTTAAACAGTTCCAGAGCCATCTCTTTCGGCAAACCGCACTGATGCAGCTTGAGTTCCGGCCCGACAACGATAACCGAACGGCCGGAATAGTCGACGCGCTTGCCTAACAGATTCTGGCGGAAACGGCCTTGCTTTCCTTTCAGCATGTCGGAGAGGGATTTTAAGGCGCGATTGCCGGCGCCGGTAACCGGACGGCCGCGGCGGCCGTTGTCGATCAAAGCGTCGACGGCTTCCTGCAGCATCCTCTTTTCGTTACGGACGATAATCTCCGGCGCGCCCAATTGTAAGAGTTTATTCAAGCGGTTATTACGGTTGATGACGCGGCGGTAAAGGTCATTCAGGTCGGAAGTCGCGAAACGGCCGCCGTCCAGCTGAACCATAGGCCGCAATTCCGGCGGTAAAACAGGCAGGACATCGAGAATCATCCATTCCGGACGATTGCCGGATTTCTTGAAAGCTTCGACAACTTCGAGGCGCTTGATGATCCGTACTTTTTTCTGTCCGCTGGCCGTACGGAAATCTTCCCGCAGTTCGGCTGCCATCTCGTCAATATTGATACCGGCCAATAATTCTTTGATCGCTTCGGCGCCCATCTTGGCTCTGAACGCGTTCTTGCCGAATTCTTCAATCGCTTCGCGATATTCTTTTTCATTAATGACCTGACGCGGCGAAAAACGGGATACGCCCGGATCGATCACGACATAAGCGGCAAAATAAAGAACTTTCTCCAAATTGCGGGGGGACATGTCCAGGATCAGGCCCATACGGCTTGGAATGCCGCGGAAATACCAAATATGAGATACCGGGGCTGCCAGCTTGATGTGACCGAGGCGTTCGCGGCGGACTTTTGACTTTGTCACCTCAACGCCGCAGCGGTCACAGACAATCCCCTTATAACGAATTTTCTTGTATTTACCGCAATGGCATTCCCAGTCTTTGGTCGGTCCGAATATTTTTTCACAGAACAGGCCGTCCCGTTCCGGTTTCAAGGTTCGGTAATTTATCGTTTCCGGCTTTTTCACTTCACCGCGAGACCATTCAAGGATCTTCTCCGGTGATGCCAAGCCGATGCCGATGGCTTCGAAATTGTTCATTTCAAACATTGAGCGCCGTCTCCTTCCGCACATTACAAATTACGATCAACGCCGCCGGAATACTTCCGGGCGGTTCAAATTTACAGCAAATCGTCGGTTTCTTCCGGCGTTTCCAGGACTTCCGGCAGAGTCAGATCGGCGAAATCCTCGAACGATTCATTCATATCCAGGTCGGCTGCAACGCTGCCGTCTTCTTCCAGGTTCCCTTCGGAGAATCCTGAAGCGGCAAAGTTTTCGTCACCGCCGGTATGGCCCATCAGTTCGTCCAGTTTGCTGCGGTCGATTTCCGGAACGTCATTTTCCTCTTCCACCGACTCCTTGATATCGAGTAATTCGTTTTCATTGGAGAATATCCGTACATCCAGCGCCAGACTTTGCAGTTCCTTAACCAGAACCTTGAAGGATTCCGGTACGCCGGCCTCAGGTACGCTTTCGCCCTTGACAATCGCTTCGTAGGTCTTGGTCCGACCTGTGATATCATCCGATTTGACGGTCAGAATCTCCTGCAGCGTATAGCTGGCGCCATAAGCTTCCAGAGCCCAGACCTCCATCTCTCCGAATCTCTGGCCGCCGAACTGGGCTTTGCCGCCGAGTGGCTGCTGGGTAACCAGGGAATAGGGGCCGATGGAACGGGCATGGATCTTGTCGTCAACCAGATGCAGAAGTTTCAGGTAATACATGATGCCGACAGTAATCTTACTTTCGAAAGGATCGCCGGTGCGGCCGTCATAAAGGATTGTCTTGCCGTCTTCATCAATGCCGGCTTCGGCAAACGCTTCAATAACGTCTTGTTCGGTTGCGCCGTCAAAAACCGGCGTTGCCACCTTCCAGTCGAGCATCTGGGCCGCGCGGCCGAGATGGACTTCCAGCAGCTGACCGATATTCATACGGGAAGGAACACCCAGCGGATTAAGGACAATGTCCAACGGAGTGCCATCCGGCAGGAAAGGCATATCTTCTTCCGGCAGGATGCGGGAAATAACACCTTTATTGCCATGGCGGCCGGCCATCTTATCGCCGACGGAGATCTTGCGCTTCTGGGCGATATAGACCCGCACCAGCTTGTTGACGCCATGTTTCAGGTCATCGTCGTTTTCACGGGTGAAAACCTTGACGTCGACGACAATGCCGGATTCACCGTGCGGAATGCGTACCGACGTATCGCGGACTTCCCTGATCTTCTCACCGAATATGGCCCGATAAAGACGTTCCTCGGCGGTCAGCTCAGTTTCGCCCTTTGGCGTTACCTTACCGACGATAATATCGCCGGCATGAACTTCGGCGCCGATGCGGATGATGCCGTACTCGTCAAGATCCTTCAACGCGTCGTCGCCGACATTGGGGATTTCACGGGTGATTTCTTCCGGACCCAACTTGGTATCGCGGGCTTCGCATTCGTATTCTTCGATATGGATCGAAGTATAAACATCATCGCGGACCAGGCGCTCATTGATCAGAACGGCGTCTTCATAGTTGTAGCCTTCCCAGGTCATAAAGCCGATCAGGACATTGCGGCCGAGCGCTAATTCGCCGTTATCGGTGGAAGGGCCGTCGGCTATGATATCGCCGCGCTTGACGACATCGCCTTTCCGCACCAGCGGACGCTGGTTGATGCAGGTGCCCTGGTTCGAACGCTGATATTTGATCAGGTTATAACTGTCAAAATTCATGGCGCCGGCCTTGATGACGATCTTATTGGCGCTGACATATTCGATCACGCCATCATTGCGGGCGACGGTGCAGACGCCGGAGTCTTTGGCGGCGCGATATTCCATGCCGGTGCCGATAATCGGCGCTTCGGTTTTGATCAGCGGAACGGCCTGGCGCTGCATGTTGGAGCCCATCAATGCGCGGTTGGCGTCATCGTTGCCCAGGAAAGGAATCAACGCGGTAGCTACGGAAACCAGCTGTTTGGGCGATACATCCATCAGATCGACTTTTGACGGATCGACTTCCAGGAATTTATCCAGGTAGCGGCAAACGATCTTCTTGTCGATAAAGTGGCCTTCTGCGTCCAGCGGTTCATTGGCCTGAGCGATATTATAATAATCTTCTTCATCTGCCGTCATATAGCGGACTTCGCGGGTCACTAATCCGGCCTGCTTGTCGTAGACACGATAGGGCGTCTCGATAAAACCGTACCGATTGACGCGGGCGTATGTCGCCAGCGAGTTGATCAATCCGATGTTCGGACCTTCAGGCGTTTCGATCGGGCACATCCGTCCATAATGGGATGAGTGAACGTCACGGACTTCGAAATTGGCGCGCTCACGCGACAATCCGCCGGGGCCCAAAGCCGACAGGCGGCGTTTGTGCGTAAGCTCCGCCAGGGGATTCGGCTGGTCCATAAACTGCGACAGCTGGCTGGAACCGAAAAATTCCTTGACAGCGGCGCTGACCGGCCGGGTATTGACGATCATCTGCGGTGTTGCGGCAGCCATATCGGTTAACGTGCCCATACGTTCGCGAACAACGCGTTCCATACGGGAAAAGCCGACCCGAATCTGATTTTGCAGCAGTTCGCCGACCGAACGGATACGGCGGTTGCCCAGATGATCGATATCATCTTTTTCACCGATACCATATTCGAGGCCGATGATGTAGCTGACCGAAGCAACGATATCTTCAACGGTTAAATGTTTGGGCATCAGGTTCGATATCTGGCTCATTAAAAGATTTTTCAAATCGGCTATCGGATTCTCCTGAGCCTTGGCTTCAAAGATCAGGCCGCGCAGAACACCGGTGCGGACTTTCTCCGTCAGACCCAGAGCGACAGTATCCAAATCGCCCAGTTCTTCGGGCGTAAAGAAACGGCTGATGTAATCCTGGGCATCCACGCGGTTGTTGCCGATAACTTTCAGTTGATTTTCCAGCTGGTTAACGGTATCGCCGACAACCAGCATCGGATAGACCGACACCTCGTTGACGCCGGCGGCCTGGATGCTTTGGGCTATCGAAGATGTTATGATTTCCCCGGCGGCGACCAGGAGTTCACCCTGTTCGTCGACAACATTATTGGCGGCCTTATGGCCGATCAAGCGGGTTGCCAGCGCCAGTTTCTTATTGATTTTGTAAATGCCGACCCGGGCCAGATCATAACGTTTCGGATCGAAGAACATATTGTTCAAAAGGGTTTCGGCGCCCTCGACCGATACGGGTTCACCCGGACGCAGTTTTTTATAAAGCTCCTGCAATCCTTCTTCACGGTTACGGCAGCCGTCTTTCAACATGGTTTGCATCAGGCTGTTTTCTTCACCGAAAGTCTCGATAATCTGCTCGTTGGTGCCAAAGCCCAATGAACGAAGAAAAACAGTCAGATGAAATTTGCGGGTGCGGTCAACCCGAACCCAGAGCAAATCATTGACGTCGGTTTCGTATTCCAGCCAGGCGCCCCGGTTGGGAATAATCTGGGACGAATACAAATCCTTGTCGGTCTTATCGCGCGTTATATCGAAATAAGCGCCCGGAGAACGAACAAGCTGACTGATAATAACCCGCTCGGCGCCGTTGATAATAAAGGTACCGGTATCGGTCATAATCGGAAATTCACCGATATAGATATATTGATCTTTGAGTATGTCGTCTTTGCGATTATGCAGTCTGACTTTAACCCGCAGCGGCGCGGCAAAATTAGCATCGCGCTCCTTGCATTCTTCGATCGAATACGTCGGACTGTTGATGTCGAATTCTTTGTCGATAAACGACAGTTCAATGTCTCCCGAATAATCGGTAATCGGGGACACGTCATGCAGGACTTCCATTAATCCTTCATCAAGAAACCACTGATAGCTGTTTTTCTGAATTTCGATCAGGTTCGGAATGTCAATAACCTCGTCGATCCTTGAGTAGGACATTCTCTCGGCTCTTCCCAGTTTGACGGGACGCACCATTAATGATCACCTCACGCATTTTTCCGGCCTGGCCGTTTTTTGGTCAGTCACAATAGAATATTGACGACTCCTCTGCAAATGCTATAATTGACATAAAAAGAGTCTTTTGCGGCCAGAAAGCGCAAGCGATACGCCTCCACCTTATGACGCGTTATAAAATGATAGCACTCAGATCGTTCAGTGTCAACGCAAAATGGCACCTTTTTTTTATTTCGTCAAATCATTCTCATTCTTTGCTCAGTCTTAATTGTTTTTCAGACAAACCGGCAAGAACTCTGCGTTTTTTGCCGGCCGACGCAGACAGGGAGCCGCCGCCTACCGGCGCCGACTCCCCCCGATATTTTAATGATTATGGCGTAATCAGACGCGTGCCGCTGCCGGCGCGCCCAGCCGCCGGATTAATGAACAAACCGCATGCCCAAGGCATTGTAGGTATAGGGGTAATTCTTTTCTTGTTCAGTCAGGAAGTTGCTATAGGCTGTCGACTGCAAACTGCTGGCTACGTTCAGAGCCCAATCTTCTCCGGCTTCGCCGACATAATACATGACATGGAAACCGTAATCAGTCTGGACAATCGCCGTATCGCCTGCTTTACGCGATTTGTCGAAGCACCAGTCATTGAATTCGGCGACCATATCCCCCGGAGCGACATCGGAATACAAACCGCCCTGCGCGGCATTGGAATCGGCGCTGTTAGCTTTTGCCAGTTCGCCGAAAGCGTCTTCCGTCTTCGCGCCGGCCTCGTATTCGGCTAAAATCGCTTCTGCCTTTGTTTTTGCCGTGGCAATCTCCGCTTCGGTTGCTGTGCTCTTGGCCGCGCTGATCAGAATATGGCGTACGGCCACATGCTGATAAACCGGTTTGGTGCGTGAATCGAAATAAAGCACATAATACCCGGATGTTGATTCGATAACAGTCTTATCGCCGTCTTTGCGCGCCGCATCAAAAAGCCATGTCGACTGTGCCGAAAGGGTGATATCGCTCTTATGAGCGTTTTCTTTCAGGGTTTGGGCATCGTCTTCATATTTGGTTTTGTCGGCTTCGGCTGCATATTCAATGCTCAAATCATGGAAGGACGCGCTGTCTGTTATCTTGCCCAGCATTTCGTTGGCGCTGTTCCGGGCGGTCTCCATAGCTTTGGTCTCCTCGGCGTCGGTCGCGTCGGAAGCCGCGTTGGAAGCAATATAGAACACGCGATAGGTTACAACATCATAAGAATCTTTGGCAGTTTCATAGGCCGCCGCAATTTCATCATCCGTAAAGGTAAAGGATGCTTTCTTCACATCGGCATATTTATAAGCCAGAAGATACCGTTCAAGGACCGGCTGCAAGGCTTCTTCCGTAGCGCCGGTGCCAAATGTGGCGGCCAGATAGTTTTCATAAGTTTCGCCGGCGCTGGTGGCGGCCGACGACAGGCTCGTAAAATAAGATTTGATCTGTGCCAATTCCGTTTCGCCCAGCGTTACGCCGTTCTGCGCCGCCTGATCGGCTAAGATGACATTCTGCTGCAATTGCTTGGCGGCCAGGTCCTTCAGATAATCGGCATTGGTCGGGAATCCGTCAACGCCGCTGGCGGCTTTCAGGGTTTCCTGGCTGTCGGAATCGTTCGGATCCAGGCTGTAATTTTGCAGGAGCGTATAATAATAGTAATTCAGTTCGATCGCACGGATCTTCTGTGAGCCGACCGTCAGCGCCGTCAAACTACGCTGCGGTATGCCTAAACGGATTACAGTCCATACGCCGGTAATCAGCAAGGCGACAACCAGGATCAAAACAACCAGCAGACGGGCGATCGGATTGCGGTTGCGAACCGGTTTTTTACCTCCGTCTTTCGATTTCATCTGAGCCAGGCGGGTTTTACGCTGAGCCCGCAATTCTTCAGCTTTCCATTTTTCCGGATTTTTTTTGGCATCGCTCATGCTTGGATCCATCCTTTACCTGAAATCAGCCGTATTGGCCTATTATACACAGTTGGGCAGAGATAAACAATCCGCCTTCGACAAGATCATACCGGATCATTGTGACAGCAATATGGCATTTTCACATTTTTTTGCGTCTTGACGGCGCCTGAAAGCCCAGCTCCGCCGCCTTTTTGTAAAAACTGGTGCTGCGCAGGCCGCTGCGGCGGGCCGCTTCCTGGCCGTTAATTTTTCCTTCGGCCCAGGCTCGGCATATTTCCCGGAAGCCCGGCGGAATAGAAACCGGCGGTCTGCCGATCCGGCGCCCGTCGGCGCGCGCCTGCCGGATGCCGGCCTTTTTCCGGTCGGACTGATACGAGAAATCGAGGCGGTCAAAAGCCTGCAGGACACGGATGGTCTGATGGCCGGCGTTTGTCCGGCTGTCCAGATTCTCCTGCAGCAGGACGATGTCGGCGCCTGAAGCGGCGATCTGGTGCTGACAATTCAGAAAATCACGCAGATGGTCGCAAAAGCGATCCGCCGCCGCCGCGTAAACAACATCGCCCTGCTGCAGCAGGGCGATCAGCCGGTCGCGCTGTTCCCGCCCGCTGTTCTCACGTAAATGACGATCGACGAAAATGCGGTCAAATCCGCCGATACTGTCCAGCTGCATGGCCTGGCGGCTGACATCCGCATCGGCTTGATCCAGAAGCATATAGCCATATCTTGCCATTAAATCCCCTCCATACGGTCCGGCTTCTCCGCCATAATTGCCGCTGCGCCGTCTTGAACCGGCTCGAGCGGACAACCCCGGTCAAACCAGGCCGGTAAATCGGACGGCTGCTCAAGCCAGATATCCGGGCCGGCAGCTTTCAAGCCGTTCAGCGGCATGGCGCTCCACCCGACCAATATACTGACACAACCGGCGGCGCGAGCGCAAGCATGGTCATGCAAACTGTCGCCGACATAAGCAACCTGCAGCGGGTTATCCAGCCCCAGCTCGCGCATGGCGGCATAAAGGGGATCGGCATGCGGTTTATGCCGCATGGTTGATTCCTTGGTGATCAAGGTTCTGAAATAGGGCGTCAGTCCGAATTGTTCCAGGCTGCGCGCCGCCGCGTCCCGGCGTTTTGACGTAACGACCCCCAAAGGAATACCTCGCCCGGCAAGCCCTTCAAGCATCTGCGGAACACCGACAAAGATACCGACATGGGTTTCCAGCCGCTGATGATTATACGCCAGATAAGCAGCTTTCATCTGATCGGCTTTATCGGGCGACACGCGGCGCAGATAGGTGTCCAGAGGCTCGCCGATACCGGAGAGAATGTCGCGGTCGTCGCCCTGATGGCCAAGGCAGGCCCGGAAGACTTCGTGATAGGTGTCGACAATCAGCGGAATCGTATCCAGGAGGGTCCCGTCGAGGTCGAAAAATACAGCTTTGCAGCCTTCCGGATCAATTCTCATGCTCTTCTTCCTCCGGCGGCTGCTCCGGAAGGATGGTCACCTGAATCCGGGAAACACGTTTCTCATCCATGTCGAGAACTTTCAGCAGCAAATTTCGAAATTTAACTTCCGGATATTCATGTTCATCGGGAATACGGCCTAAAATACTGATGACCAGTCCGGCAAGCGTATCAAAATCCTCATCGGGAAATTCAACATCGATGGTTTCGCCGACTTCATCCAGAGAAGCCATACCGGAGATGATATAAGTCTGTTCGTCTTTCTTGACGATCTCCTGTTCTTCTTCATCATATTCATCCTGCATATTGCCGACAATTTCTTCCAGAAGATCTTCTATGGTAATAATGCCGGCCGTACCGCCGTACTCATCGATAACGACAGCCATCTGGGCTCTGTCGCGCTGCATTTCACGGAACAGGGCGTCGATATTTTTCGATTCGGGCACAATATAGGGCGGCCGGATCATATTGCGCAGGGAAAAGGGCTGTTTCAATCCTTCGGCCGCATGGTACAACAAATCCTTGATGTGCAGAATGCCGATTATATTATCGATACTGTCTTCATATACGGGGATGCGCGTATATTTCTCATGAACGGCCACGTCAAGGACTTCCGCGTAGCTGGCCTCCACCTCAAGCGATACGATGTTGGTCCGATGAGTCATGATCTCAGACGCCTCTTTATCGTTGAACTCGAAAATGTTGTCGATCATTTCCTTTTCTTCTTCGTGGATATTGCCGGATTCGCGGCCGACATCCACCATCATGCGAATTTCTTCTTCTGTTACCGAACGGTCGTTCTTATTCGGATCAATGCCCAGAATATGCAGGACAAAATTGGTGGATACCGTCAGAAAAAAAACAAAGGGTTTTAAAATGATCCCCAGGACCGTAATAATGCCGGCGACGCTGTCGGCAAACTTCTCCGGGTTGTGCTGGGCAACTCTTTTAGGGACAAGTTCGCCCAGGACCAGAGAAAAATAGGACAGGACGATCGTAACAACAACCACGCTGACCGTTCGGGCAGCCGGTACATTCAGGCCGATCAGCTGGTACAGGCGGTCAGCGAAAATATCGGCGGCAAAAGCCGACGACAAAAAGCCGGCCAGTGTGACGCCGACCTGGATGGTTGCCAGGAAACTGCCGGGCTTATCGATCAGCCGCACCAGTTTTTCAGCGATATGATCGCCTTCTTCAGCCCTTTTCCTGACTTTATTGTCATTTAAAGTGATGACCGCAATCTCAGTCGCCGAAAAGAAAGCATTGATCGAAATCAGAATGACGAGAATAATCAGATCGAGGATCAAAGATGTGGATGAAGAAATCGGCTGGGCAACAGCCGTAAGTAAGTAGTCTATACTACTGCCATCTTCCACGGTGGTGAGTCTCCTTTTTATCGCTCCGGCCAAATGCCGAAGACTGATCCGGCATGGTAAAACGGGGGGCTGCCGGATTGGGTTTAGACCTATAATAGCAGTTTTTTTGCCAAGAAACAACAGGCGGCGCAATTCGGCTGCCGGTTTCTCCGGCCTGAATCATAAGTTAGCCATATGTTCGATGAGGATTTTCACGCCCAGTAAAATCAGAACACAACCGCCGGCAAGACAAGCTTTACGTTGAAACAGCACGCCCAGACGTTTACCCAGCAGCATGCCGGCAGCGGCAACCACAAAGGTAATGCCGCCGATGACGCCGACCGCAAAAGCAATCGGCGTCTTGTCGACCGCCAGACTGATGCCGGCCGCTAACGCGTCGACCGAGGTCGCCAGCGCCAGGACAATCAGGCGGCCCAGCGCCGTCGGATCATCTTTCGGGCAAGCCGGGGCAGAATCGCCTGACGCGTCATCGTCTGAAAGCGTTGTTTCATGCAGCGTTTCATAGATCATCTTGCCGCCGATCAAAGCCAGTAAAGCAAAGGCCAGCCAGTGATCGAACGGCTGGATCAAGCCGATGATGCGTGTGCCGGCAAACCAGCCGATCGCCGGCATCAACGCCTGGAACAAGGCAAAAACGAGACCGGCTTTTATCGCATGGCGAAGTTGAATATCACCTTTACAGATACCGGTAGCCACGGCTACAGCCAAGGTATCCATCGATAAACTCAAGCCAAGCAGAATCAGGGTTAACAGGGTCATGGAATCCTCCGGCGATCCGTTGCAAGTCCGGATGGATCCGGAAACGGATTTATGGGATATTCTATCATGAAGCTGCCTAAATGGCACGTTTGAATCACTCGGTTTTTTTATGACAGCGCACAAGATCTTATTGACATTTCATGCCATTTCATGCCATAATCGCAAAAGTGTGATTCTCTTGGATAAGATGGGAGGGACGCATGCAATTTCATGAAAAACTTAATGTTTTAATGGATGTCTTTAAAATAAGCAACAGCAAGCTGGCGCGCGGTATAAATGTCGACGCTTCCTTAATCAGTCGCTGGAAGACTGGGGAGCGGAAAATCGCAACAAACTCGCCACATATTCCGGCTTTGGCCACTTATTTTCTTCGTCTGAATGCCTATCCCTATCAACGTGATTATCTGAACCATCTGATTGTTGAACATATGCCGGATGATGAAATCGATAATGAAGCAAACCGGGTGCGAACGCTATCGAACTGGTTTATCACCCCGGAACAATCCAGCATACCGCCAAACCAGAATGAACCCGTACAGCTCAAACATTCGGCCAGACTGATCTCTCAGATAGCCGGTTTGTTGAATTTGCAGCAGAAGGACACGACGTCTGGCACGACAACCGCACAAGCTGCCGCCAGATCAACAGCTATTGAGGATCCTGGCTGGACCATAACCGAATCGGTCGGGCAAACGCTGTCCTGCGAGGTATTTACCGGATTTGCCGGTAAACGCCAGGCAGCTATAAATTTTCTTTATCAGGTGCTAAACCTTAACGAACCGTGCCAGTTGCTGTTAATCAGCGAGGAACCGATGGACTGGCTGCTTACAGACCGCCAGTTCGTTCAGCTTTGGGCCGCTTTGTTGCTGCAGATTATCCGGCAAGGCCATCACATTACGATTATCCATGGTCTTAACCGCCAAATCAGCGAAATTGTCACCATGCTCCACTACTGGATGCCTTTACATTTAGCCGGTCATCTGAGTTCCTACTATTATCCGAAATATGCGGAGCGAATCATCCGGCACTCCCAGTTTATTCTGGAAGGCCGACAGGCGGTCGTCGCTCAATCGATAACCGCTGCAGACCAGGATGATTTGACATTTGTTTACCGCGATGCAGAAACCATCCATTATTATACCCATATATTCCAGGATTATCTCAAGGTATGCACGCCGCTGTTTGTCTTGTTTTCATTAAATAATATTCAGGATCGTTTGGATGAAGCACTTCATAACAATATCATGGCCTGCTCCTGTATTCACTTACGGCACCAATTAAATAGTGCTTTTCTCCCCGCCGCCGTGCTGAATCAGGTTCTGACCGGCATGAACGGCCAGGCCGACGAGCCGACAAACAGCCGGCTGCCGGCCGCCTGGCCCGATGAATATCGGCAGGCGCTGCAGCCGCAATCTGCACAGCATACAGTGATTGACATCATCCCCTTATCGTTTATGGAAAGAATCCGTATGGATGACCTTGCCCTGCGCTCTGATTGCGATATTCTGCTGCGACAGCCCCTGCCGCTCAGCCAACAGGATATTAAAGCCTGGCTGCAGCGGACAATCGATGAGCTGCGGCATAATGACCGTTATGAATTGTATCTGTATCCGCAATCGTCCACCATGGAGCAAATGCAAGTCAATATCAGTTATTGGGAGAATTGCGGAGCACTTTTTTCTTCGGCAGACAGCTCCGGCAACAATCCTGCGATCATTAAGCTGAATGAAGCTAATATTATTCACTCGCTCAGTTACTATTTCGATGATTTTATTCATCAGATCCCGTCCAGCCAGCGCAACCGCGCGGAAGTCATCCAGATACTGGAAAAGGTGATTCATGGGCTGCAGCCGCCTGACACGATTGCCTGATGAGCCTTTTGCCTTCCGGCGGAAGACGGCAAACCTTCCGGGGGCCTGTTGCCGCCTCGGGGCAGACAGCTTATAATAACTCATGACCATAATGTGAAAGGGATGAAGACATGACAAACGAACAACACATTCAGCGTGTCGCCTGGCACGCCCACATTAAACCCGGTTCAGAACAAGAATACAAACACCGCCATGATCATATCTGGCCGGAAATGACTGCCGTCTTGAATGAAGCCGGTATTCATAATTATACCGTCTGGTTATGCGGCAATGAGCTTTTTGGTTACTACGAATGCCCGGATCCTGAAAAGGCCGCCCGCGTTCAAGCTGCCAGTCCGGTTGTCGACCGTTGGAACGAATACATGAAAGATATTCTGACCATGGATTTTGATCCTGAAACCGGCGTTACGCCGCCATTGAAGCAAATGTTCTATCATGCATAACCGTTTTTGCGCCGGTCTTACACCCGCGCAAACCAATTGGAGCATTGAACCGCCGAAAGGCCCCGTCACGCTGGAAATATTTCTTAAAACTTAAAAAATCACGCTTGCGATAAATGACCGCAGGCGTGATTTTTCTAATTCATGATAATCCTGTTGATATGACCCGTATATGCCGTATAAAAGCCGGAATAGTTATTCTTCTTCTTCTTCCATCCGGGCTTTTGCGTCGGCGATAACTTTATCGGAGACAATCTGCGGGGCTTGCTCATAACGGGCGAACTGGATGGTATACCAACCGCGGCCCTGCGTCATCGATTTTAAATCGGTGGCATATTTAGCCATTTCCGAAGTCGGAACCTCAGCGGCGACGACCTGACCGTCATCGCCTGGATTGATGCCCATGATGCGGCCGCGCCTTTTGTTCATGTCGCCCATGATATCGCCGAGAAAATCATCGGGGATATGAATCTCGACTGTGCTGATCGGTTCGAGCAATACAGGGGATGCTTGCGGCAAACCGGCCTTATAAGCCAAACGGGCGGCAATTTTGAAAGCCATTTCCGATGAATCGACATCATGGTATGAACCGTCAACCAAGGTCGCCTTCAGGTTGACAACCGGATATCCGGCCAAAACACCTTTGCTGATCGCTTCCTGCAAACCCTTCTCAACAGCCGGATGGAAGGATTTCGGAACCGAACCGCCAAAGATTTTTTCTTCGAAGGTCAATCCTTCGGCTTCGCCCGGTTCAAATTCAACCCAAACATCGCCGTACTGGCCATGGCCGCCGGATTGTTTCTTGTGTTTGCCCTGAACCCGGACTTTCTTGCGGATCGTCTCGCGATAGGGCACCCGAGGTTCTTCCAGCGTAGCTTCCACATTGAATTTGGATTTTAACTTGCTGCGCAGAACGTCGATCTGTTGTTCGCCCAAGCCGGAAATGACTATCTGTCTTGTTTCGCCGTCATTTTTAACGGCAAAGACGGGATCCTCATCTTTCAGCTTGTTCAAGCCGGCGACGATTTTATCTTCTTCACCCTTGACCTTGGGCAGGATGGCCATAGACAGGCAAGGCACCGGAAATTTGATCGGCGGCAGCAAGACCGGCCGGCTGCGGTCGCAAAGCGTATCGTTAGTCGTCGTAACCAGCAGTTTGGTCACGGCGCCGATGTCGCCGACGCCGATCTGGTCGGCCGGCAGTTGTTTCTTGCCCAACATCAGGAATAAGGAACCGATGCGTTCTTCCTTTTCGCGGTTCGGATTGTAAACCGTGCTGTTGGCTTTGAAGACGCCGGAATATACCCGGAAAAGCGAGATGCGTCCGACAAAGGGGTCGGCGATTGTTTTGAATACAAATGCGGCCAGCGGAGCGGCCGGGTTGGAGGCAACCTCGACAGCCGTGTCCGCATCATCCGGAACCGTACCTTGAACGGCAGGCAGATCGGACGGAGCCGGCATCAACTGGATCAAACGGTCCATGGTATAGCTGATCGCCCAGTTTACCGTGCTGGATCCCGCATAAACGGGATAGAGCGAACCCGAACTGATCGCCGCACGGATGCCGCTTGCTAATTCTTCATTGGTGAACGTCTCGCCGTTGAAAAACTTTTCCATCAGTTCTTCATTGGTTTCCGCCACGGCTTCATTCAAGGTATCGCGGATACCGTCCACAACGGCCTGCTGGGCATCCGGCATGGCGATGGGAGCGGCGGCGCCGGTTTTGGCATCCAAAGCATAAGCTTGATTTTCGATAACATCAATCACGCCGGTCATCTTACCGTCGCTGAGAATCGGGATCGCCAGCGGAACAACCGGCTGCCCGAACGTTGTCTGCAGACTCTCTAGAGCTTTATGATAATTGGCGTTAGCTTCATCCATCCGGCTGATCATAAAAATCACCGGCAGATTCTTTTTACGGCATAAACGGACTGCTTTTTCCGAACCGACGGAAGAACCATCCTTGGCGCTGATCAAGATCAAGCCGGCATCGGCGACCCGGATGCCTTGCATCACTTCGCCTAAAAAGTCAAAATCGCCTGGCGTGTCGATCAGATTAATCTTGCAATCGCGCCATTCGCAAGCAGCGATCGACGTATTCAGAGATACTTTGCGACGTATTTCCTCGGGATCAAAATCCATAACGGTATTGCCGTCCGCCGACCGGCCCAGGCGATCCGTGGCCTTGGCATTGAACAAGACGGCTTCCGCGAATGCGGATTTACCGGCTCCGCCGTGACCCAGCAGAACCAGATTGCGGATTTTTGCTGCGGGATAATTTTTCATATCCAGGATACCCCCTTAATTAAATACCATTCCCGATCCGGACATATCGGTCCGGATATACGGGTTCAGCATAGACGCTGTGCAATCCATTATACTATGCAAATATAACAACTTCTATGATAAATATACACAATATTTCTGGCAGTAAATACGCCAATCTTCCCATACGACCCGCAAGTCATTGCAGCTTTCAGCCGTCATGCCCTTGGCTTTAAAGGCAGCCGCTCCCGGCAGTCCTTTCATATACCAGGCCAGATGTTTGCGCATTTCCCGCGCTGCCGTTGCTTCTCCGATTAACGCGCACAAGCCGTTCAGATGTTCAAAAAAAACATCGATCCGTTCTTCGGGTGTAATCTTCAGGGCAGCATTCATGTCCGCAGGCTTGCCGGGCGGCCCGACATCCAGAGCGGCCAGAATCTGGCGGAAAATCCAGGGATTGCCCTGGGCGGCCCGGCCGATCATCACACCGTCGGCCCGTGTCTGTGCCAGCAGACGTTCGGCATCGCTGGCCGAGCGGATATCTCCGTTGCCGAAGACAGGAATCGACACCGCGTCCTTAACTGCGGCGATGATCTGCCAGTCGGCTTTTCCGCCGTACATTTGCTCCCTTGTCCGGCCATGGATCGTCAGGCCGGCGGCGCCGCCGTCGGCACAAAGCCGGGCAAATTCGACGGCGTTTACTTGACTGTCGTCCCATCCTTTGCGGAATTTTACCGTAACCGGCAAATTAAAATTTGCCGCTTCGGCAACACTGGCCGCGACAATACGCGCAGCCAGCCCGGGCGTCCGCATCAGAGCGCTGCCGCCGCCTGTGCGGATTACTTTGGCAACCGGACAACCCATATTCAAGTCGATCAGACTGCAGCGCTGTAAAACCGGATGACGGCCGATGATTCGGATCGCTTTCTGAAAATCAGCCGGATCGGATCCAAATAACTGGATAGCAACCGGATTATCAGCCGGATCAATAGCCAGATATCGCCAATTGCGCTGTAAAGTCGGATCATAGGCCATGCCCCGTGCGCTGACCAGTTCGGTAACGGTCAGACCGGCGCCCATCCGGCGGCAGATATGGCGGAAGGCTAAATCCGAAGTGCCGGACATCGGCGCCAGCGCCAGATTGTTTTCGAGTTTCACGGTTCCGATATCGAGCGGATGAATCACAGATATCATAAAGCAGCCTTTTCCGGCGGCAAGCCGCTGAGCTGTCTTTTAATGGCCTGGTAAACGACGGCGCGCTCCCCGGGATCGCGGGAATTGCCGCTGAACAGGATCGGTTCGCCGACATGCAGGATATGCGTTTGCGGATCGGCATACAGCGTAACAAAAGGAATATGGCGGCCGCTTTGCCGGAAATAGAGGCGGTCGATCGCTAAAAAACCTTCGTACATATCGCCCATATTCCGTTCCTGGCTGGTGTAGTCCCGATCAGGAAAAATCAACAAGCTCTCGCTGTTCAGGAGAGCCGCCAGACTCGCATGATAGGTATGCAGAATTTTCATCGAGCCGCGGTATACCGGTATTGCCCGGGCCGAACGCATCAAGCGGGGCAAGAAAGACGACGCGGCGCGGGCAGTCAGGCCGGCTTTCCAGTTCGGCCAGCCGAATCTTTTTGTCAGCGTATAATCCATCATCTGACGATAACAAAGAATTTTATCATGATAAACATGTAAAGACCAGGGATGTATCGGCATGTTCAACCAAGGCATCGTCATAAAAACGCCATGAGTATTATAATGGCGGCATAAATAGACGGCCGGTTCGATCAGCCGTTCCTGGTGATCGACCCGATAAGTCGGCCGCACCAAGCGTATAACACATCGGCAAAAACGGTAAAGTACCCCGTAAAATTTCATAATCAATATCCTGAGTTCCTGCCGGGCAGCCCGCATGATCCGGACAGCACCGTTTTCTCAGTATGCTCCACCTGATTTCATTGCTTGTTGCATCTCTCATTTATGGTAAAGTTTAGATGGTACTTTGTCAAAGCCCGTGAATGGATAATCTGGGATTTGTTGCTTTTTTGACAATATTTGTTACGCAGCCGCGAACATATCTTTACAATTTGTTCACATTCTAGCGATATAATTCCTTTAAGCCCAAAAAATTAAATGGACTTTGTATTTGCCGCTGATGCAGAACACGAGGAGGACTTATTATGTTATTCGCCGATAAGGGTACAAAAATAGAACGGTATGCCAAGAAACGGAACAGTGCCAAACTGGTTGCTTTGCTTACTGATAAAAAGCAGGATATTCGCGTCCTGGCCATAAAAGCACTGGGAACAATCGGCGATGAAGCAGCAGTCAACAGCTTAATCGACTTATTAGGCGATCCTGATCCGGCCATTCGCCTGGCTACCGTGCAAAGCATGGGTGTGATGGAGAACCAGGTCACCAAGACACATTTACAGCATTTAAACGAGACTGAAACGGATGAGTCCGTCAAAGCGGCCATTCGTGAAACGATCCTGAAAATTCCGAATAAAAAATAAATCTTCTTGATGAGCCGGCTGCTCCACGCCGGCGATCCGACCGGGGGAACCGGCCGATCGCACCGATCGCCGACGCAGCCGGCTCCGAGAATTAAAAAACCGCTGGACTTTTATGAAGTTTCAGCGGTTTTTTTGGCGTCCCGGACAGGAATCGAACCCGTATCAGCAGCTCCGGAAACTGCCACCTTATCCTTTAGGCCACCGGGACACAACTTCGATATTATACGGCATAACGTGAAAAAATGCAACGTGTCCTGGATCAGCGTGTTGTTGATCAACGAAAATGTCATGGCATAACGCCCGCCAAGTCACAGGGCATCGCCGGTCGGATCAGCGGGACCGCACAGTGGTCAGACGACCATCCGATCAGTTTTGCGCTTGAATCTCCCCTGTGTTATGATATTAAACTGACAAATAGATTTATTCAGATTGGCAATATCCTGCGATTGGAGATAACAACGATGTTTGTCGTGCAAAATGTCACAAAAAAATATGGTAGTCTGATAGCCAATAATGATATCAGCTTTTCAGTCGCCGACGGGGAGATCGCCGTTCTGGTCGGTCCCAATGGAGCCGGTAAATCGACTTTAATCAAATGTATCGCCGGCTTGCTGCGTTTTTCCGGTAATATCGAAATTTGCGGTTATCCGAACAAAAGTCTGGACGCCAAACGCCGGCTTGGCTATATACCCGAAATGCCGGCCATATATGATTTATTAACGATCAACGAGCATTTGGAATTTATCGCCCGCGCTTACAGTCTGGACCATTGGCAGGATTATGCCGGCCAATTGCTGGAACGCTTCGAACTGACCGATAAAGCCGATAAGCTGGGCAAAGAATTATCCAAAGGTATGCAGCAGAAATTGTCGATTTGCTGCGCGCTGCTGCATAAACCGCAGATTTTAATTTTTGACGAACCTCTGGTTGGGCTGGATCCTCACGCCATCAAAGAACTGAAGAATATGTTTCGCGAACTGAAAGCGGACGGCTGCGCCATATTGATCAGCACGCACATGCTGGACAGTGTCGAAGACTACTGGGATGTAGCCCATATCATGATGAGAGGCACTTTTGCGGCAACCAAACGGAATATCGGCGGCGATACGGATGAAAAGAGTCTGGAAGAACTCTTTTTCGAAATTACGGAAGGCAAAGGGGCCGAAGCATAATGGACGCTTTGTTTTATCAGTTTCGCAGGCGAACAATCAATTCATTGAAAGAGTTGGTGCATAAGCCGGCCCGGCTCATCGTAACCGTTCTGGTCGTGCTGATGCTTGGGTTAACCGTTTTTTCCACCTTCATGGGGCAACAGAAACCGCATGAATACGGTGATATTCATGAAGTATACGCCATGATGCTGGCTTTATATGCCATGATCATGGTTATCGGCATGATGGCCGGCCTGAATAATGGAGCCAGTTTCTACTCGATGGCCGATGTCAACCTGTTGTTCTGCGCTCCGATTTCGCCTAAAAGAATTCTTACCTACGGTCTGGTCAGCCAATTGGGAACAACAGCGATGATGGCCTTTTTCCTGGTTTTTCAATATGGCTGGCTGGCCAATGCCTACAATGCCGGCATTTTTGATCTGTTGTCCATCATCGTCGGCTATATGCTGGTTGTTTTCACGTCGCAGCTGGCGGCCATGGGCATATACTCGTTTTCAAGCGGCAATGACCGTCGTAAAACGACGATCCGCTTTATTATTTATGGCGTTTCGGCTTTGATCGTCATTTCCGTTTTACTTCCTGTTTTAAGTGCCGAAGATAAGTTGGCGGCGTTGGTTGCCGGCGCCAATCAGCCGGTCTACCGGCTCATCCCGATTGCCGGCTGGCTGCAGGCTTTCGCCGTCGGCCTGATGAACGGCGATATCGGGCTGATCTTCTATGGTTTCGGCTTAACGGTTTTATTGGCTGGTCTGCTTATTCTTCTGATGACTAAATTGAATTCCGATTATTACGAGGATGTCATTGTCGCCGCCGAAACGACTTTTACGGCGCTGAACGCCCGCAAAGAAGGAAAAGTTGCCGAATCGGCCCCGCATCAAGTCCGGAAGGGCAAACTGGGCATCGGCAGAGGTACCGGCGCGTCGGTTTTCTTTTACAAGCATCTGTTGGAAAACCGCCGATCCAAGGTTTTCATCCTCGACGCGGTTTCGATTATCTTTTTGCTCGTCACTTGGCTTTTCGCGTTTTTTCTGCGTAAAGAGGGCATTTTACCGGCGTTCTTTTTCTCTGTTTACATTATGCTTTTTGAATCGTTCATGGGCCGTTGGGCTAAAGAACTCCTTCACCCTTATATCTACCTGGTGCCTGCCAACCCTTTCAGGAAATTAGTCATGATCTGCGCCGAACATATTCTGAAAAGCACAATCCTGTCGATTTTAACGATGATCCCGATCGGCCTCATCGTTCAGGCCGATCCGCTGGATATAGCAACCTGCATCATCGCGCGGATCGCTATTTCGCTCTTGTTTATTGCCGCCAGCCTGCTGACGGACTATCTGTTTGGCGGGATGCCCGGAAAAACGATCCAGTTGTTCATCTATATCCTTGTGCTGGCCATAACTGCCGCCCCCGGCGCAGTCATCAGCATCATCGCCGCTACCGTCCTGTCAAGCCAGGTGGCCGGCCTTTTGATTTTTTCTTTATGGACTACGGCTATATCGGCGGGCATCACCTTGATCTGCCGCAATATGCTTAACCGTCCGGAAGCATCCTGATAAACCCTTAAAGGGCAATCTTCCGGGCCACGGCGCGGACCGGACTGCCTTCGCAGCCGGCCAGACGCAGCGGCAGGGCCATGAAATCGACGCGCTGACCGCCCAATTCAGTTAAATGAGCTAAACTTTCGATTACAATCAATCCGGCGCCCAGTAAGCTCTGATGCATGGCCGACGGCCGCGGCGGTTCTGCTGCTTCGACAATCGTCGGCAGATCCAGGCCAAAAACCCGGACGCCTTTGCTTAAGAGAAATTGGGCGCTGCCGGATGCAAACAAAGGTATATCCTGGTAAAAAAGCGGACTGCCGGCGCGGCTGTCCCAACCGGTTGCTAAAAGCAAGATGTCCCCGTCCTGATAGCCGGACAGGTCGGCTGCCCGTAAATCCAGATGATAACCGGGCCGCCAGGGCAATGATGTGATAAAGGCCGGTCCGGAAAGCCAATCCGGAGGAATTTGGTCCACAGTCAGGCCTGACGGAATAAAATGGCGCGGCGCATCCAGATGAGTTCCGGCATGGCAGCTCATGGTCAAAGCAGTAGCCTGTACCTGATCGTGCTCATGGGTTAAGAACACGCTCAAGTCAACAGCCGGATCTCCCGGATATACCGGCATATCCTTTGATATCGGCAGACTAAGATCAATCCAGTTCATTGACAGCCCGGCTTCCATGTTATACTGAAATTATCATACTGCGGAAAGGCTGCAAATACCAGCGTCCGCGTATAACAAACCGGCGGGGGACGACAAGGAGGACATATGGAACAGCCAATGATCATCATCGGCAGCAGCATTGCCGGCATTTCGGCAGCCGAAGCGGCGCGCAGGCAAAATCCGGAAATTCCGATCACCATCTTGACACAGGACAGCTTTCTGCCCTATTACCGCCTGAGGCTTTGTGAAGTATTGGATGAACCCGCCATGAGCGGTCAATTAACGATACATCCCGCTGAATGGTATGAGCAGCAGCGCATTCGGATCGAAACACAAGTATCGGTAACGGCTGTCGACCCGGCTCATCACCGCCTTCAAACTGCAGACAACCGTTATCGGTCTTATGACAAGCTGATTGTCTGCAGCGGCAGCCAAAGCTTCATCCCTCCGATTGCCGGGATAAACAGGCCGGGCGTACACACGCTTTGGTTGATGCAAAGCGCCCTCGATCTGGCCGGCGCCCTCGGGCATGCCAGCCGGGTCGCCGTTATTGGCGGCGGTTTACTTGGTCTGGAAGCAGCTTATCATATCCGTCGCCGGGGTCTGCCGGTCACAATCCTTGAAAAAGCGCCGCGGCTACTTATGAATCAGCTGGACCAGTCCGGTTCCGCCGTGTTATGCGGCAGAGTCCGCCAACTGGATGTAACGGTTATTCTGTCTGCGGACATAACGGAAATTCTCGGTCTGTCGGCAGATCCGGCAAGCGCGGCAGCTGGCATTCGCCTGCAAGACGGACGGCAAATTGACGCGGATCTGATCCTGGTCAGCATCGGCGTAAGAGCGGCTGCGGACTTCCTCGCCGGCAGCGGCATCGCCGTTCAGCGCCGCATTCTCACCGATCTGCGCATGCAGACCAACCTGGCGGATATCTATGCAGCCGGCGATGCAGCCGAACCGGAAGGGTATTGGTTTGGCCTCTGGTCGTCCGCCCGCCGGCAAGGCCAGGTAGCCGGGATAAACGCAGCCGGCGGTCAGGCAGTCTTCGAACGGACGCCGCCGCCTTATGTCATCCATACGATGGAAACCCATGTCGCCGTTCAGGGTGACCAGGGCCTGGCAGCTGAACCGCCTTATGAACTGGACGTCCATCTGGATGAAAAGAACGGCAATTACCGTAAACTTGTTTACCGCAGCAACAATCTGGCCGGTTTTATGCTGGTCGGCAACACCGACGACTTCATCAAGCTGCAAAAACATCTCGGCCGGCAAGGCCGGCCTCCGCTGAACGATTAACCGGCTTCCGCCGTATCCCCACTTCGGGCATTCGGTAATCCGGTTGAAACGCCGGACCGCTCCACAGCACCGGCTTCCGGTTCTGCCGCCATGAAAAGCCGGCGCAGTTGCTCGGCCATCATCCAGCGTTCCCGCGCCGCGTTGCGGAAGACCAGATAAGGTTTGGTGCCGGCATTAAAAAGCAACAGCCCCTTATATGCCGGCATCACAAGCAACCGGGATAAAATGGCCATGTCCGGCGTAAAGTTTTCGGCATAGGTCAGAACCAGGTTGTTTTGCTGCTGGCAGATTCGATTAATCCCGTTTCGCTCAGCTGCCGATCTGATATAGGCAATATCCGCCAAGGTCAAAGCGGCAGCCGGCGGTTCGCCGTACCGATCGAGCCATTCGTCCAGCACATCCTGATAATCGGCCAGCGTAGCAATGCCTGCGACCCGCCGGTACATATCCATACGCTGCCCTTCGTCCGGGATATAGGACCGGGTGATAAAAGCGTCGACATCCAGATCGACTACGGCCGTTATCTTGACCGGCGGCTTATCGCCTTGCAGCTCCTTGACGGTTTCTTCCAGCATCCGGCAATAGAGATCATAGCCGATCGCATCAAGATGCCCATGCTGTTCGGCGCCGAGAAGATTTCCCGCGCCGCGAACCTCAAGATCCCGCAGGGCGATTTTAAAGCCGGCGCCCAGTTCGGTAAAGTCACGGATGGCCGTAAGCCGCTTCTCCGCAATTTCAGTCAGGACTTTATCACGTTTATAAGTGACATAGGCAAAAGCCTGCCGGTCTGAACGGCCGACCCTGCCCCGCAGCTGGTAGAGCTGCGACAGGCCGAGCCGGTCGGCGTCTTCGACAATAATGGTATTGACATTCGGCATATCGATACCGGATTCGATGATCGTTGTACAAACCAGGATATCCGCTTCATGGGCAATAAAAGAACTGACAATTTCCTCCAGCTGTTTCTCGCCCATTTTGCCGTGTGCATAAACAATGCGGGCGCCGGGCAGGAGCTTCTCGAGTGCGGATGTCTTTTCCATAATCCGGCGCGTGTCATTGAACAGATAAAAGACCTGACCGTTGCGTGATATTTCCCGCAGAATCGCCTCAACAATGATCTCCTGGTCATATTCCATGACATAAGTCTGCACCGGGCGCCGGTCCTGAGGCGCCTCTTCCAGGACACTGATATCGCGTATGCCGGACATGGCCATATGCAGCGTGCGTGGTATCGGCGTCGCGGTTAAGGTCAGCACATCGACCGTCGGACTGATCGCTTTGAGTTTCTCTTTATGATCAACGCCAAAGCGCTGTTCTTCATCAACGACCAGAAGGCCAAGCTGTTTAAACCGGACATCGGCAGAAAGAAGGCGATGGGTTCCGACCACAACGTCCACTTTCCCGTGAGCCAGACCGCTCAGGGTGTTCTTTTGCATCGCCTCCGGCGCAAAACGGCTTAAAAGTCCGATATTGACCGGAAATCCGGCCATACGCTGGCGCAGATTGTCAAAGTGCTGCTGCGCCAGGACCGTCGTCGGCGCCAGCATAGCGGCCTGACAGCCGTCCATCACGCATTTGAAGATAGCCCGGAAAGCGACTTCTGTTTTACCAAAACCAACATCGCCGCATAACAGGCGATCCATCACTTTATCGCTTTCCATGTCCTGCTTGATCTCGCTCATGCTGCGCAGCTGGTCGGGTGTTTCTTCAAAGGGAAAATTCTCTTCGAATTCCTGCTGCCAAACCGTATCAGAAGCAAAATGGCGGCCTTTGACAGCTGCCCTTTCGGCATACAGGCGTACCAGATCGGTAGCCAGCTTGCGGATCGATTCCCGGGCGCGCTCCTTCATCCGGGTCCATTCCTGGCCGCCCAATTTGGATAAATGCGGTTCCCGGCCTTCGGCGCCGACATATTTCTGGATCTGATCCAGACTCTCCATCGGAATATAAAGCGAATCGTCACCGGCATAAACTATCTTCAGATAATCCCGCCGAATACCCTTGCTCTCGAGATTGACCAGACCTTCATACCGGCCGATGCCATGCGCTTCATGGACCACCATTTCACCCGGAACCAGATCGCTGAACAAATCGATCCGGAGGCCCTGATGCTGACGCCGCCGGGCCGGCCGCTCGCTGCCAAACACATCCTGAGTGCCGATCACCATCAAGCCCGCTGCCGGCCAGACAAAGCCGCGCGGCATGCCGGATGCGGAAACCGGACTGTCCAGCCCTTTTTCCAGCAACAACTGACGCAGGCGCTCCCGTCTGGCTTCCGAACCGGCAAATATCACAGTTTGATTACCTTGTGTGGTCCAGTCGGCGATTTCTTTCAGAAGCTGAGCCTCACGGCCGCGAAAACTATCGGCCGGCCGGCCGCTGATCGATACCGAATCTGCTCCCGGCATACCGTTGCCGGACGAAGCGATCTGGCATAACGCCAGAATCCGGCCATACTGGTCAAGACGGATATTGATGTCCACGCCGCGGAAAACAGCCTGGCTGGTCAACGGCAAAACCTGGCCTTTGGACAACATCGTTTTCGTCCGTTCGTCCCATTCGGCCTGAGCGGCATCCATCCGGTTACGGAAACGCAGCGGTTCATCTAAAAAAACCAGTGTATCATCGCCGACTGCATAATCCAGGATCGAGGCGGCTTCCGGGTAAAGCAGCGGCAGCCAACGGTCCAGGGCATTGAAATGCAGGTGGGCCGCTATTTTTTCCGCGTCATGGCGGGCCAGCTGCCGAACCTGATCGGCAGCTTCCCGGGTCGAACCGAATGCCAGCGCCTGGCTGTAGCTTTCCTGTCCAACGGCAGCCATTTGTTCCGCTAAATGGCCATGTTCATCCGGACCGATCAGCCATTCACGGACCGGGGGCACGATGATTTCGGTCAGCATTTCACTGGATCGCTGGCTTTGCGGATCAAACCGTTTGATCGCATCCAGTTCCTGATCGAAAAAAGACAGCCTGATTCCCTGTATTTCCTGACGGTCTTCCGCTGCCGACGGAACAATATCGATGATATCGCCTCTTTGGGCAAATTGGCCGGGGCCGTCCGCCAGCCGCATCCGTTCATAACCGGCATTTAATAAACTTTGGCAGAGAGCTTCCGGATCGACCGCATCGCCGGTTTTCAACACGATGATGAATTTTTGGAAAATAGACCTGGGCGGCAATTTTTGCACGGCAGCAGCAGCCGTGATGATCAGGGCGCCGTAATCATTCGCCAGAAGACGGCTGATCACAGCGGTCCGCTGTTGTTCACCTTCGCGGCTTGCCGCTTCGGTATCGGTCAGATTCAATTCACGCGGCCGGAAAATTAAAACCGGCTGCGCTGTCAGCGCCCGCAGGTCGGCGGCCAAGGATCGGGCGCGCAATTCATCCGGCACCAGAATGCAGGGACGGCGGCCAACGCTTTCGGCCAGAGTCAAAGCCAGCCAGGCCTTCTGAGTGTCGGTCGGCCCGATGATGTTGACAGGCTGACGCTGGCTTCGGCGTAATAAAAGCTCCAATTTTTGAAAAGCCGGATCACGCGATGGTTTTTCCAGCCAGTTTTCTTTCGGATTTACAGACATGATGGACGCTCCTTGTCGGCTAAGGCTGTTCAAAAGAACCAGCAAACAGAACGGTTATCAGTCGGTTCAGCGGCGGTTATAATGGTTCATGGCAACAGCTATGCCCTTTTGAAGAATCATTTCCACTGCGTCAGCCGCTTCATTCAAGGCTTTAACATGATCATCCCAGGCCGATTCCGGAAGATTGGACAAGACATAATCAGCAATGTCCCATAACTCCGGCTGCGGTCCAATGCCGATACGCACGCGGGGAAACAGCTCGCTGTCCAGGCTGTGGACAACCGAACGCATGCCATTATGAGTTCCCGGGCCGCCGTTTTCCCGGATACGGATTTGGCCAAAACGAATATCGACATCATCATAGATAACCAGACAATGATCCGGCTCAATATGGTAATAGGCAGAGGCTTCCCGTATTGATTCGCCGCTCAGGTTCATATAAGTCGTCGGTTTGATCAGCAGACATTTACAGCCGCCGATCATCCCTATCCCGCTGAGCGCGTGGAACCGGATGCGGTCAACGGCCAGCTTATGCCGTTCCGCCAAAAGATCCAGGGTGCGGTAACCGCAATTGTGCCAATTCTTTGCATACTGGAGGCCGGGATTGCCCAGACCGGTTACCAGCCACATTTTATCTTCAGGCACCGGCATTCTCCCCACATATCTTGTGCTGGCCGGTATGGTCTGCAGTCGCCGTATCAGGACGGATGCATATATACGGTCCCAGATCGGCGCCGCTGTCAATCATACAGGCCGTGGCGACCACATGATCCAAATGAACCTTGTCGCCGGCTATAACATCCGTCAGATGACTGTCAGGCCCGATAACGGCGTCCGAACCGATCCTGGTACAGCCATGCAAACTGCAGCCAGGCAAGATCTGCGTATCGGCGCCGATGCTGACTGTTTCGTCAATCCAGGTTTGATCCGGCGCGATGATGGACACGCCGGCCCGCATATGGCGCAGCAATATCCGGTTGTTCAGTATTTTAGCCGCTTCCTGCAGTTGAATCCGGTCATTGACGCCGAGAATTTCAGTAAAATCGGTTTGATAAGCCATCACGCGATGACCTTCGCTGATTAAAATCCCGATTGTATCGGTCAGATAATATTCCTTCTGCTGGTTTTCACAGCCGATTTTATCCAGCGCCGATAATAATAGTTCCGTATCAAAGCAGTACATGCTGGAATTGATCTCCCGAACCAGTCGCTGTTCCGGACTGGCGTCCTTATGCTCGACAATCGCCTGTACGGCGCCATCCGCAGCCCGCAGCACCCGTCCGTAGCCGGCCGGATCCGCCGCTTCGGCCGTTATGATGAGAGCAGCCGGTTTCTCGGCGGCAAATTGCTTTAAAACAGCCTGAAGCGTTTCTGCACGGATAAGCGGAGCATCGCCGCATAAAACCAGGGTACAGCCAGGTCTTCCCTCGAGGAAATGGCGGGCCTGCATAACCGCGTGGCCGGTGCCCAGCTGATGTTCCTGTAAAACATAAACAACATCCTCGCCCAGAGCCAGACGGACCTCCTCCTGACGATGGCCGACAATATATGCCTGATCGCGCACGCCGGCCTGAATCAGAGCATCGCGGATCCAGCCGACCAAAGGTTTGCCGGCGGCCTCCTGAACAACTTTGGCATGCGCTGAGCGCATCCGTTTGCCCTCGCCGGCCGCCATGATAACTGCACAGCTTTGCATGGATACCTTCCCTCCTGTCCCAAAAGCTCATTATACCAAAAACAAACCGGATAAAGAACAGTCAACACCGTCTGCAGACCGATCCTGTCTGAATCCCCATACTGTGGAAAAAATCATGCACAGCCTGTGGATAAAGTGGAAAACTCTGTGCATAACCCGGCAGATTGTTTCACACGTTACTATTCTGTAAAACGCTTGTAACAATGCTGTTTCACGAAAGCCGGCGTAAAAGCTCCATTTACCGGATCATTGATGAAAAATCGCTTCATTGCAAGCTTCTCCGGATTTTACATTATGCCTTCGATTCAATTTCATTTTTCAGCACGAACATTTTTTCTTTGCACAGGCCTCTGTGGATAACCTCAGCGACATGAATATCAGCGTCGTCCTCAGCCAATTAAAGCCTGAAACTGGCTGTTGTATAAATGCCAGTAATGGCCTTGCAGATCCAGAAGCTCCTGATGTGTTCCGCTCTCGGCAATATTGTGATCGGCAATTACCATAATGCGGGAAGCGTTTTTTATTGTGGACAGCCTGTGGGCGATAATAAAGGATGTCCTGCCGGCCATCAGGCGGTCCAGGCCTTTCTGCAGCGCTTTCTCCGTTTGTGTGTCGATACTGGCCGTCGCCTCATCCAGGATCAGGATGCGCGGATCGGCCAGCAAAACGCGGGCAAATGAAATCAGCTGGCGTTCGCCGGCCGAAACGCCGGAGCCTTGATCATTAATCACCGTTTGGTAGCCGCCGGACAGGCGCATAATGAATTCATGGGCATGCACAGCCTTAGCGGCGGCAATACAAGCTTCATCGCTGGCATCGAGCCGCCCGTAACGGATATTCTCCATAACCGTAACCGGAAAGAGGAAGGGGTCTTGCAGCATGATGCCCATCTGGGTGCGCAGCGAATCAAGCTTTACAGAACTGACAGAATAACCGTCTACCGTGATATCGCCGGAACTGATGTCATAAAATCGGCAGAGCAGGTTGATGATCGTCGATTTGCCGGCGCCGGTCGGACCGACCAGAGCGATCGAATCACCCGGTTTGGCATCGAACGAAACATGGTCCAGCACCGGATGTCCCGATTCATAAGCAAAACTGACGTCGTCAAACCGAACATATCCTTCAATACGCGGCAGGATTTTAGCGTCGGCACGGTCTTCAATGACAACGGGTTCATGTAAAAATTCGAATATCCGCTCGATATAAGCGGCTGAGTTGAGCAGGGCGTTGTAAAAATTGGCCAGATTATTCACCGGAAGCCAGAAACGCCAGACATATCCGACAAAAGCAACAATGGTGCCGACCGATACCGGATCGCCTGTCGAACTGCGCAGCCAGAGCGCGCCGGCCGCGTACAGAAGAGCTACTGTGGCATTGGAGACCGTATCGACAAAAGGCCACATAACCAGATTCAACATGGCGGATTTCATGTAGGTACGGCGAAATTCTTTGGTCAAGCGGTGATAGATCCCCCGGTTGACAGATTCCCGGGCAAAAACCTGCGTGACCTTCATGCCGATCAGACTTTCCTGGGTATAGGCGTTCAAATTCGAGTTTTTGCGCGACAAAGCCTGCTGGGCGCGGCGCTGGGCATTTTTCAGGAGTAAAATGCCGATCAGGAGCAAAGGCAGTCCGGATAAAGCATATAAAGTCAAAACCGGATCGACCAGGAGCATGTACAGGATGATGATCACCAGGCTTAAAAGGTCGACCAGCGAGTTGACCAGGCCGTTGGACAAGAGATCGCTGACATTATTGACATAATTGACAATCCGGACCAAGATCTTGCCGTGCGGCCGGTCGTCAAAATAGGTAAAAGGCAAACGCTGCAGATGTCGGAACATATCCAGCCGGATATCATGGATAATGCCCTGACCGACTTTATTCATATTGCGCATGCGGAACGAAGTCATAAGCGCCACGATAACCACGATGATTGTATAGCCGGCTGAGATGGCCACCAGACCGATTACGTCTTTATGCGGAATCATCTGATTGATAGCCTGCATTAAAATCAGAGGCGCCAGGAGATTTAGCGCGCTGGCCAGGAGCATGGCGGTAAAAGTTTTCCCCAATGGTTTGGCATAGGGCCGGGTATAGTTCAGAAGGCTTTTGAATTGCTCGAAATTAAAAGGAGACTCCAGATTTTCATCAATATCATACCGGTTACGCGCCATCCTGAACACCTCCTTTCCCCTGCTGGGCCTTAACGGCCAATTCTTTTGACGATAAGCCGGCCTGAGTGATAAACACATCATAATAAGCGCTTTGCAAAGCCATCAGCTCATCATGGGTGCCCCGTTCGATGATTTTGCCATCGGATAGGACAATGATCTGATCGGCGTGGCGGACCGATGAAATTCGATGGGCTATGATGAAAACCGTACAGTTTTTCAGGTTATCCGCCAAAGCTTGCTGGATTTCCTGTTCTGTCTCCATATCTACCGCTGATGTCGTATCGTCAAGAATCAGGATTTTCGGTTTCATCGCCAACGCGCGGGCCAAAGCGATGCGCTGCCGCTGACCGCCGGACAGGCCGACGCCGCGCTCACCGACGATCGTATCGTAGCCTTCGCTCATCTTGCGGATGAAATCGTCGGCTGCGGAAACCCGTGCCGCCCATTCGATGGTCTCATTGCCGGTGTCGGGAACGCCGTAGGCTATATTGCCTTCGACCGTATCGGAAAACAAGAAAACATCCTGCATGACCATGCCGATATTACGCCGCAGTTCCTGCAGGTTATAATCGCGCACATCCACGTCGTCAATCAGGATTTCACCAAAAGTCGTGTCATAAAGGCGGGGGATCAGATTGACCAGACTCGTTTTGCCTGAGCCGGTCAAACCGACGATACCGATTCTCTGCCCGGGCAAAGCGGTTAAATTGATATTGGTCAGGCAAGGTTTCAGCGCATGTCCCCGTTTTTCACCATAAGTAAAGGTTACATCGCGGAATTCGACTTTACCTTTGATTTCAATATGCCGGGCTTGTTCAAAGTTTTCATCACCGCAAGTCTGCCGTTCCTTCTCCTCCGGTTGGAGAATACGCGGATGTTCCAGCAGTAAATCAATGATCTTGACGGCAGAAGCGGCATATCGCTGGATCTCGTTCATCAGGTTGCCGGCATTGCGCATCGGCTGGGTCAGGACAAACAGCAAGCCGTTGAAGGTAACCAGGCCGCCGACGGTCAGATTCCCATTGATCACCAGGATGCCGCCGACCAGGATAACCGGAACCGTCAGAAAATTGGCGACAGCATCGAGGGCCGGCAGAAAACGGACAACAGTCTGGGCATGTTTCCAGTTGGCCTGCCGGTAGCTGTCATTTTCATGTTCGAATTTTTTTTCTTCAAAATCGGAACGCGCAAAAGCCCGGACAACCCGGTTGCCGGCAATATTCTGCTGGACAACAGAATTGAGACGGGAAAAAGCTTCACGGATTTCGCTCCAGATCGGCCTGACCGACCGACCAAGCCGGTATGTTAAAATAAAGATAATCGGACTGACTGCTATGGCAACCAGCGCCAGCTTCCAGCTGACCGTAAAGATATACAGCGTGCCGAAAACAAATAAAACCAGGCTTTCAATCGTAGCAAACGCCGTATAAGCGATAAAATGCCTGATCATGTCGATATCGCCGGTCATCTTGGACATGATGTCGCCCGTGCGCGATCGATTATAGAAAGACGCATCCAGATCTTGCAAGTGACGATACAGACTTTCGCGGATGCGCATGACGGAATCCTGGGAGCAGTATTCAAAATGATACCGGACAAAAACCGACATACAGGACCGGGTCAGCGGCACAGCCACCAGCAAACCCAGATATAACGGCAGTAAATTTAATTGACGCTCCGTTAAAACCTTATCAACCAGAAGTCCAGTGATCGTCGCCGGGATAACGCTGGCTGAAATAAAGATGATGTCCACCAATTGTGCCATAATGAAACGACCGCGAACCGGCCGGATTATGTCCCAAAACCATTTAAATGGACGATTTGCATAGAGATAGGCATTTTCGTGCTGCGTTGCCTGATTATGCTCAGATCGTCGTTTTTTCATAATATCACCGCCAATCCACTTTTCAGGTCATATGACCCTATTGCGTTTTCTCGGCACTTGCAACGTTCTGATTTTATCTCTCTGCCTATGAAAATACAACCCAAATTGCCAAATCTAATTTCTTTCGCTCTTTGCCCAGTATTCAGTAAATCTTGACTGATGTGATTGTTGAAACTGAGCAGGTACAGATTCATTATTAATAAATTATAAATGACTATTTGTGATAGGGTTCGCCGGAGACAATGCGAAAGGCGCGATAGCATTGTTCCAATAAAAGCAAACGCGCCATTTGATGGGTAAAAGTCAAGCGGGATAATGCCAGAGTGGCTTGCGCACGGTCCAGGACCGGCTGATCCAGGCCGTGCGGACCGCCGATCACGAAAACCACTTCGCTACCGCCATTCTGCAGCCATTGTGGCAAAAGCCGGGCAAGTTCCAGAGAATCCGGCTGTCTGCCTTGTAAATCCAGGACAACCACCCAGGCCTGCGGCTTGATACGCGCCAACAGCCGCCGTCCTTCTTCTTCCTTTGCCCGCGCCGGCGTCCAGCTGTCCGGCGTGTCGTCGACCTGCTGGCATTGCACCTGACAATACCGGCTCAGACGCTTGATATACTCGTCAATGCCGGCCTGCAGCCAGGGCTCTTTGATTTTGCCCGGCGATATGATCGTCAATTTCATGATTCTATCCTATAAGCAATAAGGTTCGGTTATGGCAAACCGTCTTGCTACCTGAACCTGCAAATCGCGATCCATTTGGACGCCAAGCGACTGCAAATGATTACGGACCGTTAATAACGCCAATTCAGGGAAATTGTTCTCTTTACTTAAGTGAGATAAGATAAACTGACGGGTGCCTTGTGCCATCAGCCGGCCGACAGCCTGCGCACAGTCATCATTGGATAAATGGCCGTGATTGCCGCTGATCCGCTTTTTGAGAATATATGGATAGGATCCGGCCATCAACATGGTCTGGTCATAATTGGCTTCAATCAGAATGATCCGGCTGCCGGCTGCCTGTCCGAGCAGCAGGTCGTCCATTTCGCCAATATCGGTCATCACCACAATCGAGCCGCGCGGGGTTTCGATACGATATCCAACCGGATCGCTGGCATCATGAGGTATAGCAAAACTGGTCACGCTTAAGTCGCCGATTTCCGTAGTCCGGCCGGTGTCGACAAGATGGACATCATTTTCATCGATCGGGCCGATGATCGGTTTCATGGCCAGCCAGGTTGCTTGATTGACATATAGGGGGATGTGATGTTTGCGCATCATGACGCCGACGCCGGCCACATGATCGGAATGCTCATGCGTGACAAATATGCCGTCCAGGCAGTCTGCCGATTCGCCAATTTCGGCCAGGGATTGTTCGAGTGTCCGGCAGCAGACGCCGGCATCGACTAATAAGCGGGTCGATCCGCCGGATACGAATACCGCATTACCGCTGCTGCCGCTACGCAGCGGGCATACCTGCGTCCTTGCGGTCAACAATTTTCTATCCGGGTAATATCGGCGCCCAGAGCTCTCATTTTACTGACAAAATTCTCATAGCCGCGTTCAACCTTGCTGATTTCACAGACTTCGGTTTCGCCGGCCGCAGATAAACCGGCCAGAACCATGGCAGCTCCAGCCCGCAGATCGCGCGCCGTCACTTTGGCGCCGGTCAGCTGGGTGCCGCCGGTTATAATCGCCAGCCGCCCGGCAATCAGGATGTCGGCGCCCATGGTTTTCAGATCGTCAATATATTGGAAACGATTATCCCAGACGTTCTCCATCATTTTGCTGCTGCCGCGGGCTGTGCACAGCAGAACGGTCGCCTGCGGCTGCAAGTCTGTCGGGAATCCCGGATACGGCATGGTTTTGAAGCTGGTCGCCTGCAGTTCACATTCCGGATCCAGCCAAACATGGATCGAATCGTCGCCGGATTCAACAAAGGCGCCCATCTCTTCCAATTTGGCGGTCAGAGGCTCCATATGCTTGGGTATAATGTTATGCACGGTAACATTGCCATGAGTCAGAGCAGCTGCCAGCATATAAGTTCCCGCTTCGATCTGGTCCGGGATGATCGAATAGGACCCGCCGGCTTTCAGGACCGGCACGCCGGTAATCCGGATTACGTCGGTGCCTGCGCCGCGAATGTTGGCGCCCATGGTGTTTAAGAAGTTGGCGACATCGACAATGTGCGGTTCACGCGCAGCGTTTTCAATCACCGTGACACCCTCGGCTTTTGCCGCTGCGATCATAATATTGATGGTTGCGCCGACGCTGACCACATCGAGGAAAATATGCTCGCCCTGTAAATGCGGCGCTTCAACACTGATCTTGCCATATTCAATAACAACATTAGCGCCCAGTGCTTCAAAGCCTTTCATGTGCTGATCGATCGGCCGCGTGCCAAAATTGCAGCCGCCGGGCATAAAGATACTGGCTTTATTGAACCGGCCCAGCAAGGCGCCCAGTAAATAATAAGATCCCCGAATGGTACGGACTTTATCATGAGTCGCTTCGTATGTTTGAATCGTACACGGATCAATAAAGAGCGTTCCTTCAGCGTCACGCCGAATCTGCGCCCCCAGGCCTTTGCAGATTTCAATCATGACATTGATATCGGCTATATCCGGAATGTTCTCGATTTTACAGGGACCATCCAGCAACATAGCCGCCGATATAATACCTAAAGCTGCATTTTTTGAACCACTGATGGTCACATCGCCGATCAGGCGGTTACCGCCGCGAATAATATAACTGGCCAAGAGCAATCCCCTTTCCAAATAAAAATTATTTTATGTTCCGGCCGCTTCGTCCGAAGACTTAACCAGCGGTTTAGCCGCAGGCTTCGCGGCTTGCGGCCGGACTGGTTCCGGCAGATCTGTAATAATGGCAAATTCCTTTGTCTCGCTGCCGACGTTGGCCGGCTCCGGTTCGTCACGATCCAGTATTTTATCTAAAAGAACTTCAGTCTGCAATCGTGTCAGATCACTTAGCTGTTGTTCCGGTTGTATCATTTTCAAGTCGCGCGCGATCTGCAGCAACTCTTCGGCGGCCGCCCGGTGAAAATTATCGGTGGGCGGGCTGTTGAGCAAGAAACCGTTAAGCGTATCGCCGAAAACTTTTCGGGCAATTGGAATCATCACGGTAAATTCGGTGCCTTTTCCCAGCACGCTGTTGACATTGATTTTCCCGTCATGTATCTCGACAAGTTCTTTGGCAATGGATAATCCGAGACCGGTGCCGCCGAACATACGCGATCCGGTTATGTCCACCCGGTAAAACCGGTTGAAAATCCTTGATATGTGTTCCTGATCGATGCCGACTCCCGTATCCGTTACTTTTACATAGACATCATCCACCAAATAACTGATATAGACTTTGACGGAGCCGCCTTTTTCGGTGTATTTAATGGCGTTGCTGACCAGGTTGGTCACAACGCGTTCCATAGCGATTCGATCGACATAAACCAGGGGGATGCGGGATATCGTGTAGCATGTCATGTCCAGTGATTTGTCCTGGGCCTGATGCTGCAGACGTTCAACAGCCTGACGCACCAAAACGGCAAAATCCAGCAATTCCATGCGGACACGGATCCCTTTGCTGTCGATGCTGGAAAGCAGCAGCAAATCCTCAACCAGCCGTTCCATGCGCAGCGAATCATCATTAATCCGCCAGACATCCTTACGTATGGCTTCGATGTTCTTTTCCGCCAATCCCCACTCCAGCAGGGATTCAGAATAGGTTTTGATGGTGGTTAAGGGCGTTTTCAGTTCATGGGATACGTTGGCGACAAATTCTTTGCGCTGTTTCTCTTCCCGCTCCGATTCGGTTATATCCTGAAGAACAACGATTGTTCCGGCCCGCCGGCCTTCGTCAAAGCGTGACTCTTTCAGTCTGACCCGCAGGATGCGGTCGGTTCGCTGGATTTTACCGCCGATGGTTTCGTTGCCCAGAAGGATAGCGGCTTGAATGCCGTTATCCTGTCCATATTGATCGATAAATTCTTTCAGGCTTTCCGGAATCGCCTGTGGCGAGAGCATTTTTTTTGCCGCCGGGTTTGTATTGATCTTGACGCCGTCACTGCCGTATGCAATGATGCCGACATCCAAATCGGTGAGAATGGCTTCCGATTTATTTCTTTCTTCAATAAATTGATTAACCATCGACGACATTTCCCGATCCTTCTTATGACGATACCGAAGGCTGGTTAACCGGCTTAAAAGAAGCATCAGGATAATTGTAACTGCAACAGAACCGCCGACCCAGATCAACGGATGAATATTCATTAAAATGCCTGTTTTGTCGCCGGAAAACAGATTCATCGTGTTCTGCATAACCTGGCCTGTTGTTTGCAATTCCATGAATGACAGCATCTGCCCTTCTTATTGTCGTTTTTATGTTTATGGGTTCTTTTCAAAATAATAACCTACGCCGCGTTTTGTCATAATATATTTATAATTATGTTGATCCGGTTCAAGCTTTTCCCTTGTCCGGCGCACGGTGACATCCACAGTCCGGACATCTCCGAAATATTCATATCCCCACACTTTTTCCAACAATGCTTCCCTTGAAAATACTTGTCCGGCATTTTGCGCCAAAAAGCGAACCAATTCAAATTCCCGTAAGGTTAATTCAATGGTTTCTCCGCCTCTGCGTACTTGATAAGCTTCATGGTCAATTTCCAAATCGCCGAAATTCATGATCTTCTGGTGTTCGTTGACATCAATGTCAGTCAGGTTCACCCGTCTGAGCTGGGCTTTCACCCGAGCCAGCACTTCTCTGACGCTGAAGGGCTTGGTAATATAATCATCGGCGCCCAATTCAAGGCCCAGAACTTTATCGATCTCTTCACTTTTTGCCGTCAGCATCAAGATCGGTATATTGGTCTGCTGGCGAAGTTTCCGGCAAACATCGAAGCCGTCAATTTTCGGCAGCATGCAATCCAGCAGAATTAAATCCGGCTTTAATGTCAATCCCATTTCCAGGGCCTGTGATCCGTCATAAGCCGCAACGGTCTGGTATCCCTCGCGTTCCAGATTAGCCTTTAGAATATCAACAATGTTGTGCTCGTCATCGACAATCAATATTTTGGCGCACATCTTTCGCTCCTCCACTCCGCAGGCCCGTTAATCATGTTGGTTTATCGGCACATCAAAGCTATTATATCATGACTTGTTTCTATGCGCAGATTTTTACGTTTTTTGTTAAAAAAAACAGGGCCGCAGGTTATTAACCAGCGGCCCTGATAAATTCCGGCGAAGACCTATTTTCCCGGGCCGTTACCAGCCAAGTATCGTGGGCACCAGAGAGCTTAACTACTGTGTTCGGGATGGGAACAGGTGTGACCTCTCTGTTATATTCACCGGAAAGGAAGAGGGGAAAGATT